>JAFEAM010000029.1 GCA_018266395.1 Bacteroidota bacterium | reverse complement strand
CATGTGCGCAAAGAGGCATCGCCTCGATTTCGATTGGCGACTGTACCGTGCCTACGGCATACAACGGGTTATCACCCGTTGTTAATGTATGAACCGAGCCTACGGCTCTTGCCTCTTGAAGTTTTGTCTTCATCATGTGCGCAAAGAGGCATCGCCTCGATTCTTAATTAGCGACGGACTTCAGTCCGTCGCCGGTAGTTTTTTTGAACACGAGAGCCGTAGGCTCGGCTCAAATCAAGAAGAATAAATTTGAATAAGCCTCCAATTTATTAGTTGATAGCCTCCAATATAATCATGCAAAAATTTCAACCTTACAATATCCAGAACCTTTCCAAAATATCACGGCGTCAGGTCATAGGGATGCTGACCTACACGAAACCCATTGAAGAGGAGAGGAAGACATTGCAGGATTTTTGCCACCAGGCATCCAATTAATGGCTGGTCCGTTGAAAGAGGCTATGCTTTGAAGGATCGGTTATGCTTATGAACAGGCGACACAATGGAATAACCAGCATCCTGGAATCTAAGCGATGACGAAGCAAGGCCAGATTTCTGCTTTGTGTGGTGGCCCTGAGTCCCTATCTTTGAAAATGTCCTCGCTTCTCCCTTGCTACAAATACCTTTCGTGGCTGGCAATATCAATCCCTAATCCTGAATAGCATATGCCCTCACAGGTACCAGGATACGCTTACGACATTTTTATCTCTTACCGACAGAACGATAATCGTTCGGGGTGGGTGACGGAATTTGTTCGTCATCTCCAGGAAGAGCTGGCAGCCACCATCAAGGAACCAGTGTCGGTATATTTTGATTCGAATCCTCAGGATGGGCTGCTTGAAACCCATAATGTGGACAAGAGTCTGGAGGGGAAACTGAGGTCGCTCATCCTGATCCCGGTGCTGTCTCAAACCTACTGTGATGCCAGGTCGTTTGCCTGGCTGCAGGAGTTTTGCGCCTTCAACAGAATCGCTTCTTCGGAAACACAAGGAAGGGATATCCGACTCCAGAGCGGAAATGTGGCAAGTCGGATTCTTCCGGTGAAGATCCACGATTTGGATGCCGAGGATGTTAACGCCATAGAAAGTGAAACGGGGAGTGTACTGCGGGCAGTTGAGTTTATTTTCAGGGAGCCAGGCGTCAACCGGCCATTGAAGCCTTCTGACCACCGCAATGAGAATCTGAACAAGACCGATTATCATAACCAGGTCAATAAGGTTGCCAACGCAATAAAAGAGATCATTCAGGCTATCCGGAACCCGGAACAGAAAAAGACAGCAAACAGACTGGGAGAAATATTTGGTTCTCAAGGTGGGGCTGAAAAAGTCATGGAGCGGCCTGATGAAAAGTCGATGGCTGTGATCCCGTTTTCAAATCTTTCCCAGGATCCGGGGCAGGAATATTTTGCCGACGGTGTCATGGAGAATATACTGACTGAGTTGTCAGGCATTCCATCCTGCCGCGTAATATCCCGCACAACGGTCATGCAGTACAAACGCACCACCAAGACCGCGCCAGAGATTTCGAAGGAGTTGAATGTCAAGTTCCTTGTGGAGGGCAGCGTTCAAACACATAAGAATAAAGTCCGCATAAGCGTGCAATTGGTCGACGGGCCCGTCGACCGGCAGGTTTGGTCCAAAGTTTTCCCGGGCGACCTGGATGACCTGTTTGATCTTCAGCATGATGTGGCTGCGGCCGTTGCAAAGGAACTGAATGCCTCCCTGACTGCAATTGCCGGAAAGACCGAAGGCAAGCCCACGGAAAACCTTGAGGCTTATGATCTTTTTCTCAAAGGCCGTCATGCTTTCAATCAATGGAACGTGGAAGGCTACCGGACAGCCTCGGAGTATTTCTTAAAGGCCATTGAAAAGGATCCAGAGTTTAGGGACGCCTACTCTTACCTGGCGAGCTCTTATTCAGCAAGGATGTCGTGGAACGGAGATCTCTCCCCTGAGGAAGGGCTGAAATACATTAACCGGTACCTGCCTGAAGCATGGAAGCGGGGCGCTACTGACAACGATTATGTTACGAAGGCCTTTGTTGAGTTCTTTGTCAACAAGAATCTGACAGCAGCGGAAGGCTTGCTCAACACAGCCATTCAAATGAATCCCAACAATGCCTCCGCACGCTATACCTACAGTTACGTGCTGGATATGATGGGGAAGTTTGAAGCAGCAGCAGCAATGGTAAGGCAGGCACAGCAAATTGAACCACTGACCGTTGCAAGTTTCAATTACCAGGCGATCTCCCTTTATTATCTGGAGCGATATCAGGACGCAATCACCATATTGAAGGAAGGACTCCGGCTTTTCCCTTCAGTATTGCGTATGTATGATCTGCTCGCGCGCACCTATCTGACGATTGGGGACTATTCGGCTGCTTATGATACCTTGAAGTCAGGTCTTCGCACCGCTTCGCACCGGCCGCCTTCCATGGTTGCCTACCTTGTTCGGGCGTTGGCCGGGTTAGGTCAGTTGGAAGAGGCCCGGAAGATGGCCGAGGAATTGCAAAACAGAAGTGGCCAGGAGGAGAAAGGAGTGAATGTTTACCTGGTTCATGCCAGCCTTGCGCTGGGTGATATGGCTTCGGCAAAACGTTGGCTGTCTCGTGCCCGTGAGACCAATGACATCGATTTGTTCTGGTTCAACGTAGATCCTTTGTTCAGGACATTACGTGAGGAGTTGAGTCAGGCACAGACAACTGCACCAGACTATGGGGCAGCAGAGACGTTCCTGTTAAATAAACTACATGCTGAAATGCCTCACCTTCCTTACCATAACATGGATCATGTCCGCGATGTCGTTGAGTCAGCTGAAAAGATTGCAAAGGCTGAAGGCCTAACCGGAGAGGATGTGCAGTTGGTCAGGTTGGGAGCTTTGCTCCACGACGCCGGATTTATTGAATCAGCTTCAAATCATGAGGAGCGCGGAGCAAAGATGGCCGCTGAATGGCTCCCCGCCTTCGGACTCACACAAACGCAAATCGGGAAGATTCAGGCGATGATACTTTCTACCAAACTTCCTCAGTCGCCGTCGTCACTTTTGGATAAGGTATTGTGTGATGCGGATCTTGACTACCTGGGGAGAGACAATTACAGTGATATTGCGAGAGGACTATTTGAAGAGATGAAAATGAATGGTGCATTAGAAACCGAGCGTGAATGGAACCTTGTACAGCAGACGTTTCTTTCATCTCATCGCTACCATACCGGATATTGTATCCGGGAAAGAGAACCCGTCAAGCAGCAGCATCTGAAGGAAATCATTGATGGGCTACGGGGGAAAGCCTAGTTCAATACTTCATATAGAGTGACCGGAGCAGTTTTGTTCTTAAGCTGTGCGGGCCCGACAAGTTTGCAGCTGAACGACTGTTTAACCTTTTCATAACAAGCATCCGTGATGACAATCTGGCCTTTACCTGCCGCAGCCTGGAGTCTCTGAGCGGTGTTGACCGTATCTCCGATGACGGTATAGTCCAGCCGCTTGAGTGTAGCCGATCCGATGTTGCCTGAAATCAATTCACCGCTGTTGATGCCAATGGATACTTTCGGAGAGAAACTCAGCTCGGAAGGCAGGTTGTCAATTTTGGTACGGATCGCAAGGCAGGCGTCAATGGCGCGGTCCAGGTGATAGTTGCCACGGAAGACAGCCATGACACAATCCCCCATGAATTTGTCGACCGTTCCGTTCTGGGCGATGATTTCCTTTACGATCACATCGAAATAGTTGTTCAGCATCCTGACGACCGTATCCGGGGATTCTTTCTCGCTGATTGAGGTGAAATCACAGATATCGATAAAAGCTACGGAAGCCTCGGTGGTCTCATTGGCCATGAGAGACTGCTCGTATTCGCGCGTCCCCATGAACTGCAGTACGTTTTGGTCCACATACATCTTGAGAATGTTATTCTCCTTGATGGCCTGGATGGTTTCTTTCAGTTGATGAACGTGGCGAATGGTCTTCTCCATTGTCACTTCCAGGTCCTGGAAGTTGACAGGTTTGGTGATGAAGTCGAAGGCGCCGCGGTTCATGGCAGTGCGGATATTGTCTATGTCTCCATAGGCTGACACCATGACCGTTTTGGTAAGGGGTGAAACCTCGTTGAGTTTGGTGAGGAGGGTAAGCCCATCCATTTCCGGCATGTTGATATCGCTCAGGACGATGGCGATATCCTGGTGGGCTTTCAGTTTTTCGAGCGCATCCTTGCCATTGATGGCAAACACAAATTCGTATTGCTGCTCCCTGATCTTCTGTCTGAATTTCTGCCTGATAAGGGTTTCAAGGTCCACCTCATCATCCACCACAAGAATCTTCGTCATTTGGTCACGCCTTTTAGCTTTTCCTTCAGCACCATAAAATCGATCGGCTTGGTGAGAAAATCGTCAGCGCCAAGTTTCATGGCTTCCTTATAGTTTCCTTCATCGCCATAGGCAGTAATCATCATTACGATAGGAGGAGGGGTGGCATATTTGGCCTTGATCTGTTTAAGCAGTTCCAGTCCGTTCATGCCGGGCATGTTGATATCCGAAAGGATGAGTACGGCCTCCTGGTCGTTGGCCTGCATGTACTTCAGCGCCTGTTCGCCTGAGAAGGCAAAGACGAAGGACATTTCCTTATCCCGGATCTCCTTACGAAATCGCTGTTCAAATAAAGTTTGGATGTCTTGTTCGTCGTCTACAACCAGGATCTTCATGAGATGGGGGTTAGGCTGGTAAGATAATGATAAATGTTGCTCCGTGATCACTGTTTTGTACTTTCAGTTCACCTCCATGCCCTTTGGTAATGATATCGTAACTCAGGCTGAGCCCGAGCCCTGTTCCCTGACCGGTGGGTTTGGTGGTGAAGAAAGGTTGAAATATTTTGTCCAATACTTTTGTTGGTATTCCATTGCCGTTATCGGCTACGGAAATCTTGATCTGATTTCCATCTCTCTTAGTCCTCAAAAGTACCTGGGGTTCGTATAGTTGGTCGCCGGATTGTTTCTTTTTTTCTGCCACTGCATAAAATGCATTGTTAATAAGATTGAGGATGACCCTGCCGATATCCTGACTCACCACATTGAGTTTGCCGACGGTTGGATCAAGGTCAGTTTCAAATTTGGCGTTGAACGTTTTGTCCTTGGCACGAAGGCCGTGGTAGGCGAGGCGCAGATATTCGTCGCACAGGGCGTTGATATCGGTGAGCTCCTTCTGACCTGAACTGCTGCGGCTGTGCTGGAGCATGCTTTTGACGATGGCATCGGCGCGCTTGCCGTGGTGCATTATTTTTTCTTCATTGGCTTCTATATCTCCGGCAATTGAACCGACCTTTTCGATATTGCCATTCCTGATTTCTGATTTCAAATCCCCAATAAGTTCCTTGTTGATCTCGGAGAAATTGTTGACAAAGTTGAGCGGGTTCTGGATTTCATGAGCGATGCCGGCAGTCATCTCACCGAGGGAAGCCATCTTTTCGGATTGGATGAGTTGGGCTTGGGTGGATTTGAGTTCCTGGTAAGCCCGCTCGACCTCCAGGGCCTGAGCCAACTCCCGGTCCCTTGTGCGTTCGCGTTCGATGCGTATTACCCTCGCCTTTTGATAACGGTGAGTCAGGAAGATTCCAAAAGCAAATATGAAGGTGTAGCCCGTATAAGCCCACCACGTCTGCCACCATGGTGGCAAGATGATAACCGATAGCTTTTGCGAGTAGCTGATGCCAATCGAGTTTATTCGTCGCACTTCGAAAGTATATTGCCCTGGCGGTACTCTATAATAGTTAGCCGACGCAGAGTGGACGGTGGTCATCCAATTGGTTTCGAAAGGATAAAGCCTGAATTGAAAATTGGGATCCAAATTCTTAAAGTTAAAATCGGAAAACCGGATTAGAAATGATCCTACATTATGAGGTAAGATGACTTCGTTACTCATTCCAATCGGCAGTTGAAGAATGGATTGATTGCCAGGCTTTACTTTTTCACCTTGCACAAAAATACTTGTGAAAGCAATTCGTGTGGTGTCGGTGTTGGATCCCGATCTGATTCTGTAGGGGTTGATTTCTATCCATCCAAATAAGGACAAGAAAAACACATTACCATCAGGACCAAGAAATCCGGATCTTCTTACTGCGCCAGATGATCCTGACTCGTGAATGATTTCGTGCTGCCCCAGCCTTTCATCCATTGACAAGTATTCTCCGTTATTCTCACCTCCGGCAATCCAGCAATAGCCCTCACGGTCATGAACGATATCAGCGATATTTTCAAACGGGAAACCGGTATTGGTATCATAAAAGGAGAAGCGATCGATGCTTTGATTGTAGAATCCGATTCCGTTTCCGTCCATACTGAAGAGTATATGTCCGGTAACCGGATTCTGAGAGATGGACCTGACGGAAAAATGAGTTCCTATAAAAGGGAACTTCTTGAATTCTATGTGATCAGTTTTTGGATTAATGACGACCAGCGCAGATTTACCATCTTCATCTGGAATGATTTCGCCTCCAACCCAGACATTTCCGTCCCTATCATCGGTGATTGCAATAGGAAAATCAAGATCGGGCTTTTTGTTGAAATGATATTTCTTGATTTTGCCGGTGGCAGGGGATATACGATTGAGTCCGGCTCCTAAGGTTGCAACCCATATATCTCCCTGTCGGTCCATGTGGATTTTAACAATGTTGTTGGAAGAGAGCGAACTAGTATCGCGGTCTTCGTGCAGGTACTCTTTAAAGGTGCCGTTGTTTATGTCGTAGCGATAGACTCCTGATTGGGTGGAGGTGAATGCCCCCCAAATACCGCCAGCACTGTCCAGATACATCCCACGCGTAGCATAACCTTCGGTTGCGTCCAGATTATACTTGATGGCAAGGGGTAACGGTATAAGTTTTACTTTTTGGGACTTCGGATCAATTTGACACAAGAAGGCAGTGCCATCGGGGCCATTGAGTTTGCCTCTGAGCACGATCATTTCCATCCAAATGTTTCCGGTTCGAGGATCTATCAGCATGTCTTCCGGGTCATGCACATCCCTATAATCAGCAAGTTGCTGAATGGTGGGTGACTGCATGATTCCATTCAAAAGCCATTCTCCTCCCCTGAGAAGGTCATACGTCTTTACTTTGGGAGAAAGCTTTACTACTACTCCACTGACCCCTGAACCTCCAATCCAGAGTGTGCCATCCTTGCTTTCACATATGGTCCACGCCGACGTGTTGACCGGCATAAGCATCGAGGACTGGTTTCGGGGATCATATTTCAGTAAATGCGAAAAGGACCTTGTTTGTGAAATGGTCCCGATCCAGAGATTCCCACCTTTATCTTCATGAATGGAATAAACTGCTGCCCCATTGTCAGTGGGGCCAGGTGCGTAAGGGCGATTTGGTCCCGGTATCATTTTCTTAAATGTTCCATCCTCACGGTTCATTAGACTCAACCCTGTTGATGTGCCAATCCAGAAATTTCCCTTGCTGTCTTCCAGAATACCCCTGACCGCCGGGCTTGGCAGTGATCCAGGATTGCCGGAGTCACTGAGATAATTTATGAATGAATCGGATGCGGGATCATACTTTGAAAGGGCACCATGTATTAGGTCAAAATATGCCCAGCCGGTACCTATCCAAAGTGTTCCTTTACGGTCAACGTACAAACTTCTGATATCATCGTGGTGAAGTGAGTTCTTATTGGATGAGTCAGCGTAATAGCGCTTGAAGGTTTGGGTTTTGCGATCGAATTTGTTTAATCCTTTTACTGTTCCAATCCACAGGTTGCCTTCTTTGTCTTCTGTCGCACAGGTAACCAAACCACTGCTAATGGTGCTGTTGTCTTTCGCGTTATGTGCGAAATGCTCGAATTTTTCCGTGACAGGGTCAAACCGGTACAGGCCTTCCCCATAGGTGGAAATCCACAGCATATTAAGATGGTCCCAGTAAAGGCTTTCGATGTACGGAAAGGTCAGGGACGTGGTCTCGCCGATGGTATCCCCCGGTTCTTCAGCATACGTAGTAAATTCATATCCGTCGTACCGATGAAGACCTGCGTGCGATCCAAACCACATAAAACCATCCGGGCCCTGCACAATACAATTAACATTATTTCCCAGACGACCTCCGGGCAGCCGTAGCTCTTCAATTGCATAGTCGATCCTGTCTGACGGGGAATTCTGTCCAAACGAGGTCAGGGCAATCTGGAAAACTAGTGTAAATAGGCAGGTGCGCATCTGTTACAGATTAATCACATACAGGCTTTCAACGTTTCTTTTAGTTACATCCTATTTTCTTACACCTCAAACATGACAGCTACTTACACAGGTAGCACAATATAAAAAGTTGATCCTTCATTTTCTTTTGTTTGTACTTTCAGTTCGCCTCCATGTCCTTTGGTAATGATATCATAACTCAGGCTGAGTCCCAGGCCCGTTCCTTGTCCGGTGGGCTTGGTGGTGAAGAAGGGCTGAAATATTTTGTCCAATACTTTTGTTGGTATTCCATTGCCGTTATCGGCTACGGAAATCTTAATCTGATTTCCATCTCTCTTAGTCCTCACCAATACCTGTGGTTCGTATAGTTGGTCGCCGGATTGTTTCTTTTTTTCTGCCACTGCATAAAATGCATTGTTAATAAGATTGAGGATGACTCTGCCGATATCCTGGCTCACCACATTGAGTTTGTCGATGGTTGGATCAAGGTCAGTTTCAAATTTGGCGCTGAACGTCTTGTCCTTGGCGCGAAGGCCGTGGTAGGCGAGACGCAGGTACTCGTCGCACAGGGCGTTGATGTCGGTGGGCTCCTTCTGACCCGAGGTGCTCCGGCTGTGCTGGAGCATGCTTTTGACGATGGCATCGGCGCGCTTGCCGTGGTGCAACACCTTTTCAATGTTCTGCTTTACGTCATCGGCTATGGCACTGGCTTCACTGGCGTTTCCTTTAACGAGTTCCTCCTTCATCTCATCCAGCAGTTCGTTGCTGACTTCGGAGAAATTGTTGACAAAGTTGAGTGGGTTTTGAATTTCGTGTGCAATGCCGGCGGTCATCTCGCCGAGGGAGGCCATTTTTTCGGTCTGGATCAGTTGTGCCTGCGTTGCCTTAAGTTCTGAATAGGCTTTTTCAATCTCTTTCGCCTGGGCTAACTCCCTGGCTTGTGATTTTTCTTTCTCTATTCGCCTGATCCTGCGCTTTTGAAATCGATCAAAGGTAAAAATCAGTCCCAGGCCGCTGATTCCATATAAACCGTACGCCCAAAGGGTCCTCCACCACGGGGGTTGAATTTCGATCGCAACCGATCGTTCAGACATGACCCCATCATTATTGTATATCCTGATATGAAACACATAACTGCCCGGGGGAACATAGTAATATGAAGCGCTCTTGGATGCCTGGGCATCCCGCCAGACATTATCATAACCCTGGAGCCTGGTGAAATACTTCACCCCATTAAGTGTCCTGTAATCATCGGATCCAAAACTGAATGAAATATTATTCTGGTCATGGGCCAGAATCATTTGTGACACAACTTCGACCGGCTCCCGCAACGGTCCATCAGGTGTTGGCATTACAGGGTGGTTGTTAATTGAAACCTCAGAAAGAATGATCCTGGAAACCGTACTTACATTGTCTCCCCTGGGATCAAATATTAAGAACCCATCGTAGGTTCCTTTGAGTACCCTTCCATCGGATGTTTTGTGCATCGTACTTCCAGGTGTCAGTGATCCGCCGGCAATCCCATGTCTGGGTCCGTAAACGAATCCGATCATGCTGTTCTTTTCCAACCTGACCACAGCGGATGGTGTGCTGATCCATAAGAACCGATCATCGGCGACCATTCCATAAATACGAGTCCTCAATTCATCCATATCGCCGAAAAGTGTAAATCGATCGTTTGTTCGGTCATATTGATATAAACCTCTGTTGGTTCCAACCAGGAACCTGTTTTCATCTTCGTAGAACGACAGAATGATATGATCCTTAAGGTAATGGCTGAAAGCCTCGCCTTGATTCTCCTGACGGTTTAAGCCCTTACCAATTGACCCTACCCACATAATCCCATACCTGTCTATATGCAGTCTTGTAAGATCTTTTGAACTGATGGAGTTGCTGTTGTCAGCAGGCAGATAATTCTGCACGGCATTCCTCACCGGATCATATCTGAAAAGGCCATTCCCCCATGTTGAGATCCACAGTTTGCCTCCACGGTCTCTGGCGATCTCCAATACGCGGACTGAGTCCAGTGCCGTAGGATAACCCTGAGGACGAATAGTTGAGAAGGTTTCTTGCTTGACATCAAAATACCCGAATCCTTTCGATGCCCCGATCCAGATCGTATCTTGGCTATCCTGGAAGAGTTGGAGGCCGGTGCCAAAAAGACTTGTTGGATTTCCCGGGTCATGAGTAAAATTCCTGAGCACCCGCATGTTTTTGTCAAGTACCAGCAGCCCTTCGGATGTTCCTACCCACAGATGGCCATCCTTCGCGTTGAGAAATGCGGAAGGTTGAACCTTAAGGTTGATGTTTCTGATCTTCCCACGATACGGATCGACCCTGTACACGTGGTTTTGTTGAGTGGTAATCCACAGGACCTTGTCCCTTGACTGGAAGATGTTCCATCCGCTGCTATCCGGGAAACCGTGGGTGCCTTCGTAGTGGGTTATTTTCTTTGTTGCCGTATCATAGCGGTTAATACCCGCCCACATTGATCCAATCCAGATGGAACCCATTGCATCTTCCTGGATGAATGACACCTGGTCATTGTTATAGATGAACTCATCATCGCGGCGCAATCGTGGTCTGCTGAGCTTTTCCTGATGGGAAGGGTCAAAGAGGTGTCTCACGAATTTGCCTGTCTTGCGATCCAGGGTATGTAATCCGTCTCCTGAGGTGCCAACCCAGAATGTGCCTCTGCTGTCTTCGAACATGGCCCTTACCTTGTTGCTGATCAGGCTGTGAGGGTCATGGGAGTCATGCTTGAACCGCGTGAAGGTTCCGTCAGGTTCCAACCTGTTGAGGCCGCCGTCTTCCCAGTCTTTTCCCTGGTTGTAGAACGGTTTGCCTGTTGCAACCCAGAGTACCCCGCTTCGGTCTTCATAAAGATTCCATATAATATTGCTGCTTATGCTTTTAGGGTCGCCCGGAATATTTCTGTAGTGTTTGAATTTGCCAGTTGACTCATCAAGCAAATCAATTCCATTGCCGGTGCCCACCCACAACCGCCCCTGGTGATCACTTATAATCGGTGTTACAACTCCGCTGACGCTGGTCGAGTCTTTGCTGTCGTGTACATAGTGAGTAAATATTCCGGTTCTTGGATCGTATCGATCCAGCCCGGTTTGCAAACCTATCCAGATGATTCCTTTATTGTCTGCATACACCGAATTGACCACAGTTCCGCCCAGCGAATTCGGATTTTCCGGATCGTAAGTGAAGGCCCTCATACGGACGCCATCAAATCGGTAGATGCATCCAATGTAGGAATCGCTTTGACCCTTGTCTTCTCCGGCCATCCAGATGTATCCTTGGGGATCCTGGGTGATATTCCTTATTTTTCCAAGAGGGGTTCCGTTGGGGCCTTCAACAGGAATGAATTCGAGTTGTTGTGCGCACACCGGTTGAAATAGAATAAGTGTAGACAAGAGTATGCATGAGCCGATGAGGCGGATCTTGTTTCGATTGATGCGTGGAAGCAAATGCATTAGTTGTATCCTGTATTCTGAACCAGGTTCTTGTTTACAAAAAGCTGTTGATTGGGAATTGGAAACACAAGATACTTTGTATCGCTGGTATAGTCCTTCTCCTGGAAGGCTTGAAGGAATTTGCCGAAGCGTATCAAATCCTGTCTTCTCCAGCACTCCAGCCAGAGTTCTCTTCCACGTTCATCAAGAAGGACACTCAGATCGACTGAACTCAGGGCACTCGTTCCTCGTGAAGGATGCGTACGAATGCTGTTTACAAGTTCCAGTGCTGAGCTTCCGTAGGCCCCTGCACTGGTAGCGGTACCGCCCCGCAGAATAGCCTCCGCTTTCATCAGCAAGACATCAGGGAAGCGAAAATACACCCAATCATTATCGACGGTAAAACTTGAGAGATTCGGATAGTCAACGGCATATTTCTGAGGCCTTATGCCGGTAATGTTCAGGTTGGCTCCCGTTTCTATGATTCTTACTTCAGGTGTAAAAACCAGTGGAGTAATTCCATCTGTATCCACCAGCGGCGCGTCTGTATCCAAATCATACTGCTGCCCAACCAGGAACCCCATGTTGATACGTTTGCCTGGATTGGGCGGACCTCCTGATGCGATATAGGCTTGACCTCTGCGCATGTCGCCTTCCTTGAATTTGTCATAAAAGTCCGACAAGGTGGCCCACCCGTTGAAACCACCGCCTGAGGAATTATAATGAAGCGGGAAGTGTACGTACCAAATGAGCAAGGAATTAACAAATACGCCACCCACATTCTCCTCAGTAAAGATGTTCTCCCTGCCCCTGGTGTCATTGTCCGTAGCAAAATTGTCAAAGTAGTTGCTGCTGAAGGAATACTGGTTCGAATTGATAATGTCATCGGCAAGGGCGATCACCTTGTTCATGTCGCCTGTATCAAATTGGGGTGATTGCCTGTTGGCGTATACCGCTTTGTTCAGATAGCACTTCATCAGCAGCATTTTGGCTGCGTACTTGGTTGGGGCGGATGCAGGTCCTGAGTCTGGCAGCGTTGGCATGACTGCGTTGACCTCATCAATAATATAGTTGAGGTTATCCGGCCACTTGCGTACTCTCGCTTCCAACAGTGTGCTTTCACCGGGGTCCCGGTAAGGCACCTGGTCAAAAAGGTCCATCAGCCAGTACATCGCCCAGGCACGGTAGAATCTTGCAGAGGCCATGAGGACGGGCGGATTTTGATAGCGCAGATAGTCTGTTGCTGCGAATACTACACCGCTTAGGTCAACAAAAGCACCCACCACCGATTGGTGATCTGCTGTCCACTTGTGCAAGTGCAATTGACGCCAGACGCCGTTGTCATCCCAGTTTGACGCACGGGTGGGGATCATGGATTCATCAGTGGGAATTTCAGATAAGGCGATTACTTCGAAAGGGTTTTGGAATGCCCCCTGGAGAGCCCTGTGAATATTGTCATACAGGGGTTTGGTGTCACTAGTCCCTACCTGGTCGGAGGTAAGATTGCCACCATACTTTTCTTCCAGGTCGCTACAGGACACCAGAACAAGTAGAATTGTCAGCAAACTCACAAGGTTTCTTCTTGTATTCATTTCATTGCTCTTATGAGAGTAAGACATCATGGCCTGGCTCTTGATGTTTATAGAGTGAAATTAAATCCCAAAATAAATGACCGCGCGACTGGGTATGCCTGGTTGTCGATTCCCAAAGAGGGCACGCCGTTGTTGTTTCTGTCTGTATTCACTTCCGGGTTGAACCCGGAGTATTTTGTTATGGTAAACAGGTTTTGGGCAGTGAAATAGACACGGGCCTGCTTGAACCCCTTGCCGAGATTGCCCAGATTATAACTCAATGTGGCATTGCCCATTTTCAGGTAGTCACCCTTCTCTATGTACCGCGATGAACTTTGGACTGGATTCCCGACCGACTCCTTTACCGAACTTTGGAATTCCTGGAGGGCAATATTCTGCGATGCATTAATGTGAGATACGTTCAGCGTGCCGTTGAGGGTATTGTTATACAAGTAGTGTCCAAACGCTCCGTACATATTTACGGTGAGAGAGGCGCGTTTATATCTGAACATGGTGTTGAGGCCCAGAACAGATGTCGGGTTGGGGCTTCCGAAGTTATACAGGGTATTGCCATCATCTTCGTACACGGATTGACCTATCGTTGGCTCGATGCGAATAAATTTCCTTGTATGGAAAGTATTGATCGGCGATCCATTCTGTATGACCTGCACCATTGCCCCTGATGTGGCATAACCGGTGTAGATGGGAGCTGATAATCCGGACACACTGTTTTGTATGAACATCGCATTGATCCCCAGTGTCCATGCAAAATTGCTTTGGTCTACGAGATTGGCATTGAGGGTAACTTCGACTCCCTTGTTTTGGATTTTACCATCAAGGTTCACCCACGTGACAACCGTACCGGGCGGAGCCGGTTGAATGGGATAAGTGGGATACAATAAATCAGTTGTTGTCTTCTGAAAGAAATCAATTGTACCGGACAATCTTTTCTTCATTACCGCAAAGTCAATTCCGAAATTGATCTGCTGGTCGGCCTGCCATTTCAAATTGGGATTGGGATTATTGGTCTGACCGTAGGCACCATTGTTATAGAAACTATAAAGCGTGCTGGAAGAGCCGGCAGGGAATTCCTGGTTACCTGTTTTGCCCCAGCCGGCCCTAACCTTGAGGAAACTGAACAGGCCGGACTGGAAGAATTCCTCATCACTGATTACCCAGGCTGCGGACAAGGAGGGGAAATATCCATACTTGTTGTCAGTACCGAATTTTGATGACCCGTCTGCCCGAAATGTGGCAGTCAATAAATACTTTTTCTTAAAATTGAAGACAGCCCTTCCAAAATAGGACTGGAGTTCTGTTACGGGATTTGAAAACGAGGACACGTTCCTGTTGCCTGCATTGGAGTATTGAAGGTAGTTTGTGTAGTCCAGGCCAAAGTTTCCGAAGCCATTGGCAGGCCCAACTACGCTTATCAATGATCCCTCACTGGTAAACCTCATGAATTCATATCCGGCTACAGCATTAAGATTAAGGTTCGGATTGATATCCTTGTGAAAGGTTAGCGTCCCGGTCAGTTGAGTAGTCAGGTTTTCGTTGTTGGCGACGCTGGCTGATCCGACATGATTTTGCGTGTCCAGCCATTCTGCGAAGGAGTTCCTACGGTTGCCTGTGCTGTAATTGATGCTGGTGAGAATTTTGGCTTCCAGCCAGTCCGTGAACTCATAACGTGGCGCAAGGCTGGCCAGGATGGTAGTCACTTTGGAGTTGTCATTATATCCTTCCGAAAGTGCAAGTGGATTCTGATTGCCACTATTAGTGAGGATATTCAGTGACCCGTCCTTTCTTCTCAAGGAGTCAGTCGGATTCCACATGAGCCCCGCGCCCACAAGGCTACCCTGATTCCTGATAATAGGAAGTTGCTCCTGGTATTGGCTTGTCATGACGTTGACATCAAGTCCAAGCCTTTTGCTTTCCAGAAATTTCATGTTGGCAACCAGACTAGCGTTGAACCGTTTCAGATCAGATTTTAGCAGGATGCCTTCCTGGTCATAATAACCCATCGAGAATCTGTATTTCCCCACATTATTTCCTCCGCTTATTCCGATGGAATAGTTCTGCTGTTTGCCTTGTCTCAGTATGGAGCCGAGGCCGTCAACATTTGCACCTTTGTCGTAGCCGGGGGTAACACCGTAGTACGGTATGGCCTGACGGTATTGATCACCATCCAGTACCTTGACACGGTTTTGAATGGAAGAGATACCCACGGAGGCTGAAACATCAATTTGAGGATCTCCTGCCTGGCCCTTCTTGGTTGTAATCATCACGACTCCATAGGCAGCTCGTGAACCGTAGATCGCTGTCGCTGATGCGTCTTTGAGAACATCAATAGAGAGGATGTCATTGGGATTAATAAAGTTCAGAGGATTGCCTACCGGTGAATCGCCATCATCTGAATTGGGGCGGGCCGAAGCTCCGCTAAGGGGAACTCCATCAACCACAAACAGCGGTAGCCCTGATCCTGTGAGAACAGAGTTGCCCCTGATTTTTATCGTTGCGGCTACACCGGGTTGTCCGCTTGAATTGGTAATCTGAACTCCAGCCACCCGCCCCTGGATCAATTGATCGGGAGAAGTGAAATTTCCCTTATTGAAGTCCTTCTCCTTGGCGGAAGCTATCGACCCTGTCAGATCTTTTTGCGTTTGGGTTCCATAGCCGGTTACTACAATTTCATTGAGCGTGGTGTTCTCCGGAACCAGGTAAATATCAATGATCTGCCTGCCTTCTACACGTTCGACAGATGATGTGAAACCCACAAATGAAAATACCAGGGTTGAGGTGTCGGAGGGAACGGAAATCCTGTATTGCCCATTGACATCAGTTACCGTGCCGGATCCGCTCCTGTTTTTCAGAATGACATTTACGCCGGGGAGGGGAGTGTTGTCATCGGCTGAAAGCACCCGCCCCTTTACCGGGAACTGGGCGAAGGCCATATTACTATAAAGTATAGTAGTAATGACAATTGCTGCAATCCTTTTGCCTGAAATGAACAAGGAATGGCTGATTCCAACCATGGGGCTAGGTTTGGGGGTGTTAGGATGTAGTTCGCCTTCTATCTATTGGGACCAAGCGGACTCTATTTTTAAAAGCTAGGAAATTCGTCGCAAATATCAAGCAGTAGGAAGGGTGATTATGAAGGAGGATCCTTCACCGTTATGATGTGTGAGTCGCTTAGGTGAAGTCAAAAGCCAGGGCGTCATTTTCATTAGATCCAAATTTAGCTGGTGGGCAAGTCAGGAAATTGAACAACATCCATCGGTCATTGTCAAGTTGCGCTCAAAAAAATTGGAATTAAAAGAAATGACTACCCAAGATCGGTGGTCTGATCAAATCAGCATGATACTTAACGGTCGCCTATACTGGCAGGCTAACAATGAATGTGGTCCCTTCGCCTTCCTTTGTTTCGACTTTCAATTCACCCCCATGACCTTTGGTGATGATGTCATAGCTCAAAGACAATCCCAGGCCTGTGCCCTGGCCGGCAGGTTTGGTCGTAAAGAATGGCTGAAAGATCTTCTCTACAACCCTGGCAGGAATGCCGATGCCGTTGTCAATAATCCTGATCTCAATCTTGTCATGCATCTTTTTGCTTGTAACCTTAACCACAGGTTCATACGGGGAAATTCCAAGCTTCTGCTTTTCAGTGACAGCGTAGAACGCATTATTGATCAGGTTGAGCAGTACGCGCCCGATATCCTGGGGTACGACCTGAGCAGGTCCTATAGAAGGGTCAAGGTTAGTTTCAAATTTCGCGCTGAATGACTTGTCCTTGGCACGCAGCCCGTGAAAAGCAAGGCGAAGATACTCGTCACACAACGCATTGATATCAGTAGTTTCTTTCTGACCCGTGCTGGCCCTGCTATGCTGCAGCATACTTTTAACAATGGAATCGGCGCGCTTGCCATGATTCAGCACTTTCTCTATGTTCTGTTTTACATTATCGGCTATGGCCTTGGCTTCGGTGGCGTTCCCTTTTCCGAGCTCTGCTTTCATTTCCTCCAAAAGTTCGTTGCTGACTTCAGAGAAGTTGTTTACGAAGTTGAGCGGATTTTGAATTTCATGGGCGATGCCAGCGGTCATCTCGCCGAGTGAGGCCATCTTTTCAGATTGAATCAGTTGATTTTGAGCGGCCTTCAGGTTAGACAACGCTACCTCAAGGTCGGCTTTTTGTTGCTGAAGCACTTTATTGCTTTTTTCACGCTGACGGCCAATTCGCCAAAGGAAAATTACCAACATGAGAAAGAGGACCAGCCCTGCTATTAACCCGTACAACTTGAGACTGGTTTGATAGTCTTTTTCGGTAGCCTTCAGTTCCTGCTGTCTTTGCTGGGCATCCAAATCGATATTCTGAAACTGTTGCACCTGGCCTGAGTTGAATATCTGGTTATTCATGTCAATGACAAGCTCCTGGTACTTGACTGTGCTGTCTGAATTAACTTTTTTGTAGAAATCAGCCATAGCGGCATAGCTCCGAAGTCTTAGATCCGGAGTTTTGAGCCGCTTTGCCAGTGAGACCGCATCCTTGATATGGTAAAGCGTCGAATCAGGTTTACCATACAATCTGTACATTTTTGCCAACTCAAGATCTGTAGCTACTACTCCTCTGAAGTATTCATCCCGCCTGCTTTGTGTAAGGGCTCTCTTAAAAAATGTAAAGGCCTTGTCCATTTCATGGAGTGCCACATAAACACGACCTGTGTTCAGGAGAATGCTTCCCATGTGTTTATTATAATTCGCTTCCCTGGCGAACTGGTAGGCTTGCTGAAGAATTAATAAAGCTGAGTCGGGTTTCTTTAACGTGTTATATGTGCGTCCCATTGTGATGAAAAGATTGCAGAGAAGAATTTTGTTGTCAGCTTCTCTGGCGGTAGGGACGGCGTGTTTGTAATAGTAAAGTGCCTTTTCAAACTGCCCGGCATTGGTGCCATAGAGTACCGCGCTGAATTGTTGAATCAGCCCCAATACATCAAGCCGCTGTCGGCGGGCAGATACACTTCGACTAAGACGTTCCAATGTATGAGGGTATTTCGCAGGCAGAATTTTTCTTTCACTCTCTTCATTTTCAGCTATAGCAGTGGCGTCCAGCAGAATTTTAAGAGACCTGGGGTAGACACCTAGATTTAAGTATCCGTAAGCCATGTCACCCATGGTGTAAGCCTCTTCCAGTTTGAGATCAAGTTTTCTCGCAATAGCTATTGCCTTTTCGGCGTAAACGATCGAACTATCAGGGCTTATTTCCTCAAATGATGTTGCCATTTGCTGCAAAAGAATCATCCTGATCGTGTCATTCTTTGCCGTTGGTATTTTTACTCGGAGCGTATCGATGGAATCGCTCACCTGGCATAATGCGCTGACCGTGATACCCATAAGGCAACACAGGGTTCTGACTTTCCTGGCGATTTGATTCATGCAGAAATCTTTACAAAATCGGGTTTAAACCGGTTACTGAAATCAGAAACTGAGCTTATCCCACTGGTGACGTAATAGAAGTGGCCCTTCGCCGCCATGGTCAACACCTACAGATCCCACCATAAAGGATTAAGACAAACTAGTCTCTTCGCTTAAGATAGTATAATTATAGCTTGGGAGGGCAATGGTCAGTCATTACTATAATTATTACCCACGATTTAATGAGTTGACTATTCTTCAAAATCCTTCATTTGACAGAAAAATCGTCCTGGTATCTATGATTGACAGATAGGGCAACGCGGGGTTAGTATAAATGGGACAGTTGTGATGATGATAGGTTGCCAATTCCCGGAATTGCAACAATTGCAAATCCATATTATGTCTAAGGAGGCCAGTTGCGGTAATTGACATTTTTGATCAGGTTCTGACTTGATTTTTAATAACCGGGAGGCAAGGGGAGCTGGTACTTTCGATCGCAGGTACCAGTCACAACAAACCCAAAGCCCAATGAAAACAAAACCCATTTATTACCTGATTATCGCAATCGCGATTGCCTCATGCAATGACAGATTTGGTAGTACCGAAAGCCCCGCCGCTCAGGGTGGTCACATTAAGATGGCCGTTGTATCTGACATTCACTACATGGATCCAACGCTTCTTAAAAATGGAGCTGAGAACGGACAAGCGTTTCAGGATTACTTTAACGCTGACCCGAAGCTGATCCAGTACAGTGATGCCATAACTAGGCAGATGATTTCGGAAGTGACGAAGGAAAAGCCGGACATGCTTCTCATTCCCGGCGACCTTACGAAGGACGGGGAGCGGGTAAGTCATCAATCCCTTGCCTCATTGCTACGCCCGTTGATTTCAACAGGCATCAAGGTCATCGTTGTTCCAGGTAACCATGATATCATGAACCCGGAAGCAAGGTCCTATGATGGAGATGCTGCAACGCCAACATCATCTGTCACTGCATCGGAGTTTGCTTCGATCTATCATGAGTTTGGTTATGGAGACGCAATTTACCGGGATCCTAATTCACTCAGCTATGTGAGCCAACCCTGTTCAGATATTTGGATCATGGCCATTGATGACTGCAAATACAACGAAAACACAAATGGGATCGCAGTCATCGGTGGCAACATTAAAAATGAGACGATGGTTTGGATAAAGACGAGGTTGGCTGAAGCCAAACAACGCAACATCCGCGTCTTTGGAATGATGCACCATAACCTGATTGAGCACTATGCAAACCAGGATGTCCTGGATCCACAGTATGTCACAGACAATTGGGAACAGAATTCGAATGAATTAATGGATGCGGGGCTCCAGGTGATTTTTACCGGGCATTATCATGCCAATGATGTGACCACAAAGAACTACAACGGCAACCTTCTCTATGATATTGAAACCGGTTCGCAGGTTAATCCTCCGCTGCCCTACAGGTTGATTCAGTTGCAGAATAAAGAAATGGAGGTGACCACGCGCTACATAGCGACCATCGATGCCGCATTGCCAGGGGGTATGGATATTACCACCTACTCCCAGCTGTTCTTTTCAGGTCATTTGGACGGAGCCTTTTCATATTTGCTAACGCAGCCTCCTTTTTCCATGTCTGATGAAGAGGCTGCCAGTGCTGCACCCCAATTCAGAAATGCATATATGGCCCATTTTGCAGGCGATGAAAAAATCTCGGTAACTGAGCAGAAGCTTGATGATGCTATTGCAGCCAATTATCCCATTGCCGGTATGGCGCTGGCCGCTTTGTGGACGGATTTGAATCCGTCAGACAACAAGGTCCACGTCAGGCTGAAGTAACGCTGAATTATGAACTTTGTCTTGTGTGGATTCACAAAAGGCAAGGTTCATCTTTTTCTCTAATCTATCTTAAAGCGCCTTCCCAGACTCCAGTGTCTTTATCGCTTGTTCGACAGCTTTTTTATTTTCTTCGTTAGGCGCCTGGGCGAGTGCAAGCTTGCCGTGCTCAAGTGCTTTCTTCAAATCGCCCATGGCAGAATAGCCACGCATCATACCGACATTGGTTGGCCAGGCACCCTTGTTCTTCTTGTAGTTCTTCTCAAATACTTCCATGGCTTCCTTAAACTTCTTTTCCCCTAGCAGTTGTCGCCCATACTGATGCAATTCGGCAGCACTTGCATTCTCCATTGCAGCCTGCATGACCTTGTCCGATTCTGCTTGTTGATTTAGTTTGGAAAGAAGCCCTGCTTTTGTTGACAACGCGCTGAATGTACTGACACGACCGAGATTGGGATCGGTCACCACATTGATCCATCCCAACGCTTCCTGGTAGTTCACCTGGTTTTTAAGGCACCACGCTGCTGCAGCTTCGAGACTGGGAGGATCAAAACCCATTGCCCCGCTTAACTGCATACGGATGGAGGCCAGGGTGGTGTTAACCAGATCCACTTCCACCTTGAAGGGAATACGCCATTTTTCCCACTCGAGCGCCACCTCAACGGAGCGATCGGTTTGATTGGATAAGGTGTAGTCAAGTCTTTCGCGGCTTTCTTTGAGATCCTTCTGCTGGTGCGTGGTTACACGCAGCACATCGAGATCACTTCGATAGAAGTAACTTCCCCAACCTTTGGTACTCCTATTGAATATGAGTGTGCAGGAATCCGGATATAGTGCAATAAAGAAGCCGTAGTTTCCCGCCGGAAGCTTTTTGCCATTGATGGTTACGTCTGTTGAAAATGAGATGTTCGTGCTCTCATTGGCCCCTGCCCTCCAGGGTGATTCTACATAAGATCCGTACCCCAATACACTGAATCCATACCACGCGACCGAGGTTCCCCATATATTGCCTTCACGTCCCTTTACGCCAGGGGAGTTCCAATTGATTTCAATATCTGTGACGCCAATCCTTGTTCCGGTCTTACGCTTGAAGTTGACTCCGGGCTCGGGGAGTTGAATCATTTGAGCTGAAGCAGCTGAAACGAAGAGACTCATGACGAACATGGTCAGGATTTGTCGAGGGTATCTCATGGCAGTGGATTTGAGTGGATTACAGATTATGGTCGTAATACGGTTCCCCGAAAAGAAGGTTGGGATTAGGACGGGGGATATATTAGGATAATCGTCCTCATCGTGCACCCAGCAGGGGTAGTTTTCTTCAGCTAAGGCATTTTTATATAGATTTGAGGATGCCCTCACTGGTTCAAGGCTACTCGTACGACATCTTCATCTCTTACCGGCAGAATGATAATCTTGACGGATGGGTAACGGAGTTTGTTGCGAACCTGGAGCGTGAACTGCGCGCGATCATCAAGGATCCGGTTTCCGTCTACTTTGACCAGAACCCGCACGATGGCCTTCTGGAAACCCACTCCGTGGATAAGAGTCTGGAAGGAAAACTCAATTGCGTCATCTTCATACCCATATTGTCCCAGACCTATTGCGACATTAAGTCCTATGCCTGGCTAAACGAGTTCTGTGCATTCAACAGCCAAGTCTCAAGCGACAACATTGGAAGAGAGGTTAAACTTTCAAACGGAAATGTTTCAAGCCGTATTCTTCCTGTAAGGATTCATGAATTGGAGGTGGAGGACCGTCATGCATTCGAAACTGAATCAGGAGGGCCGATCAGGGCAGTGGATTTCATTTACCGTGAAGCGGGGGTCAACCGGCCGCTCAAGATGTCTGACAACAGGTCTTACAATTTGAACAAGACCGATTATCGCAACCAGGTAAATAAACTGGCCCATGCGGTCAAAGATATTTTGGCAGCGATCCGCAATCCAGCCTCTCCATCGATTGCTGCTGCCAAATCCACTGCCGTTGCGCCGAAGCCGTCTTATGCACGATTGATTGCAATCGTTGCAGTGGTGGTTGTGATTCTTGGAGTAGTATACCTTGTTTATAGATCGTTTGGGGTTTCGTCTGATTCAAGTATTGAAAAATCCATCGCCGTACTCCCATTTACAGATCTCACCCCTGATCACAAAATGGAATACTTTGGCGATGGTATTTCAGACGAAATCATCAATGCATTAACCACAATTAAAGATTTGAAGGTCGCCGGCAGAACCTCCTCGTTTCAATTCAAAAATGAGAAGGTTGACTTGCGTACAATAGGCCAAAAGCTGGGTGTGTCTTATGTGCTTGAGGGCAGTGTCCAGAAGTTTGAAGATCAGCTCAGGATTACAGTTCAGTTGATCCGGACAAATGATAATTTTCATGTATGGTCCCATCGATTTGACCTTAGAGAAGTAAACATCTTCAAGATCCAGGATGCGATCGCTACATCTGTGGTTGAAAAATTAAAGGTTACACTTTCCGATTTTGAAAAGGGACAGTTGTCCCGCAAAGAAACCACTGAAGCGGCCTATGCTGAATACCTGAAAGGAATGCATCGGTATAAGGCAAACCAATACCGGGACGCAATTCCATTCTTCTTGCGGGCGATTGACCTTGACGCGGCGTACGCACCACCATATGCCTTCCTCGGTATTTCAGTCGTACGATCAATTGATCGGACCCACGCTGATTCAGTTGCAATGGCCGTCAACCTTGCCAAACGGGCCATTGAGCTGGATCCTGATTTGCCGGAAGGGTATTCAGCAATGGGTATCATTGGCTGGATGGGTGTTCGCGATTTCGCGATGGCGCAGGAATATTTTGAAAAGTCAATAGAACTTAATCCCTCTTCGTCGCTGACCAAAAACAGGTATGGCTACTTTCTTACCTGGATGGGTGACTTCCAATACTCAACCAGGATGGCACGGGAAGCGCTTAACCTGGACCCTGTCGATGTAAACAGTTATTACCTGCTGTTTCTTGCCGCACACTTCAGCAATAATGCAGACAGTGCGCGCAAGGTACTTGACGCGCATCAGAGGGCTGTTGGCACTGATGGTTTATGGATCAGAAATACATCGACCTTGTATTGCATGCTTAACAAACCTGAGGCGGCAATTCATTTTCTTGATTCAGCAAGCAGATCGGACTACAAATTGGACGAAGGTGACATGGGCACTTTATCATCCTGTTACTGGCGTGTCGGACAGAAGGAGCGGTCTGACAGTATGTTGGCTCTTTTGAGAAAAGTCAGAAGAAAGGACCAGAAATATTATCAGATCGCCAGAATCTTTGCCATCCAGGGCAAGATGGATTCATGCCTGAATAATCTTGAACTGTCAGTCAGAAATTTTGAGACCGCTGTGGTCTCCTTGAAAGTAGATCCCGATTTCAATTCTGTCCGCCAGCATCCTCACTACCGGGAACTCTATCGGTCAATTGGATTTGATAGCTACAAACCCAGGTACAACTAATCCGGCAGTTGTACCAGGAAATCAGTACCCTTTCCGTCGGAGGTGTCAACGCGTATTTCGCCGCCGTGACCTTTGGTGATAATATCATAGCTGAGGGAGAGGCCGAGTCCTGTACCCTGTCCCGATGGTTTGGTGGTGAAGAAGGGTTGAAAGATCTTGCTTAACACCTTCTGGGGAATTCCGTTGCCATTGTCCTTGACATGGATTTCAATTCCGGCGGGAACACGTTTTGTGCTGATGGATACGGTAGGTTCGTACTTTGAATCAGGAGCAATCATGGCTTTCCGCTCGGTGACAGCATAAAAGGCATTGGTAAGCAGATTGAGAATAACCCTGCCGATGTCCTGCCTTATAATTTTGATCTTGCCTGCATTGAGATCAAAATCAGTTTTGAATGAAGCATTGAATGACTTGTCTTTTGCGCGCAAGCCATGGTAGGTGAGACGGAGGTATTCTTCTGCCAGGGCATTGATGTCCGTCAGTTCTTTCTGGTTGCTGCCGCTCCTGCTGTGTTGAAGCATTCCTTTGATAATGCCATCGGCACGTTTGCCGTGATGATGGATCTTGTCCAGGTTTTCTATGACGCTTTCGGCCAGCGTACGGGCTTCGGTGTGGTTGCCAAGATCAAGTTCGATCTTCATCTCCGATAGCAGCTCCTTGCTTACCTCGGCGAAATTGTTCACGAAGTTCAGCGGATTTTGTATCTCATGCGCGATCCCCGCGGTCAGTTCGCCGAGGGAAGCCATTTTTTCTGCATGAACCAGTTGATCCTGCGCAAGCTTAAGGTCATTCAATGCCGTTTCAACCTGAAGCTTGGCATTCTCCAGTTTGATGAAGTCTTCATACCTCGCGTAGGCAGTAGAGAATGCTTCGGCAACTGATTTCAGCAAATCAATGACATCTACCTCAAAGGCATTATCAAGTCTGAAGGTGTTGCCCACATAGAGCATGCCTTGAAGAAAGGGGATGAGGTGCAGACTCAAATGTTCGGGTGCCTGCTCTGATTTGTGTTGAAGCTCGGAGTGTTGGTCTCCCAGTTTTGTCACGTAATCCCAAAAACGGTTGAACGCGTCGGCATCCCAGTCTTCTGCATATAATTCGTTCCGATGCCAGCATGCCACCCCTTCTGAAATCAAGGTAAAGGGCATATCATAGGGGAGGTGATTGACGGCTATGGCTTTCCCGTCGGGTGTGGACAGGAAGGTGTGAACAAGACGCTGGTTGTCGTCCATGATGAAAACGCCGCATCGAATGAATGGAACCCCGAGCTCTTTGAGCTCTTTCCATATCAGAGGTGTGATTTTTTCCAGGTCGTTCCGGTTTCGCATGGTAGCAATAGCCACACGGATCCGATTCAGGGATGCCTCCTGGGAGGCATTACGTGCATTCTCTTCGGAGCGCTGCAAATCCAGAAACCTTGTGAAGATCAGTCCGAAAACAACGGCAAAGCGGATCATGATCTGACATTCCTCTTCTGTTAATTCCTGTGTCGATGTTACGTTTAACATCCCCGCAGAAAAGAAGAAGGAATAGAAATACTCTTTCGGAAATGTGGTCGCGAGAGGCGCACCCCCGTAGGTAGCAATGACTTCGTAGAATTGTTGCACCTCTTCACCTGTAAGGATCGTGCAGCAATAGGGTCTCTCTTCTTTCCTTGCAGTGATTGTTTTTTTGAGGACCGGGTGAATCAGGAGATTGACATAGCTGAGCATTTTCACCTCCTCATCGTGACCCGAGAAGGTGGTCCACAATTCCACCGCACCGTTCGGGTCATCGAAGATGCCAACGCTGGCGCGGACCACCGGGATGCGGAGTTGCTTAAGTTGCTGAAATAATACCGAACTGCTTTCTGAAAGTTCAGAGCTTCTGGTCATCGCGAGCGCCCTGGTCCTTACCTGTTCGAGGGATTTTTCAATTTCCAGCTCACGGGTTTTGAGACGAAGTTGCTCCTTCAGGCTATCTACTTCCGAATGGGATTGTGTACCCATGGTCAGACGAGTTATACCTGTTGATTACATGGCCTTATTACTCGCCCTATGCACACTGTCAATTCCTATTCAGCGGTGACGGGCTCTATAACTGCCGAGACTTTTGTAATGCTGTTAGCAGGGAAACCACCAAGCCTGGCATGTTCCAGAATTATTTCTTCGCTGGGCGCAACATAGATGCAGTAGATCTTGTCGCCTGCCACATAACTATGAATCCACTGAATATCCGTGCCAAGCGTGCACAGGACTTCCCTTGATTTCTGGGAGATTGCCCTTAGCTTTTCAGGTGTCAGGTTTCCGGCTCCGGGAATCTGTCTCTCAATAATATACTTTGGCATGATGACTGGAATTAATGGTTGTATCGACTATTCTGGATGGTAAGCCTAAATTTAGGCTTTTTCGGAATAATCGACACAGACCATTACCCGGACCAAAGGGGAGATACTGGTTATACTTTCACCTTTTCCTCATTGGTCAATAAAATCGCATCGAGATTCTCACCGGGCAATGCAATAATCTTTTCGTTTACAGGGTCCCATTCCACCCTGCGGCCGGTTTTATAACTTATTCCGCCCATGTGTGCGGTTATAGCCTCTTCGAAACCTTCCTGGATGCTGCAGCTGGGTTTACCACCATTGCGGATGCAGCTAAGCCATTCTCTCAGGTGGAGAAAAGTTGAGTCTACACGTTTACCGTCCCTGTAAGTCCAGAGCAGTCCTTTGTTGGCAAAATATCTTGCCGTAGCTGATGTTACCGCATCCGCTCCGTTGGCTGCAGGATTGTACTGGTATATGGGTTCAAATGGATCAATTCTGCCCTCCTCAATCATCTTGGCAAATTTGGTCGAACCAAGATCTGCATGAATAGTTAGTGTATTTCCCAACTCCATTGAAGCATCGTGTCCCATCAGCACAGTACCTCTTTCAAATGAATTGCCCAGCGTGGCGCTATAAACCAGTTGCATACCTTTTTCTTTGCCTGGTTCCTGGCTGGTTCCAGACGTAAAGTCCGGGAATTCCATATTTATCTGCATCACATCGGGTACATTTCTTCCGTCGCGATGAGTGTATATCCCACCGGATGCAGTTATGTATTTTGGGATGCCCATTTTAAGAATGCAGTTGAGGCGATCGTAGTCGTGCGTCATCAGGTCACCGGACAGGCCGGAGCCGTATGCCCACCACTTTCTCCAGCGGAAGAAGTGTTCTGGCGTCCAGGGGATCTTTGGTGCCGACCCCAGGAACTGATTCCAGTCCACGGTCTTTTCATTGGCATCGGGATGGATTTCATATTGCCAGGCGCCATTGTCATCGTTGCGGTTGGTGGCAGTAACCACCAGAGATACGTGACCGAGAATGTTCTTGGCAACTACGTCCTGTGCGGTCAGGAAGCTCTGCGTTTGACGGTGCTGATGCCCCACAGCAAACACGGTCTTGGGATTGTTTCGTACGGCATCTCTCAGCACATAGGTCTCAGAAATATTGTGTGTCATTGGCTTTTCCACATACACGTGAATGCCTTTGTTTATGGCCTCGATTGCGATGGGTGCATGCCAGTGATCGGGTGTGGCGATAACCACGGCGTCCACTTCACCACTGTCCAGAAGTTCGGTATGGGTGGCAAAGCGTTTCATCTTGTTGTTTTCATTGCTGAAAGACTCGATCGCTTTATTGGCGCGATAATCAAACAGATCGCAAATGGCGCAAAGTTTGATATTGAGGTTCTCCTGAGCCTTGAAGTCGGTGAGGCGGGAGTCATTGGGATTCTTCTCCGATGCTTCTTTCATTTGGCGCAACCAGTCGGTAGTAGCAAATCCCAGTGCGCGGCAGAGTTGTTCGCCTCTTATGCCAAATCCGATGATACCAACCCGGACCGGATCACCGCTCATAGGGCCGGCTGCCGGAGGAGACGAGGCCTTAATATTAAGGGTCTCGAGCAGCATCTTGCGTTCGCGCTTCAGGTTACCAGAAAAACTTGCACCCGCATACCAAACACCTCCCAGAATGGGAAGTCCCGCGAGTCCTTTGAGCCAGTCTCTTCTGGTGAATTTGTTAAATAAATTATCGTCAGCCATATGTTTCAGTCGTTAAAGTGATGATTATGCGGTTTGCGGTCTTGAGCGCTGCATAAGCTTAGCAATTCCAAACGCGCTTTCAGTGGGTAGAAGGAAAAGGACGTAGAGCGCAGCTGCTTCAATGAGATTCTTGTTAACCAGCCAATAACTTCCTTCTGATGGCCCCTGGGGCAATCCGGGAAAGGCGGGGTGGGCGAGGTAATAGAATAAGAGCAGCACGATACCGACCAAGGCACCTGCACGGGTCTTGAAGCCGGCAAGCAGGCTTATGCCCACGAGCATGAGTGCCGTGACATTAAGGGTATTGACTATGGTGATCATGGAGTCACTTCCCAGCCAGCGGAAAAATCCCTGCAGGAAGCTGGCGGACAGCAGATAGCCTTTTGCCGACCAGCTGGAACTGTAGAGTTTGATCACACCTTCATATAGAAAGTGCCACCCAATCAGCAGGCGAAGTACTACCAGGCTATTTGTTTGTGCAGAAGTAAGTTGATTTGTGTTCATAGCTCAGGTTTTAATAACGCCGAAGCTAGATTGGAGGCCAGTCAAAAACTATGACCGTTATCAGGACCTGTTCTGATGTCCTGATGGAAAATGGCCCTGATCATAAGCCATAAGTATCCAAAGTGGAGTTGGACAGGGCATCACTAACTGGATAAAGGCCAAAACAGGCAAGCCTTTGGCCCCGATCAGCGTACTCTATTGAGCCCACAGTTAACCCCCTCATTTACAATTTGCTCAGCCTGTTCCCTTCCTAAGCTCTTTAACTGGCGCCTTGACTAGAAGTGGCTTAAATCGATTGATTTAGGCTAAATAATGCAAAAAAGTGGCTTAAAGTGGAGGAAAGTGGTTGATTATTACATAAGTTTGCTTAAAGGAGAAATCGACAACCACTAAGTCATGACTTTCTTCACCAGTGAATATGAGTCCAAGCTAGATGCCAAAGGCAGGTTAATACTGCCTTCGCGGATCAAAGCTCAGCTCCCGGAAGACGGGGGTCATGAGTTGGTTATCCGTAAAGGCTTCGAGCCATGCCTCATTATCTATCCCATGGTGGAGTTTAAAAAGGTCTTCTCTAAAATTTCAAGTCTCAACGAGTTCAATGAAGAGTACCGCCGGCTCCAGCGGAACTTTCTCTCGGGAGTGGTCACAGTAGAACTGGACGGAAACGGCCGGTTTCTGATCCCCCGGAACATGCTCGCCTATGCACAAATCGACAAGGATGCGATGCTGGTGGGTATGGGCAATAAAGTTGAGATCTGGAATCCATCAGTCTATGAGAAGCACCTGATTCAGGATCCAAGTGAGTTGTCGAAACTGGCGCAGAAGTATTTGAATGAATAGCAGGTGATTGATCCACCTGCTACCGGCAAATATTTCAAACCCTGCTGGCGACAAGCATCAGATTCCAGATTCGGATGCCCAGGCCTTCGGGAGCTTTCGGGGAGCATGTGCTCCAATCGTTCTTTAAGAGACTGGACTAGGTTGGGTGTTTCAGAAGCCTGTGGCTTGGAGCTTGAGTATCTCTCATGAGCAGTTACCACAGGCCCGTATTACTGAAAGAATCAATCGATGGATTGAATATCCAACCTGACGGAATTTATGTGGACGCCACCTTCGGGGGCGGCGGGCACACATTGAAGATTCTGGAAAGACTGATGGGCGGCAGGCTTATCAGTTTTGACCAGGACGAAGACGCAGCAAAGGAAGCTGAAAAGATAAAGCATCGTTCTTTTACATTTTGTCAGGCAAACTTCCGGTATCTCAAGCAGTACCTGAAGTTAAATGGAATAAGCCGGGTGAATGGCATTTTGGCCGACCTGGGTGTTTCATCTCATCAGTTCGACACCGCCGAGCGTGGTTTCTCCACCCGGTTGGAAGGACCTCTTGACATGCGAATGCATCAGGAGGGAAGGCTGACGGCCGCGAAGGTTGTCAATGAATATCCTGAGGATCGGCTTCACAAGATCTTCGGCATGTATGGCGAACTGAAGAATGCAAGAACGGCTGCCAAGATGGTTGTGCAGGCCAGAATCTTGCATCCGTTGAAGACCACCCTCGATCTGAAGAAGGCTCTCACAGCCGTTACGCCGAAGGGAAGAGAAAACAAATACTTCGCCCAGGTGTTTCAGGCGCTTCGCATTGAAGTCAATGAAGAAATGCAGGCGCTTGAAGATTTTTTGCACCAGAGCGGAGAGGTGATGGAGAAAGGAGGGCGGCTGGTCGTAATCAGCTACCAATCTCTGGAAGACAGGATGGTGAAGAATTACATCAGCACCGGCAAGATTCATGGCGAGGTGGAGAAGGATTTTTATGGAAATAAGATCAGGCCATTTGAGGCAATAAACCGGAAGCCCATAGAGGCTTCTGAAGAAGAAATAGAAAGCAACAACCGGGCACGCAGTGCCAGGATGAGAGTGGCTGAAAGGATTTAGGAATTGGAACGAAAGTATGGCAGACAATAAATTCAGAATTGAACCTGAGCGTTCAAATGAACCGCGGGCGAAAGCTTCCGCCGGCAGCACCGGTCCCAGCGTCTTCTCTGGCCTGGAAAAACACCTCAAACTGGAAACCTATTTCGAAGAAGGTTTTCCGGTTCAGTATCTGCCAAAAATCCTGTATGTGATGCTCCTCGGTCTGTTGTATATCAGCAACACACATTATGGAGAGAAGACAGTCCGGAGAATAGATCAGGTGCAGTCGGAGGTTGAGGATCTGCGCGCTGACTACACCACACTGAAATCAGACCTCATGTTTGCCAGCAAACAAAGCGAGGTGGCACGGAAGGTAAAGAGCATCGGTTTGAAAGAAAGCCTGAATCCGCCAACAAAAGTCGCAGTGGACGAGGATGAATATTAAGAAGTCCATATTAGTCCGTGTACGGGTAGCCTTCCTGGCCGTGGTTGTTTTTGCTGTCTGTGTGGCGGCAAAAGTCAGCCACATACAGTTTGTGGAAGGTGAGAAGTGGGAAAAAATCGGCAACGAGATATCCTTCGACTACAAACAGGTAAAAGCTACGAGAGGTAATATTTATTCCGACAATGGCAGCCTGTTGGCCACTTCTCTTCCTTTTTACAAGGTGGCCATGGATCCGACGCTGGTGAAGGAAGAGACCTTCCGGCGGGGCATCGACTCCCTCTCCATGCTGCTGGCCCGATATTATAAAGATCGGTCATCGGTTGACTACAGCAGAATGATCCGGGATGCCCGAGAAACAGGCAAGCAGTATATCACGATCAATCGCAAGCAGATCAACTACCAAACCAAGAAGATGATGGCGGGCTGGCCGATCTTCAGGGAAGGACGACTCAAGGGCGGGGTCATTTTCGAAAAGATCGACGTTCGCTACAGGCCATTCACCAACCTGAGCAGGCGCACTATAGGCTTTGTAAATGAAAATGGAAAGGGAGCAGGATTGGAATACAGTTTTGAATCGGCACTTGGCGGCACTCACGGAGAAGCGCTCTTCCAGCGAATTGCAGGTGGGGCATGGAAGCCGGTTTTTGATGCCAACAACATCAAGGCAGTAGACGGATTGGACCTGCAGACCACACTGGATATAAATCTCCAGGATGTGGCAGAAACAGCTCTTCACAATGCCATGAAAGCCCACAATGCAGATGATGGTACAGTGATCGTCATGGAGGTGAAGACCGGAGAAATCAAGGCGATCTCCAATCTCAGCAGTGACGGTCATGGCGATTATTACGAGAAGTATAACCTGGCCATCGGTGGTTCTTTCGAGCCGGGCTCCACTTACAAGCTGGTCACCATGATGGCGCTCCTGGAGGAAACCAACGTCAACTTAAGCGACAGTGTGAAGACCGGTAATGGGGAATATACTTTCTACAACCGCAAGGTGCGCGATCACCAGGACGGCGGCTACGGCACCATCTCCGTCAAGAAGGCCTTTGAAGTTTCATCCAACATTGCGATGGCCAAACTCGTCGATAAACACTTTGGAACCAGGCCTGACAAATTCGTCGCGTACGCAGATAAGCTTAGGTTGTCCAAGCCATTGGGACTTCAGATTTCCGGCGAGGCCTATCCCAAGATAAAGCGTCCCCGCGACAAAGACTGGAGCGGTATCACACTTCCCTGGATGGCCTACGGCTATGGGTTTGAAATCAGTCCCATGCACACCCTCACCCTTTACAATGCAATCGCCAACGACGGAGTGATGATCAAACCGATACTGGTGAAGTCGGTTATGCGGGCAGATGAGATCGTGCAGGAGTTTGACACGGAAGTGCTGAATTCGAAAATCTGCTCAAGGAAGACTTTGGACAAATTGAAGTTGCTTCTGGAGGGTGTGGTTGACAATGGGACAGCCATGAACCTGAGGAATGCGCATTACCGCATCGCCGGAAAAACAGGAACTGCACAAATACTGGAGAATGGCAAATACACGAAGAAGGTCATCACTTCATTTGTGGGCTATTTTCCTGCGCATGCTCCTAAATACTCAGCGCTGGTGTTGATCCGGAACCCGAAGGGCATTTATCAATACGGTAATAGCGTGGCAGGACCGGTGTTCAAAGACATTGCAGACAACATCTATTCCCGTGACCTTGAGCTGCAGATGGCCATGGAAAAGAAGCGCAGCATGGAACCCGGAGTATTTCCGACCATACGCGCCGGCCGCCAGGAAGAACTGACCATGCTGTGCAATGAGCTTGGTGTCTCCAATCACACCAACACGGAAGATGAGTGGATCAGAGCTTCCCGAAATGGTAGTGCCGTAACGTGGAAAAGAAATCCAATCATCAAAGACCTGGTTCCTAATGTTGAGGGGATGACGTTGCGGGACGCAGTTTATCTGTTGGAGAAATCAGGGTTGCACGTGGTACATCAAGGCAATGGCAGAGTCGTGGATCAATCGCTGTCGCCGGGAACACGGGTATCCAGGGGCTCCAGGGTATACATCAAACTTAGAAATGGCTGACCTGAGAGACATATTATATAATGTGCGGATAACTTCCACTTCTGGCAACATGGATGTGGAGGTGAAGGGCATAGCCTTTGATTCCCGGAAGGTTGAGCAGGATTTCGCTTTTGTGGCGATAAAGGGCACCCAATCGGATGGTCATGCTTTTATTGATAAGGCGATTACCAATGGTGCCACCGTAATTGTGTGCGAAGTACTGCCTGAAGCACCTCCTCTTAATGTGACCCTGGTTACCGTGAAAAGCAGCACACAGGCACTGGGTTACATGGTGGCCAATTTCCACGGAAACCCATCAAAGAAATTGAAACTGGTTGGCGTAACGGGAACCAATGGAAAAACAACTGTTGCAACCCTGCTGCACAGACTTTTTGGCACGCTGGGGAACAAGTGCGGGTTGCTCTCCACCGTAGAAAACCGAATCGTGGACGAAGTCATACCAGCCACTCACACTACTCCGGATCCCATCCAGATCAATCAGTTGTTGGTGAAGATGGTGGAGGCAGGATGTCAATACTGTTTTATGGAGGTGAGCTCTCATGCAGTTGCTCAGGGAAGAATTGAGGGCCTGCAATTTACCGGGGCCATCTTCACCAATATCACGCACGATCACCTCGACTACCACCATACGTTTGAAAGCTACATCCGGGCCAAGAAAGGATTCTTCGATATGCTTACTTCCGAGGCTTTTGCACTCGTCAATATCGATGACAAGCGGGGCATGGTGATGTTGCAGAATTGCAAAGCTCGCAAGCATACTTATGCAGTGAAGAAGATGGCCGACTACAAGGCCAAGATCGTAACCAATTCCATTGATGGCCTTGAGTTGGAAATCGACAACCGGAATGTATGGTTCAAACTAATCGGTGATTTCAATGCCTACAACCTGCTGGCTGTCTATGGATCGGCCATGCTGCTGCAGCAGGACGCGGAAGAGGTGCTGATGCGGTTGTCGTCCATGTCCGGAGCGGTGGGGAGATTCGAAAGGGTGTTGCCCGGGACAAAATTTACGGCTATCGTCGATTACGCGCACACTCCCGATGCACTCAAGAATGTGCTGGAGACGATCACAAATTTCCGCACCGGCCAGGAGAAAGTCATCTCCGTATTCGGGTGTGGCGGCAATCGGGATCGGACCAAACGCCCATTGATGGCGGCCATAGCCTGCAAATATTCCGACAAGGTCATATTCACTTCCGACAATCCACGCGACGAGGACCCGCTCGAAATAATCAAGGAAATGCAAAAGGGTGTGGGACCTTCAGAAGCAAAAAAAACATTGGTGATGGTAGACCGTGAGGAGGCCATCAAGACAGCCTGCATGATGGCCGCGGAACATGACATTATTCTTGTCGCAGGAAAAGGTCATGAGACCTATCAGGAAATAAAGGGGGTAAAAAGACCTTTTGACGATCGTGAAGTGCTTACTCGGATGTTAAAAATGTTTGCGAACTGATGCTGTACTATTTGTTCACCTATCTTGACAAAGCAATCGACTTTCCGGGAGCCGGTGTATTCCAGTACATATCCTTCCGTGCCGGTGCTGCCGCCGTGCTCTCGCTGCTCATAACCATCATTTTTGGAAAGAACCTGATCGCCTACCTCCGCAAAAAGCAGGTGGGGGAAAGCATTCGTGACCTTGGTCTGGAGGGTCAGATGCAAAAGAAGGGAACTCCTACGATGGGTGGCTTGATCATCCTGGCCGCCATCCTGGTCCCGACACTGCTGCTGGCAAAACTCGACAATGTGTACATCATTCTTCTTCTGGTCACCACCCTGGTTTTGGGATTCATCGGATTCCTGGATGATTACATAAAGGTATTCAGGAAGAATAAGGAAGGTTTGGCAGGACGATTCAAGATCGTGGGGCAAGTCAGCGTCGGACTTATTGTAGGCCTGACGTTATACTTCAACGAAAATGTGGTGATCGCGGAACCCCTCTTTGTTCAACAACAGCCGGAGGCAATTCAAAAGCATGAACCGTTGAAGACGATGAAGTCCACTACAACGACGGTTCCTTTTGTGAAGAACAACGAATTGGATTACAGCCGCATTTTCCCTTTCCTTGAAGGTCAATATACCTGGGTGATATACGCGCTTGTGGTGGTGCTGGTAGTAACCGCAGTATCCAATGGTGCCAATATCACCGATGGCATTGACGGTCTGGCGGCGGGAACATCGGCCATCATTGCACTAACGCTAGCCATTTTCGCCTACCTCTCAGGCCGCGTAGACTTCAGCTCTTACCTGAATATCATGTACATACCCAACCTCGGCGAGTTGGTGATCTTCTGTACTGCATTTGTGGGAGCCTGTCTGGGTTTCCTCTGGTACAATGCCTTTCCTGCACAGGTGTTCATGGGTGACACCGGCAGTCTTTCGATGGGCGGGATCATCGCTGTTGTGGCTTTGGCAGTCAGAAAGGAACTGATGATACCCTTACTCTGCGGCATCTTCCTGATCGAGAACCTTTCGGTTGTTATGCAGGTGTCTTATTTCAAGTACACCAAAAGAAAATATGGTGAGGGCCGGCGCATATTCCTGATGTCACCGCTGCATCATCACTATCAGAAGAAGAATATCCATGAGTCGAAAATTGTAACACGCTTCTGGATCATAGGAATACTGCTGGCCATACTAAGTCTGGCAACACTTAAACTCAGATAATGGAAAGAGTTGTAATACTTGGCGGAGGAGAAAGCGGAACGGGAGCAGCCTTACTGGCCAAATCCAAGGGCTATGAAGTATTTGTTTCGGATGATGGCCAGCTGAAGGACAAATACCGCAATGATCTCCTTGAAAACCAGATCGAGTTCGAAGAGGGCAAGCACACGGAAGAAAAAATCCTGAATGCCAATCTGGTAATCAAGAGCCCCGGCATTCCCGAAAAGGCAGAAATTATCAAAAAGCTTCACCGGAAGAAAGTACACATCATCGATGAGATCGAGTTTGCTTTTCGCTATGCAAAAGGCAAAGTGATTGCAATTACCGGCACGAATGGAAAAACGACGACTACGCTCCTTACTTATCACCTCCTGAAATCGGCGGACAAGAAAGTTGCCCTCGCCGGCAACGTGGGAGAGAGTTTCGCCCGGAAGGTGATGCATGATGAATATGACTGGTATGTTCTTGAGATTAGCAGTTTTCAACTGGACGGCACCCAGACCTTTCATCCCCATATCGCTGTCATGCTCAACATCACGCCCGATCACCTGGATCGCTATGAACATAAAATGGCGAACTACATCAACAGCAAATTCAGGCTGGTGAAGAACATGGCCTCAAAGGATTACTTCATCTATTATGTTGATGATCCGGTAGCGGGTCCGGAAGCGCGTATCCGTTCTACCGAAGCCTATCGCGTGGAGATATCACTTGACCCGGAAGCCATCACGCATGCCCACTTCGATGGCAAGAAGATGGTATTCCAGTTTGGAAAGAAGTCTTTCAAGATTGCTCAGGCAGACACAACCCTGAAGGGTACGCATAATCTGATCAACACCATGGCTGCAGTTTCAGCAGCCTACCTGGCAAAGGTATCGGATGTCAAAATCAGGGAGGGACTTAAAACTTTCAAGAATGCACCCCACAGACTGGAGTCCATTGCTACGATCGACGGGGTGGAATTTGTCAATGACTCGAAGGCTACCAATGTAGATTCGGTTGTCTATGCCCTCGGTAGTTATGACAAGCCGCTGATCTGGATTGCTGGCGGAATTGACAAGGGCAACGACTACAACCTCATCAAGTCCGAAGTGTCGAAGAAAGTGAAAACATTGATTTGCCTCGGCAAAGACAACGATAAACTGAGGTCCTTCTTCGGCTCTGTAGTGCCCAAGATTCTTGAAACGCAAAGCGTCGAAGAACTTGTGCGGATGGCCAGATCGGAGGCAAAGTCCGGAGACGTAGTGCTGCTCTCACCCGCGTGCGCAAGTTTTGATCTCTTTAAGAACTATGAAGACCGCGGCAACCAGTTCCGGGCAGCAGTATTGAAAATGAAGGAAGAGACGGAAAAAGCAGGTGCCGCACATTAAAGAATAGTTATGAAAAAATTCAAAGAGTGGGCCGATGAAAATTTGCAGGGCGACCGGGTAATCTGGGCCGTGGTCTTTGCCCTTTCCTTGATAAGCATCCTGGTTGTATACAGCTCAATCGGTACACTCGCGTACAAGCGTACGGTAAGCCCTGAACTCTACCTGCTGAAGCACACTTTCATGGTGTTCCTGGGATTGGCAGCCATGTGGTTCGCGCATAAGATTGACTACCGCTATTATTCCAAACTCTCCAGGCTGGCATTGTGGGTGAGTGTGCCATTGCTCATCTACACCTTCACCAATGGAACCACCATTAATGATGCGGCTCGCTGGATCCGGCTTCCCATTATCAATGCGACCTTCCAACCTTCGGATTTTGCAAGCCTTGCCCTGATCATCAACCTGGCAAGTATGCTTTCCAAAAAGCAGCAAAACATAGATGACATAAAGGATTCCCTTATCCCGCTGCTCATCTGGTGCGGAGTGATCTGCGGTTTGATAGCACTGACCAACTTGTCCACCGCCGTATTGCTTTTCGCCACCTGCATGCTGATCATGTTTATCGGGCGGGTGCCGGTGAAGTACCTGGCCATGCTGATCCTGGTGGGACTTCTTGCTGGGGCAGTTGCTCTGAAATTTGGTGTGAGAGGGGAGACGGCAAAGAATCGAATTCTCAGTTTCATCAACGGCACTGAGCTGCCTTTCCAGGCCAAGCACGCGCGTATTGCCGTGGCAACCGGCGGCATTTTCGGTAAGGGCCCGGGGAACAGCGATCAGCGAAACATCCTGCCCAACCCGTATTCAGATTTTGTCTATGCAATCGTCATTGAAGAATACGGAATGGTCGGCGGTATCATCGTGCTGATGCTCTATTTGCTTTTGCTGCATCGTGGAATGAAAGCGGCCTACAACTCTGAAAGGGCATTCGGCGGACTGTTGTCTGCAGGATTGAGCTTTGATCTTGTTTGTCAGGCCATGGTGAATATGGGGGTGGTGGTAGGCCTTGGTCCGATAACAGGTCAACCGTTGCCGCTCATCAGTATGGGTGGCACGGCCATGATTTTCACAGGCTTGTCGGTGGGAATTATTTTGAGTGTAAGCCGCGGCGAGCAGGAGGAAAATTGGGGCGTGACAGAACAACAGAATGTAAACAATGGAATCGAGGCCAAGGCAGCCTGACCAAAAAAATAAAACCAGCAAATAGAAACAACACCTTGACACGTACTCCACAACCATACCGACTGATCATCTCCGGAGGAGGAACGGGAGGACATGTGTTTCCGGCTATCGCTATTGCCAACGCTTTCAAGGAGCGTCATCCGGATGCGGAGATTCTTTTTGTCGGTGCAGAAGGAAAGATGGAGATGACAAGAGTGCCTGAGGCCGGGTATAAAATAATCGGGTTGAAAATCACCGGGATCAAGAGAAGCCTTTCACTTTCTAACGTGTGGCTTCCATTCAAGTTGATCATGAGCATACTCAAAGCCAGAAGGATAGTAAGGGAGTTTAAACCGCACCTGGCAATTGGCACAGGCGGGTACGCCAGTGGACCACTCATGTGGGCTGCTACACGATACGGTGTTCCCGCTCTGCTTCAGGAACAGAATTCTTATGCCGGTCTCACCAATAAGCAGCTCGCAGGGAAGGTTAAGAAAATATGTGTGGCTTACCCTGGCATGGAGAGCTATTTCCCCAAGGAAAAACTGGTCCTGACGGGCAACCCCGTTCGCAAGGATATTCTGCAACTCGAACATAAGAAAGAGAATGCGTGCAGACACTTTGGGCTGGATCCTGCTGTGAAAACACTTCTGGTTCTGGGCGGAAGTGGTGGGGCAAGGACCATCAACGAAAGTATTCTGGCGGGTCTCGACAAGTTCATGGCTGCAGGAATTCAGATGATCTGGCAGACGGGCAAGGTTTACTTCCCCGCGGTCAAGAGCCAAACCGATGGCAGGGAGATGAAGAGGATTCACGTCTATGACTTTCTCAAGGAGATGGATCTGGCCTATGCAGCAGCGCATGTGGTTGTCTCACGTGCTGGTGCGCTTTCCATCTCAGAGTTGTGCCTGGCGAAAAAGCCCGTGGTACTGATACCGTCGCCCAATGTGGCAGAGGATCACCAGACGAAGAATGCGACAGCGCTTGTAAAAGAAAACGCCGCCGTGATGATAGCTGACAAAGATGCTGTAGCCAACCTGGCCGGAATCGCACTTGATTTATTGAACAATTCAGACCGATGCGAGCAATTAAGTGACAACATTGCCAGGTTGGGTAAGCCACTTGCAGCGGAAGCTATTGTAGATGAAATAGAAAAGCTCATCGCATGAAATTCAACGACTACGATAGCGTCTTTTTCCTTGGGATCGGAGGGATCGGCATGAGCGCCCTGGCACGGTGGTTCAAATGGAAAGGTTTGCGGGTAGCCGGTTATGACCGCACGCCCACGCCCCTCACGCACGAACTTATTGAAGAAGGCATGGAGCTGCATTTCGACGACAAGGTCGAATTCATCCCGGGCTATATCAGCAAGCATCGTACGCTCGTCATCTTTACGCCTGCTATCCCAAAAGATCACGCCGAGTACAACTACCTGAAGGATCAGGGCTTCACGATCATGAAGCGCTCTGAAGTGCTGGGCCTGATTTCACGTGATTATGAAACCATAGCAGTGGCGGGTACGCATGGAAAAACCACTACTTCATCTCTTATCGCTCATATTCTGAAATCGGCTGGAAAGGACATGGTGGGCTTCCTCGGCGGCATTACCGCCAATTATGATTCCAACCTGGTTATGCACGGCGAAGTAGGAAAGAATACGGTTGTCGTGGCCGAAGCCGATGAGTTTGATCGCTCCTTTCTGAGGCTCTTCCCCGATGTGGCCGTGGTCACGTCTGCCGATCCGGACCACCTGGACATCTATGGAGACCATGAAACGATGCTGACAGCCTTCCGCGATTTTGTGAAGCAGATCGATCAGGACGGGTTGCTCATCATTCACCATTCAATTGCTTCTCTTGCGAAAGCCCAGCCCGGTCTTGCACACAAGACCTATGGCCTGGACGAAGGCGATTTTCACGCCGAGAATCTCTCTGCCAGAAATGGATTCTTCTCATTCACACTCATCGGATTCGAAAAGAAGATCGAGAACATCCAGCTCGGGGTTCCGGGTTTCCACAATGCAGAGAATGCCATCGCCGCCGCCGTGGCTGCGCAGAGTGTTGGCATAAGTGACGAAGCGATACGGAATGCCCTGGGATCGTTCAAGGGCGTGAAGAGGAGATTTGAGTTTGTCTATAATCATCAGGGAAGGATCTTCATTGACGATTATGCACATCACCCCGCGGAAATCTCAGCTTTCCTGAAGTCACTGCGCGCCATGTATGAAGGGAAGAAGCTGACCGTAATCTTTCAGCCTCACCTGTATACGCGCACAAGGGATTTTGCTGATGGGTTTGCGAGAAGTCTCAGTATAGCCGATGAACTTATTCTGATGGATATCTATCCTGCCCGCGAGCTGCCCATTCCTGGCGTAACATCGGACATGATCATGAAGGATGTGACCAGCGCGGTAAAAGTCAGATGCGGTAAGAAGGATCTGCTCAGCCGCGTGGAGGCCCTGGATATTGAGGTACTGGCAACGGTGGGGGCAGGAGACATCGACACATTCGTAAGACCAATAAAGGAAATGCTTGTAAGGAAGTATGAAAAATAAGTGGACCATACGAAAGGAAATTAAAATAGGGGTCATCCTTGGCATGGTCACCTTCCTGATTGCCTTCAGCGAGCGAAAGCAGGGCGGATCGGTATGCCGTGATATTATCGTGGAGCTGGAGAACCGGAACGAAAACCATTTCCTGGACGAAGCAGATATCCTGCACCTCGTGGAAAGCAGCGGGCAGTCATTGAAAGGTTCGGCCATCAGTCGCATCAGGCTGAAAGAGATTGAGTCAAGGCTGAAAATGGACAAGCATGTGAAGGAAGCAGAACTCTTTGGAGATCTGAAAGGCAACTTGATTGTCCGCGTTGAGTTGCGACGACCGATAGCACGGGTCATGCAGGAAGACGGACCTGACGCCTATATCTCTGAGGAAGGGGTAGTGATGGGAATTTCAGACAAGTTCACCTCCAGGGTGCTCGTGATCAGCGGGAGGTTCGTCAAGAAGATACTGGAGAAGGGAAGCGTAATGGCTTTCGATGAAGGAAAAAAACTGATGGAAATGATTGAGTACATCAACGTGGAACCGTTTTGGAAAGCGCAGGTGGCACAAATGGACATCAATGCCAATGGGGAGATTACCATTTATCCGCAAGTGACCGGACAGATTGTTGAGTTCGGCACCCCGGATGGCTATGAAGACAAGCTGCGCAAACTGATGGTCTTCTATAAGGAGGTTCTGCCTCAGAAGGGCTGGACCCGTTACGAAAAGGTAAATCTGAAGTACGAGGGACAAGTCATAGCTCAATAATCATAACAACGATTTTTTAAACAACCACTTAACACCGGATTACAATCATGGAAAAAGACAAAATAGTAGTAGGACTCGACATCGGCACCACGAAGATCTGCGCCATCGTGGGCCGAAAGAATGAGTTTGGCAAACTCGAGGTACTCGGCCTTGGCAAGGCTGAGTCGGAGGGTGTCATCAAAGGCATCGTCACGAACATCGACAAGACGGTATATGCCATTGAAAAAGCCGTCAAGGAAGCCAGTGATATGTCCGGTATTGACATCGGCGTGGTCAATGTCGGAATTGCGGGCCAGCACATTCGCAGTACGATTCACCATGGCAGCATTACGCGCACGTCCAACGAAGACGAGATCAGCATTGAAGATGTGAGCCGCCTCACGGAGGATATGTATCGCATCGTCATACCTCCCGGAAGTGAAATTATTCACGTTATGCCGCAGGATTATACCGTCGATTATGAAGAGGGTATTAAAGATCCTGTGGGAATGAGCGGCGTGAAACTCGAAGCCGACTTCCACATCATTACGGCACAGACCAGCGCCATCAACAACATCAACAAGTGCGTGCGTCGGGCAGGGCTGGAAATTGAAGACCTCATCCTCGAGCCGCTGGCCTCCAGTCTCGCGGTGCTGAGCGACGAGGAAAAAGAGGCAGGTGTATGTTTGATTGACATAGGTGGAGGCACAACCGACATCGCCATATTCTATGACAACATCATCCGTCACACTGCAGTTATTCCGTTTGGCGGTAACATCCTCACCAACGACATCCAGACCGGACTCATGGTGATGGCCAAACAGGCGGAGCAGCTGAAGACCAAATTCGGCAAAGCAATAGCCGAAGAGGCAAGCCCGAATGAAATCGTATCGATCCCGGGCATACGCAATCGTGCGGCCAAAGAGATATCCGTCAAGAATCTTTCCAACATCATTCAGGCGCGCATGGAGGAAATCATCGAGATGGCGCACACCGAGATCATCAGCAGCGGTTATGAGAATCGGCTGGCCGGCGGCATTGTCATAACCGGCGGTGGTTCACAACTGTCAAGCCTCAAGCACCTGGTCGAGTACATGACCGGCATGGATACCCGCATCGGGTACCCGAACGAGCACCTGGGCAAGAGCAAACTGGAGGCCGTAAAGAGCCCGATGTATGCGACAGCTGTTGGTCTGGTGCTGGCGGGCTTCCGCTCACTGGATGAGCGTGAAACCCGCTACCGTGAAGCCAGGGAAAACAAAATTGCCGCGGCGAAACCGAAGAAGCAGGCCGGCAAACCGGCAGCAGATTTCTTCAGCAACATCCTTAACAAGACGAAGGGACTGCTGATCGATGATCTGGATGGTAAAAATGAATACTAA
>JAFEAM010000028.1 GCA_018266395.1 Bacteroidota bacterium | reverse complement strand
GTCCGGCGGCGAATGGATCAGTTCCATAACGCTGGAGAGCACCCTGATGGGACATCCGGCAGTAGCCGAAGCGGCCGTATTTGCCATCCCGGATGAGAAATGGATGGAGCGGCCTATGGCCTGCATCGTACTCAAAGAAGGAAAGTCGGCCACCGCAGATGAACTGCGCCAGTTCCTTGAGCCTCAGTTCGCCAAATTCTGGCTTCCGGAAGTCTATGAGTTCGTAAAGGAGATACCCAAGACCTCAGTGGGAAAATTCAGGAAGACTGCATTGCGGGAGATGTACAAGGATCGGGGAAAGCGTTAGGGCAACCCTACTCGTAATAATAGATCTTGACTTCAACCCTCTGGCGGACAAAGTCAACATGATTGACGTCGGCCCTTTTGATGTCCAGGCCTGTCCGCATTCGTAGATCATCGATAAGGGCTGGCATCTTAGCGGGCTGAATATTATCCAGGTTGTCGTATTCAATGACCTTTACATTCTGGGTGCGCAGGAACCGGTTGTTATCTACGAAATAGGCCACGCCGAGGATCATAGCATTGAGGGCAACCAGTTCAAAATACCTTCCCCTCATCACCGCATTAATGATCCCAATCGCTAAAACAATAAAGAGATAAGTCATGTCCTTAATGGAAATTTGTTCTGTCCTGAACCGTAGCAGGGTGAAGGCGGCAGCGATGCCAAAGGCTCCGCTGAGTGATCCAAACGCAAGGGTGTTCACCATGATAAAAGACAGGAGGAACACGATGAAATTCAGAAGGAAGAAAGTGAAATTAAATTCTTCTTTCTTGTTTCGGGGGTAATAGACCTTCTGAATCAAAATGATCATTGCGGTTGTATTAATTACCCATTGAAACAGGAAGGCCAAAGTGAAGATGTCCGTGCCCAAAATGAGTTTGGCAATACCTTCCTGTTTTTCCATTCTTCCGGTTTTAAACGAATAAGGGAAAGGTACAAAATCTTCAAGGATCGTACCACGAATCCCGTAGAACAACCGCTGCCTGAGATCGTCAGGGAGGTCTTGCAGGATGATTACTATATTTAGGAAAACCGGGGCCTGATTCAGGGGACCGGTTATGGTTACAAATTCAAACTACCTATGAAAAGAGCTTTATACACTTTCCTGATCGCTGTACTAATTACAGCATCATCCTTTGGTCAGAAGAAGCCAGCCAAAACGGAGACCGCAAGTCCCGCTGCAACTGGCGCTGACCTTGAGACCTACTTCAAGCCACTCAAATGGCGCAACATCGGTCCCTTCCGTGGCGGCAGGTCTGTTACTGCAACCGGCGTGGTGGGTGATCCGCTGGTATACTATATGGGTACCACGGGTGGAGGTGTATGGAAAACAGAAGATGCAGGCAACACCTGGAAGAACATTTCTGACGGGTACTTCAAAACAGGGAGTGTGGGAGCCGTGGCAGTATCTGAAAGCGACCCCAATGTCATCTATGTGGGAATGGGCGAACACGCACCGCGCGGCGTAACCTCATCTTATGGAGATGGTGTCTACAAATCCACTGACGCAGGCAAGACGTGGAAGAAGATGGGACTTGAGCTGACCCGGCACATCGCCAACATAAGAATCCATCCGCGCAATCCTGACCTCGTTTATGTTGCTGCACAGGGACCGATTCACGCAGCAACACCTGAAAGAGGTGTATATAAATCGGCAGATGGTGGTCTAACCTGGAAGCAGGTGCTCTTTGTAGACAACAACACCGGTTGTGTCGATCTCAACATGGATATGAGCAACCCAAGGATACTGTATGCAGCTATGTGGGATTATATCCGTCTGCCCTGGCAGGTCAGAAGCGGAGGTCCCGGCAGCGGATTGTACAAATCAACAGACGGTGGCGAGACCTGGAACAAGATACAAAAGGGCCTTCCGAAAGAGCTTGGTAAGATGAGCGTATCCGTTTGTCGCTCCAATCCCGAGAAAGTCTATGCGCTGGTTGAAAGTGATACACAGAAGGAACTGGGCGGACTGTTTGTTTCAACGAACGGTGGAGCCAGCTGGGACCGCATCAGCAAGGATCACAGGCTCGTGCAAAGAGCCTGGTATTACATTGAAGTGTTCGCAGATCCTCAGAATGAGAACATTGTTTACGTACTCAATTCACCGGGTTTGAAGTCAATTGACGGGGGCAAAACATGGACTAACCTCCGTGGCACCCATGGTGACTATCACCAGTTGTGGATCAATCCCAACAACAACCGCAACATGATCATCGCCAATGACGGCGGTTCTGCCATTACCTTCAACCAGGGTGACACCTGGACCACGCAGGGCAACCAACCCACGGCTCAGTTTTACCGCGTCAACGCCGACAATAAATTTCCTTATCGATTGTATGCAGGACAACAGGATAATACTTCCGTGATGATCGACAGTCGCAATCCCGCAGGCTATTCCATCGGTGAAAAGAATTGGGTTTATTCTGCAGGCGGCGAAAGTGCATTCCTGGCATTCAACCCTGATGATCCACGCTATGTAATGGGCGGCAGCTATCAAGGGACCATTCAATTGAAGGACATGAGCAGCAACGAGGGCAAGGGTGTTATGATTGCACCAATCCAGTATCAGGCTTTGCAGCCAAAAGACATGAAGTACAGGTTCAACTGGAATGCGCCCATCATGTGGTCGAAGCACGAGCCAAAGGCTTTTTATCACGGTGGCAACAAACTCTTCAAGACCACAGACCTCGGCAAAACATGGGAGGTGGTATCGCCTGATCTCACACGTAACGATGTAACCAAACTGGGCATCAGTGGTGTTCCCTACACCAATGAAGGCGCAGGTGGTGAAAACTACGGCACACTCGCCTATGTGTATGAAGCGCCAAACGAACCGGTCATCTGGACCGGAAGCGATGATGGCCTGGTGCAAATGACCCGGGATGCAGGCAAGACTTGGAACAATGTAACACCTGCCGGACTGCAAGAGTGTCTTATCAACAGCATTGAGGTTTCGCCACATAATAAAGCCACCGCCTACATCGCTACCACGCGGTACAAGTTCAATGATTTTGCTCCGGGTCTTTACAAAACAACAGATTATGGCAAGACCTGGACCAAGATCAACAACGGCATTCCTTATGGAGCCTTTACACGCGTGATCCGTGAAGATGATGTCAGGAAAGACTTGCTTTATGCCGGTACCGAAACCGGCATTTATGTCTCCTTTGATGGCGGCAATCAATGGTCGCCTCTTCAGCTGAATCTGCCCGTTGTGGCCATCACGGACCTGAAGGTTCACCAGGGAGATTTGCTCGCGTCCACGCAAGGAAGAGCCTTTTGGATACTGGATGACCTCGGCCCTATTCGCCAGTACCAACCCGCCAGGGCTTTCACCCTGTATCAACCTGAAGACAATTACCGAGTGTTTGCTGGCAGTTCGTTTGACAGCAACTCGCAGGATGAAAACGCTGATCCAGGCAAAAGCACCTCCGCAGGCGTGAACCCTGCATCAGGAACAGTAATCTATTACGAATTACCGGCAACAATGGACTCCACCGCCAAACTGAAACTTCAGATCCTGGATGAAAAAGGTCAATTGGTGAGGGAATTCTCCACCGAGAAAGACAAGAAGTTCGTCAGTTATCCAGGTGGACCCTCAGCTGAACCTACAATAACGCGCAAACCGGGTCTGAACCGTTTTGCCTGGGACAACAGATATCCTACAATGAAGGGAGTGCCGAGTGTGTTCATCGAAGGCAGTTTTGCAGGCCACAAAGTTTCACCAGGAAAATACACGGCCAAACTGACCCTGGGCACAGAAGAGAAATCTGTCAGCTTCAATGTGCTGCCTCATCCCGGAATCCAGGCTACTGCCCAGGAATATGAACAACAGCACCAGACCATGCTGGCCATCGAAAGGGGCATCAATGAAATTCATGAATCCATCAACAACGCGCGCTCAATGAAGAAACAAATCAATGATCTGGTTGAAATCATCGGGGGCAAGCCCGAATGGAAGGCAGCCGTTGACGCAGGTAAGGCCGTTGTCAAGAAAATTGAAGCCTGGGAGGAAAAAGTGGTTCAGCCCAAGGCACAAAGCAATGATGACATCATCAACTTTGTGAATAAGCTTAGCGCCGACTACATCTTTCTAAAAGGCGAACTGGATGACAACATCCCGTACGTGACCACCGGTGTAACCCAGCAGTTGAGTGCTTTGGATGAGCAATGGAAAGCGCTGAAGGCCGAATACAATGGGCTTATCCAGAATGAAGTAACGCCATTCAATAAGCTTTGCACCGACTTGAAGATTGAGGCAATCGTTACGACCGGAAAATAAGCTGACGGAATGAAATCGCATCTGCTATACGCGGCAGCTCTGTTTTTGCTGCTCTCCTGCAGTCAATCGGTGAAGTATGATCTGGTGATAACCGGCGGCCAGGTCATCGACGGCACGGGCGCTCCGGCCAACCGTGCCGACATAGGAATCAAGGACGGCAAGATTGTCAAAGTTGGCGATCTCTCAGGTTCCGAGTCGCTCCAGTCGATTGATGCCACTGGCCTCATGGTGGCTCCAGGATTTATTGATATGCATGCGCATATTGAACAGTTGATGCGATTGCCGGATGCTGAAAGTAAAGTTCGGCAAGGCGTCACAACCTGTCTGGGAGGTCCGGATGGCAGCGGTCCTCTGCCACTTGGAAGATACCTCGACTCGCTGGAACGTCATTTCAAATTGGGCATGAATGTCGGCTATCTCGCAGGACACAACTCCATCCGCAATTCCATCATGGGCAATGCCAACCGGCAGCCGTCGGAAAAAGAGATGGAAGCTATGAAAGAATTGGTCAGCCAGTCGATGAAAGAAGGCGCCTTCGGACTGTCGACAGGACTGTTGTATATGCCGGGCACATTTTCCAAAACCGATGAAGTGATTGCCCTGGCCCGGGTCGCCGGATCGATGGGCGGCATTTATACCAGTCACCTGCGCAAGGAAGGTCTTGGACTGCTTGACGGGGTGAAGGAAGCGATTGTTATCGGGCGTGAAGCAAATATTCCCGTGGTGCTAACCCATCACAAGGCCATTGGCAAGCGCATGTGGGGAGCCAGCAAGATAACTACCGCGATGGTGGATTCGGCACGCAAGGCTGGAATCGATGTCATGATGGATCAGTATCCTTACACGGCGAGTTCAACTTCTCTCTCTGTTCTCCTTCCCTCCTGGTCCATGGCCGGGTCTGAAGAAGATTTTATAAAGAGGCTGAACAACAAACAGAAGAAGGACAGCATCCTGGCCGGCATCCGCTTCAATATAATGAATGACCGGGGCGGCGGCGATCTTCACCTCATTCAGTTTTCCAGCGTGCAGTGGGACTCCACGCTTAATGGAATGACCCTACATGATTATCTGGTAAGGCTGGGTCAGGAGCCCAACATCGATAATGGCGTAAATCTTGTATTGCAGATGCAGCTCAAGGGCGGCGCGTCATGTATTTACCACGCCATGAGTGAAGTCGACGTGGAGCGTATCATGAGACATCCATTTACAATGCATGCCTCTGATGGTGCACTCGTAAAATTTGGCGAAGGGCATCCACATCCAAGAGCTTATGGAACCTTCCCCAAGATACTCGGAGAATATGCACGCGACAAGAAAGTTCTCCCGCTGGAAGAGGCAATCCGCAAAATGACTTCACTGCCCGCATCAAGGTTGGGGCTGAAAGACAGGGGGCTGTTAAAGGAAGGCATGATTGCTGATATTGCAGTTTTCGATGCAGCAACTGTTGCTGATCTCTCCACCTTTACCGATCCGCATCATTTTCCCGCAGGGATTGAATATGTTGTCGTTAATGGCAAGGTGACCGTTTCCAGGCACCAGATGACAGAGGCGCGCGGTGGACAAGTCTTGAGGGGACCTGCATTCAAGGCGCCTGCGTCCGGATACAGATAATCATCAGTAAGCCACGGCAAGGGGCATGATTTAAGTCATTCGCACAGCCACCATCACCTCATAATTTTGAAAATGTCTAGATAGAGCTCTAATTGAATCATGGCCCTCGATAACATCTACGTATATCTGATCATTATCCTGATGGCAACTGCCGTTGTGGATCTGATTGTGGGAGTGGGAAATGACGCAGTGAATTTTCTGAACTCCGCCATCGGTTCAAAGGTGGCGTCCTTCAAGTTCATTCTCATTGTGGCCAGCCTCGGCGTAGTGATTGGCTGTACCTTCTCGAGTGGCATGATGGAAGTGGCACGGAATGGTCTCTTCAATCCCTCCTTCTTTACCTTCGATCGCGTTATGGTCGTGTTTATGGCTGTCATGCTCACCGATATTATCCTGCTCGACATCTACAATACTTTCGGATTACCCACCTCGACAACCGTTTCTCTTGTATTTGAAATATTAGGCGCCGCGCTGATCACCGGCTATCTTCTTTCTTACGACAAGACCGGAACTATTCCAGACTTCCATGCAGTCATAAATACTTCCAGCGCAATAACCATTATTTCAGGAATATTCCTTTCGGTATTCATTTCCTTTATCGTGTCAACGGTGGTACAGCATATCGTGAGAATTGTTTTTACGTTTGATCTGGAGGAGAGCCTGAAGAAGTACGGTGCTATATTCAGTGGCATATCCATTTCGGTCATCACTTATTTCCTTCTGATAAAGGGAGCAAAAGGGAGTGTTTTCATATCCGCCGACCAGGAGGCCTGGATCAGCCGGCATACGAGCGACATTATGCTGGTGTCGGTGGTGCTTTGGAGCATCGTGATCCAGATGCTGATGTGGTGGGTCAGAATCAACCCATTGAAAATCATTGTCCTGCTCGGGACTTTTTCTCTGGCCATGGCGTTTGCTGCCAACGACCTTGTGAATTTTGTAGGCGTACCGGTGGCAGGACTCATCTCCTATCAGAAGTGGATGTTGTCCGGTCTCGCCGCCACAGACTATAACATGGTTATACTTGCCAGCAAAGTCGAAACCCCGTACTGGATTCTGCTTATCTGCGGGGGTATTATGATACTCACGCTCTGGACCAACGCCAAAGCAAGGAAGGTGACCGAAACTGAAGTGTCGCTTGGCAGGCAGGATGAGGGTGATGAGAAATTTCGCCCGAACTTTCTTTCTCGTGCAATGGTGGGATTGGCAGTTTCAACAGGGCAATTGATAGACAGCATGGTTCCGAAAAAATGGTCCGATGCCATGTCCCTGAGATTCATGCAGAAGAAAGAGAGCAAGCCCGCACCTGAAACTGTTTCCACTTCTTTTGATCTCGTTCGTGCTTCCGTCAACCTGATCGTTTCCAGCGTATTGATTGCCTACGGTACTGCAAACAAACTTCCCCTATCGACCACCTTCGTAACCTTCATGGTGGCCATGGGATCTTCATTTGCCGACCAGGCGTGGGGACGCGAAAGTGCGGTGTACCGCGTGGCAGGTGTGATCAATGTTATTGCTAGCTGGTTTCTTACAGCCGCCATAGCCTTTACAGGCGCAGGATTCATTGCGTTCATTCTTTATCTAACGGGAACAACAGGCTTCTTTGTACTGGCGGGTCTTGCCACCTTCTTCCTTGTTCGAAGCCACATTGTTTTCCAGAAGAGGGCGAGGCAGGAGCAGATTGAGAATAAAGCATTTACTACTGAGCGGATGGATGCACGCCAGGTGATGGAGCAAAGCAAGGAGGCCACCCTCAAGACCTTTAAGGCAATCAAAAGAATTCTTCAACACAGCGTTCATGCCCTGGAGAATGAAAAGCAGGGGACCATCAGTAAGGCCAGGGAAGAAATTCAAAAGCTCAAAGCGCAAAACGAAAAGCTCCACACGAAAATCATCAAACAGGTGAGGAAGATGGATCAGGGCCAACTGGCTGCTGGCAGGCTGTACATTCTTGTTTTTGATAATTCACAGGACCTTTATCAAAGCGCTTCACTGGTTTGCGACGTTTGCACAGATCATGTCATCAATCATCATCCCAAGCCAAACAATTACTTTCTCAAAAATCTGAAAGAAGTTGAGTCGCAACTCCAGAATTTCATTGACACTTGCATCCTGAGTCTTGAAAAGAATGATCTCGCGGCGATGCGGGGGATTAAAGAGCGTGAAGCGCAGATTGAGGAGATTATATCCAGGCACCTGGACAGGGAGATCAATGACATACAGACAGGGGTGCTGAGCTCAAGAATGGGATTGCTCCAGACCAGACTATATCTTGAACTTCAGGATATCCTGGAACACACCGGATACATCCTGCATCTCTACCTTCAATACGACAGCCCTTCGACTGCCAGGCCTTGAGGAATAAGGTCGGATTACGGCTGTCTATCCCACAAGTCTACTGATGTGAACTGTTCTGAATAAATTCTGACACATCCTTGCGGAATTTCTCCAGGGAAGGTTGATGGGTGTACATCATGTGGCCTGCTTCGTAGTACTTCATGATGATGTTCTTCTTGATCTCCGGCGTAAGCCCAAGATGATCAATCGTGTGTTCAACTCCATAGAATAGTGTGGCGATATCATAATAGCCATTGAGAATCATGACTTTCACATTGGGATCTTTTGTCATCGCATTCGCCATGTCGATACCTGTGTTGATGGCTGCAGAGGTGCCCCACCTGAGGTTTCCGGCATGCTTCCAATCCCAACGGAACCCCTCCCTCCCGCCGGCACTGGTCATATAAAAGAGTTTCTTGTTCACTTTGAGATCGCCATAGAAGTATTGCATAAATCCTGCAGTATAAGCGGGGCTGATGGCACTGCTTTGAGGATCGTAATCGGCAAACTGACTGAGTAAATCGTCATTGATTCCCTTGAATCGCGAATCGAGGCGGCCCACCGTATTTCCTTCAGTGCGCAAAAGTTCTGCGAAGAACTCACCTGCCTGAACTCTGAGATCGGCTTTCAGCCAATAGTCGGCACTCAGACCTGAATAGGCTGAAAGCTTGCTGGCCAGGGCATTCCGCTCCGCTGCTGGCAGGCGGTCACCTTTGAAGAGTGCCGGCATGTATTCCTTTTCCGTGAAGGTTCGTACCTCCCCGATGAAAGTCTCCAGGCTGGAGGGCTTGTTGGCGATCTTGTTGTGATACCAGGCCGTGGCGGCGTAAGTTGGAAAGTGAACAATGTAGGGAAGATCGTCATTGGGTGGAAACAACAGTGTGCGCAGGTCAAACACAGCCGATACCATTACCACGCCATTCAGCGCTATGCCATCATTCAACAGCCTGTTCATCACGCCCGCATTTCGAAAAGTACCATAACTTTCTCCCAGGAGATACTTTGGTGAGTTCATTCTTCCGTTCTCGACCAGATATTGCCGGATGAAAAGACTGATACTTCTAATATCCTGATCAACTCCCCAGAAATCTTCAAACCTGGACTTCCCCACAGGCACGCTGAGTCCGGTGCCTACCGGGTCCATCATGACTATGTCAGCAATATCGAGGAGGGAATAATCATTGTTGACAATCTTGTAAGGTGCTGCCGGGGTAACATCCGGATCATTTACCACAATCCTCTTAGGTCCCATTACACCCATATGGAGCCAGTAGGAAGATGAACCCGGGCCTCCATTGTAGGAGAAAATAATAGGTCTGTTTGCAGCGCCATCCTTAGTGTAAGCCGTAAATCCGAAGTTTGCAATCGGATTATTGTTTTCATCCCGCAATTGCATCGTCCCTGCTTTGGCAGTGACTGTAATTACTACGCCGTTGATCTTGACCGTCTGCTGGGTAGTGGACACTTCCGGTTCAGGAATGGGTTTGGCTTCCTGCTTGGAACTTTCATTTTGAGCCGAGAGGGTGCTGGCCACGACCAGACATAAGCAAAGCATCAGGACATTCTTCATAATATTGAATTTTGGGAGGCCCAAGATAATCACAATGGCAGTCCACAGCAAAAAAGGTATATTTGGATAACCCCCGACCCGATGATACGTGTCGTTTCTCTGTTGCTGATCTGTAGCTTCCGTTGCCTTCCTTTCTCGGTCGCACAATCTTTTCCAGAAATCAGAATTACCATGGAAAAGAAGTCTTTCCAGTCGCTTCAGAGTTCTGAGGGTACGAAGATAAATCTCAATGCTGCCGGCATGACTATCAATGGAAATGCCTTTGAGGTGAAAGAGATGCACAGCAGGGGGAACAATTCACTGAACTTCAAGAGAAAATCCCTTTCAGTTGATCTGAAAAAGGAGACTTCCCTTATGCTTGATGGCATGTCTGTGCCGCTCCGGAAGTTTCATTTGCTCAACCTGGTCATGGATAAATATAGCTGGCACAACCGGTGGGCGTATCTGAACATGTCAGCCCTCGGCATCTTTCCGCTTCATAGCACATATTGCACCCTCTGGATCAATGATCAGCCACAAGGCATATTTTTGCTGGTGGAAAAACCCCATGAGGCAAGCCTAAGGCTGAAAAGTCCCTACATGTTGCGGCGTGGTGTGCAGCACAAGATCGACGGAGAATACATCGACACGCCATCCAAAGCAGAAGCTGCAGAATATCGTAAGAAGTACCAGCAGATGTATCATAATCTGGGGCGGTTTAACGGTGAGGAACTTTTTTCAGCACTGGAAAGTACCCTGGCAATCGAAGACTATTTCAGGTGGATGGGGTTCAACTACCTCATTATGAATGGCGACTACTCGGATGAACTGTACCTCTACATCAGGGCTGAAGATGGCAGGTTTGATATCATCCCATGGGATTACGATGATATCTTCAAGCCTCTTCCTCACGAAGGCAGTGAGGCACGCGGTGAAGTGGACCGGAACCGAATGGTGTTTTCCATTGAAGACGACCTGGACAAGAAGATTGCATCTGATCCCATAATCTACCAACACTATTTTGAGGCATTCAAACGACTATGCATGGACCTAACTGAAGATCAACTGCGCAAGACAGGTCAACAGGTACTGAAGGAACTCGAAATACTCGGCAGCGATCCCCGGGTCGCAGAGGCTTCCAGGTTTCTGGACAAAACTTCATTTGACATGGAAGCAGCGAAAACAGATCTTAATATCGCGATAAATTCGGTGGTAAATCGCCGAAACGCACTCACTAAGAATCTGCTGAAGTAACCGCAAAGTGAAAGGGGCGAACTGCTATCCTTTAATTGCTGGCGTAAACTTCACTACCTGGTTCTTCATCGGCTTCACCGTGCGCAGGTAAGCAAATATGGCGGCAAGATCCTTTTCCTCCATGCCGCTGTACATGGTCCACGGCATCAGGGTATTGAATTCACCCGGCATTACAGGCTCGGCTGATGTTGAATCTGCGTAGGCCTTGAACTTGCGTACAAACATTTCTTCCGTCCATTTGCCAATTCCTGTTTCACTGTCGGGACTTATGTTGGAGGAGCGTACGACTGAACCGTCGGGGAACATGAATTCTCTTCCTCCGCCGTAGATCAGTTCAGGAATAATCTGTCCCTTATCCACCTGCGTATGGCATTCCGCACAACCGGAAGCATTCACCATGTACGCGCCGTAAGCCAGCACATCTGACGGATCAGGCCGTGTTTGGTGATTGGCCTTTTGAGGAAGCGTATTGATAATAAAGTTCATAGGAAAATCCGGCTGCGAGTCCAGCACAGCATGTTCAACTGGCTGAAGCGACCGGACATAGGTGATGATACTGTAGATATCTTCCGGATCCATTTTCCCGTAGTACGTGTAGGGCATCAGCGGAAACATGGCCCTCCCCTCCTTGGTAACGCCGGTGGTAATCAGGCGGAATAATTCTCCATCGGTGTAGCGACTGATGGATGAAGGAGTAATGTTCTTTGAATAGAAAACACCAGGGAGGCCCATGCTTTGATCAAACCGTTCGCCGCCTTGCCCGGTCGTTCCCGGGACAAGCGGTCCGGAAAACCGGGTCCAGTCTCTTTTCGAATGACAATCCATACAGACTGAGACATGGTTGGCCAGATACTCCCCACGCTGGAGGCGCTCAGGGGTATAGTCAAGTTTGATTTCAGCCGGTTCGCCAACATCAGGCATTGCGGCTTTAACATACAGAAGCAGTACAGCTAGCCCGGCTACCAGTAATAGAAGGAAATAGCCCGCATATTTAAGAACTTTCATGGACGTAAGGTTGGGTGGTTCAACAAACATACTTCAACGAAACAAATTGTTATAGGTTTCACCTGGCGTTGTACTGGTTATCATCGTTCCCTGTCAGCCAAATTTTTAGCATATTTGATCTGATACACGGTATTGTCAAAAGAAGTCGAACATATAGAAGACCTGTTGTCCAAGGGCCGCTACTTTGAAGCCAAGACAGCTGCTGAAAAGGAACTCGCCGGAAACGGAGATCTTCGTCTCCGGCAGTTGCACGCCCTTGCCACGTCGAAGTCTGGGGCGCCCAAATTGGCCATCGACTCGCTGGAGCCGGTCTATCGCGAGCATCCTGATGATCCTGAGACTGCTGGGATCCTCGGCGGAATCTATAAGGAGATTTTCAAAAGAGATCAGGACACCCGGTATGCACTTCAATCCAGGGACGTATATCTGAAGAATTATCAGTCCACCAAGAACTTCTACACAGGCATCAATGCGGCCACCATGTCCGCCATTGCCGGACAGTCATCAAGGGGGAGAGAAATCGCCCAGCAGCTGATTCAACAACTGGAGCAGCAACCCAAGGGCTTTTGGGAGATTGCAACCTTGGGTGAGGCCTACTTGCTTACGAAAGACAGGCAGGCCGCCATGGACCATTACTTTCAGGCCAGGAAGCTGGCGGGTACAGACTGGGGTAAGATCGGAAGCGTGTATAACCAGCTCTGGCTGCTCAATCACTACGTTCCGGTTCCGAGCGAGATCCTAAAAAATTTCAGCCCGCCTGCAGTGGTGTCATTTGTGGGCCACATGATCGATCATCCTTCACGCACCACACCGCGGTTTCCGACATACATAGAGCCCAATGTTAAGGAAGCAATTACCGGCGCGCTCAGAACCCTCAACGCAAAGATTGGTTACTGTTCACTGGCCTGCGGCGGCGACATCATTTTTGCAGAGGCCATGCTGGAGGCCGGCGGGGAACTCAGTGTTTGGATCCCCTTTGCCAAGGAGGACTTTATAGAAACGAGTCTGCGGTTTGCGGGTGAGGAATGGATCCAGCGTTTTGACAAGCTTATCCGGCAGGTGCCGGTGCATTATCTGACACAGGATCGCTATGACGGCCATGATGATTTGTTCACTTTCCTGAGCCAGGTCATCTACGGGTCTGCCATCATCCGGAGTACGATCAATCACTCCACACCCTATCTTCTGACGGTTCTGTCCGAAACCGATCTCAAGAGAAAGGAAGGCGGAACACGTGATGCTAGCAGCCTTTGGCCATATCCTCAGCAACACATCAACATCAATCCTGATCAGTACCAGCGACCAGATGTCCCTCGTGTGCAGGTGAACGCCCCTCCTCCTTTTCATCCACCCAGAACAAGAGACAGGCCACTGCTCTATTGTGTGACAGCTGACTTTGTGGGATTCACGGATGAAGAGAACGGCGCCTGGTGGAAGAAATTTGTGGAGAAATCCGAGTGGCCCCTGCCTGCTCCGGAGGCATATGAAGAAGGTACCATGCTGATGGCCTGTTTCACCTCCATTGCCGGCGCGACAAATCATCTCAGAAGAATACTCAGGGAGGTTAATGCTGTCCGGAAAGGGCATCAGCTTCGCGCGAGCCTCTTTGCCAACCCGCTTGTCCTGGAACCAGGATTGAGTCCAGAGATGAAAAAATTGTCTTCCGCTTCCGTTGCACGACTCAAAATGTTTCATGAGCTGCTTAGCCCTGGCTCCGTATATGCCCTGGCCCGCTTCGCCTCCGTTCTTTCACTGGACGTGAAGAATTTCACACTTGACTATGCCGGGGTGCTGGTAGCCGAAGGCGAACCCGTCAGTGTAGATATTTTCAGGGTAATTATGTCGGGGCAAGGGCCTTCCTGAAGCAACCGACATCTCAATACACCCTTTCAACAACTCAGGTCAAATGAGTTGTAGACCCTGCATCCTGTTACCACCTTTGACTCGTCTTAAAGGAAAAAAGACATCATGAACAGGATTTCAAGGTACTTGACCATCACCTTTTGGCTTTGTGCAGCAGGTTTGGCGACAGCCCAGGAAAGCGTACTCTATACCCGTGGAAGTCAGAAGATAACGATTAACAAGAGTGGCGTATCCAGCTTTAATGTGGAGGTGAGGGGAAAGCTGGAACTGACAGACGACGACAAAGACATCAAGAGCATGTCACCCGATGGTTACCTGGAAATCACCAAGACTGTATTTGGGAACAGGCGTTCACTTGTGATTTCATCAGGCAACAATGGACTCAAAAGAGAATATTATGAGGGAAGAACGCTGGTTGAATTTGAGCCTGCGGGAAGAAAATGGATGTCTGAAATACTCCCTGAGCTTGTCCGGAGTACAACCATTGGCGGTGAAAGCCGGGTGAATCGCTTCTACCAAAAGGGCGGCACGAGAGCAGTACTGAATGAGATCAAATCCCTTGAAAGCGATTACGTGAAAGTCTTTTATGGCAATGCGCTCATGAGCCTGACAATCCCTGATAAAGACTATGCTGTTGCCATCTCAGAAATTACGTCCGGCATGGAGTCAGATCATTACCGTTCCGAATTTCTGCGCAAAGGGATGGACAAATTTCTGAAGAATAAGGATGCTACCCAGGCCGTCTTTGCAGCCACACAGAATTTTGAATCTGACCACTACAGAACAGAAGTGATCAAGGAGGCTCTTTCAGCCGGTCCTGCCACCCTGGACAATGTGAAAGTCATCCTCCAGGCAACTTCAAAGATGGAGTCGGATCACTATAAGACCGAAGTGCTGAGTTCATTGCTGCGGCAGAACAACCTTACCGATGCGATGGTTGCAGAAATGATCAACGCCACTCTCACGATGGAGTCAGATCACTACCGGTCTGTTATTCTTTCCAAGGCACTTGACAAGCCCGGGCTGTCTGCCGCATCCTACAAAAAGGTGGTAGAGTCCGTGCGCGGTCTTGAAAGCGACCACTACAAAACGCAGGTCTTGACGGAACTGCTGCAAAACAACTTGCCTCATGACGAGCAGATGAGCCTGATTGATCTTCTTTCCGCGTTTGACTCAGACCATTACCTCACACAGGTGGGCATTCAGTTTCTCAAGAAGCAAACCCTGGATGACGCGGCATTTCAGCGTCTCCTGGAAACCGTAGCCGGCCGTGACAGTGATTTCTATGCGTCCAGTTTTCTTCAGGCGGCACTTCAGCGCCAGGGACTTAGCAAACAAAATCTAATAATCATACTGCAGGTTGCCGGGGGTATAGAATCCGATCATTACATCACGGAAGTGCTGGTTAATGCGGCACCACAGGTCAAAGCCCAGAATGATGCAGCGCTTAAAGATGCCTACCGGCAGGCGGCCCGCAAGATTGAATCGGACACCTATTACGGCCGCGCCTTAAAGGCACTCGACTGACATGCCGCGGTTCTTCTCAAACCAAAATTGTTTAGCTTCAGGTTATGAGACGCCTGAAGCGTATACTGCCTGAGGGTTCCATGAGAAAATTTACCCTGCTGGTCACAGGTTCTTCCCTGCTGGGCATACTTCTGTTCGTGTTTGTGTTCTACAGCGAGACAGGGATTGCACCCGGGCTTGCCCAGCATGCAAGATCTTACCTTTCGGTGGCGGTCATCATGACTGCGTTCGGTATAGTTGCGCTGAAAACCGACGAGTTGTTGAACCGGTTGATTCAATGGAAATCCAACTTTCTTCTGCGGTTTGTTTCAGGCCTGCTGGCCAACGCACTGGTGGCAATCCTCTTATTTTCTTTTTCAGGCCCGTTCATCTTTTCGGGTCAGGGTGATTCGGTACTCAAGATGACGCTTTTGTCCACTTTTGCGGTTTTTGTTTACGAGACCTTCTACGGACTATTCTACTCCTATCATTATTATGCCGTTGTCCAGGCTGAGCAATTGCAGTCGGACCGCTGGCAGCTTGAACTTCAGTTCGAATCATTGAAAAACCAGATCGGCCCGCACTATCTTTTCAACTGTCTCAACACCGTATCTTCTTTATTGTACAAGGATACCCATACGGCGGAGGAATTCATACGGCGGATGGCGGATACGTTCCGATATGTACTAAGCCATCAGAAGCAGAAACTGGTGACGCTCAGGGATGAACTGGAATTTGTCAAGTCCTATTATTTTCTGCTCCAGGTTAGGTTCGAATATCAGTTGATGCTGGACATCAACCTTCCGGCCGGCCTGCTTGATTCCTGGATTCCACCGATGACACTGCAACTACTGATGGAGAACGCGGTAAAGCACAATAACATAGACAAGGACCATCCGCTTATGGTTTACATTGCTGCACGTGACAATACACATTTGCTCATCCACAATACCAAAACCGCTCCAGCACCGGGGGTATCCGGATTCAGAGTTGGACTGGAAAATATCAGGCGAAGGTATCATTACTTCACCGATGCTGAAGTGCTGGTCAAGGACCTGGACAAATTCATTGTAGAGCTGCCCGTGCTGAAGAATCCACATACCCCCACAGCTGCATGAAGCGCTTGTTCATCCATAGCCCCTATTTTCGTTTACTGGCCCCGCCTGTATTTGGGACAATGGTGTATACACTTATTCTCCTGATTCATAACCAGGTAGGTCAACTTGGAACCCTCTTCAGCAACCAGGAGGTCTATGTGAGTATGTTCCTAACGCTCATTTCATTTGAATCCATGCGCCTGTCCATACTGATTGCAGAAAAGATCAGAATCATTGCCAACGCGTTGTTCATCCGTACCATGATCGCTACGCTGATCAGTACAGGGCTCGTTTTAATTGCCATTTCCACGTATTACCGGCTCATCATCGGCTTTGAAATCAGTCTGACAGAGTTATTCACCTTCGGCGTCATTTTCATACTCACTGCTGTACTCTATAATGTTCTGTATGCAGGTAATCTTTACATCATGAAGGAAAATACCTCACGGCTCGAGCATGAGCGCAAGCTAAGGGAGAACCTTGAATCAGCATTCCATTCATTTCGCCAGGAAATCAATCCCGACCTGTTATATGATTCTCTTGAAGAACTCATTCTCTGCATGCACCGAGATACAGATACAGCTGAGGAATTGATTGACAGCCTGGCCTCCTTGTATCGCTATCAATTGGTGCATCGTCAAAAAGAATTTGTTTCGCTGGACGAAGAGCTGTCGGCACTCCGGCATTTGCTGCGGCTCGCCAACCAGAAACATCAAGGGCAGATCAATTGGGTGAATGAAATGACCGGTGCCGGCGATATCCAGATCGTTCCAGGTGCCCTGATTACAGCAACCGATAGCATCATCCGGAATACTCTCATTTCTGAACAGTCCCCTCTTACACTTACCCTGACCCGGGAGGATGAGGAGTATTTGGTCCTGCATCATGTGCTAAATGACCGGTTGATGTTACACGCCGAAAGCCTGGATGCGTTTCAGAGACTGCAGCGCTCATACTCCGTATACAGCGACAAACCCTTCATTCAGGTAAAAGCTGGATATGAAAATTATGTTAAATTTCCGCTGATCACCCTTGACCACACTGTAGCCGTTGCCCATGAGTCTTTCACTTAATGTTTTGATCATCGAAGACGAGACACCGGCCGTTGAAAAACTGGAACGGTACCTGCATAAATACAGTCCTGATATCCGGGTTGCAGGTGTGTGCGATTCAGTTCGCGATGCAGTAGCCTGGCTGAAAGAAAAACAGGAAAGTATTGGCCTCATCTTCATGGATATCCAGTTGAAGGATGGACTAAGCTTCAACATTTTCAGAGAAACAGAAGTGAAGAAGCCTGTCATTTTTATTACCGCCTACAATGAATATGCACTTGACGCCTTCAAGGTGAACAGCATTGATTATCTGTTAAAGCCTGTCACCTTCACTGATCTCTCGACAAGCCTTCACAAACTGGAAACCCTCCGGGAACAACTGGTGATCAGAGAAGACAAACTCGAGAAAATTAGTGCTCTGACCACGGGTACTTCTGTCAAAGAGTTTAAGAACCGTTTCATGGTTAAGGTTGGCGACCATATCCGCTCCATCACGGCGGACCAGGTGCTATTTTTCTTTGCCGATGGCCGCGATGTCTACCTGGTCACTCTTCAATTGCGAAAGTTCATTATCGACTTTACACTGGAGTCGCTGGAAGAAGTGCTGGACCCCAAAGTCTTCTTCAGGGTAAACCGCACCTATATTCTGAATATTCATCCAATCCAGGATGTGGTGATGTACTCCAACAGCCGGCTGAAGATCAGCACCCAGCCTGCATGGGACAAGGAGATTATCGTGAGTCGCGAGAAAGTGGGGGCATTCAAGGAATGGTTTGACGGTCGCTAGGTACGAATTACACCAAGAATTGACAATTTCACTATTTTAGAGAATGAACTTTCTGCCTATCCGACCAACACTGGAAGAAAATTCGCGCCTCCTGTTGAACCCCTACTGCACTGACGTGGTGAACATGTGCATTGCGTTTTACGGAAAGGTTGGATATCAACCACCGTGGATTTGCTACCTCGTTGAAGAAGAAGGCCAGATGGTGGCGACGGCCGGGATCAAAGGCAAGCCAGTAGACGGGAAGGTGGAAATAGCTTATGGCACGGTAGACGAATTTCAGCATCGCGGGATCGCCACACGTGTCTGTAGCAAATTGGTGGAAGTTTGCATCGAGGCTGACCCGGACGTAACCGTTACTGCCAGAACATTAAAGGAGGAAAACTACTCTACCAGAGTTCTGAGAAAGAACAGTTTCCGTTTCGCCGGTACAGTTATGGATGCCGAAGACGGAGAAGTATGGGAATGGATTTATGAAAAGGCGCCTAAAACTTGAGATACGCGTAGCCCTTTGTCTGATAGGTAGTGATCACCGTCAGCATGCTGGTAGCGACCTTCACCTCCGGAACCATTTTAGTGCGATCGATCTTGCGGGCGATAAGTGATTGACCGCACACAAATATCTTCACACCAGCCTGCTGCAACTGCTGGTACAATTTTAGGTTGGGATTGTCTACGTTGTATTTGGATCTATAGGCATCATTATTCATCACTGTAAATGCAGCGCCTCCGTGAATAGCCATCACAACTTCCAGTTGATTTTTCGGAAGCCCTCCAACTGCATGCAGGTTGATGAGTCTGGCGACATTGTTGAGCGCCCAATTGAGTGTGTCTGGCTTGTCGCTCATCCTCTCCACTTCAATCACCACCCGGTACGTAAGAGAAGCATCAGGCTTTTCAGCCGCATCGGGCACTGGAAACACGCCACCAAAATCCTTTATGACCGGGAAGACACGAGACGGGGTTTGTGACAGTGACACGAATGAAAAGAGGCAAAGTACAATGGAGACAACGAAGCGCATAGCGTTGGTTTTGTTTAAAAGATCGATCGGATACCCGGATTGACGTTGCTGTTAACATCGGGGCATCAACAATCACGAAATTAATTTCAATGATTGAACAGAATATTGGTTCCTGCAACTAAAATCAGTACAGCGGTAATCCGGCGTATATAAAGGGCGTTGAATCTGTGAGCGCCAAGACGTGACCCTATTTGTCCACCCACCAGCACGGCTGCCAATAAGGGCAGGATAAGCCTCCAGTCAAGTGAACCCGCTCCAGAAAGCTGTCCGGCCAACCCGCTGATTGAGTTCACAAGGATAAAAACACTGGCCATGGCTGAAATTCGTCTCGCCTGATCCCACTTCATGAGATGGAGTACCGGTGAAAGGAAGATGCCTCCGCCGATACCGACGAGTCCGGACAAAAAACCTATTCCTCCACCCAGGACAATATTGAGGATCATCGAGTCCGACTTCTTTTCATCTGTACGAAGTTTCATGAGCTTGTCCTGAAACCACAGAAGCATGGCCGCCATCACCAGCGAAAGTCCCAACAGACGGAAAAACGTGTGTTCCTTAATTGGCCACAGCCCTCCGAGAAAGGCGAGCGGAATGCTGGCAAGCAAAAAGGGCCATATTGTTTTCCAGCTGAGGTGCCCTTCCTTCATAAAAATGAAAGTGCTGCCGGTTACTACTATTATGTTGCACATCAATGCCGCAGGGCGCATTACATCAAAAGGTACCGCCATCACCCCCATAAGTGCGAGGTAACTCGTTCCGCCGCCAAATCCGACGGAGGCATACACCATGGCTATAAAGAAAAAACTGAGAATCAGTAAAACGTTCATTATTTACCTTTAGCGAACCCTCCTGACATCAATTGACTCCAGCGACTTCACATGCCTGCGGCCAGTCTTGAAGTCCTTTGGCGATAGCAACAAGATGGCATCAGGCATCTTATCAACTGATTGACCATTCTTTACTGTAACTATATAGATAGATTCTCCAGCGGGGTTGTTAAACAATTCATTCCAGGAGAATACAACAGAGTAACCGTCAACTGCCTTGCACACAAAGTAGAACGTGCTCAGATCCTTCGGAAGCTCAGCGTTTAATTCAACCGATGCGAGTGCATCTTTCAACAGGATGCCCTTTAAGCCAACCGCATCACTTTTCTTTTCTCCCAAATGATTCGTGATGACAACATTCCCGATGTCGAAGCTCCTGTAAGAGGAAAAGTCCTGAATGGACACTTGCTTTGGATTCCTGACTTCGCCGGAAACAGTGAAAGATTTGGTGGGATTAGGCTTCTGCGCTAGCACACCAAATCCGCCGCAAACAACCCCCAATAAGAAAATAAGACGTTTCATCTCCGGCACAATTAGCTCTACATCCTCCTCCTAATTCATCATCCTCCGATCGTCGACATGGACTCATGCACGGGAGACTCCTTATTACGACGGTTTTCTGCCTCAAACCCGTCCTTAGGCCTGTGCCCTATGGCGTGAAGCAGGGCATACCTGATTTGTTCATCATCCTTGCCGGAACGAAGAAGTTCACGGAGATCCAGCACGCCATTATCATACAAACATGTCTTCAATCCTCCTTGCGCGGTAATGCGAATCCTGTTGCACGTACCGCAGAATGTTCTGGAAAATGCGGCGATAATGCCGATATCACCAGGGTGCCCGGGAATTTTATAGTGAGAGGCAGTTGAGTTGGCCGGGTCCTGTATCTTTTGGATGTCGGGATAGGCGTCCTGTATGTGGTCAAGTATCTTCCGGTAGGTCCAGTTCAGCTTAGGGTAATGGCTTCCTTCTCCATTGAAAGGCATCTCCTCGATAAATCGTACCGAGACAGGATACTGACGGCTGAACTCCACCAGAGGAAGAATATCCGCAGTGTTTTTTCCCTCCATTACCACCGCATTGATCTTCACTGGTATTTCATAATCCATGAGGGAATGAAGCGTCTTCATGACATTATCAAATTCATTCCGGCGGGTAATGGAGTTGAACCTTTCCTTGTCGAGGGTATCCAGACTGAGGTTAACGGACGCGATGCCCAATTCCTTCAGGACCGGCACATGAGGTGCAGTGAGCACGCCATTGGTAGTAAGATGAAGTTCCTTCACTCCGGGAATTTCCACGATCCGCTCGATCAGCTGCATCAGGTCAGTCCTCACAAAAGGCTCCCCTCCCGTCAGCCGTATTTTTGAAATTCCCATGGAGGCAAGCAGGGTCACGAGTCGCTCGATTTCCTCGTAGGTCATCAGATGTTTTTTGGGCAAATAGTGGATGCCCTCTGCCGGCATGCAGTAAAAGCAACGCAGATTACACCGGTCTGTAACCGCCAGACGGAGATAGTTAATTGGGCGATTATGGTTATCGAACAGCATTTTCCTCTACGTTGTTACCGATATTCCCAGTTAAACATATCGGAATGGAGTGATAAATATATCAGAAACAATTCAGATTCATAAATGGATATCAACTGAATCAGATTCACACCTTAATAACTAGCCGGAAATGTCAAAAAACAGGTGGAAAAATGAGCTGTGCACCAATTCTCCTGGTCTGAATTCAGTTATGAGTATAAGTGAAAAGCGCAATGAACGGCTCCCCTGTCCTCTTTGTTATATTTACGCCATATTCAAATTGAGTAATCATGTCCCACACCTTTAATCCTCTTACCGTGCGACATGATTTTCCTATTTTCAGGAACCACCCTGACCTTATATACTTCGACAATGCCGCCACTTCCCAAAGGCCAGAACGTGTTCTGCGTGAAATCTCCGATTTCGATCAAAAACAGAGCGCCTCTGTCCATCGTGGCCTTTATGAACTTTCTTCACATGCCACCCGCAGGTATGAAGCGGTCAGGGATAAGGTAGCAGCCCTTATCGGCGCGGAAAACGGCTCGACCATCGCCTTCACGAAGGGAACAACCGAGAGCATCAATATCGTAGCAAACAGCTTCCGGAAAAGACTCAAGCCGGGCGACAATATCGTGATCTCCGGAATGGAGCATCATGCCAACCTCATTCCTTGGCAGATGATCTGCAAAGAGATGGGAGCGAGCCTAAGGGTCATTCCTGTGACTAAAGAGGGCGAACTTAGTCTTGACCGCCTTCAAACACTCATGGACCACAAGACCAGACTGTTGGCGGTTACACACGTGTCCAATGTACTGGGAACAATCAACCCCGTCGATGAAATTATTCTAGAGGCCCATCTCAAACAAGTTCCAATTCTTGTGGATGCCGCACAAAGCGCCGGTCACCTGGCTATCCATGTGAAAAAGTTGGGTGCAGACTTTCTAGCCTTTTCTGCTCACAAGATGTTTGGCCCATTCGGAACCGGGGTCCTTTATGCAAATCCGGTCTGGGCACCCAGTCTCCATCCGTTGAATTTTGGCGGAGGCATCATACAACATGTTGACTTTGACCAAACCGAATTCCTCGAGTATCCGCGGAACCTGGAAGCAGGAACAGCCAATGTGAGCGGTGTGCTAGGTCTGGGGGCAGCCGTTGATTACATCCGAACCCTCGACGCTGAGTCGGTAATTCATCATGAGCACTTTCTAGCCACTGTATTTAAGGAGAAGGCGCTTCAGGAAGGATTCATCAGGGTTATGGGAAACCCCAGGCGGCACGCCGGAATTGTGGCATTCAATGTAAATGGTGTCCATCCTCATGACGTGGCCAGTTATCTGGCCAGCCGCAGCATTGCAGTCCGCGCCGGTCACCATTGCGCTGAACCTCTTCTCCAGTATATGAATGAGGCGGCTTCCGTCAGGGTCTCCTTCTCTGTGTATAATACCGCGGACGAATTGGATAGAACCATCGAGGCTCTCAAGGAAGTAAAAAAATTCTGGGCATGAATGAATTGGACAAGCTATATCCCCCGACGATCCGGGAACACAACACCTCACCATTTCATTTTGAACAGAGGAAGGATAGGGCCGTCACTGTGCGAGCTTACAACCCCATCTGCGGCGACCGGTTTGATCTTTTTATCGAAGCAGATACTGGCGCAACAAACACAATATATTTCCATGGATTCGGATGCGCAATTTCCAAGGCTTCTGCCTCAGTAATGGCTAAAAGCCTGAGTGGGAAGGCACGCGCTGAGGCATTGAGATTGTGCAATAACTTTCTTGACTCACTTGATTCTGATAGCGACGAGGCCCTAGCTTTGCCTGAAGAATGGAAAGCCTTTCAGGCAGTGCGTGAGTATCCTGAACGGCGAGACTGTGCGGCGCTGGCGTGGGCTGAAATGAAAAAATATCTCGAATCGAACCCTTCCTGAAGTGAAAATAAAGATCGTTGCTTTCGGTATCGCCAAGGATATTCTCCACCAAAAGGGAATGACCATTGACCTGGCTGAGTCCAAGACTCTGGGGGCATTGCGGGAATTGCTGTACGATCAGTTTCCGGAATTTGAAAAACTCAAATCCCTCAAATTTGCGGTAGGCGATGAATATCGCACTGACGACTTTCACCTCAGGGAAGGCGATGAAGTAGCCATCATTCCACCGGTAAGCGGCGGATAAAACCCGGCCGTCACGAAGGCCAAAGCCCAAAATCGCGGACTGACCCGTAATTCTCGCAATCCCGTTTAAGGATTTTCTTCACCTCCTTGTCATCAGGTAAGCAGAATTCATTACATTCGGTATTACCGAATCCTCACTTTCAACTTTAACAGAATATATATGAAGATCAATGTGAAGGTCAACGGGACTGCTCACAGTCACGATGTTGAACCCCGGACGCTGCTTGTTCATTATTTGCGGGACACGCTGCGCCTCACCGGCACCCACGTAGGTTGCGATACCAGCGGGTGCGGTGCATGCACCATTCACCTCGATGGAAAGGCGGTCAAGAGTTGTACCCTGCTCGCGGTTCAGGCGGATGGCTGTGAAGTCACGACCATTGAAGGCCTTGCCACCAATGGCAATCTTCACCCCTTGCAGGAAGGGTTTCATCAGGAACATGGATTGCAATGCGGCTTCTGTACCCCAGGCATGATCATGACGGCTGCCGACCTGCTCAAGCACAACCCCAAACCCTCAGAAGCCGAGATTCGACATGCACTCGAAGGCAACATCTGCCGCTGCACCGGCTATCATAACATTGTGAAGTCTATTCAGTACGCATCCGAAAAAATGTAATCCCGAAAATCATGACAGCCACTAAATATATTGGTAAATCCATAAAGCGCGTCGAGGACAAGCGCTTCATCACCGGAAAAGCCAACTACACTGACGACATTGTACTTCCCGGCATGACCTACGGGGCCTTTGTGAGAAGTCCTTACGCCAACGCCAAGGTGAAGAAAGTTGATATCTCCAAAGCCAAGGTTATGCCAGGCGTTATCGCGATCTATACAGGGGCCGATGTTGCAGCAGTAAATGGTGTCCCCTGCGGTTGGCAGGTGAATTTCAAGAACGGAGCCACCATGAAAGAGCCCAAGCACCCGCTGCTGGTGGCTGATCGCACAAAGCACGTAGGTGATCCGGTAGCGTTCGTCATTGCAGAGTCGAGAGCAGAGGCCAAGGATGCCGCTGAAGCAGTAACCGTGGACTTTGAAAAATTGTCATGTGTGACCGATCCTGCTGAGGCAGTCAAACCAGGCGCTCCGTTGGTACATGACGATGTACCAAACAACATCTGCTTTGATTGGGAATTGGGAAATCCCAAATCTGAAGTAGACGCCGCCATGTCCAAGGCCAGTCACGTGACCACCCTGGAGTTTACGAACCAGCGGTTGGTACCCAATGCCATGGAGCCGCGCAGTTACATTGGTTCCTATGACCCAATCAATGACAAATACACGCTTTACACAAGCACACAAAATCCGCATCTTATTCGGTTACTGATGTGTGCCTTTGTGCTTGGCTTGCCGGAACACAAAGTCCGGGTAGTTGGACCTGACGTTGGAGGCGGATTTGGCAGCAAGATTTATCATTATACTGAAGAAGCATTGGTTACATGGTGCTCCAACAAAATCGGAAGGCCGATCAAGTGGACTGCAGAGCGTACTGAAAGCTTCCTGCTGGACGCACACGGCCGCGACCATCGCACCAAGGCTGAAATGGGATTTGACAAGGACGGAAAGATTGTTGCATTGAGAGTAAAGACACATGCCAACCTTGGCGCCTACCTCTCCACTTTCGCTTCCTGCGTTCCCACCTACCTGCATGGAACACTTTTGCAGGGATTGTACACCACACCAAAAATCAACGTCGATGTTACCGGGGTGTTCACGCACACCAACGCAGTTGATGCTTACCGCGGAGCCGGACGTCCGGAAGCCACCTACATCCTGGAACGTCTGCTTGATCTGGGAGCGCTCGAAATGGGCAAAGACCCCGCCGAACTCCGTCAGATGAACTTCATCCCTCCTTTTGACGGTGTGAAACAACCCGGTTATCAAACACAGGTTGCACTTCAGTATGACAGCGGCAACTACGAAGGTGTACTGAAGAAAGGGCTCGAAGCATTTAATTACAAGGACTTCAGGAAGCGACAGAAGGAAGCTGCAAAATCAGGAAAGATCCTGGGTGTGGGAATTTCAACCTATATCGAAGCATGCGGTATTGCACCGTCGGCAGTGGTGGGTTCGCTGGGCGCACGCGCGGGGTTGTATGAAGTCGGCCAGGTCCGCGTCCAACCCACAGGTAAAGTGAGTGTGTACACAGGTTCCCATTCCCACGGTCAGGGGCACGAGACAACCTTTTCACAATTGGTTGCCGACCGGCTTGGCATCGCGATGGAAGATGTGGAGATCATCCACGGCGACAGTGAGAGCGTTGCATTCGGCATGGGAACCTATGGGTCGAGAAGCCTTGCAGTAGGAGGTTCGGCGATAGTGAAAAGCATAGACAAGATCATTGAAAAGGGAAAGAAGATTGCCGCTCACAAGCTTGAAGCCAGTGCAGATGATATTGATTTCGCTGACGGCCGGTTCACCATCAAGGGCACCAGCAAGTCATTGGGTTTTGGTGACATCGCCCTGACGGCTTATGTACCTCACGTCTACCCCAAGGATCTGGAGCCGGGGCTGGATTTCTCAAGCTTTTATGATCCCGCGAACTTCACCTACCCATTTGGCTGTCATATCGCTGAGGTAGAAATCGACACAGAAACCGGTAAGGTGACGCTAAGACGTTTTGTTGCCGTTGATGATGTCGGAACAGTGATTAACCCCATGATTGTGGAAGGTCAGATTCATGGTGGCGTTGCCCAGGGAGTGGGACAGGCATTGTTTGAAGGCACGATCTACGATGAAGAAGGCAACCTGACCAATCCATCATTCATGGATTATTGTATGCCGCGGGCAGACGACCTACCCATGTTTGAAACCGGCAGCCAAGTGACTCCCTGCCCTCACAATCCGATTGGCGCAAAAGGTGCAGGCGAGGCAGGATGCATTGGTTCCACACCGGCAGTTGTTAATGCCGTAATTGACGCTTTGTGGAGTGCCGGCAAGAAGGTCAAGGACATCCATATGCCTTTGACTCCCGAACGGGTTTGGTCAGCACTTCAGTAATTATTAATCACCAATTAGTAATCAGTAACCAATATGATCCCAAGTTCATTCACATATCAAAAGGTCAAGTCAGTAGAGGAAGCCATTGCAGCACTGAAAGAAAGTGATAGCAAGATTCTCGCTGGTGGCCATAGTCTAATCCCAACCATGAAGCTGAGGTTGAATTCACCGGCCAAACTGATAGACATTGGCGGCATCAGCGCGCTGAAAGGCATCAAGGAATCTGGCAGCGAAATAGTTATTGGTGCGGCTACTACTCATGCAGAGATTGCCTCCAGCAAGGTCATCCAGGGCAAACTGAATCTCTTTGCCCAGACTGCATCTGCAATTGGCGATATCCAGGTTCGGAACCGTGGTACCATAGGCGGCAGCCTTGCACATGCCGATCCCGCCGCAGACTGGCCTGCTGCAGTTCTGGCTGCCGATGCCACCATCGCTGTTCAGGGTGCCAAGGGCTCCAGGAAGATCAAAGCAAGTGAATTCTTCCAGGGACTATTCACGACAGCCTTACAGGAAGGAGAAGTTATCACGGCTGTGCACGTGCCTGTTTTTTCCGGCAAATCTGTCTATATGAAATTTCCGCAACCAGCTTCCCGATACGCCATCGTAGGGTGTGCGGTGGTGAAACATTCAGATGGTAAAATCAGCATCGCGTATACAGGTGTCTCGTCAAACGCTTTCCGCGACGGAGCAGCTGAAAAGGCGATCTCAGGAAAAAAGATTGATGCCGGCAGCGCTGAAGTCGCCTCAAAAGCCGCTGCAGAAGGTATGCATATCATGAGTGATCACTATGCGTCTGAAAAATACAGGAAACACCTGGCAAAGGTTTACCTGAAGCGCGCACTGCTTGCTGTTGCTTAATGGTATTTTCATTCAGGCTCAAGGGCACCGGGAACAGGTGCCCTTTTCATTGGTATTCCATATGCTCGTACTAAAACAATTGACCCAACCATGAGAATTTTCGCATTATTCGTGCTCATTCTTTTGATTGCATCAGCATGCGTGCAGACAAAGAACAAAACTGTTGAAAGTAAAATTGACAGTCTCTTCCATGAGTGGGACAACCGCACGTCTCCGGGGGCAGCAGTCGCGGTGGTGAAAGATGGAATTGTTGTTTTTAAAAAGGGATATGGCATGTCGAACCTGGAATATGATACACCCATCACACCTTCTTCCATTTTTCATATTGCATCGGAATCCAAACAGTACGTTGCCTACTGCATCGTGTTGCTGGCAAGAGAAGGAAAACTGGACCTCGATGACGAAGTCCGGAAATACTTGCCCTACGTTCCCGATTTTGGAAAGAAGGTTACCATCCGGCATTTGATTTACCACACCAGTGGGCTCCGCGACCAGTGGCAATTGCTGGCCATCGGAGGTCAGGCTTTGGAGGATGTGATCACCCAGCAGCATATCATCAAGCTGATTGAAAAACAGAAAGAACTCAACTTCGAACCAGGCAGCCGTATGCTTTACTGCAATACAGGTTACACCCTGCTTGCTGAAATCGTCCGCAAGGTCAGCGGCAAGTCCCTTAGAACATTTACCGACGAAAGGATATTCAAGCCATTAGGGATGACCAACACTCATTTCCATGACGACAATACTGAAATAGTCAAAAACAGAACTTACTCCTATGACAAGACGGACAGCGGGAAGTTCATCAACAGTCCGTTGAACTATGCGACAGTCGGCGCCACAAGTCTTTTCACCACCGTGGAGGATGAAATCAAATGGCTGCTAAATTATGAAACAGGAACGGTTGGAGGCATGGACGCTGTCAACCAGATGTATCAGCAGTGCGTACTGAATAATGGCAGGAAGATTCACTATGCCTTTGGCATTGCAGTTGACAGCGCGAAGGGCTACCTCCGTGTTGGCCATGGCGGTGCAGATGCCGGCTACAGGACTTATGCCGTCAGGTTTCCAGAAGAGCATTTGGGTATAGTTGTTTTCAGTAACCTGGGGAATTTTAACCCGACTGAACTCGCCATGAAAGTCGCCGATCTTTATTTGCCCGAGAGGAAGGATGCGGTCAAACCAAAATCCCTGCATAAAATCGACAGCACCCTGTTGCCATTATTTGCAGGCAAATATGCCTCTGATGAAGAGGGGCCCTTAGATCTCCTTGACAGTGGCCGCCTGTATTTAAAGGTTAATCATCAGGTCTACGAAATGGATCCCCTGTCCGATTCCAGCTTCAGTTTGTTAAACGGAAGGCTCAAGTACACATTCGAATCCCGGCCCAAGGCATCGGCCAAACGATTCGTAGTCGAGACCCCAACAGAACAAGTCACCTTCTTCAGGATTGGAGATATCAGGTTGACTGATGATCAGAAGTCGGCCTATACTGGCACTTATGAAAGCGATGAATTGGAAACCAAGTATCATATCGTTTTGGAAAACGGAAAACTGATCTTGCGCCATCGCAAATACCCGGATACCACGGCCAAGCCCATTACAGACACTCAATTCAGCACTGGTCACTGGTGGATGTCCAATCTGCTGTTCACTCACAACAAGGTTGGCGGAATAATCGGTCTTGAAGTCAATTCCGACAGAGTTCTTCACCTTAAGTTCAGGAAGGTTGAGTAATGGGTAGAGGCAAACGTGCCCTAGTCTAATTAAACTTAAACACCGAATCTTTCCCTCAATGCAGAAGTGATGATGTTATATCCCTTTTGAAGCTCTTTCTTCTCCGCCCCTATCCCTATGCGGAAATGATGGTCCATGCCATAAACATCACCAGGCACTATGAAGACTCCATTCTCAAGCCGGAGCCAGTCAGACAAGGCTGTAGAGTTGATCGGGAAACTATACCTCATGAACACCATGCCACCAGCCATGGGGGGCTGGAATGAAATCATGTCGCTGTACTGACTCGCCCAATTGCGTGTAAGTTGAAGATTTTCATTAAGCATCCTCACGTTCCGGTCAAGGACCTTTCTTCGCATCTGAGGTTGCAGTACAATCTCTGCAATACGGTCACTCAGGATTCCCACTGTGATGGACGTGTAGTCGTGATATGCCCAGGTATCCGCAATCGTATTTGCCGGCCCCACCAGCCAGCCAACTCTCAGTCCCGGCAATGCATAGGCTTTTGACAATCCGCCATTGACCATCACTTTGTCATACATGCCGATGAAACTCTCTTTCTCAATTCCGTCGAGGTCTGCTCCCCGATAGACTTCATCAACAAAAATCCAGCTGTCATATTTGCGAGCGATGTCAACAATGGACCTCATCTCATCGGGCGCCAGGACATAACCGGTTGGATTGTTCGGATTGCAGACAGCAATCATTTTGGTCCTGGACGTCATCAGAGATTCCAGTTCACCCAGATCCGGTTTCCAGCCATTCTCCTCACGCAGGTGAAAACGCTTGGGCGTGCATCCCATCTCCTCGATGACGCCCCACATCTGCATATAATTGGGGACCATCATCACCACTTCATCCCCCCTGTCAAGAAGTGTATGACATGCCACAAAGTTTGCTTCGCCTGATCCATTAGTCACCATCACATTGTCCTCGTTGCAACCGGAATACATATTTGCAACGGCCTTTCGAAGCGGAATGGATCCGTTTGTTTGCCCGTAACCAATAACAGTGTTGAGCAATTTCTCTATTTGTTCACTTGATAAAAGCTCATTCAACGTATATGGATGGAAACCGCTTTCCGTAAGATTGAGAGGCACAGTATTTTCATAAAGGGACTGAAGTCGTTCCAGTTCAAATGTTCGGATGTTCATAATGATGGTTTACTCAATTGTACTCATTCTTTTTCTTCACCACACTTCCCATTATAGCAAGCGCAATCTCCCTTGCCCCCTGCGCATTGATATCTATGCCAATGGGGGCTTCGATCTTTCCAATTTCAGCATCGCTAAAGCCCGCTTCTCTCAGTCGGTTTATTCTTTTTTCGTGCGTCTTGCGGCTGCCCAGCGCCCCTATGTAGGCCAATGGCTTCTTTAGGAGAATTTGAAGAGCATTGTCGTCTATCTTGGGGTCATGGGAAAGAATCACCGCATAAGTGAAGTTATCCAGGGGATAGTCACTCAGCACCTCTGAAGGATAACTGACGTGGATCCTGTCTGGCTCCACGGTAAAATGGGTTTTGTCGGCAAACGCTCCCCGCGGATCTATGACGATAGTCTCAAAGTCATGCCATTGGGCAAGCTGGACAAGGTCAGCTGTGATATGAGCAGCTCCAATAATCAGCATCTGGCTGCGGCGTGGAAAAACCTGCAGGAAGTATTGTACGCCACCAGATTCCATGGTTTCATGTGTACGGCGTGTTAAGGCCTCACCCGCTCTTGTAGCTACATCGGCTGGCAACAATGCGCCATACCATTTGCCGTCCGTGGTCAGAAATGAATTCTCTGCTACCCCATCTTTCAAGGCCGTAACCATCACACCGCTTCTATTTTCTTTCAGCGCAACCAGCATCTGCTTTATTGCTGCTTCGTCACCATCAAAATATTGAAGGTACACTTGTACTTTACCTCCACATGTGAGGCCAACGCTCCATGCTTCATTATCCGTTACACCATACGAAAGCTTTTTTCCAGCCTTGCCTCCGATGACTCCCTTTGCCTCTTTCACCACATGCCCTTCAACGCAGCCTCCACTTACCGATCCGGCCATCGCCCCATCGGCATTGATGATAAGCGCTGATCCCACTGGCCTGGGGGATGAACCCCAGGTTTGGATTACTCTCGCCATAGCAAAGGGTTTCCTGAGGGAATGCCATGAATTAATTTCAGGAAGGAGCTCTTTCATATGAAGGTCTGGGTTTACTGTTGTGAACAGACTGAATGAACGTATTCTCTGTCCTTACTACGCCCGGATGAGGCAATTTATTCACTTTGAAATTCAAAATATCTCCTAATTTTACTACATGCTAGATGGAAATGCATCGTGTGCATGTCCGGCGCCTGACAAAGGTCGTAGTAAAAAATCTCAATATCCACTATTGAGCACCTTGCTCATTGCCTTGCTACCCAAATGTCCTTTCTGTATAACGGCATTTACAAGCGCTGTCACTGTGTGCAGTACCAAGCCCATGCTGGAGTTTACTCTTCAGTGGACTTCCTGGATTTCGATTACTCTGGGGGTAATTACCCTGGGGGCCGTTGCTCTGAATTTTAAAGGCCGCAAGACCATGATCGCATGTCTCATAATCATAGCGGGCATCCTGCTTATCGCACGCAGTGAACTGGTTACCGGGCAGATCAACATGTATTACGCTGGAGCAGTACTGCTTCTTACCGGGGGCTGGATCAACGGGAACTTTTCATGGTTCATGCGCCTTCTCTTCAAAAGACCTGCCCCGCAGGTTTCAAATGGCTAAAGTCAGGTTCACATCTGCACTAACCCGCTTTTTCCCCGACCTCGCCGAAATGGACATCCAGGCATCGACGGTTAGGGAGGCGCTTTTGAATATTGAAAAGAAGCATCCAGGTATTCTAAGTTATCTCGTTGAAGATGACGGCCAACTGCGCAAGCACGTTAACATCTTCCGCGGCGAAGATCTCATCAAGGACCGGCAGTCTCTCACGGATGAGATTGAACCCAATGATGAAATTCTCATCTTTCAGGCCTTGAGCGGCGGATGATATGAATAGTGTCTTGCTTGTCGGCACATCCAAAGGCCTAGTAGTTTACCAATTAGAAAAGAAAGAATGGGTCGTCCTTGGTGTTCACTTTGAGGGACTTCCTGTTTCAATGGTGTACGTTGATGAACGTACCCGCGCCTGGTGGGTGGGCGTTTCTCACCGGCACTGGGGCGAAAAACTTCACTATTCCAGAAACGAAGGTACCACCTGGCAAGAGGCAGCCATCCCATCCTATAAAGGATATGACTATAAACCAGGCAAGCCTGCAACCTTGAAAAAGATATGGGTCATTGCCCACGCAGGACCTGATCGACCTGGTGAATTGTGGGCCGGTACAGAACCCGGCGGACTCTTTTATTCGCGCGATGAGGGAAACAGTTGGGAAATTGTTGAGAGTCTGTGGAACCATCCAAGCCGCACAAATGAAAATCAGTGGTTCGGAGCTGGAAAGGATTACCCCTTTATACACTCCATTGTTGTTGATCCCTCGAACAGCAACCACGTCTACGTTGGTATAAGCTGTGCAGGGATATTTGAAACGACAGACGGCGGTCTTTCATGGCAACCTCGTAACAAGGGACTGAAAGCTGCCTACCTCCCTAACCCCACCGCTGACATGGGGCATGACCCTCATCGCGTACTTATGTGCAGAAGCAATCCTAAGATAATCTGGCAGCAAAATCATTGCGGCATATTCAGGACCACAGATGGCGGAGCTTACTGGAAGGACGTAAGTGGTGCCGGTGGATTTCCATGCTATGGTTTTGCCCTTGCCATAGACGACAATAATACTGGTCTTGCATGGGTGATCCCTGCCCAAAGCGATGAGAACAGAATTCCTGTCAATCTGAAGCTTGTAGTCAGCAGAACCGAGGACGGCGGAAAGTCCTGGAACTCTATAGACAAAGGGTTACCTCATTCCCTGGCATTCGATCTGGTTCTGAGGCATGGGCTCGTGCAAAAAGACGGTGTTTTGGCATTTGGAACTACAAACGGCAACCTTTACGTATCGCAGGATAGCGGCATATCCTGGCAGTCCGTGGCACAAAACCTCGCGGCAGTGAATGGGCTAGCCTTCGCATAGGCTGCCATTGAAAAATATTTAGCTGCACAAAATCCGAATCCTCTTTTTTGTCAGTAGGTTTTTAGGTAGCTTCGATTACACCCCCAAAAGTTTCTGATCTGGTTCTTTGTTGATTGCCATTCAATCAGCTGGATTGCCGTCTCCGGAAGATCAGAATCTAGTGTGTACCAGAAACAAGAAACGAGAACCTTAAACCAAAATAAATCATGATCCCTGCACCATTTGACTATTCGTCACCGACTTCAATCCAGGAGGCGCTGAACCTTCTGAAGAAGCACGGCGACGATGCCAAAATTCTGGCAGGCGGTCACAGCCTCATTCCCATGATGAAGCTGAGACTCGCAACACCTGCCCACCTGATCGATATCAACTCGATTCCCGGACTCTCTTACATCAAAGAGGAAGGTGGCTTCCTGAAAATCGGCGCGCTGACCCGGGAAGCGATGTTGGAAGAATCAGACATCATCAGAAACAAATATCCAATCTTCACTGATGCTTCAAAGCTGATAGCCGATCCCCAGGTCAGGAATATGGGTACCGTTGGAGGGAACATCGCCCACGGCGATGCCGCCAATGACCATCCTGCCGTCATGATAGCCTTGCGTGCACAAGTGATTATCACAGGATTGCAGGGTACTCGCACTGTTCCCATCGACGAATTCTTTCATGGGTTCTATTCAACTGCGGTACAGGCTGGCGAGATTCTCACGGAAATCCAGGTGCCCACACCCCCCAAGGGAACGGGCAGCGCTTATCATAAACTTGAGCGCAAAGTCGGGGATTATGCGACAGCCGGTGTAGCAATACAAATTACAGTGGATGGTTCAGGTAAATGCACAGCCGCCGGGATCGGGCTGACCAATGTCAATGCAACTCCGATGCGTGCAAAGAGAAGTGAAGATGCGTTGATCGGAAAGAAGCTCGATGACAATGCAATCAATCAGGCAGCACACTTTGCAGCTCTCGACTGCAACCCCAGCAAAGACCTCCGTGGTGACGAGGACTTCAAGCGAGCAATGGTGCAGACCTTGACCAAAAGAATGATTCAAAAGGCCGTAAGCCGGGCCAAATAACTCAAACTGGAAACCCATGGAAAAAGAAATTACCGTAACAATCAACGGAACTGCCCATACCGTCAAGGTCGAGCCCAGGCTATTACTGGTCCACCTCATCCGGGAAAACCTCAACATGACCGGCACTCACATTGGATGTGACACATCCAACTGCGGCGCCTGCACCGTCCTGATGGATGGCAAAGCAGTTAAGTCATGCACCATATTAGCCGTTCAGGCCAACGGTAAATCCATTACCACTGTTGAGGGACTTGCCACTGCTGAAGGATTGCATCCCATCCAGGAAGGATTCAAAGAAAACCATGCCCTCCATTGCGGCTTCTGCACACCAGGCATGATGCTCCGGGCAGTGGAATTACTGAAACATAATCCGAATCCTACTGAGGAAGAAATCCGATGGGGTATTTCAGGAAACCTCTGCCGCTGTACTGGCTATAACAATATCGTGAAAGCCATCCAGTACGCAGGCGCCAAGATGAGAGGCGACAAACTTCCTTCCACTGAACCTCAATTTGTTTAACCAACCACGTAAAAGAGAAGAACATGATACAGTGCAAAACATCGAAGGAAATCGGCGGAATGGGTCACTCCCTGAAGCGCAAGGAAGACGCACGGTTCATCCAGGGCAAAGGCCATTACGTGGATGATATCAAACTTGATGGCATGCTTTACATGGACATCGTTAGAAGTCCTTACGCCTATGCCAAAATCAAGAAGATCAATATTGAAAAGGCACTCAAGGTGCCTGGCGTCGCAGCCGTCGTAACAGGCCGCGACCTTGAGAAATACAAACTGCACTGGATGCCTACCCTCATGGGTGACACCCAGATGGTACTCCCGACTGACACTGTGATGTACCAGTCCCAGGAAGTCGCAGCTGTTATCGCAACCAGCCGCTATGCGGCCGCCGATGGTGTGGATGCCGTGGAGGTGGAATATGAAGTGATGAAACCTGTCACCGATCCTTTCAAGGCATTGGAAAAGGATGCCCCTGTACTCCGCACGGACAAGCCCGGAAAGAAAGACAATCACATATGGCATTGGGAGGTCGGTGACAAAGCAAAAACTGATGCGCTGTTCAAGAAGGCAGAGGTGGTTGTGAAAGAAAATATTTATCTGCCTCGCATACATGTGGCCTCCATTGAGACCTGCGGGTGTGTAGCAGACTACGACAAGGTCAACAATCACCTCACCATGTATATGACTACCCAGGCGCCGCATGCCATCAGGACGGTCATAGCGCTGGTGGCAGGACATGTAGGGCTAACCGAAGAGAAGATCAGGGTTATATCTCCTGACATCGGCGGCGGTTTCGGTGGAAAGGTTCCCGTATACCCCGGATACGTCATCGCTATCGCTGTTTCATTTCTGGTGGGCAAGCCTGTCAAGTGGATCGAGGATCGCTCCGAGAACCTGCAGGCTGACTCCTTTGCAAGGGATTACCATATCACTGCAGAGTTGGCCGGCTCTAAATCAGGGAAGATTCAGGGAGTGCGTTTCAAAGTAGTGGCTGATCATGGCTATGCAGACTCACAAGCAGCGCCAACCAAATTCCCGGCAGGACTCTTCTCCATAGGGACTGGATCATACGATTACGACACAGCCTTCATGGAAGCGGACGCCGTATACACCAACAAACCACCCGGAGGCGTTGCCTATCGCTGCTCCTTCCGTGTTACCGAAGCGGTTCATGCCATCGAGAGGATCACCGACAAGTTTGCGATGGAAGTCAAAATGGATCCGGCACAGTTAAGGATGAACAACTTCATCAAGAAGGAACAGTTTCCCTGGAAGTCCCCCACAGGCTGGACCTATGACAGCGGCGATTACCATGCTGCCCTCAAGAAAGCCATGGATGCGGTGGGCTATGATGCCCTTCGCAAGGAACAAGCCGAGAAGAGGAAGAAAGGGGAACTCATGGGGATCGGCATCAGCAGTTTCACAGAGATTGTGGGTGCAGGTCCTTCCAAGGATTTCGATATTCTCGGGATTAAAATGTTTGACAGCGCTGAGATCAGGGTTCACCCCACCGGCAAGGCCATTGCACGTTTCGGCACAAAATCTCAGGGCCAGGGTCACGAAACAACATATGCGCAGATAATCGCGGAAGAGCTCGGCATTCCGGCGGAAAACATTGCCGTGGAAGAAGGCGATACAGACACAGCACCTTACGGACTGGGCACATACGCCAGTCGGAGCACACCTACAGCCGGTGCCGCCGCAGCAGTAGCCGCTCGCAAACTCCGTGACAAGGCCCGCAAAATAGCCGCCTATCTTCTCGAGGTAAGCGAGGCTGACCTGGAATGGGAACCAGGCAAGTTCTTTGTGAAAGGTGCACCTCAAAAGAGCAAGACCATCCAGGAAATTGTCTTTGCTGCGTACACCAATCACCCGCAAGGGATGGAAGCCGGCTTTGAAGCAACCCACTACTATGATCCGCCAAATCTTACTTTCCCCTTTGGATCATACATCTGCGTGGTGGATATCGACAAGGAGACTTATGAAATCAAAGTGAGAAGATTTGTCGCGATCGACGATTGCGGAAACATCATCAACCCAATGATCGTTCAGGGACAAGTTCACGGAGGTCTGACACAGGGTATCGCTCCCGCTATGTATGAGGAATTCATCTATGACGAGGACGGAAATATCCTGAATGGAACCTTCATGGATTACCTCGTGCCCACAGCTGTTGAGTCGCCACATTGGGAGACCGGGCATACGGTCACGCCTTCACCTCACCATCCTATCGGTGCAAAAGGTGTGGGTGAATCACCGACCGTCGGCGCACCGCCTGCAATTGCCAATGCCATTGTGGATGCACTGACTCCGCTGGGCATTACACATCTGGACATTCCCATAACGCCTTACAAGATCTGGAAGGCTCTTAAAGAGAAGGGCGTGGTGAAACCCGTTGCCTAGTTAAATTGTTATAGAACCAGTCGGAATAAGGTGGCCTTGTTGCCACCTTATTCCTTTATTTTGAAGAAACCCGGAAAAACATGAAAACCACTATTGAGAAGGAATTTCAACTGGAAGAGCCCGTTGCCAAAGTTTGGGCATACCTGAGTGATCCCACAAAAATTGTTACCTGTGTTCCGGGAGCTTCCCTCACCGAGAAAGTCGATGACCGCAACTACAAAGGTCAGGTGACCACAACATTTGGACCGGTAAAGGCCCAGTACAATGGTGAGATTAACATTTCCGAACTCGATGAAGGGCAGCACCGCATGGCGCTCGTTGGAAAGGGGCTGGATGCCAAGGGAAAAGGCAGCGCCGAAATGACCATGAATGGGCAATTGACACCTGCAGGCAACGGGACAACTGTCAAGTTTGTTATGGATATATCGATATCGGGGATGCTCGCCCAGTTCGGATCCCGCCTGATAAAGGATGTTTCAGATCAGTTACTCAACCAATTTGTAAACAATTTCAAAGACAGGCTCAGCGGAAAAGACGTGGACAACACTATGAAGGCCTCCTCCGTGATGGGTACGGTGCTGAAGAGCACAATTGGAGGTATCTTCGGTGGAGAAAAGGATAAGGAATGATCCCGGAAATCTCCAGGTTATCCGAGTCATTTGACCGGCTCGGTTATGTGGTAGACGATGAATTGGCCACCGTCCTTTATCTGATGCTGCAGTTGAAGAAGCCCCTCCTCCTGGAAGGGCATCCCGGCGTTGGAAAGACTGAAGTTGCCAATATATTGTCGGCCCATTCAAAAACTGAGTTGATCCGCCTCCAGTGTTATGAGGGCCTTGATGTTCACTCAGCAGTCTACGAATGGAATTACCAAAAACAGTTGTTGTCTATCAAGATCCAGGAAAGCAATCAGAAATCCGATCTGGAGAAAGAGAAACACATTTTCGGAAAGGATTTTCTCATGCCTCGGCCTCTTCTCAAGGCTATCCTAAGCCAGGACCAGTCTCCTGTTCTTTTGATTGACGAAATCGACCGTGCAGACGAAGAGTTTGAGGCCTTCCTGCTTGAATTGCTTTCTGCATTCCAGATTAGCATCCCTGAATTCGGGACGATCAAGGCCGCACATGTCCCCTGGGTGATCCTTACTTCTAACCGTACCCGTGAACTGAGCGACGCCCTCAGGCGCAGATGCCTTTATCACTGGGTTAACTATCCCACCATTGAGAAGGAATACCAGATTGTGATGAAGAAGCTGCCGGGGATTGAGCAGCAGCTGGCAGGGCAGATTGTGGAGGTGGTAAACAAGCTCCGCACCAAAGAACTGGAAAAATCCCCGGGGATTTCCGAGACACTTGACTGGGCCATGAGTCTGCAGGCGCTGGGTAAAAGGAAACTGGAAGAGACGGCTCTTGCAGAAACCATCGGCGCAGTCCTCAAATCGCATCACGATATTGAAAGAATGAAGGCCGGGGGACTTGCACAGTTGCTTTCCGAAATTCACCACTAGTCCATGCAAGGCGGTTATCGCAGTCACGACACCCTTACCGAATCCATTCTTGGTTTTGCAGAATACCTGCGCTCCCGTGATTTCAACATCGGAATACGTGAAGTTCAGGAGGCCCTGACCGCCGGCTCTTTGGGAATCATCGCTGACAAGCGTTCTTTTTCTTTCAGTTTAAAGACCATTTTTTGCAGCAGTGCCGAAGATGCCTTGCGGTTTGACTTATACTTTGAACAGTATTGGGAAACCCTCGCGGAGCAACTTAAGGGCGCCCTTGACATCAAGAGCCGTCTCGTTCCACAAAAGAAAGAGGTGCGATCGGCGGTATTCATGGGTAAGGGGCATACCGACGAAAAGGAGAAAGAGCAACAGGATACCAAGAATGTCACAGGCGCCAATTCCGTCGAAAGACTCCGTCAGACTGACTTTTCCATGGTCTCCAGCATCGACAGTTCTCATCTTGAGAAGCTGGCGATGGACTTGTGGAAACAAATGGGGAAGCGATTGAAAAGAAAACTTCGCCTGTCTGTCACCAAAGGCACCCTGGATATCCGTCAGACTATCCGCAGCAGCATCTCCAGCGGAGGTTCCATGCTTGACCTGCGCTATAAGGATAAGAAACCCGAAAAGTACCGACTGGTCATTTTGCTGGACGTAAGCGGATCGATGGACAAGTACAGTTTCTATCTGCTAAGGTTTGTCATGGCCTTGCGGGAACATTTCCGGAACATTGAAGCTTTTGTATTCAGTACGCAGTTGGTCAGGATTACAGACTTCTTGCGCATCAAGAATCTGGATAGTGTCCTGTCTTACTTGTCGCAAAGCACACAAGCATGGTCCAGCGGCACCAAGATCGGCGAGTCGATGAAGGCATTCAACACCGCTTATTCCAAACGGGTGTTGAACGGCAAGACGTTGACCCTGATCCTGAGCGACGGACTTGATACAGGTGAACCTGAACTATTGTCCACAGAAATGGGAAGGATAAAACGAAGAACGCGAAGACTGATCTGGCTTAACCCACTCAAGGGTTCAGAAGGTTACCAGCCCTTGGCAAGAGGGATGGCTGCAGCCTTGCCGGCGATTGATGTCTTCAGTTCTGCCCATAGTCTGGAAAGCATACTCGAACTTGAAAGATACCTGGCAGATGTCTGACGAATTCATAGAAACCTACAACGCCCTTTCACAGGAAAGGGTGCCCTTTGCAACCGCCATTGTTGTCAATCGCGTTGTCCCATCCAGCGGTAAGCCGGGGGACAGGGCTATCATCATGAGGGATGGAACGATGAAGGGCTGGATCGGCGGCGGATGTACGCGCGGTATTGTATTGAAGGAGGCGTTGTTGGCCATTCAGCAAGGCAAACCAAGGCTGGTGAGCATCACACCAGATGCAGACAAAGCCGTCGCGAAAGGAGTCATATCATATAACATGACCTGCCAAAGCGGTGGATCGGTGTCGGTTTACATTGAACCAGTCCTTCCGAAGCCTCATGTTCTGGTTATAGGTCGTTCCCACATCGGAATGGCGCTCGCCAGACTTGCCAAAGCGACCGGGTATCGCGTCACAGCTGTTGCGGAGGGAGCCGACAAAGAAGCCTACCCTACCGCAGACGTTGTGGTGGATGGCCAGAAGTTCGATCGCGCTCTGGTCATGCCCGGCACATTCACAGTAGTGTGTACGCAGGGAGAGAATGACGCGGAGGGATTGAAGCAGGCAATTCGGTCAGGTTCTGAATATGTGGCTTTTGTCTCTTCCATGAGAAAGGCCAACTCCATCTATCGTGAACTGATGGAGCAAGGGGTAAGCATGGAAGAACTTCAAAAGGTCAAGACGCCAGCCGGCATTAATATTAACGCAAAATTGCCGGATGAAGTAGCCATCAGCATATTGGCAGAAATCATATCGATCTTCAGGAAGGAGAACGTATTCAATGCCAAGGACGCGGGAGCCCAACTGAACATGAAAGAATACTTCATCAACCCCGTGTGCAATGTTCCTATTCAGAAGAGCACGGCCAAACATGTGATCAAGTACAAGGATGTGGACTATTATTTCTGCTGTGATGGCTGCAAGATCTCATTTGAGTCGGCCCCTGAGAAATATGCCCTCAAATAGGCGTCTCTAATACGGAGAGATTTCTTCTACACAGGCAAAAAGGGATCCACTTCCTGCTTCCATCCCATCAGTCCTCCGGTCATGTTTTTCACATTGGCGAAGCCGTATTCCTTCATCAGCATTCTTGCCGCACTGAAACTGCGCTGACCACTTTTGCAGTGCAGCACTACAAGCCCCTCACGATGAATGGCTTCGACTTGCTGTGGCAGGGATGAAAGCGGCAGATTGATGGCACCTATACTTACCAGTTGATATTCCAGCGGTTCTCTTACATCTATAAATTGAAATGGTTTCCCGCGCTCCAGCAAATCGTGCACTTCGGCAGGGCTGATCTCCGGAACCTGATCCTTCATAGTGTGTTTACCCGGATTGCAGAATTCTTCATAGTCGATCAATTGAGTCAAGGTGGGATTATTGCCTGATACCGGGTTTTCAGCATCAGGATGGATGCGCAAGAACCGTGTTGTAAAATCCAGACTGTCAAAGATCATCAGCCTTCCGCTCAACGTAGTTCCAATGCCGGCGATAATTTTGATAGCCTCATTGGCTTGCATGGATCCAATGATGCCAGGCAGTACACCCATCACCCCTCCTTCTGCACAAGACGGAACCATTTCCGGCGGAGGCGGCTGAGGAAACAAATCCCTGTAATTGGGCCCGCGCCTTCCGAATTCATCTTGAAGATTAAATACACTTACCTGGCCTTCAAATCTGAAAATGGCCCCATAGACGAGTGGCTTCCCGGAGAACACGCAAGCATCATTTACGAGGTATCTTGTCGGAAGATTGTCGGATCCGTCGATCACAACATCATATGAACCGATGATTTCCATGGCATTGTCGGAGGAAAGCATCTGCTCATGGGAGATCACATTCACCTGTCTGTTCAATTGCCTCAGAATTTCCCGGGATCTCACGGCTTTTGACTTCCCCACGTCTTCTTCCTTGTACAAAATCTGGCGCTGAAGATTGGACAGGTCCACCTTGTCGAAGTCCACAATGCCAATGGTTCCGGTTCCCGCCGCAGCCAGGTACAAAAGTGCCGGTGAACCAAGGCCGCCTGCCCCTATGACCAGCACCCTGGAATTAAGGAGTCTTTGCTGCCCTGAAAGTCCCAGTTCAGGCAATAGAATTTGCCGGCTATATCTTTTGATTTCTTCTGGTTGAAGCATGTAGGGTTCCGGGATGTAATCGTCCTTATGATTTTTATCAGCTATAAAGGACAAATGACCGGAGAAATAGCAAATTCGTCAAAATTTGGCCATAAACAACGGGTTGCTTCCGACGAAAATCTTTCCTTACCGGCCCGTCGAACATAAGGTATTTTCATCTTGATTTTAGGTGCCAAAAAGGCTACATTAAAAGTGTGAATTGATTTCACTCTAAATTTCTACTGCTATGATTAAGATTACTGAAAAGACCATCGATGTGCAGAAACTCATCGAGACGGCCTCCAGCTTAGGTGCAGGGGCCGTTAATGTTTTTATAGGGACCGTAAGAAACTCGGCCCACAACAAGAAAGTCGTTTGGCTGGAATATGAGGCGTACGAGAGTATGGCTGTCACAGAAACCAGAAAGATCATCGATGATGCGGCTCAGAAATGGCCCTTATTGGGATGGGCTGTCAGCCATCGCGTAGGAACCCTCAAACCCGGTGAAACTGCTGTAGCCGTTGCGGTATCTACCAAGCATCGCAAAGACTCATTTGAGGCCTGTCAGTATATCATTGATCAGCTGAAGGAGCATGTCCCGATTTTCAAGAAGGAGGTATTCGAGGACGGCGAAGAATGGGTGGAAGCCCGCCCGCAGGAGAATACAAATCTGAACTAAACAGCGCCAGGAATAAGCCTAGAACTGCATCAAAACGGTGTAGCCCGCTGTCACAAATGACATGGCGGCCAGCATACCGGTTATGAGGACAACCAGCAAGTCCCTAAGCACGGGATTTACTTCAATCTGGAATTTTATTGATTTCATCGCCAACTTGTTTTCTTAATGAAGATAACACAAGCCAGTTGTTCTGGTTCGTGAAAAATGGCAGATGATCAAATATTGTAATGTTTTGTAGCAGATTGCGCCGGATGAACTCCGGCGCATTTCATTGATGGCTCAAAGGGGCAGCTAGTAAGCTATTCAATCTCTGTCATTTGCTGAAATCCCCCACTCTTAGCCTGGGTTAGAAAAACCCATGTAAGGTCAGAATCAGAATTGAAGGACTTTTTGGGTTTGATATCAGGCCGCCGCCATCATGCCCTCTTATAGTCAGCTTTCCCTCCAGTTTTCTCCAGAAGCTTGATCTCCTCTATTACAATGTCATGCGACATGGCTTTGCACATATCGTAGACCGTGAGGGCTGCAACCGAGGCTGCGGTTAGCGCCTCCATTTCCACCCCGGTCTTGGCATTTGCGGTTGTCCGGGATACAATTATTACCCTCGGGCCCTTAATAGTGATAGTTACCTGGCAATCCTCCAGCGACAGGGGATGGCACAGCGGAATCAGGTCTGAAGTTCGTTTGGAGCCCATCACACCGGCAAGAATGGCTGTTTGAAACACTGGCCCTTTACGTGTCATCAGGTTGTTCTTCGAAATCTCCCGGATGATTTCCTTCCCCAGGTAAACAACGGCCTGGGCCTTGGCGAACCTGAGCGTGTCTTTTTTTGATGAAACATTGACCATTGAAGGGTTTCCCTCCTTATCAACGTGACTTAATTTGGTCTTCATTTAGCTATCTTACTCAAAATAATTCATTTCCATATGGTAAGTGTTGCCGAGGCTACCTCCATCATTCATCAACACGCGCTGAAGCCCGCAAAAGAATCGGTAAAAGCAGAGAACCTGGAGGGGCGGGTACTGGCAGAATCCATTAAGGCAGACCGTGATTTTCCGCCATTTGACCGGGTGGCTCTGGATGGCATCGCCATCAGGTTTGAGTCTTATGAAGGTGGCTGGCGGGATTTCCTGGTGGAAGGAACTCAACCAGCAGGGCAGCCGAGGCTCACGTTGAAAGATCCTCGCAATTGCATTGAGGCCATGACCGGGGCCATGCTGCCGATCGGATGTGACACCGTCATCCCGTACGAAGAGGTTACCATTTTCAATAAGCTCGCGAAAGTCAAATCTCAAAGTGTAACAAAAGGTCAATCCATTCATATACGCGCCCATGATGCCAAACGCGGTGAAGAACTACTTTCGCCAGGGATGCTGCTCTCCCCTGCGGAAGTCGCGCTTCTGGTAACGGTTGGAAGGGCCGAGGCACAGGTCTATTCCTTCCCTCCGACCGCCATCATTTCAACGGGCAATGAACTGGTCGATGTGCATGATCAGCCCCAGCCCCATCAAATTCGCCGTTCCAACAGCTATGCACTTCAGGCTGCACTCACCACACTAGGTTGCCGTCCACAGTTGTTTCACCTGACTGATGAACGCAATGCCATGGAGCGGGAGCTATCGAAAATATTTACTCAATTTGAGCTCATCATTCTCACAGGCGGCGTTTCAAAAGGGAAATTTGACTTTGTTCCGGCTGTGATGGAGGAGCTTGGCGTGGAAAAGAAATTCCACCAGGTGAGCCAGCGCCCAGGGAAACCATTCTGGTTTGGGGTAACAAAGAAGCAGGCCATTTTTGCCTTGCCTGGCAACCCCGTGTCTTCATTTCTTTGTTTCTATCGGTACATAAGACCCTGGTTGCTCAGCAACATGGAACTCTCGCATCACTTTGGGTCCGCCGTCCTTGCAGAGTCATTTGAATTCGACCTGCCTCTGACATACTTCGTCCAGGTGAGGACAGAGATGAAATCCGGAAAACTTATCGCCCATCCCATTCCGGGAGGAGGGTCTGGCGATTTCGCCAACCTCAAGAATGTGGACGGCTTTCTCGAACTACCACTGGGGGTGAAGTCATTTCCCGCTGGCGAAGCATACACGTTCATTCCTTTCCGACCAACCCTGTAGGCATTGCAGCACCTTCGAATCATTCTGGGGCTGATCCTTTCCGTTGCCGGGCTGATGTGGTGGCCGCAGAGAAGCAGGCTTCATCCATTCTTTGGTTTGATAATGGCCAGCCTCGTCTTTGCAGCTATTGCAGGTATCCCTTTGCTTCGTGTGATGCCCGTCATGCAGGAAGGAATGGGCAACTTGCTGGGACAGATTACCCTTGTGATTGCACTGGGTTCTGTGTTGGGAACGATGCTTGAGAAAACCGGTGGCATGACTGCACTGAGTCACGGATTGCTGAACGCTGTTGGAAAAAAAAGATCTGTTTTGGCAATGAGCATAACGGGAGCGATCGTGGGAATCCCTGTGTTTTGTGACTCGGGCTTCATCATTCTTTCCAGGCTTGCACCTCAACTGGCAGCAGACGCATCTGCATCTGAAGGGTCTCTCATCCTGGCCCTCTCTTCGGGATTGTATTCCACCCATACTCTTGTACCCCCGACTCCAGGACCCCTTGCCGCAGCGACAACATTTGGATTGGGACATCATATGGGTCTGGTCATGCTCACAGGATTTGTTTGCGCCATTCCCGTGGTAGCGGCCTCCTACTGGTATGCAGTTCGTCGCGGTACGCAAATAACCATCCCCGCACATATTCATGCTGATGAGTCAACGGCACACTACTCGTGGTGGTCTGCATTCCTGCCACTCTTCCTCCCGATTGTACTCATTTCAGCAACCTCGTTTTCAAGATTCATACAGGAAACAAATCCTGTCAGAACCATTCTTGAGGTGGTAGGACATCCGTCAGTTGCACTTTTGATTGGAGTCCTTTTGAGCTTCCGGCTGCTCAAGCCAGCACATCAGCAGCTCTGGCCCGACTGGATCTCGGACGCACTTAAAGATGCAGGGATCATTCTTCTTATTACGGGTGCAGGCGGAGCATTCGGGTCGCTGATCAAAGAAAGCGGTATTGGCTCTCTGATTGGGGACCTCGCAAAGGATGGAGTGAGTAGCGCCATATTCATCTCTTTGGCCTGGTTGATCGCCGCTCTACTAAAGACTTCACAAGGTTCCAGTACATCCGCAATGGTTATCACCAGTGCACTTACTTTTCCACTGACCGCCGCCGCGGGGTTGACGTCGCCTTCGGAACTGGCCATTCTCGTGGTGGCGATAGGTGGCGGAAGCATGGCCGTTTCGCACAGTAACGATTCCTATTTCTGGGTGGTCTCCCAATTCGGACATATACAGCCACGTGACGGATTCAGGTATTTCACTCCTATGACCCTCCTGCAGGGCGTCACAGCCCTAATCAGTTCAATCCTTGCCCTATATATAATAAGAATCTTCCCCTGACCGCATTCAATTGACTAACTTCAGCATCAGAGAAACCAAGTGATTAACTTGGGTCACCTGAACCTGCCAAGTGAAAATCCTTATAGCAACCGACAAGTTCAAAGGCTCACTCACAGCCCAGGAAGCCAGCAAGGCCATTCATCAGGGGTTGAATGTTGCGGCCGAAGACATTGAAGTAAAGGAACTCCCCTTGGCAGATGGTGGTGAAGGCACCTGCGAAATCCTCACAGCCTATGCCAAAGGTGAATTCATCAAGACCAAGACAAGGGACCCCATCGGAAGAACCATCCAGGCCACATATGGCCTGTCCCCGGACAAAAAGACTGTCTTTATAGAAATGGCGTCTGCCTCAGGGCTTCACCTTCTTAAGCCGCAGGAGAGAAATCCACTGAACACATCCAGCTATGGTACGGGATTGATGATTGCACATGCAATGGAAGGCGGCGCCGAGACCATCATTCTGGGTGTGGGCGGAACCGCAACCAATGACGTTGGCACCGGAATGGCTACCGCGCTGGGATATCGCTTCTATGCCGGCAGAACAGAATTAAGCAGGCCTGTGGGCGATGATTTGTCTCGAATTGAACGCATAGATAACAGCGGGGCTCTGCCAGCTCTCAAGAAGACCCGCTTTATTGTGCTGTGTGATGTCGACAATCCATTGCACGGTCCAACGGGCGCAGCACGGATTTTCGGGCCGCAGAAAGGTGCAGATCCTGAAGCAGTGGAGCAACTCGACGCAGGTCTCAAACAATTTGCAGGAATCGTTCGATCGGCTGGTGGGCCCGACCTTCAGTTTCCCGGCGCCGGGGCTGCGGGCGGAATGGGTGCCGGGGCCAAACTCTTCCTGAATGCAACCCTCGAATCAGGATTTGAATTCATTTCCAGATTCGCCCATTTGAAGGATCATATCATCGATACAGACCTGGTCTTCACCGGTGAGGGAAGTCTCGACCAGCAAACCGCATTTGGCAAGGTGGTAAAAGGTGTTGCGGCTCTCGCCTTTCGGTCCGGGAAACCCTGCATTGCCATGGTTGGTAGATGCATGCTGACGACAAGACAATGGAAAGTGCTTCACCTTGAAAATGTCCATGCCCTAGCCAGTCAGCCATCGGAAGAAGAAATGGCAATGAAAAACGCCTATCCCCTTCTGGTTGAACGCTCAGCCAAGGCCCTTGAAATGTGGAAGAAAAAGTAAGCTTCCCAGGTTTCCGGAGGGGGTTGACAATGGCAGAATCTGCATTTGCAGTGCGGTCCCATTAGGGTTAACTTTGCGCCCCTATTTACACAGTAAGCCATGTTTGACAGTCTAAGTCTCAAACTTGAAAAAGCCTTTCAGAACCTGAAAGGACAGGGTCGCATTACAGAGATCAACGTTGCGGGGACGATCAAAGAGATCAGGAAGGCCCTCATCGATGCGGACGTCAATTACAAAGTTGCCAAAGAAGTTACCGACGAAATCAAGCAGAAGGCGCTGGGGCAGAATGTACTCACTGCGATTTCACCTGGGCAGTTGCTCATCAAAATCACGAATGACGAACTCACCCAGCTCATGGGTGGTGAGAGTGAGGACATCAAGGTTGATGGGAACCCGGCAGTCATCCTGATTGCAGGGCTTCAGGGTTCAGGTAAAACAACCTTTTCTGGAAAGCTTGCCAATTATCTCAAACGCCAGGGGCGCAGCGTCATGCTGGCGGCCTGTGACATCTATCGCCCTGCGGCCATCGATCAGTTGAAGGTACTGGGTGGGCAGATTGGTGTTGATGTATATGCCGAACCCGACAACAAAGATGCTGTCAGGATTGCACGCAACGCCATCGACCATGCGAAGCAAAACAATTTCCGGATTGTGATTGTGGATACCGCCGGCCGTCTGGCTATCGACGAAGAGATGATGGAAGAAATCGCCCGGCTCAAGGAAGCGCTGAACCCTTCAGAAACACTTTTCGTCGTAGACTCCATGACTGGCCAGGACGCTGTGAACACGGCAAAGGCTTTCAACGACAGGCTGAACTTCAACGGTGTGGTGCTTACCAAACTAGACGGCGATACGCGTGGCGGAGCAGCCTTGTCTATCAGGAAAGTAGTGGACAAGCCGATCAAGTTTATCAGCTCCGGTGAAAAGATGGAGGCCCTGGACCGTTTCTACCCGGATCGTATGGCCGGCAGAATTCTTGGAATGGGCGACGTTGTCAGCCTGGTTGAAAAGGCACAGGAAACCTTCGACCAGGAGGAAGCAGCGCGGTTGCAGAAGAAAATCCGTAAGAACCAGTTTGATTTCAACGACTTCCTCACCCAACTGGAGCAAATCAAGAAGATGGGCAACATGAAGGACCTGCTTGGTATGGTACCTGGAATGGGCAAGGCATTGAAGGGGGTGGACATTGACGACAACTCTTTCAAGCCGGTTGAGGCCATCATCCGGTCCATGACCCTTGAAGAACGCGAGAATCCCGTTGTGATCAATTCCAGCCGGAAGAACCGTATTGCAAAAGGCAGCGGCACCTCGATCCAGCAGGTCAATCAGCTACTCAAGCAGTTTGAGGACATGCGCAAGATGATGAAGACCCTCAACAAGATGGGCGGCAACAAACGCGCATTGAATGCGCTGAACCCTTTCGGAAGATAAACAGGCGTTCGGCCATTGAAAGGTTCACTCAAACCAGGGGATTTTCTAATTAAATTTTAGCTCCCGACCAACCATCTCGGTCTCGAATCGTTGTAAATTCGAGGTAGCCCTGGCGGACTCATACCTGCATAGGGGCCTTTCAAAAAATCAAACCAAACAACCCCTATGAAAAGGAAACTATTTATCACGCTGTTGGCATTTGTAGCGCTTGCCGCCAATGGTCAGGAAGACAAGAGCAAGCGGCCCAGCCCTCCTGCAGTAGCACAGGGTACCATAGACGGTGTTAGTATCAAGATTGATTATTCGACCCCATCAGCAAAGGGCAGGAAGATGCTTGGCGGCATTGAGCCATACGGAAAGGTATGGAGAACTGGAGCCAATGAGGCGACTGTGTTTGAGATCGACAAGCCCGTTAAAATTGAAGGCCAGGCTTTGGCGGCGGGCAAATACGAACTGTTCAGCATTCCCGGAGAAAGCGAATGGACGATCATCTTCCAGAAGTATGCAAAACAATGGGGTGCCTATAGCTACAAGGAAGGCAACGATGTACTCCGGGTTAAAGTGAAGCCAGCAAAGGCTGCAACTTTTGTTGAGACGTTCAATATTTCAGTAGGCAAGGATGAGGTTACACTCAAGTGGGAAAACACCCAGGTTGCCTTCAAGGTAAAGGGATAATTAATAACTGAATATCAAAAAAGCCGCCCCGATTAACTCAGGGCGGCTTTCTTATTGCCTGTTCAGTTCAGGCAGCCTTTTTGGACTGCTTCTTAAACCTCCATTACTTGAAGAGGTCAAGTTTGGTGAACTGATCAGGAGCCGGCTTGGGCGTATTCGGGTTGGTGTTTATCTCGTTCTGAGGATAAATATACCTTGCCGGATACACGGGTGGCTTATTGATCGGCACTCCCAAACTGATGGCAGGGTTGAGCACAGCCAACCTTCTCAGTTCAGTAAATACCTCGAATTGCATCAGCAGTACTATGAACTTCTGAGAAGCCACCTCCCTCAAAAAGGCCGTCTGCTCATTCATACCGGCGTAGGGACCTGTTGCAGGGTTTGCAACACCAGCAGCACTGAAATCAGCCGCTACATAGGGAGTATAAGTGAGCGTTCCTAACGCATACTTCGCTCCAAAAATCCTACCCGTAGTTTCCAGCGTTGTCCGCACCGAATTAAGGGCAGCGAGGGCAGTGGGATCTACGGCAGTCGGGGTATTGGCCAGGCGCTGCGCTGCTTCTGCAAGAATCAGCTGATTTTCGTAAAAGGTCAGTATAGGGCTGAATGAATTGGCCTGAAACACACCATTGGTTACGTTGGGGTCCCATGTACCATCTCCGCTCTGAACATTCTCATACCCGAAGAAGGCATTAAACAGGCCGGTCTCCTCCGTTTTGGCATTGCGCTTCGCCACTCCGAGCGTACCAACGGTACCTACCGAGATATCTGTGCACATGAATGCAGGAAGATAAGAGCCGAGAGAAGGGTCAAAAGCCGTATCACCGGGCCTGGAATTCACAAAGAAGTCATAGTTCAGGTTGAGGTCAACCTGCTGTGAAGTTCCGTGCGGTACCAGCATGTCATTCAGAGGGCTGGATATGCCAGCCTGCGCTGCCGTAACTGCCTTGGCGTACTGCTTGGTATGAAGGTACATACGGGCCTGCAGGGTCCTTGCGGCAGCAATCCATTTGTTAGGATCTTTGTTGAAGATAAAATCTCCATCAGCGATCCCTCCACCTGCCTGCAGGTTGGTAACCGCGTCGTCCAGTAATGTAATCAGCGAAGCATATACTGCAGCCTGATCATCATACTTCGGAGTTGGATGGTTAACCAGATCCATTGCTTCGGTATAAGGCACGCTGCCCCAAAGGGAAGCCATCTTGTGGAAGATCAGCCCTTCTATCACCTGATTAACACCTTTCTGCGCCTTAGATACAGCTGCAGCCTGGGCGTACCGGGCATTTGTGGCAGAATTGTAGTAATTGAACCAGCCAAAGGAAGTGGAACTGACAATATAGTTCTGAAAGGTCAGGTGCTGACGGCTGGTACCCGCCAGGTGCCCGCCCCAGATGGAAGCAATCCTGTTGTCAGTGTCTTCGTACAGTAGCGACATACCCAGCATGGCCGCCGTGGTCAACTGACTTACGTCAATCTGTGACTGCAGGGGGCTGTTGGGGTTCTTCTGAATGTCGTCCTTGTTGAAGAGGTCCTTGCATGATGAAAGCATCATGATGACCGCCAATGCAATCAAAGACTTGTTGAAAATATGCTTTTTCATAATCATTCTCCTCATTAAGATTAGTAGGTAACCTTGATCGTGAACAGTACCGACCGTGTGGCAGGACTGATGAACCAGTCAGAGCCGCGTGCCAGGGAAGCTCCCGTAATATTGCCTTCAGGGTCAATACCGGTGTAGTTAGTCCACAGCATCAGGTTACGTCCGGTGAGGCTGAAGTCTACTGAAGCCAGCTTGGTTGCCTTGGTAAAGCCGGCACCCCTTAAAGAGTAGCTGAGCGTCACTTCACGCAGACGGGTTGATCCGCCATCCTCTTTGAACAGGTCGGCATTGCCGGCTGAGAATGACGTTCCCAGTGTCTGATAGTATGCTTGTGTCAATGCTACAGGCCCGCCTCCAAAGTCACGGATTTCTCCACGGAACGGAGTGTTTGCAGGAATTGTCAATCCATCAACTGTCTTCAAAGGAGAGCTGGAAGTGGAAATGTGTCCAGTCTCTGCGGAAGTTCCGAACGTCGCAAGAGCGCCTCGGGTACCATTCCAGAAGTCATTTCCATAAACCCTGTCAAACAGCACATAGAGGGAAACGCCCTTCCATGCGACTGTGGTACCAATACCTGCCCTCCACATCGGGTTCGGGTTGCCATAGATCTCATTCTGGGTACCGAACTGAGGGAATCCATTGCCATCCAGAATGTATTTCCCTTTTTCATCATGTTGCAGAACGGCTCCATAGAATACTCCGAAGGGCTGTCCAGCGATTAGGGACTGACCTGCATAGGCACCACCACCAGGAACGGTCTGAGCATCTGTTCCACCCATGGATGTAACTTTATTCCTGTTGGCCGACCAGTTACCAGTGATATTCCAGCTGAAGTTACCTTTCTTGATGATATCATAGCCCAATTCAATCTCCAGGCCTTTGTTCTCCATGGATGCAGCATTCTTCCAGATCTGGTTGAAGCCAGAAGCATCGGGCAAGCCAAGAGCCAGGAGCAGGTTGTCGGTGTGGTTGTTGTAAGCTGTAATTGAGAATGAGAGTTTGTTATTGAAGAATCTCAGGTCAGCACCAATCTCAACTTCAGTCTTCACTTCAGGCTTCAGGTTCGGATTACCAGCCAGGTAGCTTTGTCCGTAACCTCCACCATACACGCCGCTGGAAGCATTCAAACCATAGGCATACCCGTCATAATAGATCGTATTTACGAACAACGTGTTGTTCAAATAGGGCTGAGGCTGAATACCCACCTGGCCTGCTGTTAACCTCAACTTACCAAAGCTGAGTGTTGACCCACCCTTGAGCGCCTCCAACTTTGTGAATTGCCATGCCAAAGCAGCACTGGGGAAGAAGAATGAGTTGTTATAGGTAGAAGCAGATTCAGAACGGCCGGTCAGTGTCAGGAACAACTGGTCATATGCCTGCAATTCCGCCTGAGCATAGTATGCATAGGTGCGGATATGCGTGGTATAATTGTAGGCCTGCAGGTTCGACGTCAAACCATTGTTCAGGTTCGGAGGCGCACCCGCAACGATGAAATCGGTAATCTGTGTGTGATCGGTATTACGATAACGATCGTTGTAGTTCACACCGAATAGCAGGTTACCGCTGAAGTTGCTGTTGAATTGTTTCTGAGCACGGGCAAAGAAGTCCATGTTGATCTGCTTCTCCGTGGTATTATTTACCTGGTAGTATCCAGTCGGGAAGGTAGCAGAGTGAACAGGGAACAACTCTTTATTCTTATCAGTGAAATAATCAACGCCAGCACGGCCGGTGATATTTAGCCACGATGTGGGGTCAGCAGAGAGTTCCATATTACCGATGAACCGGTCAACGGTAGTGGTGTTCTTGTTGTTGTTGATGTTCCACAGCGGGTTGGAATAAACAGGGTGATCGCCTGCACCCAACTGGTCGCGGTAAGCTACATGTTTGTCAGGGAAGATTGCGCCCGTTGCATCAGTGTACGTACCCGAGTAAAACGCGTTATTAAAGTCGGGAGGGGTCCGAAGACCTCCGAGCATCAAACCATCGAGGTTATCACCCGTCTGTGCACGCGTGGAGTATGAACCGACATAAGATGCTGAAGCCGAACCTCTGATCCAATCTGTAAACTGGCTCGATGCATTGAGTCTGGCCGAGTTTCTCGTATAGTCACTGAAATTCTTGATCACACCCTGCTGGGTAAGATTGGAATAACTCATGAGAAAATTGCTCCGGGCATTACCTCCGCTGATTGTCATGTTGTTGTCGACAAAGTGACCTGTCTGGAAAACGTCGGTCTTATGGTTATAGGTATCTTTTGAGTTCTTACCTCCGTGTGCAGCAGCACCGGTACCATCCCAGCTGAAGCCGGAGCCGCTAGGGGTAGCATAGCGCTTGCTTCCGTCTGAAAGTGTAACGTATGCTGCACCAGTCGTGGCATCAGCGCCACCCTTCCGGTCAGCTATCTGATCTCCATAGCTCACCCGGTTGTTCATGGCATAGTGACCTTTGTCACCATTTCCAAAAACCGTCTGCAAGTCGTGCATCTTATTGACTTCGTCAAAGGATACCGTTGATTTAATGGAGACATTTACTTTTCCTTTGGTATCCTGCCCTTTCTTGGTGGTGATGATAATCACACCGTTGGCAGCGCGTGTACCCCACAAAGCAGCAGCAGACGCACCTTTCAACACCTCCATGGAGGCTATATCCTCCGGATTGATGTCGTTGATACGGGACTGTGTTACGATAGAGTTACCGGCTCCGGACAAACCATATTCATTGGAGTTGTTTACCGGTACGCCGTCCACAATAAAGAGGGGCTGTGCGTTACCGTTGATGGTGTTCTGTCCGCGGATCTGGATGTAGGCTCCAGCTCCCGGGTCTCCACCGTTTCGTACGATCAGCACACCGGCCGTCTTGGCCGCCAGTCCCTGAAGTACGCCTGTCTCACCCGACTTGGCAACTGAAGTTCCCTTCACGCTGGCTGCAGATGACGCGAACTTGTCACGATCCTCTTTGATACCGAGGGCCGTAACGACAACTTCGCTCAATTGCTGAACGTCCGCTGCCATCTGGACGTCCACTACTGATCGCTGGCCGATCTCGACTTCCTGTGTTACTAATCCGATGAAGGAAAACACCAATGTGCCGCCGGCCGTCGGAACATTGAGTTTGTAACTTCCCTCTGCATCAGTAACAGCTCCCGTCGCAGTGCCCTTCAGCACCACGTTCACCCCTGGCAAGGAACTTCCATCTTCTGAAGAAGTGACCTTACCCGAGACCGCTCGTTCCTGGGCCCAGACGCTGAGCACCATGGCAAACGAGACAAGTGTGAGTAGAAACTTTCTCATGGTTTTAGGTTTAGGTTAAACAAATTTTAGAATGTTAAAGTACCAGCAATCCGCAAATTATTATAAAGAATTACCTGTTTTTTTTCAGAATTGACTGGAATAGCAGGCTTTCGCTGAAAATTGTGCAGTTAATGATGATCCGGGCGTAAAGGTGGTCTGGCACAAAAAGATGGGACTTTAGTCTCCTTAAGCTCAAAAACAGGCCTCCTTCCCTGCTGGAGATACATGGCAAGACCCACCCCGGATGGAAACCTGGACAATAAAAAAAGGGGCCGAAGCCCCTTTTTTGAGTTCTGACTATACTGCTATTTGAAAGTAGTCTGATGGAAGAACGGCGCATTGAACGCGCTCGAAGCGGCCAGGTTCGGATCAACATTGTTGATGTCGTATTTCCTGCCGTCGGTGAGCGTCAATGAGGTGTAGAAGGTAAGAATGTTACCCTTCACAATATCCCCTGCCGTAAGACCCAACAAAGTAGTGATTTGTGCTCCGGTGAACGTAGCAGTGCCACGGGGACGCTGGGTGTCGCTAAACAAGGTGAAGCTTGTTATGCTGCCCAAGGCCTTTGCCGGTTTCAAATTCACACTATTGGGATCATCCAACTGTACCGTGATGTCAAAGGACTTCACCTTGGTCGGATCCGTTCCCACTCCAACCACCTCTGCTGTAAAAACAAAGTTGGTTGTAGCAAAGGATGCGACTGCTGCTGTTGCCGGCGGCTGATCAACCATTCTGGCATAAGCACCCTGAACACCCTGCTTCACCGGATCATAAATGATCAGGCTCTCATCACGGCAGCTTCCCAGCAGCATGGTCATTGCTGCAAGCGCTACCGTCAGCGCGGTTCTGATATATTTTGATGTCTTCATTTCTCTTTCAGATTTATGGTTAGTTAACGAAACCGTCAGGGTTGTTATCCCAGAACACCTTCACTCCATCCGATGTCTTCTGTGTAGCATTCGAATTTCTCGTCACGTACACGGAAGGATAGGTGAATGACCTGTAATACGTTCCAGGGTTTGCCGACAGCGTGAGCTGCTGAGCAAAGGTTGTTCCCTTGGCAGGCGCACCGGTACGACGGTATGCATTGTACACCTCTATTCCATTTCCGAAAGAGGCAATCCACTGTTCCTTCTGGATCACATCCATCTGCGCACTGGCAGTAGCAGCAGCTGCGAAACGCGCCGTTACAGCGGTGACGTATGCTGTTTTTTCAGCACCACCAGGAACTGGTCCGGAGGCAACTGAAGAACCAAAAGACTGCACATAGTCAATTGAGTTGGTTACCCCGGCCACCATCTGTGTCTGCGCAGTAGCAGGGCTACCAGTGATCAATGCCAGCTCAGCCCTGAGGAAGTTAGTATGGAAGCTCATGAACATCGGCAGAATACCTGCACCTGATAATCCGTCAGAGGATGTGTTGGCGCGCTGATAGCCACGCTGATAAGCTTCACCTGCAAGTGCTGCTGCAGCTCCTGCCTTCAGCGTCAACTGTGTGTCGCTGTCAACTGATGCAATGGTTCCGATTAGTTCCCGGCCAGTGGCATCCCACAACTGCTCTCCTTTGGTGAAGAGTGAAGTGAAAGAAGTGCCGGCTCCGGTTACCACTGTTGCACCGCTTGCAACTGTCGCAGTACCTGTGCCAATGACTACCTGATTATCAAATGCACCGCCAATAGGATATACTCCCCAGTTGGTACGGCTTTGTGTGTCAGGGTTCACACCGGTGGCATCACCGAAGTCACGACCCCAGTATCCTACGTTGGATGTGTTGTCTGCAGGATCTTTGATCCAGCAGAACGGCCAGCGGGGATTGGTGTAGTGTGTTACGCGGGGACGACCGATGCAACCAAGCAAGTTTACATCCTGGGAAATAGGCGAGCTCTGACGATAGAAGTAGTAACGGATACGGGGATCCACTACGCCAGGCGTACCGCCAGGACCAACCTGCTTTCCATACTGCATCTCCCACATCAGGGAATTGCTCTGGAACGTACCAGCGCCTGTCAGGTAGTTACCCGTGAAATAAGGGTGACGGCTGTCAGGGTTGGCTATGTTGGTGGAATACTGGTACACCCAGTTCTTTGAAGGCGAGTCAATTAAGTCAGTTATTGCCTGGGCCTTTGTTACTGCATTTGCATCCACCAGGCGGGTCTGCATGTAGGCCCTGAACTTCAGCGTGTTGGCCAGTGTGATCCAGCGCGTCTTGTTGCCGCCATAGAACAGGTCATAGGGCTTGCTGAGTTCTGTCTTGCCGAAGTTGGCAATGGCATCATCCAGCATGCTAATACAAGCTGCATAGATCGATGCGCCACCGTCGGCCTTCGGATTCAGGTTGGTCGGATCAAGAGCC
>JAFEAM010000027.1 GCA_018266395.1 Bacteroidota bacterium | reverse complement strand
GCATCCCAGAACCACTTTCGAACGCGCCCACTTCGCCACCTACGGCACCTTCAGTCTCAATTTTGAAGCCGTCTTCTTCGTCGAGAGTGCCGACTACAACGAGTTCATGGATATTCAACAGTCCGTCAACCTCCGGATTTTCGAAGAGTTTGCGAAGCGGGGTATCGCCTTTGCCTATCCGACGCAAAAGATACTGGTAGAAAAGGAAAACCAGGCAGGCTGATATCAATTTTGAATGTTGAACAGGGAATTCTGAATGTTGAGGCTCATGACGAAAGAGGGCATCCGGAGGTGGCATTTGTCAGCGCCAGGGCGGATCGCTTGAGGTAACTTGAGGGATACTAAAACCCTCATGGTATGAAATACGTTTTTGCCTTTCTGCTCAGTGCCATTATCGTCAATGGTTATGCACAAAAGGATGCGCCGGAACAGGCGCTTGTACGACTCGAAGACCAACGGTTGAAGGCCATTATTGACCGGGATTCTGTAACACTTTCGTCTCTTTACGACGATCACTATCGCGGTGTGCTGACCTCAGGGAAGCAAGTCAACAAGGTTGGCGTGATGGAATTCCAGTTGTCCAATAATCCTTATGTAAAGATCTCCATCGAAAATGTGGAAGCAGCTGTATATGGCAATGTCGGCATTACCACCGGCAAGCAGGTTAATCGCAGCAAGTCCGGTTCCATCCTCGGGCAGTCCAAGTTTATTCGAGTATACCTCAAGAACGGCAACGGTTGGAAGATCATCCAAAGCCAGGGGACGTTGATGCCGGAGGACTAGGGGGCGGTAAGTGGTAAGTGGTAAGTGGTAAGTAAGCAGCACCAGCTAACCCATTATACGGGAGTATTGTTCCTTGGACAGGTGTCGCCTAGTCTGAACAGAGTCTAAACTGAGTCTGAACCTAGTCTGAACAGAGTCTGAGCAAAGTCTGAGCAAAGTCTCATCAAAGTCTTGGTAGAGTCTGGCAAGAGTCTGGAGAAGGTATTGCCTAAGTATGGAGAAGGTATTGCCTAAGTATGGTGAAAGTATTGACTGGGTATTGACAGAGTCTGGTGAATGGGTCAAGGGTGATCTGGCTTGGCGCACCCCCCATTTCACCGTTTCTCTACGAGCACCGGTGGTTTGCGATGCCGGGTGGCTTGCTCATAGGCATAGGCCCAGCCGAGAAGATCTCCATCCTTCCATCTGCGTGCCGATATCTCAAGTCCAAAGGGCAAACCGCTTGGGTAAAAACCGCCCGGCACGACAATGGCCGGAACCCCCAAAGGATTTACCCAACCTGTCATGCTATGGGGTCCCGTGCTTGGCTTACCATCAGGCTGCGGAATCGTTTCGTCGTTGGGCGGCATCTGAATGGCCGGATAAACATAACCATCGAGATGGAGGCGATTGAGAGCTTCTTCATAGGCCGCCAAAGCAGCTCTCTGCGGTGCCCAGAACAATTTCTCGGCCTCGGGATCTGTTTCAATCACACGCTGTTTGACTTTGCTTCCTTCGAAAATACCCAGAACAAAGTCAGGCAAAGGAGATCCCACAATTTTCTCATAGTCGCGTGTAGAATGATATTCAGCCGGGCCGAAATCTCTCAAGAAGTTTTCCACACCTTCGCGAATATAGGGTTCAGTGTTCACCTCCCGCACGAACTGCAGATCAGGGAGGATGGACTCGTCAAACACAACTGTCGCACCAGCTGCGCGTAGTCCCTCGAGTGACTTCATAAAAGCCTGCCTGGTCTCGGGCAACAACAAAAGCCCGGGACCGCTCTCCTTCACAATAAACGCTGGCACGCCAAACCGTTTGCCTTTGAGGGCGTCTTGTTTCAGGTACTGTGTGTAGGGACCTCGTTGTGCTTTTGATGCAGAGCCTTTGGTACGAAAGTCCTTTGGGTCTTCGCCCGCCATCACATCGAGAGTGATTGCCGCATCCATAACGTTTCGTGCGATGGGACCAGTATCGTCCAACAGCCAATCCAAAGGTTGTATCCCAGCTATACTTACGAGCCCTCTTGTGGGCAACACTCCGACAAGTGAACTGGTTGCAGACGGCATCCGGATGGAATTGCCAGTATCGGTCCCTGTGCCAAGAACAGCATAATTAGCTGTCACTGCCGTAACTGTTCCTCCGGACGATCCTCCGGGACTGAACCGCCAGTCATACGCATTGCCAGTCCTTCCGCCTGCAGTGCTCATGTTAGTATCACTATTTGCAAAATCCGGCATGTTGGTCTGGCCGAGGATGACAGCGCCAGCCGCCTTCAGTTTAGTCACCACCGGTGCATCAAGTGGTGCGATCAACTCATGGCCCGGAATCAAATATCCTTTCCACCCAGCACTGGTTACCAGTCCTTTAACGCTGGTGTTTGCCTTGATCACGATGGGCACTCCCCACAAAGGTCCATGCTTGAAATTATTGTCTGCCTTCGCGGCGGCCTGATCTTCTGCTGCTGCAGTAGCCAGGGCTCCCGCCGCATCGACATAAATAATTGCCTTGTAAACGCTGTCATATCGGGCAATGCGATCCAGGTACCACCTTGTCACCTGGGTGACGGTGTATTTGTGGTCAGAATAAAACGACTGAAGTTTCGTGATGGTCACTTCTTCCAGGTCCTGATCGATTGTAGGAAGTGGGACATTGCCGGCAGTTGAGGTTGCTTCATATGGAGTTAGCAGATCGCCTTGACTGATCTTCCGGAAAGGAACATAAGCTGCCATCATTACTGCTCCGGCAAGTATGAGAAGATATTTCATGCATTTACTGGTGACTGATTACACTTGACAATTTAACGAATAGGAACGTAATGGAATTGCATCGTTTCGGTGCACTATGGGCCGGCAACTGGTCACTTCAAATGACTACCTTTAAGAAACATTCAACCATGCCTTCTGATCGTAATATGATTCCCATGAAAAAGCCCTCCATCAAACTACTTCTGCTCATTGCCTCCTTGTTTGCGATACAGCCCTCCCTCGCTCAATCTGACTTCAAACCATTCTTCGACGACAAGCTGGGCAATGCTATTTACCCTGCGGGAATCTGGACGTTCAAAGATGGAATTCTTACGGCCAGTGAGGATCAGGCGATTTGGTCGAGCAAGGTGTACCAGAATTTCGAACTGGAACTGGAATTCAAGACCGCAGAAGGGACCAACAGTGGGGTCATCATTTATTGCAGCGATATCAACAACTGGATCCCCAACTCTGTTGAAGTTCAGATTGCGGATGACTTTGCCGAGCAATGGGCCAAGTCGCCTCGCACCTGGCAGTGCGGTGCTATCTTCGGACGGCTCGCTCCCAGCAAAAGTGTAGTGAAAAAACCTGGTGAATGGAACACCTACAAGATTACCGCTAAGGACAGAGTCATTACTGTAGTTCTCAATGGCGTGCAAGTTTCTCAGATGGACATGCGTAAATGGACGGAAGTAAAGAAGAATCCTGATGGCAGTGAGATTCCCGAATGGCTAAGCAAGCCTGCGGCCACACTTCCAGACTACGGACATATCGGCCTTCAGGGCAAGCACGCCGGTGCACCGATCTATTTCAAGAACATGAAGATCCGGGAGTTTTAACTATAGTTAAAATTAATCACTAAATGTAGCCATATTTTAAGTTAGATCTTAAGACCATGATGGTAACGCATTGGCCCACCTTGCCTGACTGGCCGGCAAGAATGGAACGCATTATGAGAAAACATTTTGCGAATCCATCTTGAAGAAATAAGGTGAAGTTCTCGTCGTCTGTCTGACCGTTATAATTGCAGGAGGAAATCAGAGGCATACCCGCACCTCCACCAGAAACACAAATAAAACACCCCATCCGTCCCATACCTGTAGTAGTCTTTTCTTCGCATCTTGCTTCTCAAAAAGAATACTGAATGAAACCAAGAACTATCTACTGGATCATCACCGGCATTTTCGCTGCCTTCCTGACCTTCGGGTCTGTCTTCAATGTCATGTCCGCGCCGCCAGCCGTCGAGCTGATCGTCAACAAACTTGGCTTCCCGCCTTTCATGGTTCCCTTTGTGGGGGTGATGAAGATCCTCGGCTGCATCGCCATCCTTATTCCTGGATATCCACGGATTAAAGAATGGGCCTATGCGGGTCTCGCCTACGACCTTGGCGTTGCCGTAATTGCGCACATAGCGATTGCCGCTCCCGTATCCGAATGGGGAGGGTTGTTCTTGCCGCTACTATTTCTGGCAGCTTCCTATATATTGTATCACAAAACAAAACCGACACAGCCGACGGTATCTTAGTTAAATCAATCCCTGTGAAGAAGTGGCATATCCTGCTTATTCTGCTTGCGGCTGTGATTATCCTCCCGGCCGTCCTGTGGGGTCACCGCGATATTCCGCTGGAGGTCCTGAAACAGAAATACGCCAATGCAGATTCCCGGTTTATCAGCATTGAAGGGATGCCCGTGCATTACCGCATGGAAGGCAACATGGGCGACACCATTCCCCTTCTTCTTTTGCATGGCACAGGGGCCAGCTTGCATACGTGGGACGGATGGGTAGACAAAATGAAATCTTCGAAGAAGATCATCCGCCTGGACCTCCCTGCCTTCGGGCTCACCGGGCCGGCGCCATCACGGGAATATACCCCGGAAATGTTTCAGCGCGTGGTGATCGCTTTGCTCGACAGCCTGAAGATTCCATTGGTGGATATTGCAGGCAACTCGCTTGGTGGGCGCATTGCCTGGTACACGGCACTTCGGCACCCGGACCGCGTGAGAAAGTTGATCCTGATTGATGCGGTGGGCTATCCTTTGCAACAAGGCAGTCAGCCCATAGCCTTCAAACTTGCCACCATTCCCGTGATCAACCAAGTGCTCACCTTTATTACGCCTCGGTCTGTGGTGGAATCGACACTCCTGAATCTCTATTCAGATGACACAAAAGTGACCGATGATCTGGTGGACCGGTACTACGAACTGGCGCTTCGACCGGGCAACCGCCAGGCATTCATTGACCGCGCGAGGCCTTTCTATGGAGACTCAACTTATACCCGCATGTCCAAGATCACGCAACCCACGCTCATCCTTTGGGGAGAGGAAGATTATTTTGTACCCATCTCCATGGCAGGAAAATTCGAGCGTGATCTCCCAAATGACACTTTGGTGATTGTTCCTCACAGCGGCCATATGCCGATGGAGGAAACACCGGAAGAAACCTCGAGGCTGGCTATGTCTTTCCTGAAGAAATAGAAGCCGGAAGAATGAATTAAGGCAGGCGTTGCATTAAAAGTCCGCCATTAAAGTAATCGATTTTGAGGGCCCGGTTGAAAAACTGTAAGTTGGTGGATGCTTTCGTTCAAGCACGTGGTTTTTCTGGAGGTTGCGCAAGCGCGAAGTTTTACAAAAGCCAGCCAAACGCTTTTCATCAGTCAGCCTGCCATCAGCAATCATATCCGTCAACTGGAAGAAGAGTACCGTACGTCATTATTTGAGCGACACGGAAACTCCATTTCGTTAACACCGGCAGGGCGCGTCCTTCTCGCGGGGGTCCTTGAGGCCAAAGCCATCATGGACCGTGTTCGGTTTGAAATGGGCGTTTCAGGAGAGGAAGCCTTGACAGGCGGCGAACTCAAGCTTGGGGCAAGTACTACTGTGGCCTTATACATCATCCCACCGGTTCTTTCAGCATTTCATCAAAAATACCCTTCGCTGAAAATTACCCTGGTCAATCGCAATTCGGATTATATTCTGAAAGCGTTACTCGGCCACGAGGTGGATCTCGGCATCATTGAGGGAAAGAACAAGTCCTCTAAAGTGCACAGCGCATTGTTTATGACCGATGAAGTAGTTCCGGTATGTTCAGCCAAAAGCCCAATCGCCTCAAGGGAAGCATTGACAATAAAACAATTAACCAAAATTCCTGTTGCTTTACGCGAATCCGGATCGGGTACCCTTGCCGCGCTGAGCAGCGCATTGGCAATGCACAAACTGAAATTGTCTGACCTTAATTCAACCGTCCGGTTATCCGGCACGGAGGCATTGAAAAACTTCATCAAGGCCGATGAGTGCGTAGGCTTTCTTCCTTTGCGATCCGTCGAGATGGAACTGGCATCCGGCACGTTGGTGCGGTTACAAATAAAGGGACTATCCATTCACCGGCAATTCTATTTTGTACAGCGACATGGCGATAAAAACGCCGAGTTAAGCATGGCCTTCATAAGGTTTGCCAAACGTCATTATAACCTTTACTGATCGCCAATAACAAAATGAAATTGGCTGATGCTAAGCCCTTGTGATACTTTGGGGCATGGATCATTTGTTACCTGTTCTTTCTGCTACGCACTTCTCGCATTTGCAGTGTGCCGAGTGCGAGAAAACCTATCCTGCGGATCAGTTAAATACCTATGCATCGTGCACAAAGTGCGAACGCAATATTCTGCTCTGCAACTTTCAATTGAGCGGCTTATCAAGAGAATCAATTGATGCGAAAGAACAATCCATGTGGCGTTACTTTCCGGTGCTCCCGGTGTTCGACCGATCAAATGTGGTCACACTTGGAGAGGGTTTTACGCCACTCCTGCCACTGCACAAGATGGGATCCAAGCTGGGGATGAGTCAGTTGAAGATAAAGGATGAATCATTTAATCCCACCGGTTCATTCAAGGCACGTGGGATGAGCGCTGCTGTGTCAAAAGCTAAAGAGCTGGGAATTACACGTTGTATCGTTCCTACCGCCGGCAATGCGGGAGGTGCCATGGCCGCCTACTGCGCAAAAGCCGGCATTGAGGCAGTCGTGGTCATGCCAGAACACACGCCAAGATTATTCCGGGAAGAATGTGAGCGATTCGGTGCCAGGGTTGTGCTGGAGAAAGGACTGATCAGTGATTGTGCCCGGCGTGCAGCATTGATCAACAAGCAGGGAGAATATTTTGACCTGTCTACATTGAAAGAGCCCTACCGCCTGGAAGGAAAGAAGACCATGGGCTATGAGATTGCCGAACAACTGAATTGGAAGCTTCCCGATGTTATCCTTTATCCGACGGGAGGAGGTACAGGTTTGATCGGCATGTGGAAAGCATTCCACGAGATGGCTGAAATGGGCTGGATCGATGGGAACATGCCAAGAATGTATTGCATTCAGTCTGCAGAGTGCTGCCCCATTGTTGAGACCTGGTCGGGAAACCAATCCAATGCCAGGACCTATACCGGAAAGCCTACCGTGGCAAATGGATTGGCGGTGCCCAATCCGTTTGGAGAGCGCCTGATCTTGCAGGTGATGAAAGAAAGCGGTGGAATACCGGTTGCCGTATCCGAAGAGGAAATTCAGCAGGGTGAAAGAATCTTTGCCAAGACAGAAGGGATCCTTGTTGGTCCGGAGGGAGCAGCACTTTGGGCTGGACTAAAGAAACTGATTAACAACAAGCATGTCCACCCAGATGAAAACGTGCTGCTGTTGAATACAGGCTCAGGTTACAAGTACCTCTGAGTCTTGTAAAGTGATCGATTAGCCGCAATCCAAACCAGTGGATACGGTGACAACTGGTTTGAGGATTATCACGTTTCATTATACAGATTCAACAAAGCATCAATCTCATGAAATCGATTCTTTTTGTCACGTTTCTTGCGGTGGTTTCGCAAAGTTATGGCCAGGGCGAGTTGCCCTATCGGGAAATTCCTGACTATCCCCCGACCTACACCGCAGGCACAGTCGCCGCAAGGGTGCTCGATGGATTAGGATTCCGCTACTACTGGGCAACGGAGGGATTGCGACCGGAAGACCTGGGGTTCCAGGCGAACAAAGACGGCCGCACTACCCTGGAGACCATCACCCACATCCATGATTTGACTTGGACCATTATCAATGCCGCCAGGAGTCAACCCAACGACAACACGGTTGCAAAACCAACCTTGTCTTTCGAGGAGATGCGCAAGAAGACCTTGGAAAACATCCGCGATGCGAGCGAGATTCTGAAGAAAGCAACCGACAAACAGGTCAGCGAGCTCAAGGTGATCTTCAAAAATGAAAAGGGCATCACGGAATTTCCATTCTGGAATGAACTCAACGGACCCATCGCTGATGCGCTCTGGCATACAGGACAAGTCGTTTCCTATCGTCGGGGTTCTGGCAATCCCTACAATGCCAAGGCAAGTGTTTTTACGGGTAAAGTGAGGCAGTAGGTGAAGGTCAGAGACAGAGTCGGTCGACCGCTCCATAAATCAAAACCGCCACCGACTTCGTCGGGTGGTTTTTTCTCAGATGAGGTCGCAACAACTGTCTCCATGGAGGATTTGGTTTTTGATATTGAACATCAGGAAACTTAATCTTTAAGCGATCTTCAGGTGCTTGACAAGGTCAAGAAAATAAGCTGAAGACCAAATATCAAGCCTTTCAGGGTTAGCGATAAATCTTCGGATGTCAGCCTTCACCCTATCCATATTTACGGTTTTGATCTTGTGCTCCAGCAGATCATGAAAACCTTTCTCTGAAATGGTAGCCTCTTTCCAGTCCCCACTGTCTCTGGCGCGCATTACAAAATGGTTTAGGTCCAATGGTATTCCTTTCTTGATATACCATTCCATATCGTACCAGTCCCGCCCTTTGACATTTTCCTTCCATTTCCGGAAGAGTAAGGCGTGCATTTTCCCTGCGAAGAGATGTGGCAGAGTAAAACATTTTACATAGAAGGAAACGGGTTTGATCAGCAGCTTCTCCTCTGTATCAAATCCAAGAGGGGGCTCACGGTCGACTTCCAATTTTATGGTGACAGATGGCTTTTGATCCAGGCCATTTTGTGGAATGGTTCCTTCCAATACCAATTCTCTCCACACCGTATCAGGTTTTAAAAATGCTGAGTCGATATTGTTAACCAGCGTCTTCTTTTTCTCCCGGATGGAGACTTTCAATCCCATGGCATCAAATTCCGCTTCGATTGCCGGAAAGAAAGGGTCAAGGGTGAATTTAGGATTGACTTCCAGCAAAGAGAAATCAAGGTCTTCAGAAAACCGATCGAGACCGTGAAAGATCCTCAATGCTGTGCCACCATAAAAGGCAGCCTTTTCAAAGAATGCACCTCTGGAAAGGCCTGCCAATGCGATCTCCTGCATTATTTCACGCAATGCCTGTGAAGCTTCGTCTGCATTTCGAGGTTTGTATTCAGCGATCCACTCTTTAATCATAATTCTTTCAGGACTTTAAGAAGCATCTCCATGCTGGCTTTCTTGGGAGCTTTTTTTACCCACGAGCGAATTTCGTCGATGCGCAAATCACGCAACTTAATCGGATCAATTCTCAGGTCCTCAAGTAACCAGGACTCTGCCTGCAATTTGCTCCTAAAAAGCACTCCTGGGGTGGTCATAATCTTATCACACAATGCTTTTTCTTTGCTCGCCACTAGGGCAGTTTGCTTTTCTGCAAAGCGGATTTGTTCAATCCCGAATGCATAGTACGGAAGAGGTAATTTGGTATAGCTATAAACTCCTGCATCGGTGAAAAATCTTCTTGACGCCTTTGTCGTCATCGAAGCTACTTCATAAACCTTTTCAGGAATCATTCCATGAAAGGAAAGAGCCGTCTCCAGCGACACATAGCTTGGGCCGTAGATGTAGTTGGCGAGCAGATAGGGTTCTGGCTTACCGGCATCGAGTGAAGGTCCTGCGATATAAAGCCCCTTTTTGATGGGTGTAAGTGCACGCTCTTTTATAAGCTCGTTGATCTTGTCGTTAGGCCTTTTATATTCCTTTAGAAGAGAGAGGAGCACATGATGCGGTAATGGGTAGAGTGCGTGCTGCGCCAGGGCCTTGTGAATTTCCACTGTCCTCATCCTCAAATGTAATATTTAAACCAAATAATCGGAAAGAATCCGATTATCTAGTAATAAAATAACAATACTGGGACCAAATAGGCCATTTCGGAGCCCTTGAGAAATCCTTTAGCCGAGTCGGTTGAGAGAAGAGCGAACCATCAATGGATCAATAGAAAATGTCATCGGGTCCTCACCATCCATTAAAGCACTTGTCATAGTTCGTTTTGATGAAGAATCGTTCACCGATCCGCAGATCGAAGAACTATACAAGTATTTGGTTGACACAAAGCAATTCATTTCGCAGGGACATTGGGCAGGTGGAGTTTACTTTGCAGGGGTTTTTGATGGCAAGATGTCGCTGCTGATCAATTTAAGAAATTGAGATGGAATTGGGAGCACACTCACGTGACTACGTCAACCTTGACATTGAAGAGTCAAGATGTGGGTAATAATCTCGTGTGAGACGTGGGTAACGAAGAACCCTCTGACTATTCAGAGGGTTCTTCTGGACGGTGAGGTCTCGAGCGGATTCGAACCGCTGTAGGAGCTTTTGCAGAGCTCAGCCTAGCCACTCGGCCACGAGACCGGATGAATATCCAATATAGAATATCCAATTTTCAATGTTGAAGTGACCAGACGCCTTCTGATCATGTGTTTCTGTCTACATATTTAGTCCGGAGCTTTTGCAGATCCCGACGCGTCGGGACTAGCCACTTGGCACCACCCCAGATGAATATCCAATATTAAATACCCAATTTTCAATGTTGAAGTGACCGGACGCCTTCCGATCATGTGTTCTATCTATCTATATAGTCCGGAACTTTTGCAGATCCCGACGCGTCGGGACTAGCCACTCGGCACCACCCCCGATGAATATCCAATATTAAATATCCAATTTTCAATGTTGAAGAAGTTGCACAACCTGCCAACCCGCTTCAAACGGACGCAAAACTAAGGTTTCCGTAGACATTAACCAAAGGGAGCAACGGCACAATCAACGCATTCGATATGCCTTTACAACTAACCTTCCATGTTCACCCCTTGTTCCAGTCCCAAATCACAATCTGCCATTTGTTTCCTCCGAAGTGAAGTGTGCCCAATACTTCGAATCCGGATTTCAGATGGGCTTTAATAGATCGCGGATTTCTTTCATCCACGTCGGTGAGACAGTAAGGGTATTTGGAGGACAGTTCCTTGCGGTAGAAGTCATACATCTTTTGCACGAGTCCAAGTCCTCTGTGCGATTTCGCCACACACAATTGCCCTACCAGGATATAGTTGAAGGTACTCATGTCCTTGCCGTGAAAAGAATGGCGGTTGATCTTGTCACAAAGATCACGCATGAGGTCGTGTTTCTGCGCGATCTCCCTGGTGGTCACCAGCGCATACCCCACTACCCTATCGCCATCTTTGGCAATTACCGAAGGTTCAGCCTGGTTCATTTCTTCCAGGAACTCTACCGTGTATTGTGCTGTCACAAATCCCTCCTTTTCCGATTCTTCATCCCCCAGTGTAGAGCGCAGATTCGCTGTCTGCAGTTCTTTGATGCCCAGCACTTCGTTTCCGTCACTGACTCTTTTGATCGTCACCATGATGACCATAAAAATAGCTGCTTCAAAGAATCATTGCACGTTTAATGCATCAAACAACAGATTACTAATCAGGAAGAATCCGGGACTAAGTACTTATCTATCCAATTAGAAACAAGAATTTGCTATCTTTTGTCATGGATCCAGTCAATACAGGTCACGAAGCAAGCAAGCACCGGAATTGGGTGAAGTTATCGCACTGGATAGTCACGGTAAGCTTCCTCGCTTTGACCGTCACAGGCTTCGAGATGATCATGGTACACCCTCGCTTCTATTGGGGTGAAGCTGGAAATGATCTGACACCCGCTTTGTTTGAAGTTCCTGTCAGTCGGAATTACCATCATGGAGGATATTCTTCATCAACGCCCTTCTTCGACAAACCCGAAAGCCCGGTAAGCGCCAGCCGTACCTATGATATCTTCAATCAGAATGGTTGGGGAAGAAGCCTCCATTTTCTTTCGGGATGGTTCCTTACGTTGACTGGATTACTATACCTTCTCGCCGGCACCTTTACAGGACACTTCCGAAGACACCTCTGGCCTCAATTATGGTCGCTGAAACATCTTAAGGAAGATATGCGTCGTCATTGGAAGTGGGATATACCTGCCACTTCCGGCGGTCCTGACTATGGTTTTCTGCAGCGGCTCTCCTACCTGGGTGTCATCTTCGTTCTTATGCCGCTAATTGCGATGACAGGAATGACCATGTCGCCCGCCATCACCGCCGAACATGGATGGTTACTGAAGCTTTTCCTGGGTGCACAGTCAGCGAGAACTATTCACTTCATGGTGTCGGTAGCACTTGAGCTATTTCTTGCCGTTCATCTGGTGATGATTGTTAAGTCCGGATTCCGAAAACAAGTTCGCAGCATGACATTATGAAACGGAGAAACTACATGAGCAGGCGACAGGCTATCGCCACAGGATTAAGTACACTTGGAGCCGCCCTCATGCTTCCTGGCTGTACAAAGCCGTTGCCTCCAACGTACGGTAACATTCTGCGCATGGGTGACCGGCTGACTTATGTTGCACACAGGGCATTGCTGCCAGGACAATCGCTGGCCAAGGAATACAACTTCAGTAATATCTCCAGCATGCCTGCCACTGGCACCACCAATCCGGCGGATACGAGTCAGAAGGGATATAACGAGGAGTATGAGAAACTTTTCAAAGGTAACTTTGAAGATTGGCGCCTTGCCCTCGAAGGCAGTGTCACCATGCCAGGTAGTTTCTCCGTGGCTGACCTTCAGAAACTGCCCTCAAGAACCCAAATCACCCGGCACACCTGTGAAGAAGGCTGGACGGCCATCACGGAATGGACTGGTGTTCCCTTGAGTACACTCTTGCAGACTGCAGGCATCAAACCCTCCGCAAGGTTCATCAATTTCTACGCTTTCGACGGCTTTGCTGACAGTATCGACTTGTACGACGCCTTTCATCCACAGACGATTCTTGCCTATGGAATGAACGGAAAGACACTGCCTATTCCACACGGGGCCCCGGTACGTCTGCGTGTGGAGAAGCAGATCGGCTACAAGAGCATGAAATACCTAAGCCGTATTGTGGTGACTGATGACTATGTTGACCTCGGTGACAGCGGGTGGGCGTGGTACACCGGAATCTAGAAAGGTACCGGTCCGGATCCCAGCGAATTAGTACTCTCCAAAAAAAAAGGCGATCCTTTCGGATCGCCTTCACCAGATAAATTTATCAGTTCTTCAGCTGGCAGAATTATTCTGCAGCCGGAGGATTCTTCGAAGCCGACATCTTCTCCTTCAGCGCGCTCAGTGCCTCGAGATCGCCCAGCGTGGACTTTTCAGACTGCTGGTTGATGTTGGCAATGGTCTTGCTCTTGGATTCCGGCTTCTTCTTTTGCTGAGGCTGAGGTTTCTCATCTTGTTCTGTTGACCAGGTAGCCTTATGGCTCAGGCTGATGCGGCGGTCTTCCTTGGAGAACTCCAATACTTTGAAGTCCAGCGACTCGCCTACTTCTGCCTTGCCCCCATCCTGCTTGGCCACATTCTTCATGGAACAGAATCCTTCGATACCATACTGAAGCTCAACTACCATACCCTTGTCGTTCTTGTTGACAATGGTACCTCTGTGAACAGAGCCTGCAGTAAATATCGTTTCGAAGGTATCCCAGGGATTCTCTTCGAGATGCTTATGGCTCAATGCCAGACGGCGGTTGGCCGCATCGAGTTCAAGCACTTTCACCTCGAGGGTTTCACCCACCTTAATGAACTCTGAAGGATGTTTCACCTTCTTGGTCCAGCTGAGGTCAGATACGTGCACGAGGCCGTCGATGCCCTCCTCCAGTTCCAGGAACAACCCGAAGTTGGTGAGGTTGCGGACGATGCCTTTGTGAACGGTTCCCACAGCATACTTGGTAAGAATTTCCTGACGCGTCCAGGGATCTTCGGAAAGCTGCTTCATGCCGAGAGACATCTTGCGCTCTTCACGATCGATGGTAAGGACCACGGCTTCGATCTCGTCGCCCACCTTGATGAAATCCTGAGGATTCCTGAGATGTTGTGACCAGCTCATTTCGCTTACGTGGATGAGCCCCTCCACACCCGGTTGTATTTCGAGGAACGCGCCGTAGTCGGCCACATTCACAATCTTGCCTTTTACTTTCGATCCCACCTGGATATCAGCAGGCAGCGATTCCCATGGATGAGGAGTCAGCTGCTTCATGCCGAGGGAGATGCGTTTCTTCTCCTGGTCGAAGTCCAGCACCACCACCTTTACGGTCTGGTCGAGCTTGAGTACTTCTTCCGGATGAGAGATGCGGCCCCATGAGATGTCGGTGATATGGAGCAGACCGTCTACACCGCCAAGGTCGATGAACACACCGAAGTTGGTCATGTTCTTGATCACACCCTCGAGCACCTGTCCTTTGTCCAGGTTCGTGAGGATGGCGGCCTTTTGCTGCTCGAGGTCTTTCTCGATGAGCACCTTGTGGGAAACCACTACGTTATCGTTGGTGTAGTTGATCTTCACCACCTTCACCTCGATGTTCTTGTTTACATAAATGTCGAAGTCGCGGATAGGCTTCACATCAATCTGTGAGCCCGGGAGGAAGGCCTCGATGCCGAACACGTCAACGATCAGACCACCTTTGGTCCTGCGTTTCACAAAACCTTCGATCACCTGATCTTTGTCAAGTGCTGTCTGCACATACTCCCAGCCCTTCACGAGCTTGGCCTTGCGGCGGGAGAGCACGAGCTGGCCCATTGCATTTTCGCGCTCTTCAATAAAGAGATCCACCTCATCGCCGATCTTGAGATTCGGCATGTCCTTGAATTCTGCGAGCGGCACGAGTCCGTCGGATTTGAATCCAATGTTGAGGATAACGTCGCGGTTGTTGATCCCAACGACTTTGCCTACTACCACTTCACTGTTGCTGACTGTTGCTACGGTTCCAGAGTAGAGGTTGAGCATTTTTTCGCGGTCAGCTGAAGAATAGCCTTCGCCAAAACCTTTGCGGTCAAATGCTTCCCAGTCGAAATTCTCTGTCGATACCGGGGCGGTCGAAGCCGTCTTGCGGGCCGTTACATCACGGATGACGCGGTTAAGGCCTTCTTCTTCTTCAGCGCGCTTGGCAGCTTTGAAAGCCGCAAGCTCATCTTGTTCCAGTTCACTTTCAGCCGTTTTTACGTCGATGTGCTGTTCGGCTTCTTTTGCTGCCAGCGCCTTCTTGGCGCTGTCGTCCTTCGAGTCGCCGGGTTTTTGTCCTTTAGCCATACTAAATCGCCCTTCATACATGTGCCTGACGGGCGCTTCAGACACAAATTGGTTATACATTCCTCCTGAAACCTATCAGGAGGCCCCTTTCAATTGGGGGGCCGCAAATTTAAGCAGAAAAGCTGAAAAAGCTAACCTGGGATATCCTGACAAGGCATGGCGCGCAGAGCGACACCGGTTGAGTCAATTTGATCAAATCAATTGATTTGCAGTTAACCTTGAACCCTTTTGGTTCTTATCCGCATTGGGCCAGGAGGAAATCTTCCTGGTTCATGTCGGCCAGCAGCTAAGAGCCAGCAGCCAGTCGCCATTTATCACAGATCATCCTCACGCAGCGTACCCACGGCGTAATCCAGCACGACTTTCTGGAACAGCAGGCGATACTCAGACTGGGCCTTGTCGGTTTGTGCCTGTACGAACGCGCGGTTCGCGTTGGCGTAGTCGACAAAGTTTGTAATGCCAAGATTATAGCGTTCGCTTTCAAGCGAAAAGGCCATCTCTGCTGCCTTGATCTGCGCCAGTGAGGCTTCAAATGTTCGTTTGTACAACTGGAAGTTCTGGTAGGCGCGCATTACATCCGTCTTTACCTGAATCTCTGTATTCTTCCTGGTTATTTGATTGTTGAGATAATTAACCTTTTGCTGCACGTAGTTCATGCGGTTTTGAAGATTTTGGTTCCCTCCGAAAATGGGCACATACAATTGCAGGCCATACATCTTCCGGAGGTTGTCTTCTCTGAACTGCCTTTCAAATGGAGCGGTAACCGAATCGCCATGATTGCGGTTGTAGAACGAGTTGATGGAGAAGAAAGCACTTAATGTCGGAAGAAACTGGGCCTTCATGGCTTTCATGGCATACTTGCTTCCATCTTCATTCTTTTTTGCCCGCAGATAATCACCACGGGTGTTGAGGGCTGTTTCATAGAGCTGAGGAAGGGCATATTCTTCAGATCCAATTTTATTCACGTCCCAATCCGGCTTGGCTATATCAAATTGTTCATCGGGATCCATTAACAAGGTCTGGGTGAGAAGTGCCTTGTCGTTGATCAACTGGATCTCTGCCTGGTAGGCGCGGATTTGTGCCGCTTTGGTTTGGGAGTCCTGGTTGTACTCATCTACCGGGGAGCGGGCGCCCAATCTGACCTGTTCTGTTACTTGCTGAAGCTGTTTATCAAGAGAAGCAAAGTTTTCCTGCGCAATTTTCAACAGTTCAGCGTCCAGCAACAAGGTGAGATATTGTGTGGCTACGGTATTGAGAACATCCTGTTTCGTGCGGTTCACATAAAAGCTCTGTGCTTCGAGCTGAGCGGAATATTGCTTCACCCTGTTTACCTGGCTGAGTCCGTTGAAGATGGCCCAGTTGGCCTGCAACGATCCCGACACCTGATCAAACAGACCGTTCACCACCTTACCCTGGTTGGAGTTGAAGAAGTTACCATTGATCTGCGTGAAACCTGACTGCGCATACAGGGTGGGGCCAAGTGCAGCAATACTTTGCGTCTTCTGTATCTGTGAGAATTGCAAATTGTTCTTTTGCTGGTTAAACAGCACGCTGTTCCTCAGCGCTATCTGGATTGCCTCCTCAAACGTCAGAATCCTTGTCGCCTGCTGACCCTGACCGAAAGTCAGTTCCGCCGCGAACATCACCATAAAAAAAATCAGACCACGCTTCATTGACTGCACTATTTATTTAACAACCTTTTCATCCGACACAACCGCACCATCAGCAATGCGGACAATCCTTTTACCTCTTTTTGCATTCTCTTCTGAATGGGTCACCTGCACAATGGTGATCCCCTCTTCATTCAGCTTCTCGAAAATATCCATGATCTGTTTACCCTGTTCTGAATGAAGGTTGCCGGTAGGTTCATCTGCCAGCAGTAGTTTGGGTTGGCCCACGATCGCGCGCGCTATGCCCACCAGCTGCTGCTGTCCGCCGCTGAGCTGTTCCGGAAAAAGATCTTTCTTGGCCACCATACTGAACCGGTCCAGCAGCTCAGCCACCATACTCTTCCGCTGACCGCTGCTGACGCCTTTATAAAGCAGAGGCGTCTCAATATTTTCATATACAGTCAACTCATCGATCAGATGGTAGGCCTGGAAGATGAATCCGATGTAATTCTTGTGCATTTCGCTTTTCTGCTTCTCCTTCATCTTATGCACAGGGTCATCGAAAAAGAAGTACTCACCCGCCGAGGGCTCGTCCAGCATGCCGATAATGTTCATCAGCGTGGACTTGCCTGAGCCACTGGGGCCCATGATAGTGAGGAATTCACCCTGCTGAACCTCCAGGTCAATGCCTTTAAGAATAAATGTGCGCTGGAAGCGGGAATCAATGTACTTGTCGATGTCTTTCAGTTTGATCATAATAAAACAGTTGTGCCCCCGGCACGCAAAGGCCTTGTTGCCAATAATAGTGCCATCCGCTATTACCGCTTTAGACGGGAATTTCGGGGAATGGTTGCATTATTTCCGTCCGGGTATGAAAAAAGGTGTGCGATTGCGGACGGTTGTCTACATGCGCTCAAGGTGCTTAACTTCACTGGCGTGAAGCGGAATCTTCTGTGGTCCCTCCTGTTATCAATCATCCTCTGGCCTGGTATGAGTCAAGCCCAGCAGGATGAGGTGAGGAAATCCATCTATTTCGACGGTGGGAGCTTTTATATCGATGAATACCAGGCTGCGGACCTTGCCCACTGGCTGGACTCCATTCCCAACCTGCTTGACAAATACGAAATTCAGCTGATCAGTCATACGGACCCCATTGGCGGCCGCCGGTTCAATGAGTGGCTTTCGCGTATGCGCAGTACTGCTGTATTCAACCTTCTGTTGGAAAAAGATATTCCTGAGAAGCTCATTCATGTGAAAGACTGGGGTTACGAGAACCCGGTGTACGCCAATGATTCATATGAGGGAATGTTGATGAACAGACGCGTCGATGTGATCCTGAGACCGGTGGTATTCTAGCTGCACGCTGAACACACATTGCCAGCGCATCCTCAAACGCCTTGCAAACTTCACATGTAATAATCACCTTTATCAAAATTGAAAGTAGCCATGCGGTTGATCTTAGCCCTACTATTATTGATTTCATTTCCAGCCATCTGCCAGGAGAATGAAAAAATCATGGAGCCAATACGAATGATTTTCGCGGGAATGGAGAAAGGCGATAGCGCGATGGTTCACAAAGCCTTTCATCCTTCGCTCACCTTTCAGTCGGTATCAAAAGATGCAAACGGACAGAACCAGCTGAAGGGCAGCACACTCAAGGCGTTTCTTACTGCCATTGGTACCCCGCATGCGGAACCATTTCATGAACTGATCTGGGCACCACAGATCCAGGTGGACGGCAGTTTTGCACAGGTGTGGACGCCCTACGCTTTCTACATGGGTAAGACTTTCCATCATTGCGGTGTAGATGCGTATCATCTCTTCAAAGACAATGACGGGAAGTGGAAGATCTTCAACCTTACCGACACCCGCTGGAAAGACGGATGCGTGGTACCTGATGAGGTGAAAGCCAAGATGAAATAACCCTCGCTTTCTCATGTTCATACTAAAGCCTTTGCTGAAGCTGATTCAGGCGTCCGTGCTGGCCCTGCTGGTTACAGGCCTGGCGCAGGCCCAGGTACTCACTACGTTTGTGCTGGTCCGTCATGCGGAGAAATCATCCGAGGCTGGCAAGGATCCTGCGCTCTCAGAAGCAGGTCAGCAAAGGGCAGTCCGGCTTGCGGAAATGCTCAAAGCCACAAAAGTTGACGCCGTCTACTCCACACCCTATCAGCGCACCCGTTCGACCGTAACACCTCTGGCGGAGCAACGCGGTTTGCCGGTACAAACTTATGATGCCCTGAAAGGGGAAGCCATCGATGAGATGCTGCAACGACACCATGGAGGCACCGTTGTGGTTTGCGGACACTCCAACACGATACCCTGGACAGCAAACTACCTCACCGGCAACAAAGATCTCGCCGATTTTGCAGATAACGAATACGGAAACCTCCTCATCGTTGAGGTCGCAGAAAAAGGCAAATCGAAAGTGGTCTGGTTAAAGTACTGAGACACAGTTGGCATCCATCTATGCCTATTTATTACCTGATTAGAACAGGCGGGGTCAGAAACCAGTGACAAGAATACTACGCACGAGAATCGTAACTTCGTCCTGTCAACCCAACTGATATGATCAAACGGTTGTTTTTCTGCCTGGCGTGGAACCTGATGTTACTGCCTGTTGCGCATGCTGCATCTGTCGACAGCTTGGAGAATGTTTTGAAAACTGCGCAGGGCAGCCAGAAAGTGAAGGTGATGAATGAACTTTTTGGGGCCTACCTGAACAACGATCCCGTCAAGGCAGTGGGGTATGCCAAACAGGCACTGGCGCTGGCCACTTCCATTGATGACAAGAAAGGAATGGCGGCATCCTACAACAACCTGGGTGTGGCCTATCGCAACCAGGGAGCGTTGGACCTGGCGCTGGAACATTATCTTCAATCCCTCACGCTTTACGAATCCATTCAAAATGCCGAGGGCAGTTCCACAACAAAAAATAACATTGCCAATATTTACACGATCAAGAAGGACTATGGTCAGGCATTGAAGTATTTTGAGGAGTCGAGAAAAGGGTTCATCGAACTGGGCGACCAGTCGAAAATCATCGGGTCGCTGACCAATCTTGGCAATCTTCACGCCGACATGCAACGGTATGACGAAGCGAGGCATTACTATGAAGAGGCACTGACCATGTCAGAAAAGTCAGGTAAAACTGCACCGGAGCCCCTCATCAATCTGGGAAGCCTGTACTCCAGGCAAGGGAACTATTCTCGCGCAATTGAATACTATCGCCGGGCGCTGGATCTGGCACGTCAACAGCAGGATAAGATCAGTCAGGTGCACATTGCGACCTCGCTGGGTGAAGTGTATTTGCAGGCCGGACGCACTTCCGACGCCCAGGAACTGCTGAACTATGCTTACAAGACTGCCACGGAACTGCAGGCCTATATGTATTACCCCCAGATTCTCAAAAGCATGGCGGCCAACAATTTCAAACAGGGCAAGTCAAAAGAGGCATATGAAATTCTGCTCAAATATGACGAGGCCAGGGAAAAAGTCTACGGTGAAGAAAGTACGCGCAGGATTGCACAGATGGATCTTGCGTTGAAACTGCGTGAGAAAGAAACAGAGATTGAACAGATCGAAAGGGACAATGAAGTGAAAACGCTCAAGCTTAGAAACATCGAATTCATCATTACCGCCGTGGTACTCGGTCTGGTTGCACTTCTGGCGGTTGGGAATCTCTACTTCATGGGAGGCAGGCGAAAAAAAGCCGCCTGACCGCATGCATGTTGCATCTCAGATGCAGTCTGCCTATAATTAAACATGATAACGAGACAAGAAGCGCAGACTCTTCTGGAGTCTATGACCAAAAGCGCCAGCCTCCTTCGCCATATGCGCACGGTGGAACTGGTGATGGAAGCCTACGCAGAAAAATATGGTGAGAACAAGGAAGAATGGGCTGTCGCCGGGATCCTTCACGACGCGGATTACGAGGCTTTTCCTGACCAGCATCCGGGCATAATTGTGGAAAAGCTCAGGACGATGGGAGAAGAAAGAATAGCACATGCCATATCAGCCCATTACACCAAATGGGGCGTCTCCTATGACACGCTGATGGATAAGGCCTTGCTGGCCTGCGATGAACTCACCGGGTTTGTGGTGGCCTGCTGCCAGGTGCGCCCCGATGGCATCTCCACGCTCGAAGCCAAATCCGTCGTTAAGAAATTAAAGGATAAGAGCTTCGCGGCCAAAGTGGAAAGGGACGAGGTATATAAAGGTGCCGAACTGCTGGGTGTGGACCTTAGTGGCCACATCACTTTTATCATTGAGGTCCTCAGAAAGAACCGGGAAAACCTTGGAATTTAGATTCCTTTTTGGGCACAGTGGTTTTGCATTTTACCCGTAACCCCTATATTTGGCCAATCAAAACTGAATACCATGTTTGAACAAGTTGTAGGCGATGGAGCCAATCTCTTCATAACCATTGTGGCCGTAATCATTGGATTTGTAAACGCCCTCGCCTTCATTGACTACCGTAAAGTCAAGAAAGAACAGAATACCGAGCACTGACCTAACTAACCTGAACCTATATGAAAAAGTCCGCTCCGGCGGACTTTTTTGTTGGGTTCACTTTCCGGCGATCTTAATGGCCGCCGCTTCCGCTGGCTGCACCATAGGGCGACTTATATACAGACTGCCAGTCAGCCCACTTCATCTTCTTGAAATGGTCCTCGCCGATGAAAGTAATAATCTTATGGAATTCCTCTGTTTTCTGGTAGCCCTGCAGAGGCTGGATCATTCTGAAATCCTCATCCAGGAACACGACCGTCGGATAGGCCAGTTGATTGTTCAGCAGTGCCATTGCCAACTGGTGCGTGCCTTTGTTGCCATACGGGACAAACTTGAAGGTGGTGCCATTGAAGACAATGTCCTCCTTTTGCTCTGCATCAAATTTCACAGGGTAGAACTTCTCATTAAGAATCTGCGCTACGTGCGGTTCGCTGAAGGTATTCTTATCCATCACCTTGCACCATCCGCACCAGTCCGTATAGACGTCAATAAATATCTTCCTCTTCTCTGTTTTGGATCGTTGAACAGCCTCCTCAAATGACATCCATTTGACCGGACCTCCTCCTTCCTGTGCAAAAACAGGAGCTGCAAACACAAAAAAAAGCAGTAACGACAGGTATTTTCTCATAATTGTCAGCCTTCAGCTCTTGATGAAACAAATGTAAATAGAAAAGAGGTCATCAGAACGTATATAAAATTCAGGGCCTGTCTGTAACCCGCTGATCCGCAGAAGGTATATCTGTATCAGAACGGCCAGTGTTACTGTTCACGTTCGTACACAAAATATGCCAGAAACCGGGTTTTCAGGCTTTTTCAGCACTGGTACTTGATTTGCAAAGGAAAGTCGACGATGAAATGGTCTCAGAAAATATGGATTATCGCGCTGGGCATAGCAGTGGCCCTGCTGATACTGGTGACCACCCTCGGCATTCCTGACCAGGGCCAGACCTCCGGCGACCAAACTCCCGGCCCTAAGCCAACAAGCCTTCAACAAACGGGAAAGACCGTGCTGGAACAGGTGATGAAAAGGGTTAACAGCAATTATTCAAAGGTCGCCGAACACTGAAGGGCAATCCTTCTTTCTCCAATCTCTTTTATAGAACTTCATCCCTGTAAGCGTAGTATTGAAGCACAGTCTCTATGGCTTTCCTTATGGCCAGGTTGATGGGATAGACTTCCTTCGTCAGTTCAAAGTCAATACCTCTGAGTTGCATGTAGTAGTCGCTCATACCGGGGATGGTCCTGCCGGAATTCAATGATTGTTGCGCTTCCATGAAGGATGTCTCCTGTTCAGTCTTGATGATCTGGCAGGTGATGATCTCCTTCTGACCGTATTTGTTGGTCCTTGCAGAATATCCGAACAAACGGCAGATGAGTCCGCGATGCTGGTATTGTGAACACATGCCTGCACCACCCTGTGTGGGGTTGAGGATGAGGCATACGGAGGCGTCAGATTTCTTCAGGCGCTCCAACCAATCTTCTGCTTTCTTCTCTTTTTTCAGGTGAAGTGCGAAGGGTATGAATTCCAGGATCGTCGCTTCGATGTCAGGTTTGAAGCAGCACTTGCCGCAACCCCACTGGCAATGCAGGCCCGACCATCCCTGGAATGCAGCTATCTCTGCATCCAGCCGCGTAAAGAGTGAAGAAACCTCGGCAGCTTTTTCCTCCATTGACATGGCGCAAAAGTAGGGAATTGAGGCTGGCTTTCAGGCATTAGCGTATCGCAGGGATACCAGGCCGGTGTCGTAGGTCTTGCTCTCCACCAGTTTGAGATTGATGCGGGGCAAAACATTGCCAAAGAGTCGTTTCCCATCACCCAGGAGGACTGGGTGTACCGACAGCCAGTACTCATCAACGAGGCCCTCATCCACAAAAGAGGCAATGAGTTCGGCGCCTCCAAAGAGCCAAAGGTCCTTCCCCTTTTCAGATCTCAGCATCTCAACAGACTTTTTCAAATTACCTGAAATGATTTTCACATTTGGATCGGTCACCGATTCCAGTGTATGTGAAAACACATAAGTGGTAACTCCTTTCCAAGGATTGCCCCCCATTGCGACTGCCAGTTCCCATGATTTCCTGCCCATCAGGATTCCATCAATCCTCTTCAGGAACGATGACATGCCGTAATCCTGATCTGTAAAGCACCAATCAATTTCACCGTTGGGTCCCTCGATGTATCCATCCAGGCTTACCGCAAGTCCTACAATTATATTTCTCACTTCTATATTATGATTTTGTCCTCCAACTCGACACATTGAAAACCATGGCTGGAAAGCAGCGTTACAAGTCCCTCGCAGCACGACGATGGACCAACCACACGCAGTACACGGTCACAGTCTCCGAGGTCAAAGGACCATTTACCCTCCCCTGCAAGAGCATCCAAATGACGGCCGAGCTCCTTAACATGCCGAACCATGCTCACTGAAGTCCTGAATACAAGCACATCCATTTTAGTTATGAATCAAAAGAAGACCCACAATTGCCGCCGTCGCCACACCGGCCGCCAGCCAATAGAATTTTGCCGATTTCATAGATCAAATAAACCTATGCAGACTGACAACCTTATGTCAACAGGGAAAATGGCACATAAATAAATCAGGAAAAAATTTCGGTCTCAATGACAACCCTGTGTCAGCAGGAATGAAGTCAGGGTTGTGCATGCTGCATGGAAAGCACCTTTTCCGCCAGCATTTTCCTGTGACCAGACCAGAGTACTAAACACTTAATTTAACCAACGCAGATACAACCTTGTCCATATCCGACATGGTATTATAGATATGCGGTGAAAGCCTCACACCACCGCTGGGAGCGCCGGCTATGCCATATTGCGTATACAGATTGTTGTACAAGTCGGGGGCCTTCTTTCCATTGATATTGACGATGGTGATGCCACCCGTCATCTCAGGACGCGAAGGTGAAACAAAGGTTGCTCCTGGCACTTTTGATTGAATTTGTTCCCGCAGGCGCGCATTCAATGCACGTACCCTCGCCTCAATGTTGGCTCTGCCGATTGAGTCATGAAAGGCTATGGTTTCCGGCAGGGCGAAAGGAGTAGTCTCATTGCGCTGACCAAATACGCAGAGTTTTTCGTCTGTGGTCATGCTCTGTGGCTTCCATCCTGCGCTGATGACATGCGGCCACAAAAGGGGAAGCGATTCCTTTCTTACATAGAGCACACCATTTTCGAGGGGTCCCATGAGCCACTTGTGGGTGCTGGCCGAGTAGAAGTCGCAACCCATCTGCTGCAAGTTGAGGTTAATGAACCCAAACGACTGCGCACCATCCACGAGCGTCAGCACCTTCCTGCTCCTGGCCAACCGGCACAGGTCTTCTGCCGGTAGCACGAGTCCTGTCGTATTGGAAATGTGAGAGAAGGCGAGTACCCGGGTTGATGATGTCATTGCATTCTCCACGATCTTTAGTATTTCCTCCTTGCCGGAAGGATCGGCAGGAGTCTGAAACCTCTTAACGGTGAACCCAAATCTTTTGGCGCGTTCGTCCCAGGAAAGTGCGTTGCTGTAATGGTTCTGGTCCCAGAGCAAGACTTCATCACCAGGTTTCAGGTCCAGACCATTAACGACGATGTTATTGCTCTCGGAAGTATTTCTTGTGATGCCCACCTCATCTTTTGTTACTCCCAGAAAAACGGCGAGTGACTCCAGCGACTTCTGACGTTTCTCCGCGAATCGGGCTCTGAACTGAAAGGAAACATCCTTACCCAGTTCTTTCATAGTAGCGTTTACCTGGTCATTAATGGATACAGGACTGGGGCAAAGATTGGCTGCATTGACCATCATCAGATGGGACGGCACTGCAAACTGCTCCTTCACCTTTTGCCAATAGGCCTCATCGGGATTTGCAGTAGCTTTCTGCAATAGTTCTGGATGCGGTCCTGCCCATGCGGGAATAGTAATAGTAGCGGCAGCTCCTGCCGCCAACTTTTGAAGAAAGTCCCTTCTTCCCTTTTGTGTATTCTTCATATGCCTGATATGTTTCAAACCTGGTTCTTTGGCTTAACTCTCTACACGCGCCTCCTTTAGATAGTGCGCATGAAGGTCATGTACCAGCCCCTGCATGATCGACTTCAATTCTTCCGGCTCCTCCACTTCAGCTTTTGAGCCAAACATTAGCAGCCATTTCGCCATAGCCATCATGCTGTCCATCATAAACTCCGCCCGCATCCTGTCGCCAACTTCCGTCTGGGCTATGCTGCCATAAAGAGGCCGGTTTCGGATTGCACCCTTGTCGAATGTGACCACAGCACGAACCAAACCATTGTTGGTTTGGAAGATGGATTGGAAATATTCCTGCAAACTCATCAGGTTGCGAGCCTCAAAAGTTCTGTGGGTGTTCACCAACGATTTGATCCGGTCGGCCCTGAAGTCCCTGTATCCATTCCTCAACCGGCACCAGCCAATGAGATGCCATGCCATGCTGTAGTAAAACAATCCGATCGGTTCTATTTCACGCATCGTCAATTCATCATTCATATCACTGTACTCCATGTTGAGCACATGATGGTTCACGGCAGCTTTCTGAATCTCCACCATAAAATGATCCGGAAAGTCCTTCACATTACGGTTGTCGCTTCTTGAACGCAGGTAGACTTCGATGTGGGATTCAAGATTCTCGAGATGATCCTTTTCAGGGTCTTTCAAAACACACTTGATCTTGTGCATAGCCGACTCATAGGCCGTGCGCACGGACTTGTCGGCCATCTTTTCCACCAGCTTGCCTGCCAACAGCATGCTGCTGGCCTCGTCCTGTGTGAACATGACTGGCGGCAGGTGGTATCCATCTACAATGAAATATCCCGTGCCTGCCTCCGACCCGATCGGTACGCCAGCTTCCATGAGCGCCTTCACATCACGGTACACCGTTCTGAGGCTGATCTCAAAACGATCGGCGATCTCTTCCGCCTTCACAACTTTTTTCGTCTGAAGTTGAATAAGAATGGCAGTAAGGCGGTCGATCCGGTTCATGAGTGATCCTGTATGGCCAATGTGCGGATGAAATATCCGCCAACAGGATCACAAATTACTACCAGAATGCAATGTAAACAACGGCCAGAACGGCCACTATTATGGCGGACCCGATCGCAAAGCCCTTTGAAACCCGGAACATGGAAGTATCTACCTGGAGACTGTTTACAGGTGGTTTGGACAGCAGACTCATCACCACCATGACCACAACGCAGATTATGAAGACAAAACCCATCCGGTCCAGGAAAGGAATTTCCACAACATTGGTGTCGGGATTAAGGGTGGCATGACCATACGGAACGAGGAACGACAGATCTGCAAAGTCAGGGAGGAATTTGAAGAGTACCGACAACAGGAATCCACCGATAATGGCAAACATCGCCGCCGATGATGTGGTCCTCCTCCAGAAAAATCCGAGGCTGAACATGGCAAAAATACCGGGGGACACAAAACCCGTGTACTCCTGAATGAAAGTGAACCCACCCTTCTTGTCTATGCCCAGCATGGGCGCGATTACAATAGCAATAACCATCGCTACAACCACGGCGAGCCTTCCCATCCAGACCAGTTTCCTTTCATCTGCGGTTTTGTTGATCAGATCTTTGTAGATGTCCAGCGTGAAAATGGTTGAAATGCTGTTCGCCTTACCCGCCAATGAGGCCACAACAGCTGCTGTTAGTGCCGCAAACGACAATCCCTTCAGTCCTGTGGGCAGCAGGTGAAGCAACACGGGATAGGCATTGTCCTGAACCAGTTCGCCATCCTTGAGCATCTCCGTCTGGAACATTCCGTTCTTCCAGAGCACATAAGCAGCTATACCGGGCAACACCACAATAATCGGCATGAGCAATTTCATGTAAGCGGCAAACAATAATCCGGATCGTGCAGTTGGCAAATCTGCGCCAAGGGCACGCTGTGTGATGTACTGGTTACATCCCCAGTACGAGAGGTTCGCCACCCAGAGTGCTCCAAAGAGAACGGTGAGGCCGGGCAGTGTGATGAAGTTCGGGTTGGACTGATCCAATATCATGTCAAAGTGATCCTTCGCTTCAGTCATCAGCAGATTCATACCTGTCCACATGCCGGTGGTGCCAAACTTTTCTGAAACAAGATTAAGGGCCAGGTAGGTCGTCGCGAGGCCGCCCAACACCAGAAAGAAAACCTGGATCACGTCGGTGTATCCGATCACCTTCATACCACCAAGTGTGATGAAGATGGCGAACACTGCCAGGAAGATCATGCAAAGTGTAAAACTTATTCCGGACACGGTGCTTACCGCAAGAGCGCCGAGAAACAAAATGGAAGTGAGATTAACGATCACATACAACAACAGCCAGAATATCGCCATGATCAATGCCACCGTCTCATTGTAGCGCTGACGGAGAAACTGGGGCATGGTATAGATGTGGTTCTTCAGGTAGATGGGTAAAAAGAAAACGGCCACCACAATCAGGGTAGCCGCCGCCATCAGCTCATAAGCCGAGATAGCCAGCCCAAGCTTGAAGCCGTTGCCGGCCATCCCGATAAATTGCTCTGCAGAAATATTGGATGCAATCAGCGAGGCGCCTATTGCCCACCACGTAAGCGAGCCTTCCGCAAGAAAAAAGTCTTTGGAGTCGGCCTGTGCCTTCTTCTTCCTGTTGTATATCCAGTAGCCATAAATGGCCACAATGACAAAGTAGACGAAGAAGACAAGGTAGTCGAGGGACTGAAGCTGCTTTTGCATGAGGAATGGTTTGGACTGAAGTCTGGCCTGGTCAAATTACATGTACGCCCTCAGAGAGGGTGACCGTATAAAAATCAGGTTCTTTTTTGAAAGCAGCAAAGTATTTTTTGCGGACCCTTTCCTTGAAAATTCCCTCACGACCGCTGCGGACCAGGTTGATTGTGCATCCGCCGAAGCCGCCACCCATCATGCGTGCGCCAGGTACCAACTCCTTGTCTTCCTCTGCCGCCATCACCAGGTGGTCCAGTTCTTCACAACTCACCTCATAGGCCTGGCTGAGTCCCCAGTGCGACAGGTACATCAGTTCTCCAAAGCCCGATAGGTCTTTCTTCTTAAGACATTCTGCCGCCTGCAGCGTGCGCGCAATTTCCTCGACCACAAACAGACACTTGATGAACGTCTCTTCGCCCATCTCATCCTGGTGCTCGTACAACATTGTGCGCGTCGCATCCCGCAGGGCAGTCACTTCGGTATAGTGCTTTCTCAGAATAGCCAGTCCCTCCTCGCAGGATCTTCTGCGGTCATTGTACGCGGAGTCTGCCAGGGAATGCTTCACTTTTGTATCAATGAGCAGCAGCGTGTGTGTTGAAAATTGAAATGGGATGGATTCATGGATCAGGCGGCGGCAGTCAAACAGCAAGACCTTGTCTTTCTCTCCGAACAGGCTGGCGTATTGGTCCATGAGTCCGCATTTGACACCAGCAAATTCATGCTCCGAATACTGGGCGATCTTTGCCAGCTCCAGGCGACTGAACCCGGTGTCGAATATCTCATTGAGGGCAAAGGCAAATCCTGCGCAGAGCGCAGCAGAGGAGGACAGTCCTGCACCAGCAGGAATGTTCCCGCCGAAAATGCAGTCCACACCTTTGATATGCGCCCCCCTGCGGATGAACCCATCCATCACTCCCTGCAGGTAATTGACCCAGGATCCTCCGGGGTTGAGGTCATAGATGGAAAAGGTAACACCTTCATCAAAGTCAACAGCCAGCAGGTTGCACCGGTCGCTGCCTGAGGCGCTCAACGCAAAAGTCATCGCATTGGCCACTGCAGCCGGCATGACAAAGCCATCGTTATAATCCACATGCTCACCGATCAGATTGATGCGGCCAGGTGCCATGACCACCAGGGGATCTTTCTGAAATCTGCTCCTGAACTCTTCTCTAAGACGGGGGGTGTCCATTTTCTGTTTATTTCAAAATCAGGTTGTGCGTTGCTCCCTGAAACTGAGGCCAAGACCACCCAACACCACAAGCAGCAGAATCCAGGATGAGGCCATCGTCACTTTATCGCCGATAAGGTAGGGTTTGGGTTCAAAAGTAAACTCAATGGTATGTTGTCCAGAAGGAATCTCCATGGCCCTCAAAACATAATCGCAACGCAATATGTCCGCCGGCTTACCATCAATCGTTGCTCTCCATCCTTCAGGATAATATATCTCCGAAAAAACAGCCAGTCCATTTTGCGATGCGCTTGACTCATATTTCAGCCAGTAGGGCTTATGGTCAACAAAACGGATGATGGCGGTAGAGTCTTCACTGGCGTTTGGCAACTTGAATTTGCTCTCATCGATCACGGCTACTTTTTTTGTATCGATCCGAGCGACTTCTTCAAGCTCTTCATTTGGTGACTTTACAGACTGGATTCGCGAGACAAACCAGGCTGGGCCATTGGCAGTTGAATTAGGCAGGTAGCTGTTCTCATCCTCTCCAAAAATGAAATACTTTGTATTCAGCATATCCATCACGCCATGGGCTTCAAAATTGGTATCACCTTTCTGGAGGTGGCTGATGACCATATCGGTCTCACGACTGATTGCTGAATCATAAAGTTCCTGGTACCGCTTGATGCGGGCTCCGTTGTACCCTCCGAGCGAGTAATGAAAATTGGACATCGTGGCGTCATAGAAATTCTGAAGAAAGAGGACGCGGTAATAACTCTTGTCCTGCATTACGGCCAGGTTAGAGGCCCACGGCTGAGCTTTCTGCTCGCTTTTCCGCGCATAGTTGTCTTTGGTGAAGTAGCGGGTGTCGACCCTTGCCACATCAAGGCTCACCATCAGGATGAGGAAACTGGCGAACGTGAGCAGAGATACTTTCTTATAAACATTGAAATAAAGGAGGACAAAGATTGAGAAGATAAAGCCAAAGGACCTTAGCGCATCATCTCTCAGCATAGCCCTGCGGTCGTCGCGCAAGGCATTGAGGAACCAGGCGGGTAAATTGGCTTCTTCAGTCCTGGCGTAGCCAAGCATTCCAGCAAACAAAACAAAGAAGAGACATAGTCCGCCGGTGGCGGCAAAGGCAATCAAAATCTTTTTCTTCATGGTCTTGTCCATCTCTTTGGATAGCAGCTGCTCAAGGGCAAGCGCGCCCAGCAGAGGTACCGCTGTGAAGACAATCACCATAACAAAAGTGACAGACCGGAACTTGTTGTATCCCGGCAGGTAATCAAAGATGAAATAGTTGAAACCTGGAAAGTTCGATCCCCAGCTCATCATGATGGCCAGTATGCTGACACCGGAAAGCCACCAGACAATTTTGCGGTCGACAATGAACAAGCCCAACACCGCAAAGAACACAACTATAGCACCAGCATAGTACGGCGCAGACAAGGGCTGATCTCCCCAATAGGAACGGGCCATTCCTGCCAGGCGGTTAGCCATTTGTTCATTGCCGGAGTTAACCAGTGCTTTGTATGTAGCACTGTTCTGATCGGCGACAAAAGAGTGGAAACTGCTGCCTCCGTAAAATTCAGGAATTAGCATCGTGATGGGCTCCGTGATACCGTTACTGTACTGGAACGCATAGCTCTTGGGAAGTCCCGAACCCACGGTATTGTGCGAAGTAGTCTGAAGTTCCGACTTCCCACGCGTGGAATATTTGCTGTATTCAGTTATGGCCCAAAGCGGACCCATGAATGTGCATGCCGCGAGTCCTGCTGCCACAGCCAGGATGCCTACTATCTTGAAAAATTCAGGAAGCTGACGGCTGCGGAATGCTTCCACAAGCCTGTACACCCCGTAGCCAAGTACCATGATGACGAGGTAGTAAGTAATCTGCACGTGGTTCTCCCTTAACTGCATGGCTAGGGCAGCCGCTGTGACCGAGAAGCCCAATATTTTCCTTCCTGAGAAGGTGAGGTGAATACCCGCCAGCACCAACGGCATCAAGGCGATTGCGCCGATTCTGGCATTATGTCCGGCCGACAATCCAATGATCATATAAGAACTCAGTCCAAAGGCGAGAGAGAAAGCTATCGCCGCGTAAGGTCTTACCCTGAAGGCCAGCAGCATGATGTAGTAGGCCAGGAAAGCGAGGTAGATATTGCTGACCGGGTGAGGCAGGAAAAGAGTAAGAACCTTCTTCATCCCCACCACTACGCCATCACTCCAGTCCATGTTGACCAGGTAAGCCGGCATGCCGCTGAACATTGTAGCCGCCCATCGACCTTCTTCGCCTGTGGCTTCCCGGTATTCGCGTAGCTCGCGCGATCCCCACAAGAATTCATTGATGTCATTCTGATTGATTACCCGGTTCTTGAAAAAGATCGGGTTGAAGAAGATCAGCGTTACAACCAGGAAGATGATGACTGCCAGCAGATGCGGCAGAACGTCCCTGAAGGAGATTTTTTTCATAGCTAGGACCTGCAAAATAGCGGGATAAGTTCAAAGTTCCATTTGAATTTCTGATTTCAAACTTCCCTGATTCCAGCTTAGCCGTATCAAAACAAAAAGGGGCCTCAGCCCCTCTAGTTTCCAATGAGATGAAACCAGTTCTATTTAACCATCTGCTTCACCTGACCATAAGTGGGAATTTGCTGCATAATGCTCTCCCTGATCTTATTAAGCAGGTAGATCTCGGCCTGATAAAACTCAAAGGCAGTAATTGGATTGGTGGCTGCCTTGACCTTCTGATAGTACTGTTCCAGCATCTTCTCTTGTTCAACCCTGTTGGCGAAATACTTCCCGGCGAGCGAGTCTGCCATTGCCGGGGTCATAGCCTGATACGCGTAGGCGGTACGCTCGTAAAGTTTGATTCTCGATTTAGCGGTGACTTTGTTCTTTTGCTGGTACTCGTCATAGACCTTCCAGAAAGCCGCCGAATCCCTTTTCGAGACCATAACCAATTTCGAAATCAGTTCTTTCTTTTGAACACCAAGCAGATTGACCAGCGCTTCTGCTTCGGCGTCTGACGTTTGAGCGAACGATGCCGTCAGGCTCAAACAAAATAACAAGGGGAGTATAATTCTCATGTTTCAAAGTTTTTTCAAATAAGTCCTAAATCCGGAGAACTTGCAACAATACAACACCAACAATATTTTATGCCATGAAGAAAGGTAGAGGGAAAACTGTTCGATACCTAAAAGGTGTAATCTAGTCCTCAATATCCAGGTCGTTGCCGAGCCTACCATGATACTCCTTCAACATGCGGGCATAGAGTCCAGGCTCATTAGTCAAACCGACAAATTTGATTGAATCCCGGCTAGGGAATTTACCCCCCACGGGAGGCGTCAATCCGGTTACGTTCATACCCGACCGCTGCATGGCTTGTATGAGGTTGGTGAAATGGTTGGTATTGGATTCTTGTCCCGTTACCTCAAAGGTCTTCTTGTTGTCGTCGCGGATGATGAGCCAGGACTTTGAATACATAGTATTGGTAGTAAACGCCCAAAGTTCGCAAATGGATAGCTAAGTAGCGAAGCCCCCACACTGATGTTATTACGGTTGACTATATTGTAACATCTAACCCATCGTTCATGACGAAGCGATCGCTAATACTCCTGTTTGTATTGACTACTGCATGTCAGCAGGCGTCACAGCCGAAGTTCGACCCCAAGGAAGAAGAAGCCGCCATTCGCAAAGTACTGGATACACAGGTCATCGCCTGGAACAACGGCGACCTGGTGCAGTTCATGGAAGGTTATTGGAAATCGGATTCACTGCAGTTCATGAGCTCCCGCGGCATCAACCGCGGTTGGCAACAAACTCTTGAAGGCTATCAGAAGGGCTATCCCGATCGCGCAGCCATGGGTACCCTCAGTTTTGACATTCTGCAGGTCACGCCGCTGTCGCCTGTACGGTTTCTGGTTTCAGGACGCTTCCATCTTACGCGCGCCATAGGCGATGCCGAAGGCATCTTTACACTCATCTTCCGGAAGGAGAACGGAAAGTGGGTAGCGATGTACGATCATACGTCGTAGGAGCGGGAGCTGGCGTCTGGCTGCTGGTCGCTGGCTCCTGCCTCACCATGTTTAGGCTATCGCTCAAGATGGTTTTCTAATCTTTGGGCTTCAAACTGGATATAAGGGAGTTGAGTTGGCGCTGTAGTGCACCTAGATTATTTAGATACGCCGTTATCTTCTCTGCAGGGATAAGTTTGAGATCGCTTATTACAAGAATTTGTGTCTCGATTTCAAATGTGGAACCGATTGACATGATCAAGAACCTTCTGAATCCCTTATCACTGTCATGACTGCAACCTTCGGCAATGTTGGACGCCACAGACACTGCTGCCCTTCTTAGCTGAGCTTTGAGTCCGTAACCTTCCATAGAAGGTAAATCATTTGTTAACAGATAAGTCATCGCACAAATCTCCCGTGCCTGATTCCAAACACGTAGCTTCTTGAAGTCTCTCATGTAAGGAAATTACACTCTTCATAAAGGAACCCGCATGGTGACATTTGATATTGTCACGAATTCAACACTGCATGATGTCCGGATTTCGATATTGATCGACGGCTTCTAACATACCCGTGAGACTTTGTGCAGCGCAGGCCAGAATGAATAGCGGCCAGGAGCCAGGACCCAGTAGCCAGAAGCCATTAGAGCCCCATCTCCTTCCTCACAAATCCCATCAACTCCGATATATAGGGTTTGCTGAAGTCGAATTTGATGCCACCGGCGCGGTAGATTTCCGGGATGGTGCGAAGGTTGCCCTGGCGCAGGGCATTCATGTAGCCTTCCAGTCCCTTTTTGGGATCGTGACGATAATTGCGCCACATGGCTATGGCGCCAAGTTGGGCCATGCCGTATTCAATATAATAGAAGGGCACCTCGTAAAGATGCAGCTGCTTCTGCCAGAGGAAGTCACGCGCCTCCTCCAGCCCGCGCCAGTCGGTGACCGTATCTGCAAACTCCTGGAAGATCCGGTTCCAGTGATCCTTGCGTTGTACGGAAGAATGCTCAGCGTGTTCGTAAACCCAGTGCTGGAACTTGTCGATGGTAGCGACCCACGGAAGGGTCTCGACAATATCCTCAAGCTGTTCGGCCCGGGCCCGCTGCAGGTCCATCGGGTTGGGGAAGAAAACTTCCCAGTAATCCATGCTGATCAACTCCATGGACATGGAAGCCAGTTCGGCCACCTCCATGGGTGGACTCTTGAAATCACCCAACAACAAATCCTTCGTAAGGAAGTTATGCACCGCGTGACCGCCCTCATGCATGATGGTAGTCATGTCGCGCATGGTGGAGGTGGCATTCATGAAGATGAAAGGAACTCCGATTTCTGCCAGAGGATAGTTGTAACCGCCAGGGGCTTTCCCTTTCCTGGACTCCAGATCCAGATGCCCCATTTCCCGCATGATGGTAAGACATTCACCCAGGTATGGATCAAGCCTCTTGAAACATTCGATTGACTTTTCCGTCAGGTCTTTTCCACCGTTGAAAGCTTTAAGAGGCGGACGCCCTTCCACATCCACTGCTTTATCCCATGGTCTGAGATGCTCCAGACCCATCTGGTGTTGTCTCCTTTCTGCCAGTTCCTCGAGGAGGGGTACTACTTCCGAAGAAATGGAATCATGGAAGTTGAAACAGTCCTGCGGTGTGTAGTCAAATCGACCATATGACTTGAACATGTAATCCCTGAAGTTGGCGAATCCGGCGTTGCGGGCCACCCTGTGTCTCAGCTGATTGAGCTTGGTGTAGAGGTCATCTAGCGTCTGCTTATCTTGAAGTCTTCTGTGTGTAATCTTGTGATATACATCTTCCCTCACCTTACGGTCCGTCTCCATCAGCAGAACTGAGGCCTGCTGCAGTGTAAGTTCCTGTTCCTTCCAGTGAACGGTCATCGCGCCGGAAAGCTGGGCGTACTTCTGCGTCTCCGTGTTGATCTCGGTGAACAGCGGAATATTCTCCTCACGATACAGTTCTATATCCTTCTTGAGATTGCGGATGAGAATATCATATCCCCTCTCATGCGCAAGCGAGGACAGGAATGGGCATTCGGCTGCCTTGCGGTTCAGCTTGTCGGAATACGGTGCTATCTGCGGCTGAATGTTCAGTATGAAATCCTGGTAACGCTCACTGTACTCCTTGTTATCTGTATAGCAGGTCATGCGGATGTAACGCCAGCCAAGATCTTCGCTCACCGCGGATTCAAGTTCGCTCCTGTCCTGCATCCATTTCTTCAAGTCGTCGACGCTATGAATTTCGAAGGTGAGAAGCCGTTCGAAATAGGGCTTCAAGGTTTCCCAATTCGTGACGGTAAATGTTTCTTCCAGAAAGTGCCGCTTCGGCCTGGCAGGTATTTGTAGTTGTGACATAAGAATCAGACGGTGCAAATATAGCGGTGAGCACCGGTTGTCAGGAAGAGCACGGCGCCTAAACCTGTCATGGCCGTGTGCCGTTTAAGTTCCTCAATGCTCCTTCATCAGTTTCCGGATCTGCAATGGCTTAAACAACAGGCCAATAATCATTTTGCCGACCGAAAGGGCATTGGCGGAATAGACCTGCCCTCAACCGGGTGGCCCAATGTGGTCATTAATGTTCAGTCACACTCCGTGGTACGTGATCAAATAAAAGGCCCGCTTTCCCTGTTCTCCAACCTGACGGGCAGTAGCAACATGATAGTTGATGGGCGACGTACACAATTGCCGCCAGGGTACTTTTTCCTTACCAATCTCCACCAGCACTATACCCTGGAGGTGGCCAATAAACAGGGACCGGCGACTGAGACTTTCAACATCCATTTTGGTGAAGACTTCAGCCGAAGGGCCCTGGCAGTCCTTTTCAATCCTGCAGGTGATTTCGAAGATGACGGTAAAGACGAAAGCACTTTTCCCAATTGCCTCATCCCTATCGATATCGCATTTAGCCAGAAAATTGAGGCCATTCGCAGTTTGACCCACGATCCTCAACTGGAAGAAGTATTGCTTTTTGAACTGCTGGACCTCCTTATCCATCACACAAATAAGCTGCATGCCGGTGTCGCGCGGGTTCCGTTGCAGAAGGCGTCAACGCGAAAAGAAATTCTCAGGCGGCTGTTAATGGCCAGGGATCTCATTTACAGTTCGCCTGCCGGATCACCGGGCCTGGAGGAAATGGCTGCGGCTGCATGCATGTCCAAATTCCATTTTCTGCGATTGTTCAAAGAGGTATTTGACGAAACCCCCGTACAGTTTGCGAGGCGTTGTAAGGTGGAAGAGGCGAAGAGATTGCTCACAAGGACTGACCTGCCGGTGTCACGAATAGCTGTCGCGCTCGGGTTTCCAGACAGTTCCACGTTCAGTCGCACGTTCCGGCAGGTGGAAGGGATATATCCGGCGGGGTACCGGTCCAACACCGTGTACTAATTAGCAATTTCTGCCATCACCTCTCTCCCTCCATTCCGTTATCTTCATAAAAGAAAAACGTTATGGATTCAATATTATACACCAGCACCTTCGTTGGCTTGGCCGCGCTGACGGCAGTTATGTATGTACTTGTAGTTCACCAGCTCAGGCGTGCGCTGGAGAAAGCGCCTTGGGAAGAACCCAGGCGCAGGAAAGTATTTGGTCGAGCCGTGATATCGCTTATTGGCTGGACGCTGTTGATCTCCGCTCTCGGTCTCTCCGGCTTCCTGGCCGACTTTGCCGTCCTCCCGCCAAGGATCATGTTGGTACTCATCGTCCCACTCATCACCATGATCACCCTGACCTTCTCCAAAACGACAACTGAACTGTTGGGGTATATTCCATCCCGTAACCTGGCAGCCTTCCAGGTCTTCCGCGTATTCGTGGAGATCATCCTGTGGATGGCTTTCATCCAAAACCTGCTTCCTGTACAAATGACTTTTGAAGGCAGAAACTTTGACATTATTGCAGGGCTGACGGCCCCATTGGCGGCCTACTTCCTGGCGAAAAGCAGGAAAGGGCTAATCATTTGGAATCTGTTCAGCCTTTTGTTGCTCTTCAATATTGTCACGGTGGCTGTTCTTTCTCTTCCCACTCCGCTGAGGGCATTCATGAACGAGCCAGCAAATACAATTGTCGCAACATTTCCATTCGTTTGGCTGCCGGGGCTCCTTGTACCCCTGGCTTACGGTTTACACTTTCTCAGCCTGCGACAGCTTTCCACTCACGGGATCGTTGACCATTGACATCCTGCTGACCGAAACACTCTTGCCTGCTTCCCGAACCTCGAAATTCATTAACTTTAGTTCCCATGAGGAACTTTCTGCAGGCATGGGCGCTGGCGCTTCTTCTGATTGCAACAGGCTGTAACCGTCCTTATAGAACCACCGGTGAAATTGAACGTTATGATCTCGCTCTTGACAGCATCATAGATCAGGATGCTGTGGTGGAGATCATCGACAAGGGATTTGACTGGTGTGAAGGCCCCCTGTGGATGGACGACCGGCAGGTACTGATCTTTTCTGATGTTCCTCAAAACAAAGTTTACGAATGGAAGGAAGGCAGAGGCACCATACTTTATCTGAATCCGAGCGGGTACACCGGCCAGGTGTCAAGGCGGGGTGAAATGGGTTCCAACGGGCTTCTGCTTGACAATGAAGGAAGGCTCGTACTTTGTCAGCACGGCGACCGCAGACTGGCCCGCATGGATGCACGACTGATTGCACCCAACGCGAGATATATTACCATTGCCGATAAATTTAATGGCAAGAGATTTAACAGCCCGAATGATGCCGTTTCCTATGATGGCGGATTTCTCTTCACCGACCCTCCCTATGGTTTTGAATATGGGCCTGACGACCCTGCCCGGGAGTTGCCATTTCAAGGTGTCTACCTCGTCAAGGCTGACGGACAGGTGAAGCTCCTGGCTGATTCACTCACGCGTCCCAACGGAATTGGACTCTCGCCGAACAAGAAATTCGTTGTGGTGGCCAACTCGGATGAACACAAGGCACGATGGTACCGCTATGATTTCAACGGAACAGGTTTTACTTCCGGTAAAGTCTTATTTGACGCCACCCCACAGGCCGGGAAAGCAAAGGGCCTGCCTGATGGCCTTAGGATCGACAGCCGTGGAACCATCTTTGCCACCGGACCCGGAGGAGTTTACATCATGGACCTCGAAGGAAAACTGCTGGGGAAGATCAAACTTGAAGAGGCTGCCTCCAATTGCGCCCTCAGTGGCGACGGCAAGACCTTGTTCATAACCAACGACATGTATCTGCTGAGGGTGGTGATGAGATAATCTTCATCTCACCTTCCCATCACGAAATCCTTGACGAAGCGGAGGCAAGCTGTTACATTGAACGCAAAACCATCTGCCTCATACCCACATGAAACAACTACTATTTTTCATTGCTCTTCTGCTCACCCTCCCGGGCTTTGCCCAAAAGAAGGCTGCTGATATTGACAAGAAGATTGCCGCATTTGACGCCTATGTGCAGGCTTCCATGAAACAGTGGGAGGTACCCGGGATGTCAGTCGCGGTGGTTAAGGACGGCAAAGTCATCTACATGAAGGGCTTGGGTGTAAGGGAACTCGGCAAGCCTGATGCAGTGAACACCGACACCAAGTTCTCCATCGGCTCCACTACAAAAGCCATGACGGCGGCATGCATGGGGATGCTGGTGGATGAGGGAAAGATCAAGTGGGATGATCCCGTAATGAACTACCTCCCGGAATATCAGCTGTATGATCCATTCGTTACGCGAGAGTTGCGTATCAGGGACTTGTTCATCCACAACTCCGGTGTGGGCAATGCTGATTTCCTTTGGAGTATGATGGATATTCCACCTGCCGAGATCCTGAACAAGATGAGATGGGTGAAGCCGTCCTATTCAATGAGATCGAGTTTCATCTACCAGAACATATTCTATGTAGCCGCAGGTGAAGTCATCAGAAAGGTCTCCGGAAAGCCGTGGGAAGTATTCATCCAGGAAAGAATTTTCAATCCGCTCGGCATGACGCAGACTGCCACCAAACTCAAAACCATCAAGGATGAAAACTACACCAAACCCCATTACCGGGTTGAGAAGGTGATCCAGCCTATCGGCTATACCAAAGACGACAACATTGGGCCCGCAGGCTCCGTCTGGTCAAGCATCAACGACATGAGCAAGTGGACGATATGCATGATCGACAGCAGCAAATATCCTGGCGGCAGGCTGCTGACAGCCAGGACCTGGGCAGAAATGTTCAAACCTCAAACCATCGTGCCCGCAGCGGAGTTCTATCCCACAACCATGAAGGTGATCAAACCGAACTGGACCACCTATGGGCTGGGGTGGTTCCAGCATGATTACAAAGGCAGGAAGATCAATTACCACACGGGCAGCCTGGCGGGCCTCACAGCCATCCATGCCCAGCTTCCTGACGAAAAACTTGGCGTGTATGTATTGGGCAACATGGATCACGCAGAGGTGCGCCATGCACTTGTTTACAAATGCTTTGATCTCTTTGCCCTTGGCGGTGACAGAGACTGGAGTTCAGAATTCAAAACGCTGTATGCCCAGGAAGACGCCAAAAATGAAAAAGCCATTGCTGACTTCGAATCGAAGCATGTTCCAGGTACCAAAACCTCACTTCCACTTGACGCCTATGCCGGCACTTACACAGATCCTCTGTATGGTCAGGTTCGCATAACAGTTAAAGGAAATTCTCTGGATGTAAGCATCAACAACGATGTGCTCAAGTTGAGCCTGGACCATTGGGAATATGATTCTTTCCGTGGATGGTTTGACAAGAAGTGGTATGGAAAAGCCAATGCCGTCTTTACCATCGGTGCAGACGGAACCGTAAGTTCAGTTAATCTGCTGGGGATAGACCTGAAGCGAGTGAAGGGCTGAACTACCCTATTTCAATCACCACATCGTCGGACATGGGGCGGCCCACGCAGGTGAGCACATAGCCTTCGGCGCGTTCAGACTGGGATAGTCCTTCCTCCTCGTCGAGCTTTACTGTCCCGGAAAGTGCCTTTCCTCTGCAAGCTGTGCACAACCCACTCTGGCAGGAGTAAGGTAGATCGATACCCTGATCCAGCGCTGTCTCCAGTATATGACGTCCTGCTGGAACGAGGACTTTGTATTCCTGTCCGTCGTAACGAATGGTCACGGTGTGATCCTTTTTCTCATCGCTTACCTCCACCAGCTTCTTCTGTTCCTTGTCGATAGTCGGTGTAACGAAACTCTCTTTGAAGATTTTCTCTTTCGGAATTTGGAGTTCTGCCAGCAAGCCCTCCACGTTCTTCATCATTCCTTCCGGCCCGCACATCAAGTACGTGGTCTTGTCGATTCCCCAGTCGGGAATACGTTCAAACATCTTTACCAGCAGATTGTGGTTAAGGAGTCCGGACAATCCCTGCCAGTTCATGGGCGCCTCATCCAGAAGGTGGATGACATGGAGCCTGCCCTGGTCTTTCGTCTCCATTCTGGCCAGTTCATCCTTGAAGATGATGCTGTCAATATTTCTGTTGCAGTAAATAAGAGAGACGATGCTGTCAGGTTCCTGGCTAAGGAGGCTCTTGATCAGCGACATCATGGGCGTAATTCCGCTCCCGCCGGCAAACATGACGAGGTGTCGCTTCTTGTCTTTCGAGAACTCTGTGGTAAAGTGACCCGTAGGCGCCATCACCTTAATGGTCTGACCTGCCTGCAGATGGTCGGGCAGCCAGTTAGACATCAGTCCCTTCTCCACCCGCTTTACGGTCACTGCAAGATTATCATCCACAAAAGGAGATGAACAAAGGGAGTAGCACCTTCTTACTTCTTTGCCATCCACGTTGGCTATCAGGGTAAGAAATTGCCCGGCCTTGTAGGATATCGCTCCTCCTTCAGGGTTTTCAAAAACAACGGAAATGGCATCACGCGTTTCCTGCACAATCTGCTTAACCTTCAAATCATAATAGTGCGGGCCGTTGTGGGATTCCTGCTTCTGCTCCTTGGATGTCAGCTTCTTGAAAAAAGAAAAGGCCATATGCTCTTACAAATCAACTGCAAAGGTAGGGGGCCGCGGCCGTACCTCAAACTCTAAATATTAAGCCAGTAGGTGAACTTGAAGACCAGCGAGTGATTTTTGCTGGCAAACGTGGCGGGAAGATAATTTTCGGTGTAGACAATAAAGAAGTCACTGGCAGGCTTGTAGCGCCATTGAAACCTCGCATTGAGGTTCACGTTGTCGATATACGTATTGTACTGCAGAAAAGTGGTCAGGAAGATCTTGTCGGTGAAAGTGAGGTCAAACCTCGGGCTGACCACAAACAGCTTCTGGCTGCCGTAGTTGTCCGGCAGTTTGAGATCGTTGTAATCAAACCGGATTGAAACACTTCCATAAGGTTGATAGCGCAGGTTTACCTCACCGTTGAGGTTGAGATTGGTACCATTGTAGAAGCCACCATTCGTCATGCCTAGCGTGTACTTGAACAACTTTCGCTGGTCCGATTGAAACAGGAAGCCATAGCGGTTCCAGTTGTACTGTTCCCCTACCAGGTAATTTTCATATTTGCTGTCGTCGATAGGGTTGAAGTCATTGGTCATCTTCTGATAGGTATAGAAGTAGTTAAGTGACAGCGTAGCAGTGTTAAGAAAATTGAAACTATACCCTGCCTGCACCTGCTTATCGGTAATGGTGCCATTGGGAATGTTGTTGACAGTAAGCTGAAGCGTGGGTCCCATGTTAACCAGTCCGCTTCCCTTGGGATAGACGGTACCTGTTGCTCCGAGGAAGGTGTTGCCAAATCCGGGATAGACACCCTTGCTGGGAACAAAGCCAGCTTCGGCCACATAGTTTTTTTGAACGAAGATATGCCCGCCAAATAGCTGGTAATTGCGTTTGGTGTGCTGGACAAAGCCGCCACCAGATTCCTGGTTGTCCTTGCTGAAGTCGTCGAAAGAGTGTGTGTAATATAGACTGCTGTACCAGCTGTTGCTTGGGTTTCGCGTCTCGATGTCGACGGTGGCGACACGATTGTAAGTGTTGAGATACTTTGTCACGGTGTCAGGTCCATATGTCCTTGTTTTCCACATGTCCTTGCTGAAATACTTCAGCGAATCACCATGATTGACCCCCAGCGACTGTTTGTTGACGAAGGAAAACTGGATGTTTGATTGCTTCCAGAAATTATACTGCAAGGCCGCCACTGTAAAGTTTTGCGACGGCAGACCCAGGTCCAGTTTCTCCTTGGTCTGCATGTTCAGCATGCTGAGTCGCCATTTCTTGGAAAGTGAACCGCTCAAACGAGCTCCGTATTCAATAGGCACTCTTCTGAGCACACCGGTGCTGTCACGGGCCAAACCAATCCTGCGTGAGAAGAAGGGTCTGGCATCGGGCCAGCCCATGCGTTCAAAGAGGTCATTGTTTTCGAGGAAAAACTGCCGTCGTTCCGGGAACTGAAATTCAAATCTGGTGAGGTTGATCACCTGGCGGTCCACCTCCACCTGGGAGAAATCGGGATTAACCGTGAGATCCAGGTTAAGCGACTGTGTGACGCCTATCTTCGCATCAAACCCCGCCTGCAGGTCTTCTGTCTTGGTGACAGGACTTGTCTCATTGTCTTTGGCTGTTCCACCGGCCAAGTATGGGATGAGCGAAATGTTCATCGTGCGGTGAGGCGGAGGATCTGTCCACACCAATTTACCTGAATAGGCGAAAGACGCCGGGACGTACTGTATGGGGGTGGCAATCCAGCTGGAAAACTGATTACGCTTGAGGTCATAGCGCAGAAAGGTGATGTTCCATTCAGGTACACCTGCCTTGAATCGAAAGCTCTTGAACGGGATCATCAACTCGGCAATCCAGAACTTGTCATATCGTTGAACCTTTGAGTACCACTTGTTGTCCCACACCTGGTTGAAGCTTCCTTGCGGGTCGGCCCCGCCGGCTGCGATGGTTCCCTCATGCTGGACTCCCAGGGGCGTGATGGAGAAGTAGAATCCGTTTATGCCGTCATTGTATGGTCCAATGAACACACTCATGTTGTCGTTGCTGCCGAAATCAAAGTCCCTGCGCAGTGACTGAACCACATTGGGGGTATGATCGTCATAGCAGACATACGATATATAAACTGCCTTATCGTCAAATGTGATCCTGGCTTCCGTCTGGAATGGCGCGAGCGCTGTATCTACGGGATAGTTCAGGAAGAAGTTACCTGCAACGTCGGCATCCTTCCAGTCCTGTTCGTCAAGTTTGCCGTCGAGGATGATGGGATGCTTTGCTTTCCTGATGGGGAGTTGCTTGCCAGGCAGATTCTTCTGGCCCATGACCAGGGCGACCGGCAAGAACAAAAGAAAGAGAAAAGCCAGTCGCCGGGGTGTCATCATAAAAGTGGGCACAAAATAAATTATTGCCTTTGGATTTACTTCAACTTTTCGGATGAACGGAAATCCCCCCAATTGGTTAAAAAGAATTATTTTTATGGCTTAACAAAGGTGTCGTGCAACTACACGCTCTCACGGCCATATCTCCGATTGACGGCCGTTACTTTCAGACCACAGCCCCCCTATCCGAATTCTTTTCAGAGTATGCGCTGATGCGGTACCGCGTGCGTGTGGAAGTGGAGTATTTCGTTGCATTGGCTCATTCAGGGGTAACCGGAATGAATTTCCCTGCCGGGAAGGAAACGCTCCTTCACTCGTTTTATCAAAATTTCGGAACCCAGGAGGCTGAAGCGATCAAGGTGATCGAGAAAACGACCAACCATGATGTGAAGGCCGTGGAGTACTACCTGAAGCAATTGTTTGACCAGCACCAACTTGGTCAGTACAAGGAGTTCATCCATTTCGGGCTAACTTCACAGGATATTAACAATACAGCCATCCCCCTGTTGTTGAGAGAATTCATGGAGGGGCATTTCCTGCCTCTGATCGTGAAAATCGTAGCCATGCTGGACAACCAGGCCGGCCAATGGAAAGATGTTCCTATGCTGGCGCGAACCCATGGACAGCCCGCATCACCCACACGATTGGGGAAAGAAATGGCTGTCTTCTCTGCCAGGATCAGGCAGCAGCTTGAGCTACTGAGGAGCATTCCCCATTCGGCAAAATTTGGAGGAGCCACGGGCAATTTCAATGCACATCATGTGGCTTACCCTGAAACAGACTGGAATGCATTCGCCGACCGCTTTTTATCACAATCGTTGGGACTCACGCGTAGCAATCCCACCACACAGATTGAGCACTACGACAATCTTGCAGCCCAACTGGACGGCGTCAAGCGGATCAACACCATCCTGATCGATTATTGCCGCGACGTCTGGCAATACATTTCGATGGGTTACTTCAAACAGAAAATCAAAAGCGGCGAAGTAGGTTCATCCGCCATGCCACATAAAGTGAACCCCATCGATTTTGAAAATGCAGAAGGCAATCTGGGCCTCGCGAATGCCCTGTGTGAACACCTGTCGGCGAAACTTCCCATCTCAAGACTTCAGCGGGACCTTACGGACTCGACTGTTCTGCGAAACATCGGCGTACCATTTGCACACAGTTGGCTGGCCCTGCATTCCATTGAAAAGGGAATCGGGAAACTTGAACTGAACCGGGATGCGATCAACGCAGACCTGGAAGAGAATTGGGCAGTGGTGGCAGAAGCCATCCAAACCATCCTCCGCAAGGAAGGCTATCCCAATCCTTACGAAGCACTCAAAGAGCTTACCCGCAGGAATGAGAAAATAACAAAAGCCTCCATGGAGGCCTTTGTTCAGTCTTTAAAAATTTCAGAAGACCTGCGGAAGCGATTGCTCGCCATCACGCCGCATAACTACACCGGGATTTAGCCGGTTTATTGTTGCCCCATCTTCTTGACATTTACCTTCGACAAGGCGACCTCGCGAGTGATCTTGCCTGCACTGTAGTCGTTTAACACGGAGCCCTTAACCGAAACTTCTATTGCTGCCGGAATGCCGCAGTCCACACACTTGGTAAGTTTGGTATTGACTACAATCAGCTCATCCGGTCCCAGCGACTTCAGCGTTCGGCCATAATCAACAAGATTCGCTTTCAAATCCGACTCAAACCTGGGATAAAGTTCCTTCACTTTGGCATCGCGCTCCTTCTGATTCACATGCCGCATGTTGACGGTCGGCAGGTCAAAATAGCTTTCATCCACTTCGTTGCTGGAGTAAACAGACATGTAGTAGATCACGCCGTAATTCTTCATGCGCTCATAAGTAACATGATTGGCAAAGTAGGTCTTTGAAAGATCTTCGCGGTAAAGCCTGTTCAGCATACTGGAAAATACTTCCAGGTCCGGATCAAGAGATTCTGCAGATTCTGCATTGACAATCTTGAGTTTCGCCAAAAACTGTTCTCTTGTCATTTTGCCCTGACGGAGTGCCGATACATCCGCCCGAACCGCTTCAACTGAAATCAACCGTCGCGGCGATCTTATGCCGCCAAAGGAAAATACCATATCATCCCCAAATCCGCTTCCGGATTTATTGGTAACCACAATATGTTCTTCCGGCTTCAGCTGACTCAGCACGTCGCTGTAGTCCGCCAGGAAGTCCTTGGCCACTTTCATAAACCTTTCATAGTTCGCTGCTGAAGTGCTGTCATTCTCTTCCGCTCCTGCCTTCACAGGTTCACCCATGCGCCTCTTCTCCCGGAGCACTTCGCGATCCGCAATCTTCATTTCATCAGAACTGGATCTTGACCAACTGTATGTGACTCCATCAGGGGAAACATTGACTGTTGTGGGACCATCATCGATGATCATGAAGCCATTGAAAGGGCCACCGATAGGCACCCTGAAGGTCACCCCATATCCTTGAGTATAACTGCTTTCCACTGATACCGGGAAGAAGTTGCGTCGTTGGTATTGCTGCCGAAGCAGTGTGCTGAGAATATTTTCTGCCACTTCCATATCCTGCTCCATGCGCTGGTCCTCTGATTTGTTCTGAGCATATGCCACACTTGTTGCCATACACAACAAGATCATTATCCGATTCATTATCCTTTTCATAACCGTCTCCTCTTAATTGCTTTTCTTTAATTGATTACTCGTTCCATTACTTGAGATCAGGCTTGTTAATATCTGCTCCGTCTCCTGCTTGATCTGATCCGTATTCTGTTCCATGCTGGCCATCCTGGTCTGAAGCAGTTCCAGATCCTGCTTGCGCTGTTCCTGGAGATACTTGGAAAAATCAACCAGCAAACCTTCAATGTATTGCTTCTGACCGGCTGAGGAGAGTTGCAGATAGTCCTTCATCAGCTTCATGTTCTCCCGCTGCATCTGACCGACGAACTTTTTCACTTCCTCATCATTGGCCAAAGAAGCTGTCTTCAGCAGGCGATCCATTTTTTCCGAGCTCTGGTTCATGTTCTGCTTCACGGATCTTTCCAGCACCATCCGCTCCTTCGACCACGAGCTTTGGAGTTCCTCATTATTAGCCGCAAGGGAGTTCTTTATCATCTGATCCACTTGCTGCTCTGTGAGCCTGTTCTCCTCCATTGGTTTTTCTCTCAGCTGAAAGCCAATCCGCAATTCACCGGAAGAATATCCGACACCAAGTCCCATCAAACGTGCAGCTATCATAACCAACAGGAATGCCGCAGCAATCCCTGCAGTCATGCGGAAGTAACGCTCCTTCCAGATGGGTTTGTCAACCTGTCCCACAATAATGGGCGGTGCGATCACTTCCTCGTCTTCGATGCGTGACATCGCTTTTCTGACAAAGCCCCAGGATTCAAGGCGACGCATTTCTTCCGGGTGTGCTGCGAGATAAGCCTCCACCATGCTGCGGTCAGCGTCATCTATCTCGCCGTAACAGTAGGCGATCAGCATGGCCTCATCTGGTTTCATATGGTTATTCATAACCGATCGTTTCTTTGGTGATCTTTCTGCTTTCCATTATTCTCTTCATGGCTTCCAGTCCATAGTACATCCTGGACTTGACCGTGTTTTCCGACAACGAAAGGGCTTCAGCAATCTCCCTGAACTTCAGTCCTTCGTACTCCTTCATGATCAGCACCTCCCTTTGTTCGTCGCTCAGTTCCATCAGGCAGGATTGCAACAGGTCAGCAAGTTCACCCTGCCTGAATTTTCGCTCGGGGTCCTGCGACCGGTCCGCAGAAGCCTCCCACCGGTAACTTTCCTCTCCTTCCCCCGGCCGGAATTCATGCAGAGAAACTGCACGCGAGGACTTTCGTCTCCTCAATTCTTCGCGGCAACAATTTACCGCGATGGTATACAGCCAGGAGCGGAACCTCGTGATCTCCTGCAACAGGCTGATGTTGCGGTGCATGGCGATGAAGGTCTTCTGTGCCACCTCCATGGCCTGGTCATGGTCATAAAAAAACCTATAGCTGAAGTTGTAAATCCTCTTATACCAAATCTGCATCAGCCTTCCCTGGGCATGGTGGTCCCCTTCGCGTGCCCGCGCGATGAGGTCATCGGTATGCATCATGGCCTTTCCGGAATAGGTTGGATTCACAGTTTGAGCGATCTCTGGAAGTTCTACGGCTAAGATGCCTATGCTGGTCAAAAAGTTTTAGAATAATACCGCCCTTTTCATGGTCCGGGCCTGGTTTCAGTCCAAACTATATCTTTGCGGCCGTGAAAAAGCTGATTTCCCTGCTTATTAGATATGTGCCGCGCAAATATTTGCAAAGGGTGAGCGGGATAGGTCTGCGGGTCATGGGGCTATTTTACGCGGGGAATGGAGTTGAATGCCCCATCTGCCGGCATCACTATCGCACCTTCCTGCCTTACGGAAGAGTAAATCCAAGACTGAATGCACTCTGCCCCCACTGCCAGTCACTGGAACGCCATCGGCTCATCTGGCTTTACCTGCAGGCGAAGACTGAATTCTTTCACCACCCCATGGACGTGCTGCACATTGCACCTGAGGCATGCTTCATGCCTGGCTTCGGGAAGCAGCATGGTGCACGGTATGTGACGGCCGATCTGGAATCTCCTTTGGCAAAAGTGAAGATGGACATTCATCAGATGCCGTTTGGCAACAACAGCTTTGATGTAGTGTTGTGCAATCATGTGCTGGAGCATGTTCAGGATGACATACAGGCGATGCGGGAAATCTACAGGGTATTGCGCCCGGGCGGATGGGCGATCCTGCAGGTGCCTTTCTTTCATCCTGTGCCGGAGGTAACGTTCGAGGATCCTGCTGTGACACTGCCGTCCGAAAGGGAAAGAGTTTTCGGGCAGGATGATCACGTCCGCAAGTATGGCAAGGACTACGTCCGGCGAATTCAATCCAGCGGATTGCTAGCAGAAGGATCAGACTTTGGCAAGTCGTACGCATCAAACAACCGGTACGGCCTTTCCGTGAACGAAGTGCTCTACATCGCCACCAAACCAAAATGAATGCAAAAGAAAATGCCTGACTTTGAAGGCCAGGCATTCCAATTTATTTAGACTAATTACTTTCCAAGTTTATCCAGCACTTCCATTACTTCTTTCACGTGAACGCGGCTCGTTTCCAGAAGGGCCTTCTCTTCGCTGTTGAGATCAAGTTCGATGATCTTTTCCACGCCGTTCTTACCCAAAATTACCGGTACGCCGAGGTAGCAGTTCTTGATGCCATATTCTCCGTCCAGCTGCACGCATGCAGGAAGTACGCGACGCTGATCTCTTACGATCGATTCCACCATCTGGGCAGCAGCTGAGCCGGGTGCATACCAGGCAGAGGTTCCCATGAGCTTCACGAGTTCGCCGCCGCCGACTTTCGTGCGTTCGATGATCGCATCCAGTTTTTGTTTGTCGATAAGTTCAGTCACCGGAATACCTGCCACCGTAGTGTAGCGTGGAAGCGGCACCATGGTGTCGCCATGTCCGCCGAGAATCATGGCCTGAATGTCCTTCGGGGATACGTTCAGTGCTTCCGCGAGAAATGCCCTGTAGCGTGCAGTGTCAAGGATACCTGCCATACCCATCACTTTCGTGCGGGGAAGTTTGCTGGTAATGTGTGCCTGGTAGGTCATCACGTCCAGTGGATTGGAGACCACGATAACGATGGCGTTTGGTGAGTGCTTGACGATATTCTCGGTTACACCCTTCACGATGCCGGCGTTGGTGCCTATGAGGTCATCGCGGCTCATGCCCGGCTTGCGGGGAAGACCGGAGGTAATCACCACCACATCAGACTTCGCTGTGCGGGAATAATCGTTGGTGGAACCGATGGTACGGCTGTCATACAAGTTGATGGGAGCCTTCTGCCAGATGTCGAGGCTCTTGCCCTCTGCCAGTCCCTCCTTGATGTCGATCAATACAATTTCATTGGCAATTTCGCGGTAAGCAAGTACATCAGCACAAGTTGCACCGACGTTACCGGCACCGACTACAGTGATTTTCATGGTGTTAGAAATTTAGGACACGTGATAATAAAGTATTTCGCAGATTCCGGCTGCGCAGTGCAGTCTCACGAAAAGCAGCGAACAAGGCAAAATTACCACCGGCAATACTAAAGAAAAAGAGAAGGCAGCTTTAATTGTAATTAAAGCGAATCTCAAGTGACTTCCTGGTTGCCGGCGTCACTTTATACCGGTCATCGATACGGTAACCTACCACCCAAATCACCTGACCACCGGATAACAAAACGGTGACATCATCCTTGGCGCTGAGCGGAACTTTTTCATCGATAAGGAAGTCGCTGATCTTCTTAGGGTGTGACATTCCCAAAGGAAAAAATGAATCCCCCTTCTGCCATTTCCTCCAGGAAAGAGGAAAGATGATTTTTGTCAGGTCGAGATGGGCGACATTGGAATCTGAAGTCACCTTTGGCGCTTTGATCTTCAATTCGATCCTGAAATTTCCCAAAGCCGCCTTGTCTTGTCCTTCTTCGATGAGAATTTCTTCATGCAGGGTGGTCTTGCGGGTCACGATGATGCTGTCGCGGTCGATTACAGCCCGATGGCTCTCGGAAAAGAATTGTCTTCCGGGTTGGCCGTCAAACGCCTGTGCCATCTGTACACAACGGTCCCAGTTGAAGCCGAGTGGCTTGAGGCATTCATAGCATACAAATGCGGGGTTCTTCAGAAAAGAGAGGATGTTCTTGTCGATATACCAGGTGTCCCCTTCACGACGCAGGATCGAATCTTTCAGTTGCTCGAGCCCGCGCGTCATCAGCTCATGGGCTCCCTCCAGCTTGGCAAGTGTGTCAGCTGTAGTTGTTTCCAGACCAGGATTGATTTCTTTCAACAGGGGCACCACCTTGTGCCGGATGAAGTTGCGGCTGTATTCCACAGTATCATTGCTGGCGTCCTTCCTGAAGTTGATTCCCTTTGATGCCGCAAATGACTCGATCTGGTTCCTGGTTGCAAACAACAGAGGTCGTATGATTCTGTCGTTACGAACCGGGATTCCGGTCAGCTGATCCAGGCCAGCGCCATGGGTCATGCGGAGGAGCAACGTCTCCAAGTTGTCATTAAGGTGATGGGCCGTGGCAATGCAGGCAAACTTTTCTTTGGAGGCCAACTCTTCAAACCATGCATAGCGAAGATCGCGTGCAGCCATCTGGAGGGAGACGCCATTTTCTCTGGCATAGTTCTTGGGATCAAAGCGCTTGCTGTGAAACGTAATGCCATGTTCTTTGCAGAAAGCGGAAACAAAAGCCTCATCCCCTTCCGATGCCTCACCCCGCAACTGGAAGTTGCAGTGCGCTACCGCTATCCGGTAACCTCCCTCGCGGAAAAGGTGAAGCATGACCATCGAGTCTACACCTCCGCTGACCGCCAAAAGGATACGGTCATGACGGAAGGCAAGATCATGCTTCTCGATGAAAGACTGGAACGTTTCCTGCATCAGTCAAAAATACCAAAAGTCAGCGCTATGAGGCGCTTTGTCTAAATTTGCGTCCAACTCATGAGAAGTTTCCTCCTGCTTTTTTGGCTGATTACGCTGACAACCACCTCCCTTGCCCAAAGGAAAGTGAAGCTGGACCACGCCAACACACTAAAGGGGTATGTGCAAGAAGGCAAGCGGGTGGACTGGGTGGTTGGGGACGTGGTCTTCAAGCAAAACCAGACCACGATCTACTGCGATTCGGCCATCTTCTTCCGTGCCAAAAATTCCGTAGAAGCCTTTGGCAGAATCAAAATCCTGGAAGGCGATTCGGTGACCGTTACGGCGCTCAAGCTGAACTATGACGGCGACAAGAAGATTGCCTACCTGCGCAACAATGTTGTCTTCCAAAAACTAAATACGGCCACGCTATACACCGACTTTCTGGATTACGACCGTCCAAAGAATGAGGCGCGGTATTTTCAGAATGGCAAACTGGTGGACAGCACCAATACCCTCACCAGTGTGAAGGGCTACTATGATCTGCGCACCAATACAGCCTCATTCAAGAATGATGTGAAAGTGCTGAACAAGGATTACACGATGTCATCAGACACCCTTCAGTATAATTCAAAGAACCGCTTTGTATACTTCCGTGCACTTACCAAACTCGAAGACCGCCAGGGCGGTATAGCATATTATGAAAGCGGCTTCTATGATACGCGCCAACGGCAATCAGATTTGTCGAAAGGAGATTTTCAGACGCCAAATTATGAACTGAAAGGAGCAAGGTTATTTCTGGACGACACCAGGAAAATGTACAAGGCCAGGGGAAATGTCGTGCTGGTTTCCAAGAAAGACAATATGCAGGTTCATGGTGACGAGGGTGTATACAACAAGAAAACCCTCATCAGCAAAGTGTACGGACATGCCTATGCCGCCATGGTGACCGAAGAGAAAGACACCATTTTCATTTCTGCTGACACGCTTGTCTCCATCGACAATAACGATCCATCCAAAAGAAAACTGGTCGCCTACCATCATGTACGGATATTCAAGTCCGACATCCAGGGCAAGTCTGATTCTCTTATCTATAATGCGGGCGATTCAACTCTTTACTTTTATCGCAATCCGATCCTCTGGGCCACCGGCAACCAGATGACGGCCGACTCCATCAAGGTTCTGGTCCAGAACAAGAAGATCAGCCGCATCAACATGGTATCCAATGCCTTTGTCGTTTCCTCCGATACGCTGCAGAACTACAATCAGATCAAAGGCCGCAGGATGACCGCATATTTTGACGGCAAGGCCCTCCATCATGTGGTGGTGGAAGGGAATGGTGAAAGCGTGTACTTCGCCCTTCAGGAAAAAGAGGATATGCTGGAAGGAAAGAAAGAGAAATTTACCATCGTGAGCGGGATGAATAAGATCATCTGCAGCAATATGAGGATCAACTTCAAGGCAGGAAAGGTCAACAACGTGAGCTTCTATGTCCGGCCCGATGCGTCCTTCATCCCACCGCATGAACTCAAGCCGGATCAAATGCTGCTCAAGGGCTTCACATGGCATGGGGATGAAAGACCCACCCGGAAAGAGGTAGGTTCAGACAGTCACAATCTTCCGCAACGAATCATCCCTGAAAAATAATATATTGATCATTCAATATTTTTCAGAATTTCTTTGACATACGCCAGCTTTGGCCTAAATTTTCACCGATCAGGTGTATCCACCCCATGGTTAGGCACTTATTCGTTCTGGCTTTTGCTTTAGTCGCCTCCCTAAAAGGCCTCGCCCAGGGATTCGAATGGACAGACCGTCAGGAATCCATGCAGGCTGGAGTCGGTCAAACCCTGCGGATACCCATTCGCATCAAGAATACCTCAGATAAGGCCCAGTTCTTTGTGATCCGAAAGGCTCAGGCCGACCTGAATTCCAACCAAAAGGGCTATTTCTGTCTTGACGATGACTGTCTGGATCAGGGGATTGAGCAGTTTTCCAAGCGAATTGAGCCAGGCGAAACCCTGAATAACCTGTATTACACGGTAGAGACAGGACTTGTGACTACCAATAACACACTGAGATTTGAGGTATTCGCAAAGGCAAGCCCCGGCCTGGTGTTGGATCACACCATCTCCCTTGCCGTGGACGAAAAGCCTGCCAAATCGCTGATATTCCAGTCAAGAGACATCTCAATCCATGATGTTTATCCCAACCCCATCGTTGACCAGGCATTTATCGACTACCGCATTTATAACGAGCAACTGAAGGCCAAAGTGGTGATTCACAATATTTTGGGGGTAGCTGTAGGCAATTACGAGATGCCGGTTTTTGAGAACAAGGTCAAGATCCAGGCCGACGACTTTGTTTCAGGGGTGTACTTCTATACACTGTATCTGGATAATGTGGGCGTTCTGACCCGGAAAATGATCGTCAGGAAATAAAAGCCTGCCATTCGCGTTGAATCCATGCGTTTCTGATTTCCTGCATTGAATCGTATATTTGCGCCCTTCTTATGATGCGTAAAGTCTCTTTTGTGGTGCTGGCTGGTCTGATGGCTGTGGTTGTCACCTCCTGCAGCAAATTCCGGAAGATCCAGAAAAGCGAAGACTGGCGCATCAAGTATGATGCAGGCCTTAATTATTACAACAAAAAAGACTATTACCACACCGCCATTCTCTTTGAGGAGATTCTTCCGGTGGTGAGGGGGCTTCCTGAAGGCGAGAAGGTGGAATTTTACCTGGCTTACTGCCAGTACTACGAACATACCTACCTCCTGGCCTCCAACCAGTTCAAGACCTTCTACGAAACGTACGCACGGAGTTCCCTGGCTGAGGAAGCATTCTTCATGTATGCCTACTCACTCTATGTGGCTTCTCCCGACTCCAACCTGGATCAAAAGAGCAGTGTGGAGGCCATGGATGCCATGCAGAACTTCCTCAACCAGTTCCCCAACAGCAAGTTCAGGGACAAGGCGGTGGATGTGATCACCACCAGCCAGCAGAAGCTGGAACGCAAGGGCTTCGAAAATGCGAGACAATATCTGAAGATCAAGAGCTATAAGGCGGCAGTTATCGCCTTCGACAACTTCTCCATGATGTTTCCAGACTCACATTATCTCGAAGAGGTGGCTTACCTCAAAGTGGTTGCAGAATACAGGCTGGCCCTTCAGAGTTTCAGGAAACTGCAGCTTGAACGCTATACCACCGTGGTCAACTACTACCAGGAACTGGTCGACGGTTATCCCAACAGCTCTTTTCTGAAGGATGCTGAGAAGATGTATTCCGAAAGCCTGGAACAGATCAATAAACTGAAGTCAGACAAAAATTCATAATTCAAAACTATGGCCATTCAACCATCCATTATCACACGCGACATAGACAAGATTGCTGCACAGACAGGAAATATTTATGAGTCTGTGGTCGTCATCTCCAAGCGCGCACGACAGATCTCCATCAATCTCAAGGAGGAGCTCAACAACAAGCTTGCTGAGTTTGCCACTACGGTGGACAACCTGGAGGAAGTATTTGAAAATCGGGAGCAGATTGAGATTTCCAAGTTCTATGAGCGTCTTCCCAAGCCGACATCTACAGCTCTTGAGGAGTTTGCTGAAGGGAAAGTGATGTACCGCATGCGCTCCGAAACGGAAGTGAAGCCGGAGGCCTGATCATGCTTAAGGGCAGGAAAATCTTGCTCGGTGTCACTGGCAGCATTGCTGCATACAAGGCTGCTCACCTGGTCCGACTTCTGGTAAAGTCAGAAGCGGAGGTGAAAGTCATCATGACACCATCTGCCCATGATTTCATAACTGCACTCACACTCTCCACCCTTTCCGGGCATCCTGTTCTTACCAATTTTCAGAAGGATGACACAGGCGTGTGGAACAGCCATGTTGAATTAGGATTGTGGGCCGATGCCATGGTCATAGCGCCTGCAAGTGCCAACACCATCGCCAAAATGGCAAACGGCCAGTGCGATAATCTTTTATTGGCCACTTACCTCTCTGCACGCTGTCCGGTATTCTATGCGCCTGCCATGGACCTCGACATGCTGGAGCACCCCGCCACAAAATCCAATCTCGATTCCCTGAGAGCCAGGGATAATCATCTGATTCCACCGGTTCACGGTGAACTGGCTTCGGGACTGGTGGGAAAAGGCAGGATGGCAGAACCGGAAGAGATTGTGAAACAACTGGAGGCCTGGTTTTTCACCAAAGTGCCTTTGAAAGGAAAGAAGGCGCTGATTACGGCAGGCCCCACATACGAAGCAATCGACCCTGTCCGTTTTATTGGAAACCATTCCACAGGTAAAATGGGCTTTGCTATTGCAGAAGAACTCGCCTCCGCCGGAGCCGAAGTCGACCTGGTGACGGGCCCGACTACACTGACCACCACTTCAAAGGGCATTACAGTGCACCCGGTAACTTCGGCATCGGAAATGTTTGAACAATGTAAGCGGTTGTTTCCCACTGCCGACATTACGGTGCTATCAGCCGCCGTAGCCGACTACACGCCAAAGAATCGCGCTGAACAGAAGATTAAGAAAGGAGAAGGACTTACGCTTGAACTGCTCCGCACGCCGGATATCGCGAAAGAACTGGGCAAGGTGAAGCAACCAAACCAGATCATTGTCGGCTTTGCGCTGGAAACAGAAAATGAACGAAGCAATGCTGAGACCAAACTGGTCGAAAAAAATTTCGATTATATCGTTTTGAACTCACTGAAAGATCCCGGTGCCGGATTCGGTCATGACACCAACAAGGTTGAAATCATCAGCCGAAAGAACGGTTCGCACCGCTTTGAATTGAAGTCGAAGAGAGAGGTGGCCCGCGATATTGTGGAAACGATTACCAGTTCTTATGCTTAGGATTTACCTCCTGGTCATTTTGCTCGGTGCTCCGCTTCTGCTGGCTGCTCAAGAGCTCAACTGCAAGGTCACGATTAATGCAGACCAGGTTTCCACTTCCGACCGGGGTGTGTTCAAAGACATGGAGCGTTCCATCTCAGCCTTCATGAACACGCGCAAGTGGACTACTGATACTTACAAGAATTACGAGCGCATCGACTGTTCCATTTTTCTCAACATCAGCAAGATGCCGGCCATCGGCTCGTTTGTAGCCAGTGCCCAGGTCACCGTGGCGAGACCCGTCTATAATACCAATTATGAAACAGTGCTCCTGAATTTCGCCGACCGCGAATGGGAATTCGAATACATCGAATCGCTGCCCCTGGAATACAACGACAATACTTATATCAGCAACCTCACTTCCATGCTCGCCTACTATGCCTACATCATCATCGGCATGGATGCTGACTCCTTCAGCGAAAAAGGCGGCGATCCCTACTTCCAGAAGGCTTTGACTGTAGTCAACAACGCACAGTCCTCCAACCGTCCGGGATGGCAGTCCATCGGAAGCACCCGTAACCGCTACAACCTCATCGAAAACATCAATAATCCCCAGATGATTGAGTTGCGGAAAAACACGTACCGCTATCACAGGCTCGCACTGGATACTTATGACAAGAATCCTGACGAAAGCAGGCAGATTATCCTTCAGGCGCTGAAGAACATCAAGGCTGTTTGGCAGATTTACCCCAGCGCCATTTTTGTGATTTCCTTCTTCGATGCCAAAGCGAATGAACTGGTCAATGTCTTTTCGGAAGGGAATCTCAATGTAAGGCGCGAGGCCTACGATATCCTGACGACGGTGGACGCCAAGCGGAACATCTATCAAAAGATTATCGCCTCAAATTAATTTCCATTGCTAATTTTGGTTAACCATGCTCAGCCGGTTGACTATCAGGAATTATGCGCTTATCCGCCACCTTGAGTTGCGGCCTTCTCAGCGACTCACGGTAATCACCGGTGAAACAGGGGCCGGAAAGTCCATTATGCTGGGCGCCCTCGGTTTGCTGCTGGGCAACCGGGCAGATACGAAAGTCCTGTGGGACGAAAATGAGAAATGCATCACGGAAGGAATCTTTGAGATCAAGGCGTACAGAATGAAGCGCCTCTTTGATGACTATGACCTGGACTATAGCGATCAAACCATCCTCCGCAGGGAAATAACGCCTTCGGGCAAGAGCCGTGCATTTATTAATGACACTCCTGTTACGCTGGAAGTGATGCGCAAGATTGGCTCAAGGCTGATGGACATCCACTCCCAGCATGAAACACTGGAGTTGGGCAGTCATCAGTTCCAGTTGTCGCTGATCGACGGCTATGCCGGCAACGGTTCTCTCATACAGGATTACGACCAGGCCTGGAAGGCTTACCAGGAGGCGAGGAAAACATTTGAAACCCTGCAGGCAGAATCCGGTCGCCTTAAAGCTGAATTTGAACTCGTGAGGTTTCAACTGAATGAACTGCAAAAGGCCGGGTTCAAGGAAGGCGAGCAGGAATTCCTGGAAGTGAGTTTGAAGATGGGCGAGCATGGTGAAGACATTAAAACGAGATTGAATGCTTTGGTTGCATTGCTGGGACAATCCGAGCAAAGTGTTGATGCCGCCCTGGGTGAAGCCCTTCATCTCTTGCAGCCCATAAGGAATATTTCCACCAGCCTGGAGCAGTTGGCCTCAAGACTCAACAGCGCCAGAATTGAACTGAAAGACATTCTCGCGGAGGCGCAGCAGGAAGAAGAGAAAGTGGAATTTGATCCAAGGAAGACAAAAGAGATTCAGGAACGGCTGGATACGCTTTACGGACTTTTGCAAAAACACCGGGCCCGCGGCATTACCGAATTGCTGGCACTGCAGGAATCGCTCGCCGTACAGGCAGACAAGACCGTTCACCTCGATGACGACCTGAAAGCTGCACAAAGCAGGCTGGATACCATGCAGAAAGAAGTGGAGAAGATCGCTGCATTGCTTACGGCCGCCAGGAAAAAAGCCCGCACACCGCTCGTACGCCAGCTGACAGAATTATTGAAAGGATTGGGAATTCCCGATGCTTCACTGCAAATCGAACTTACCGCCACGGCCCCGGGGCCTGCAGGGTCGGATCGTGTTGAAATACTTTTCAGTGCCAACAAGGGAATTCCTCCCCAGCCGCTTGAGCAGATCGCCTCGGGAGGAGAATTTTCACGCGTCATGTTTTGCGTGAAATTCGTTATGGCCGAGAAAGCTTCCTTGCCGACACTGGTACTCGATGAAATCGACACAGGCGTTTCCGGAGAAATCGCCATTCAGCTGGGCAGGATGATGCAGTCCATGGCACAGCGGCACCAGGTGATTGCCATCAGCCATCTCCCGCAAATTGCAGCACGAGGTGACAGGCATTACCTTGTCTATAAAGACAGTTCACATGAAAAGACCGTGAGTGATATCCGGCCCCTTGATCAGGAGGAGCGCATAGAAGAGATTGCCAAGATGATTGGCGGGACGCGGCCCTCCCGGACTGCGGTAGAAAATGCGAAGGAACTCATGGCCATGAGTACCTCTTAGCGACAGCTGTCATATATCATTGTATTTCAGGGTGAAAATTCCTATTTTGTATATGGTACATTCTTATTCCATGTATGAACATTTTTGTGGCACGTTTGAATTTCAAGACCCGCCGGGAAGACTTGCAGAAGGCATTTGAGAATTTCGGACAAGTGACTTCAGCCAAGATTGTGAAAGACAGGGATACCGGCCGTTCAAAAGGATTTGGTTTCGTAGAAATGCCGAATGATGACGAAGCCAACAAAGCCATTGCAGGGCTGAACGAAACAGAACTGGATGGAAGGACCATCGTCGTGAAGCCAGCCAATCCCAAGTCACCGGGCGGAGGAGATGGCGCTCCTTCAGAGCAAAATCCGGGATAACACCCGGCCAGTTAGGCTGAATTGAAAAGCTGCCCTTTAACCCCTGCCCCAATATCTTGTTGGCACGGGAAATAAGTTCGTTTATCTTGCCTGAAACCCTTACTGTGAACGAACTTCTCAAAAAGACCAGAGTTATCGGGCTGTTCCTCGGCCCGATCCTGTTCCTGCTGATCTACTTCCTGGTTGAGCCCGGCGTGCTGAGTTCCAAGAGCATTATTGTACTGGCCCTCGGATCATGGATGGTTACATGGTGGGCTACTGAAGCCATGCCCATACCCGTCAGCGCGCTGCTTCCCATGGTGGTATTCCCAATCATGGGGGTATCCACCGTAAAAGAAGCATCGGCGCCCTATGGGGATCCCGTCATATTCCTTTTTATGGGAGGGTTCATTCTGGCGCTTGGACTGGAAAGGCACAAGCTCCACCAGCGGATTGCGTTGAGTCTCATCAGGATTACCGGCACGAGCGGAAACGGAATCATTCTTGGCTTCATGCTTTCCACAGCGCTCATCAGCATGTGGATCAGCAATACGGCCACGGCCATCATGATGCTGCCCATTGCTGCGTCAGTTACCTCGTTGCTCGCCAAAGATTTGGGCCAGGAGGCGGATCCACGCTTCCAGAAATTTGCCACCGGCCTGATGCTTTCCATCGCCTACGCCGCGAGCATCGGCGGGATGGCCACGATCATCGGCACACCACCCAATGTGGTCATGGTTGGGTTCATGAAACGATTCTACAACCTGGATGTCAGTTTCGCCAAGTGGATGTTGATCGGCACGCCAGTGATGCTCCTGGCCCTCACTGCCCTCTTCTGGCTGATCACCCGTGTACTATACAGGAATAATCTCCCCTCCATTTCCGGTTCCAGCGAGCTTATTCACAAAAAACTGGAAGACATGGGGCCACTCTCGAAAGAGGAGAAGCTGGTACTCACCTGCTTCTCCATCACTTGCTTCTTCTGGATCTTCAGACAGAACATTAATGGATTGATTGGCAAGAACCTGCTCGACGATACGACCATTGCCATGGCCGGCGGCATGCTGATGTTTCTCATGCCCGTCAATTTCAAGGAGCACAAGTTTCTTCTGGACTGGTCCGACATGAAAGAACTGCCCTGGGGAATTCTACTGCTCTTTGGTGGTGGACTGGGCCTGGCAGACGGGATGGAGAAATCGGGATTGGTTCAAATTGTGGGAAATTACTTTTCCACTCGCAACGATTTGTCTGTTGGCGTACTGATTTTCCTACTGACTGCAATTTCAATGGGACTTACTGAACTTATGAGTAACGTGGCCCTTACGACTATTTTTATTCCGGTGGTGTTTGGGATAGCCGACGGGTTTCACCTGAACCCGATCTATCTTGCCATGCCCGTTACCTTTGCCGCCAGCTGTGCGTTCATGATGCCCATATCCACGCCGCCTAATGCCGTGCTGTTTGCAAGCGGTTATATCAAGATGAGAGAAATGATAAGGACAGGGATACTGTTGAATTTATGCTGCCTTGCCATCATCACCGTGCTGTCCCTTACGTTGATGCGCTGGCTCTTCTAAAAAGTGAGATGTGCCCGATTCATTGAAGAAACCAGGCACATCACCTCTGCGTAACATTTTATTTCTTAGCCTTCTTCTCCTCTACGATATAGGAGATGCCCAATCCCATTCCGCCGAAGATGAACAGCATGGAGAAGTAACCCACTTCTTCCATGTCAAACTGGCGATCGAGCCAGTAGCCCATGAGAAATCCAATGCCTACTCCTATGAGCAGCAAGGCCCCGCGCAAGGCGCCGGATGTGAGTCTTTCTCTTTTGAACAAGTCCGGCGAGAGGCCCTTTTCAATGATGGCCATCCGTTCGATGCTTTCGAATTTTCGCAGGTAGGCGATCATGACAAAGGCACCCAACGAAATGATAATGGGCAACATGATGCCGAGTACGGGGATGATAACTTCTTCCGATGACATAGTATTGTTGTTTTTGTTACTTGTGAATCTTGTCTCTTGCGGCCTCCGGTCTTTTCCATCAGCCTTTTTGCCCCTTTGACACACCCTGGCCTTGTCCGGTTACACCCTTACTGAGATTTTCCCGGAAATATTGATTATTTAAAGCTGTAACTTGATGGAGAATTACCGCGTCATAGGGCCGTGATTTCCCTGCAGGAAGAACATTCATTAATAGACCGGATTCTGGCCGGGGATCAGGGTGCTTATGCCCGGTTGGTGGACAACTATAAGAGCTATGCCTATACTATAGCCTTAAAAGTGCTGAATACCAGGCCGGAAGCTGAGGAAGCGGCCCAGGATGCGTTTATCAAGGCTTACCGGTACCTGAAGAACTTCAACCGGCAGGCGCGTTTCTCCACCTGGCTGTACAGGATTGTGGTGAATACTGCCATCAGCTATCGCCGCAAGAATCCACACCAGCTGGCGAGTATCGAGCACCACGACCGGGCGGTGGAAGAAGGTGGCGGGATGGAGAACAAGGACCGGCAGGTGTTTCTCGGCAGGGCGATCGATAACCTGAATGATGCAGACCGGCTGGCGATACAGTTGTACTACATCAAGGAGTTCTCCCTGGAGGAAGTGGCTGAAATGACAGGTCAGAATATGAACACGCTGAAAGTGAGAGTACATCGCGCACGGCAGCGCCTGGCAGACGAACTAAAAAGATTGTTGAAAGAAGAAGCATTGACGTTATGAATAACAGTGCAAAATCATCCCCGGACGACCTTTTGCTGGACTACCTCGATGGAAAACTCGAAGGTACGAGCCTGCAGTCGCTGAAGCAGCAGCTTGAGCAATCCCCTGCCCTTCAGACACGGCTGGAAGAGTTGAGGCTCATCCATCTGCATTTGTCATCCGCCCGTCTGGAATCTCCGTCCAACGATTTTGTTGACCGGGTGATGAAAAACCTGTCCGCCTCATCTGCAGCCGCCTCGGCGCTTTCACCGCGAAACGGCTTGCTGCTAATCATCGGCATTCTCGTAGCCGGCGGCATCCTCGCCTTCATGCTTTCCTCCGGCACTTTTGACAACGCCAACGGCGTCATCTCACTGGAGAAAGCGAAGCCCGCAACCAAGTATATTCAGTACACCCTGCCCTCTCTTCCATTGAAGGGGAAGGTAATCCTCGACAGCATTCTCGGAATCGCCATCCTGCTTTGTCTTGTTGTGCTTGACCGGACAGTGCTGAGGCCGCTTTTTCAGAAGAAGACTGCGTTTTGAAAGGGGAATTCAGATTTCAGGTTTCAGATTTCAAATCTCAACCGACCTAAGGTTTGCTGCTTGCCGGGGGACTTCCCATCCCGCAAATCCTTACCCATCCGGCAATCCTCCTAACCATAGGGTGTCCCCTCGCCTCTGGTAGTCCCCCACTTCGACATTCAGCATTCCTTGTTCAAAATTCCACATTCAATCTCATGATTTCAGATCTCAACATACCCAGGTTTTAGGGCTTCGCATCCCTCAAACATCCTTACATATCCATCAACCATCCTTACGCATCCGGCAACCATCCTTACCCGATCCTTACAGATCCTTGTTCGAACCTTACAAATCCTTACAACATCCTTATAACAACCTTACAAACAGGTGCCACACTACTTCTAAAGAGTTATCTAATTCCCAGTAGGGACGATAAGTTGGTGCCGGTACCTTGTAGAGTGCAACATTCTCACTCCCCGCCGAAAAGCAGACTAGTTCACTGTACCGTTTTCCTGACCCATCCTGTGATCAGGCCGTCTATCCAAGAGTCGACACTTAATTTGCTTCATGACAGGCCATGTAATTTTTCTGGAGCCTTTAAAACTAGGGACCAAAACCTGCATTGCCATAAAGGGCAAATTGAATTCGCAGGCTGAGGATTTGATCAGAGGTTTTCAAGGCAGTCAGTTCAATTCCCGCCATGGATGCTGGACGCTCCCTTTCACCAAGGCGACCGTATCGGAACTCCTACAAAATATTTCAAAAGTTCAGCTTGTTGCAACGAAAGCTTCGATGGACAAACTGATGCAAGAAGAAGAAGAAGAAGAAAAGGTCCGGCCTTTAGAACTACCTGAACGTTATCATGAGCAGTTGATCCGCGTAAGATACAGCCCTGCCACCGTAAGGACGTATGAGTCGCAATTCCGCGCATTCCTCGAGTACATTAAGCCCGAGACGATTGATGCGATTTCTGACGACCTGATTAAACAATACCTTGAATACATCATCACCAAGCGAAGGGTCTCAGTCTCCACGCAAAATACGGCCATTAATGCAATCAAGTTCTATCTGGAGAAAGTAAAGGGAGGAGATCGCAAAACGTACTACGTAGACCGGCCCATCAAAGAGCATCTGCTTCCAAGGGTATTGAGTCTGGAGGAGGTAAAGGCCATGATTGAGGTTACGGGAAACCCAAAGCACCGGTGTATGATTATCCTTCTATACTCTTCCGGATTGCGATTGAGCGAGTTATTGAATTTACGTTGGCGTGACTTCGATATCGAGCGAAAGCAATTGTTTGTAAGCAAAGGAAAAGGCTCCAAAGACAGGGTAACACTTTTGTCTGATGAGGCTTTGGTCTTTATCCGCCATTATCGGGCGGTATACAAACCCGGGGAATTTCTGTTTGAAGGGCCAGGCGGTGTTCAGTATTCACCGAGAAGTGTTAATAAAATAGTTCACCGCGCGGCCCAGTTGGCCGGAATCAAGAAAGTTGTTACTCCTCACACCCTCCGGCACAGTTTTGCGACTCATTTGTTGGAGCAGGGTGTTGACATTCGTTATATTCAGGTCCTGATGGGACACGAAAGCAGCAAGACCACGGAACGGTATACCCACGTGACAACCAGGGGATTTTCGATGATTAAAAGCCCATTGGATTCGCTGAAAATCAGTGTCACCTCTCAGGATCAATCAACACAATAAGGATATATCAGACATAAACGTCATATATACAGACGTTGTAGGGCATTTGGGATCGAGCATTACCCTATGAATAAACTCACTAGAATAGTTCTATTTGCCTTATTCATCTCAATTAGCTGTCAGCCCAAAACAGACATATGCGATCTCGTTGAGATTTCATATGTAGACATGGACATCGAAACGTTTGAAAGTATTCAATGCTCGGACTTCTATGAGCAGTTCCATGAAGACATTTCTATGAGAGTGATTAGTTCTAGGAAAGACATTAATGATTTCGTGAAAATGATTCATGATCTAAAGAGCCTAAAACCAGAACTAAGAAGTCGAACTGTTGATACTAGAGCAAAAGTACTTTTGAAATATCAATCATTCACTGATACCGTATGTGTTGACAGGTTTGAATTATCTTACAGAAATAACTTTTATGAAGTCTCCAATGAATTGAGAGCAATAATTTGGGGTACTGACAAGTAGGTGAATGAAGTAAAATAGTAGCGTAGGACTGGTGATGAGAGCCAAACGCCCTACAACATGGTGCATATGCCATTGCCGGGGTTCGAGCTTATTCGTAGATTGGTTTCCTAGCAACACTAGGCATGTACGAAGCCATGAACCAGTCCATCCCGGCAACGTCATATGCACTAGACGTTGGCTGCAATGCCACGGGACAATTTAACGATAGACAAGTGGGACAAGAATGACAAAGAAAATAAGTCGGACCCTTGGGACGACTATAATATTGACTAACATAATTTATTTCATTCCGTGGACAATTGATATTATAAAATCAGGCGGAGGAAGTTGGGGCTACGGACTTATTTTACTACCAATTACGGGGGCGACACACATACTACTAATTCCAGCGACAATGACTTGGATAAATAAAGATGAAAAACAGACTGGGTTTATGTTGACAAACATCTTAGGGACAATTTGGACTCTATTTTGGTTGACATTCTTTCTAACGACACCAAAGTGAAAGCGGCACAGCAGCCAACAGCAGCTATTTGCAATTGTGGGGTGTAGTGGTAAATTGTAGTTATGGTTTCAAATGTAGTTCGTTCACGGGGGACAATTTTGCGGCAGGTCGGTCTTGACATTCCGCTGCGCTTCATTTTCAAGTCCTCCTGTTCCCACAACTGCAAATAGCCAGACGTTAGCGGCAAGCGCGTTTTTTTGATAGGGCAGCTGAGAATAGAATTAGGAGTCCGTTTCCTGGAATCAGAAGCAGCATTTGATCAGCTGAGTTATTGATCAACTAAGAGGCCTGAATTGCAGTGGAATCATGGCGCCTGCCGCTAACACCGTGCATATGCCATTGCCGGGCTTCACAGCGAATTCGTAACTTGGTTTCTTAACAACCTTCGGTGTCGTGGGACACTCCGGAGTAGTCGGGCTTGGCATTCCTCACGTCATTTACCAAGCCCTCCTATCCCGGCAACGTCATATGCACCAACGTTGTGCGCAATGCTTCTGGACAAATGAGAATACTAATCATTGGACTTTTACTGACGATTTTTTCATGCAAATCAAAACTTGATGCATTGAGAGAAAAACCTTTCGACTCGCTGGACGATGTTGAGAGAGATGTTTTGTCACTGGATTCAGTGTACGGTGACTATATAAAATGGGTCGGCAAAAATGCAGACTCGGACGTGACATGGGCTTTGTATTTTGACAAGCCCAACAGATTTGCAATAAAATCTTTTTACAATGACACGACTGGATTTTTCACCAAAGTTCCAGGGAACATCAATGTTTCAGGACAGTGGACAGAAAAGAATGGAAAGTTGCTCATGAGATTCTATTATTCTTATCACGACTTCTTCGACTCATTAAAGAACGACAAGATTCTAAAGATAGTGGACAGGGAAACGCTTGAACTTACAAAGGACGCGCAGACTATTTGGATTGTGAACACAGAATGCAATCGGACTAAATAATGACCGAATAGAAGCACTGCGCACAACAGTGTGTTTATGCCAGCTGCGGGTGACGTGTGAAATTGAAGTTTAGTTTTTATATTACGTTTCGGCACGTGGGACGAGACGCGGCTTCGAAATCCGCAGCCGTCATAAACACGGGTCGTTAGCGGCAAGCGCGTTTTTTTTGATCGGGCAGCTGAGAATAGAATTAGGAGTCCGTTTCCTGGAATCAGAAGCAGCATTTGACCAGCTGAGTTACTGATGAACTAAGAGGCCTGAATTGCAGTGGAATCATGGCGCCTGCCGCTAACACCGTGCATATGCCATTGCCGGGCTTCACAGCGAATTCGTAACTTGGTTTCTTAACAACCTTCGGTGTCGTGGGACACTCCGGAGTAGTCGCGCAAGTCATTCGTACCTCATTTAACTTGCGCTCCTAAACCGGCAAAGTCATATGCACTCACGTTAGCGGCAAGCG
>JAFEAM010000026.1 GCA_018266395.1 Bacteroidota bacterium | reverse complement strand
GTTTACTAGCGGTGCGCAACGCGCACCGCTAATGTCATAAACGTCAGTGGAGCCCTGTAAGGGCGGAGTTTGGTGAGAATCATCATGGATGTCAAGTCGGAAGAAGTGACATGCGACCGTCTTTGACGACACAGACCTGTTTGCCTGTTGGAGAAATTTGCCAAGAGAATAGATGCCTGTGTCCTCACAGGCATCTTGAAACCAATCCCATCAATCCCTTGACTTTTAATATTTATACGCTTTCACGTCAGGGAGAAATTTAGTCGCATAGCCCTGAAGGACAGCGTTCCTTCAGGGGACAAAGTTCCTTCAGGAGTAATACCCTCAGGCCAGCCAAATAATTCACTTATGCTATTTAGAATGTTTCTAAAAAGATATACTTTTAGGCTCTATTTAGAACCTATCTAAATATAAAGACATGATAATAAGGACTATAAGTATCTTGATTCCGACGCTATTCCTGAGTTCGGGACTCTCAATGGCCCAGCAGGGCATCATCTCGGGGCAGGTAGTTGACCCAAAATCAGCGCCGGTTCCCAATGCGCACATAGCCGTTGTTTCCACCTCTTTCGGTGCTGTTACCGATGCCAACGGGGAGTACTCGATTGGTATACCAGCTGGTCGCTACACTGTTCAATTTTCTGCCCTGGGCTTCAAGACCCAAACGAGGTCGGTTGAGGTAACAGCTGGTACAACAGTAAGGGTCAACTTCAATGCTGAAGAAGATTCACAATTGCTCAAAGAAGTTGAAGTAGTGGGTATTAAATCCATTACCGGAATGGGCTACCTCGATGAAGCGCACGATGGCGCCATCTACGCCGGAAAGAAAACGGAAGTACTGCTGCTCGACAGCCTGGACGCAAATACAGTGCAGAACAACCCCCGCCAGGTACTGGGTCGCGTTCCGGGAGCCAACTACTCTGAAACGGAAGCCTCCGGCTTTCCATCCAATGGCATTGGGTTTCGCGGATTGAATCCCACACAATCTATAGAGACCAACACAAGGCAGAATGGATACAACATCACGGCTGACCTCTACGGATATCCTGAATCGTACTACCTGCCGCCACTTGAGGCGGTCGAGAGAATAGAAGTTATCAGGGGCGCTTCCTCATTGCAGTTCGGCCCACAGTTTGGTGGTGTGATTAACTACATCATGAAGAATGGGAGTGCACGTCAGCCCATTGAAATCACCACCCAGCAAACGGGCGGGAGTTATGGGTTATACAATTCCTTCACCTCGGCAGGGGGAACAGTCGGGAAATTCAACTACTACTCATACATCCAGTTTCAGGGCGCCATGGGTTGGAGACCTAACTCTGACTACAGGAAGATTACCGGCTATGCCCGGGTGGAATACCAGGCATCTGAAAAGATCAAACTCGGAGTGGAGTACTCGCTATTGCGCAACCGCATTCACATGCCCGGAGGCCTTTCTGACAGCATGTTTCATGTGAACAGCCGCGCTTCCTACCGCGCCAGGAATTGGCTTCAGACTCCCTGGAATATTCTGACAGCAACAATGGATTGGAAGCTTTCCGAACAATCCAGGTTGACCGTGAAATCAGCTTCAAATTTCAGTTCGAGGGATTTGGTATGGCGCAACGAAGACGGGGGACCCCAGGCTTTGGATGAAATTGATCCCGTCACCAACAGCTATGTCAACCGCGAGGTGGGCCATGAAACCTTTTCCAGCAATACAACCGAAGTGAGATTGCTATCCCGCTATCATATAGGAGACATGACCCATTCTCTTGCAGCAGGAGTTCGGCTTTACTATGGCAAGATGAGGCGGCAGGGTGGTGGCACCGGCACGACTGGTTCCGATTTTGACATGATCCTGGTGGAACCCGGTTACGGTTATGACCTGGATTTCTCGACAACAAGTGTAGCCCCATTCATCGAAAATGCGTTCCGCTTCGGCGAGCGTCTCTCTGTGACGCCGGGTCTGCGTTATGAATACATTAAGTCGACAGTAAACGGTTATACCACCAGCAAGATCGATGGCAACCCATTCCAGACAGAAGGAAGCAGAAGCCGCTATATTTTTCTTTCCGGCATAGGCCTTCAATACAGGACAACCTCTTCAACCAATATCTACGCGAACTGGTCACAGGCCTATCGTCCGATGGACTATTCCAGTCTGACACCTTTTGGAACCATTGTGACCGTAGATCCCAATTTGAAAGACTCCAACGGCTACAATGCAGACCTCGGGTTCCGTGGATCTGTCAAGGACTTTCTCAACTTTGATGTAGGCGGATTTTATCTGCAGTATAACAACCGCATCGGCGTGATCGAAAAGACGGATGCCAGCGGCAATGTCTATCCTTATCGTACCAACATCGCCAACAGCGTCCACAAGGGAATTGAGTCTTACATCGAAATCAACCCGGTAAAGGCTTTATGGGAAGAAAGAAAATGGAGCCTGAGTTTCTTTCACTCGATGGCACTCATTGATGCGCGTTATGTTTCCGGTGCCTACAATGGCAAGTATGTGGAATTTGCGCCCACAAGCATCAGTCGTCTCGGGGCCAACCTGGTTGTCGGAATCTTCTCGACCACCTTCCTCGTGAGCCACACAGCCCAGTCGTTCACCGATGCTTCAAATATATTGACACCTTCGGCTGACGCTGTGACAGGACCCATACCTGCTTATACCGTAATGGACTGGTCGGGTACGTTGCATATTAAAAACTACAATGTGAAGCTGGGGATAAACAACCTTGCCGATCAGCGGTACTTCACCCTTCGCACCGCCGAGTACCCTGGTCCGGGGATTATTCCAGCGATTGGGCGAAGTAGCTATGTGAGCCTCGGCGTACGTTTTTAAACCGGAGAGGTATTTACCGCGAGGAGGCGGGGAGACGCAGGAATTCATTGGTTTGATTGCTCTTAAGTAAGATTCGTAATTGAGTTCTCTCTGGATTGTGTGCATCACCCCAATCCCGGAGGGATTGAAGGTTTATAGATGTCGAGTGTATCGTAGGCTCGACCCCAGCGGGGTTGCATGTAAGGAATTGGCCTCTAGGAGCGTAGACGCAGAAATTCATTGGTTTGATTGCGCTTAAGAAAACGAAACAAGGGACTTCTTGGTGACTCCACGTCTTTTGCTTAGGCATAGAAGATTTTTGATCGCAGAGGTCCGGTATCCCAACGGGGAATAGTAAGATTCGTAATTGAATTCTCTCTGGATTGTGCATAACCTTAATCCAGGAGGGATTGAAGGTTTATAGATGTCGAATGTATCGTGGGCTCGACCCCAGCGGGGTCGCAGGTAAGGAATTAACCTCGGAGATGCAGAAAAATTTCTGGACACTACGAATCCCGACGATGAATGCTAGGGCAGGCCTTAAACTTTGAACCCCGACGATGAATGTCGGGGCACGCCCGGAACCCCGACGATAAATGTCGGGGCAGGCCTTGAACTTTGAACAAATAGGGACCCTTGTTTCATTCCTTGATAACCGCTTACATTTGACAAACAGCACTTTATGCCAAGACCAAACCAGAACCCCCTGCACAACCTCGATGAATGGGAAGAGGATCTCCTTTCCCGGTACCCGGACCCGGAATCCATCGCGCAAAGCAAACCGACCGAGGCCTACCGCAATTACGAGGAACCGTCCAGGGATACGGTAAAAGAGTTCTACCGGCTGAATCATACATACCAGACATACGACTTCGTACAGAAGAAGAGGGAAGAGTTCCTCAAGTTCAATAAGAAGGAAATGCCCGTGTGGGCGGCTTTCGATTTCCTGAACCAGTTGGTTGACGACAGTGACCCGGACACCGACCTCGACCAGTTCCAGCATTTGCTGCAGACCTCCGAAGCCATACGCCGCGATGGCCACCCGGACTGGATGGTACTCGCCGGCCTGCTCCACGACATGGGAAAAGTACTCTGCCTCTTCGGCGAACCGCAATGGGCAGTAGTGGGAGATACGTTCCCCGTGGGCTGCGCTTACTCTGACAAGATCGTGTACCCTGAATTCTTCCAGCACAATCCCGACTTCACTAACCAATCGTACAACACGAAGTACGGTGTGTACGCACCCAACTGCGGACTGCGCAATGTAACGATGTCATGGGGTCACGATGAGTATGTGTACCAAATGACTAAAGACTACCTCCCTGAGCCGGCTCAATACATGTTGCGTTATCATTCGTTCTATGCGCAGCACCGTGAGAATGGCTATGATCACCTCATGGACGATCACGACCGTGAAATGTTCAAGTGGGTGAAACTGTTTAATCCCTATGATCTCTATTCCAAGAATCCGAACCCGCCGGACTGGAATGAGTTGAAGCCGTATTACGAAGGCCTCGTTGCCAAATACCTTCCCGCGAATCTGAAGTTCTGACCGGCGGCCTGAAAGCGATTCGATCAATATGAAGAATCTGCACACGGCTGATGTGATCGTCTTTCTTATCTATCTCGCCGCCGTGGCGGGTTATGGTTATTATATCCACCGTCGCAGGAAGGGGGGAGGTTCGAAAGAATTTTTTCTTGCCGAAGGCTCACTCACCTGGTGGGCCATAGGAGCGTCCATCATCGCATCCAATATTTCTGCAGAGCATTTCATCGGCATGTCAGGCTCCGGGTTTGCACTGGGGCTCGCTATCGCCAGCTACGAGTGGATGGCGGCGGCAGCACTCATTGTGGTGGCCGTGGTCTTTATCCCGCTGTACCGTGAGAACGGCATCTACACCATGCCACAGTTTCTGGCCAAGCGATACAACAATCACGTCAGTACCATCATGGCCGTTTGGTGGCTGCTCATCTATGTGTTCGTCAACCTAACTTCAATCATCTACCTGGGTGCGCTTGCGATTCATTCTGTCACAGGGATCTCCTTTATCGTCTGCATTGCAGGGTTGGTCATCTTTTCCATTCTGGTCACGCTTGGCGGCATGAATGTGATTGGTTACACCGACGTGGTACAGGTGCTGGTGCTGATCATCGGGGGACTCGTTACCACGTACCTGGCGCTGGTGCTCGTGTCGGTAAGCTTCGGCTATGAAAGCAATGTGTTTACCGGACTCAGACTCATCGGGGAGAAGGCCGATTCGCATCTCCACATGATCTTCAGCAGCGATCATCCCTATTACAGCGACCTTCCCGGATTATCCGTGATCATAGGAGGGATGTGGATCAACAACCTGAACTACTTTGGCTGTAACCAATACATCACGCAGCGTGCATTGGGTGCTGATATCAAAACTGCACGCAAAGGATTACTCTTCGCCGCTTACCTGAAATTGTTCATTCCGGTTATCGCTGTATTGCCCGGCATTGCGGTATGGGTACTTTACCAGAACGGAGCTTTTCATGCGGAGATGATGGATGCGGCAGGTGTGGTCAAGCCCGATCATGCATATCCAACATTACTCAGCTTGCTGCCACCGGGCATGAAGGGGTTGGCTTTTGCTGCCCTTACTGCTGCCATCGTAGCGTCGCTGGCAGGCAAGGCCAACAGCATCTCCACCATCTTCGCGCTGGATATCTACAAGAAATACCTGAACAAAGAAGCCTCGGAGAAGAACCTTGTGTTTACAGGTCGTTGGACTGTAGTCGTTTCGCTGGGATTGGCTGCACTTGTAGCACCGGCATTGCAAAACCTCGACCAGGCATACCAGTTCGTTCAGGAGTATGTCGGGTTCATTTCCCCAGGTGTGTTGGGGATATTCCTGCTTGGCTTCTTCTGGAAGCGCACGACATCGGCTGCTTCACTGATGGCGGCATTGCTCACTGTTCCTTTGTCTGCATTCCTGAAGTTTCTGCCCTCCTGGAGTGGCGGTTGGTTTCCTGATTTACCTTTTATGGACCGGATGACGCTTGCATTCTTCATCCTCATCGCGCTGATGATTCTCATGAGTCTGTTGTCCCCAGCTTCTGCCATCCAACACGACCGCCTTTTGAAGATCGAACGCAGTTACTTCAAGGTCGGAATGCCTTTTGTCATTTCATCGCTAGTGATTTTGGGAATACTGGTGGCGATCTATGCGGCGTATTGGTGAGGAGCAGGTGCTGGCTGTTCAGATCAAAGGCACACTGATAACAGAATATGTTGCTTAGCCGATAATTTTATGTCTAGAGATGGACTCCATAGAGATCAACTGCGGCCAAACTCCGCCCATACAGGGCTCCGCGATACACACTGGGATTCAGCAGTGCGCGTTGCGCACCGCTGAATAAACTGCGCCCCTTCAGGGCTTATAAATGGAAATCCGAACGGATTCCACAATGCACGCGACTCGTTCCTTTCCGAAGGAGACAAGACCAAACTGCAAACCGGGTTCGCGTTGATGCCAGCAGTACTTGCCCTGAAGTGGCGAGATTTGATTTCAAAGGTTGTATACGGTATCCGACATCCAGTACCTAGCTAGTAGCCAGTAGCTAGTTTTAGCTAATTGCCCGCTCCTGCCTCCAGCAACACCAATACCAGCACCATCTTCTCTGCCGCAGTAGCATTAGCATCAGGCATCCACCATTCGGCGAGTGAATGAGGGTGCCCGCCTTTGCCTCCCATTCCAATGGTAACGGCGGGTATGCCTCTGGAAATGGGGATGTTGGAATTGGTGGAGTTGATGCCCATTTCAGGCTTCTCACCAAAATAAGAGATAACATATCCCGTGTGTGTGACGAGCGGATGATCCGCAGCTGTGGCCCCTGAAGGACGATAGCCAGTGCGCTTGAATTGAACAGTAAGGTGAGGCCCCTTGGCAAGTGTCATGTTATAGTCATCAACACCCTTGCGGATACTGTTCTGAAAGATCTTGTCGATGTCAGCAAGTCGACTGGCATCTTCTGAACGCATGTCCACTTCCATCCATGACTCAAAGGGGATTGAATTGACAGAAGTGCCGCCGCCGATCACGCCTACGTTGAAGCTGGTCTTTGGACCGGGTTGCGAAGTGTACTGAGTGGCTTCGCGGGTGAAATAGTCGATGGCGCGCGCCAGCGCATGATGGGTATTGCCGGTGCCGAAGGCGCCCCATGAATGTCCACCAGGACCTTTGACTGTCACTTTGTAGCGAACTGAACCCAGTGCTCCGTTAGTGATGCCGCCGAAACCTCCTTCACCTGCGTCCAGAGATATCCAGCTGTCGACAGTGCGGTGCTGCAACAGGTAGCGCACGCCGCGCAAATCGCCCGGACCTTCTTCGCCCACGCTCGCCACAAAGAGAATATTATTGTCGGTGACAATGTTCGACTGGTTGAGTACCCTCACGATCTGAAGGAGCACGGCCAGGCCCCTGGTGTCATCGATTATACCGGGGGCAAGCAGCGTGTCGCCGTGATGTTTGACTTTGACGTCTGTCTCAACAGGAAAGACCGTATCCAGGTGTGCGTCCAGCACGACTGTCTTCTTTCCGTTTCTGCCTTTTCTAAGATATAGGACATTGCCGATGGAGTCGATGGTGACATCTTGGGCACCCTCTGCGATAAGCATTTCCCTGAAAAGTTCGCCTCGCTTATGTTCGCCGAAAGGAGGAGCGGGTACTTCTGTAAGCCGGATCAGATCGGCAGTACACCTATTTGCGTTGACCTCCAGCAGGCTCAGTGCCTGGGCAACAGGTTTTTTCTTCTGCAGATCAATGATTTCCTGCTGGCTGTTTTGCCTGGAAGCCTTGTTAGCCTGGGAATGTGCGGGCACAGACAGTGCCGCGAGTACACAAATGGTGGCGATATTAAATTTCGTCATGGTCATAAAGCGGAAAGGTAGAAGAAAATTGAGATGCGGTACAAGATTGAATGAGCAGACTGCTGACAAGACTTCCGGTTGAGCTGCAAGTCAAGGGACGTTCTTTCGTATCTTCGGGGCGTAAAGCGCAATGGTTATGAGAAAATACCTTTCCCTGTTCGCCATCCTCGCCACCTTGCTGGCATCGTCATGCAGCAAAAGCAGCTCAGGCCCGACTTCTGCCGAAGGCAACTGGAAGTATACCACACCCGACGGCAAGGTGTCTGTAACCTTCACGCTGGTGAAGAACACATCTGGCTCGCTGGACATCTCGAGCTACACCTACACCAAGGATGGAGTTACTTACCTGGCGGCGGGCATAATCTCGGGCGTAAACCTTCCAGTCATTGGCTCCATCCGGATCAATGCCAACGACCCCAAGGCCGTGTATCCCTATTATATACAGTTTACCACTGGAACAGTTTCAGGTGATTTTAAGCGAATTGATGTGGTCTCAGCGGAATATTCTTATCCCGGATTGAGTGATATCAAGACGCTGAGCAATATTTCCATCGGCCGTCCCTGAAAGTTTCTACGCCTTCACTAACTTAACCAAAACAAATTCCTCACATGCATTCCCTTTTTTGGGTGATATGGCTGCTGGTATGGCAAACGAATGTGCCGTACAAACCGAATGATGAGTTTCACATTGAGGTGGATCTGCAGCTGAAAGAGAAGCCTCCTGCAGATCAGACGACTATCGAATTTGCCGATACCAAAGTTGAAAGAAAAAATTCGAATCAGGGTGGACCATTGCCGTTCCTGATACTCCATCTCAAAGTAATCAAACTCAGGGACGGTGAGGTAAGAATCAGAGGTATCAACAACAAAGGAAACGTCGTGCTGACGAAGAAGGCGGTGGCCGGTGAGAGTTACCGGCTTACGCTCGGCTATGTTGATGACCTGAAAGACCGGGTGACTCCCTATGAGTTTTTCCTTTACTTTCTTAACAACAAGAAAGACGAATTAAGCCAGGTGCACATACTGGTGACTGATGATGGCACCTTTCTTGTCAACGACGAAAAAAGAGGCAAGTTTTGAGTAGGCATACTCAACTCCATTTAAGTGAATTACCTGCACCTCGTGGGCCATCTTCAGGTTCATTGGCCGGCCAACACAAGGACATTCAACTTGCATGTAACGGCTGTTTATAATGAGACTCATTCTTGTACCTTCGTGACCCTGATTTTATCCTTATGCGCAGTATTTCTATAGTTATCCTTTTTGCTACGGTGGTGTCTGGCGTGCTGGCCCAAGGCCAACCTGATGCAGCCAGAATACAGTTGAAGATCAGGAAGTTGAACGTGCTGGCGTCAGTGCTCTACGTGGCGGCCCATCCCGACGACGAGAACACCCGCGCCATTACCTACATGGCCAACGACAAGCTTGCCGCTACAGCCTATCTCTCCATGACCAGAGGTGACGGAGGCCAAAACCTGATTGGACCGGAGATCAGGGATCTACTGGGTCTCATCCGCACCCAGGAGCTGCTGGCTGCAAGGAGAATTGATGGAGGGCAACAGTTCTTTACCCGTGCCAATGACTTCGGATTTTCCAAAAGTGCAGCCGAGACTTTCAAGTTGTGGGGCAAGGATACGATTCTGTCCGACGTAGTGAGAGTGTACCGCATGTTCCAACCCGATATTATCCTGACCCGCTTCCCGCCTGACGAGCGTGCTGGCCATGGACAGCATACAGCTTCCGCGGTGCTCGCACAGGAAGCTTTTGATGCAGCAGCCCGTGAGGACTTTCAGCCTGACCGGATGAGAGGTCTTGATACCTGGCAGGCAAAGAGGCTGCTCACGAACATTGGCAGATGGTGGAATCCGGACCTGAGTGAGAACACTCCAGGTGTGGTCACCGTCAACATGGGCACTTACAACGCACTGCTGGGAAAATCCTACTCAGAGATTGCAGCAGAAAGCCGTTCCCAGCATAAGAGTCAGGGCTTTGGTTCGTCGGGCAGAAGAGGTGACTCGCCTGAATTCTTCGAGATGGCCAAAGGTGAGAAGGCTGACAAGGACTTGTTTGAAGGAATCAATACCACGTGGACACGTCTGCCCGGCGGTGAAAAGGTTCAGCCATTGGTCGACAAGGCGTTGAAGGAGTTTAATCCTGAAAAGCCGGAAGCTTCCATCCCCAACCTGATTGCCATACGACGCCAGATCGATGCACTGCCTGCTTCAGTGTGGAAGGAGAGGAAAATGAAGGAAGTCACCCAGCTTATTGCAGATTGTGCCGGATTCTTTTTTGAAGTGACGGCCGATCAGCCCTGGGTAACGCCCGGAGATCCCGTTACCAGCACATATGAAGTGGTGAACCGGTCGGGTGCACCCATCAGACTGCTGGAGATTGTAGCGCATGAATTATCGATGGATACAACCATGAGCCTGCAATTAACCAATAACAAGTTGTTCAATCTTAAGACAAGAAAGCCACTCACGGCAAAACAATATTCTGATCCCTATTGGTTGCGTGAAGAGCATTCGCAGGGATTGTTCAAAGTTCGCTACCCATCCATGATCGGTAAACCTGAGAATGGTCCCGCTATTGAAATCCACTATGTCATCGACGTGATGGGAGAGCGCATTATGATGGCAGCGCCGCTGGTCTACAAGTGGACTGATCCAGTGAAGGGCGAGTTGTCGAGGCCATTCGAGATTGTGCCGCCCGTGTTTGTGAACTGGGCACAGAAGGTTTACATCTTCAAGGACAATTCTCCCCGAACCATCAGTCTGTTGGTGAAATCATCCTCATCAAGGTCATTATCCGGTACTGTGAGACTGAAGTTGCCGGAAGGATGGAAATCAGAGCCGGCAGAGGCGGCTGTCATGCTTCAGAAGCGTGGTGATGAAAGGAAAGTGGACTTTACGGTGCAGCCCTCACCCCTGGAAGGATCGTACGACCTGATGGCGGAAGGCGTGTTCGACGGAAAGAACTTTCACCATGCCGTGCAGACCATTGCATATGACCATATTCCCTTCCAAACGCTGCTGCCCGTCTCAAAGTCCACAGGTGTCAGACTGGATGTGAAGAAACTGGGACAAGTGATAGGATACATTCGCGGAGCAGGTGATGAAGTACCTCAGGCCTTGCGGGACATGGGTTATGAGGTCTGGGAAATGAAAGACGAGGAAGTGACCCCTGTGAATCTCAGGAAGGTCGATGCGGTGGTGCTCGGTGTGCGTGCACTCAACACCAACGAAAGGATTCGTCATTATATGCCCGACCTCCTCCAGTTTGTCAAAGACGGCGGAACCATGATCGTGCAATACAATACGGCCAACGACTTTGAAATCGACAAGGACAAGTTCTCACCTTATCCGTTGAATGTTTCGAGGGACCGTGTGACGGAGGAAAACAGTGAAGTACGTTTTTTGAAGCCTGATCATCCTCTGCTGAATTATCCCAATAAGATCACTGAGAAAGATTTTGAAGGTTGGGTGCAGGAAAGAGGTTTGTATTTCCCTGACAAATGGGATCCTGCCTATGAAGCATTGTTGTCCATTAATGACATGGGCGAATCTCCAAAGAACGGAAGCCTGCTCGTGGCGAAATACGGGAACGGCCACTACGTTTATACAGGACTGTCTTTCTTCCGGGAACTGCCAGAAGGTGTGGCAGGTGCATATAAACTGTTCGCCAATATGACCAGCCTGGGCAAGTCCGATAAACCGCAAAACCAGAAAGTAAAAACGAAGAAATGAGCGGGGATCAGGAGACAGAAAAGCCGCCCGTCTTCCGGACCTGGGCAGGTTGGTACTGGACCGTACTGCTGATCATGGTTGTGCAGTTGATCATCTATTGCTGGATCACTTTCTCTTACTAGATGAACACCGTCGATTGGATTGTTCTCTTCGGCACATTGGGCACCATCGTATTGTATGGTGTGATGAAGACACGTGGAGCCGGGAACATGGAAGCATACCTGCTGGGAAGCAAGAGCTTGCCGTGGTGGACAGTCTGCCTATCCATCATGGCCACACAGGCCAGCGCCATCACGTTTCTTTCCACAACAGGCCAGGGGTACGAAGACGGGATGCGTTTTCTGCAGTTCTATTTCGGTCTGCCGCTTGCGATGATCATCCTGTCGGTAACAGCAGTTCCGCTCTATCACAAACTTAAAGTCTTCACAGCTTACGAATACCTGGAGACGCGATTTGATCTGAAGACACGCTCGCTGGCAGCATTCTATTTCCTGATGTTGCGAGGGGTCTCTGTCGGGATAACGATCTATGCACCTTCACTCATTCTTTCCACTATCCTGGGATGGAATATCAACTGGACGACTGTGCTGATAGGGTCACTTGTGATGATCTACGTCGTTTCAGGGGGCACGAAGGCTGTAAGCGTCACGCAGAAGTATCAGCTCACCATCATCATGACCGGTATGGTCCTGACTGGGTTGATTGCTTTCTGGAAGCTGCCGGGGAGCGTGTCGTTCACGGATGCTTTCAGATTTGCAGGTGAGACCGGCAAGCTCAACCTGATCAACCTTTCATTCAATTTGGAAGACCGTTACAACATCTGGTCAGGACTTATAGGCGGCCTTTTCCTTTTCCTGTCTTATTTCGGCGCCGATCAATCGCAAGTCGGCAGATACCTTTCCGGAAGCTCGATAACAGAAAGCAGGCTCGGGCTCATATTCAACGGCATACTCAAGATTCCCATGCAGTTCATCATCCTCTATATCGGGTTGATGATCTTCGTCTTTTATCAATTCTACCAGCCGCCGTTGATTCACAATGTGTCGCTGAGGGAGAAAGTGGTAATGGCCGGGGCGGAAGCAAAGGTGAAAGAGCTGGAAGCGCAATATGATGGTATTTTCCTCGAAAGGAGGACAGCAGCAGAAGGGTTGATGCAGGCCATACAGGGGAAAGATGCTGCTGCCATTCAGACTCAAAAGGAATCGCTGAAGCAGGCTCAGCAGAAGGAGAATGAATTGAGAAATGACATGAAGGAATTGGTGCAGAAAGAGCTGCCAGGTCAGAACCCCATGGACAAAGATTATGTCTTTATTCACTTTGTGATGTCTTATCTGCCGCACGGCCTGATCGGTTTGCTTCTTGCAGTCGTATTTTCAGCGGCAATGTCGTCGATGGCGTCAGAGTTGAATGCGCTGGCGTCGACCACCACGGTTGATATTTACCGTCGATCCATGCGGCCTGGCCTCAGCGATGCTCATTATGTAACCGCCTCGCGCTGGATGACGATAGGTTGGTGTGTCTTCGCGATTGTGTTCGCATCATTGGCCAACCAGGCCGAGAACCTGATTCAGTTTGTGAACATTGTAGGATCACTCTGGTATGGAACTATCCTGGGGATATTCCTCTCGGCTTTCTATCTGAAATACCTTCGGTCCAACGCCGTCTTTTGGGGAGCGATCTTCGCAGAGTTGATTATTCTGTACCTCTACTTCTTTACCAAGGTGGCCTTCCTGCTCTACAATATCATCGGTTGTGTGGCTGTGATAGTGCTGGCGACTGTCTTCCAGTTCATTGGGGACAAAAAAAAGCGTCCCGCCGTTTAGCAGGACGCCCATATTCCGCGAAAGCGGATAATGTTACTTGAGGCCTTTCAGCAGCTCGTCGTTCAGCTTCACATAATCCTGGTTGCCGGCCTTTGATGCGGCAGCCTTGGAAGCGTTGGCGCTCGTTGTTGCACCAGCCTTGTCGCCCATGGCCTTCTGGATCCTTGCCTTCTGATAGGACATCCAGTAGAAATCAGGATTGGCATCAGCAGCCTTGCTTACCCACTCGAGGGCTTGCTTCTGGTCTTTGCCATTTTCGAAATAGTACACGCCTGCGGCAAAGAGATTGTTGGGATTCACTTTGGTGTTGGCCTCGATGGACTTCATGACCTTGGAATCGAAGTCTACCGTGACGGGAATTTTTACAGAAGTATTTTCCCATGCGAGCTGGATGTTGGCGGTTTTGCTGTTCTCTGCCAGGTCGGAAATTTCAATCGTGAAAGTCTCCACCTTTTCGGTGAGTTTGTCGGCCTTCACCATAACGCGTGCCTGATCGTTGGCTTGTTTGTAGGCGGTCATATCACCACCGATGCTTGCATCCTTATAGAAGATGACGGTCCACTCAGTGGCGCCGGGGATGGTAAGCAGGAGGTAGGTGCCCTTGGGAACGTCGGAAGTGCCGACTTTAACATCATCGCCGAAGGTTACTTTCGTTCCGGCGTTGGCGCCTGTACGCCAGATTTGTCCGTATTGAACGAGGTATTCCGTGCCCTGTCCGAAGATCTTGCGTCCTTTAGCTTTCGGGCGGGAATATTCAACTTTCACATCAGTAAGACCCACCACAGTGGTCACCGAGGCGCCAGGGCTGGGGGCAGGCGTAATTACCTGTGCCTGCGCGGCGAAGCCGGCGATAAGAAAGAGGATAAATAGCTTTTTCATGTGCTTGATTTGGTTTGTTTTAAGCGGGGCCTAAATTAGGCACGTTTGGATGAGCCCACAATAGCCAATCACGATGATATTAAGAGACAGAGGCAATTCGGCCCGTTATTTGAAGCAGATTTGCCGGTTTTACAATTCATTAACATTTGAAGACGCCTAAAGAATTCTTCCGTCAAGACGACGTAGTGACAGTAGCGAAGGGGCTGCTCGGAAAATATCTCTTCACTCAGTTGAATGGACGGGTCACTGCAGGCATGATCGTAGAAACGGAAGCCTATTCGCCCAAGGAGAGAGGATCACATGCCTTTGGCTACCGTCGCACCAAACGAAATGAGCAGATGTATTCGGAAGGCGGGCGTTCTTACGTTTACCTCTGTTATGGGATACATCATATGTTCAATGTTGTCACCAATGTCACAGATGTTCCTGATGCGGTATTGATAAGGGCGCTCGAGCCGGTGGAAGGGCGGTCGACCATGATGCGGCGACTAAAAGCGCGGACAGAAAGCAGGTTAACCTCCGGTCCTGGAAAGCTTGCCAAAGCTATGGGCATAGACCTTCGCATGAATGGCGCAAGCCTGCAGTCGAAGAGTGTCTGGATTGAAGAAGGGGCACCTGTCGCCACGAAACAGATTTTAATGGGACCCAGGATTGGAATTGACTATGCCGGTGAAGATGCATTGCTCCCTTGGAGATTCGTGCTGAAAGGAAATATCTGGGTCAGCAGGTAAGTGTTAACTTTGCCATGTCCATGCGTTTGAAGTATACCTTTTTTTGCCTCCTGTTGATTTCGGGAGGTACAATCCTCAGGGCACAGCCCGTCAGTCAGAAGTCCTTCCGCCTTATCAATTCAGGGAAAGATGAGCGCGCGCCCGTTATCAGCCCCGACGGCAAGGTGCTTTATTGGACCGTGGCCAACCATCCTGACAATGTCGGTGGCATCAGGGATTTGGGAGATATCTGGTATTCCGTGTGGACAGGCGAGGAGTGGTCTCTGCCGTTGCACGGCGGGAAGGCCATCAATAACGAAGGTTACAATGCTGTGGCCGGGTTTTCTCATGATGGCGAGCGCATGTTCCTCATGAGCCATTATCAAAAGGGCACGACTGCAGCAGCGGGCACACAGGGCATTGCCATCTCAATGAAGACTGCAGATGGATGGTCGACTCCTGAAAATATTCACATTCCGTATTTCCTCAATCGAAGCAAAGAATCCGACGGCTTCCTGTCCACCACTGTTGAAGCTCTGGTGTTCTCCGCCGATTCCTACAGCACGGTTGGTGTGGAAGATATTTACGTCTGCCTGTTACGGGACGGTCAATGGTCAGAGCCGAAGAACCTCGGGAGGAAGATAAATACTCCGCTCCAGGAGCTGTCACCATCACTGAGCGCAGATGGGAAGTTTCTTTTCTTTGCGTCAAACGGCAGGAAGGGGTACGGGAGTTTTGATATCTACTATTCTGAAAGGCTCGACGATACGTGGCAGAACTGGTCTGAGCCTGTCAACATGGGGGCGAGCGTGAACACGGAAAGCAAGGAACTGTTTTATCGTACTTACCCGGCTCAGCGTTTTGCACTGTTTACCAGCACACACGACAGCGACGGATATGGAGATATCAAGTTCTACCGCCCGCCAGACGATCTGAAAGATTCACTCTTCAATCAGCTTCCCGACACGCTGGTGAAGATGGTGGAGATCAAGCGCGACAAACCCATCACCGGCGATGAAAAGATCTTCACGGTGTTTGGCAAGGTCACTGATACGCGCAAAGGCCAACCGCTGCGTGCCACCCTTAGCTTTCATTCCGATTCCACTTACACCGTGGTGGCCGGCCCTGACGGAAAATACTCCATCCGGATTCCGTCGGTCAATGAGTACTCGTTACGGGTAGAGGCCAGTGGCTTTGTAGGCAACTTTGAAAAGCTGGATGTAAGAACCTATGAGCTGAAGGCGCTTGAGATGAACTTCAAGCTTCAGCCCATCGAGGTGGGGGCGACCGTCAACCTCAAAAGCGTACTCTTCCAGCAGAGCACTGCTAACTTGCTTACCGAGTCTCACGACGAGCTTGATCTTGTAGTCTCTTTCCTCCAGGTCAATCCCAAGGTTGAGATTCTGCTCTCAGGCCATACCGACAACCGCGGCAATCCCCAGCAGAATCAGAAACTATCCCAGAAGCGGGTAGAAACAGTCAAGGCCTATCTCGTTTCCAAGGGCATCAATGCCAAACGCATCACGGGCAAAGGTTTCGGCGGCAGCAAGCCCATCGCGGCCAACGACACTGAAGAAACCAGAAGGCTTAATAGGAGAGTGGAGTTTACGATTGTTAAAAATTAATTTCAAATCTCAGATTTCAGGCTAAGGAAGTGAGCCTCGACATTTATCGTCAGGGTTCAAGGTTCAAAGTTCAAGGTTGCCGACATCCCTCGTAGGGAAATTTGAATTCTGAAACTTGAAATATGAAATCGTCTAGTACCCCTTCGCATTATCATCTCCTCTCAACCCATCAGCACCGCCTTCAAGTTTACCGTCTTTTCTAACTAAAATCGAATTGACACGGCCAATGGCGGGGCGTTCGGTAATCTTGTGACCCATCCCAACCAGTTTGAGGGAATCCTTTTTGGAGAGTGCTCCTTTCTCTTCCACCACCACATCCGGCATCCACTGACTGTGGATTCTCTTTGAGTTGACTGCTTCCTGCATGCCCATTCCATGTTCTGCGACATTGAGAATGATCTGGAATACTGTAGTAATAATAGTGCTGCCGCCGGGTGAGCCCACTACCATCAATAGTTTTCCTTCCTTTTCCACGATAGTGGGCGACATGGCGCTCAGCATGCGTTTGTTCGGTTCGATTTTGTTGGCTTCGCCGCCCAGGACACCAAATATGTTGGGCACTCCCGGCTTGGAGCTGAAGTCGTCCATTTCGTCATTCAGGAAGAAACCTGAACCTGCCACAACAACTTTGTTGCCGAACCATAGGTTAATGGTTGTGGTGATGGCCACTGCATTTCCTTTGGGATCAACAACAGAGAAGTGCGTGGTTTCCTCAGATTCGTAGCCTGGCACCTTACCGGGACGAATGCTGTCAGATGGGGTGGCCTTGTCGGGATCAAAGGAGGCCATCCTTTGCGTGAGGTATTGTTCATTGGTGAGTTCAGCGATCGGTACTTTGTAGAAGTCGGGATCGCCGAGGTACTTGCTGCGGTCAGCATAGACGCGGCGTTCTGCTTCCACCATAGCGTGGATAGTCTTTGGAGAATTGAAACCCCAATCCTTAAGCGGATAGGGCTCCACGCTCTTAAGAAGCTGGATCACACAAACGCCACCGCTTGAAGAGGGAGGCATAGAGATGATCTTAAGGTCTTTGTAAGTGCCGGTCACAGGTTCGCGCCAGGTCGATTTGTAGTTCTTCAGATCTTCGGCAGTGATAAGGCCCTTGCCTCTCTTCATTTCTGCTACTATATCATCTGCAGTCTTGCCTTCGTAGAACCCGGCCCGGCCGTTGTCACGGATGCGTTCGAGTGTGTGGCCCAGGTCAATCCACCGGATGGTATCGCCGGGTTTCCAGTTTTCGCGGATAAGCCACTCCGGCTTCACAGTATTGTATTGAATCAGATCTTTCTGTACTTCGTTGAGCCACTTGGCTTCCCGTTCGGTGATGGGATAGCCATTCTGCGCGATATCAATGGCAGGCTGAACCAGTTGTTCCCAGGGCAGGGTGCCGAATTTGGTGTGAGCTTCCACCATGCCATCCACAGAACCGGGAACGCCTGAAGCGAGGTGCCCAGCCGTGCTGAGTCCCTGCACGACATTTCCGTCCTTATCCAGGTACATGTTCGTCGTGGCTGCTGCTGGGGCTTTCTCGCGGAAGTCGAGAGCGGCAGAAGTACCATCCTTCATCCTCACAACCATGAATCCTCCGCCGCCGATATTCCCGGCAGCAGGGTGTGTTACCGCTAACGCAAACTGGACGGCGATTGCGGCATCCACTGCATTGCCTCCCTTCTTCATGATGTCCACACCCACCTGCGAAGCGAGCGGATGAGAGGATGAAACCATCGCCGAGTCGGCGATCAGGCCGACAGCCGGTTCATGTTTGGTCTTGCAGGAAAGTATCAGGATGGGCAACAGCAGAATTAGAAGACGCTTCATGGAGATTCTTTTTGGTATTTAACTGTAATTCTATTATTTACACGCAAAGTAACATGAGCCTTCGAAAAGAAAAAGCTGCTCGCCTCAAGCTGGCCGTTCTGGACCAAACCCTCAAACTAATAGGAAAGAAACCCTATGATGATCTGTATGTAGAGGACATTTGCGCGAAAGTTAAGATATCGAAGGTGACACTCTTCAAGTATTTTCCCACCAAGGAAGATATTCTTGCCTATTATCTGCGAATCTGGTGTCTGCGCCGTGTGGTCGAACTGAAAGACAAACCAAGGGAAGGACTGCAGGGAGTCTATTACCTGTTTGACAAGCTTTCTGAGGATATGGAGACACATCCCGGAATCATCCTGAGCCTTGTGGCTTACCTGGCCAACCCGAAGAGGCCGGTTAAGCCCTTTCCTGTCAAAGCCGAAGAGAAGCGACTGCTTTATCCTGGCGAGGCAGACATCCAGAACCTGGACATCCTGTCAATGGATCAGCTCTTTGAGAAGTTTGCCCTTGAAGCCATCTTCCGTAAGGAGATCACCAAGACTGCCTCCACACGCGATCTCACAAACCTTTTGATCACCATCTTCTACGGATCAGTGCTAACAGCACAGATCAATCAGATCAGTCCGCTGCGGATTTTTATGAGAAGAAATGTTGAATCGTTATTGAAAGGACTTCAGTAAGGCTACCCCTTCATCTTAACAGACTTCACACCCTGCCTTTCAAACAGCCTCACGCGAATCCTGCCCACCTGTATTTTGTTATGCCATTTGCTATCCTTGTACCAGGTGTGATGATACCGCGGTTTGACCACCTTCATGGTATGATAGGTGCGGTCCGTGGCGCTGCAGGAGGCCATCAGGAAAAGCGCAAATACGATGAAGAAGGGCTTCATTGATTTGATGAACGACGAAAATAGCCAATTGTTTATATTATTGAACCCAATTATCCTAAGTTAAATCCATTCAATCGTGAGTAAAGTGACCTCCAAATCATTCATTCTGCTGGCTGCATGCCTCGCTTCGACACTTGTTGCCGCACAAACCCTGACCGTCAAGGACGGAATGATTACATCCATGCAGTCGGGGGGGAAGAACTATGTCGTCAACAGGCCTTTAGTGTCCTTCATGGTAAATGAAGACTGGACCAGTTCGGTCAAAAACTCTGCTGTTATGGTAGCATGGGAGGCATCGAAAGATAAACGGGCAGCGGGTGTTGCAGTCTTCAGGAATACTTCCAGGGATACTATCAGGTTGCACAATATTGTTCCTTTTGCACCGGGCCCAGGCGACGTGTATATGACAGGCAAAGGAAAACACCGGCTGTCAAGAACACATTTGTTCAGGCCGGGAAGAATTCCGGTAAACGTGATCGTTCCGGATAATGCGTGGGAACTTGGGTATGCAGCGGTCGCGCTGGCTGATGGTGGCAACGCCTTTGGGCTGACCCGCAGGGATGAAAGCAGCATCACCAAAGGGACCAGGAAACGGTTTGAGACTATTCTGGCTCCGGGAGGCAGTGTCAACTATTGGCTGTTTGCTGAGACCTATTCTGGTAGCTGGCAGGAGGGAATCAGGATCTGCTTCCAGGATCGCATGCTTTACGATCTCGAGACATTTGACAACAGCATGTATGAGCGCCCCGACTTGAAGTGGATCAGGAAGGCTTATGTCATGCACCTCATGGCTGCATGGGATAAGGACTATTATGATGCTGTCACAGGTCAGTTCAATTGGAAGAGGTTTGTTCAGCACGGAAAGTCGCTCTATGGTGGCGATGATGTGATTTGTCTGTGGCCGACCTGGCCTACACTTGGTCTCGATGAACGCAATCAATTTGATATGTACAGAGATCTTCCCGGAGGAATGCCTGCGCTGCGTGCTCAGGCGGATACACTCAGGAAATACGGTGCGAAGTTCTTTATTGCTTACAACCCATGGGACGAAAGTACCCGGAAGGAGGGGCACCTTCAGGGACTTGCTTATCTGATAAAGGAAACCTCTGCTGATGGCGTCGTGCTCGACACCAAAGGCGAATCTTCACGTGAACTTCAGCAGGCAGCAGACCAGGTGAAGCCTGGCGTGATCATGTACAGTGAGGGGATGGCTGTGCCAAAAGACATGCCTGGCATTGTTTCAGGACGGGTGCACGATGCACTTGTTTATCCTCCCTTATTGAACCTGAATAAACTGATCAGGCCTGACTTTGCCATTTTCAGGGTGACGCTGGTATTCAAAGAGCCCATCCGCAGGGAATATGCTACTGCCTTCTTCAATGGCTACGGCACCGAGATCAATCAGTTTATGCCGGGTCACCCTGAGTATGAGGATGAGCAGTACAAATTCCTCGGCAGAACAACTATGATCCTCAGAGAGAATTCTGACAACTTCCTGAGCAAGGACTATGTACCCCTGACAGAATCGAAACCCGACAGCATCTGGGTGAACCGTTGGCCCGCAGGCAGGAAGACATTGTACACCGCATTCTCCCTGAACCCTGCCGGTTATCGGGGGGAACTCTTTGAGGCAATAGACCGGAAAGATCATCATTGGGTGGACTTATGGCATCATGAACCCTTGTCGCTCGTCCAGCATGATGGGAAATCATTTGTCAAGAGCAATATAGATGCCTTCAATATCTCGGATCTGGGAACCAATAATGAAGGTGCAGTCACCTGCATCGCCGAGTTGCCATTGCTTCTGTCCACCTCGATGAAAGACACGTTTCTCGACGTGGATTCCCGTGAAGGATCCACCATCAGGATATGGGCCGGCCTTCCTGACTACAGCCGCAAGCCGCTAGAACTGAAGGCTGGAAAACATAGCGTGGATATCTGGAAAGAATGGGATCGGTATGAGGGGAAGATTGTAGTGCAGCTGATGGAGGGGGCAACGCTGCTGGATGAGAATGTTCTCATGGTCAAACCAGGAGAAGCAAGGTTGGTGTCCGTGGTTAAGAAGACCTCACCGGTAAAGCAAGTGCCTGCAGGAATGGTTCGTATTCCTTCAGGGCGATTTACCATGAAGACGACGCATGGAGAAGGAACCATTCCTTATCCTCATGACAGCCAGGAGGCTTCCGACATGCCGTCATTTCTCATGGATAAGTTCCCCGTGACCAATAGTGATTTCAAACTCTTTCTGGACAAGGCTGGATATCACCCATCAGACACAACCAATTTCCTAAAGCATTGGAAGAATGGTAAGATACCGGCAGGGCAGGAGCGATATCCCGTAGTCTACATCTCACTGGAAGACGCGAAAGCTTATGCATCCTGGGCCGGAAAAAGGTTGCCTACCGAGCGCGAATGGCAATATGCCGCACAGACTGAGAAGATGAATGAATGGCCCTGGCCTCAACCCACGCCAGTGAAGCGCAAGGAACAGTGGGTCACAGAAAACCTGACCGTTTCGGCACTGGAAGGAATTGATAAACGCAACTGTAACCTGGGAGGCGGGAAACCGTATGCAGTAGGGAACTATCCCAGGGGCGCGAATCCGTTTGGACTTCAGGACCTGGTTGGATGCGTGTGGCAGCTGACTAACGATGTTTATGAAAATGGTAGCTACCGGTACATCATGATGAAGGGTGGAAGTTACTTCAAACCTTCTTCCAGTTGGTGGTATGTACAGGGAGGCCCAAGAGAGCTTCATTACCGGCAGTACCTGCTGCGAGTTTCGCCAGGATTTGAGCGTAACTCAACGGTAGGATTCAGATGCATTGCCGACTTATGATTTTGAAAATTGATTCATTATCAATAGTTTAGCAGGCTTTGATTAATTTTTTAATCTAATCTATATGCGAGCCATCTGGAAGGGTCACATTCGGTTCTCGTTGGTCACCATCCCCATCAGGGTGTATAACGCCATTGATGCAGGTCAGACCATCAGCTTTAATCTTTTGTCAAAGGAAGGGCATAACCAGGTAAGTTATGAGAAGAAGGACAAAGTGACGGGGCAGGTGCTGAAACAGGAAGATATTGTTCGTGGTTATCAGTACGAGCCGGGGCAGTTCGTCATCATAGACGAAGAAGATTTCTCGAAGGTCAGGCTGAAGAGCACGCGCGTAATTGACATAGAGGGATTCGTGATGGCAAATGAAGTCCATCCCACCTTGTTCGATGCCCCATATTATATCGGCCCTGATGGTGACGTCGCTGCCAAGACGTACGCTCTGCTGGCCAAGACACTTAAGGAATCCGGTAAGGTTGGAGTGGGACGGGTGGTGTTGCGCGATCGTGAAACTGTGGTGTTGTTGTCGCCGGAGAAGAATGGCATCCTCATGTACAAGCTCCGCTATCCCAATGAGGTAAAGAAGATAAGTGAAGTGCCACAATTACTTGAAGATGTGCAGGTTGATAAGGAGCAGATAAAGATGGCGAAGATGCTGGTCGACAGCATGTCCAAGCAGTTTGTGGACATTGAGATGAAAGACAACTACCAGGATGCTTTGCGGAGCATGATCCAGGCGAAGATTGAGGGTAAGGAAGTGGTCACCGTTCAGGAAGAAGAGGCTCCGGTTGTTGACATCATGACAGCCCTGAAGGCAAGTATCGAGAAGGCCAAGAAACCTATGGAGAAGGCCAAGGGTGCCGCGGCCAAGGAATCCAAAAAGACAACGAAGGAAACGAAGAAGCGCAAGGCAAGCTAATTCAATTCGGCTTGCTGGTAACGACCACAAATTCCCCTAAATTTGTGGTATGGCGAAAGTGGTAAAGTTCCCGGTTCAGCCTCCGGAGAAGTTTGGATTCAAACCCGTCAGCAAGCGGAGGGAACAAAAGCCGCCACGCCATGGACAGCTCAATCTGTTTGGCGGCGCCAAAGTAGTCAAGCTCAATCAACTTACCACCTTCGAAGAAGCCCTCCTGTTGGATGAGCAAGGAGATGAAAAGGCTGCCAATCTTTATAGACAGGCCATCAAGGAGGGAGACAGTGTGGCGGATGCCTACTGTAACCTTGGAATTCTGGAATCCAGGAAACATCACTTTGCGAAGGCCATCGATTGTTTTACCCTTTCCCTCAAGGAAGATCCCCGGCACTTTGAATCTCATTATAACCTGGCCAACCTTTATGCGGAAGTGGGCAACCTGCCACTGGCCAAGGTTCACTACCAGATGTCGATCGAGATCGAACCTGAATTTCCCAACAGTTACTTCAACCTTGGACTGACGTTGGCCATGAACAAGGAAGTGGATGCAGCCATCGCGGTGCTCACGGAATACAGGCGTCTGGTTCCTCAGGAAGATCTTAGCCAGGTGGATGAGCTGATTGAAAACCTCGCCAGAACGGTCCGATAGTTACTACCCAATTGAAACCTGTACTTCCTACCGTTCCCGCCATCCGCAAGCGGGGATCTGTCTCATCATGGCTGCTGGTTCTCTTTATTCTTGTCTCGCATGTGACGCAAGGACAACCACCTGTCATCGATGCAACTAAACTCAATGCCGATGCAGGGATAAGACTCACTGGGCCATGGCACCTTTATTGGGACCAACTGCTGACACCAGCAGATTCCCTGCCGCCAACCTTTGAAGAAGTCAATGCCGGAAGGTGGAACAGGGATGACAGGCATCCGGCCTTGGGTGTGGGGACCTATATGACCACCGTCATTTTGCCTCAAGGACACAAGGGACTATCCATTCTGTTTCCTGCGATCAATTCAGCAGGTAAGATCTGGATTAATGGTCAACTGGGAGCAGAGAGGGGCATCGTGAGCCGAGACCCCGAAGGATACCGCCCCGATCTCTCGGGCGCTCTTGTAGCCGTTCCGGATGGTGTGGATAAGATTCAACTCATTTTGCAGGTGGCCAACTATTCCGGGACGGAAGGTGGCTTCATTGTCCCGGAACTTCGACAGACAACATCCATACTGGCCGACATCAGTGAAAGCAATGGGATCGAGAATTTCTTTGCGGGCAGTCTCGTGGCCATGTTCTTCTACCAGCTTATTCTTTACTTTCTCTATCAGCGCGGCAAGCCCCATCTTTGGCTGGCGCTGATCTGTCTTGGTGTGGCGCTGAGGGCCATGATCACCCATGGTGGATCGTTCCTGCTGCCTGAACTGTTTCCATCAGTGTCATGGGACTTCTGGAAGAAAGTAGAGTTCGGAGGTGTATACCTGATCGTTGCGCTTTTCCCACTTTATATCTATCACCTGTTTGAAAAGCATGCTCCAAAGTGGCCGATTTGGGTCTTTCTCGGGATCACTGGGCTGCTGATGGTCTTTGTTGTGAGCACCAACCTCAACATCTACGGACTGCTGCTCGATGTAAGTCATGCCGGGTTGGTACTGGGTTTCATTTATGCTGTCTATTCCATTGCTGCTGCATGGAGGCATGGCAATAACGATGCTCGAACCATTTTGCTGGGTGTACTTGCCGCCTTTCCGTTCATCATGATGGAGATTCTGAAGAATTCGCCCTTGTTGCACCTCAACTTCATTCATTTCACTTACCTGGTTGAGATAGGTGTCCTCGTCTTCCTCGTTTTCCAGGTATATCTGTTGGCAGAACATTATGCCCGCTCTTACCGCAGTCTCGAGGTGATCAATCAGGATCTCGAAAAGGTAGTCACCACCCGTACCTCCGAACTTACCCGTGCCAATGCAGTCAAGGATAAACTGTTGTCGGTAATGTCACACGACATCAAAAGTCCTTTGCTGGCATTGAAGGGGATCGTCAAGCTTTTCAATCAGGGTGCGGTTAACAAAGACGAATTTCACAAGATCAGTTCCAGGCTGGAACGCGACTTGAATGCAACAAGCATCCTGGTGGAGAATATTCTTTACTGGACCTCAAGCCAAATGAAAGGGATCAAGCTTCACCTGGAGTACTTTGATCTGAAGCAGCTGGTTGAAAAGAACATACACCTTTTCCAAAGCCTGGAGCAGGAGAAGAAGCTGGTGATCACTCATAACCTGGCTACTGAACAGGAAATCAAGACTGATCCCAATATCCTTGATCTTGTAATCCGCAACCTTCTTTCCAACGCAATCAAGTTTACGGGAGAAGGGGGAAAGATCGAAATCATGGCCGAAATCCAGCCCAGGAAACTTACGGTACACGTGAAGGACAATGGAGTCGGGATGAGCAGCGAAACACTTCAGTCAGTATTCACCGCCACCCGCTCAAGCAGCTCATCGGGCACTGCGATGGAAACGGGGACAGGACTGGGACTGTCTCTTTGCCGCGACTACCTGCAAAAAGCTGGTGGCGCGCTCATGGCGGAAAGCATAGAAGGAAAGGGAAGTATGTTCACCTTTGAAGTCCCCATCGAGACTTAGCCAAATAGTCTCTTAAAGAAACCTTTTTTGGAAGAGGCTTCGACGATCTGATCAAGCGCAGTGCGAAGCCTTACAAGAGAAGCCTCATCTTTTACGATGTAATCATCCACGCCCGCACTCTTAGCCTCCTCGCGGATCTTTTCGTCCGTGGCAGTAGTGTAATAGATAACCGGAATGGAGCGGTGCTTCCTCTTGATCTGCCTGAGGTATTCCATGCCGGTCTTGCCATTGGGGAAATAATGATCAAGGACGATGGCAAAGGGCTTTGTATCGAGTTCGGCCATCATGGCATCCGGATTGTCAAATGTTTTCACCTGGTAGTTGCCCAGCATCTGCTCAAAGTGAACCTGCAGCATTTTTTGGTGGGCAGGATTGTCTTCAACGATAAAAACCAGTTTCGGTGTGTTCATGGAGATTGTACAGGATCAAATTTATCAATTTGACGGATGGCCGTCAAGAAGAGTGGTGTTATAACGACCAAAGGGTCACGTAGAAGAGTATCACGCGGTAGATCTCCAGCGATACTTTCAGGACGCCCAGCATCAACACTGTCTTGATCAGCAACATAAGCCCACTTTGCATGTAAAATGTATGGCTGGCGCGAAGGAGGAAGTAGGAATTGGTTGCAATGAATATCCCGGTCAGAATATTCTCGTCCAGGTGGCCGCCCAAACCAAACACGCTTACAATCAAGGTCAGCAGCAATGCGTTGATGACCAGGTTAAAGCACACCAGTTCCACAGCGAATCCTACATGGTCAGTGAAGTACCTGTTCCTGGAGCGATAAAGTGCATTAAGGGGAAGGGAAGACAGCACCACGAAAACGATGACCAGCATCTTCGCCAAACCATTGGTCTTCTGGTCATAGATCAGTGAAAACGACTGGATGTCATGGATCTCCAGTGCCCGCATTTTCAGGGCAACAGCATTTGCTGCATACTTACCATGGAGTGAGTTCAGCTGTGTCTTGAGGGAGGCACTGAAGAGTTGAATGGTTCGGAAAAGGAAATAGATCAAGTTCAGGACAAAGAACACAGAAAGGGGCCGCAGGTATTTCACGCGCCGTCCATCTGCGACTTCCCTTGAGATGAAGCCCGGATTTTTGATCATGAGCCAAAGCGTCCTTATGAATTTGCTGTCGGCAAAAGTGATGGCGATAACGATGCTGGACAAAAAGGTCTTGAACGACTTATCCTGGGGAAGAAGAACCTTTTCTCCACACAGGTTGCAGTAGTAGCCGGTGAACTGGTTCCCGCAGTTCTTGCACGTTTGAGTGGGTAGCGCCGGAGTGGGGGCTGGTTCAGAATTCACGGCGCAAAGGTAAGCGGGATTGCCTATTGCCGGTTTGGTGATTATTGATGACCACAACTGATAGTCAATTCAGCTTCATCAGTTTCCGGGCCCTGCTTCTGAAGCCTGCGGTGGCATAAGGGAGTTGGTCTTCCACGACCAGCTTCAGTTCTCTCATCAGGTCTCCATTGGTACGGGATATACCGGCGAGCACCGTCATCGAAAAAACCCGGACCGCTATGGTTTCCTTGCTGTCCATCAGAAAACGGAAGCAGACTTTGGCTATCTGTCCGTGTAAGGATTTGGGGATTTCAACAAACTGGAGCAGTCGGACAATGTTTCGTTTCACAGCCACCGGGAGGTCAGGCTTGCCCAACAGGGATACAAGCCGCTTAAGGTGGGGAGCCACCAGGGTAGGGTGTTGCTCCACGCAGACCGAAAGGGGCCAGGAAGCCCGTTGGGTAATGCGGTAGGGGCCGTCCAGGAACACCTGAACCAGCTCGCCGAACCGGTCGGGGCTCTTGCCAACCCAAGAAACCACCGCATCGCGCGTAGAACGGGAATAGTTCTTAAGAATGGTCTTTCTGAGGTCCATCGGTTTACGATGTTTTATGGCACTAGAGCCAGCAGCAAATAGCTAGAAGCCAGTAGCTCTTATGCCCTAAGTATCAGTTAATATAGCGTATTTTAATTGGCTGATAATTAGGTTATTTGCTATATCTATCATAATTTCACTTCCCCTTAATCAAAACAGTATAGCCATGACGGTATTTTTTGCTGTGGTTTCCTTTCTGGCGTTTCAGATTGCCCGCGGAATACTCTACCTCTATTTGAGAGATGAACGCAGGTCCAGGCAGTTGCTGGAAGAAGGAATTCAATCCCTATTTTAATCCAAGAGCTCTATCAATTTCAGGTACGATGCGCCTGGGCCGGTCAGTTGACGGGTCCAGAAGACACCACGTGGTGGATGCCATAACCAATACCTGCTGCGTGTGCTTTCGCAGTATCCAAACATGCCTGGTCGACCGAACGCCCCCGGCTGCAGAATCTACCCAGGTAAGTGCTTCGAGTTGATCTCCGGGCAAGGCAGAAGACTTATAATCAATTTCATGTCTTAGAACTACCCATTTGCAGGCTGCCTGCAACGCAGGGTCCACGGTTTTCCAGTGGGCATCTGAAGCATCCTGAACCCATTGCAGATACACCACATTGTTAACGTGCCCCAGTGCGTCAATGTGTACAGGCTGGACCTCAATGTCCAGGCGGAATACAAAACGGTCTGTGGGAATGCCTTTCATCTTCTGGCCCTGCGGGCGGCCTCCATGAATTTTTCTTTAACTTTTCTGCGGAACCATGTGGGTGCAAGACGTTTGAGCCGCCACATCTTGCGTGCACCTTCAGGCAGAATGATGTAAAGTTCTCCCTTGCCGGCCCTGTGCAGAATCTCCTGCGCTACAGGGCGTGGCTCAAGTCCCGAGCGATCGAGGAAGAATTGGGTAGTCTTCTTTACCAACTCGCCGCCCCGCACACTTTCTGCAATATTGGTCTTGAAATAGGAGGGCTGTATGACACTGACACGCACATTGTGGTCCATCAGCTCCCCGTAGAGCGTCTCGCTGATGGCGACAACCGCCGCCTTGGTCATATTGTAGGCACCCATGGTTGGCGCACAGGAAATGGCAGCAAAGCTGGCGGTATTCAGAATGTGTCCTGACTTCTGTTTCTTGAAAGCAGGAATGAAATGGTGGCATCCGTACACGACACTCATCTGGTTGACTCGGACCATCCACTCCCAGTTGTCCAGCGAGTATTCCTCAAATAATCCTCCGTCGCCAACACCGGCGTTGTTAAACAACAGATCGATACCTCCGGCCTTTGCCAGGAAATCCTTTGCCACCTCGCTGTAGGCCTCGCGGTTGGACACATCAAGGTGAAATGGCAAGGTGCTGGCGCCAAGCTTCTGAAATTCTGCCGACGCCGCCATCAGGTTCTCCTGATTCATATCAGCAATCCCGAGCGTCCAGCCATCGGCGGCCAGTTCTGTGCACAGCGCTTTTCCCAATCCCGACGCTGCGCCTGTAACAAAGGCGCGCTTGCGGGGGTACTGTTGTGAGAGAAGATAGGTCATTGGAGATTCCTTATTTATGATACTGACTAGATATAAACTTCAAATCTTCTTTTGTTTGAGGTTCAAAGTTCCAGGTTCAAGCTAGTCCGCTGTGTCAGGGAACCTGGTCTAAATCTTTGACGGCCTTCTTTAGCACACTTCAACATTGGAAATTGGAGATTCAACATTCTACACTCCATTATCAATTGCCTTTATTCCACGAACAGCAAGGTCTCTGATCACATGAATAAGACTTCCGAACCGCGCATCCTTGCTATGTCCCTGCTTCCAGCGTGCATAGATCTGCTGGGCGATCACGGCGTTTTTGAACAATCCAAACGCGTAGAAGAACTCGATATTCTTGATGGTATTCCCTGATTGCTGTTCATACCGCACCACAACTTCCCTCCGTGTGAGATTCCCTGGAAGCCATGAAATGTTGAATACCCTGGCGAGGTTGCCCTCATGGGCCTCTACCCAATAGGCGAGACTGGCGCCAAGGTCCATGCGTGGATCGCCTACGGTCGACATCTCCCAGTCGAGGACGCCGACAATTTCTGTAAGCTTGTCAGGGTTGAGCACCACGTTGTCGTACTTGTAATCATTATGCAGAAAAGAAGGCGCTTCCTCGGCCGGTATGTTCGATGCCAGCCATTCGATGAGCTCATTCATCTGCGGAATCCGGTCGGTCTCGGCAGCCTGGTAGCGCTTCGTCCATCCTTCCACCTGTCGGCGGATATATCCTTCAGGCTTGCCCAGTTGATCAAGTCCTGTGGAATGAATATCCAGTTGATGCAACCGAACCAGGTTATCGACTAAAGCCTCGGAGATCTCCTTCATTTGGGTTGGAGGCATGGACTGCAATCCAGGTGAATTGGGTCGAAGTATAATGCCATGGAGGCGCTCCATGATATAGAAGGGGGCTCCGATAATTTCAGAATCTTCGCAGTAAGTCACGGGCCTGGGCACCTGCTTGTAGTGAGGCCGCAACAACGATATGACCTTGAATTCCCGGCCCATATCGTGCGCCGACTTGATGGCGGCACCGTACGGTGGTCGCCTCAGAATAAATTCTCCCTTTGAAGAGGAGAGAAGGTATGTTAGATTGGAATAGCCGCCTGGAAATTGCTGCTGACTTTGAATGGGGTCAACTGGAATCTCATTTTTCTCAAGCCAATCATTAAGTGCAGTAAGGTTGATTTCCTCACCTGTTCGCACTGCCGCGGGCTGATCTTCAGAAAAGGCACTCACGAGCGGGAGGAGTTCTTCTTTTTGATATCCAGGCCGTATTGTTTTAAGATGCCACGTGCAAGACTTTGTTTGTGTACTTCATCGGCGCCGTCCCAGATTCTTGCTCCGCGTTCATGTTGATAGATCGTCGCCAGCATCGTGCCATCTGTAAGACCAAGACCACCATGAACCTGTATGGCACGGTCGAGCACTTTGAGCATCATGTTGGCAGTATGGAATTTGATGCCTGCAATGTCATATCGTGCCGCTGGCGCACCTTCACGGTCAATCTTGGCCGCAGTGCGCAGTACCAGTAAACGTGCTGCGTCTATTTCAACTCTGCTTTCTGCGATAAATCCCTGTATGAACTGCTTCTCACCGAGCACCACCTCTTCTTCAATCTCTCTGAGTGTAGCATAGCGGCACATCAGATCGAAGGCCTTTTCGGCGATACCGATCCACCGCATGCAATGATGGATCCTTCCGGGGCCAAGACGCTCTTGCGCAAGTCTGAATCCCATCCCTTCCTCGCCGATCAGGTTAGTGACGGGTACGCTGCAGTTCTCCAGCCTGATTTCAGAATGGCTGGCCCAACCGCCGCCTGTTTCTCCGAAGATGGGGATCTTGCGGATATGTTTGTAACCGGGCGTGTCAAGCGGCATGAGGATCATGCTCGCGCGCTTGTGTGGCACTTCATCGGGATTGGTGACTGCCATTACGATGGCAAATGTTGCCCCCTCTGCGCTTGAGGTGAACCATTTATGGCCATTGAGCACATAATGACTTCCATCTTTTACGGCAGTTGTTGCCAAACGCGTTGGATTGGAGCCCGCAAACTCGGGTTCAGTCATAGCAAAGCAACTCCTGATCCTGCCTTCGAGCATGGGATGAAGAAATGTGTCCTTCTGTGCTTTTGTTCCAAACTTGCTAAGCAGCTCCATATTACCAATATCCGGTGCCTGGCAATTGAATGTGTAGTGACCATAGAAGGGTGCACGTGCCAGCGCTTCACTGATCTGGCCGAATTCGCAAAGTGTAAGTCCCATGCCGCCCTCATCTTTGGGCACATGCAATCCCCAGAGCCCAAGCTTTTTTACCTTCTCACGCTTTTCGTCAAGGAGCTTGTAGGTCTCCTCCGGCGATCTCTTGTAATGACCAGCCTCCAGCGGTAGAACATCTTCTTTTATGAAACTCTTCACCTGGGGGAGAATCTTCTCCAGTCGTTCGGTGCTAAATACTTTTTCCATGAGAATTTCAGATTCGTGATTACTGACTCGTAATTACTTCATCATTGAGCATTCGACATTCAACATTCTACACAGTCGTTCCTCCATCAGCATAATACAACCCTCCGGTACAATAGGCTGAGTCATCTGATGCAAGGAACAGCGCGAGGCTGGCGATTTCTTCCGGCGTGCCCATGCGTCCCATCGGGACCATTTTCATAAACTTCTTTAATATGTTTTCATCCTGCCAAAGCGCCTGAGAGAACTTCGTCTTAATGAGACCCGGACAAATAGCATTCACCCTGATATTATCTGGACCCCATTCTTTGGCAAGCACCCGCGTGAGCATGTTGAGAGCAGCCTTCGAAACTGAATAGATGCCGAGGCCCGGATCAGGAGTGTGGCCTGCAATGGAACTCATGTTGATAACGGAGCCGCCATTTTTCTTTAGGTGAGGATAGGCGGCCCTGCACAATTCAAAAGGTGCTTTTACATTCACACCCATAATCTTGTCATAGGCCCACTCTTCTGTCTGCACTACCGGGCCGAATGAAGGATTGGCGGCCGCGTTGTTCACCAATATATGCAGTCCGCCATAAGCTTTAACAGTATCGTCTACAAGTTGCCGGCAGGCCTGCACATCGCCTGCATTGGCGGGTAACGCAGTGCACTGACCTCCGGATTGCCGAATCCTGTCAGCAACGGATTCTATATCCGCAGGCTTCCTGGAATTGATAACGACCTTGGCACCCTGGGACGCAAACAATACGGCAATGGATTCTCCAATTCCCTTGCTTGCTCCAGTGATCAGCGCCACCTTGTCTTTGAGTCGCTGTTCCATTATTGGATTGCTTTGAGCCCTGACTTCTTTAACTGCGCATTCAACGCCGGCAGGCTTTTTTCCTTCCACTGCTTCCACGTGGGCATGAGACGGTTGTATTCAGCATCGAGCTGACCGACTGCCGCTTTCGCCTGAGATGTCGGAGGCAGGTCGGCATCCTCAATTGTAGAGAACAGGGATGCGAGAGAGAAGTCGAGCCAACCCAGCGTAGGATCGGAACTGCCCCAGCTGAATCTTGCAAGCTTCTGCAATTGTTGATCTGCATCATCGAGTGACTTGATCACGGCGCCTTTAGCTGAAGCTTTACGCTCTCCGATCTGGCTCCTGATAGATTGGATTTCTTTTGATGCCGCTGATACGCTCTTACGGGCATTGTAGCATTTTACTGCGAGGTCGTATTGCATCTGGAGATCAGCCGCTCCGGTGGTGACCCGAGGGTCCATCCGTACGGTAAGGGATTGTGTCTGCACGGTGCCATCAACCGTCAGTTTCACCTGATAAGTCCCGGGCATTACCCACGGCGCTGTTGCTTCCGGCGCTGTATTCATATACGTTGCAGAGATCGGGTAAGACGGCTCAACATCGAGAGGTGTTAAGCGGATGTCCCAAAGGAAACGGTGAGACCCTGACTTGGCAGAGAGAATCTGCTGTGGGCGAATCCAGTAGAGTGGAATGTTCACTTCCGGAATGGCATAGGGCTGATCCTGGTTGGAATATTTTCTCAACACGGTGCCAGCATTGTCCAGAATTTCAAGTGTGACATTCTTTGCATCCGACTTGAGGTAATAGTTGATAACAGCGCCGTCGGGAGGATTCTGTCCAGCCGGTTCTTCCGGAGGCAGCGGCGTGTCGGGCCACATGTTCCATCTTACCCTCCAGGCCGACTGCGGCTTGTAGAGCGTGAAGGCTGAAGCTGCTACGCTGGCATTGACCTGCCTCAGTGGTGTGATGTCATCGAGAATCCAGAAAGAACGACCGTGTGTTCCGATCACCAGGTCATCATCCTTGATCACCAGATCGCGTATGGATGTGGCCGGCATGTTCAGCTTAAGAGATTGCCAGTTTTCGCCATCGTCAAAGGAAACATGCACAGACTTTTCTGATCCGGCGAAGAGCAGACCCGGACGCATGGGGTCCTCCTTGACGGTGTTGATCGGTGAGTCGGGAAGACCTTTCACGATCTCCTGCCAGGTCTTGCCGCCATCGTGTGTGCGGAAGATGTGAGGTTTCATGTCGTCGAGGCGGATGGCGTTGACAGCTGCATACGCAGTATTGACATCTGTGTGACTCGCCTCCATAATGCTTACTTTCATCCACGAAGTGATGGCAGGCGGCGTCACGTTTCTCCATGTCTTCCCTCCATCATTGGTGACCTGGATATAACCGTCGTCAGTGCCGGCCCAAATGGTGTTGATATCTTTATAGGAAGGTGCAATGGTATAGACTACACCACGCCTGGGCATGGTCTTCATATTCGGATTCTTGTAAACTCCGATGTTTTCAGGAACATCCCATGCTTCCCTGGTCAGGTCGGGACTGATGACTTCCCATAAATTGCCTCCATTGGTTGTTTTGAAAATCACATTGCCTGAAAAATAAAGGGTATGGGGATCGATAGGAGAGAACAGCACGGGAGCAGTGCGGATAAACCTGTACTTGCCTGTTCTTACGGCTTCGGGCGAAATGTTTTGCACCTGACCGGTGCGCTTGTCATAGCGTGTAATCTTTCCGCCATAGATGATGTTGGGATCGAGCGGGTCGGCTGCCACGTAGCCATATTCTTCAACACCTACCGGATGCCACTCCGTGATCTGTCCGTCGTTGCTTCTGCTGGCTACCATTGCAGAGCCGCTTTCCTGCTGGCCACCATAGACATTATAAGGAAATGCATTGTCGGTGCTTACGTGATAAAACTGCGCTGTCGGTTGGTTGTACCATGAACTCCAGGTTTCACCGCCGTTCACAGAAATGGTGGCACCCTGATCGAGGCCAAGCAAGATGACATTTGAATTATTGGGATTGATCCAGATCCTGTGATAGTCGTCGCCGCCCGGGGCGCCCTTGATGCCGGTCCATGTCTTACCGCCATCTGTCGACTTCCACACCACCACGTTGGCACTGTAAACCACATCGGGTTTGAAGGGGTCGACTTTTACTTCAGCGAAGTCGCTGCCGCGGCTCCATATGCGAGGGTCGGCTGTGGTACGGTACCATGATTCACCTGCATCATCACTGCGGTAAAGGCCGCCCATGTTTCCGGAATCCACAGTTGCGTAGAGCCGGTTAGGGTCACTGGGTGCGATGCAGAATCCGATGCGGCCGAGTCCCTGCTCGAAAGTCGGAAGACCTTTGGTCAGCTTCTTCCAGGTGGTGCCGCCATCTGTTGACTTGAACAGCCCGCTTCCTGGTCCTTGCCACGCGCCGTTTTCCCATGGCCCCTGACGCGCTGCCCACAGGTCGGCATAGACAACATCTGAATTTTTTGGATCGATCGTCACCTGTGCCGCTCCTGTATTCTCATCTACATACAAAACCTTCTCCCATGTCTTGCCTCCGTCCTTTGTTCTGAATACGCCACGCTCAGTATTAGCCCCATATGGATGTCCAAGTACTGCGGCGAAGACTTTGTTTTCGTTGACCGGATCAACAGCGAGTCCTCCAATCTGTTGACCATCGCGGATGCCTGTGTTCACCCATGTCTTACCACCATCAGTAGATTTGTAGATGCCATCGCCGATGGACAAATCAGGACGCTGGATTCCTTCACCAGAAGCAACATAGATGACATTGGGATTGGAGGGAGCCACCGCCACATCGCCGACAGAGCCGGTCGGCTGATCATCGAAAATAGGTTTCCATGTTCTGCCATAATCATTGGTCTTCCAGACTCCTCCGTGGTTCACGCCCATGTAGAATACATTCGGTTCTTGGGCCACGCCAACGGCACCCACTGTGCGCCCCGCGCGGAAAGGACCTATCATGCGCCACTTCATGGAATTAAAGAGGGAAGGATCAAAAGATTGAGTCTGTCCTGCATGGGTGAGCATGATAAAGACACCCATCAAAAGTGTAATACGAAGAAGTCTCATATGGAATAAATTGTGCTTAAGCCTTAGTTCTAAAAGTATCCAGAACGACCAATAATTGCTATACTTATTTTGCGAATGATTACATTGGTGACGTCAGATATTCAGGTCATTGCAAACCCGCGCATCAGACGGCTACAAATGGTGATAGCAGGAAAATAAATCCGATGAAAAAGTCCTTTTTGATACTCTTGTTCGCTGCAGCATGCTCGCCTAATAAGGAGAACGCCAGTCATCTCGCTCTGCACTGGGAGGCGCTTGCCGACCGTATTGTGAAACAGGGACAGATTTCAGAGACGGACAGGGTCATCATGCTGAGTGTGCCAGGTGACTTCGATCCTTTGATAGATGTGCTGGCAACGAAAATCAAGGATACAGGAGCAACTTATGTGGGAACCGTGAGCGTGGATTCCCTGAACTGGCCGGAGTCATGGAAGACTGACACTATCAGGGCAATTATGAATAAGCCAGATTTCAAATCTCACATGCTATTAGATAAAGTAACACTTGGAATCATGTTGCCTGGCGCCACTCCACAGCACACACTTTATGCTATGTTACAAGACGCACTGCGTCAAGGAGCGGGAAGGACCATACACTTTCACTGGACGGGCGCATTTGATACATCGTCAAACCCAATACCCCTGACGCCAGCCATGAATGGTGTCTATGAAAAAGCTGTACTGGAAACCGACTATGAAAGTCTCGCTGCCATACAGTCCGACTTTGAGCACGATCTGCGGAAGGGAGAAGTGATTATCACAACCCCGGAAGGAACAGACCTGAAATTCAGAGTTAACGACCGCCCTGTCACCAGGCAGGATGGGGACGCTTCATTTGACCGAACCCTACAGGCAAGGAACCTTATTGACAGGGAGGTTGAAATACCAGCTGGCGCAGTGAGGGTGGCCCCAATAGAATCTACTGTGAACGGAGTCATCACGTTCCCGGACGGGAAGTGGGGAGCCACTGAGGTGAAGGGTCTCAAGATATCCATCAAGGATGGGCTTGCCACTGAAATCACGGCAAATGAGGGTTTAGATTCAGTTAAAGCGATTATGAGTAAATTCTACAATAATCGATTCTTTTTCAGGGAGATAGCAGTTGGTTTTAACCCGCTACTGAAAGCGCCTAATGATGGATCGTGGATACCCCATTACGGCTACGGTTCTGGTGTATTGAGGATTTCGGTAGGTGACAATGAGGAACTCGGAGGTGAGGTCAGGGGAGATTTTGTCAGGATATGCTTCATCACCAATGCCACCATTACGGCCGGCGGCACTATATGGGTGACAAACGGCGAATTGGGGCAAGCTGCGGGTGAGAGATAGAATAAAGAGATAGAATAAACTGAATCATAGATAATGTTGAAAGTGAAAGCGACAGTTCGACTGCTTTTGGCAGTCATCATACTGCATGTTGGAACTGAGGTGCCGGCACAGAAGTCGAAGTCCAGGCAACCCGAAATCTATTATCCAGGTCAGGGTAATGACTGGAAACATTTGAAGCCGGAAGAGGCTGGCTTTGATCCTGCCAAACTGAAGGCGGCCATCGAGTATGGCATCTCCGTGGAAACCAAGAATCCAAGGGACATGGAAGTCAATCACTATCGCACTTTTGGCAAGGAACCTTTTGGTGATGGCATCGGTCCATTCAAACCACGAGGGGATGCGACGGGCATGATCCTGAAGGGCGGATATATCATAGCCGAATGGGGTGACCCATGGCGGGTAGACATGACGCACAGTGTCACTAAGAGCTTTTTGTCTACTGTTGTTGGGATTGCTGTTGATAAAGGAATGATCGCCAGTGTTAGCGACACCGTCTGGAGATACGTACCACCCGTTTTACCATATATGCCTGTGGAGACCGGCAACAAGGCTGATCAGATGGGGCAATCAGACTGGATCACACCTTTTGAAACACCGCACAACAGGACCATCACCTGGGACCATCTGCTTCGACAGACCAGCGATTGGGAAGGCACCTTGTGGGGAAAGCCTGAGTGGGCAGACCGTCCTGACCCGAAACCTGACCAATGGATGAATCGTCCACGCCAGAAGCCGGGAGCAGTATTTGAATACAACGATGTGAGAGTCAATGTGATGGCGTTGGCAGCGTTAACAGTCTGGAGAAGGCCTCTGCCGCAAGTGCTGAAGGAAAACATCATGGATCCAATAGGTGCATCGAACACCTGGAGATGGTATGGCTATGAAAACTCATTTGTCATCATCGACGGGCAAATCATGCAATCTGTAAGTGGTGGCGGTCATTGGGGTGGTGGATTGATTATATCTGCGCGTGACATGGCCAGGTTTGGTTTGCTGACACAGCGTAACGGAAAATGGAAAGATCGCCAGCTCATCTCGGAAAACTGGGTGAAGATGGCCAGGACGCCAACGCCAGCCGAACCCACTTATGGTTTCATGAACTGGTTTCTCAATACCGACAAGAAATTGTACCCATCTGCACCAGCCTCCGCTTTCGTGCACATCGGCAATGGAAGCAACATCATCTACGTTGATCCTGAGCACGACCTCGTCGTTGTGGCTAGATGGATTTCAACCGACGGTATTGACGGCTTTATCGGGAAGGTGCTCGAAGCGAGGAAGGAGTGAAGAACTGAAGAACCAGTAGTGACGAGTGCTGGAAGTTGGAACAATGAATTATGAAATCTGAAATTTGATCTGAAGCCTGAAATTGCCTGAAATCTGAAATTATTTAAAATGGACAACTCCGAATTCAGAAAATACGGCCATCAACTTGTCGACTGGATGGCGGACTACCTGGAGAACATGAAGGACCTGCCGGTAAAACCATCCATCAGGCCGGGTGATATCAAGAAGCAACTGCCTATGCACCCGCCTGCTACCGGCGAGAGTTTTCAGAGCATATTCGACGACTTCAAAAATATTATCGTGCCGGGCATGACGCACTGGCAGCACCCGCAATTCTTTGCCTACTTCCCCGCGGCATCCAGTCCTCCGTCGGTGTTGGCAGAAATGCTCACCGCCACCATGGGCGCTCAGTGCATGATATGGCTGACTTCACCAGCTGCTGAAGAGTTGGAAGAACGTATGATGGAATGGTTGCGTGAAGCCCTTGGATTGCCGGCACATTTTACTGGAGTCATCCAGGACAGCAGTTCATCATCGACACTAGTGGCCATGCTTACGGCCCGTGAGCATTATTCCAATTATGCCGTGAATCAATCCGGATTTTCCGGCAACGAGAAATTCAGGATATACTGCTCCACCCAGGCTCACTCTTCCGTGGATAAAGATGCGAAGATTGCCGGCATCGGAATTCAAAACCTTGTGAAGATTGAAGTCGACGATGCCTTTGCGATGAAGGCAGACAACCTCGAAGAGGCCATTCAGCGTGACGTGGCAGCAGGATACAAACCACTGTGTGTAGTGTCTACCATCGGTAGTACGAGCTCGACGGCCATCGATCCTGTTGAAGAAATCGGTCGAATTTGCAAGAAGTACAACTGCTGGCATCACATTGATGCATCCTATGCAGGTACGGCTTTGTTGTTGCCAGAAATGCGCTGGATGGGCAAAGGGGTGGATACTGCCGACAGTTTTGTATTCAATCCGCACAAGTGGATGTTCACCAACTTTGATTGCTCCGCCTATTTTGTCAAAGACAAGCAGGCGTTGCTCAACACTTTCAGCATTCTTCCCGAGTACCTGAAGACGCCTGAGGACAAACTCGTCAACAATTACCGGGACTGGGGTATTCCACTTGGCAGGCGCTTCCGTGCACTGAAACTGTGGTTTGTGATGAGGAGCTATGGCATCACGGGGATGCAAGATATTATCCGCAATCACATTGACTACGGTCAATGGCTGAAGAAGGAAATTGAGAGCACTCCTGGTTTTGAAGTGCTTGCTCCTGTGCCTCTCAATCTAGTCTGTTTCCGCGTCAGGCCGGCTGGTGTAAGCGATGAGAAGAAACTTGAGGAGATCAACTCCAAAATCCTCCAGGACTTGAATAGCAGCGGCAGCATTTTGCTCACGCAAACCAAATTGGGCAACAAATACGCCATCCGGTTTGCCGCAGGACAGCTTTATGCGAGCAAAGAAACGGTGAAGGAGGGATGGGAGAAGATTAAGAAGGCGGCGAAACCGTGGCTGTAGGGGTGCCTGCTGGAAATTTCAGATTGGTTTATAATCCAGCCTATTGTTAACGGTCTCAGTTCAACAAAAGCCGTGTATATACCTAGTTTCTATAATTGGAAACTTTTGCTAGCTTCGCCTCGTTGAATAGAACACTTGATGAGGTATTTTGAGGCCCGATTTTTGGAAGAAGCTGAAGAATTTATTGCTACCCTAAAGCCAAAAACGGTCAAGAAAATACTTTACAACATTGACCTGGCGGAGCAGACAAATGACCCAAGGCTTTTCAAGAAGCTGACGAAAGAGATTTGGGAGTTCAGGGTTAGGTACGAGGGGCTACAAGTCAGGCTTTTGGCCTTTTGGGATAAGACAAACAAACAGGAGACGTTGGTAATAGCGACGCATGGGTTTGTAAAGAAGGTCGACAGGGTACCTGAAAATGAAATTGACAGGGCAATGAGAATCAGAGAACTTTATTTCAGGAATAAAGACTAATATAAAATCACTATGGCGAAGAAAATTAAAATACGAACACTGGCCGAGATGAAAGATAAGTACATCGGCAAAGTTGGGAGCAGGGAGAGAGATGAGTACGAATATGAATTACGTATGGACGTTCTTGGAAAAATGATAAAAGCTGCAAGACAAGAACGTAAATTGACACAAGAGGAATTGGGCAAACTGGTTGGAGTGCAAAAAGCTCAAATATCCAAGCTTGAGAGCAGTGCTAACAGTGCTACCATTGACACTGTAATTCGGGTATTCAAGGCGCTAAAGGCAGATATAAGCTTTAATGTAAAAATTGAGGATAGCTTTGTTAAACTAGCCTGATATTTTGGCCGAAATAGGTAGCTAATCGGTGGCCATTAGGTATGAGCTTCTAGTACTGGCTATTGGGCACTAGCCTCAAGCTCCTGGCTCACACTTCTTCACAAACGGGTCAATTGAACCCGTGTGACCACTAGCCAGCCGCCTGAAGCCAAACAGAGGCACCCTTATAGTGACCTTATAGTGACCTTATAGAGACCTTATAGTGATTTATAAGGCATTGCAATGGGACGACAACGGCATAACGATTAACTAACCACCAGGGCACGCCCTGGTTGACATCTTTGGATCAAAATGGAGGATTAGCCAAGCAATCCCCGCTAGAACCAACAATTGACAAGTCGTCATGAGAAGAACCTTAACCCTATCCTTTCAGGCTGTGATCGTGCTCATAGGCATTGTGGTACTTGTCATGTTGATCCGACTTCCCTTAACAGAGGGAAGAGCCACAAACCTGGATCTCTTCAGCATCTACTCTGATCCGTTCATTTTGTACGGATACGCTGCATCAATCGCTTTTTTTGTTGGCCTGTTTAAGGCGTTCAAATTGCTGGCACTCACGGGGCAGGGTAAACTATACTCATCAGGTTCAGTCGAAGCTTTAAATAGCATAAAGTACTGTGCAATCATCTTTGCTGTTTTGATCGTGGGAGCCGGACTGTATATCAAGTTGTTCCATAATAATGATGACGACCCCACGGGTTTTCTTGCCCTTTGCATCGTGACTACTTTCCTTTCTATGGTAACGGCAGGAGTTTCGGCAAGATTTGAGAGGAGGCTTCAGATCGGTATGGAAATGAAGTCTGGGAATGACTTGACAACTTAAACTATACTACCGTTGGCGAAATGAATGTAAAACCAATTGCTCTTTTCTTATTTGGACTTGTTCTGGCAGGCATTACCTATGGCCAGCCTGAGCCATTTACTCCCGAGAAATACCTTAACAAGGAATTTCCGCTCTCCGGATTGCGGACAATGGACAATCAAAGAATAGGTATTAACAACCTGAAAGGGAAGCCCACGCTGATCAATTTTTGGTTCACAGCCTGCAAGCCGTGCATTGAGGAAATGCCGGTGCTCAATAGTCTGAAAAGCAGATTCGTTGACTCAGTGAATTTCATAGCGATCACATATGATCCGAAGGGAAAGGTCTCCAAGTTTCTCGTGAAGCATAGGTTTGACTTTACTCAAATCACCGATGCCAAAGGCTTCACAGATAAACTGGGTATGAAAGCGTATCCTGTTAATGTTATCCTTGATAAAAACGGAATCGTAAGAAATGTTGAAATTGGAATGCCAACTACTTTGGATCAAAACAAAAATCCAGTTCCGCAGGGTGGACGGGCATTTCAAGGTATTTTGACGAAGCTACTGTCAGATTAGGAGACAACAACAGGCCATGTGATTTGGAGGTGACAATCCTTAATTGTTTTGAGTCGAATTGATTTGGCCGGTTAGCTTTACCAATGAAACACTGAGTAAGTGCCTTTGAGCAAGCTGAAAAATTCATCTTCCTGGTATTCATGAATATTGATTCGATTTGTGAGATCTGCAGGGGACTTCCATCCGTCACTGAAGAAATAAAATGGGGGAGTGACCTTTGCTTTATGGTGGGCGGCAAGATGTTCTGCGTCGTCGTCCCTGACAACCCGCTGAAAGTTTCAGTTAAGGTTCCCGATGAGGAATTTGAGGTGATATCAAGTTCGCCCGGAATCATACCTGCTCCCTATGCTGCCCGGCATAAATGGGTGCTGGTTGAAGACGTCAGCGTTTGGAATAAGACAAAATGGAACCAGCGTATTACGGAGTCCTATAATCTTGTAAAAAGCCGACTCTCTATAAAGAAACAAATCAGTTTGGGCACAAAGAAGAAATGACTTCCTCTAACACTAAATTTGATACTCATCAAGTCGAATAGAACTCAAACATGAATTGAATGAAGACAAAGCTTGCCCTTTTCCTGCTTTTGGTCTTTGCTGCATGCATGGACTCAAATGCCCAGACTAAGCTCTTTCGTTTTGGCAATGCCGGCAGTGAAAAACCTGGCGTAATCCTTTCCTCGGGCAAACGACTGGATGTCTCGGGTTTCAAAGAGGACTACAACGAGGCATTCTTTGCTACCAATGGTATGGCGCGGCTCGAAGAATGGCTGACGGCTAATGCCGCCAAATGTCCCGAGGTGCCCGCGGGAGCGAGGATCGCCTCTTGCGTGGCCCGGCCCTCGAAGATCGTGGCCATCGGACTGAACTATGCCAAACATGCGAAGGAATCGGGGGCACCTATTCCAACGGAGCCTGTCATCTTTATGAAGGCGACCACCGCGCTCTGTGGGCCCAATGATAATGTGATCATCCCAAAAAACTCCACCAAGCTGGATTGGGAGTGCGAACTCGCCATCATCATCGGCAAGAAAGCTTCCTACGTATCCGAACAAGAGGCTGTGAATTATATCGCCGGATATAGCATCATGAATGATTACAGTGAGCGTGCCTTCCAGCAGCAGAGCTCCCAGTGGGATAAAGGCAAGAGTGCCGATACCTTCGCACCGCTCGGTCCATGGATCGTTAAACCTGCCGATGTGGGCGATGTGCAGAACCTGAAACTTTGGTTAAAAGTCAACGGCACCGTCATGCAGGAATCCAACACCAACGACATGATCTTCAAAGCGGCTTTCCTGGTAAGTTACGTCAGCCACTACATGACGTTGCTACCCGGCGATGTAATCACAACAGGGACGCCGTCAGGAGTGGGCATGGGAAGGAAGCCACCGGTATTTCTCAAGGCAGGGGATGTGGTGGAATTGGGTATTGAAAAACTTGGGGAACAAAGACAAGTGGTAGTACAGTGAGAAAGAGGTTGATCTTTCGTTTGATCTGCTATAGAGACCATAACATTTGCGGTTTCAATAATGCAATTACGAGAACATCCATTGTGATTCTTGTATTGATTCTTCTAGCGTGCCAGAAAAAATCCGGACTTAATTCAATGAATCAAGGAACTTCAGACTGTCGGCCCTTTTTTACGTCCGACCGTCTCGAGTACTTCCATGTTAATATCAGTAAGGACTCAATTTCCCGCCTACAGGCAGGCTATTTGGGTGATTTTGCCCTGACTGGAAGGGGCTTAAGTTTGGCCTTCATATTGTTTTCCGATAGCTCAATGACGATTTCCGATTCTGTAAAGCTTTCGAACATTGAAGCATTGGGCTATTCCAGATATCAGGTCAACCAGACCTCATTCAACTCGATTGGCAAACTGTTTTGCGAAGGGTTCGTTCCAGAAGACAAACGAGTCACCGCCTGCTTACCAAAGTTCAGGGACATTCTCATATTCAGAAATGGAAGTAAGGCTACTGGGTTTGCGAAAATATGTTTTGACTGTGACCAAATTATAATTGCAGGGACGGATAAGAATACCTTTGGGTTTGGAACTGCGGACGAGTTCGAAGTAATGGAGGCAATCCTTATGAATGTCGCGAACAAAAAGGAGGAATAAACTATCATTCTATATTCATTTCTATGAAAGTCTCTGCCAACCTCGTAAGCGAATTTGAGGTGCACAAAACGACAGTCCAAACGGATGGTTCGCTGAAGCAAATCACTATTGCACCTAAAAGCGCAGGACTTGGGTCCTCTGTTAATGGGGCTGAATTACTGCTGCTTTCGATCGCAACCTGCTTCTGCAATGACATTTACAGGGAGGCCCCAAAAAGGAACTTGAAAGTTTCCGGCGTTGAAGTAACTGTAACGGCTGACTTCGGAGCTGAGGGTGAACCCGGAACAAATTTTCAGTATAGCGTAAATGTCATATCAACTGATTCGCCTGAGGATATCCAGGACTTGATCCATCATGTGGATAAAATTGCGGAGATACACGGTACCCTGAGAAAGGGTGCGAATATTACACTAACCCAAACGAAAAATGAACAACACCGATAATCATGACGCACGGATTGCAGGCATGACCTTAGCGTCCGTTTACCCTCATTACCTGGCAAAGGTGGAGAAGAAGGGGAGAACCAAAGAAGAATTGCATCAGGTCATCGAGTGGCTGACCGGCTATGACAAGAAGACACTGCAAAAACTCATGGATGAGAAGGTAACCTTTGATAGATTCTTCACACAAGCGAAACTAAACCCCAAGGTTAACCTCATAACCGGTGTGATCTGTGGCTACCGCGTAGAGGAAATCAAGAACCCATTAACCCAGAAGGTACGTTACCTGGACAAGCTGGTGGATGAACTGGCCAAGGGGCGTAAGATGGAGAAGATATTGCGGGAAGGATAGCGATCTGACGTCGGAAGAGTTGGCTGCCAGTAGCCAGTAGGGAGTGGTGAGTGGTGAGTGGTAAGAGGTGAGTGGTAAGAGGTGAGTGGTAAGTGGTAAGTGGTGAGTGGTGAGAGGTGAGTGCCCTTTCCTTCATTATTCAAATACATCTGATCAATACTAAAGATTCGACAGGCACTGGCTTGCAAGCTTAGAAGTTGGGCATGATCCCATTTATCAATAACTGGAGTTGTTTAAACCTTGGTAGAAGGATAGCAGTTGGAAATGCCAGCAGCCAGTAGCTAATGGCCAGTACCATTTTCTAGATTAATCAACTCGACACGATGGTAATAAAGAAGGACTACCTCATATTGACAGCATTTGTAGTGTTGAAATTTCTATTGCACTACATGCTGATTGGCAGTATGTATGATCTGCACCGGGATGAGTATCTGCACCTTGATCAGGCCCATCACCTGGCATGGGGCTACCAATCAGTCCCTCCGGTAACTTCTTGGATTTCGAGCATTATATTCTGGATGGGAGGATCGGCTTTCTGGGTAAAATTCTTTCCCGGTTTGTTTGGCGCCATCACGATGATCGTGGTGTGGGATGCTGTACGGGAACTGGGAGGCGATCTCTACGCAAAAGTACTTGGTGCGACCTGCATCCTGTTTTCCGTTGTACTCAGACTCAATCTTCTCTATCAACCCAATTCACTGGACGTTTTATGCTGGACTGGCTTCTACTATCTGCTGGTCAGGTACATCAACTCAGGGAACCCCAAATGGATCTACGCCGGCGCGATAGTCTTCTCCATCGGCTTTCTTAACAAATACAACATCGTCTTTCTCGCTGCCGGATTACTGCCAGCCATTTTGTTGACGCCGCAAAGAGGCATGTTGCTTCGCCGTGATCTTTACCTGGCTGCTCTGGTGGCTTTGATGATCGTGGCACCTAATCTGATCTGGCAGTACAGGAACAATTTCCCAGTAATGGTCCACCTGAATGAGCTTACCAACAAACAGCTCGTTAATGTCGACAGAATAGGATTCATCAAGTCACAGGTCCTATTTTTCATCGGATCGATCATAGTGATCTTTGCAGCATTGTATGCGTTGATATTCCACAAACCATTTCAATCCTACCGGTTTTTTATCTGGTCATTGCTGTTTACAATGGGGATATTCCTGTTCCTTCGCGCAAAGGATTATTATGCAGTTGGGATTTACCCGATTTATCTGGCCTTCGGGTCTGTCTATATCAGCAGCATTCTGCAAGAAGGCTGGCGAAAGTACCTGCGCGGGGTCGTGTTGGCTCTGCCACTGTTGCTGTTCATACCAATCTCAAGTATTGCATTCCTTGACAAAAGTCCAGAATACATCATTGAGCACGCTGAGCGTTTCAGGAGGATCGGGCTTCTGCGGTGGGAGGACGGTAAGGAACACACGCTTCCTCAGGATTACGCGGATATGCTGGGATGGAAAGAGTTGGCGCAAACGGTGGACAAGGTTTATCATACTTTCAACGACTCAGCTCATGTTTTGGTTCTTTGCGACAACTACGGCGAAGCAGGCGCGATTAATTATTACTCTAGCATAAAGAATATCAACTGTGGCTCTTTCAGTGCGGACTACCGTGATTGGTTTCAACTCGACAAGAGGATTGAAACCATTATTCATGTGAAAGAGCGTAACCTGACCCGCAGCGAACTGGAGCGAGCGAATTCTATGTTCGACACGGTTTATCTCGCCTCCAGCAGGATCAGCCGGTTCGCGAGGGAGGATACGATAAGGGTATATATATTCAATGGTGCCAAGGTTGATGTGAATGAGGTGATAAGGAGGGAGGTTGGGAGAAGATAGGGCGCCATTATTTTCACCCCGCGACAATATTCAGGGCGTCCCATAGGCCATTATTTTTGGCGAACAATTTCGTGTCTCACCGGTTAGTAGGACATGCGAAACATTGTTATCATCGGAGCGTCGTCCGGCATTGGCCGGGCATTGGCGCAGCAGCTGACACAAGAAGGGGATCATGTATATGGAACTTATAACAAAGGTTCCATCCAGGGACCTGAAGGTTTAACGGGCTATAGTCATCTGGATGTACTCAATGAAGAGGCAGACTTCTCCTTTCTGCCTGATACAATTGACGGCCTTGCCTATTGCCCTGACGCAGTGACCCTCAAACCCTTCCATCGCCTAAGGCCGGAAGATTTCATGGCTGATTATAAGCTCCAAGTGCTCGGCGCAATTAGATCCATACAGGCCAGCTTGCCTAAGATGAAGAACTCGCCGACACCGTCCATCGTGATGTTTTCCACTGTGGCCGTACAAACGGGATTCAATTTCCATTCAATGGTCTCCGCGTCCAAGGGTGCCATAGAAGGTTTGACACGTGCATTGGCTGCCGAATTGGCTCCGAAAATCCGTGTCAATTGCATCGCTCCCTCGGTTACTGATACGCCATTGGCGGCTTCATTACTGAACACACCTGAAAAGAGGGAGGCCAGCGCGCAACGTCATCCGCTCAAGAGGATAGGACAAGCCGAAGACGTCGCATCGCTTGCCGCGTTTCTCCTGAGCGCCAGATCGGGATGGCTCACCGGACAGGTGATACACGCTGACGGAGGAATCTCAAGTTTACGCGCATCCTAATGCACAAGAAATCCCATTTACCAGAAAAGATCTGTACGACTTGCGGACGGCCCTTCACATGGCGGAAGAAATGGGAAAAGGTTTGGGATGAGGTAAAATACTGCAGCGATAGGTGCCGGAGGAATAGCGGAAAGAACAAATCTGCAGTAGTACAACATTGGGAATTTTCCTACCTGAATTATCTTGGTCCAGATAAAGCCGTCAAAAGACTGGACGATATTCAACCAAAATAACCATGCTCACCGCCATTGCCCCCAAGCTGCCCATGCGTAACCGGTCCTTAACGCAAGATTACTATGTCAACAAGCTGGGCTTTGAATACATTGGAAGCGACGACTTTGCAGAATACCTGATTGTTGAAAAAGATAAGTTCCAGTTACACTTCTTTGAATTCAAGGGACTCAATCCTAAGGAGAACTACGGCCAGGTTTACATCCGTTCCAATGATATTGACGGACTATACCAGCATTTGGTGGATCATAAGGTGGAAATCCATCCTGCAGGGCACCTGCAAAACAAACCATGGGGACAGCGAGAGTTTTCATTGCTGGACCCGGATAACAACCTGTTGACCTTTGGTCAAAGTAAATAGGGCACGCGTCGCAAAACGCCGCGCCAGCATAGCGGAATAGATGACGATTGCCGATTCATGAATGCTGAGCTGATTATCGAATACTTCAACATTCAACATTCATCTGTTCAATATTCAAAATTCCAATGGTTCCCTTGATTAAGCATGAGTGAATAACGTCTTCTCCAGGCTTGGCTCACGGCACGCGTCTCAGACGCCGCGCCAGAATAGATGACGATTGCCGATTCGTGAATGGTGATTATCGAGGGCTTCAGCATTCAACATTCATCTGTTCAACATTCAAAATTCAAATGGTTCCCTTGAGTAAGCATGGGGTTTATCCACGGCACGCGTCTCAGACGCGCGCCAGAAGCCAGCAGCTAGTAGCCAGCATCCAGAACCCATTCCCTTAATACTTCGCCGCCTGCCCTTTCTTCGGCGTGGTCTTCAAAATGAACTCGCGGATGTCGTCGTTGCTGGTGACAAGGTCTTCGGCACGCAGATACATCATGTGACCGCTGCGATAGCCCTTGAAGCTGAAGCGGTCTTTCATTTTGCCACTGGGGTCGATCTGCCACATGGTGTACTTCGCGTTGAAGTATTGCGTGGCGCCATCAAAGTACCCCGACTGGAACATGACATGCATGTAGGGGTTCATGGCCATAGCCTGGCGCAAGTTTTCGCCGGTATGGTCGTTATCACGGTTCCAGGGATGAACAGGCCCAAACATGTTGTACTTGATGTCGGTCTTATAGCGCAACACCTCACGAAGGTAGTAATTGATGGCAGGAGTGAAGGCATGAAGCCACGTGGTGAGCTCGGCATTATAGTCGGGAGAAACGCCGGCTTCGGTACGGTCTATGCCTTTGTAACGGGAATCAAGACGACCGATGGTATAGCCGCCCTTCTCTCGCAGCAACTCTTTCCAGAAGAAGGGAGCAGGCACATTGAGATTATACTGGAGGATGACCTTATCGGAGATGCCGGAGTACCGTGCCATCTTTGAGGCCAGTTGCTTCTTTTTGTCATCGGCCAGGAATCCACCATGGGACAATGCAGGGAGAAGCTCATTGATTGTAAACTCTTCCACTTCGGGCAGCATATCTGTCAGGTCCTTTGCTTGCAGATCGGAGGGAAGGACTTTGTGATACCAGGCGGCTGCTGCATAGTAGGGAAGGTTTAATGCTGCATCCACGGGTCCGCCGCGCTCAATGCCGAGATCGGTAGGCGAGACGAGAATCACGCCATTGAGATACATCCAATGTACATTTTGCAGTTCCAGTGCCAGTCCGGAGACCCGCGTGGTTCCATAGCTTTCTCCAATGATATATTTCGGCGACAGCCAGCGATTCTTGCGGGTGACAAAATTGTTCAGCCACTCGCCTAGATATTTGATATCGGCGTTGACGCCAAAGAACTTATCCTTGGGCGTGTCTTTGATGAGAATCCTTGAATATCCTGTATTCACGGGATTCACATAAACGATGTCCGCCACATCCAGGATGCTGTTGGGGTTCTCTTTAACCCCATAAGGCTGGATCGGAAAGCCTTCTGCATCAATCTCGAGAATTCGGGGACCGGTGTAGGCGATGTGCATCCACACTGAAGCAGAGCCCGGACCGCCATTGAAGGAGAATACAAGGGGGCGTGTTGACTTGTTCGTGATGTCGGTACGCTCGTAGTAAGTGTATTCCAGTGCTGCTATGGCTTTACCATCTTCATCCCACACCGGTTGTGTTCCGGTGGTGGCGCTGTACGGAAAGCGCTTGCCTTTTACCGTTACTTCAAAATTGGTGGTGATGGTGGAGTCCCCCGGCAGCTTCCTAGTCTTCTGAGCCGACAGTGAACCAAACATGACAATCATCATGAGGAATAACAATCCCTTCTTCATATTAGAATAACTTTAATTGGATGGCTAATGAAACCTGAAACCTGAAACTTGAAATCTGAAATTTTTCCTACGCAAATACCTGCTCCAATGACGGCATTGGCTCTGTAAACCATTTTGCACCCTCTTCCGTCATGTAGGCGCAGTCTTCCAACCGGATGCCGAATTCTCCATAGATCGCTATCATCGGCTCCACACTGAAGCACATGCCCACTTGTAGAGGAAGTTTGTTCTCCAGCACCATGTTACCCCACTCATGGCCATCCATTCCAATACCGTGACCAGTACGGTGGGGAAGTCCCGGCACCTTGTAACCCGGACCAAAGCCTGCATCGGTGATCACCTTTCTTGCGGCGATGTCCACGTTCTCACAAGGGTCTCCCAATTTAGCTGCAGCAAATCCAGCAGCCTGTGCTTTCTTCTCGAGTTCCCATACTTCACGCTGACGCTTGGTTGGCTCACCGAACACAAATGTCCTTGTGATATCGGATGCATATCCATGCACGCTGCAGCCGCCGTCTATCAATACCACATCGCCTGATTTCAAGGTCTGAGGAACTATACTTCCATGTGGAAACGCGGTAGGTACGCCAAAGGCCACCATGGCGCCGCCTCTCACACCCATCTTCTGATGGGCCTGTGAAATGAGTCCGCCCAGTTCACCTTGTGTCATTCCTTCCTTCAACATTGCCACCGATGCTTTGTATGACGCGATGGTGATTTCATTGGCCCGCTTCATAAGCGCCAATTCAGCCTGGCTCTTGATGAGCCGGCATGGAACGGTGACAGGATCTGCACTTACATATTCAAGGTGAGAGGCCTCTTTGCGAACACCGTCATAAAGAAAGAAGCGCACGCGCTCTTCCATACCAATCTTGCCATTACGGATGCCCATGTCCTTGAAGATCTGAGCCACCACTTTGTATGGACTCTCATGTTCTTCCCACACCCTTACATCATCACCGATCGTCAACAGTTCCCTTACACGGGCTTCTTCAAAGTGAGGACTCACATATTTCACATCTCCCTTTGATGAGATCACCGCCGACATCATCCGCTCGCTGTTACCCCACTTCACGCCAGTGAAATACTCCATTGAGGTTCCGCCGTCGAGATAGATGGCTTGTATCTTGTTCTCTGTCATCAGCTTTGCAGCCTTCTCGATCCTGCTCTTGCGCTCTTCCACGGTAATGGGCTTCACATCATCGACCATGGACTTGAGTTCATCGATGGGCGATTTCTTTGCATTGGAATCGGCCTCCTTGGGCTGGGCACAGCCCGTTATCGCCAACCCGGCAGCGCCAGCGGCTAAGGTTCCGGTACGAAGAAAGTCACGTCGCTTGATAGACATATTATTCAGGTTTATTTTCTCGAAATTGATGATTTAGCGGCTGGCGGCCAACACGGAATTACACGAATGGAAGCCTGCCAAAATGAAGTTCCTGCATATTAGAGTATCTTTTGAATTCTAAACTGCTGACCATGAAGAAAGTACTGATGCTGGCCTATGCCCTAATCCTTGCAGTGGCTGCGATAGCTCAACCCTTTACCTTCGAGGCGATCAAAGGGTATCCGTTTCCCACTGAACTGACAGCTTCAGCCACAGGCTCCCGTATCGCCTGGGCACTGGACGAGCTGGGCAAGAGGAATGTTTATGTAGCTGAGGGACCTGAATTTAAGCCTCGCAAGCTTACTTCCTTCGACAAGGATGAAGGGCAGGAAATTACCAGCCTGTCGCTATCTGCCAATGGCCAGTGGGTAGTGTTTGTCCGTGGCGGCGACCATAGCGCCAACTGGGACGATGAACTTCCCATCAATACTACCTTCAACGCACAGCCACTGAAAGTCCAGGTCTATAGTGTGCCATTCGCAGGAGGTGAGGTCAAGTCCCTGGGTGAAGGTGATAACCCTGTCATATCACCGAAAAGTGATGTAGTGGCGTTCATCAGGAACAACCAGGTATGGACCACACCTATCGACGGTTCTTCTGCGGCAAAGAATCTCTTCACCACACGAGGCAGTGCAGGCTCGCTTCAATGGTCTCCGGATGGCAGCAGGCTTGCCTTCACGGCCAGCAGGAATGATCACACTTTCATTGGAATCTTCACCAATGCTGAGACGCCGATACAATGGATTGCTCCCTCTTTCAATCATGATACTTCTCCTCGTTGGTCGCCTGATGGAACGCGCCTCGCATTTGTACGCCTACCCGGAACCGGCGGAAGCCCTGATTCCATACTGACCCGCAGGCACCGCCCCTGGTCCATATGGACTGCCGATACCAAGACAGGGAAGGGGACACAACTCTGGAAAGCTCCGACCACGTTAAGAGGTTCTTTTCCCACCACACACGGCACAACCAATCTTCACTGGGCAGCGGGAGAGCGCATCGCCTTTCTGTCTTATCATGACGGCTGGCCTCATCTATATTCGATCCCTTCGGCAGGTGGGGTGCCGTTGCTACTCACGCCTGGCGACTTCATGGCAGAACATATCAGCCTCAGCGGGGATGGGAAATGGCTCTTGTTCTCCGCCAACACCGGTCCCGACAAACTTGACCTGGATCGCCGGCATGCAGTAAGAGTTCCGGTGGATAAGGCCGCCGTACAGGTCATGACCCCTGGAAGCGGGCTGGAGTGGACGCCCATCATGACCGGTGACGGAAACACCATGGTATGCATCTCAGCATCTGCAACGCGCCCTCCTTTGCCTGCAGTGTGGAATATTAACTCAAGTCAACCGTTAAGACTCATTGGTGAGACCTTAATTCCAAACACCTTTCCTGTCCGCTCTCTTGTCACCCCACGGAAGGTGACCTTCAAGGCATCCGACGGTGTACTTGTTCATGCCGATCTGTTTGAACCTTCGAGTGGTACTTCCAAGAAGCCTGCCATTGTGTATATCCACGGCGGCCCGCCGAGGCAAATGCTTTTGGGCTGGCACTACTCGGATTACTACTCAAACGCATACGCATCCAACCAATACCTGGCCAGCCTGGGATTCACGGTCTTGTCTGTCAATTACCGCCTGGGAATAGGCTATGGGTTTGACTTCCACCAGCCGGCTCATGCCGGCACTGCAGGAGCCTCGGAGTATTTGGACATCAAGGCAGCGGGCGAGTGGCTTGCTTCACAGCCAAATATTGACCCAACCCGCATAGGAGTCTATGGTGGATCTTACGGCGGCTTCCTCACGGCGTTGGCCCTCGGGAAAGACTCAAAGATCTTTGCTGCCGGCGTCGACATACATGGGGTTCATGATCGTGCCATGGGACTGTCCACCAACTACGAACAAGCACCTGACGCTGAACTCGCTCGCAAAGTGTCATGGGAGTCGTCACCTATTGCTTACGTAGATACATGGTCGTCACCCGTGCTGATCATTCATGGCGATGATGACAGGAATGTGCGCTTCAACCAAAGCACCGACCTGGTGCGAAGGCTCGATAAAAAGGGAGTGTCCATGGAAACCATGGTTATTGTGGATGACACACACCACTGGATGAGGTGGAGCAATGCGGTGGCCGTGTACAATGCTACGGCAGACTTCTTTGTCCGGAAGTTTATGAAGAAATAATCAGGGCTTGAACCGGTCCAGTTTGAGGAAGTGATAGGGAAGTTTTGTTCTCCCTTCCATGGCGAGGTCAGCGAGGAGCTCTCCGATGACAGAGGCGAATTTGAAGCCATGCCCGCTGAAGCCACAGGCCATTGTCACCTGGCCCGATGTACCAGGGAGGTGATCCACTATAAAATGCTCGTCAGGGCTGTACGTATAAAGACAAGTCCTGACTGCCAGAGGATCGCCATCTCCGCCGGGGATATAGTTCCGGAGAAAGGTCCGCAGTTCATCGACGTGGTTCTGGTCCAGGCTGCGGTCTACCTTGTCGGCATCCACTTCCAGTTGGGCCTTATGATGGGCCAGCTTTAATCCTACAGGGCCGCCGAATCTGCCCACCGGCAATATGGGGAAGCCATAAAAGCTGCCCTGGCCGGGGAGTTCTGTGAACCAGCAGGGGAAGTTCCCCAATGTGAAATCCGACTGATTCAGGGGATTCATCCATGCAACGGTTTGACGGGTAACCTTCAGATTTACAGGTAGCTGAATGAGTTTGGATGTCCAGGCACCTGAAGTGAATATCAACCTTTTGGAGGTGTATTGGCTTCTTGAAGTAACAACCCTGATATCTTGTCCGCCCTGTTCCCACGACAGGACACGTTCGTTGGTATGAACACTCGCTCCATGGTTCATAGCAGCCTGGACATAGGAAAGGATCGCCCGCTCGGGAGTGACAAACCCGGCATCGGGTTCGAAGAGAATCTGAAAATCGGCAGCCGGAGCGAAGGCGGGATACCGCTTTTTGAGATCTGCCTTTGACCACTCTTCCACCGTGACCTTATGCTCTTGTGCGGACCTTCTTACGCCGGACATCACATCAGAGCCCGCCTGGCCAAGGTAAAGAAGCCCGGTGCGGTGGTAGATCTTCGCATCAGCTTCCTTTTCAATCTCACTCCAGTTTTCATATGCTCGTTCCAGGAGAGGAACATAATCCGGGTGCTCATAGTAGGCCTTACGGATAATCCTGCTTTGACCCGAGTGGCTTCCTTCCGTGTGGCTGACCTCGAATTGTTCCAGACCCAACACCCGGAATCCTCTTTTGGCCAGGTAATAACAGGCTGCGCTGCCCATTGAACCAAGTCCCACTACAATGCAATCAAAGTTCATCTTGAAGGAATCAGTAACTTATCATGCGAAAGTAACAATTCAGTAACCATGCTAAAGCAAATTCCACTTCTATTGCCACTGCTCGTGCTTCTAAATTGCCGGCAGGAAGCCCCAGGTTCGATGAACGAAAATGAGCGCAGCATCAGGGCAGCAAGAACTGAACACAACAAGGCGATTGCAGCTCATGACACGGTGACCCTGGCGGAGTATTGGACAGACGATTACAACATTGTCAGTTCCCGCAATTCCCATCGTACAGGCAAGGCTTTGAACATCCGGTTCTTCACAGAGGAATTTGACGCGAAACCTGACGTGGTCTACATCCGTAACACCGACAAGATCGAAGTCTTTGAACCATGGAATATGGCCGCCGAGAACGGTCACTGGGAGGGAACCTGGACGGAAAACGGGTCGCCTATTAAACTTACCGGCTCCTATTATGCCAAGTGGCACAAGGTGGGTGGACAATGGCTTATCCGCGCCGAGATATTTGTGCCTCTGAGTTGTAGCGGAGGAGAATTGTGTTCGAAGAGCCCGATCTAAGGGCAATGAAGTGCATCACAAACTAAACCAACAAATGATATGACTTCAAAAGAGAACAGTCTTAACTGGTTTGAAATTGCAGTGTCTGATATCAATCGAGCCACAAAGTTTTATGAGACCATCTTTGACATCAAGATGGAGCGGACGAACATGATGGGGATGGAGATGGCCGTATTTCCGCAGGAGCCCGGCAACGGGAAGGCTTCCGGTGCACTGGTGAAAAGCAACATGCACAAACCAAGTGCAGAAGGCGCCATTATTTACCTCAATGGAAACCCAGACCTGTCCAATGCCCTTGGCAGAATTGAGAAGGCTGGTGGAAGGGTTACGATGCCAAAGACCAAAGTCTCAGATGACATCGGTTACATGGCATTCTTCATCGACACGGAAGGAAATGCCGTGGCCATCCATTCTGGGAAGTAGGGCTAGACCATCGCCTCTGCTTCTATCTCCACCAGGTATTCTTCGCCGATCAGGTGTGCGCGCACCATCGTATTGGCAGGCTGTACATGTTTGAAACGCTGCCCGTGTGCGCGTGCCACGCCTTCCCAATCGGTAAGGCTCCTGACGTAGATCCGGGTTCTAACGACATTTTCAATAGATGCCCCCAGCGACTGAAGCGCGCCTTCAATCTTGTCTATGATGAAATGCGTCTGCGCAACAGGATCGTTGCCACCAATGGCAGCATCTCCGTGCGTAGCTGTTGTTCCTGAAATCAGAATGCGTCCGTTGCGTCGAACAGCCCTGCTGAATCCTGCAAGGTCTTCCCACACCGTTCCGCTGAGAACCCTGTCCGTACCATTTCCCAAAGACTTCACCGTATAAGGCGAGGGGAAAGTTTCCACGTGATGGCTCAGATCGCCACTGGCTGTCAGGAAAGGAGGCTTGCGGTACTCATCGCCACAATCGCCTGGGATTGGTGTAAGTTGTGTCAAAGCTGACTCGATTTCCTTTCTGCTTTTTGGATCAATCTTAAACTTTCTCAACTGAATATTCTCTTCGATGTGAGCGCTTTGCCCAAGACGGGCGCCAATGATGACACCTCCTACACCAGGAGAGTCAAGAATGAAGCGACTCGCTACGTTGGAGATCGAGACTTCATTCCGGTCCGCGACACTCTTCAATGTCTTGAGTAAACCCTGGAATTTCTCCCATCCTCCTGCGTTGTCAATGAAGCGTTTATACTTCATCAGCGACCACGTCTTCAGGGCATCTGGTCCTGGTTCTGGCTTTCCAAGCCAACGCTCGCTCAGAAACCCGCCAGCCAATGTTCCAAAGGCAAGTATCTTGACATGGTTCTTCTGGCAATAGCCTGCCATTTCTGCTGCGGCACGCTGATCCAGAAGTGAGTAACATATCTGGTTGGATACAACCGGAATTCCGGAAGCCTTCACAATTCTGAGGTGCGCCGTGTCGAAATTGGTAAGCCCCAGGCATTGGATGAGGCCTTCTTTGGAAAGCTCATGCAACCAGAAGAGGCAATCCAGCCAGCGTGGGTCGGCATAGTTCCATGCATGGAATTGCATCAGATCGATCCGTTCCACCTGCAAACGGTCAAGCGCCTTTTGCACGGCCTTGCGCACATCTTCTTTTGTCACAGGGCCAGGGGTAGGCACCCACTTTGTCAGCAGTTGCACAGCGTGCTTGCCGGCATATTTCTTCCTGTATATTCCTGCGATCAGTTCTGCAGATCCATAATGGTCGGCCATATCAAAGGTGGTGAATCCCTGGTCGCCATAAGCGGCCATACTCTTTGCAGCCGCATCCAGGTCAAGTTTATTCCCGTCGCGCTCCATGTCGGCGATTTGCCAAAGCCCCGTCAGTACTCTTGAAATAGTAAGGTGTTCTGAAAGTTTGATGTGTTCTGGTTTCATTATTTGCTCAAGTCAATTGCTATTCAGGTGGAAGGGTGGAAAACAGGGCCTTCATATCCACTCCGGATTTCTTCAGTCTTCTTGTTTCACGCCAGTAGATGGCCGAGGCCAGTGCCATCACAATCAGCCACATGGTAGTGGAGTGAAAATACCATGCCTTGGATGCAGCACCCAGATCTTTGGCGATGTGGATCACAAGAAAACCGCTGAGTATGATAACCCCGGTTCCGGCAACGATCCTTTGAAGATGCCTGTCCTTCATGAACCTGATCTCCGATGCCAGGGCGGGGTTGCGCTTTGGCAGCCAAAGTACAGAAGCACACATTAAGAGGAAGTTCACTAGCATGGAAGTGACCATAATGTCAACGCCCAAAAAGAAGTCCCCCGCGAAGTGACTACCCAGAATGCCAATGCTGGCCATGACCCCGCTAAGGAGTATCGCCACGTGCGGGGTCTTGTATTTTTCGTTTACCTGTGTGATGGTTTTCGGGAAGATGCCGTCCTCGGCCCAGGCAAACATCAGACGAGAACAAGATAACAGCATGGCGGGCAGGTCGTTGGTAAGCGCCACGCCGGCGCCCGCAATGATGGCGATGGTCCACCCGGGCGAAAGCAGCATGCTCATCATGCCGGGGGCCGTGATATCCCGGCTTGCTGCTTCCTGGGCTACGTAGTTCCAAGGTATTGTATGATAGACTGCCCCGGTGAAGAGCATATAGAAGGATCCGACTGAGACTACTGCAATACCGATGGCCAGCGGCAGGTTCCTACCTGGATTTTTTGCTTCACCACCAGCCTGCGCGATGGAATCAAATCCGATGAAGCTACTGAACAGGATAGCTGCGGCTGATAGAAATATGCCCGTATCAAACTGTCCCTCTTGCGGTATCACCGTCCGTCCCTGCGAGCTTTGCAGTGCTTTGGCGAAGTCGTCGAAAGTGTGGGAATATCCAGCTATGATAACAATGGCGCCGAGAATGAACATGAGTATCATGAGGGGCACCACCGTCTTTTCGTAAACGGTTACGCCCCGGATGTTAATCCACACAAAGAACCAAAGAATAGAGAGCGACACCACTACGCGAATAGTGCCCTTATCAAGGGCGGTTGCCAGATCCGGCCAATTCAATGCTGATGCAATGTCGCGTGCGAACGGAGGAATCACATACGATACCACGCCGATGATGATAGATAGGCCGAACCACTGGGAGAAGCTGGCGATAAATCCCATGTAAGGATGAATTCCGCGGCTGGCATAGATATAACTTCCGCCTGCCCTGGGCATCGCCGATGCGAGGATGCTATAGGCGAGTGCTGCCAGTACGGCCGGGATGGCTGCAAACGTGAATGCGGGGAGTACATAAGGGCCTATCCCGGGAACATTGCGTTGAATCATGAAAGGCACCACATAGATCGAAGCACCCAGCATGCTGCATATGCCGGTTGAGGCTAGTCCGAGTAAACCCATCTGACGCGAGAGACCTGTAGTCTGAGTGCGGGTAGTGCTTTGATCCATCGGGGCTCAAAGTAGCAAGGGAGGGGGAATGTTCAAATGTCTTTGATTTCAGATTTCAGATGTCAGATTTCACCCCGATACTTATCGTGGGGCAAGGTTCAACCCGACAGTTATCGTCGGGTGATCAAGCTTCACCCCGACATTTATCGTCGGGGGGTTCAAACATTTGTTTAACTTCAAACTCTTAACCTGAATCCTATGAGACTGATTATTGTTATCCTGCTTACCGGGCTTTCTGTTCACTCCTTCGTCCAGGCCCAGCCTTTAAATGTGGAGCAGAAGCTCAAGGGCTTCGACAAGACCATGGAGAAGATTCTCAAAGACTGGAACGTACCCGGTGTGGGAGTGGGGATTGTAGTTAAAGATAAACTGGTCTTTGCCCATGGATATGGTTACAGAAACCTTGAACAGAAGCAGCCGGTTACCGCCAACACGCTATTTCAGATTGCATCGAATACCAAACTCTTTACGGCCACTGCGGTTGGATTCATGGTTGAGGAAGGGAAGATTCAGTGGGATGAGCCGGTGAAGAAATATGTTCCTGAAATAGAGTTCTACAACGACGAGCTTAATGCCCATGTTACTATCCGTGACATGCTTTCGCATCGGACCGGCATTTCCCGACATGATTTCATCTGGTACAAGTCAGATTTCACAAGACAGGAACTGTTTAACAGGGTCAAATACCTTGAGCCCAGTATTCCGTTGCGATCGGGATTTCTCTACAATAACCTCATGTACGCAGCCTCTGGTTCAGTGGTTGAAAAGCTTTCCGGCAAGACCTGGGAGCAGAACGTGAAGGAACGGATCTTCGATCCGCTGGGGATGACACACTCCATGTTTGAAACCGAGGAGATGCAGAAGCAGGCGGACTTCATGACACCTTATTATGAAAAGAGAGACACCACCATCCTTGCCCCGTATCCTTTCTACACCAAACAACAAGGACTCGGGCCTGCCGGAGCGATCATCTCTTCCATCAATGACCTTTCACACTGGGTCATCGCGCAGCTATATAATGGCAAGTACAATGGCAAACAGGTTATCCCTGCGAACATCATCAAAGAGACCATGCGGCCCGCCACTGTCAATACCGGCATTCCCGACAAGTATTTTGAATCACTGAATGCGATCTACGGGATGGGCCGTGCCTCACTGGCTTACAAGGGACATTACCGAGTTCAGCATGGCGGCGCGATCGGCGGGATCTATTCACAGATATCCATCATGCCGGCAGACAGCATCGGTGTGATTGTTTATTCTAACGGTGCTCACTACAGCGGTCTGCCCGGTATAGTAGCCAATATCATATACGACAAACTCCTGGGATTGCCGGAAACGCCCTGGAGTGACAGGAACCTCAAGAACTACCTGGATGGCAAGAAGACCGAAAGACAGGCAAGAAAGAAGTCTGACACCGACCGTGTGCCGGATACCAAACCATCACATAAGATTTCTGACTATGCCGGTACCTATGAGAATGCCGGCTATGGCAAGCTGAAGATTATGGAAGAGAGCGGCAATCTCTCTTTCAACTACAATAACATCACCATGCCGCTGTCGCACTATCATTACGACCGGTTTGTATCAATTGATGACGAAATCAATGGAAAGTTCTCCTTCATCTTCACCATGGATGCGCAGGGAAACATTCAGGAAGCGCGCATAAGCCTGGATGAGAAGGAGGTGGTCTTTACCCGCATGGCGGAAGAAAGACTTTCCGATCCAAACTTCCTGAAGACACTCACGGGCTCCTATACGCTGAGTGGCACGACAACCGAAGTACAACTGGAAGGAAACATACTTGTACTCAGTACGGCCCCGCCGCAGCACCTGGTTCCGCAAAGAGGAACCCGCTTCACCATCAAGGAATTTCCTGATCAGGTGGTGGAATTCGTCATGGAAAACGGTAAGGCGGTGGGGATGAAGATTACATATGAGGGAAAGACCTTTGAATTCAAACGCAAATAATACTTCCTGGCAATTTCTAACTGATTACCAATGAAATACGTAGTACTTGTTTGCTTCTTCCTCACTTCTTATTTAGTCACGGCGCAGAAGACCGCCATCGTTTGTAAGAACCTGATCGATGGTACGGGCAAAGTTGTGCCGAATGCTGTCATTGTAGTGGAAGGAGAACGGATCGTATCCGTGGGCGGGAAGGAGACCATTCCAAATGGAGCGAAAGTGATTGACCTGGGTAGCTTCACCATCCTGCCCGGAATGATTGACATGCACCTTCACCCATTGAACGACGGCGGCGATGATTACCAGATCTATCATTTGAAGAAAACCTCTGCCGACAAGGCGCTTCAGGGATTGAAGTATGTTCAGGCGCTGCTAATGAATGGATGGACGAGCATCCGTGTGCCCGGAGACCTCGACGTGGGCTATGCGCACTTCGCCATCCGCGATGCCATCAATAAAGGAATGTTCGATGGTCCCCGCATCTTCGGCGCGGGACACTGGATCTCGGTTACCGGCGGTGGTGGGGATATCAATTTTCTGTCCTACGAGCAGGATGGAGTGAAAGTGGATGGTCTCATCGTCGATGGACCTGAAGAGATGCGCAAGGCCGTACGCAATGAAATCAAATACGGCAGCGACTGGATCAAGCTTCTCGTGACTGGCGCTTTCATGACGGCAGGCGACAATCCCAACAATGTGCACTTCAGCAAAGAAGAACTGGAAGTGGCGGTAGAAGAAGCCAGGAAGAGAGATGTGCCGGTGATGGCTCATGCGCATTCTGCTGAAGGGATCAAGATGTCGATCAGGGCGGGAGCCCGCACCATTGAGCACGGCTCCTTTATTGATGATGAAGGCATTCAGCTGTTTCTCAAAAACGATGCATACCTGATACCTACGTTGAGCGTGGGCAAGTGGTTTCTGGACTATCATGAAAACAGCCAGGCGCTGACCAAGGCAGTTGCCATCACCAAGAAGTACCGCGGCCAGGTTGAAGCGATGCTCAGCAAGGCCATCAAGGCGGGTGTGAAAGTGGGAGTGGGCACCGACATGCTGGGTGGTGATCCGCTTTATGGCGCTACCGAGTTCTCAGAGCTTGTAAGGCTGGGAATGACCCCCATGCAAGCCATCATGGCCGGGACAAAAGTCAATGCCGAGGCCCTGGGCAAGTCCAAAGACCTGGGTACCATTGAAGCCGGTAAATATGCCGATCTCATTGCTGTGCAGGGTGATCCGATCAAGGACATCACCGAGCTCAAGCGCGTGAAGTTTGTAATGAAGGGAGGGAAGGTGGTTAAGGAAAGGTGAGAGGTGAAAGGTTGAAAGTTCAAGGTTGAAGGTTGAAGGTTCAAATTCTTTTATGACAGATTTCGGAAGGATCATCATACTATCAGGTTTACTGGTTGCAGGCATAGCAGGTGCTGTTCAGGGACAGGTGCAATTGCAATCAATACCACGGGCGCTTCACTGGGAGAATAAACCTGTCTCATTCAGTGCGTCTACTGACGGTTTGGTTATTACGGCCGGGGCAAAAACAGATATGTTCCGCGACCCCAACGTAACGTACAACACTGATAATGCACCCAAACTACTTTTTGAAGCGGATGAGAACTTCATCCTGATTGCGGCAATAGAACATCCTTTTGAAAACAAATGGGATGGAGGAGCACTTGTGCTGAAGACTGACAGTATGCATTGGATCAAGTTCTGCTATGAGAAAGATTATACCGGGGCACGGCGGGTAGTATCTGTGGTCACGAGGGATGTTTCTGACGACTGCAATTCTGTTGAGCTCTCTTCTAATAAGGTCTATTTCAAGATGGCAAAGGCGGACAACGTCATCACTTTGTATTACTCTGGTGATGGAAAGAATTGGTTGCTGGTACGACACCTGCAGTTTGATTTCCCGAAAGGTTTGAAAGCCGGCTTCCTTGCGCAGTCCCCCACAGGGGAGAAGTGCACGGTGCGATTCAGCCAAATTCACTATGAGGCCAGAAAGATCAAGGACCCTTATGAGGGGAATTGATTAGAATTCGAGATTTCTATTTCAAATTTCAGATTTCAGATTTCAACCGACCCAGGTTTTGCTGCTTACAAAGGGATTCACATCCGGCAACCTTCCTAACTCGAGGGTGTCCTCTTGCCCTTGGTAGACCCCACTTCAACTTCGCCGCAGAGTCTCCCGTGAGGGGACTCTGAGGGGATTCAAATTGGGTGAGCAAAACTTGAAGACGCGGGATCTATCATCGCAGAGTCCCTGAAGGAGACTCTGCGGGGAAGCAGAAATTTCGTCGCAGAGTCTGTCTGCCTCGCGAAAGCAATACGAATGCTCTATCTTGACAAACTATCCATGCTTATGAAAACCTTAGTTGCGATTGCTCTTGCCTTGTGTTCTATGACCTGCTCTCGCAAGCAGGTGTCGTTGTTGGACGAAGGAAATTCTGACCTTAAGACCGGGATCCTACAGATGCGGACGTTGAAGGTCCACCAGGCTGACACATTCAGGCTTCAATTGGACAAGAATGCATTTGTTGCCGGCAAAGCAGACCAGCAAACTGTGGATGTGGCCATTACCATATTGGGAGGTCCGGAAACGCTCCACTTCGACGGACCAGCCACGGGGGAAGAGCCATTCTACTTTGAAACCAAAACTGCCGGTGAGTACGAGATCGTGGTTGCTCCATTGGAGGATAAGCCGGGCAATTATACAATTATGGTCAACAGTGTCGACCCCATTCCTGCTGATCCTGTTCAGGCCACTGATCAACTGTTGAAAGTACTTGCGGGCACCGGCAAACGACCCGGGGCAGCGGTGTCTGTCGTCAAAGACGGTCAGTTGGTTTACACTTCCGGCTTCGGATATGCAGATCTCCAATATGACATACCCATTACAAGCAAAACAATTTTCCACATTGCCTCCGTATCTAAACAATTCACTTCATTCGCCATTGCGATGCTTGTTGATCAAGGAAAGATTTCGCTGGATGATGACATCAGGAAGTATTTGCCTGAGATGCACGACTTCGGAACGCCGATCACTATCAATCACCTAGTTCATCACACAAGCGGTCTCCGCGATCAGTGGAACTTATTGGCGCTGGCCGGCTGGCGGCTGGACGATGTGATCACCCAGAACCAGATCATGCGCGTCGTGAGCCGCCAGCGTGAACTGAATTTTAATCCTGGTGATGAATACCACTATTGTAATACCGGCTTTACATTGATGGCTGAGATCGTCAGTCGTGTGAGCGGTCAGTCATTCCCTGACTGGACGATGGAAAACATTTTCAAGCCGCTTCACATGGACCACACCCTGTTCTACAATGACCACGAAAAGATCGTGCCCAATCGCGCCTACTCTTATCATGTAACACCGAAAGGATTCAAGAAAAGCGTCCTGAGCTATGCGAACGTCGGCGCCACCAGCCTCTTTACCACAGTTGATGACCTGGGACTTTGGGCGACCAACTTTGACAAGATGACAGTAGGCAATGAACACGTAATGAAAATGATGAACCAACGGTTTGTGTTGAACAAAGGTGATACGATTGATTACGCGTTTGGTCACTGGATCAGACAATACAAAGGATTAGAGACCATCAGCCATAGTGGAAGCGATGCAGGTTATCGCACCTTCTTGTTGCGATTTCCGGACCAACATCTTTCAATCTCGGTGTTCAGCAACCTGGCCTCTTTCAATGCAGGAGGTACCAGCTATCTCATTGCCAACCGTTTTCTTAGAGACAAGTTGGGGAACGATCCTCCGAAGAAACAAGAACCGAAAAAGGAAGAGCAGAGTGAACCGTCATTTGACAAAGGATCGATACGTCTTCAAGACTACGGCGGAACATTTTACAGCGACGAATTGCAGACGGCATACACCATGATCGTTGCAAACGACACACTGACCGCGCAGCACCAGCGTCATGATGACATCAAACTCATACCCAAGGGCCCGGATATCTTTAATAGCAGTATGTGGTTTATGGAGAAGGTCACCTTCGTCCGCGACAGCAAGGGTAAGGTTGATGGCATGAAGGTAAGCAATTGGGGCGGACGAAATCTGAAATTCAGCAAACATCAGTAGGTGTAAATTTCTCTATGTTTGAATTATATTCGGATTTACTTTACGACATAAGATTTTAATTCGTCGCAGAGTCCCTGAAGGAGACTCTGCGGGGAAGACTCCTGGTAAATTTGGTTATAAAACGAGGCGAATTGTCATGGACAACATAATTGTAGAAGGGCGACGCTCAACAACCTTGCACTGCTGCAAGATATAGTTTCGTCGCAGGGTCTCCCTTGAGGGTACTCTGCGGGAATGATTCAAGATGTCAGATTTCAAATCTCAACCGAGCCACATACTTTAGTCGATGTCCAGAAGTATCCGTAGGATTTTCAGTCTTGTCCATACGTTCACCTGGAATTTCCTCATATGTCTGCTGCCACTTCGACATTCAGAATTCCTTGTTCAACATTCTACATTCAATCTCAGGATTTCAGATTTCAGATCTCAACAGACCCAGGTTTTGGGGCTTCGCATCCCTCAACCATCCTTACAGATCCGGTAAACAAGCTTGTTTATCCGGCAAACATCCTTACAAATACCTTATGTGAACCTTATGTGGACTTACAGGAACCTTGTAAACGGTTGGACACTACTACTAAATAGTTATCAGCTCCGGCAGGGACGATTAAGGACCCGCTACCTGGAAGACCCCGGCATTGTCGTTCTCCAGGCGAAAACCAGACTTCACCGTACTGTTTTCCTCGCGCCATTGCCAGCGATCAAAGAATCGGGACACGGAAAATCCTTAATTTTGCGTATGGGCTTGATTGAGACATACAAAGATCAAATTCAGAGACTTTGCAGGAATCACAAAGTCAAAAGCCTGTATTCATTCGGTTCTGTTAACACAGCGAGATTTACCAGGGAAAGTGACATTGATTTGATGGTCGACTTTGTAACGGATGACCCCATTGAATATACCGACAATTATTTTGAATTGAAATTTGAACTTGAACGCATCCTGAACCGGTCAATAGACCTTCTGGAAAACAGAGCGATCAAGAACCCATTCCTTAGGGAGAATATCGACAAGTCAAAAGTTCTCATCTATGGACAATGAAGTCAAGACGTGGCTAAAGGACATTGAGCAAGCAATCTCAGAAATTAATTCATTCATACCCCAAACAAAAAACTTCAAGGACTTTCAAAAGGACTTAAGGACCAGGAGGGCGGTGGAACGAAACATCGAGATTATTGGAGAGGCAATGAGTCGGATCCTCAAGGCTGATCCTGGAATCAAGATTAGCCACACCCGAAAGATTGTCGATACCAGAAACAGAATCGTTCATGGTTATGATTCCGTATCAGAAGACATTCTTTGGGGAATCGTTACAAGAAATCTTCCTGATCTTGAAAATGAAATCAAGCAGTTGTTGAGTTGAGTTACTAGCACAGCGGTGCGTATGCAAGGATTCGACTAATCCATGGACTTCCACCTTGTTGATTTCAAGAACCAACAAGACTAACGCAATTTCAAGTGGCACCTTGTATTGAGGTATTGGCCGATTCGTCCCAGGGGTCGTATGGGGTGGCGAAGGATTCGCGATGGACAATGAGGGCGCAGGCGGCGCCGTCCCGGAAAATGGGAAGAATGCCATACTCGCCATTGAAATAGTAGGTTTGCTTCTTGCTGTTGACGTGTATGGATGTGAATGCAGTCGCGTCAAAATCCAAGGCATCCAGTACTTCTCTTCTTACTATAACCCGGTTTCCTTTGCACAGTTTTCTAAGAAGGGACCGGTTTCTCCGGATAGTGAGTATCATCTGATTGAATACCGCATCGCGATCGTTGCGTTTGCCGGCGTTGGACAAGGACCGGCACTTGTCGCTGCAGAACCGTTTATCCGTGCGACCATGAACCTCGCCCCCGCAGACAGGGCACTTTGCCTGTTTGATTTCCATATATCCAGTGTTATCAGTGGTTACTAATACTAACTCATCATTAGCCAGCTACTTCAGGGTTCGCTCCGGCTAATCTATTGGTCAACTCGCGCTCATTAACAATTATTGGCCACCAGAAAACATGACTACTTTACCACCGGTCACACTGCGTCATCTTATGATATCGGGGGAAGCCCACATCGGGCTGCAATTCCATCCCAACAAGGTCATCCAGGCGCTGGTAGACCGTCTGCCCGGGATCGCTTGGTCGGAAGAGAACCGCATGCACCACCTCATCAACAGTCGTGAAAACCTGACATTGCTATTCAACACCTTCCGGGGTGTAGCGTGGGTGGAAGGAAAGTATTTCTTCAGAAATCGTCCCATCCGCCCCGATGCGGATCCTGTGGATATGACCACGCTGAAGAAGATACCTGCCAAACCGGGGAGAAAAGCATGTCCCGATGCATACGTCGCTTTGCTGGAGACAAAGCGTTACAGTCTGAATACAGCGAGAACCTACATCACCCAGTTCACCGAGTTCATTAATCACTTCCCTGAAAAGGAGCTGAACCAAATCGATGAATTGGATATCCGCGCCTACTCGCGTCATTTGGTCCAGATAGGACGTTCCGCTTCACTGCAAAACCAGGCGATCAACGCTATTAAATTCTACTACGAGCAAGTGTTGAATATGCCTCAGCGCTTTTACGATATTGAAAGGCCCAGGAAAGAGCAGAAGCTCCCCACCGTGTTAAGCAAGGAAGAGGTGCAGGCGATGATCCAGAACACCGAGAATTTGAAGCACAGAACCATTCTGACCACACTATATTCCTGCGGACTGCGGCTATCGGAGCTTATTGATTTGCGTCTGATCGACCTGAAAAGAGAGCGCAACCTATTGTTGGTCAAACAAGGCAAGGGGAAAAAGGACCGGCACACCGTTCTCGGGCCAAAGACCATTGCGCTGATAGACCGGTACATCAAGGAGTACAAACCTGAGGAGTTTCTTTTTGAGGGACAGCGGGGTGGACCTTACAGTGCCAAGAGTGTGCAAAACATCGTCAAGCACAGTGCAGATCGTGCCGGCATCCGGCAGGCCGTTTCGCCGCACACCTTACGACATTCCTTTGCGACCCACAGTCTCGAGGCAGGGATTGATTTGCGGTACATACAGACAGCCTTGGGGCACACCTCCCCGAAGACCACAGAAATCTACACTCACGTTTCTACCAAAAATCTTTCCGGAATTGTCAGTCCGCTGGAAAATATGGAAATTGACCTTTAGACGACAATTATGCGGATTGCTGTACATTACCACAAAAGGTTTATATCAGCAATACCGATACAAAGTTGTTGGCTGCCATTGCTTCGGGACAACTTTGTAACATGAAATTTCTGACATTATTTTTTGGACTACTGATTAGCTTGATATCCTTTGGACAGACGACAATTAAAGGCGTTGTTTATGACAGGAAGGGACCAATTTCGGGCGCGACAGTAACTGAACTTGGGACGGACAAAGAATTGTTGACAAATGAAAAAGGAGAGTTTGAGTTAACACTCACGACAAATGACAGGACAATTTTTGTCGGTGCTTATGGACACCGCTTCCGGACAATAAAAATTAGGGACGAAAAATTTCTTAAAATAAAATTGAGACGACAGAAACCTCGCGACATCGCAAAAGAGGGACTACAAAGAAGCAACGGCAGCCAACAATGTGCATGAGCCATAGCGGGGGTTCAGTGTTGCGTTATAGTTTCGGTTTCATTAATTAAATTTATCACGTGGGACAAGTCGCAGCAGGTCGGCCTTGGCATTCCGCTTCGCTCCATTTCCAAGTCCTCCTAAACCCCGCTACGGCTCATGCACTCACGTTGGCTGCCATATTCCGGGACATGACAAGAACTATTTTAAGTATACTGACCATCATTTTGACATCGTGTTCTTTGATACCCGTTCGTACTGTGGGACATGGAAATCTTAAAAAAGCTAAGACGGTTGACTTTTGCGAGTTGAGTAATAACAGGGACAAATTAATAAAGACAAAATTGATTTATTCTGGAGTTGAAGAATATTGGAGTGCACGAGGTTTGGATTCTTGCCGACTGGACGGTGACGTATATTTAAATCTTGACGACTATTACGACTCTTGGAAAAGCTTCCTTGTTAGCTGGAGAATGAGAAAACTTTTCAACAACTATTGGAAATATGACGCTATTGTAACGACCAAGGGAATCTACGAAGAAAATAACAACGGATTTGGACATTTAAACACAAAACACGGGCAAATTAGAGCTAAGTATTTGAAGTTTAGGATTACAAAAAAAAGGACGAGAAAGAATACGGCAGCCAACAATGTGCATGAGCCATAGCGGGGGTTCGGTGTAGCGTTGTAGTTTCGGTTTCACTATTTAAATTTATCACGTGGGACAAGTCGCAGCAGGTCGGCCTTGGCATTCCGCTTCGCTCCATTGCCAAGTCCTCCTAAACCCCGCTACGGCTCATGCACTCACGTTGGCGGCAATTAATGTATGAAGACTCAGTTGACAATTGACAATATTGAAGCTCGACTAAGAGAACTAACTGTGACAGGCGACCCCAAAATAATGGGGACACCGTTTTATGTGACAGCGATAAATAACTCTTCAAAACCATTCCTCGGGGAGTTTGACTCAACGACTTTTGAACTCACTAAAAACACATCTTTATTGCCGACACCTTATATAATAGAGGGGACTTACAATTCAACAGCAGACGGAACTGAATTAAATTACAAAATCAAACCAATTTGGTTCGGACACATTTGGCTTAGAGTTTTTCCGATCATAGCACTTGTGATAATCAACTGGGCAATTCTGAAAAACCCGACATTTTTTCCGACAGTGGAGAGAATAATTTTCAACGCATTTGGACTTTTAATGTTCAGTCCGATTTTAATAGTCAACTTTCAAAAAAAGAAAATGGAAAGGGACTTTGTCAATGAATTCAAATTGGGGAACATTAACTGCCGCCAACAATGTGCATGATCCATAGCGGGGGTTCAGTGTTGGGTTGCGGTTTCGGTTTCATTATTTAAATTTATCATGTGGGACAAAGTCGCAGCAGGTCGGCCTTGACATTCCGCTTCGCTCTATTGCCAAGTCCTCCCAAACCCCGCTACGGCTCATGCACTCACGTTAGCGGCAAGC
>JAFEAM010000025.1 GCA_018266395.1 Bacteroidota bacterium | reverse complement strand
GGCGTCGGATTCACCGTCACCGTCACAGTCGTACTCAACTGTGTATAGCAACCTGTTGTCGCATTGGTAGCCAGTACATTAAATGTCGTGTTGGCCGTCAGATTCCCTGTCGGCAGATTGATAACCCCTCCTGTGCCCGCTACCAGGGGCCCGATCGGTATGTTCCCAGTATTGTTGCGCAACTGGTAGTTCACCCCTGCCTCTGATCCCGCTACATCGATGGTTGTCGACGCGCCATTGCAAATGCTACCGCTAGCCGCACTTACTACTAAAGCATTATTCGGTACAGGATTCACCGTCACACTTACCGTGTTCACAGCTGTGCAAGTGGCTGCATCCGTCACTGTCACCGTAAATACATACACTGTCTGTACTGTTATGTCAAGGGGAGTGAACACAGGATTGGCAATCGTCGCCGAACTCAGACCTGCAACTCCAGCACCCGTCCATGCATAGCTATATCCTGGTGTCCCTCCAGAAGGTGTGGCTAATAAACTAGTCGTCTCATTCTCACAAATCAAGTTATCCGGCGTTGTTGCAGTAACACTCAGCACCGGGTTCACAGTCACAGTGGATGGCGCAGATGTAGTTAAAATCCCATTCCCATCCCTAATGGAAACAGTATACACAGTCGTTGCAGATGGATTTGCAACGGGGTTCGCAATTGTCGTCGAACTTAATCCTGAAGAGGGACTCCAACTATACACAATGGTGGGGTCACCAGTTACCGTTGTTCCCAAGTTTACTGAACCGCCGCTGCAAATGGTCACACCTCCTCCTGTAATTGCAGCAGTCGGATTCGCCCCCGTAATCCCTGTAAACGCAGAAGTCTGACCAGATGTAAGTGTGGCACCTGGCGCTGTCAGCGTAAGTCCACCCAACGCCCCGAATTTTGTCCAGGGGTTTGTATTCTGATTAAATGTTCCGTTCAATTGCCCGGCACTTGCCGATGCCTCTGTACCATTCACATCACCTGCAACATATGTACCGGTAACCGTCGCCGTGGCGCTGGCTGATGGAGTGATGTTCCAGTACCTGTTGAGATAATTGGTGGCGCTGGCATTATTGGGGTGTTTGGCCTTGACCACATTGGCAGCTATGTCGAGAGGAAAGCTCCCTGCCGTAACATTCACCGAAACCGGCGAGTAGACTGCAGTGTTGTCCCCTATCGGAAATGTAAAGGAACCGGACCCACTATAAGTTTTCTTGATTTGTCCGGATGAGGAAGCAACAATCATGGTTGCAGAAGATGCTCCTCCTGAGATTGTAGCAGACGAACCCAATGTAAGATTATTGGCTCCAAGCAAAGTCTTTCCTGTTGTAAACGTCAGTGTGCCATCTACACCAACTGCGCCACCTAATGTCGCATCTGTACCTCCGGTCTCATTGATGGTCAAATTGTAGTAGGTACCGGTGTTTACCGTTTGTGCATTGCCATTGAAGATGACTGTGTTCCCGTTATTACTTGCATTGATCGAAGAAATGGATGATGTACCCTGAATAGTCAATGTCGCACCAACAGCCTGAGTCAGACTGCCACTTCCACCCAGGGCCGTTGCAATGGTCAGATTATTATTATTGGTCAGTGAGACTCCTGAAACGTCTACGCTGGGGATAGAATATGTGCCCGACAAGGATTGCGAATTCGTATCGAAAGTGTAAAGGCCGGTCCCCGCTGTGAATGCTCCTGAAGTCCGTGTAATTCCGCCTTGAAATGTTACCGGGGAGTTGCCGGAATTATTCCATGTCGAGCCAGGCTGTAATGTAACCAGGCCTGAAAACGTCTTGGCCCCAGAGGATGATGCAATATTGAGGGTTCCGCCTCCCACCGTGGTGGTGCCTGCCACAGAAGTTGCAAATCCTCCAATGGAGAGAGATGTCCCGCTGGCTACGACAAGGTTATTTGTGACCGTCACCGGGGCAGCAGTAGTGATGCTGGCTGTGCCGCTGGTGTTGAGATTATAAAATGTGGAGAGTTGAGAGCCTCCTATTGACTTTGCCGAACCTGAAAAATTGGCTGTACCATTATTATTCGAAAAAGTACCACCGTTGTTTGACCAGTTACCTGAAACATTCAAGTTGGCGGATGGCGCCGTCAGTGTGCCACTGCTTAAGGTTACGTCAGAAACATTGACATCTCCTGCTGATCCCGTTAATGTACCACCTGAGACAGTAAGGCCACCGCTGAAATTTTGTGTCGCCGTTGAGGCCAGATAAGAACCACCGGCAAGTGTGGTCAACCCGGAAATGGTCGCCACCTGCCCATTCGCATCAATAGTCCCCGCTGAATTGGCCAAGGTACCATTGGCCGAAAGCGATGAACCAGTTAGTTGAAGGGTTCCGTTGCCTGTATGGCTAATATTGGTAAAAGAGGCACCGCCTGAATTCAGTGTTTGAGTTCCGGTTCCGGTAAAAGTAACGGTGTTGGCTCCGGGAGTGAATGTGCCGCCAGATCTTAACCAGTTACCTGAAACTGAGAATGTTCCGGAGGGTGCGGTAAGTGTCCCACTACTTATTGTCACATCAGTGGAACTGACTGATCCGGTAGAGCCTGTGAAAGTACCTCCTGAAATAGTCAATCCTCCATTGAAGGTCTGCGTAGCCGTTGAAGCCAGATAGGTTCCACCGCTGACAGTTGCGGAACCAGTGACAGTGTTGGTAAGTCCGTTGGCATCAAATGTGCCGGCTGAATTGGTAAAAGTCCCCCCAGTAGACAGTGCATTTGTTGTCAATTGCAGCGTACCGGCACCGGTGTGGGCAATGTTGTTGAACGCCGTACCACCCGAAGCCAATGTTTGCGCGCCGGTCCCGGTAAAGGTGACCGTATTGGATCCGGGGGTGAAAGTTCCTCCTGACTTATTCCAATTCCCGGAAACAGAAAATGCCCCAGACGGTGCAGTCAAGGTTCCGCTACTGAGGGTCATAGTCGTTGTTGTCACGTCACCACTTGACCCGGTAAATGTACCTCCTGAAATGGTCAGGCCTCCGTTAAAGGTCTGTGTCGCCGTCCCGGCCTGGTAAGTTCCTCCGCTTACAGTAACCAACCCAGCCGCAGTGTGTGTCTGACCGTTTGCACTAAAAATCCCGGATGTATTTCCAAACGTTCCTGCGGCGTTGAGCGAATTTGTGATGAGTTGAAGCGTACCGGTTCCCGAGTGTACGATATTATTGAAGGGAGATCCGCCGGAATTAAGCGACTGGGTACCAGCGCCTGTAAAGGTTACAGTGTTTACTCCAGGGGTAAATGTGCCTCCAGACTTTGTCCAGTTACCTGACACGCTAAACGATCCACTGGGTGCCGTAAGGGCTCCACCACTTAAATTCACATCTGTAGTGTTCAAAGTACCAGTAGATCCCGTCAAAGTACCCCCTGAAATAGTAAGTCCACCATTTAGGTTTTGAGTGGCTGTTGATGTTAGATAAGTTCCATTAACCGTTGTCAATCCTGAAGCAGACAATGTTTGGCCATTGGCATCAAGTGTTCCTGCCGTAATGGTAAGTGCAGCTGACAAAGTAGTCGCAGCACCAAGAGATACAGTATTTCCGGGGTTGCTGATCGTGAGATTGGCAGGAGTGTTCTGGGTGAGACCATTGCCAACTGCCTGGTTAGTCGTTCCGTTATATATATAATTTGCCCCTGCAGTATAAGTCCTTGTTCCTGTGACCTGTATATTCCCAACGGCACCAGACGCAGTAACAGTAATACCATTAGCAGATGTAACACCGAGTGTTGCCCCGCTGGACAAAGTGAAACTTCCTGAACCAGTCACAATTGTGGTGGCATCAGCCATTTGTAAAGTCGTTCCTCCACTCACATTGAAACTAACCGTTTGGGACACACCGGGTACACCACCCGAGGTATATGTTTGAACAGTTGATCCATTGAAGAAAACAGTACAACCTGCTGCGGTACCTGTCTCAGTAAGACTCCCAGATCCACTAACTTCAAAGTCTCCTTTCGCGTTCAAAGTCAGGTTACCGGTGCCATTGGAAAGCCGTACTTCGCCTCCAGTAATATTAGTGTTTCCGTTAACAGTGAGGGATCCCGCTAAATTGCGCGTCCAACGAACTATCCCTCCGCTGTGGTTATAGTCCCCGCCAATTGAATTGGTAGCCCCGTCTGTCGGTCTGCCCTCAAACCCATTTGTGCTTACCACATTGAGGGTACCCTGAATATTCACGGTTGGAAATATGTTAGCAGTCTGCCCTGCACAGTTCCAAGTCAAGTTGCCGAAGTTCTGAGTTACTCCGGCTGGCAGGGCTCCTGTAATTCCAGTGATATTGCAATTTGACGTTGAAGCCCAGACTGCAGTAGGTATTGTACCTGGTGTATTATGGTTATAAGTTGCCGCTGCATTAACAGTCATGCTGCCTAGCGTCACAAGCCCGGAACTTCCATTAGTATAGGTCCCATTAACTACCATTGCTCCTGCAATGGTTAATGTCGATGTTCCTGTCGCGGAAAGCGTACTCCCAGCACTAATTGTCAAAGAGCCAAGATTGGCTGAATTAACATTCAACGTTACTGTGAATCCACCTTCAACGGTTACAACATCCCCTGCAGCCGGAACCGACGCTCCAGGAGCACCACCTGAAGACGCTGACCAAGTTGCAGTATTATTCCAGTTGCCGGTAGCCACCGAATAGCGGTTTGCCGCGTAGGTATTAAGCCCTGCAAACAACAGGAGAGCAACAAGAAAGACTATCTTTTGAAACAAAGAGGGCACCCTGAACTGGGTGGAAATGCCTGACTCACCACGTCGATCAAAACCCGATAAAAATCCTTTCTTCCAGGGTAAAGTCAAGGGCATAGAGGGTATTAAGCCAGTATAAAGTCTATATAGAATCCAACCCCTAAAAGTAACCTTTTTGATGCCAAAATCTCACTTCAATTGGCCGTCGCCGTTAACTTTTATCAGGGTCATCTTTGTCTCCCCCACATCCGGCTTTCCTGTGGTCATGGTACCAATCAGTCCGATCCTCCCATCGGGCAAATCAAGTACACTTCCGCATTGATCCAAACCCTCCCCGCCAAAGACAATCGGCGACCAGGCCTGCGATGCATCGGTATTGAGTTTGACCAAAACCCAATTCTGATTGTTGTTAAATCCATTCTCGTTGCCAAGTACATAGTACCCACCCAGCAGGGAGGCGATAATGGAGGTATTGATATCGGGACTGGACCCATTGCTGGAAATTGCTATGGAAAGTGGCTTCTGGAATTCCACATCCAAACTTGGGTCAAACTTCAATAACTTTTTGAGTTTGCAAACATTAAGATCAGCAGCCCCCGTGGTGATATTAGTGGAAATGCCACCCAGCACATAACCGTCCCCGGTTTGGGTGGGCACGTACGAGAATGACGTCATAAGCTCATTGTCTGAAGGTAAACCCGTATTGGCATCCCCAATGGTCCCACCAGTCTGACCCAGGCCGTAATACCAGTAGTTGTAATTCTTCGACGCAGCGGATTGTCCGGTAATCTTTGCATCTGAGTAGCCAAATACATAGAAGCCATTCGCCACCTGGATAATTTTGGTGGTCACATCATCGCTGTACTTGCCATATATCTGCGATGTCGGCCAGCCATTCCCATAAGTCGTCAGGTTGGTTGCTACCCTGATGTTCAAACCGTCTCGCGAGTCGGTATAGCCAACGTCAGGCTTCTTCTTGTAAGTAAAAGTGGTGGATCCTGCGATAATAAATCCATCGCTGGTTGGCGTAACGCTCGTAACATCCTCATCACCCTTGGTTGCCACTGATGCGGAATCAAGAACTGGAATAACCGCGCTGTCAATAGGCGTAAGTGTAGCGTCGGCCATCATGGTCACGATCTTGACATCCCTGTCCGTGGCGGTCTTGTAAGTATTCCCCACCAATACCAATTGATTATTGCCGTACAATTCAATGTCCCTTGCTTCTTCATCATTCGGGCCGCCGATATGTCTTTCGTAGAGGACCATACCCTTGGGATCAGTCTTGACTACGAGCCACTGACTATTGGGATTGTTCCCGGCAACCGCGGAAGACCGCGTGGTCCCGAACAAGACCATCGATTTGTCAGGCAACACAACAAAGTCCACCCCTGTTTGATTGCCATCACCGCCGTAGAACCTTATGAAATAAGACTCTGCTGGATCTTCTACTGTAGAAGGGGATGCACATCCAAACCAGACCACCGAGACAAAGAGAGCAATGCAGATTTGGGTCAGTAGTTTCACTTCTTCTTCCCTCCCTTCTGAATCTGCTTTGCTACGCCCTTTGTATTTGCCTTCTTCACCCTCCTGGGATTATAGATTGGATGTACATAACCGAAGGAAAGCGAAAGATTATCAATCCTCATGTAATCGTTCACATACCGGTACTTGGTCACATTACTGGAAAGGTAATAGTCAGGATTTCCGATTTGTTTGGGATCGATGGTGGAAGGATTGGCATAATACATCTGATCAGCACGTGTCGTATTGTTGAGGCCTGCCATATACCGAAGGTCCGCGTAGATAAAGTCATGCCCTATTTTGTATTTCAGTCCCACTCCGAATACGAGCGAGTGGTTCAGGGATGTACTTTGATAGGTAACCTGCTGACTGGGGCCTTCGGCAACAATTTGGGCCACGACAGTCTGCTGACCGCTTTGCACTGCAATTTTGTTGTCTGTATACAAGAAATCATTTCTCGCTGAAAGCAGGTAACCAAGTGAATAACCAGCATATCCAAATAACCTCATCTGACTTTTCCAATGGTACGTGTACTTCAGATAAAAAGGAACATCAAGCCACCATTGATTGGACGTAATCGATTGTGCATCACCTCCGGCAATACCGGTTGTCACTCGTTTAAAACCCTTCAATGCGAAATCTGCCTCGCCGCAAACGCTAAGTTGGTCTGTCACGTTCCAGTCGATACCTGCACCTGCCTGAAATCCCAGCCTGAAATTGTAATTGGTGGTTGTAGGATACGGTTGCGTGGAGTTTGAAAAGATGGTATGAAGGAATGATGTGTTGGTACCCAACCGAAAATGCGGAGTAAATACAGGGATGGCAGTAAACTTCTTGCTCAGATATACGACATCGATAGGATGGTCACGTTCATTGGGTATAAACTCCGGATCAGCCTTCAGCAACTTCAGATAACTGTCTTCCGCTGCGATATGGTCATCAATTATCAAATAGGCCTGGCAGAGCATCATGTAAGCCCTGATCTCCTGATCCGTGGACAAATTTCCATGATCCAAACATTCTTTCAGGATGCCGGGAATGGAATAGAAATGGCCCGCATTGAATTCATCAGATGCATGGCTGATGGTTTGTTCACAGTCTCCCTGTCCGTAAAGCTGCAGAGAGAATGTTATGAGGAGGATAGTGACTAAGAATGAAAGGGGTGTCTTATTCATCAAAAATCACTTATCAGCAGGCTCTTACAAGTTGATTCATACAATATTCCGTTTCCAACATAAATATCCCACTCGGCTTGGGTCATGTTTCTCTTCAGCTTCGGACAAATCTGTTCTGCCAGCGCCCGCGGATCAGTCTGCCACACCCTCACTTCACCATTGTTACAGGAGGCCAGCAGGTAATCAGAGTTCTTGGTAAAGGCGAGCTTCCAGATATTTCCGTTATTGAAGTCCATTACAACAGGAAGATCCTCTTCATGGTCAACCACCCACATTTGAAGCTTCCTGTCCAGACCTGCACTCGCCAGCAGTAAACCATCGGGGCTGAATTCCACATCTGAGACGCCGGCGCTATGCCCGGTCAGTTCTTTTACAAGCTCACGTTTTTCGTAATTATATATCTTGACCGTCCCCTTCCAGGTCATCTTCTTTTCATCCCTTGGATCCTTATCCATGAATTCGGTACCATAAGCGAGAACCGGTTGTGTGGGGTGGAATGCCACAGACTTGATGATAACTTGTTTGTCCGATTCATCCCTGAGCAACTCTACTGAGTTGTCTTTCAGATTCAAACGAATCAGTTGACCCGTTGAGGCCACACCTACCATCCATGTTCCATCGGGACTTATATCAATTGATTTGATATCATATGAAAGAGAGGCCAGCACCTTACCCTGGCCGGTCACGTGGTTTGTAAACCTGACTGTCCGATCAGAGGCCACCGACAGGAATCCTGAATTATCAGGCAGAAATTTGATATCGGTCACAAAGCCTTTATGACCCTTTGCAATCCCGGGCTTTTCTCCCGGCTGATCTGTGTGGTATATCTGCATGGCCGAAGAATCACTGCCGACCACAAGGTATTTCTCATCCATGCTGAGGGCGAGTACACGATTTGGGTACGGATTAAAATCCAGAAGGCGATCTGCGGACAACTTCATGTAATCTCCTTCAAAGATCCTTCCATCATTGCCGGTGGTATAGAAATTGTTGCTCTTCCTCGACACGGCGAGCGCGAACATCTTATTCTTAAGATTACCTGGCACCTGGGCCATATTGTAATTGAAATCATTCTTCAGTTTGCCAATTGAATAATATAACCCCTTGAAAACATAGGGGTCATATTTCTTACCTCCATACTGGGTGTGATAGATGTATCCCTGCATGGCCAAAAGACCTGCCAGGTTTGGCTCCTCCATCGTTACAGACTTTGCCTCCATGGACTGCGCAACCGAGAGGTATAACAACCGGTTAGCCTGATCCCTGGCTTCGCGTGCAATGATTGTTTGCGCCACCGCCTCTTCCCGGGCCTGCTGTTCTTCCTTTTGTGCCGCAATCGCAAGTTGTTCCTGTGCAAGGGCTTTCTGGAAGTTCTGTTCCGCTTCCGCCCTGGCCAACTGTGCATCCCTCAAGGCGATCTGAAGTTTCGCATTGGTCTTTTCAATCTCCTTTCTGCCGTCGTCCGCAATCTTGCGTTGCGCTTCTGCGATGTCCCTTTGCTTATCTGCTTCAGCTTTTGCCTCCAGAGCGGCCTTCTTTTCCCTTTCAGCAGCCTCCCGTTGCTTGTTGGCTTCAATAGTTTGCGTATAGCCATATAACAGGAAGAGAACCGCTATGATCGCTGCCGTACCCAGCACCAGGTTGGTTACCCGCGCGCGCCTGAGCATGCGGCGCTGCAACATCTCCTGGTTCTTCAATTCAGCCTCATAAGTGATGCGGCTGGTATCGAGAAAGACAATGGCTCTTTCGAACGCTACGTCATAACGCTGTGCCCAAACCCTCGTTGGCTTCTGCTTCTTCTGCCAATTGAGCGCCAGCTGGAGATCCGGAGGTCGCCATAATCCAGCCTTGCCGGTCTGGTAAAGCGCCGCGGCATTTGAAATCCTTTTGTATAACTGGGCTGACTCAAATTCTTCTTCGACCCAATTGTTGAGTCTTGTCCAGATGCGCATCAAGCTCTCGTGAGAGAGTTCAACCATAGAACTGCCGGTGAGACTCACATGCATTCCAGGCATCAAGAATGAACGTCCGGTCTTGCGGAAATTGTCCACCACCTTGATCACTTCTTCTTCGGAGGTGCCGGCAACCTCTGCAACCATCTTCACCCTAACCGGCCGTCTGAGTCCCTGGTTTTCCTGGTTCTTTTCAGTAATGCTTTTGAAGAGTACTTCAGCAATCTCCTTTTGGTTGGTGTCGAGTTCATCAAAGGCCTCATTGGCGTGAAGAGAAAGCGCCTGTCCGATACGGCCAATGGCATTATAATGACGGATGTCCATCGGTTCGCCGGGCTCCCGATTCTCAACCCAGTATTCCCAGGTCCGCATCATCGCGTGCTGCATAATGGGAAGCTGGTCCTGATGATCGCCCAGATCGCTGAGGACTTTCTTTACCAGGCGTTTGGTAATTCTACCCCCGCCAACTGCAACCGGCCCTTCGATGGCGAGCCTCTTCTGGTCTCTGTTCATCTGAGGTACCAGATAGTTGCTCTGGTTGATCATGTCTGTCAAGCCAGGAAACACTGCACATTCACCTATATAATCAGAACGAAGGCTGAGCGATGCATATACTGGCGTCTCCTTCTGTCTAACCGCCCGAAGTATCAGGTTGACGTAGTGCGCGGCTTCATTTAAAGCATCCTCGCCGGACTCACGATACCGGATCAATTCTTCAAACTGATCGATCAGAAAGAAAACGTTCTCGCCTGTTGTGTTCTGAAGATATTTGGCTACTTCTGTCAGTCCATCCTGACCGCTGCGCAACACCGATCTGATAACGGCCAGTTGAATGCTTCTGTCATCATTGCGAACCCGTCCGCTCGACACGAGAAGACTGACAATGGACTCGGCAAGATTATTAATTGGAGAACTCCCCGGTCTGGTAGTTACTACTTGCCAGTTCGGGCTGGTCTCGGTCATGAATCCGCCATACAATACGGGTACCAGACCACAATAAACCAGACTGGACTTACCACTACCAGAATATCCCATGATGGTAACTGCCCGGTTGAGGGCCAGTTTGACCAGCAATTCATCCACATGGCCCTCCCGGCCAAAGAAGAGATGGGATTCTTCAATATTAAAAGGGCGTAAACCAGGGAATGGATTGGGCCCCAAAGGCGACAATCCTTCGTCTATTTGGTTCGATTCATCGACCAATTCACCTGGCTGTACCGAGTAACTCAGCATGCTCCTCTAAAGGATCAACAATTTAGCAATTCAAAGGCACCATTCTCCTAGTCTTCATTCCTTAAAAAATCCGCAATAGCTGCGGTATATGCATCAAAAGCCTAAAAAATCATTGAAAAATAGCAGAATTTACACATATTCCAAAACCCTGTCAGCCAGTTTGACATTCTCACTAAGCAGTTCGTAAAACTGGTCCTTGCTGATTCTCAACAAGATAGATCTGTCATGAGACCTAAGCACATTGGATTTTGCAAATCCGGGCACAGAAAGCATCTCACCAACGAACTGACCAGAGCTATAGGTAGTCTTCATTTCTCCCCGGTCAAAGTAATCCACCTCGCCTGAGTAGACAATGTAGAAGTCGTTATTGAACTTCTCGTCCAATACCAGCATCTCATTCTCATCAAGAAATACTTCCCCGGCAAGGTCGGCAATAAATGAAAGGCTCAAACCTGAAAGTCCCTTGAATGCATTCATAGAGCGCATGAACATCACCCTGTCGAAAAGGGTAAGTCCATGTCTTCTCTGTTCATGAAGTATGGCAAAGTCGAGATTGCGTCTTGTCTCTTCCGGGAGTCTTTGCACATTCGCCTCATAATCAGAGGGCTTAATCTCATGGAGCGCCCATGCGGCCATTTCACTGATCAGCCTGTCCGGGTTAAAGAGCTGTGCGATCAGATCGAGTGTGAAGTCATGAATCCTGAGCAATCCGATTTGTTTCAGCACACATGCCTTTGTCCAGCGGTTGGTCTGCGTAAAATCCCGGTTGATAAGAAACTTCAGCACCAATCGTTCATCCAGTCGGGTGCGCGGATACCAAACTTCAAGTCTACTTATCTTCTCCTGAAGGGACAATTCATCCAGTACTGGGATAACCCTTTGCTTAAGTTCCTCCGACAGAAAAACGTCAAGCAGCTCAATGGCAAACGCAATTCCCTCTACGGTACCACTGTCAATATTTTCCTTTACCAGCTGTATGGATCTTGTGTCATAAAGCATGGCGAGCAGCATGTAGATATGCTGAATGTCATTGGCGATCTCCGCGACCAATGCTTCCTTTACCTCTTCGCCATACCCTTCACTGCCCATCTCGTCAATCGCATTCAGATTCCAGCTTATGTCTCCGATATCATTTTCGATGGCATACTTGATCCTGCTGATCTGTGCCATACCCGCTTTGAAGCCGGCCTCTCCCATGGCAAGCAAAACCCTGGATACCAGGACCTTATCAGGGTAGTCAATCTTGTTCCACAGCATATCGCGCGCCCTCTGATTGCCTATGCGACCGATTATCTGTACAATCCGGATCATCACTTGTGTATTCTGGCCTGACCTGTAGAAGGCAGAATCAAGGAGCGACAGCGCCTTACCGCCAATAAGCACCAGAGCATTCATGGCCTGGTTGCTGTAGAGCGGGTTGGCAAGATTCTCAACGAGTGCCATGATCACCTCATTGTTATTCCGCTTGATCGCAGTTTTTATGGCTGTATTTCTGACGTTGGTGTCAGGGTCGCTTAACAATTCAACGAGGAAGGATGCATTTTCATCCGATCCATGAAGAAGAAGTTCAGCCGCATATTGTCGGTCTCCTGGTTCTGATGAACGGGCGAGCCGTACAATTCTTGACTTCGTAATATCTCCGCCGCTGTTAATTATCAACTCCAATTCGGACTTGGTCAGCAAATTCTTGGAGGAAATATCCGCCTTATTCTTATCGTAGCGGATTACATACCGGTCAGAAACCGACAGACCCTTGATCTCATTGATCCTCCGCTGGGCGAAGTCCCTCGCCTCTTCCTGAGGGTTCTTGAAAAGTGTATTTACCCAGACACCCATATTGCTGGGGTTGATCTTCTCCAGGAGCTTGTAGGAAAACACTGCGAGACCAGACCGGGCGGCGTTCAAATTGTTTTCCAGTCTTTTTGTGATCTGGGTGTATCCCACTTCCAGTTTCTCTTCTTTGACATCGACTGTTTCCAACTTTGAACGGATCTTGGCTTTATACCCGCCATATAGTTTTTGAACGACGAGAATGTAAACAATGCACAACAGGCCAATGATGATTGGCATCCACAGGATATTGAAATTGGGTATGACGGCGAAAGAAAATATAAGCGCCCCGGCCGCCAGACGACCTACCTCATTGATAACGCCCTCCACTTTTGATTGAATGCCAAAACGATATTGGCTGTCCAGTGGAATAAAGAGCAACTTGAACATGGGGTTCTCGAGTGAATCCCTCACCATACTGTTGAATAGCCGAACCAACGCCACGGACACGAAGAAATAAATGAATGCAGTTGGCGCCATGGCAGGCGTATAACCAAACGATAGGCCTATGACTGTTCCGCTTACAGCAAATAATAAAACAATAAGAGGGAGAATCAACAGCGCGACGCGAATACCATAATTACTTACGAGGCGGTCATTCACGAAGGTCTGCATCAAAAATGACAGGCCAAAAATTGTGAGATTGAAGAAGGCGAGAAAGTTGGTCAATTCCCGCTGATTCGGATACTGTACTTTGATCAACTCCTGAAATGCATACTGACCGAAGATCAATACGACCATGGAGATGATAAGGAACAACGAAAGCAGCTTGGTATAGGGATCTGTGACCACCTTTTTCATACTGGTCTCCCTCATAACAGATGCATCGAATTCCTTGGGGTCATTCTTGATAAGCGGAAACCGAACCGAGATAGTGATAAAATGCAGTGCCGAAATCAGGATTGCCAAGCAGCAGACAATCAAGTAATTATCCGTCGACGGAAAGAAGGCAGACGTCAGCGGAATGAGGAAGTTTGCAAGTATAACTGCGATCAACTGACCTGTGTCTATCCAACCAATGATTCGCTTGGACTGCTTGAAATTGAACAGGCGTCCAAACGTACCCCAATAGCTAAGCAGAAGTATGGCTGTAATGGGGCCCGTCATACAGAACATATAAAAAATGATAGGCTCCTGGTAGGTCTTGGGCCCAAAGTGCAGTCCCAGGTAGAAGAAACTGGTAATGGCCACAATCAGCAGAATGGAAAAGGTCGTCAGGTTGGAGAACTTGATCTTGTTCTGCGCAAAGGAGAACGCAACAGTTGCCACGATCCCAAGTCCACCGGAGGCCAGAAAGGCTTTGTTGAGTTCATTGCCAAGCGTACTGAGAAACAATGATTCCGCCACGACGCCGTAGGTGGCAAGGAAAACCCCCATGAAGAATCCAGCTCCCAACATAAGAAGGACCATGATCCTTTCTTCAGGACGGACATTGAGGAATGACAACAACTTCTCTAACATGAGAGAAAGTTACATTGTTGTCACCTAAAATAAAAAGGACCGGACGAAACGCCCGGTCCCCTGGTATGAAATGTTGAGGTCTTACTTCTTTGTGTCAGTCGAATCCTTCCTGGCCTTGGCCGCCTGATCAGCTTTGAACTGTGCATTCAAACCTTCAAGTACTTCCTTACTGATGTCCAGGCTATCGCCCGCATATAACAAGTCGCTGGTCGCATCGTACTTAAGCACAATCTCCAATCCACGCTGCTGTCCATACTTTCGAAGATATCCAGTTACTTTATCGTAGAGGTCTTTCATCATCTTATCCTGTTCTACCATCATTTCCTGACTGAGGGACTCCTGGTATAACTGAAGGTTCTGTCTTTTCTTTCCCAAGTCTTCCTCCACTGCCCTGGCCTGACCGATGGTCATGCTGTTTACATTACGCTGGTACGAGTCAATCTCACCCTGAAGAGCCTGCGCCCGGTTCTTGAGATCCTGATCGAGTTTCTTTCCCTTTGACTCGAGTTTTTCCCGGTTCACCTTCACATACTCATAGTATTTAGTGATGGTATCGGAATTGACATATGCGACCCTCAGGTTCCTTCCACTGGAGCCGGAGACAGTTCCGGAACTTGTGGACCCGGAGAAATGGAGATAGTACAAGGCGGCCACCGCCAGCAACAGAACCACATTAAGAGTAAGGGAGAGATTTTTCATTTTCTAGTCTTTAGGGCCGCAAATATAATTGAATTGCATGACTACTCTTTGTACCATGTGGCGTACATCGGATAGTTGGCTGCAGTCCGTTGAATTACATCTTTCATTTCATTACCAATATCTTTTACTTTCCTGGCCGGAATGCCTGCATAAATACTTCCTGGTTCAACATGAGTGCCAGGAAGAACAACCGCTCCGGCCGCAATCACAGAGTTCTCCCCGATCACAGCGTTGTCCATAATAATGGCACCCATTCCTATCAGAACATTGTCGCGAATTGTGCATCCATGAACTACTGCCTGATGTGCAATTGAAACCTGTGAGCCAATAATGGTTTTTGCTTTTTGATAGGTACAGTGGATGATGGCGCCATCCTGGATATTGGTCCTGTCTCCGATGGAAATGGAATGAACATCTCCCCTGACTACCGCGTTAAACCAAACCGTGCAAGAATCCCCCATAGTCACCTCGCCAACCACCACGGCATTGTCCGCCAGAAAGCAATCCTTCCCAAATACAGGCTTGTGTCCCCGCACCGTCTTTATAATAGCCATAATCTCAATTCCTTTGGTAAGCAGGCAAAACTAGTGATCCTGAACTGACAAGTTGTCACTGTTGGAATAGAATTTGCTAATTTTGCACTCCCAAATAGCATTATGAAGGATTTGATTGGGGATTTGGACTTTATTGAGCCCTCTACTGCAAATGAGCAGCAACCCGCCCTTACTAAAAAGGACGGAAGCCGAAAGCTATATATTGAGAGCTATGGGTGTCAGATGAATTTCTCTGACAGTGAGATTGTTGCCTCTATTTTATCAAAGGAAGGCTTTGAGACAACGCAAAGGATTGAGGAGGCGGATATCGTATTCCTGAATACCTGTTCCATACGCGAGAAGGCTGAACAGACAGTCCGGAACAGGTTGCAGCATATTAATGGGCTCAAGAGACAAAAGCCCGAACTTTTGGTTGGGGTTTTGGGATGCATGGCCGAACGTCTCAAGTCCAGGTTTCTGGAGGAAGAAAGGATTGTGGACCTGGTGGCCGGTCCGGATGCCTACCGCGACCTCCCTGCCCTGATCGGTCAGGTCGATGAAGGGCAAAAGGCTGTCAATACCTTCTTGTCGCGGGAAGAAACCTATGCAGATATCAGCCCGGTAAGACTCAACTCGAATGGGGTGACAGCGTTCGTTTCTATCATGAGGGGCTGCGACAATATGTGTTCCTTCTGCGTGGTGCCGTTTACGCGGGGAAGAGAAAGAAGCAGGAGCCCTTACACTATTGTAGAGGAGGCTCGTCAGCTTTTTCAGCAAGGCTACCGGGAGGTGACACTGTTGGGTCAAAATGTGGATTCTTACAAATGGAGCCCCCAGGAAAACAATAAAGCACGTCTTGAAAAGGCTGGTCATTCCGAAACCGTCAACTTTGCTGAATTACTTGAAATGGTCGCGAGGGTCCACCCGGATTTGCGGGTAAGGTTCTCCACCTCCCACCCCAAGGATATAACCGAACAGGTGCTTGAAACGATGGCACGATATGAGAATATCTGCAAATACATCCATCTTCCTGCACAAAGCGGCAGCACAACTGTACTTGACAGAATGAACCGGGGTTATAGTCGCGAATGGTACCTGTACAAGGTGGAGGCTATCCGCAGAATTCTCGGCGAAGAGTGCGGGCTTTCCTCAGATATAATCACTGGCTTTTGTGGGGAGACAGAGGAGGAACACTTTGACACCTTATCCCTTATGGACAAAGTAGAGTTTGATTTCTCCTACATGTTTATGTACTCTGAACGGCCGGGAACACCAGCTGAGAAGAAATTCAGAGATGACGTTGACCCTGAAGTGAAGAAGCGACGTCTTGAGGAAATTATCAGGCGCCAGAGCATCCATTCATTAGGCAGAAACCAGCGTGATGTTGGAAAGACATTCAGGGTTTTGATTGAAGGTGAATCCAAACGCTCGGCAGACTTCCTTCAGGGAAGAAATTCCGCCAACAAGGTGGTAGTCTTCCCGCGAGGCAATAATGGAAAGGGTGAATACGTCAATGTACTGATAGAGGATTGTACGGGGGCAACATTAATTGGTAAAACTGTTTAGAAATGGCCATCAGTGACATTGAAATACAAAGTGTTAAGCAGCGATTCGGTATTGTGGGTAATGCTCCACTGCTGAACCACGCAGTGAAGGTTGCCATACAAGTTGCCCCGACGGAAATGTCGGTGCTGATTACCGGCGAGAGCGGCAGTGGCAAAGAATCATTTTCCAAAATTATTCACTCCCTCAGTACCCGGAAGCACGGCCAGTTCATAGCCATCAACTGCGGCTCCATCCCCGAGGGAACCATTGATTCTGAGCTTTTTGGGCACGAAAAGGGCTCCTTTACAGGCGCCCATGAAGCAAGAAAAGGCTATTTCGAAGTGACCAATGGCGGCACCATCTTTCTTGATGAAATCGGTGAGATGCCTCTCGCAACCCAGGCCCGTCTGCTGCGCGTACTCGAGAACGGTGAGTTCATCAAAGTCGGTTCATCAAAGGTATTAAAGACTGACGTGCGGGTGGTGGCCGCCACCAACGTGGACCTGATGAGGAAGGTAGAAGACGGCAAATTCAGGGAAGATCTTTACTACCGCCTTAACAGTGTTCCGATTTTTGTACCTCCGCTGAGGGAGCGCGGCAAGGATATCGAACTTCTCTTCAGGAAATTTGCATCTGATTTTGCGGAACGGTACAAGGTAAAACCCATCACCCTGACAGATGACGGACGTGAATTACTGATGAAGTACCGGTTTCCGGGAAATGTCCGACAATTGAAGAATCTGGTTGACCAGATGTCGGTTCTGTCAGCCGAGAAAAAAGAAATCAATGCCGAAGAACTCCAGAACTATCTTCCGCGACAGACCAGCCTGCCTGCACTTTACAATGATGGAAGTACAACAGCCGACATCTCAGAAAGGGAGATATTATACAAGGTATTATTTGAGATGCGCAAGGATGTGAATGACCTGAAGCGCATCGTGCTCGAGAATGCAACCAATCCCGGTCACGCTGCGCAGATAGTAAAAGACAATCCTCAACTTTTTGCGGAAGTCCAGCAAGAAAGGAAATCTCCCGGCGAACCCGTGGTACTCAATATTAATACTGCTTCCGATGTCACCGCGGCTGCCGATGATGTTCAGGACATCAGCCATGAGGCAGAGGAAGATTCCCTTTCCATTCAGAAGAAGGAAAAAGAACTCATCATGCGAGCCCTAAGGAAAAACAATAACAAACGTAAATCTGCGGCACGGGATTTGGGTATTTCAGAAAGAACGCTTTACAGAAAAATCAAAGAATACGAACTTGAGGATTAAGTCATTACTGGCCGTGTTCTGTCTGGTTGCCATGCAGGGATGCGGGGTCTACTCTTTCTCCGGTGCAGCCACCAGTGCCAAAACCATCGCGGTCGATCCCTTTTTCAACAATACAGACCTTGCACCCGCCAACCTTGGGCAGGTCTTCACCAACCGCGTAAAGGATTATTACCAGCAAAATTCCAGCCTGAGGGTAATACCGGAAAACGGCGAATTGCACATAGAAGGCATCATTTCGGAGTATCGTATCAATCCCATAGCGCCTGTGTCCACCAATGATCCAAACCAACCTTATCCGGCAGCTCTTTCACGCCTTACCATTGCCGTGAAGGTGACTTATGAAGACAACATCAATTCAAAGAACAATTTCAAGGACCGTACTTTCAGCTTTTACCGTGACTTTGACAACAGTCTGAATTTTACGTCCGTACAGGAAGATCTGGAGAAGAAGATATTTGACCAGATCTTGATTGATATCTTCAATGCCACGGTTGCAAACTGGTAAGATTCAGTGATTTGTTGTCTCTGAATTTTGTCTTAGTTTTACCTTCCAACCTTGCCATACCGGGAATGGAGCCATCAGAGTTCATACAACTCGTCAGGAACTTTACTTCACTAACCCGGGAAGAAACCGATCAGCTTCGCGAGTTCACCCTTAAATATCCCTTCTCCCAGCTCGGTCACCTCATATTGGCGCGTGCATCCCGGGATCATCAATTAACTGATGAACATCAACTGCTTAACCTGGCCGCCACCTACTCTTCAGACAGGGCAATTCTCAAACAATTGATGACTGAGCCAAAAATCCGTCAGCCTGCTAAATCTGATGATAGTCAGTCGGCCCAGGTCATCCATGAGAAGCCACAATTGAAGCAGGCTGCGGAATTGCCATCAGTTGAAAAGTCGCCTGGTCCGGAATCCATTAAGCCCACAACAGTTACCCTTTCTGATGATGCCCTGAGAAATGATCTTATGGCCGAATTGGAGAAACTGAAGCATCTGAAACATGCGTTCGAATCGGCGGTTGAAGAATTTCAGCATCAGCCACATCAAATACCAATTCCGGTCACTGAGTCAATAATCGAGGAAATTGAAACTTCCCATACCCCTCTTCCAGTTGAAACTCCAAGCCAAAAAGAGCAACTGGACATTATTGATGAATTCATCAAGACGAATCCGGTCCTTCACAAACCTCGTCCGGAGGTTCCCGCCCAGGATCTCGCAGAAGAGTCCGCCTCCTTGAGTGACAATGTGGTCTCTGAAACACTGGTGCAGATTCTCCTCAAACAAGGGAGAAAAGACAAAGCCATCGAGGTGCTGAAGAAGCTCATTTGGAAATTTCCCCAGAAAAAGGCTTACTTTGCCGCTCAAATTGATGAGCTGAAACGTTAACTTATGTACACTTTACTGATCGGTCTGACCATTTTCGCCGCCGTGCTGTTGGTACTGGTTGTACTGGCACAGAATTCAAAAGGCGGAGGCCTTTCAAGCCAGTTTGGAGGAAGCAGCGCCAGTAACCTCATTGGAATCAAGAAAACAGGCGATTTACTTGAAAGACTTACCTGGGGCTTGGCCATTGCAGTCATGGTTTTTTCTCTGGCAACCAATTGGTCACCACCTGCTGCCCCAACTTCAACGGATGAAATTCTGGAGAATATAAAGGATCAGCAAACCCTGCCGGCACCTTCCCTCAAGAAGAGTGATTCAACGGCCACCTCCAAGCCCAACTAATTACTTTGCCGACAGGTGCTTGACCAGAAGACGCTTGGCTACTGGCACAAGCGTTTGAAGAAAAGGCAGCCGCAATTTCGATAGAACCAGGAATGTCGCCGGATTAGGCAAGTCCTGATATTCCTTCACAAGCCCAATCTTCATCTGTTCGTAGGTATTGACCAGTGAACATTGCGTTGTGCAAATGAATTGCGTCTGAAGTCCTCTCATGGCCTCGGTGCTGTTCTGGTACATCGTTATCTGGTAACGATATACATTCGTCTCTTTCTCAGGCGGCTGAGTGATGAACATGTATCCTTCATTAGCATACAACGGCACGACCCCTATCGGTGAGAGTTCACATTTGGACTCTACAAAATCGTAAATCTGTGATCCCTCTTTCATGGATTCCTGGAGCTGAGGCATGGCAAACTCCATAATAGACTCCAGCTCCTTCATGACCGTATCATCCTCAATCATCTTCTTGTAATTGAGTTCCAACATCTTGAGGTTGTCCAGGGATAGCTCCCTTGGAAAGGCCTCAAAAATCAGGGCCTTATTTTCGCGCAGGGCCAGCAGGTTCCTGTAATGAAATACCAAATCCGAAAGGTGCGGGTACAACTCCACTCTGCCAAAACAGTCCTTCACCCTCTTCAGGTACGCCAGCAGCACATACTTCTTGTACTCGAAATCAATCAGGCCCTCGGTTAGCCAATTGTCCTTTAATCCATCCATAGTCCAATCAAATAGCTCCCTAATTATACGAAATGACAGGGGTTAAGGTCAATACTGCCATTTTTGCAAGGCTTACTGCCAAAAATAGAGCACATTTGCACCCTGAAATTCAAAAAACAGGACAAAATTGACGGATTTGACAGTTGTGCCTATTTGGCATGATAATCGTCATCCCCGGTCCGGAAACTTAAAATTTAACTCTAATCCATATGGCTAAGATTAACTTCAAACCCAATGAAGACCGCGTGCTGGTAGAACCCGCTCCGGCAGAAGAAAAGACCGCCTCCGGCATTATCATCCCTGATACTGCCAAAGAAAAACCCCAAAAAGGCAAAGTCATTGCCGTAGGTGAAGGCGTAAAAGACAAGCCTGTCACTGTGAAGGTGGGCGAAAACATCCTCTACGGCAAATATGCCGGAACGGAGATCACCATTGACGGCAAAGACTATCTCATCATGCGCAATTCTGACATTTTCGGAACTATCTAATCAACCAAATTCTCAAAATCATTATGGCAAAAGAAATCACATTCGATACCTCCGCCCGGGACAGGATCAAGAAGGGCGTGGATAAACTCGCAGATGCAGTCAAGGTCACGCTGGGACCCAAGGGAAGGAACGTCATTCTCGACAAGAAATTCGGCGCTCCTACCGTAACAAAAGACGGCGTATCCGTAGCCAAGGAAATAGAGCTCAAGGATCCGATTGAGAATATGGGTGCACAGCTCGTCAAGGAGGTTGCCTCCAAGACAGCAGATGCCGCCGGTGATGGTACCACTACTGCAACCGTTTTGGCTCAGGCCATCTATGCTCACGGCATTAAGAACGTTGCAGCTGGTGCCAACCCGATGGACCTAAAGCGCGGCGTCGATAAGGCCGTTGAAGTGGTAGTTGATCAGCTGAAGAAGCAGTCCAAGAACATAAAGGGTTCACAGGAAATCACTCAGGTGGCCACCATTTCGTCAAACAACGATGTTGAGATCGGTAAGATGATCGCTACTGCCATGGAGAAAGTCGGAAAGGACGGCGTGATCACTGTGGAAGAAGCAAAAGGAACCGAAACGGAAGTGAAGACCGTTGAGGGCATGCAGTTCGATCGCGGCTATCTCTCCCCTTACTTCGTGACCAACACGGAGAAGATGGAAGCCGACCTCGATCATCCTTATATCCTCATCTACGATAAGAAGATTTCTGCAATGAAGGAACTTCTCCCGATCCTGGAGGCCTCTGCCCAAACCGGCAAGCCCCTCCTGATCATCGCGGAGGAAGTTGAAGGAGAGGCACTTGCCACCCTCGTGGTGAACAAGATCCGCGGCGCACTTCGCGTGGCTGCCGTAAAAGCTCCTGGTTTCGGCGACAGAAGGAAGGCCATGCTGGAAGATATCGCCATCCTCACTGGTGGAAAAGTGATATCTGAAGAGACCGGTATGAAACTGGAGGACGCCAAACTGGAATACCTTGGCCGTGCCGAAAAAGTCAATATTGACAAAGACAACACAACCATCGTTAATGGTGCCGGCAAGAAAGCAGATATAAACGGCCGGATTGCACAAATCAAGGCTCAGATCGATACGACTACTTCCGACTACGACCGCGAAAAACTGCAAGAGCGTCTTGCCAAGCTTTCCGGTGGTGTAGCCATTCTGTATATCGGCGCAGCTACCGAGGTAGAAATGAAGGAGAAGAAAGACCGTGTTGACGATGCCCTCCATGCTACCCGCGCAGCCGTTCAGGAAGGAATCATCCCTGGCGGTGGTGTTGCCTACATCCGCGCCATTGATGGACTCAAGTCAATAGCCACCGACAACGAAGATCAGGAGACAGGCGTGAACATTATCCGCCTTGCCCTGGAATCCCCTCTCCGTACTATTGCTGAAAATGCCGGACAGGAAGGTTCTGTAGTTGTCAATAAAGTACGTGAAGGCAAGAAGGACTACGGCTACAATGCCAGCGAGAACAAGTATGAGGAGTTTTTCAGCGCAGGTATTATCGACCCTACAAAGGTTGCACGCCTGGCACTGGAGAACGCCGCTTCTATCGCAGGCCTTCTGCTCACCACTGAGGCAGTAGTTTCAGAAATTCCTGAGGAGAAAGAAGCTCCAGCTGCTCCCCGCGGAGGAATGGATGGAATGATGTAATCAAGAATCCGTTAGTGGATACAGAAAAGCCCTCCGGGAAAATCCGGAGGGCTTCTTTTTTGAAGGAGCGGCGCTCGGTCAAAATTGTTAAATTGGTTTATGTTTGATCCCCGGAACCCGGAGCACTTTGCCATGCTTCTCCTTGTACATCTTGCCTCTGCCGATGGCTCTTTGCATCCCGCAGAAGAGGATGTGATTCTTAAAGAAGGAACGAGCCTGTTCAACTCTCATGATGTGGCAAGCCTTCTTGCGTCAACCAGGGAGCATTGGACAAGACTGGGAATGGTCAATGCAATGGCCGAAATCGATGAGAACCTGCAGTTGCTTGGATCTTTGAATGAAGCCCAGAGAAATAGACTCTATTCTCTCCTTTTTGATGTCATCAACGCAGACGGACGTGTAAGAGAGGAAGAGACTACCTTCCTGAAAAAGGTCAAGTTCCACCTGCTAAGCTGAGTCACCCTTTGCGGGCAGCCCTGAAGAGCAGCCACATCATTGCTGCAAAAAAGGCTGTCCCAAGAAGAGCATACCCGCCTTGCCCCATTACTTCCATGAAACCGTGTTCCAGATTCACGGAGGCCATCGCTTTTGGAAAGAATACATTCAGAACTGCAACGATCACTCCAAAGATGGCACCACCAGCCACGAGACCCGTCGCAAATAAATTGCCTTTGCTGAGCTCAGAATCCTCTTCCATTACCTTCCTCTTCTCCTTCCACCAGTCCACCACTCCTTTCACGGCCCCGCCGATGAAGATGGGAAGTGTGGTTGATAATGGCAGGTAAAGTCCGATTGCGAAGGCAAGCGCTTTGATCCCGCACAGCTCAAGCGTGACCGCGATAAAAATCCCGACCATAATGTATTGCCAGTCCAGGTTGAACGACAAAATGCCCCTTGTGAGTGTGGCCATCAGCGTTGCCTGGGGTGCTGAAAATTTCTCGCTCCCTATCGCATGATGGATACCTTGCTTTACCATCTCCTCAGTTGGCGTGTCCAGCACCTGAACGATAAGGCCGATTGCAATCGACGATACGATAGCTCCGACAAACAAAGCTATTTGCTGATAACGGGGAGTTGCCCCGATAAGAAAACCGGTTTTCAGGTCCTGAGAGGTGCCTCCTGCATTGGCGGCGGCAATGCAAATCATTCCACCCACTACAAGGGCAAGCGGTTCATAGAGCTTACCGGTCCATCCCACAGATGTAAAAATCAGGCAGGTGCCCATCAGGGTTGCGATCGTCATACCTGAGATGGGGCTATTGCTGGTTCCAACCAGTCCCACAATCCGGCTTGCAACGGTAACAAAGAAGAATCCAAACACAATCATCAGAATTCCAATCAACAGCTTTTGCACAACACCTTCTCCCGGTATCATGGGCAGCAGTACAACTGCCAATACCAACATAATGCTTCCAACAATGACCACCCGGAATGAAAGGTCATCTTCCGTCCTGCTGACCCCTGCCTGTCCCTTTTCTTTAAGCGAGGACATACTGTCGCGGAAAGAACCGACAATAGTCGGCAGGGTTTTGATCAGGGTAATGAATCCACCAGCAGCGACCGCACCGGCACCAATCTGGCGGATGTAGGCGAAGTAGATGGCAGATGCAGGATTGGCAAATGTCTTTGCTACCGGGTCCCAGCCTCCTTTCCCGCCAGCCGTGGCTAGGTCTGCCAAATAACCCAGCTTCATGAGTTGCGTGGCAATCAACTCGGGGTTGACCAGTGTTGAAAGCAAGGGAATCATGGCCCACCATGCAAGAACCGATCCTGCAACAAGAACGCCCGATATTCTGGGACCTATAATATATCCAACACCCAGGTACTCGGGAGTAATCTCGCCATTAATGGTTCCGGCAGGCCAGAACTTGTTTGTTTGACGCGTGACAAAGGCGGGTGTTTCAGCAATCACATGAAACACCTTCTGCAACATGGCATAGGTTAATGCCACTCCCATCCCCGTGAAGGCTGTCTTTGCGAAGACACCGCCCTTCTCGCCGGCCTGCAGTACGGAGGCGCATGCGGTTCCCTCCGGGTAGGGAAGGTTTTCATGTTCCTTAACAATCAACGAACGCCGCAAGGGTATCATCATCATGGTTCCCAGCATCCCTCCGAAAGCTGCAAGAACAAGGATGGTGACATAATTGAAGTAGGTGGCACCCACGCTCCTTCCATCCTCACCTGCTGACAAAAAAAGGAATCCGGGAAGGGTGAAAGCAACACCTGCGGCTATTGACTCACCAGCTGATCCGGTAGTCTGGATGATGTTGTTTTCCAATATGGTTGTCTTCAGCAGTTTTCTGCCTAGCGTGATGGCAATAACCGCAATCGGTATGGACGCCGTCACCGTAAGGCCAGCCCTTAATGCCAGATAGACCGTGGATGAGCCGAAGATTATGCCGAATAAGCTGCCCAGCAGAATGGACTTGACCGTGAGTTCGGGGATATTCTGCTCAGGTGCGATGTAGGGTTTGAATGTACTTGAGGCCATAAAGATCTAGGACTTGTTGTAGATGCGATGGTAAACCATCATTAATAAGGTTGTTGTAATTCCTATTCCTGACAGGACAAACCACATCATGGAAGGATTGGCTTCCATATAGGAAAGCCGGAGCCAGTCTGATACGGCGCCCGCACCGAATGACCCGATAGCAACCGGCAGAAACGCAAATCCCATATAGGTGCCGACCTGTTCAGAGGGTGCAAGGCTGCTCACATATTCATAGAACCGCGGTGCTTGAGTAGCTTCACCGATGGCAAACATTGCAACGCCGAGGATCGTGGCAAGCGTAGTGCCCAGACCCCCGATCAGCAACCACGAGCAACTGGCAATCAAAAAGCCGATCGTCATCGCGGTGAAGGGCTTCCACTTCTTGAATACGGCTGCCATGAATACACTGAAAAAGATAATACACCAGGCATCCACCGTCTCAAGTATCTCAAATCTTTCAAAGTTCAGGACCTTGGTGGCATAGAATGGAAGAAGATAGAAGATCTGCCAGAACATGATCCAGAAGCCACTGAAGATAACCAGGAACAGGATGAATTTGGCGTTTTGGAAAACGAGGATCATATCCCTGAAGACACCAGCAAATGTTCGTTTCACGGTTGCTATTCCTGCAATTGGCACTGGCTCGCGGAAGAACCACCAGGTTCCCAGAAACAGGCAGAAGCTTGTGAATGAGGACATCATCAGCACGTATTCGATTCCCAAATCCTCTCTGATAATCATGGCCAGCATAGGACCAATGGCTCCACCGAAATTGACAAGGGAATAGTATATGGAGAATCCAAGCGCTCTGACGTCTTCTGTTGTTGTGTTGGCAACAGTCCCAACTATGCATGGCTTGATAAGCGATCCGCCTACCGCTGTAAGCAAAAGCACAATCAGCACATAGGTATGCTTTCCAAAAATGCCTACCAATGACTCTCCCCACTCCATTCCGGCAAGGCCAATGAGAAAGTATCCAATGCTGAAAATGGCAAAGCAGGCCATAAGGGTCTTTCGAAATCCGTAGCGATCCACCAATACACCTGCTACGATTGGCAATGCATAAATGACCCCCGAAAACAGTCCCGTTAATTTTCCAGCATCATCGTGAAGTCCCACTCTTTCGGCAAGAAAGACAACGAGTACTGCCTTGGTGCCATAGAAGGCGAGTCTTTCAAATAACTCGAGTGTATTCGCAATCCAGAAGGATGCAGAGAATCTGTCCCGAAGAGTTAACAGCCGGTTGGCTAGCTGCATGAATACCGGTTTAGGTAGAGATTAATTCTATTGACAAAATAAGGCTTATCTGCATCTGATCAAATCTTTTGGTGAATTGGTTCAGCAAAAGAAAACCCCCGGACAAATCCGGGGGCCTGTAATTTCTAATACACTTCTCCCTGGAGTCTCCATTTCTCAGGCGATCGCCACAAGCTGGAGAGAAGCAGTTCTCTCATGAAGATGAATTCTTTGGGAAGGCGGTCATACATCCGCTCGAAAAGTTCCGCATGATCGAGAAGTTCAGTCTTCCATTGCTCCCGGTCGATCAGCATGATCTTGTCAAACTGAGCCTTGCTGAATTCGAGGCCTGTCCAGTCGAGATCATTATAGTGTGGCATCCACCCTATCGGGCTTTCTACAGCATTCGACTTGCCCTTGATCTTTTCAACCACCCATTTAAGAACGCGCATGTTATCCCCAAATCCCGGCCACATGAAGTTCCCGTTTTCATCCTTCCGGAACCAGTTCACGCCAAAAATCCTCGGAGGGTTGGCAATATCCCTGCCGAATTGAAGCCAATGGTTGAAATAGTCAGCCATGTTATAGCCGCAGAACGGGAGCATGGCAAAAGGATCCCGTCGCACCTTGCCGACTTCTCCAAATGCAGCTGCCGTGGTTTCAGAACCCATGGTCGCTGCAAGGTAAACGCCGTAATTCCAGTTATGCGCCTGATAGATCAGCGGAATGGTGGTACTTCTTCTGCCGCCGAAAATGAAGGCACTGACCGGCACGCCTTTGGGATTTTCCCAGTCCTTGTCAATGCTGGGACATTGATATGCAGGTGCAGTGAATCGAGCGTTTGGATGGGCCGCAGGCTTTCCTGAGGAGGGATCCCAGGGCAGTCCCCGCCAATCAATCAATCCCTTAGGAGGCTCTTTGGTCATACCCTCCCACCATACGTCACCATCCGGAGTGACGGCAACATTGGTGAAGATGGTATTCTTCTCAATGGTCTTCATTGCGTTCGGATTGCTCTTGAGGTTTGTTCCCGGAGCAACGCCGAAATAGCCGGCCTCTGGATTGATTGCATACAGCTTCCCATCCTCGCCGGGTTTGATCCATGCAATGTCATCGCCAACGGTAGTCACACGCCAGCCATCAAATCCATTTGGTGGAATCAGCATGGCGAAGTTTGTTTTGCCGCAAGCGCTCGGGAAAGCTGCCGCTACATATGACTTTTCCTTGTCCGGCCCTTCCACACCCAGAATCAGCATGTGCTCGGCAAGCCAACCCTGCTCATGCGCCATGGCTGATGCTATTCGCAGCGCAAAGCATTTTTTCCCCAGCAGGGCGTTCCCGCCATAGCCGGAGCCATAAGAGTAGATAGAACGCTCTTCAGGGTAATGAACTATGTATTTGGTTGTGGGGTTGCAGGGCCAGCGTGCCTCCTGCTGTCCAGGCTTCAGGGGAGCACCAACAGTATGAACACATTTCACATACTCTCCATCGGCACCCAAAATATCCATTACCCTTTTTCCCACGCGCGTCATGATGTGCATGTTTACCACGACGTATTCGGAGTCTGTGATCTCAATTCCAATTTTCGAAATCGGTGAACCCACAGGCCCCATACTGAATGGAATCACATACATGGTCCGGCCCTCCATGCAACCCTCCATCAGTTTTTGCAGTGTCTGCTTCATCTCACGAGGATCGACCCAATTGTTGGTGGGACCTGCATCCTCCTTCTTCCTGCTGCAGATGAAAGTTCTGTCCTCAACCCTGGCCACATCGCTGGGGTCAGAGAAACAGGCAAAGCTGTTGGGTCTCTTGTTGGGATCCAACCGTATGAAGGTACCCTTCTGAACCAGTTGCTCTGTCAGGGAATCGTATTCTTCCTTGCTGCCGTCGCACCAGTGGATATGAACCGGCTTGCAGAGGCTGGCCATTTCCTGTACCCAGTTCTTAAGTTCTGTGTGTCTCACCGTGTAGGTGGTTCCTGCTATCATTGTCATGCTAAAAGGATTCGATGAATGATCGCAAAATACACATTGAATTCTGCATATTGAAATATTTCAAACGATTGCGAAAGATGATCTTTATCACTGACGCCCACCTGTTCCGGGGCTGAATTTGTCCTCTAAGCATTTATATTTGCCGAAACCAAAGCAATGAGCAGAAAAGTAAAAGTCGGGCTTGTGCAAATGTCTTGCAGTGCCGTCCCGGAGAAAAACCTCCAGAAGGTGAAACCGCTCATCACGGAACTGGCTTCGAAGGGAGCGCAGATTATCTGCCTGCAGGAATTGTTTACTTCGCTTTACTTCTGTGACAAGGAGAAATATGAAAATTTCAAACTGGCCGAATCTATTCCGGGCCGGTCAACAGATTTTCTAAGCCCCCTGGCCAAGGCCCATAATGTTGTGATCATTGCCTCATTATTTGAAAAGAGAGCAGAAGGCCTTTACCACAATACCACTGCAGTCATTGATGCAGATGGAGCGTATCTGGGGAAATACAGGAAGATGCACATTCCGGACGATCCCGGCTACTATGAAAAGTTCTATTTTACACCGGGAGATTTGGGATATAAAATATTCAAGACCAAGTTTGCCTCCATTGGTGTGTTGATTTGCTGGGATCAGTGGTATCCTGAAGCCGCGCGGATTACTTCCATGATGGGTGCCGAGATCTTGTTCTATCCTACTGCCATCGGTTGGGCGACGTCTCAGGATTCCGAAACGAATGAAGATCAATACAATGCATGGCAGACCATACAAAGATCGCATGCAGTCGCCAACGGCGTACATGTCGTTTCCGTTAATCGTGTAGGCACCGAAGGCAATATGAAGTTTTGGGGTGGATCATTCATTTCCAATCCATTTGGCAAGTTGCTATACAAGGCACCCCACGAGACCGAAGTGACCCATGTGCAGGAACTCGACCTCGAGAACAGTGATCGCTACCGCACACACTGGCCCTTCCTCAGGGACAGACGCATCGATTCCTACGAACCTATTCTGCGCAGATACCTCGACGGGAACTGATCACAGGCAAATCCATGAATCACACCACACCAAGAGAACAGGGATTTCATTTTCCTGCCGAATTCGAACCCCATGTTGCCACCTGGCTAAGCTGGCCACATAAAGAGGCCTCATGGCCGGGAAAAATACTTACCATCTATCCGGCATATTCAGCCTTTGTCAGGATACTGACCCTGTCGGAACATGTTCACATCAATGTCCGCGATCAGGTCATGCAACAGGAGGCAGCCGGTCATTTGACAAAGGGAGGTGTAGATCTTTCAAAGGTCACTTTCCACCATTTTCCCACCAATGACGCCTGGTGCCGCGACCACGGACCAGCATTTCTTGTGAATCGCAAGAACCATCGCAAAGCAATTGTCGACTGGGGCTACAACGCATGGGGAGGCAAGTACCCTCCTTTCGATCTTGACGATGTAATTCCTACGCACGTCGGAAAGGAATTGAACCTGCCGGTATTTCATCCCGGAATTGTAATGGAAGGAGGTTCTGTGGAATTCAATGGCAAGGGTACTTTACTTACCACCACCTCCTGCCTGCTTAATCCCAATCGCAATCCTCATCTTACCCAGTCCCAAATCGAAAAGTACCTGCTGGACTATTACGGTGTTGAACAGGCTCTATGGCTGGGGGATGGCATTGTCGGTGATGATACCGATGGACACATCGACGACCTGACCCGTTTCGTAAACGAGAACACTGTAGTTACTGTGGTGGAGGAGAATAAGAATGATGAAAATTATTCGCCTCTTCTTGAAAATCTGAATCAGCTAAGGGAACTCAGGCTGGCGAATGGTCAGGCGCTGAATATCATTGAACTTCCCATGCCGTCACCGGTAATTTATGAAGGCCAGAGGTTGCCGGCATCCTACGCCAATTTCTACTTCTCCAACCGGCATGTCATTGTACCCACTTTCCGTGATCGCAATGATCATAGGGCACTGCAAATCATGCAGAAGGCATGTCCTGACCGGGAGGTGGTGGGTATTGATTCCCTTGATATTATCTGGGGACTCGGCAGCTTTCACTGCCTGAGTCAGCAGGAGCCCGCTTTATAGCTTTTCACTGCAGGATTGCCTTGATATTCTTTACGTCGGCTTTTACGCTCTCGGTGGAACTGGACGGATAGCTATCGTGCTCAATGTAGAAATGCTTCAACCCGGATTCTTCGGCATGACCAAACAATGATTTAAAATCCATTGTACCTGTCCCAACGTCTGCATTCTTCTTGCGATCATTTTTGTCCATGTCCTTTACATGCCACTGCTCAAACCTTCCGGGGTACTTCTTGAAATAGTCGGCAGGCTGGTAACCCGCATAAGTTATCCAGAACAGATCCAGTTCTATGCTGACCAGGCGAGGGTCGAGCTCCTTCAACATCAAATCAAAAGGAACCTGTCCGTCAATTGGATTGAACTCAAAATCATGATTGTGGTACTGAAGTTTTATCCCCTCCTTCCTGCAAACTTCACCGGCCTGATTCAACTTTTCGCAGACAAACTTGTAGTCGTCCAGAGTCTTATTCTCATTCTTGGTCAGGTGGGCGAGCACCATGAATTCCTGCCCTGCTTCCTTTGCGTCGACTACCGCCTGATCCCATCCATTGAGTACGGTTGTTCTTCCCTTGAACATCTCATCCTTTCCAAAGCTGTAGTGACCACTGGTAATACGGGCGCCCAGGCTTTTAACATAGGCAGTGAACTCCTTTACTGGCATTCCAAACAATTTTCCGTCGTTGTATCCGAAGACTTCAAAGTCCTGGTAACCCAGATCAGTCGCCATCTTCAATACACCCTTCGGGTCCTTGAATATGATGTCCCTCAAAGTATAAAGCTGCAATCCTATCCTGTAGTCCTTTCCTTTTGAAAAGGCAGGCTTCAGCGCCAACCCGGCTGCTGCCATTGATGCGGTACGGACAAATGTTCTGCGTTTCATAAAAATAAATCACCCTCCTGTCAGGCATCACTTAATTTCCCTAATCTTAATATTTCTGAACCACACCTGGTTCCCGTGATCTTGAAGAGCAAGGTGACCCTTTCTTGATTTTCCAAAGTCGGGCATATCCTTGAACTTGCTTCCCTTGATCATTGCTTCCCATTCCGGTGTAAACATGGTCGTCTCCACCTGCTTCACTCCATTGAGCCAGAGTTCGAGATGTCCATTGTTGGATATGATTTTCGCCGTATTCCATTCTCCGGCAGGCTTCACTGATTCTGTTGCGCTTGCAATGAGATCATACAGGTTGCCCGCACGATGCTTGGGAATCTTCGCATCTGCGTGACAGGTGTTGTCAAGAACCTGCATTTCGGGGCCTGTCAGCCACACCCACTTGTATTTGGGATTCTCAACAGCATTAAAGATGATGCCGCTGTTTCCGCATGGTTCGATCTTCCAATCGATCACGAATTCATAATTCTCGTACTCCCTGTCGGTAATGATGTCTCCACCTTGCTTCTGCTGAAATCCCTCCTTTTGAGAAGCCTCCAGGTAAATAGAACCATCCGCGACCTTCCACGCTTCCCCTATGGTTTTTGAATTGTAGTTCCGCCAGCCTGCAGTGGTCTTCCCGTCAAACAAGAGTTGCCATCCCTCCTTCTTCTCCTTGTCGGTCAACGTGTTTTGCGTCTGTGCAAAACTTCCTGCAGAGAAGAATATCAATACCGCGCAAATCAATATCCGTTTCATATTAGGTTAATTATCAATGTTCCTTTTCTCCATCGAGTGACAACACATAGCGAGCCATCTTTTCGGCATCATCCTGGCTCAGGTTAGGATGTGCACTCATGGGAATCTCACCCCAAACACCGGTTCCCCCTTTGATAATCTTGTCGGCAAGCATTTTAACATTGGCTTCAGTGAAGTCATATTTCTTAGCCACATCGGTGTGAGCTGGTCCTATGATCTTATTCACAGGGTGGTGGCAAGTCTTACAGTCGTTGGATTTCACCAGCGCCTCTCCCTGGGCGATGACGTCAACGGCCGCCGGCGCTTCTGACTTGGTTTCAGTAGCTACCACTTCCTCCTGATTGGTAGTCTCCTTGGTTCCACCGCAATTAAATGAGGCCATCGCCAAAGCAAGGGCACAGGTGTAAATAAAAATCCTCTTCATTGAAAGACTATTTTGTTGTTAGATTCCGAGTACACGCTTATTGAGATCCGCATTAGCTCCGGCAGATGCAAAGTCGTCAAATGCCTTTTCTGTTACCCTTATGATATGATTCTTTATGAACGGTGCACCCTCGGCCGCCCCCTGTTCAGGATGCTTGATACAGCACTCCCACTCGAGGACCGCCCAGCCATCATAATCATATTGTGCAAGTTTGGAGAATATGGACTTGAAATCCACCTGGCCATCCCCCAATGAACGAAAGCGACCTGGACGGTCAACCCAGCCCTGGTAACCGCCGTAGACGCCGCTCTTGCCGGTAGGATTGAACTCAGCGTCCTTCACATGAAACATCTTTATAAAAGTGTGATAGAAGTCAATGTATTGGAGATAGTCCAGTTGCTGCAATACAAAGTGACTGGGGTCGTAAAGTATGCTGCAGCGTTTGTGTTTTCCTGTTGCCTCCCAAAACCTTTCAAAGGTTATGCCATCATGAAGATCTTCTCCTGGATGAATCTCATAGCAAAGATCAATTCCATTCTGATCGAACACATCCAAAATCGGTTTCCAGCGGCGCGCCAACTCCTTGAATCCATCCTCCACAAGCCCGGCAGGCCGTTGAGGCCAGGGGTAAACCGTATGCCACATCAATGCGCCTGAGAAGGTCACGTGCGCATTCAATCCCAAATTCCGGCTTGCCTTCGCCGCCATCGTTACCTGCTCGATGGCCCACTCCGTTCTGGCCCTGGCATTACCGTGTACCGATGATGGTGCGAAGCCATCAAACATTTCATTGTAGGCAGGATGCACAGCCACCAGCTGACCCTGTAAATGCGTCGAGAGCTCAGAAATCTTCAACCCGGCTGATTCAACCGTGCCCTTGATCTCATCACAATAGGTCTTGCTTTCGGCAGCTTTCTTTAAATCAATACAACGAGGATCCCATGTAGGTATCTGTACACCAACATAACCAAGGGACGCGGCCCACTTGCAAATGGAAGCGAGACTGTTGAACGGCGCCTTATCCCCCATGAACTGGGCAAGGAAAATGGCTGGACCTTTAATTGTTTTCATTCAGTAGTTAATAATTCACACAACGAGCTTTGTCCACTTTTTGGCAGACTTGGCAGACTTAATTACGGTATCAACAAAAGCCATACCCCTCACGCCATCTTCTACATCCGGAAAATCATATCTCGCATAGTCAACCTGCTTTCCTGGTTTATGATCACGAACAGCTTTTGCGAAGTTCATATACAAATTCGCGAAAGCTTCGAGGTAACCTTCCGGATGTCCTGAAGGTGTGCGAATGTTTTTGCGTGCTGATTCGGAAAGATAACTCCATCCGGCCCGGTATGTTTCTTTTGGTCTGTCCAGCCATTTCACCACAAGAGTATTGGGTTCTTCCTGTCTCCACTCCAACCCGCCTTTCTCCCCATATACCCGGATATTAAGGTTGTTCTCTTC
>JAFEAM010000024.1 GCA_018266395.1 Bacteroidota bacterium | reverse complement strand
AGCAATCTGCTCCATCAGAGCTGCAGGTATCCGAAAGCCGACATCCCGTAGTGCTCTAATTCGTTGGTTTCAGTAGACCAAGTACATACAGGACCGGGGAGATCGTTCGCTTCGCTCTCGATGACGGCTGTGGTTTTCGGGTTGGGAATGTGGATGATTGCGAGCGTAGCGAAGCAATCCTCTACCTGTCCAGTTTTTTAAGCGCCGTCTTTGCGAGCGAAGCGAAGCAATCTGCTCCTTCAGTGCTGCGGGTATCCGAAAGTCGACATCCTGTAGTGCTGTAAGCTGTTGGTTTCAGTCGATCAAGAACATACAGGACCGGAGGGGATCGCTTCGCTCTCGATGACGGCGTGGCTTTCTGGTTGGGAATGCGGATGATTGCGAGCGTAGCGAAGCAATCCTCTACCTATCCAGTTTTTTAAGCGCCGTCTTTGCGAGCGAAGCGAAGCAATCTGCTCCATCAGAGCTGCGGGTATCCGAAAGCCGACATCCCGTAGTGCTCTAAATCGTTGGTTTCAGTAGACCAAGTACATACAGGACCGGGGAGATCGTTCGCTTCGCTCTCGATGACGGCATAGTTGTATGTTTGGGGGCGTGGAGGATTGCGAGCGTAGCGAAGCAATCCTCCACGTGTAAAGTTCATTAAGCGCGTCATTGGAAGCGAAGCGAAGCAATCTGCTCCTTCAGTGCTGCGGGTATCCGAAAGCCGACATCCCGTAGTGCTCTAATTCGTTGGTTTCAGTAGACCAAGTACATACAGGGCCGGAGGAGATCGTTCGCTTCTAGGGATGATTGCGAGCGAAGCGAAGCAATCCTCTAACTGTCAAGCTAGCAAGCGCCGTCTTTGCGAGCGAAGCGAAGCAACCTGCTCCATCAGAGCTGCAGGTATCCGAAAGCCGACGGCCCGTAGTGGTCAAAGTCGTTGGTTTCAGTAGACCAAGGACATACAGGACCGGAGGGGATCGTTCGCTTCGCTCTCGATGACGGCGTGGTTGCATGTTTGGGGCGTGGAGGATTGCTTCGCTTCGCTCGCAATCTGCTCCCTCAAAGGGCGGGTACCTGCTACACCCCACAAAAAAAGCCCCGGCGTGAACCAGGGCTTTCCTGCATCTCCATTAATAGGTTTAGGTTAAGGAAACACAATAATCAAATGTAATTAGTGCTCGCAAAGATTCAAAGCGCGGGCGATCAAAAGTAGACCAATCAGGTTTAGCCGGTTTTGGGGGATTCTTTTGTCCCTATTCCAAATACTCACCTATACATACTGATTCAGCATCACTGGCATCACCAGCATGAGAATATCTTCGTTCTTGTCTTTCTCTGCCGGAAGGATAACGCCGGCTTTGTTGGGCGCTGTCATGTTGAGCTTGATCTGATCGGTATCGAGGTTGCTCAGCATTTCGATCATGAATCGTGCATTGAAGCCGATCTCAATATCCTCTCCCTCATGCTCGCAAGTCAGTCGCTCATTGGCTTCGTTGGAGAAATCGAGGTCTTCTGCAGAAACCTGCAGCTGGCTACCGGTGATTTTCAGCCTCACCTGGTGCGTGGTCTTGTTCGCGTAGATACTGATCCGCTTCAGCGAGCTGAGGAAATCAGCGCGGTTGATGGCCATCTTGATGGAGCTGGATGTGGGTATCACATTCTCATAGTCAGGGAAGCGCTCATCAATAAGGCGGCAGATCATCTTAATGCTCCCAAAGCGGAAGAAGGCATTGGCACTGTTGAAGTCCAGCGTCACATCCGTATTCTCCGAGGGCAGTGTGGCTTTGAGGAGATTAAGGGCCTTCCTGGGAATAATGATGGAACTGGATGAATCCGATTTCACGTCGGTGCGGCGGTAACGTACCAGCCGGTGACCGTCGGTGGCAACAAAAGTGGTGTTCTTGTCCCCGAGGTTGACATATACACCCGTCATAGCCGGGCGGAGTTCATCATTGCTGGTAGCGAATATGGTGTTGTTGATGGCCCGTGAAAGGACATCTGATGAAATAGAGGCAGAATAATCGTTGCTGACGGATGGTACTTTAGGGAAGTCCGTTGCGTTTTCACCTGACAGTTTGTATCGGCCATTGTCTGAGCTCAGCTCGATGCTGTACGTGGAATCGTCTATCGAAAACGTAACCGGCTGATCCGGAAGGTTTTTCAGCGTGTCCAGCAGTATGCGGGCGGGCACAGCGATACTTCCCCGCTCCTTTGATTCCACGGTAATGTCTGTGATCATCGAAGTCTGCAGATCAGAGGCCGTTACGGTCAGATGGTTCTTGTCAATCTCGAAAAGGAAGTTTTCAAGGATGGGTACGACAGGGTTGGTTGTGATCACACCATTGATATACGAGAGCTGCTTCAGCAGGTAGCTGGAGTTGACGATGAACTTCATTTAATTCGAGTGGTTATGGTTGTTGGTGCGCTAAGTTAGGAAGAAAATGCATTTCCTAAAACGAATGAAGCGCACCTGAAAAAGGCTCAGCGGGGAAGAAACCAAGTCTTTCTCCTGAGGATATCCGACAAACTCCGGCGTTCAAATGCGACCACATCCCCGGCACCAGTCTTACCGAAGATCTCCTTGTCCCCTGCCGCCGGAGCGAAAATATCCAGCGTGTAGGTCCGGTTCCCGATGTCCTTCACCTCGATGCGTGCACCGGTCTTCCGGCCTGAGACTGAATCAGCGCCAGCATCCCTCAGATAACGGCTCGCAAACAGCAGCGAAACGGCATCCAGGTAATTGTTCAGTTTCGTCGTATCCGCATCCATTCCCCTGATACCGAAAAAATGATCTTTCATCTCCACCTCGAATCCCTGCGCCGGTTCGCCAGGGTATGAAGCAGTCAGCGATTTGAATGTATTCCACCTGAAGTCAAATATTCTCTTGTTTCTCCATCCGTAATCATCAAGCTCCAGTACACCGCCGACGTACACGCGATAACCGGGAATGGCAACCAGCCACGGCTGCTCATCGCCATCCTTTATAAAATATGTCTCGGTCTTTTGATCGTTCCCTGCCTCGTAAAAAGTCATCCGGTTGATTCCCTCTGCCAGCAGCGTAACCCTGACCCCTGATTGTGACATCGCTCCTCTGATAGAGTCTCTATGCTGTGCGGCCACAGGCCTTCGAGGCTCAACTTGTCGCAACATGGCGAACAAGACTTTGATCATTTGAGGATCGGCATCCCATTGACCGTTTACCCGCCAGCGCGAGTTTTCAAATTTCAAATCAACTTGTGAAGAGGGTGATTTGAGAATCACCTGATCGATCTTCTCAGAATCTTCCACCCTGAACATCTGCTTATCCACTTCACTTTTTTCCCTGTCGCCGCTAAACCAGGCAAGCAACAACGACATCACAAGGAGTCCTGTCAATGAGATGACCAGTGCTTTATTCCTGCTGTTCATCTTTCACTCACCTCAAACTGTGTATAGACCTTCCTGCGGATCCATGCCTTCACCCAGCCCAGCAATATGATTACCAGAACCGGTCCCGCTACATTCAGCAACTGCCATGTAGACTTTTGTGTGGTGATTTTCTCTTTGTCGAGCGGCCTGATCTTTACCTCCTTCACGCGGAGGTTAATCAAACCGGTATCGTCTGCCAGCCAATCCACCATGTTCATGACCAGGTCTTTGTTTGCAAACGTCCTGCCCGAGTAACTGTCGAAGCCTAGCTCCTGTGTCTGGCCGGTCCTTGGGTTCACCTCGTTCCTGACCAGGTCACCGTCGGAAACCACGATCATCCTGGACTCACCCTCTTTCCGGAACCCAGCGCTGTCCACTCCTTCCGGCAGAAACCTGTTTCGGTAAAGCGAAGTGAATTTGCCTTCCAGGAGATATCCCATCACATAGGGGCCCGATTGGAAATTCTCAGGTTTCATTTCCTTACGGAGATCATTTATACTGACCTTCACCGGCGCTGCAGTCTTCCGTGAATATGGCGAAGAGAAGATAAGTGGAGTCCTTTTCACGCCGGGCGCCTTCACTGTATCCATACTGCTGGCGAAATGCAAGGCTATTGCGTCCAGGTTACGTGTAACCGGATGGTCTGCATATTGATTGACCATCGGGAACAACGGCCATTCCATGGTGGTGATTTGCGGTTGACCGTTAAGCGATCCCGTCACTACCGGTGACAGGAGTGAAACGCGGTCCTGAACCAGATCCATGTTGATCCTCACGCCGTAGCGAAACAATTGATCCTCGATATTCAGTTTGTAGGGAATAGCAAAATAATTGTCAGTTGACACGCTGTCCATGTTCACTTCAAGCTCATCTACAAACCAGAGCAACTTTCCGCCGTGCAGCAGGTATTGGTCCAGGAGGTACTTGTGACGTTCTGAAAAAGCCCGGGTCGGCTTTGCCAGGATCAGGACATCATACTTATTCAGTCTGGACTCCTCATCCAGGCTGACCATCCGCACATCATAGGAATCCAGAAGGGCACTGCGAATTCCTGCGGTGGTTGGTCCTTCACCCTCACCGTGACCCGTCATCCATCCGATTTGCTTGCGTCGGGTTGCCGAAAGTTTATGGATTGCATTGGCGATCTCAAACTCAATTCCTTCAACCGACTGGTTCAGAACTTCCTGGGAACTCTGTGTCCTGTTTCCCTTCAGCAACATCACACCGGTTTCGGCTCCGCCATAGGAAACCAGTGCGCCGGGGAAAACGAGCTTCTCTGTCCGTTTGCCATCCTTATTCTCAATGACATTCATGGGCTGAATTCCTTTGGCAGAAAGGGAGGCCATGAATTCCTGCTGTGCTTTCTTTCCTGCGGCGGTAGAGGGATTGGTAAAAGTATAATGTACTTTGTTGTTAGAGTAGATGCGAAATTCTTCCAACGTTTCGCGGATAGCTTTTCTCAAACGACGGAAGCCGGAATTCAGGTCGCCTTCCAGGAAGACCTCCACATAAACATCATCATCCAATCCCTGAAGGAGTTCCTTTGTCTGAGCCTTGATACTGTAGCGTTTCTCTTCGGTGAGATCCAGCCGAAAAAAGTAAAGACTTGCGAGTTGATTCAAAACCACTGCCAGCACCAGGCCGTTCGCCAGCCATAGCACATCGCTCCATTTTCGTTGTGACCATTTCACCATGACCTGCCGGATAAGATGGTCCTGGTTCCGAGAAGGAGCACGCCCGTCAGGCTGAGAAAGTAGACCACATCGCGCGTGTCGATCAAACCCTTGCTCATCGCATCATAGTGATAGAGCATTCCCATTTGCTTCACCCACAGTGCCTGCTGACCGCTGCTGAAAAGCTGGGCCATCGTATCGAGTCCGGTGTAGAAGGTCAGGCACAGAAAGGCCGACAGAATAAATGACACAATCTGGTTGGCGGTGAGCGCGGATCCCATTACCCCTACAGCACAGAAGACACTGCTCAACAGTATCATTCCCAAATAGGAGCCGGCGATCCCCGGCGTATCAATGTTTCCAATGGGGTTTCCCAGCTGCCGCAGGGAGTAATAATAGATAAGTGTGGGAAGCAAGGAAACTGTGACCAGCGCCATGCTGGCGAGAAATTTCCCCAACACCAGGCTCCATTCCGTAACGGGCTTGGTGAGCAGCCACTCCAGTGTGCCCAGCTTCTTCTCTTCAGCAAAGCTCCGCATCGTTATCGCAGGGATAAGAAAGATAAGCACGAACGGACCCACTGAAAAAAGTGTATCCATATCGGCATAGCCATAATCGAGGACAGAGGTATCGGGGAATACCCAGGTGAGCAATCCAATGGCAACAAGGAATACGCCCATCACCATGTAGCCAATCAGAGAATCCAGGAAGCCGTTAAGCTCTTTAAAAAAAATCCGGATCATGAGGCTGGTTCTGTTAAGGGGACCTGTGTCAACCGGCTGAAGATTGCCTCCAGCGAATTCTCTTCCTGACGGAGTTCCAGCAGGGCCTTGTTTTCACGCGCAGCGAATTTTGTAAGTTCGCCCCGGATATCCTGACCGGGGGCTGCGTGGATGCGATACCGGTTCACACCTGCAGACTCAACCCGCTCGACTCCTGGCAACGTCTGCAATTCCTCCGCACTTACCGGCTGACCGAATTCCACCAGAAGCGCGCCACCTTTTCCAAGTCTGAGTTTATGCAGCAGATCATCTGCCACAATGGCTCCGCGATTAATGACAATGACACGGTCACACAAAGCTTCCACTTCCTGAAGAATATGTGTGGAAAAGAGAACAGTCTTTTCACGACTGATGTCTTTGATGAGTTTTCGGATTTCGACGAGCTGATTAGGATCCAGTCCGGATGTTGGTTCATCCAATATCAGGACCTTCGGATTGTGGATGAGGGCCTGTGCCAGACCCACGCGTTGCCGATATCCTTTTGACAAAGCCCCGATCTTTTTGTTCTGCTCCAATGATAGTCCACACAGGCCAACCATTTCATCTGCCCTCTTTCGAGCCATTCCGGATGCCAGGCCACAAATGCCCGCCGCAAATTCCAGGTACTCGTGAACATACATGTCGTGATAGAGAGGATTGTGTTCAGGCAGGTAGCCGGTCTGACGCTTTACACGCTGTGGGTCCTCTGACACATTGATACCTTCAACAGCAGCTACCCCTGATGTTGGCGCCAGGTAGCCTGTGAGAATCTTCATGGTTGTGGATTTGCCTGCGCCGTTGGGGCCCAGAAAGCCGACTATCTCCCCCTTGTTGATGGAGAAAGAGATGCCATCCAGGGCGTGCTGGACTCCATAGTACTTTGTTAAATCCTTGACTTCTATCGCCATTTCCGGGGCAGCAAAAATAAACCAAAATCGCGACCAAGTCCTATCGGGGTCACCTCAGGCAAAACTGGAACATTAATTGCCGTTGACTGGAAAAATAAGAAATTTGCATCCTTTGGGAATATGAAAAGAGCGCTGTTGACTTTTGGTTTTGCCTTCACCCTGGCCCTTGGCGCCTGGGCGCAAACACCCGGATACAAAATTGACATGCATATCAAGGGACTGAAAGACACAACGGTCTACCTGGGATATTATTATGGTGAAACCACCTATGTCAAGGATACTGCCCGGGTCAATCACAATGGCGATTTCATTTTCGACGGCAAGGAAGCTCTTCCACAAGGCGTATATATGGTGGTACTCGGTCAGAGCTGGATATTCCAGTTCGTGGTCAGCGAAAAACAACGCTTTTCACTTACTACCGACAGAGCCGACTACGTGAAGAACATGGTGGTCAAGGGAGACGAGGACAATCAGCTCTTCTTTGACAATCTCCGTTATAACCAGGTCAAGCGCGAAGAAAGCGAGCCCTATATCAAGATTATTAAAGACAGCACCAAGACAGAAGAAGAGAAGAAACCTGCGCGTGAGGCCTATGCGAAAATTTCTGACAATGTGATGGCCTACCAGGATGGGTTGATTGCCAAAAGTCCAAAATCACTCACCGCCAGACTCATTCAAATCACCAAACCCATCCAGGTACCCGACCCTCCAAAAAGAGTTGATGGCACGGTGGACTCTACGTTCCAGCTTCGCTATTACCGCGAGCATTTCTTCGACTACTTTGACCTCGCTGATGACGCACTTATACGATTGCCCAAGCCCTTCTACCAGGAGAAGGTATATGAATACCTTGACAAATTGTTCTTTCAGACACCAGACAGTATCATGTCTGCCATTAACGGACTTGCGCTGAAGGCCAAGAAGAACCAGGAGACCTATAAATATGTCGTTTGGATCTGCGTGTACAAATATCAGCGTCCCACCATTATGGGGCTGGACGAAGTTTATGTGAGGCTTTATGACAAGTACTACGCCAGCGGGGACATGGATTTCTGGATCAACGCGACGTTGAAAAAGAACCTGAAGGAATATGCAGACAAACTGCGACCCAGCCTCATAGGCAAGACGGGGGCCAACCTGGTGATGCAGGACGAGCACCTGAAGCCCCGGTCCATGTATGACTTGAAGACCCGTTATACCATCTTGTACATTTTTGATCCGGACTGCGGTCATTGCCGCGAGGAGTCGCCGAAACTGGTCAGCTTTTACAACAAGAATAAGGCGAAGTTCAATCTTGAGGTTTATGCAGTGAGCGCCGATACTTCCATGCAGAAGATGAAAGACTATGTGAAGGAGATGAAGATGACATGGGTGACAGTCAACGGCCCCCGGAGTTATGTAGGCCCCTACAGCAAGTTGTACTATGCTGAAACCACGCCCAGTCTTTACGTGCTGGATGACAAGCGCAAGATCATTGCCAAAGGCATCCCTGCCGAGAAACTGGAAGAATTCTTTATGAATTACGAGAAGTTCCTCGTCAGGAAGACCGTGCCGAAGTCAAAGGGAGATTAACAGTATCGACTCCGCATTCCCGTTCAGGGTGCAATTCTGACGGTTCAGACCACTTTTTACAAAAAATAATGCGGCAGATGCAACTATTTGCCTCCAGGCAAGTATCTAAGATGTACAACAACCAGCTTATGGCACTCCTGGAAACGATATTCGGCAAGAAAAAGAAAGAATTTAGGGCCAATTGCCCCATTACCAAAGAACCGATAGAAAAGGGCTTTGGCTACCTCCTCACCACAGCCCAGGTTGTGGCCAGCAAGAAATACTGGGACATGGTGATGACAGAACCTGAAACCTTGTCCTACACCGTATCCCACTTTAATAATCAGTCCAGCGGCACGCAGATGCGCTCCATGATTTTCGACAAGTATGCATCAGTTGAGAAGCCCTGGATGGTCTCCGATTCCGTGATCAGCTACTTTGACGTGGACAAGGGACTTGCCAAAGAAAATGCAATGAAATGGTGGGCACAGGAAGGAAACTTCGCCCCCAACAACACCGGTGCTGCGGGCGCCATGCTGGATCCGGACACCTACAAACATTGGAAAGAGTATGCCATACTCGAAGCCGGCCGTGATCGAATGGGTGCTAAACAGCACGCTCGATAGTAAACTGCACCAGCCTGGAAAGGGACTGCCGGTAGACGGAGTCAGGAAATTCATTCAATAGCGCCAATGCTTTCTGGTGATAATTGTTCATCACCTTTTGCGCGTACTCTATCCCGCCTGAGGATCTCACATAATCTATCACTTCCCTCACCTTCTTCGGCTTTTCGCTGTGGTGCTTCACGATGCTGATTATCCTGCGTTTATCACTCCAGCCTGCCTTTGACAAGGCATAAATCAGGGGGAGCGTCATCTTCTTTTCCTTGATGTCTATACCGAGCGGTTTCCCGATCTCATCCTCGCCATAATCAAACAGGTCGTCTTTGATCTGAAAGGCCATGCCTATGTTCTCACCAAAGAGGCGCATCTTCTCTATCGCTTCGGAAGAGGCCTTGACGGAAGTGGCCCCCACGGCGCAGCATGACGCGATCAGTGACGCAGTCTTCTGACGGATGATCTCGTAGTACACTTCTTCATTGACATCCAGGCGGCGTGCCTTCTCCATCTGCAGGAGTTCGCCCTCACTCATGTCACGCACAGCCTTATTGACGATACTAAGAAGTTCAAATTCCTTATTCTCCACCGAAAGTGTCAATCCCCTTGACAACAGGAAGTCACCCACCAGCACCGCGATCTTATTCTTCCAGAGGGCATTTACCGAAAAGAAGCCCCTTCGGTAATTTGCATCATCCACCACGTCATCGTGAACAAGGGTGGCGGTATGCAGAAGCTCGATGAGCGCGGCGCCCCGGTACGTGGATTCCGAAATCGTCCCGCAAGTGCCTGCGCTGAGAAAAATAAACATGGGCCGCATTTGCTTACCCTTACGCTTGACGATGTAGTTCATGATCTTGTCAAGCAGCAATACCTTGGTGTGGAAGGAGTCCCGGAATTTGACTTCAAACTCGTCCATCTCCTTCGCAATCGGCGCTTTTATGTCGTCCAGCTTCAATGACATCGCGGCAATATAATTAAAGTTAGGTGTTGGGCGTTGGCTTTTTGGATCAGCCGGCGACTGAAACTCACGTGCCAAAACCTGGCTGTGCGCGCTCGCAGATTCCCCTCAATTAGTAACTTAGGCCCTCATGCAGACCTTCGAATCAAAGTGGGAGCAGTTGATCTTCGCCATTGTGGTGCTGGTGGTGGCTTTCTTCATAGGCAGGATCTTCCGCTTTGCCGTAGGCCGGTTCTTCAAAGCGGGGGCGAAAAAGCTTAAAGTTGACCCCACGCGGTATAACTTCTTCAAAAACGCCGTCGACTTTATCATCCTGCTCATCGCGGCTGTCATTATTTTCCGGTCCATTCCGGCATTGAGGACCTTTGGGAACACCATCCTTACTGGCGCAGGGATTCTGGCTGCCATAGTAGGTTTCGCCTCGCAGTCCGCATTTTCCAACATTGTGAGCGGAATCTTCCTTGTGATCTTCCGGCCATTCAGTGTCGGCGACCGTGTGAAAATTGGTACGCTCTATATGGGCGATGTAGAAGACATCACCCTGCGCCATACCATTATCAAGGACTTCGAGAATCGCAGGATCGTCATTCCGAATACCGTCATCAGCAACGAAATCATCATCAATTCGACCACTGTTGATGAAAGGACCTGTGTGTTTGTTGAGCTGACCATCGCCATGGATTCCGATATAGACAAGGCTCAGCGGATCATACAGGAGGGAGCCCTGCAACACCGCTATTGCATTGATGCGAGAACGCCTGTTGACCTGGCCCGCGGAGATCATCAGGTGATGGTGAGAATCATGGGATTCTCAGACCTGGGAATCCAGCTGAGGGCCTATGTGTGGGCCAATAATCCCAATGACGCATTTGACCTCAAGACTGACCTTCACAAGTCCATCAAGCAGCGTTTTGACCAGGCTGGCATTGCCGTGGCATTACCTTTGCGAATAATATCCTATAAGAACCCGTCAACTGATGTCGTCTCCTAAAACACAGGGAATAGATTCCAGGCCGCCAAGTGATAACCATGTTATACTTGAGCTGATCCAGTATAACGAAAAGGATTACGCTATGCTGGCAGATGTGCCAGTTGAAGAGATTCTCAACGGTCTTAAACCCGACCAGGTAAACTGGATCAACGTTGACGGACTGCATGACCGTCACATCATCCGCAAACTGGGTCAGCATTTCAAACTTCATCCGTTGCTGATCAATGATATCCTGAGCGACCATCAGCCCAAGGCGGAAGAGTTTGAAGAGCACCTTTTCTTTACCCTGAAGATGCTGTACAAGATCCGCAACGGAAAGATCGAGTATGAGCAGATCAGCTTTGTCCTTGGCAAGGATTATCTCATCTCCTTCCAGGAAAAGGAGGGTGACCTTTTCGGCGGACTGCGACAGCGCATCAAACAAAGTTCCGGCAGGGTGAGGGCCCGCAAGGCAGATTATCTCCTTTACCGGCTGGCTGATATCATTGTTGACAACTACTACTCCATTCTCGATGAAGTCGGAAAACAAATTGAGCAAATCGAAGAGGATGTGTACCGGCAGCCGTCAGACAATGAATTCCAGAAGATTCAACGGATCAAGAAGGAGCTCATCTACCTCCGCAAGGCACTATATCCGCTCAGGGATGCACTCAGCAAGCTCGCCAAGGATGAGTCCGGCTTCATTGAGCAGGCCAACATGCGGTACTTCTCAGACGTGTATGATCAAATTGTGCACCTGATTGACTCCATGGATACGTACAAAGACCTGACCACAAGCCTTATGGATATTCACATCAACACCATGAACACGAGGATGAATGAAGTGATGAAAGTGCTCACGGTGATCTCCACCATTTTCATGCCCCTGACCTTTATCGTCGGAATCTACGGGATGAATTTCGAGTTCATGCCGGAGATTCATATGCATTGGGCCTACCCTACCGTCATGCTGATCATGGGCGCTATTGTTTTTGGTATGATCAGTTATTTTAAATATAGAAAATGGTTTTAACTTACATTTAGTCCTAACCCCCTGACTATGTATTACTCCCTGTTGCTCCTGTTGGTCGGTTTTGCGATACTGATCAAAGGGGCGGATTTCCTTGTCAATGGTGCATCTTCCGCTGCAAAACGCTATGGCATTTCCAATCTCGCCATAGGCCTTACCGTGGTAGCCTTCGGCACGTCCATGCCCGAACTGATCGTCAGTCTTTTGTCGGCACTGGACGGAAAGAACGACGCCTCCTTTGGAAATGTCATCGGGAGCAACAACTTCAACCTGCTTTTCATCCTCGGCATATCAGGTTTGATCTACCCGCTTGTGGTTCAGCGCAATACCGTGAAGTTTGAAGTGCCGCTGAGCCTGCTGGCCGTCTTTGTGCTCTATTTAACAGTGAATGATGTCATGCTGTGGGGGGACAGCAGCATCGCACCGGCCTGGGGCGGCGTACTCTCCAGATTTGACGGAGTCATTATGCTCATCTTCTTCGGCATTTTTCTCATGTACATATACCGGACCATGAAACAAACCTCAGATCTTGAGCAGGACGGCGCCGTGAAATTATACAGCATGCCCATGTCGATCGGGATGGTCATTGTGGGATTGGCCATGCTTATCGGTGGCGGAGAGTTGGTGGTTGACAATGCCATTGACATCGCTCACTACTTTGGCCTCAGCGAAAGACTGATTGGTCTTACCATCCTGGCAGCGGGTACTTCACTACCCGAGCTTGCCACTTCGGCAGTGGCAGCTTACAAAAAGAACACAGACATTGCAATTGGAAATGTTATTGGCTCAAATATCTTCAATATCTTTTTTATTCTTGGGATAACATCTCTCGTTCATCCGATTGAATATAATGCGGCGCTGAATTTTGATTTGTACGTTCTGGTGGGCAGCACGATTTTGCTTATGGTATTTATGTTCACGCTGAATACACACAAACTTGACCGCTGGGAAGCTTTTCTGATGCTCGCCGCCTACGTCGTTTACACATTGTATCTGGTGGCCAGCGATCCAGGCGCCCCTGTCACTCCGTAATCATCCCATTCAGTTTCTTCCGCTGGTTTTCAACAATCAGCACATTGCTGACTACTACCCTGAATCCGGGCCGGATTTCATTTGCAAAACGAATCTGTGCTTCCTCTTCATTCTGAGCCGGAATCAGAATGCGCTCCTTGTAGAAAACATTGTCTCCTCCTTTCTTCTCTGAAGGATAGGTGACGAATACAAAATCGTGATCCTCCTCGGTCAGAATAGCACCACGGGGTACGGTCGGCCCCGGCACCTGACTTACTTTACGGGGCAATACACACCGGACCGTCATATCGGGCAAAATCAATTTGCCCTCAGGCGCCCTGAAGCCAACATGGGCTGTCACGGATCTGGTTTCCGGATCAAACGCGCGTGACATGTGAATGATCTTCCCGTGGACGGAAGGGTAAAGATGATTGATGAAGTCGATGTGAACTTCCTGGCCTTCACTCACCTCATCCAGGTCATTGTCATAAACAAAAACATCAGCCATCATCTCTTCGGTATTGACCAGCTCGGCGAGAATGATATCAGTCGTTGCCAGCGTGCCCACCACAACAAAGATCTTGTAGACAAAACCGTCAATAGGCGCCCGAATGATCAGGGTGGAACTCATTTCGGCGCGATTAGGAGACTCAATCGCAGCAGGATCGACTCCAAGGAGACGCAGTTTCGCGGCCAGGGCGCTCAACTTGCTTCTCGCCGCCTTGTATTTGGCTTCCGTCACCTGGAAATCGGCCAGCGCACCCACCTTATTCTTCATGAGTTCCTCCTGCCGACTGAACTCAATTGCAAGAAAGTCGTTTTGACTTTTGGCTTCAACATAATCGCTTTGGAGCTGGACCAGCGCCATGCTCCGTAAAGCAATTAATGGTTCACCTTTCTTAACGTAGCTTCCTTCCTTTACAAAGAACTGATCGACCTTCCCTTCTATGTCGCTACTGACGGAAGCACGGTAATTCGGGAGGGACACCACTTTCCCGTTGAGGTAGACATAGCTCTGGATGATCTTGCTCTCCACTTCACCTATCTTCACATCCATCAACTGGAGAGAACTGTCGCTGATGGTAACCCTGTTCTCATCGGCCTCCGCGGCAGCCTGATTCTTTTCTGCACGGTCACAGCCGGTAAGCAGAATTCCATACAGGGTTATCGTCAGTAGTATTTGATGCAATCTTTTCATAGTAATCAGGGATACGTAACAAAGGCGCCACGGAGAAACATCAGTGTCAATACAGACTGGTTGTAATTCTTCAATGTCTCGAGGTAGTTCTGCCGGATAGTATAGGACAATTCAATGTTCTGGAGGAAGATATAATAAGTGATGCTGCCCAGCCTGAAGCTTTCCTTTGCATTGCGCAATACTTCGCTGGATTGCTGGAGGCCCACGGTATTGAAGTAATCAAGGTTCGCCACATACTGGCGGTATTCTGCGACAGCTTTTGCATACTCGGTGCTGAGCTGGTAGGCCATCAGTTGTTTCTGAGTTCCCGCCATGTCAATGCCTTTCTTTGCCGAATTGATCTGACTTTGGTACGTCCACTGCCAGATGGGAACCGTAATGCCGAATCTCAGGCGTGAAGTAAACGGCGTGTTTTCTGTTCCCTGGTTGAGTCCGCCCAGGACCAGCCCAGGCACCCGCCTGGATCGCTCAAGCCTTAACACGCGCTTGCTCAAATCCTGGTTCTGCTCTGCGTAGTTCCACAATGGATTTTCCCGCAACAAAACAGTATCTACCGATGAAACCGAAACCACATAAAGCATCTTCTGAAAATTCCGGTCAGGCAGGTAGGTGGTATCATTGGGGTAACCAAGGAGCAGATTGAACTGGTACTTGGCACTGCGCAATTCCGCAATGGATTGTTTAAGATTAAATTGAATCCGTTTGTATTGTGATTCACCGTTGATCCTTTCAAGATTAGAGATCTGTCCCACCCTGTATCTAACATCGTTAACCCGGAGAATATCGTCAAACACCGAATCCAGCGACCGAAGCAGACTTGTTCTTGCAATCAGGTATTGAAGTTGGTTGTACGATGACAGCACCCGGTACACCAGATTATTGGTGGTAATCTTCCTTTCAGTTTCCGACATGACAATTCTGTTTTCCTGCGCCTGGCGTTGGAAAGCGTACACACCAGGGTAATCAACCAACTGCAGGATGCCGGGCCGCAGGTCGTGGCCGGTGGGAGCTTCGAAAATCAATTCCGGAGAAGGAAGGCTGAAGGTTCCCGACTTCAACGCTTTCTGCTGGTCGATTTTTTCACCCGCAAGTTTCATCTCCGGGTTCCGGATCTTGGCAACCTTTACCGCTGAGTCGGGCGGAAGCAGCTTCTGGGCATTTGCTCCTGATGAAGGCAGCATCATCATTCCTATCACCACCACCCCCACTGCAGTGTACGAAACCTTCTTTGTGCTCCTGTTGGAACGCTTAAATATGGCGTAGAGCACGGGAAGCACCAGCAAGGTGAGAATCGTTGAGGTGAATAGGCCACCAATTACAACGGTGGCAAGCGGACGCTGTACTTCTGCGCCTGCGCCATGAGAGATAGCCATTGGCACAAATCCCAGAGCGGCCACTGCGGATGTCATGAGCACGGGTCTGAAGCGGTCACGCAGCCCTGTCACAATACGGTCGGTCATGTTATCATGCAATCCGGCCAGTTCATTAAAACGGTTGACGAGCAGAATTCCGTTCAGCACAGCAATACCAAATAGCGCAATAAATCCCACACCCGCTGAGATGCTGAAGTTCATGCCTCTCAACAAAAGGGAGAAAACCCCTCCCACTGCTGACAGCGGCACGACAGTATAGATCAGCAAACTGTCTTTCATATTCCCAAAAGTCGCATACAGCAAACCGAAAATGATCAGCAGTGAAATGGGCACTACAATGCTAAGGCGGTCTAATGCGCGGCGGTAATTCTCAAACTCGCCGCCTATTTCAATAGTATAACCAGATGAAAGCAGGACGTTATCATTTATCACCTTCATGACGTCTTTGACAACAGACTCAAGATCCCGGCCGCGCACATTGAATCCGATATTCATTCTTCTTTGAAGATTTTCCCGTCCAATCTCAGAAGGCCCGATTTCCTCGGTGATAGTGGCGAGCTGCTTTAACGGTATCGGATGACCGTCAATGTCATTTACCTGAAGGTTCTGTATGTTTTCCATCTTGGAGCGCTCCTCCGAAGACAGGCGGAGTGTAAGATCAAAGCGCTTGTCATTTTCGTAAATAATCCCGGCCACTGCACCTGCGAAAGCAGTTTGAATAGCCCTGTTCACTTGTTTTACGGTTACGCCATACACTGCCAGCGCCCTTCGGTCATATTGTATGTTGATCTGGGGAAGGCCGTAGACTTTATTCTCCTGGACATCAGCTGCTCCATCAACACCCTTGATAAGTTTGATGATCTGGTTTCCCTTGTTCACCATGGTATCCAGGTTCGGGCCAAACACCTTCACCACCACATCGGTACGGGCGCCGCTCATGAGTTCGTTGACTCTGTTCTCAATCGGCTGCTGAATAGAATTCACAATGCCCGGATATTGTTCAAGCTTCTTTGCAATGAGCTCGACGAGTTCATCCTGCTCCTTTGCCTTCTTCCAGACCTCCTTATCCTTTAACACCACAACAATTTCCTGGGCCTCCATCGGCATGGGATCTACAGGCACCTCTGAGGTGCCTATTTTGGATACGACCCGCTCTACCTCGTCCGGATATTCAGTCAACAACATCTTCTGGATTTTCTCACTGAGGGCAATGGTTTGCGTCATCGCTGTGCCTACAGGAAGGTTAGTCTCAATCACAAGGTCCCCTTCAGCCAGTTTGGGAATGAATTCACCACCAATATTTCTGAAACCAATAACACCTGCACCCAGAATCAGCAGGGCCAGCATAATCATCCTTCCTTTGTATTGTAACCCGTACCGGAGTGCCGGTTCGTACCATCCGAACAAGGTCGATACAATTTTCTCAGGCAGACCGGCATGAGGCTTGCGTGGTGGCTCAAGAATAATGGACCCCATCATGGGCACGTAGGTGACCGAAAGTACAAGGGCGCCAAGGATGGCAAAACTCACCGTCTTGGCCATGGGGGCAAACATCTTGCCTTCAATTCCGGTGAGCGTAAGGATGGGAAAGTAAACAATCAATATGATGAGTCCGCCGAATACCACCGAACGCTTTGCACCCTGGGTTGCCTTGATGATTAACTTTTCCTTTTCCAGTTGACTGACCACATCGCCCTTTGGCCGGGCCGCCATTTCCACAGCAAGGGAGAGTACGATGGCTTCAATGATGATGATGGACGGATCCACGAGCAACCCGAAGTCGATGGCTCCAAGACTCATCAGATTTCCGATCACATCAAACTGAATCATGAATCCGAAGGCGAACAGCATCGAAAGCGGGATTACCGATGCCGCGAGCAAACTCGCCCTGAAGTCGCCAAGGAATACCACAATCACGAGCATGACTATCACTGCGCCTTCAATAAGGTTGGTGCTGACAGTCTTGATCGCCTTATTGACAATCTTTTCGCGATCAATAAAAGGCTCGATAATGAGCCCCTTGGGCAGTCGCGCCTGGATGATTTTCATTCGCGCTTTAAGTCGCTGGATGAGCGCATTGCCATTTTCGCCCTTCACCATCATGATGATCCCACCTACCGCCTCTCCTTCACCGTCAACAGTTATCGCTCCATAGCGGATGCTGTGACCAAAAGAAATGTCCACCACATCTTTAACCAGGACCGGAACATTATTGTTGACTTTGATAACCGTGTTGCCCACTTCTTCCAGTGTCGTGGCGAGACCTAGACCCCGGATAGTATAAGCCTTTGAATCTTTCTCTACATAGGCGCCTCCTGTATTGCTGTTCCCGGATTCAAGAGCGGCAAACAACTCATCGATGGTTACGTGCAGGCCACGCAAACGCTCGGGGTTAATCGAAGCCTGGTATTCCTTCTTGTAACCGCCAAAGCCGGAAACTTCCGCAACGCCTTTAATGCCCAGCAATTGTTTGCGAATAAACCAATCCTGCAGTGTCCTGATCTCCATCAGGGAAAATGATTTGTCCGCCGGGTCCTTGGGCCGGATGACATATTGAAATACTTCTCCCAGTCCGGTGGATACGGGGCCCATGGCCGGCTTCCCAAGTTCTTCCGGGATTTCGCTCTTCACCGCCTCCAGTCTTTCGAACACCTGCTGACGGGCCCAGTACAAATCAGTATCGTCACTGAAAACAAGTTTGACCACCGACAATCCAAACTTGGATACCGAACGCACCTCCACCAATCCCGGAATGTTGGACATGGCCATCTCCAGTGGTGCCGTAATAAACCGTTCAATCTCCAGCGTCGCCAGACTGGGACTATTGGTAATCACATCCACCTGGTTGCTGGTGACATCAGGAACTGCATCCACGGGAAGCATTGAAAGGGAATAAGTACCCCATCCGATCAGAAGCAGTGTGAGTGCACTGATGGTTAATTTGTTCTTGACGCTTAGCAGTATAATTCGATCGATCACAACTCAGAAAAAAATGAACAGAATAGCAACTTATTAATAACCGGACCCTAAGCCCGAACGGTCAGACCAACCGAAGGTCTGCCTGGGTTGTACTTAAAAAATCAGATTCGAAATATGCAGTGGAGTGAAGGAAGGTCCTGGTCGGAAGAATACATTCGTTTCTCAGTTCGCTGCAAGAGATTGTTCTTGTTCAATACCAGGTGGGCACCTGACACGGACCGGACTTCAGGCAGGTTCAGCACCATCCGTTCGCACGTGTGTTTAACAACGACGGAGACAAGATGAACCGGGTCGTCCTGGAATTCGCTTGAGATGGAATCAGTAAGGCAATAGTTCGACCAGTGTGAATCCAGGGAGACTATGGCGTCGTCAGCGATTGCATAAAACAAATAGAACGCCGTAGCCAAGTAAATGAACACTCTGCAGGTCTTTCTGGTTAGCATGCGCACCTTAAAATTATGCCCTGCAAAATTATCTGTCCCAGGGCTTAAATCAAATCCCGCCTGTATAAAACGAAGAAGGCCGCCTGATGGCAGCCTTCTCTTGCTTATTACTTAAGTCTCTTTTCCAGTTCATCCACTTTCGCCTGGGCTTTGTCATTACCCAGCGATTGTGCCTTCTTGTACAATTCCAGCGCCTCCTTCAGGGTATCCTTCTTCTTTTTTGGAGCGAGTTTGGTGCGATTGGCTGCTTCCTCAACAGCCTGGGCGCGGGCAAAGTATGAATCTGCCTCGCTCATTTTGCTCTGAACCATCAGCTCCTGGATGCGCGCCTCAATGAGTGCGAGTTCCTGCTGCTTGGCTTCAATTTGTGCCTGCTTGTCGTTCAGCTCGGCCTCCTGCATGTCGATGGTGATCTTCATGTTCTCGTTCTGCGTGCCGAGTTCCTGAACTTTCTGCTGAAGAAGTCCGATCTCTTCATTTTTCTTGTCGAGATCTGCTTTGAGTTTTTTGATCGTGGCTGCGTAAGCGTTGGCATTGGCCTTGGATTTCTTAAGGGATTTTTCAAGGTCGTTTATTTTTCCCTGGGTATCCTTCACATACTTATTGAGGTCCTTCATGCGGGCTGTATAATCAGCATAGGTTGTGCCTTCGACCATGTTGACACGAAGCAACTGGCGGTTGGCATCAATTGAGTCCATGAGTGTTCCTACTTCCTGTAACGTTTGCGCCATCTGTTGATTTACCTGTAATTCATTCTGCAGCGAATCAAGCTGACTCTTAAGCTTGGCATTTTCGGACGCACCGCACGCCGACAGCAAAGCACCTGCGATTATTACAATCAATAGTTTGTTCATAAGAATTTGGTTAGTGCCGCAAAAATACAACGGTTGTGTACTACCTGACCAGCCCTCTAAATATATTTCAGACGAAACGCCGAAATAACCGTCAATAGTGTAAATTCGCCCCGGTTTCGGGGAAAGTATCCCCTTTTTTGATGCCCAAATCATATACCACGCAAGCGCGTATCGCAGACCTGGGCGAACCTCGAGTGATCGTCATCGGAGGAGGGTTCGGAGGCCTTGAGGTTATAAGGAATCTAAAGCATTTCAATGGCCAGGTGGTCCTGTTCGACCGGCATAACCACCACACGTTTCAACCGCTGTTATACCAGGTAGCAACGTCAGGCCTGGAGACAAGCTCAATTGTCTTTCCGCTTCGGAAGCGTTTCTCCTATCGCAAGAATTTCTACTTCAGGCTGGCTGAAGTGAACCAGGTCATTCCGGAAGAAAAAGTAATTGAAACCTCCATCGGCAAAGTACACTACGATTATCTCGTAATTGCCACGGGTGCTACCACCAACTTCTATGGAATGCAGGACGTGGAGAAGAATGGTCTCCCGATGAAATCCATAGAAGATGCCATCGGGCTCCGCAACCGGATCCTGCGTAATATGGAGCGGGCTCTTCTCACCGACGATGCCGAAGTCATGAACAGTCTGATGGACTACGTGATTGTGGGCGGAGGGCCTACAGGCGTTGAACTTGCAGGCGCACTTTCGGAATTGAAGAACAACGTATTTCCCAAGGACTATCCCGAGCTGGAAATGTCCCATATGGATATATACCTTGTGGAAGCCGGACCACGCCTGCTTGGCGGTATGTCTGAAAAGGCATCTGAAAAAGCAAAGCAGTATCTTGAATCCATGGGTGTGAAAGTAATGCTCAATGCCGCCGTCAAGTCTTATGATGGATATGAAGTGACTTTTAATACGGGCGAGAAACTCATCAGCCGTATGCTCATCTGGGCGGCTGGAGTAAAGGGATCAGCTATCAACGGATTAAAGCCTGAGGTCATGACCAGGCCAGGACGTTTTCTGGTGGATGAGTTCAACCGCGTAAAAGGTTACGAGGACATATTTGCCATTGGCGATATCGCACTTATGGAAGGCGACCCGTCATGGCCCAAGGGTCATCCTCAAATGGCGCCTCCAGCCATGCAGCAGGGAAAGCTGGTGGCCAGGAATATCATGAATCTTAAGGCGGGTAAGCCGTTAAAGCCTTTCCGCTATAGTCATCAGGGCAGCATGGCGACAGTGGGCCGCAACAAGGCAGTCGTTGATATGAAGGTATTCAAGACCCAGGGTTTCTTCGCCTGGTATATCTGGATGTTTGTACACCTGATTTCCATCACCGGCTTCCGCAACAGGGTCTTCACCTTCTTCAGCTGGGTATGGAGCTATTTGTCCTATGACAGAAGCAACCGGCTCATCATCGGACGGCCTAAAGACGAACTGTAAGGAATGGACGGCACGAGGGAACTCACCAAATATCAACTTACAGCGGGAGGTGTACTCGTATCACTGGGCATTATTTACGGTGACATTGGTACCTCGCCATTGTACGTATTCAAGGCCATTATACTGGGTAAGACTATTTCAGAGGAACTGATATTGGGAGGAATGTCCTGCATCTTCTGGACCCTCACACTGATCACCTCCTTCAAATATGTTTTTCTGGCACTGAACGCCGATAACAAAGGCGAGGGTGGGATATTTGCGCTTTACGCCAAGGTCAGGAAATTCAAAGCCGAGTGGGTTATCTATCCTGCCATAATCGGCTGCTGCACACTGATTGCTGATGGATTCATCACTCCTTCAATCAGTATTGCCTCCGCAGTTGAAGGACTGCGCATCAGCTATCCCTCCATCCCGACAGTCCCGATCGTAATCACGATCCTCGTTCTTCTTTTCTTCTTCCAACAGTTCGGCACCAGTGTAGTCGGCAGCACCTTTGGCCCGATCATGCTGATCTGGTTTGTCACAATCGCCATTTTTGGCTCGCTGCAGTTGATCGATAACCCATCGGTCCTGAAGGCGGTCAATCCCTACTACGCGTACAATCTTTTGGCGAACTACAAAGGAGGGTTCTGGCTCCTGGGTGCTGTATTCCTCTGCACTACCGGGGCGGAGGCTTTGTATTCAGATTTGGGTCACTGCGGAAAAGCCAACATAAGAGTAGGCTGGGGTTTTGTAAAAGTGGCGCTCCTTCTGAACTACATGGGTCAATCGGCCTGGCTGCTGAAGCATGTTGGTGAAAACATGGATAATCAAATTCCATTCTACGCCATCGTACCGGAGAGCTTCCTGATTTTCGGCATTGTGATCGCGACGATGGCAGCCATTATCGCCAGCCAGGCCTTGATCTCGGGCACTTTCACTCTGGTCAACGAAGCCATGAAGCTAAAACTGTGGCCCAGTACAAAAGTGAGATACCCCAGCCGCAATAAGGGACAGATCTATCTTCCTGCCATCAACTGGGTTCTTCTTTTCGGCTGCATGCTTGTTGTTTTCATCTTCAGAGAATCCACAGCCATGGAAGGAGCCTACGGCCTCGCCATCATCCTGAACATGCTG
>JAFEAM010000023.1 GCA_018266395.1 Bacteroidota bacterium | reverse complement strand
ATGGAATCTGTGAAAATTTGGCCGCAAAACTATCAAAAGAAGGGCAGAAACGCGAAGATGCGTTAACCCAATTCTGAATGCGCTTTCAAGGGGCAATTACTGCCATTTCATGGGATGACAGGGCTAATGGTTAAAACTGATTACTTTTGCCCCCTTCCATGGACAGAAGCAGGGAACTTCAGCAGTTACTTCTCACGCCGAAAAATGTTGTAATCATTACGCATTTCAAGCCAGACGCGGATGCTTTGGGCTCCTCGCTGGGGCTTGCGGGCTTCCTAAAAGTGAAGGGCCACAAGGTAACGACCATTACACCCAGTGACTATCCGTCTTTTTTGTCCTGGATGCCAGGAAACGAAGAGGTGCTGGCTTTATCAGGTGATTCGGCAGAGCCAGCTAAAAAAGCCAAAGAAGCCATTGCAAAGGCGGATATACTCTTCTGCCTCGATTTTTCAACACCGAAAAGGGTGGAGGAACTGGAGGAGAGTGTTCGAAATACCGGTGCGGTCAAGGTGCTGATAGATCACCATCTGGAACCGGAGAAATTCGCCACATTCGAGCAGTGGACAACCAAGTCAGCTTCTACGGCCCAGCTGGTTTTCGAACTCATTGAGGAGTGGAATGAAACTCACCTCATCAATCCTGATGTGGCCAATTGCCTTTATGCAGGTCTGATGACCGATACAGGCAATTTCAGGCACAACAACACTACGGAGAGGGAGTTTGTGGCAGCTGCACGGCTTACCTCTTTGGGGGCTAATCCCAGCGAAGTGGCAAGGCAGATCTACGACACCAATTCACTGGAGCGTCTGCGCCTTACCGGCTATGTGTTGAATGAAAAACTACGGGTATTGCCTGAATTCAGAACTGCATATATCGTTCTTTCGCAGGATGAGCTTAAGCGGTTCAACTCCAAAACAGGTGATACCGAAGGCTTGGTTAATTATGGATTGTCAGTAAACAACGTCGTGCTGGCGGTACTCATGTACGAGCGCAAATCAGAAATAAAGCTTTCCTTCCGGTCACTTGGAGAATTTTCCGTCAACGATCTAGCCCGCAAACATTTCGCCGGCGGCGGACACAGAAATGCAGCTGGCGGAACATTTCACGGCACATTGGATGAAGCACTTTCCCGGTTTCTTGAACTTCTACCATCGTATCAACAACAACTAATTAATACATAACATCAAATCAGTAATCATGAGAATTTCATTAATAGCGTTTCTGGCATTATTCTTATTGAATTCATGCTCGCAATCAGGGGGCTCGCGCAAAACGCCGAACGGACTTGAAGTCAAGGTCTTGAAGGAGGGTTCCGGCAGCTATGCTGCACCCGGACAGTTTGTTGTGCTCAGCATGGTGTATAAGGACTCCAAGGATTCGGTCTGGGCCGATACAAGAAAAAGGGAATTCCCGGTAATCGTTCCGGTAGGAGACACCTCCCTTATTAAAATGGAAAAAGGTGTCGAAAGTGTTTTTCGTGTCATTAAAAAGAACGACAGCATACAGGTTCAGGTTGATGCCAAGTCTCTTTTTGACAACACTTTCCGCCAGCCGCTACCTCCCAATGTTAAGCCTGATGAAAAAATCACATTCCTTATTTCATGCTCCAACGTCCTGAACCAAAACCAGGCCGACAGCATGATGATGGAGGCGCAGCGTCAAAGACAGGAGTCCATGATGAAGAATGCCGAGAAACAACTCGCATTGGACACGGTGGCGATTGATGCCTACCTGGCAACGAAAAAAATTGTGGCCATCAAGGACCCAAGTGGGCTTCGATATGTTATTACCAAGAAGGGCAGCGGTGCTGGTCCTTCAGTGGAGAGTACCGTTAAGGTTAATTATAAAGGCATGCTGATGACCAATGGTGAGATATTTGACCAATCGAGTAGTCCGATAGAGTATCCACTGAGTAATCTTATCAGGGGCTGGCAGATTGGCTTCCCCTTGTTGAGCCGTGGTGCCAAAGCCACACTATACATTCCATCCAGCCTGGGTTATGGTGCAGCGGGGTCACCTCCAGTCATACCGCCGGATTCAAATCTGATATTCGAAGTCGAACTTGTTGATTTCAAATGACCATGAGAAGCGCAAGCATTATCGCACTTATCCTTATTCTGGCAGGTTGTTCCACGAGCAGCACACCTACCATTTCGGCTGCCGAGCAGTTGGCCAAAGATGTAGCGACAATCGATAGTTACCTCACCTCCAAAGGCATTACTGCACAGCAGGATCCAAGTGGTCTGCGTTATGTATTCACAACTACCGGAACCGGCGTTAAGCCGTCTCTTACAAGTTCCATTACAGTGAAGTATGTTGGCAAATTGCTCAGCACAGGAACGATTTTTGACCAGAGCACCAGCTTCACCAGTGGCTTGAGTCAACTGATTAGGGGTTGGCAAATTGGCTTGCAGCTCATGCCCAAGGGAACTGTAGCCACATTGTACATCCCTTCCGGTCTGGGATATGGTCCTAGCGGCGCAGGGTCGACCATCCCACCCAATGCCAACCTGATTTTTGACATTACCCTCACAGATGTAAAGTAAAATGAAGCTTTGTTTTGCCAGCAACAACCGGCATAAACTGGAAGAAATCGGCGCTCTCCTTGGCGCCGATTTTACTTTAATGACTTTGCAAGATATTGGTTGTTTGGAAGAGTTGCCGGAAACAACAGATACCCTGGAAGGCAACGCTGAGGAAAAGGCTTCCTACGTGTGGGACCGCTATCACATTCCCTGCTTTGCTGACGACTCTGGTTTGGAGGTTGAAGCATTGCATGGTGCCCCTGGTGTTTATTCTGCCATGTATGCCGGACCGCACCGAAGTGCAGAGGACAATAACCGGCTCCTTCTTGAGAGGTTGAATGGGAAGGAGAATCGCAAAGCCCGGTTTCGGGCAGTGATATATCTGATCTTGCCGGAATACAGAATGAAGTTTGAAGGAAAGGTCGATGGAGTGATCCTCCATGAACCTCGCGGCAGTCAGGGATATGGCTATGATCCGCTTTTCCTTCCTGATGGTTGTACCAAAACGCTGGCCGAGATGAACCTGGAAGAAAAGAATGAGATCAGCCACCGGGCCGGGGCCGTTCAGCAACTGGTGTCTTTTCTTAAGAGCCTCCGCTAATAAGATTTGGCTTGATGGGAGATTAAGGAAATTTGTATTTTGACCTGAATGAAGAAGCCATACACTGTAGGTATAACAGGAGGGAGCGGATCAGGCAAGACCTTTTTTCTCCAGGGGCTGGCGTCCAGGTTCAGTCCTGACCAGATGTGCATGGTATCGCAGGATCATTATTACAAGTCCATTGACCGTCAGGCAGTAGACGAGAACGGCATTACCAACTTTGATCTGCCGGGCGCTATTGATAGGGAGACTTTCAGGGCGGATCTGTTAAGGCTGAAGGCAGGGCAAGATGTGATAAAAACAGAATACACATTTAATAATCCCCGTACGGAGGCAAGGCAGTTGATTTTCAAGGCGACGCCGATAATTATTGTGGAGGGCCTGTTCGTCCAGTACTTTGAAGAAATAGCCTCCGAATTGGATCTCCGTTTGTTCGTCGACGCAAAGGAGCATGTGATGCTGGGCAGGAGGATCAAAAGGGACCAGGTGGAAAGAGGGTACGACCTTGATGATACCCTTTATCGCTACCAGTACCACGTAATGCCGGTTTACGAATCTCTGATCGAACCTTTGAAGAGCCATTGTGACCTGATCATACCCAATAACATGTCGTTTGAAAGGGCATTGGACGTCCTGGAACAGTATCTGAAGACGATGGTGTAGGGCTGGCAATTGCATTTTATCACCCAATTTCTACCTTTGTGTCCCCTCAAAAGGGACATGATGACAATGGAAAGGGCCTTTTCAAGGAAGTTTATGTTGCTGGCCGGCATTCTGGCGGCAACAACTATCCTGTTGGCCCAGGCCTTTCAGCCTGAGACAAACTCCTATTTGTCAAGAATCAAGAAGGACAAAGACAAGACGGAGCAGGGGAAGGATTCACAAACCACCATTTCCGCTCCATCCGATGCTGTCACGTCCAATTCGGCTGATCACACACCAGAGACAAATCCGCTCCTGATCCGTGAACTGGATCAAAATGGGGAGGAGTCTTCTCATGTTCCTGCAGTTGATCGCTCCATTCTGGGCAATATTTTCAAGACGTTTTTCAGGTCGGTAATATCCCCGCAAGCCCCCTGAGTTAAGCGCAATTTTCTTCTTCCTTTCCGAGGAAGCTTCTGGTTCATTTTTATTTCATCACAGTTCTTAATTCATTTATTTCTATGCGTAACAAAGGAGTAGTAGTTGTGCTGAGCATTGTCGTCACACTGCTGTGTTTGTATTATCTGTCATTCACTTTCGTATCCCGCAGGGTGCGGCAGGATGCCACACAATTTGCAACAGATGCCAACGGATCAATTAATCTGTCAAAGAAGCAGCGGTACGTTGATTCTCTTTGGAACAAGCCGGTATACAATCTTTTTGGAGCGGAGTACACTTACAAGGAAGTCAAAGAGAATGAGCTGAGTCTTGGTTTGGATCTGCAGGGCGGCATGCATGTCGTGCTTGAAGTTTCTCCGGCAGATATTATTCGTGGGCTGAGCGGCAATAATCAGGATCCTGCCTTCATGAAGGCGATGGACAGGGCACGTGAAATGCAAAAGACCAACAAGGGCAATTTTGCAGATGTCTTTTACGACGCGTTTAAGGAGGTGAACCCTGACAGAAGTCTGGCATCGGTTTTTGCCTCCGCAGCCACGCGCGGCAGAGTTAGCCTGTCGGACAGCGATGATGCAGTTTTGAAGTTTCTCAAGACGGAAATTGAAAGCGCAATTGATCGGTCGTTTACGATCCTCAAGACCAGGATCGACCAGTTCGGCACTTCCCAACCTAACATTCAGCGTCTTCAGGATGCGGGCAGGATTCAGATTGAAATTCCTGGTGCGGACAATCCGCAACGGGTGCGAAAGCTTCTTCAAGGTGTTGCCAGGCTGGAATTCTGGGAGGTAGTGGAATACAACGATCCTCAATTGGGCGCAGCGCTGAGAGGCATCAACGATATGCTTCTTCGCGAGAAAAAGGCCCAGCAGGCTGCGGCGACCTCATCAGAGATCAAAACTTCCGAAACCAAATCCACTGGGAAGTCGGATACAACCAAATCAGCACTTGAGCAACAGCTCACCAATGCTGCAAAGGATTCAACCGGAGGTTCGCTTGATTCCCTTACTAAACTGAATCTTTCGCCATTGTACTCGCTTATGAATCCCGGGTATCCCTTTCTCTATAATGTGAAGGATACAGCGGAAGTCAACCGTATTCTGAAGCGCGGGGATGTCAAGACACTGATGCCGCGAACGATTGGGTGGTTCTGGGATGTGAAGCCTGATCCGGATATTACTCCTGGTGTGGAAGATCTTAGGCTAAATTTTGTAAACCTGGGAAGAAATGCGAAGCCACTTCTTTCCGGTGAAGTCATTAATGATGCCCGCCTCGACTACGATCAGTTTGCGCGTCCGGCGGTGAGTATGACCATGAATGCAGGCGGCTCTCGCATCTGGGCAAAGGTTACTGCCGCTGCCTCCAGCAAGACTCCGCAGGGCAGAATAGCGATTGTACTGGACAATTATGTCTATACGGCGCCTACTGTGCAAGGAGAGATTCCAAATGGGAACTCGCAGATTACCGGGAGCTTTGAGTTGGAAGAAGCGAAGGACTTGGCGAACGTCCTGAAGGCGGGATCTCTGCCCGCCCCGACCCGGATTGTGGAGGAAGCCATTGTGGGCCCTTCACTCGGACAGGTCGCTCAAAACCAGGGATTGATTTCAGCGGCGGCTGGTCTGGGCCTTGTGATCATTTTCATGGTTGCCTATTATTCCAAAGGCGGCCTCATTGCCGACCTGGCATTGTTGTTTAACGTGTTCTTCATCCTCGGCATTCTCGCCCAGCTAAACGCCGCTCTGACGCTTCCGGGTATTGCCGGTATAGTGCTGACGATGGGTATGGCCGTGGATGCTAACGTGCTGATTTATGAGCGAATACGGGAGGAACTTCGACAAGGGCGCAGGCTTCGTGAAGCGATCAGCAAAGGCTATGAAAGAGCATTTGCTGCAATCTTTGATTCGAACCTGACTACTTTCCTGACTGCTCTATTTCTTTTTGTCCTGGGCCAGGGTCCTTTGAAAGGATTCGCCATAGTACTGATGATCGGTATTGCAACTTCATTTTTCTCCGCTGTTTACATTTCGCATGTAATCATAGAGTGGATGGTTCGCAAGGGCGACGAAGCCAAGATGTCCTTTGAAACAAGTCTGTCCTGGTCACTTGACAAGAACAAAATATTTGACTTCATCTCACTGCGGAAGCGCGCGTATATTTTTTCTTCTAGCGTTATTCTCATTGGCATTGTATTAATTGCTATACAGGGATTGAACCTGGGTGTGGATTTCAAAGGAGGACGTTCTTATGTTGTTTCATTTGCTGACCCAATTGATGCAACCCGGCTAAAATCAGACCTCACAGCAAGCTTTGCCAATGCGGGAACGGAGGTGAAGAACTACGGCAGCAGCAACGTAATGAAGGTCACCACATCTTACCTGATTGATGATGAATCCGAGGCTGCAGATGAGAAGGTTAAGGGATCCCTGGTTGAAGGGCTGAAGAAGGCTACCGGCAAGGACTTTGTGGAAAATGATGTGCAGGTGGATAAATCACATTTTGCCATCGCTTCATCTTCTAAGGTCGGCGCCACCATCGCTGATGACATAAAAGGATCAGCTTTTGAAGCGGGGAGCCTCGCGCTGCTTTCGATATTTCTTTACATCCTGATACGCTTCCGCAAATGGCAGTACAGCACGGGAGCCATCGTGGCCCTCGTTCACGATGCATTGTTCACTTTTGCAGCCTTCGCAATAGCACGCGTATTTGGATTCTCCCTGGAAATTGATCAGGTATTTGTTGCGGCGCTTCTCACGATTATTGGTTACTCGATCAATGATACTGTGATCATCTTTGACCGGATAAGGGAATATATTGGCCTGGGGACCAGTCACGAGCGCGAGAAAATCTTCAATAGTGCGATCAGCAGCACCCTAAGCCGGACGATTGTAACTTCTTCCACTGTGCTCATGGTGGTGATTGTTCTTCTGTTTTTTGGCGGTGAAACACTTAGGGGTTTCTCGTTTGCGTTGGTAGTCGGCGTAGTCATTGGAACCTACTCGTCCATTTTTATAGCCACACCGATTGTGATCGATCTTGATTCAAACAAGCCTGCCCCGGTAAAGGCCTGAACATTGACCCACAGTGATGGTTAAAAGAAATCCCGGTACACATGCCGGGATTTTTTTATTATGTACCCTCACAGTTGTTCGCTTCTGATTCTAACTCTTTTCTAATGTTCCGTGTTGTTTGTAAGTGTAAGTTTATCGCGTGAAAATTCTCCTCATAGAAGACGAGCCCAAAACACTTTCCTTCATCAAGCAAGGCTTGCAGGAGAATTCATTTGAGGTGGATACTGCATCCGAAGGAATCTCCGGCAAGGAATTGGCGCTCACCAGGAAATACGACCTTATTATTTCAGACATCATACTGCCGAATCTTGACGGCAGGCAATTGTGCAGAGAACTGCGGCAGGCAGGAAATCAGACCCCGTTGCTGATGCTTACGGCACTGGGAGGTGCAGATCATGTTGTTGACGGACTGGATAGCGGTGCTGACGACTATTTGACCAAGCCTTTTGAGTTCAAAGAACTTCTGGCGCGGATCCGCAACCTGACCAAGCGCGTGCAGGCCTCTGCCGCTGATCGTATACTCACGGCTGAAGATCTCAGCATGGACCTTCAGACCCGACAAGTGCAGAGAGGAAATACACACATTTCCCTGACGGCCAAGGAATTTGCACTCCTGGAATACCTACTCCGCAACAAGGGAAGGGTAATATCAAAGGCGGAATTGGCCAAGAATGTCTGGAAAATAGATTTTGACACCGGAACTAATATGGTGGAGGTTTACGTGAACTATCTCCGCAGAAAAGTTGACAAAGAATTTGAACGGAAACTCATTCAAACACAGTTTGGAATGGGGTATATTATCCGTTGAAATGCAGATCAGGTCCAGGCTCACCTTACAATTTTCGATCGCGGTTTCAGGCATTCTGCTGATCTCCTTTGCACTCGTCTACCTTCTGGCCTACCGGTACAATCATGATCACTTCAGGGCCAGACTTTATGACAAGGCCGTTACTGCGGCAACGCTCCTTTTGAAGGTTCAGGCGATTGACTCAGCAATCCTGAAGGCGATTGACCGTGCGAAGAGAGATGTTCTTTACGGAGAGAATATTACAGTTTATGAGAACAACAAGGAGATCTACACCAATAACGATACGATTTTCTTCAAAGTTGACGAGATACTCCTTAATGAGATTCGCATGTCACGCCATAAGGATTTCACACAGGGTAAGTTTGAGATTGTAGGGATTGTTTTTCACTACGACAACCATGATTACGTCGTAATTGCTGGTGCGATCGATGTGGCAGGGAACAGACAATTGGCCATGCTGGGACTGCTATTGGTGCTGTTGTTTGCAATAATGATTGCCATCGTCGCTTTTGCGGGGTGGGTCTATGCAGGAAGAGCATTAAAGCCCATCAACATGCTTATCGAAGAAGTGGAGGCTATTTCTGTCGGCGATTTGCACCAGCGGCTTCCGGAAAGGCGTTACCAGGACGAGATTGGGCGACTTATAACAATCTTCAATAACCTTCTCGCAAGAATTGAGAAAGCGTTTGATTTGCAGAAGTCTTTTGTGACCAATGTCTCTCATGAGCTCAGGAATCCCTTGACAAGGATAACGTCTCAATTGGAAGTAACGCTGCTGAAGGAAAGAAGCCTGGAGGAATATCAAAAAACTGCTGCATCTGTTCTCGAGGATATACGGGAACTCAATCTACTCTCCGGAAGCCTTCTGGATCTGGCTTCACTTCACGGAGAAAACCGGTCCTTCACCATGACCCGTCTCCGGATTGATGAAATATTGTGGGAGGTTATTGAAAAAATAAAATCGCTTGACCCGGTTTATCAAACTGAAATTCATTCAACAAGCCTTCCGGAAGATGAGAGAAGGCTGGATACATTTGGAAATCCTTATCTCCTACAAGTAGCATTGCAGAATGTGATCGAAAACGCTTGTAAATTCTCGCCTGATCACAAGGCCATCGTGTCACTGCTTGTGAATAACGGAATCCAGGTGATTGTTTCGGATAACGGCCCAGGAATTGAGCAAAAGGATATTGAGAGTGTTTTTCAACCGTTTTATCGTGCAGACAGAACCTCCAAGGTTAAAGGGTATGGAATAGGTCTGTCTTTGAGTCAGCGAATCATATCCATGCACAAGGGCAGGATCAGCGTGTCATCGTCTGTGGGCGAAGGAACAAGCATTACGGTTCATTTGCAGAATGCAGATCAATTCAATTCTAATTGATTTCTAATGCCATGTAAAAGGCAGGAATCAAGCGGCCTGCGTTTCTTTGTAATGAAACTTTCAAAGTTTTTCATAGTCAATTATTTCTGGTTTTAAGTGGGATAGGGTTCTGGTCGGCCCTGTCCCAGATGGCCCCGGGTAAGGACGGGGCCATCTCATTTCTTATCAATCCTGCTTATCCGTACGTTCTACTCTCACACCAACGGCGACGAGACCTTTAAGGGTGTCGAGCCGCATGAATTGATCAAGCTTGATTGAGTATTTTCCTGCATACTTGAATCGCTGATCCCGCCAAATAATAAACCGATGGTCGTACAGGTCACCGATTCCACTGGCACCCAATGGTCTCCCTGTTTTTTGATCAAACAGATCATCGTTTAACATTTTCCTGCTAAGCTCCCTTTGGGTAGAATCATACAAATGAGCCATGACAAATATCCGTGCATACGGATAGTCCATCGTGTTGCGAACGTTGTAATATAGATGGTACGTGGGTAACGTATCTCGAATAACAAACTCAAACCGCGGCTCTTCTGTGACTTTCCATGTGCGGTCATCAAAAGGATGGTTCATCTCAAAGATTCTGTACTGATCACAGGAACCCAGGACCATAAGACTTATACACCAGACCGTTAATGCAGAAAACCTCCGGAGCATACTTTGCTTTCAGGACTGTTGACGGCCTCCTTGTTGCGGGCCTGATCCGTGACGCCGGTTTTGCTGGTCGCGACGACGGTGACGCGATTTGCGCTTATTCTTACCTGCTTTGTGGCTGAATTTCTTATCGAGTCTCTCAAGATCACTGTTGAGTACCGATGCGGGTTCACGCTCTTCCACTTCGTTCTGCTCGAGGTTTGCAGGCTTCTTACCGGCTCGATTCAATTCAAGAATTTCGTTAACCCTTGCAACTTCAATCGGGTACCATGTACTCTCTTCTTTGTATCCAAACCACATAATCCGCCTGAAGATATCGGTCTTTTGAAGTGAGGCTTCTCCCTTTTCGGTAAGCAACGGCCTGTTTACTTCTGGAATGTCTTTCAGCGCGTCCATATAGGTCTCCAGCTCATAATTAAGGCAGCATTTCAGCCTTCCGCACTGTCCGCTGAGTTTGCTTGGGTTGAGGGACAAATTCTGGTATCGCGCAGCGCTCGTGGCAACATTCTTGAATTCGCTCAGCCATGTGGAGCAGCATAGCTCGCGTCCGCAAACTCCCAGTCCACCCAGTCTGCCGGCTTCCTGACGCAAACTGATTTGCCTCATTTCCACCCGCACCCTGAATTCAGAAGCCAGTACGCGTATGAGTTCCCTGAAGTCGACTCTTTCATCCGCGGAATAATAAAAACTCGCTTTCATATTATCCGCCTGAAACTCCACATCAGACAACTTCATCTGTAAGTTCATCTGTCTGATGATCTCCCTGCTTCTGTGGAGCGCAGGCATTTCACGCTTTTGCGCTTCCTCCCACTTTTCAAGATCTTTTACCGATGCAAGACGATATACCTTTTTGATCTCCTGATCATTGGCTACGTTCTTTTTTCGCATCTGGAGCCGCACGAGTTCACCCTGCAGTGACACGTAACCAATATGATGGCCATTGACCACTTCCACTACAACAGCATCCCCGGCATGCAAATCCAGCCTTTCCGTATTCCTGAAGAATTCCTTGCGCCCATTCTTGAAACGAACCTCCAAAACATCAAATCTGGTGGTTACGGGAACCTCCATATTGGACAGCCAGTCAAAGACATTCATTTTATTGCACCCACCTGTACCACAGGCGCCGTTGTTCTGGCAACCGGCAACTTTACCATCTTTAACTGTACCGCAGGCGCAACTCATATCTCTTAACTCTGAACTTTGTCCATCAGCGTTTCGTCAAACGCTGCAAATCTAACCCAATATCTCTTCTGAAATAAGAACCTGTCCAGCTAATGCCGGAAACAGCTTTATAAGCCATTTGTCTGGCACCATCGATGTCTTTGCCGCGTCCTGTTATTGCAAGCACCCTTCCGCCATCCGTAACAATCTGACTGTCCTGCAGTTTGGTGCCGGCATGAAAGGCGATAGCGTCATGCTGGGCATCCAGACCGCTAATGGGATGGCCCTTTTGGTAATCACCAGGATATCCAGCAGCAACCATCACCACGGTAATGGCGTGCTCTTTGGTTGTGGCCAGGACTTTTCCTTTCAGGTGTCCCGAAGCGCAGGCCGCCAGAACTTCAACCAGGTCCGATTCTATCCTGGTCATGACAGCCTCGGTTTCAGGATCGCCCATTCTCGCATTGTATTCAATAACGTAGGGATCTCCGTTGACATTGATCAGACCAAAGAATATGAATCCACGGTAGTCTATCTTTTCTTCTTTCAGTCCCTTAATGGTGGGTTTGATAATCCTTTCTTCAACTTTGGACATGAAGGCAGTCGTGGCAAAATTGACCGGAGAAACGGCGCCCATGCCTCCTGTATTGAGACCGGTATCACCTTCCCCGACCCTCTTATAGTCTTTGGCTTCAGGCAGCAATACGTAGTCTGAACCGTCTGTAAGGACAAAAACAGAGAGTTCAATGCCGGTCAGAAACTCTTCTATCAATACTCTGCTGCTGGCCTCCCCGAACTTTCCTGCCAGCATGGATCGCAGAGTTTCTTCAGACTCTTCCAGGCTTTGACAAATCACAACTCCCTTGCCTGCAGCCAGACCATCCGCCTTGAGCACAACCGGCATCCGCTGGGTGATGAGAAAGCGGATACCCTCCTTGACCTGGTCTGAAGAGAATGTTTTTGCCCCGGCCGTGGGAATCTTATGGCGTTGCATGAACTGCTTGGAGAAATCCTTGCTTCCCTCCAGTTGTGCTCCCTTCATTCCAGGTCCCACAATAAGGAGGTTCCTGAGATCGTTGTCCTTTTCAAGAAAATCACGCAGTCCGTTGACCAGCGGTGCTTCAGGTCCAACAACCAGCAAGTCAATCAGCTTATCCTTGCAGATGGCCGCTAGGCCCTGAAAATCGTCGACCTTGACAGAAAGATTCTCAGCCAGCTTCGATGTTCCGGCATTACCTGGTGCAACAAATAGCCGCCGGGTGAGCGGACTCTGGGAAATTTTCCAGGCGAGGGCGTGCTCCCTGCCACCGCTGCCGACCAAAAGAATATTCATGGACTACAGAAAGCCCAAAGATAGCAATCAGAATGCTGGCAGTATCAATTTGCGTATTCGCTGAGAAACTTAATCCTCATGAGCCGGATCTCTTCTTCATTAAACTCGGCATTGTTCTCGTCATTCATGGCTTCCTCCAGGCTGTCCGTTTCAGAATTGAGAAAATAGTCAAAGATCTGCCCCTGCTTGTGCTCATCCAGAACTTCATCGATGTAATAGTCCAGGTTGAGTTTTGTTCCTGAGTAGCAGATGTTTTCAATTTCCGTCAACAGTTCATCAAAGGTGAGACTCTTGGATTCGGCAATTTCCTCCAGGTCGACTTTGCGGTCAATCTGCTGGATAATAAAAATCTTGATCTTTGATTTGTTTACCGAGGATTTGACGATAACGTCTGAGGCTGTTTCTATATCATTCTCATCTACATATTTCTGAATGACTTCCAGAAACTCCTTTCCAAACTTGTTGACCTTTCCCATGCCGACCCCGTTGATCGCTGCAAGATCTTCCCGGGTGGTAGGGTAGGTGGTTGCCATCTCTTCGAGGGATGGGTCCTGAAATATGACATAAGGAGGGAGGTTCTTTTGACGGGCCACCTGCTTACGCAGGTTTTTGAGCATCTCAAACAGTTTTTCGTCATAGGATTTGCTTGAAGAAGGTTTTTCTGTTGACACTTCTTCATCTTCGATGTCCGTGGTATAATCATGATCCCGGGCGAGCTCAATGGGGTGGGGCTTGTTGAGAAACTTCCTTCCTTTTTCTGTCAGCTTTAATACACCGATATTCTCTATATCCTTTTCGAGGTACTGATAAATCAGCGCCTGGCGAATAACAGATTTCCAATAGTCCCCATCTTCGTCGCCGCCCTTCCCGTAAATAGCCAGATCAAAGTGACCATAGCTCTTCACGTATTCATCTTCAATCCCGCGAATTACATTGACCAGGTGATTCAGCCCGAACCGTTCTCCAGTCTGCCTTGCTGCAAGAAGGGCAGTCTGAACGGCAGCGGTACCGTCAAATCTTTCGCGCGGATTCACACAGTTGTCGCACGCCCCGCAATTTTGCTCTGTGTACTCTTCTCCAAAGTAATGAAGCAGTTGCCTCCTTCGGCAGACGGGTGATTCTGCATAATATTCCATTTCTTGAAGCAGAACCCTTGCATTCTCACGCTCTTGTACCGTTTTGTCCTTGTTGAATTTCTCAAGCTTATTGAGATCATTGTGACTGTAGAACATCAGGCAAATTCCTTCCAGTCCGTCGCGGCCAGCGCGCCCGGTTTCCTGATAGTATCCTTCGAGGGACTTGGGAACATCGTAGTGAACCACAAAACGAACGTCTGGCTTATCAATACCCATTCCAAATGCAATGGTGGCCACCACCACATCTACTTCCTCATTGAGAAAGTCATCCTGGTTCTTCACCCTCACATCCGGATCCAGACCTGCATGATAGGGGGCCGCCTTGAATCCGTTGACGTTGAGCAGCTGCGCGATCTCCTCCACTTTCTTGCGGCTAAGGCAATAGATGATTCCGGATTTTCCTTTGTGATCCTTGAGGAACCGGATTAACTGCTTTTTCGTCTCTTTTTTTGGACGGACCTCATAATAGAGGTTCTTTCTGTTAAAAGAGGATAAGAAAACGTCTGCCTCTTCCATCTGCAGGTTCTTCTGGATATCCAGCTGAACTTTGGGCGTAGCAGTAGCCGTGAGCGCGATAACAGGCAGTTGTCCCAATTGTGCGATCATGGTCTTGATCTTGCGGTATTCAGGGCGGAAATCATGTCCCCACTCAGAAATGCAGTGGGCTTCATCAATAGCCACAAAAGAAACCTTTACCTTTTGAAGGAAGGCGATGTTCTCTTCTTTGTTGAGGGATTCCGGTGCGACATACAGCAGTTTAACCGTACCATTGATTGCATCTTTTTTCAATCTCGTAATTTCCGCCTTGCTCAGGGTAGAGTTCAGAAAGCGCGCGTGGATGCCATAAGCATTTAATTGATCCACCTGGTTTTTCATCAATGCAATCAGAGGAGAGATCACGATGGCAAGCCCTTCCTTGATCATGGCTGGCAATTGATAGCACAATGACTTGCCTGCCCCTGTCGGCATGATCACAAAAGTGTTTTTGCCGCTTAGTATGTTTCTGATAACTGATTCCTGGTTTCCCCGAAATGATGTGTACCCAAAAAATTCCTTAAGCTTAACTTTTAGTTCGTCCTTTTCTTCTGCCACTATCATGGTCGCTGAGTCATTTTAATCCTTACATTTGCCTTCCGCAATCGTTGGAAAGTCAATTGATATTGAATATAACGAAAATTCTGCTATTCCGTCTCATCAATTTCGTTGATGGAAGCATTGTTAAGGCTGAACGGAATTAACCCATAATTGTTATTCTGAGTTCACGAAATGGACAAAAACCTCAATGTGGTAATAATGGCCGGTGGCGTGGGTACTCGCTTTTGGCCTTACAGTCGTAATTCAAGGCCCAAGCAATTTCTGGATGCACTTGGCACAGGAAGAACGCTGCTGCAGCAAACTTTCGAAAGGTATCTTCCAATCTGCCAGCCTGATAACATCTGGATAGTCATTCACGAGGAGCATCTGGACCTTGTGCGCGAACAACTTCCGTCTGTGCAGCCAGAGAGAATTATCACCGAGCCTATGCGCAAGAACACTGCTCCTTGCATTGCATATGCGGCCAACAAGATTTTCGCCTGCAATCCTGATGCTTCCATGGTTGTGTGTCCTTCTGATCACCTGATCCTTAATGAGAAGGAGTTTGTCGCAACTATTCAAAAGGCAGTCGAGCAGACCCATGCACAGGACAAACTGATCACTCTCGGAATCAAACCCACCAGACCTGAAACCGGGTATGGATATATTCAGTTTTTGGAATCAAAGTCCCATCTCAAAAAAGTAAAGACTTTTACCGAGAAACCTGCGCTTCAACTGGCAAAGACCTTTCTGGAAAGCGGGGATTTTGTGTGGAATTCCGGCATCTTTATTTGGGGTGTACAGGCAATTCTCAATGCATTTGACAAGTACCTGCCCGAGTTGTCAGAAGCTCTTGCGGAGATCAGGCCGACGTTGAACACACCCGATGAAAAGGCAGCCATTACCACCGTTTATGGTCTGACGAAAAGTATTTCAATTGACTATGGGGTAATGGAAAAAGCTGATAATGTCTACATGTCATTGGGCAACTTTACATGGTCGGATCTTGGTTCATGGTCCTCCTTGCATGATGTGATGTCAAAGGACAGCCACAACAATGCGGTTAGCGGGGAGTTAATGATTTATGACACGCGCAATTCTGTACTCAGGGGAGAGGAAGGGAAACTGTTGGTGGTTCAGGGACTGAATGGTTACCTGGTTGGAGTCTTTGATAATGTTGTAATCGTCTGCGAAAAGGACAAGGAAGAGATGTTCCGCAGATTCGTAAATGACCTCAAGTCCCGCAACAACGGAGGAGACTACCTGTAAGATTTTTGGCGCACTACTTCGTAGATGGCAATGGCAGCAGCCACCGAGACATTCAAAGACTGAATTTTGCCTGTCATAGGGATGCGGACCAGTTTGTCAGCACCTTGGAGAAGAGTGGGAGAAATACCGTCTTCTTCGGAGCCCAACAGGAGTGCCGTCGGCGCAGTCAGATCAGCCTGGAAGATGATGTCAGCCGCCTTCTCTGTACAGGCAACGATTTGAATGCCATTGTCCCTGATCTCCTTTATTGCGTCCTTTAAAGATCTAACCCGGCATACGGGCAGATGATGCAGTGCGCCGGCAGAGGTTTTCATTGCATCGCTGGTAACCGGTGCGCTTCCCTTTTCCTCGATTACAATTGCATCCAATCCTGCACATTCGCACGTTCTGGCTACAGCGCCAAAGTTTCTGACGTCAGTGATTCTGTCTAACAAAAGGAGAAAAGGAACTCTGCCTTCGCTGTAGGCATGATCGATAACCTGTTGCAATGTTGCGTACTGAACTGCAGATAAATACCCAACCACACCCTGATGATTCCGGTTGGTAAGTCGATTAATCTTTTCGACAGGTACCCAGCTGAACGGGATCTTATGGGCTTTAAGGGCCTCAACCAGTTCTTTGATCAGGTCATTGTTTAGACCCGCCTGGAGAAATATCTTTTCGATCTGCCGGCCGGCCCGGATGGCTTCCATTACAGCTCGTGTGCCATAAATCAAATCACTTTTGTCCATGCAAAAATTCGGGTTCGATGAAGGATTTTAGAACCGACTCTTTCTCCACAAGTCGATGGTTTGGTACCACATCTGTGTGTATTGCTTGTCGCGAATCAGTACATAGTGGTCTGGGGCGTAAACACTCCCGGTTTTATTAAAGAAAAATTGAAGTCCGAATGACTTATATGTCCACGATTCCTGCTGCCCGCTGAGCTGGACCTCATCAGGCAGACCAAAAACAACGTAGATCATGCCTTTGTCTGTCTTCCATCCTTCCTTGAAGGAGGTGAACAACTGGTTGGCAGTCTCAACGCGTTTGAAATAATTTCTCATGAATACCCTGGCCCTTTCCTTATCACCGGTGATTTCCAGAATTACTTTGTCAAATTTGGCCTTGTCCTCGCCGGCTTGTCCGATGGCATCATTCTCTTCCTGAGTCGTAACGAAAAGCAATGGTCCCTTCAGGTCGGCGAGTTTGTTGTATTTGGGATAGGGTTCTTTCTTTACCAGGAAAGAAAAACCTTCTGAAGAAACAGTGTCCTCCTGTGCAAGGTAGAGTCCCTCTTTGGAGAAGGGGCCCATGGTGCTGCCTGGTTCTATTTTGAAAATGGAATCTGGGAAGAGGAAGCGATCCATTTTAAGTTCTTTGGATGCAAATGGGGGTGAGGGGGTAGGAAAATTTTCCTTGTAATATGAAAAATGCAGGGTGCGGCCTGAACCACTTCCCCAAACCTTGTACGTGGACGAGGACGAAATGTAGTTATCCCAAACTTTCTTGCCATTCTTCTCCAAATAGCCATTGACGGGATAATGCTTTTCAATCTGATGGGAAAATATCCAACTCTTGCCCGATTCAGTATGTGTCAGCTTGGCGACCAACAGCCAGGGTTTATCCGGCTTAATAGCCATCAAGAAACCCTCAGCCTCCTGATTAACCAGGTGCACTGTATCATTGCTTACAAAAACACCTCCCTGCCTTTGGTTGTAGGATTCATTTCTGGACCATTGAATAAGAAACTGACCTGTGAGGGTGGATTTGATGTGGTAGAGGACTTTGAAACTGTCCCGGACCGACACCGGCCGGATGATCATTTGTATCTCCGACTGAGGGTTATACAGGTACTTGAAATTGATGCTGCTGACGGATTGCCCCGAGCTGCTGAAGGCAATGCAAATAAGGAGACCTGACAGGAAATACTTCATGTGAAGTTAACGTTGCGTAAAAATAACGAAGAAAAGACCAGACTTGATATGATGTGGCTGTCACAAATGGGAACAGGAAGCCTTATTTTTGCCGGGCATGAGCAAAATCTTTACAACGGAAATAGCTTCTTCAGAACTGCCTTCTGACAATCCAATTCACCAGCGACTGCTAAAACCATATGTAATGGCAAGCCAGTGGATAGGCGGAGATTTGCTGGAGGTTGGTTGCGGCGAAGGGAGAGGAATCGAGTGGGTACAATCATCAATTCGTTCCTATTCGGCAATCGACAAGATCAGGCAGGCGGTTGAAGTGCTGCAGAAGAAATATCCCGTAGACCGGTTTATCTCTGCCAATCTTCCTCCCCTTCCGTTTGAAGATGCATCCTTTGATTCAGTAATCACTTTTCAGGTAATTGAGCATATTCACAACGACCGGTTATTCCTGAAAGAGATTTACAGAGTACTTCGACCCGGTGGCGTATTGTTGCTTACTACTCCGAACCGTCTGCAATCCCTTTCCCGAAATCCATGGCATGTTCGGGAGTACACCGGGCCGGAACTTGCAGCGCTCACGCGCGAGTACTTTCCGAATGTCGAAATGAAGGGCATCGCAGGAAATGAAAAGGTGATGGCCTACCATGAACAAAACCGTGCATCTGTTAACCGGCTGATGAAGTGGGATTTTTTCGATTTGCAACATCGCCTTCCGGCATTTTTGCTTCGGATCCCTTACGACGTACTGAACCGGTTAACTCGAAACAAGCTGAAGCATGCGTCCGATCAACTGGTGGAAAGCATAACGCATAAAGACTTTATCCTGGTCGACGATGCTCAGCGGGCACTGGACCTGTTCATGATTGCACGGAAATAGGAATCAGTAATCAGTAATCACCCCGCTCCAGCTCATCCCTGATTTGAAGATTGTTCAGAATATTCTCGTAACTGGATTCATACTTTTTCGATAGCTGCTCTTCTCCATTTTCCAGTAGAATGCGTTGCAGTTCACCCAACACATACAACGATCTTCTGGTGTTCATGGTGATGCCGCTGTATTTCTTGATCTCATATTGCGCCATCTCTTCTGAGCGATCTCCGATTGTCTTGGCAATTTCAAGCGCTTTTTCCTTTTGCCCTGCCTTAAACAACAGTTCAACCTGAGTCACCGTGGTGATGTCATAAGGTACAGCCTTGTCAGGCATTTTATCCAGGCTGAATGTGAGCACCTCAGAGGCCTGCGCAATGTCTCCTCTGTCAATCATGGCCTCTGCCAGGGTGTTGAGCGATCCCCTGTGGTTTTGTACAAAGCCTTTGTAATCCTCATTATAATAGAGGTTGGGATTATCCAACCCGCGATAACCAAACTGGTGTATCATCTTTTCGTAAGATGATTCAATATTTACAAGATTTTCCCGGTCTTTGCGGGTGTTCAATATTGGCAACACGCGGTAAGCATTTCCTTCCTGCACAACATAGTTGCGCATGTCCAGATTCAGTTGTGAGAGAGAGGTGTTGTTCAGATAGATAGGACGCTCCCAGTTGTTTGTTGCCAGTACGTCGAGGAAAGCAAGGTCCTTCTTCTCAAGAACATTTCCTTTTAGCCGGATACGCATTTGATCCACCACAAGGCTGTCCATTCCTTTTGGAATGATTCCTTTGGCCAATACATCTTGTTTGTTGATGTCCAGCGTAAAAATCTTGCTCGGGACGATGTTATAATTATCAGCGCGCAATTGAGAATAGTTCTTCTTCAGCAGGTCGATATATTGCTTCAGATCGATACTGGGAATCTTCAAATCCGCATAATACAATACATCATTTGGACCGCCCTGCATGTAATGACTGGAAGTCAGTGTGTATTTGAAGGGTTCGGATTGGTATGCCCTCTTCATAGTCTGATCTATATACCAATCGGTATTGTAGTAGCTGAAAACCACCACTCTGACGTCGGTGCGGAAGCCCTCCACTTCCTGTGCGTACCACAACATGAAAGTGTCGTTGTCCCCTCCTGTGTACAGGATTGCGTTTTGATCACAGGAGGCCAGATAGTTCTTTCCTGAGTCAACTGAAAAGTAGCGGTTGGACCTATTGTGGTCATCCCAGCCCTGGTGTGCCATGATGGCTGGAGCGACCAGACAAAGAATGGTGGCAATGCCCGCGCTCGCTTTTACATTTTTTGTGAAGCGTGCAAATAACTCGCCTATGCTGATGACAGATAGGCCAATCCAGAAAGTAAACGCATAGGTCGATCCTGAATAGATGTAATCCCTTTCCCGGGGCTCTTCTGGCGGGGTATTGAGATAAACGACAATGGCGACTCCTGTCATGATGAAGAGCAGCGCCACCACTGCGAAGTTCTTTGTATCTTTTGTGAATTGGTAGAACATACCTATTAGGCCCAGCAAGAACGGAATCATGAAAAAATTATTCCGTGCCTTATTATTCGCGAGCTCTGCAGGTAATTTCTCAAACCAGTCGGAAGGGCCCATCCAATCGGATCCCTGCTCATCTCCTGTACGACCGGCAAAGTTCCACATGAAGTATCGCATGTACATGTGACCTATCTGGTGCTTGAACATGAAATACAGGTTCTGTCCGAATGTGGGTTTCTCACCTTCTTTGAGCCCGAGGATGTTCCGATAAGTTGATTTATAGTCCGAATTCCAAACGCGGGGCATTATTGTTTCCTGTCCAGGCTCATACACATACTCCATCTTGTGATCCGTGATTTCATACTTGTCTTTACCTTTCGTATAGACAGGCGCTCCCTGTTTCAGGTCGATGATTTTGGCTGTAAAATATGGGCCGTAAAGAAGTGGTCTGCTGCCGTATTGTTCGCGCTTAAGGTAGCGCACAAAGGACATCACATCCTTGGGGGCATTTTCATTGATAGGGGTATCAAAATTCGAACGGATTACGATAACGGCATAGGAGCAATAGCCAATAAGAATGAAGACTGTAGAGAGAAGAAATACATTGAGCGTTGGACGATCTTTTATTTGAGAGTACCGGATTCCATAAGCAAGCCCACCGACAAGCAGGACACAGAAGACAATTACTCCAGAGCCAAAAGGCATCCCCAGATTATTGACAAAAAAGATTTCGAAACCGGCAGCCAATGAAGGCAGGCCTGGCACAATAATATCATTGATAAAAAGTACGAGGCCGCCGCTGATGGCCAGCGCGCCGATTATTCCCCAGGTAGAAGGTTGGTGCCTCTTGAAATAATAGATAAGCGCAAGCGCAGGAATAGTTACGAGATTTAGCATGTGTACGCCGATGGATAGGCCAACTACATAGGCTATGAATACAAGCCAGCGGTTGGCCGAGGCCTCATCCTCAATCACATCCCACTTCAGAATGCCCCAAACAACAAAGGCAGTGAAAAAGGCCGACATCGCGTAGACTTCGGCTTCAACAGCGGAAAACCAGAATGAATCCGAAAAAGTATACGCCAGAGCACCGACAAGTCCTGCACCCATCAGCATCCAGGACTGCCCTTCCGTAATGGTGCTGTCGTCTTTTATGCCAAGCAACTTCCTTCCAAACAATGTGATAGACCAGAAAAGGAATAGAATGGTGAAGGAACTTGCCAGAACGCTGAGGAAGTTGATCCAATAGGCTACTTTGGTGACGTCCCCAAACGCCAGGAATGAAAACAGACGTCCCAGAAGCATAAACAGTGGAGCTCCGGGTGGATGAGAAACCTCAAGCTTATAAGCCACAGCAATAAACTCACCACAATCCCAGTAACTGGCCGTTTCCTCAAAAGTGAGCCAGTAGGTAACCAAAGCAATTATGAATGTTACCCAGCCGGTAATATTATTGATCTTTTGAAAGTTCATGTCGCTTTTTTCAAAACCAGAAGGGGCGAAAATAGTCAATAGTCATCGAATGACCATTAGACCCCGTTTGGGTACACTAACGTCATTGCTACCTTCGCAGATATGGATGTCCCTTTCTTTTCATTAGAAAATCAACACAAGCTTATAAGAAAGGAACTTGAAATGGCTTTTGGTTCAGTTCTGGACAAAGAGCGTTTCATTCTTGATTCGGAACTCAAAGCCTTTGAGAAGGAATTTGCCAACTATCTCGGGGTAAAACATTGCATCGGCGTGGCCAATGGACTTGATGCCCTATATGTCTCTCTTGTCGTTCTGGGCATCAAGAAAGGCGATAGCGTTTTAGTACCAGCGCTTACTTGCTCACCCACATGGATTGCAGTCATGAGGACGGGGGCGACTACTGTGCCGGTTGATGCCGATCCACTTACCTGGCAGATGAATCTGGAATTGTTGGAAGCGGGCCTGGCATTAGGTGCCAGGGCCATCGTGCCGGTACATTTATTCGGACGGCCTGAAAACATGAGTGCCATCAGCCAATTGTCGGAACGTTTTGGGGTCCCTGTTGTCGAGGACAATGCACAGGCGCACGGGGCAGCGTGGGAGGGGAAAATGACAGGAACTTTCGGGCAGATCAATGCGACAAGTTTTTATCCGACAAAGAATCTTGGGGCACTTGGTGACGGTGGTGCGATAACTACTGATGACGGGAATCTTGCTGCAATGGCCAGAAAATTCGCCAACTATGGAGCATCATCAAGGTTCATACATGATGAGGCCGGGATCAACTCCCGGCTCGATGAATTGCAGGCGGCTTTCCTCAGGGTGAAATTGCGGCATCTGGATTCCTGGAATAGGGAACGTGTACACCTCGCACATCTGTACCTTGAACAACTAAAGGAAGTTGGTGACATATTTTTTCCTGCTCACACTTCAGATTCATCTCCCGTACATCACTTGCTTGTCATTACAACCAATCATCGCGAAAAGCTCAGGCTATTTCTTGAAAGCAAAGGTGTTTCAACGGATATACACTATCCATTGCCTCCCCATCGGCAACCGTTCTCTCCGATTGCAAAGATTGACCTTCCTGTTAGTGAGAGAATCTTTGAATCCGCACTGAGCCTCCCTCTTTGGCCCGGCCTGACTGAGGAGGCGGTGTATTATGTCTGTGAAAATATCCGGCTCTTCTTTAGGTTAAGAGGTTAACCATAAACGATAATATAGAACACAAGCCAGAGCAGGAACACTGGTACATAAAAAGCTGAGACAATAATGAATGCCGGTTTCCACCCTTTACGGGAAAAATGTCTGATGCCTGCCATTACCATTACCATATAAATAATTTCGAAGAGACTTAAAGCCTTGAGTGGATAGGCAAATCGTTTTGGCAGTGATTCATAGTCAGTCAGATTCATTGCCGAAAGCGGATAGAATGCCTGGATATCAAAGTAATTTGGATCAGTATCAATTGTCATGAACCAGGCAATCTTGATTATCTCGGGAACCAGGAAAATGTATTCGGCGGTTAGTACAATTCCCCAGCATTGAGCATAAGTAACCCTGTATCCGAACAGAAAACAACCCACCCAGACCACAAAACCAAGCGCCGTGAACTTCCAGGCATATATTAGAGGAATGGAAATGTACTGCAGGGCGCTCCGGACATAAAGTATGGAACCTTCTGGCTGATCGGCCATGAACTCAAAGGCAGCAGTTTCGTTTTCAATAAAGGACTTCTTGACAAAAAGAACGGCAAGTGTGGCGAGACAAAGAAGTATAAAACTTTGTCGCTTGCTTACCGAAAAGACTGATTTTTCTTCCATGACCTGATAAATGGCCCTGTTGTTGGGTCGGGGATGTTATTTTTACGGTGGTGAAATATAGAGGTTATATATTAATTACACTTTTGTTCGTGGCGGCCCCTTTGCTACTTGCCGGGCAGGCAAGGACGGATACGACCATCGTGCTGATCAATGATATTACCGTTCAACTGGAAGCCACGCAGGCACTTAATGACCTTTATAATTTCAAGTTTGAGAAGGCTGAACAGCAGTTCAGGTGGTTCAAGCAAAAGTATGCGTGGCACCCTCTCCCATATTTCATGCTTGGCCTCAGTGAATGGTGGAAGATTATGCCATCCCCTCATATCAGGACGCATGACGCCCGTTTCCTGGCTTACATGGACAGCACCATTCTGGTTGGGGAGATGCTGCATGACAAACATCCTGAGTATCGGGTAGAAGCCTCATTTTTCCTTGCGGCTGCCTATGGCTTCAAGGGTCGATTGTACAGCGATGAGGAGCGCAAGGAGTGGAGAAAGGCAGCATTCGCAGGAAAAAAAGCACTCAGTTATCTGGATGATTGTAAGAAGATGAATTACCTCAGTCCTGAACTGCTTTTTGGTGATGCCCTATACAATTATTTTTCTGTTTGGGTACCTGAAAACTATCCTGCCCTCAAACCGATTCTCTGGTTCTTTCCGAAGGGGGACAAGCAATTGGGCCTGCAGCAACTCAAGGAAGTCTCTTACAACGCTTTCTATACCAGGACAGAAGCGATGGTGTGGTTGATGAGAATTTGGAACAGCTACGAGAATAAGAATGAGCAGGCGCACCAGATTGCCGAGTATCTTCATGAGACTTATCCCGACAATGCCTACTTCCACCGCTATTATGCCCGGATGTTGTATGTAAGAGGATTCTATGCAGATATGGAAAGAGAGTCCAGGAACATCCTGCAACGCATTGACAGCGGGATGGTTGGATATGAGGAAACCAGCGGGAGGTATGCTGCCTTTTTCCTGGGCCAATTGGGTGAAATCCGGAGGCAGTCTGACATAGCCAAGAAGTACTACGAACTCACAGTCAGGTACACGGAGGCCACCGGTGCAACCGACTCAGGTTATTATCTTTATGCCCTGATTGCCTTGGGGGAAATCGCAGATAAGGAGGGCAATCGAGAGCTTGCCCGTAAGTATTTCAAGGAGGTCAAAAGCAAGGCTGGCAAGAAGGATGAGGCATTTAAGGATGCCAAACGACGATTGAAGCAACTGGATAAAGGAGATTAAACAATTAATAAGACAAAAAAGGTACAAATGAAAAGAGCATTGGTTACAGGTGTTACTGGACAGGACGGCGCGTATTTGAGTGAGTTATTGCTTGAAAAAGGATATGAAGTTCATGGAATGAAGAGACGCGCCTCTTTATTGAATACCTCAAGGATCGATCATATCTATCAGGATCCCCACGAGAAGAAATCAAGGTTTCACCTCCATTTTGGTGACCTTTCTGACAGCATGAACGTAACACGGCTTATCCAGGAACTTCAGCCAGACGAGATTTATAACCTGGGTGCCATGAGTCATGTGAAGGTTTCCTTTGAAGAGCCGGAATACACTGGTGATGTTGATGGATTAGGTGCATTGAGAATCCTGGAAGCGATAAGATTGACGGGGTTGACAAAAAAGACCAGGTTCTATCAGGCGAGCAGTTCCGAACTTTATGGACTTGTCCAGGAGGTTCCCCAGCGGGAGACTACACCTTTCTATCCGAGGTCCCCATATGGTGTTGCAAAATTGTACGCTTACTGGATTACTGTTAATTATAGAGAGGCCTATGACATGTTTGCCGTAAACGGGATTCTGTTCAATCATGAAAGCCCCAGGCGGGGAGAGACATTTGTGACAAGAAAAATAACCCGTGGTGTTGCTCAAATTGCATTGGGATTAGAGGATAAACTATTCATAGGGAATCTGAACGCACAAAGGGACTGGGGGCATGCAAAGGATTATGTGCAGGCCATGTGGCTGATGCTTCAGCAGGACGTGCCAGAGGATTTTGTAATAGCTACAGGGAAAACGACAACCGTCAGGGACTTTTGCGTGATGGCTTTCGAGTCGGCAGGAATTAGGATTGCCTTCAAAGGAGAGGGGAACAACGAGGTTGGGTTTGTGGAAAAAGTATTCGATCCTGAGGCAAAAGTCCGACCAGGACAGGAGGTGGTTGTTGTGGATCCCAGATACTTCAGGCCAACCGAAGTTGATCTTCTTATTGGTGATCCTGCAAAAGCGAAAAAGAAATTGGGATGGCAGCCGGAATATGACCTTGAAAGACTTGTATCCGAAATGGTTCACACAGATTTGGATCTATTCAGAAGGGAGCAGACATTGCGGGAAGGAGGATTTGAGGTAATCAGGGGTAAGGAATGATGCAGCCGCAGGATAAGATTTATGTGGCAGGCCATAATGGGATGGTGGGTTCTGCGATTGTAAGGAAACTCCGCCAGTTGGGTTTCAACAATCTTTTACTGCGCACCTCCAAAGAGCTGGACCTGCGAAACCAGGCTCTGGTGAAAGAGTTCTTCGCCTCCGAAAAGCCTGATTATGTTTTTGGAGCAGCAGCCAAGGTGGGGGGAATTCTTGCCAATGATCAATATCGCGCCGAGTTTTTGTATGATAACCTGATGATTCAGTCCAATCTGATTCATCATTCGCACTTGAATGGCGTTAAGAAGTTGCTGTTTTTGGGGAGTTCCTGCATCTACCCCAAGATCGCGCCACAGCCAATCAAGGAAGAGTATCTTTTGACTGGGTTGCTGGAGCCCACCAATGAACCTTATGCCATTGCCAAAATTGCTGGCATCAAGATGTGCGATGCATATAGAAGTCAGTATGGGTGCAATTTTATATCGGCAATGCCATGTAATCTTTACGGACCGAACGACAATTATGATCTCAATACTTCACATGTAATTCCTGCCCTGTTGAGAAAATTTCACGAGGCTAAAGTCAACGGAAGTCCGACGGTAACAGTTTGGGGAAGCGGCAAGCCGCTAAGGGAGTTTATGCATGTGGATGATTTGGCGGATGCGTGTTTGTTTCTGATGGAGCGGTTCGATGAACCGGGGTTTGTCAATGTTGGGACAGGGGAGGAATTGTCTATTGCAAAACTGGCTGGACTCATTAGTCGCGTAACTGGATTCACTGGAGCGATCGAATTTGACTCATCAAAGCCAGATGGAACTCCACGAAAAATTTTGGACACCGGCCGGATAATCCAAATGGGTTGGCGGACTCAAATTTCTCTCGAAAGGGGCCTGAAGACGGTATATGGTACCTGGTCTGTTGCCACTACAATATAATGGATGCCCGGGATTTTCTGGTGACGCCATTTCTGTTCTTTGTGATTCTGATTGTGGCCTATTTGTTTCGTCCTCATCTTACGGATAAGGTTACTCGCCGTTATTTTATCCCTGCATTGACAGCCCGTATGGTGGGGGCAATATTTTTGGGACTACTGTACCAGTTCTATTATCAAGGCGGAGATACTTTCAACTATCACACTCATGGAAGCCGCGTAATTTGGGAGGCTTTCGTGAATAACCCTGTTGATGGGATTCGCCTAATATTTGGGTCGGCAAATAATGAGGATGGCATTTATCAGTACACTTCCAGGATTCTGTTTTTTCACGACCCCAAGTCCTTCTTTGTAATCCGGGTTGCGGGCCTGTTTGATCTTTTTACATTTTCAACTTATTCAGCAACCGCCTTGCTATTCTCAGTGGTTGGCTTCGCAGGAATGTGGAGTCTTTTCATGTGTTTTTATAGGCAATATCCTCACCTCCACAAAGGGTTGGTCATTGCGACATGCTTTGTTCCTTCAGTGGTTTTTTGGGGAAGCGGCCTGCTGAAAGATACTATAGTAATCGGATGCCTTGGATTCGCCACTTACTATCTTCACAGAATTTGGATCGTTAAATCATTCAGGATTTCCAACTTCATTATTCTTGCTTTATCACTATTTGTTATATATAGCGTCCGGGTCTTTGTCCTGCAAGCATTTCTTCCAGCTATAATCATTTGGATTATTGCATATCATTTCAAATCGATACAATCTGTTGTGTTGAGAATGATGGTTGCGCCTTTGATGATATTTCTTCTGATGTGGTCGATGTACCTTGCCGTATCTGAGATAGGTAAATTGGATAGTCGATATGCCCTTGAAAATCTTCTGGTGACTTCTCAGCGTACTGCCTATGACATTGGGTTTTATACAGGACGGGAGGCTGGCTCGGGATATTCATTGGACATCGCGAGTTGGACGCCGATTGGCCTTCTGAGGGCTGCGCCTGCTGCCATAAATGTGTCTTTATTCCGACCTTACATTTGGGAGATCAGAAATCCGCTGATGGCCATATCGGCGGTGGAGAGTATGGCCTTATTTGTTTTTACTATTTATGCTCTTATCAGGTCTTACCGGCACTTGTTGCGCGGACTTTATAATTACAATATCATTTTCTGTAGTGTGTTCACATTGGCTTACGCGTTTGCGGCAGGCGTGTCAACATTCAATTTCGGCACGCTGACGAGATATCGGATAATCTTCCTTCCATTCTTCGTACTTGCCCTCGTTCTTCTCGATGATTATTCAAAAAGCCGGAGAAAATTCTCTGTATTAGCGCCTACCGAATAGAACCGCATAACTTTTGATCTTCCATTCATTCCAAGTTTGGCTCTCAACTGCTCATCCCTGATTAAAAGATCGAGGTAATGGTACCATTCATTGTCTGAGTTGCATAGAAACCCATTTACACCCTGTTCAACCAATGTAGTATTCACGCCGACTGGCGACACCACTGCCGGTTTACCCAAACTCATATATTGAAGCGCCTTAAATCCACATTTGCCGCGCGCCCATTCGTCGTCAGGAAGGGGCATTATTCCGATGTCAATTAATCCGAGATCTTGAATTTCACGTTCCCTTGACCATGGGATAAACCGAAGATTGGGAATCTGAAGTTGCGGTTTTGTATCCGATATTATGACAAGGTGCACGTCTGAATAATGCGTCAATAAACTTCGCAAAACACTTTCCAGTGATTTGAGGTATTTTATAGTCGTGTGCGACCCCGTCCAGCCAATGGTTGGAGGTGTGCCAGAAGTCAGCATCCTCGTTGCAGGTAAGGGGGCATTTTGCATGTCTATAGTTGATGGGTTGATCACCACGCTTGAATTGAATTGAGATGCATACTGCGCAAGAAACTGATTGCCTGCGCTAATCCGATGGCTCCACCTGCAAATGCTTGAGACCTTACTCCTCCACTTTATCACTCTGAACCACAAGGGTTCAGTAGGTCTGTCTGTTGTCCAAATGGCATCATCAAAATCATAGATTAACCTTTTGTTTAGCAATTTGGCGAGAATCCATTCTATAATTGGAGGACCAACAGGTGCCGCTTCACGATGAATGAAAACGAAATCGTATTGTCGCACCCTCGTGAGTAACAGGGCTCTTTGTGCCAGACCTTTAAGCACTTTCATGATTTTGATTAGACCTTTGCCGTTCAAGGACATTTGTTTCCATTCCCCTGAGCCGAAAAATGATTTGAAGTCATATACAAAACCATGTTGTTTAAGAATCTGCAGATACTGCTCAAACCGAAATCGCTGTGATGGCGCCTCTTGCATAGGATAAGGTGCCAGGAAAAGGATTTTCATGATAACTTTGCGCTAAGTTGCGGAATTGTAACCAAATGCCTAAGTATTGAGCAGGGACATAAATATTGAAGCCCAGGAAAAAGTTTGGGATGCAGACCGTCCACGCTGGCTTGACTGGAAGGAAATGTGGGACCATCGGGAGCTATTCTATTTTTTCACTTGGCGAGACATCAAGATCAAATACAAGCAGACGGTGTTGGGGCTGCTCTGGGCAGTTCTTCAGCCTTTAATGCTTATGGTGATTTTTACGCTCTTTTTTGGAAATGCACTTAATGTACCGTCCGGCTCACTCCCTTACCCTGTCTTTGTATTCTCTGGGCTTGTGATTTGGAATGCGTTCTCCAGCGGCTTGACTGGTGCCGCCAATAGCATGGTAAGCAATGCCCAGATTATCAGAAAGGTTTATTTTCCAAGATTGATCGTTCCCGTTTCTACTGCCCTGTCTGCATTCTTTGACTTTACTATCGCATTTATTCTTTTCGGTCTTCTACTTATTTTCTATCGGCAGCCGGTTTCGATTAGTGCTGTTATATACTGGCCGCTGTCCGTGTTGCTCGCATTTCTTGCAACATTGGGTCCGGGCAGTCTACTCGCGGCGCTGAATGTCAAATACCGTGACTTCCGATATGTAATCCCGTTCTTGATACAGTTGATTTTCTTCGTAACCCCGATTCTCTATCCGTTTTCCGTTATCAAACTACCCTGGCTTACCTACGTCGCAGCATTGTCGCCAATGTTCGCCCCGATCCATCTTTTTAGGGCACCGCTTCTTGATGAAGACGTACCTATCCATTTGATAGTAGTCAGCCTGACTTCTTTGCTGTTAATCCTGATTACGGGCATTCTATATTTCAGAAAATCGGAGGATTATTTTGCTGACTATGCCTGATAAGAAGCCTCATTTGGAGGTACACAATTTGTCAAAAAGCTTTCGGATCAATCACCAGATTGGAGGCTACCTTAGCCTGAGAGATCAGATCAGCGGTTTGTTTGTGAAGGGAAAGATGCAGTCTGAAGAATTCTATGCACTTAAGGATATTGGCTTTGAAGTTAGTGAGGGTGATTCGTTGGGGATTATAGGAAGAAATGGTGCAGGCAAATCAACGCTGCTCAAAATTCTTTCTCGGATCACCCCACCTACCAAAGGCCGCATAATCGTGCGTGGCCGCATTGCAAGCCTGCTGGAAGTGGGCACTGGCTTTCATCAAGAGCTTACTGGGCGGGAAAACATATTCTTCAATGGGTCGCTGCTGGGTATGAAACGGAAGGAAGTGCAATCAAAGTTTGATGCAATCGTGGACTTTAGCGGTACAGAAAGGTTTTTGGATACGCCTCTTAAACACTACTCCAGCGGAATGCAACTTAGGCTGGCGTTCTCTGTTGCGGCTTTCCTTGAACCCGAAATCATGATTATAGACGAGGTGCTGGCGGTGGGGGATGCCGAGTTCCAAAGGAAGTGCATGGGTAAGATGCAGGATGTAAGTCAAAGCGGCCGCACCATCCTTTTTGTTAGTCATGATCTGGATGCAGTAGAGCGACTTTGCAGGAAGGCAATTCTGCTGCAACAGGGTTCGATTGCATCACAAGGCATGGCGGGCGAGGTGATTCAAAAATACCTTGCCAGCGGAGGGAGCGTACCTCCTGGAAGCTGGCCGCTGGCAGGAGGCATGTTATTAAAGGCACTCTCGTTTGCTGACAATAGTATTTTATCAGGAGATGTCCTGCCCTTTGAGATAGAATTGCACAATACCAATGATGAGAAGCCCGACTTGACAGATCTCTGTTTACTTTTTTATAACTACAAGAAGCAACGGGTTGCTATATATGATCTTAGGAACTTTTTCGGCAACTTTCAGTGGACTGGAAACCGGATCTCGTATCGAGGCGTGATTCAAAGATTTAATCTGGTTGAAGGCGAATACCAGGTTGGACTCTTTTATGGGATTGACGGAAAACATGGCGATCTTTATGAAGTTGTCAAATTGCAGGTTAAGCGAAGGCCTGATCAGTTCAAAGTCAATCCTTACGATTTGCAATATCGAGGTTTCGTAGATCTTATGTGATCATGTCCCCCAAAGTAAAGAGACTCACTAAGCGCTTGTTTGATCGTTTGTTATTGCTCAATAACCCCTTCTACTTTCAGGGAATAGGAAAGCGGGATTATGTCTTGAGGGATCAGCAAGTGACACTCCAAAGACTCCGCCTCACATTTCAAAAAGTTGAAGGTGAAAGCCTTCTTGGTGCCTATCCCTTTGCTCTTAAAATTCATGAAGTTCTGGGCGGCAGGTTTGCCATTAAGGATGGCAGGGTGTTATTAAAGCTCAATGGACTCAATTTTTCAATTCATTCTTCTGAGGAGATCTTCATAATATATGAGGTCTTTGGATTGCATACCTATAGGTATGAGAGCGCCAGAAGAAAGGTGATTATGGATATTGGCATGAACGCTGCTATTGCCGCTCTGTACTTTGCTGCCATGGAAGATGTGTACAGGGTGTACGCTTACGAATTGTTTCAGCCCACCTTCCTCATCGGTGAGGACAACCTTCGGCTTAACCCCGACCTTATATACAAAGTTGAAAGGTACCCTGTGGGCCTTTCTGACAGGAACCATGAAACGACTCTGGAGTATTCCCCAATACAGAAGGGCAGAATGGGATTGCATGGTTTGCCAACTGACCATCCGCGCACTCAGGTGGTAAGTGAAAAGGTGGTACTAAGGGACATAGCAGACGAACTCAAGAACATCCTGAAGCAGCACGAGAATTTTGAAGTGATAGTGAAAATGGACTGTGAAGGGTCTGAATTCCTACTGATAGACCGGCTTTCCAGTACCAAGCTTTTGGAACATGTGGACGTATTCATGATTGAATGGCATTTTGAAGCGCCGGATCGTATTATTTCAAAGCTGAAGGACTCAGGTTTCCGGGTATTCTCACAACTGTTGCCAAGCATGGATTCGGGGATGATATACGCTGCCAGATGAGTACCTGGATTTCAACAATCTACAACAGGCTAAATAATATCTGGAGGTGGGTAAAGTTGCCATACTGGACGCTGATTGACTTCTTATATGTAATTGATGTTTTGAAGGTTCAGGATATTCCAATTGTGGTTAATAATTTCAATCGCATTACATACACGCGACAACTCATTCAATTTCTTGAACAATCTGGATTTACCCGTATCATCATTCTGGATAACCACTCTTCGTATCCGCCTCTTCTTGAATATTACCAATCCTGCCCGTGGGAAATCATTCGTTTGAATACCAACATGGGTCACCTTGCTCTGTGGAGGTCGGGACTGTATCATAAACTGAGATGGAATTATTTTGTTCTAACGGATCCCGATGTAGTACCAGTGGAAAATTGCCCAAAAGGATTCATGAGTTACTTCAGGGAACTGCTGAGTTGTAACTATAAGCTCGACAAAGTTGGCTTCGGTATAAAGATTGATGATCTTCCAGATACTTTTTCCTTGAAAAACAAGGTCATCAATTATGAGAGAGCTTATTGGAGGGTGCAGCCCAAAACTGGGCTTTTTCAAGCCCCCATAGATACAACCTTTGCCCTTTACAGGCCACTTACAAGTCTGAAGGCCGGTCAAGCTTTTACGCTTAAGGCATGGAGAACGGGTCCCCCTTACCTTATCAGGCACTTGCCTTGGTATATAGACAGTGGGCACCTCAATGAGGAGGAATTATATTATCGAAGCCACAGCAACGTTTCTTCGACTCTGGCTCAACAGATGTCAGGAAAACTAGAGATTTACTAACATGGCGTAAATTCACGCCCATGTTCAATACTGGGATTATATCTTGGCTTCGGTCCATGGCGGATCAAATTCGTTACCATGAGATCAACTATGTGCCTACGAAGTTAGTGATGCCTTCAAGGCTAATAGATTCGAGTTCCAAGGCCTGGGTAGGACTGGAGCAGGTGCTTGCGGACATCATCTCATTCAGCGGAATCAAAACAAATACCGCTTTGGAGTTTGGAGTTGAGTTTGGCTATTCTACAGCTGCACTGGCCAACTACTTCACTCATGTGACTGGCGTTGACATCTTTACCGGCGATCACCATGCAGGTTATCATGGGGATATCTACGAAGAGACAAGAACCAGGCTCAGTCAATTTACCAATATTGACCTTATCAAAATGGATTACAGAGATTTCATACTTAAAGAAGAAAGGAGGTACGACCTGATCCATGTTGACATCATTCATACTTTTGAAGACACTTATCATTGCGGTTTGTGGAGTGTAGAACACTCTGGATGCACGATATTTCACGACACGGAGAGTTTTCCTGATGTAAAAGCGGCTGTGGCGGCAGTAGCTCGACGAACCGGAAAGAAATTCTACAATTACAAAAAGTGCAATGGACTTGGGATCGTGTTATAGAACTGCATGGAGCATACCCCTTTGATATCGGTTATTATACCCAATTACGACCACGCAGAATTTCTTCGCCAAAGAATTGAGACCGTCCTTAATCAAACTTACAGCCATATAGAAGTAATTATCCTGGATGATGCATCCAGTGATGGAAGTGTATCAATAATTAAGGAGTATGTGAGTCATCCACTTGTAAAGATAGTTTCCCTGAACGAGAGAAATTCGGGCTCACCTTTTCTTCAGTGGAAGAAAGGTGTTGGTCTCGCCACAGGTGACTGGGTTTGGATTGCAGAGAGTGACGATCATGCTGACCCGCACTTCTTGGAGGAGATGGTGAATTCAGTCACAGGAAATTCCACTGTTGGACTTGCTTATTGCGATTCCTATATCGTAAATGATAAGGTTGTAACGGCCCACACCTTTGCCGGGATCAAGAATGCCAGGTATTCATGTTCGAGATGGTCATCCAACCATATGAATAATGGGATAAGGGAATTGGAGGACTATGTCCTCATGGCGGGCATTATCCATAACACTAGTGCAGCAATATTCAGACGATCAGTGCTTTTAAAAGTGAACCCGTTTGATATCCCAATGAGGTACCTTGGGGATAAATACGCATTTGTTAAGACATTGAGTGAATCTGATGTTAGCTATGTCGCCAAGCCGCTTAATTTTTATCGTAATCCATTTACCAAGAAGCCTAAGGATCTACCCCTTTCCAATTTCTATGAGCAATTCCTCATATTTGACTGGGTCAAAAGGCACGTGCCTGAAATAAATGACAGAAAGTTTTTGAATGCATTTAGGACCAATACCAGAAACTCATTGATACGGAACTGGAATTGGGCGAAGTTGTTGATTTACGGTCGCTTGTTGAAAATAAATCCTCTTTTGATGGCCCGGTGCCTTGCGTACAATTTAGTAACCGCTATCAACTCCCGTTTGTATTAAGCCATAGACCATGATCCTTCAAGTTCTTCATTGGCTGAATCGCCTGCATTGTTATGGTCTGTTGAACGTGCTCAGCAAAATAGGGTACCGATTAAATGGCTTTGGCTGGGTAAATACTTATTGGCATCCTGAATTCCGTGCATACGAATACCAGATTGATAACGTCTCGTACCTCAGTATGGGACCGGGCTGGAATGCTTCCTATCCTGCCTATAGTGACATGTTACTGCAGTCATTCTGTTATGCGTACAGGCCGAAAACCGGAGACTGTGTCATCGATCTAGGCGCAGGTCTTGGCGAAGAGTCATTAATAATGTCCCTTTGGGTTGGATCTACTGGAAGAGTGTTTGCCATTGAGGCTAACCCAATCGTGTTCAGAGGACTGAGGTTTTTGAAGGAAAAGAACCATCTGACGCAGTTGATACCTGAGAATATTGCCGTTTATTCTGAAAACGGTTATGTGAATATAGAAGATGTACAGGGAAATTATTTGGTGAATACTATACAATCGAAAGAGGGTAGTCCAAATCATCAGGTTGCGGCTATGACCTTGGACGCATTTGTGGAAAAACATAACATTTCCCATATAGACTTTCTCAAGTGTAATATTGAAGGAGCAGAAAAGTTTCTCATAAAGGGCATGGATAAGTCGATTTCCGTTATTCGGAATTTATGTATCTCCTGTCACGATTTTCGCCATGTGCATCATTCGCATGGAGAATTCTATATGACGAAAAAGGATGTGCGCGCATTCTTAATTCAACATGGTTTTGAAGTGACCGATAGGCATACTGGCAATCCAGTGGTTGATGACTATTTATATGGGAGGAAATTGTAACAATGAATAACCCGGTAACCATATTGTTCTATTCGCCTTTCAACCAACGATCAAGGGACACTGAATCACTGATGATCGCCTTCAAAACCCAAGGGCATCGGGTATTGTCACTCAGCCAGTCACAGGGATTGCTCATTCACCCATTCCTCAGCAATTATGGTGTGGAGACTTATGTGTGTCCGGCCTTTAAACCAGGTTGGTTAGGACATTTGACGCAGTTGTTTTTCCTGATTCGATTTTGCCACCACCTCGAGGTAGCGGTGCTATACAGCCACCTGGAGTCAGCAAATTTCATAGCCTCAATGGCCCAGTATTTTATGAAGGTCAGAGTAATTCTGTGTCGTCATCACAGTGACCTTTTCCATCATCTGGGATTGGACAAGACGCTTTCCTACCGGTTAACCAATCGATTGGCCAGGATCATGATTGTATATTCAGCAAATGCAAAGAAGCATATGATCTGGCATGAAGGCATTCCGGAATCACGGGTAATTCATATCAATCTGGCGTACAATTTTGACCTTTATAGCTGGAGTCCTCACCTCAGTCGATCATTACGAACATCCTGGAAAGAGAAACTAATACTGGTAACGGCTGGCAGTCTAACCCCTTTGAAGCGACCCTTGGTTTCCCTGGAACTTCTGAGTGCTTTGAGGAATCGGGGTGTAGATGCCAGACTTATCCTGCTCGGTAAAGGGCCCCTGGAATCATCCATTAAACAAAAAGCGATTGAACTTTCGGTTCAGGATCACCTTTGGATGCCTGGTTATGTGGACAATGTACTGGAGTTCCTGGGTGCAGCTTCTTGGCTGATACACCCATCGATTTCCGAATCCAGTTGCGTTGTCGTGAAAGAAGCTGGATTGACCTCAACTCCCGCCATTGTTTGCCATGGAATAGGCGATTTCGATGACTATGTCGAAAACGGCGTAAATGGGTTTCGGGTTAATCATGATAACTTTGCTGCAGATGCCGTGAAGGTTATTATGAATTATATTCATTCTGACCAGCTCCGGATAAATATTGGGGAGCAATTGGGACAAGTAGTAAAGGAAAGATTTTCAATTAAGACCGTTTTGCCAGCTTATGCAAAATTAAACCAAGTCAAGTGAGCATTTCCGGCAGCCCGTTCTTTTCTATTGTAATCCCCACATACAATCGTGCTTCATTATTGGAGAAAACGCTACAAAGCATTCAGCCTCAGACCTATCCGCATTTTGAAGTATTGGTAATAGATGATGGGGGCACAGATTCGTCGCGGGAAGTAGTTAGAGCCATGGAAGATCCAAGGATTCTCTACTATTATAAAGCCAATGAAGAAAGAGGAGCAGCGAGAAACTATGGTGCCAGGTTGGCAAAAGGAGATTATTTCAACTTCTTTGATTCGGATGACCTTATGTACCCGATTCACCTGGAGGAAGCAGCTAATATGATCAGCCGGTTTCAATGCCCTGAGTTCTTTCACCTGGCTTATGACCACAGGAAGGAGAACGGCGAACTTATGAGTGAAGTGGTTCATCAGGAAAGCAAAGTGGCATCAAGCGTGTTGTTTAATAATGATCTCAGTTGCAACGGCGTATTTCTTCGTTCGGACATTGCACGTACTTACCCTTTCAGAGAAGATCGTGAATTGGCCTCAGCCGAGGATTGGGAATTGTGGATACGGTTGCTTTGCAGGTATCCGATCAAATGTTCCCAGCGGGTCACATCTTCTGTGATACATCATGAGCAAAGAAGCATTACAACCATAAAACCTGAAAAGGTGATTAATCGGGATTTGCTTATGATCCGGTTGCTTTCACAGGATGCCGTAGTTATGGGATGCTATAATGGACTATTTAAGAGATTCAAAGCAGAGCGGTATACATATATGATGCTTAGCCTTGCTCAAGCAAGGCAGAGGATAGAGGTCATTCGCTGGGCATTAATTGCCCTGAGAACATTCCCAAAGATTTTGTTCACTAAGAGATTCCTGGCAAGCGTTAGAAACATTATCAAGAGATGACAAAGATTCTCATTACCGGTGTGGCTGGAAATATTGGAGGCTCTTTGGCTGAATGTATCATGTCAAATGGTCGATTTGATCTGACAGGAATTGATAATTTCCTGACCGGCTCTTTGGGGAAGCTCCCATCTGGCAAACACTTTCAGTTTCACCAAATGGATGTCAATAACCGGAGCGAGATCGAAGCCCTGTTCAGGGAAAAACGATATGATTATGTTTTTCATTATGCCGCCGTGGTTGGAGTTCAGAGGACACTTGCGCATCCCATTCAGGTGTTGAATGATATTCAGGGAATACGAAATATAATGGATCTGAGCCTGGCCACAGGTGTTAAGAGAGTGTTCTACTCATCTTCTTCGGAAGTATATGGAGAACCAGTGGAAATTCCGCAACATGAGTGGACTACTCCGCTTAATAGCAGGCTTCCATATGCCATTGTAAAGAACGTTGGCGAAGCATTCCTGCGATCTTATAATAAGGAATATGGATTGCCATTCACCATATTCAGATTCTTCAATACCTACGGCCCAAGGCAAAGCGATGATTTTGTAATTGCCAAATTCCTCAAGAATGCGTTGGCAGGCGAGCCTATAACAATCTACGGTTCCGGCGATCAAACAAGAACCTTCTGCTATATCGACGATAATATTGAAACGACAATGGCTTGTTTGGAAAATGGCCTTTGCGTAAATGATACGATGAATGTGGGTAGTGACGAAGAGATTAGTATACTGGATCTGGCGAAGGAAATTATAAGAATTACTGGTTCACAATCCGCAATTACATTCTTACCCCCTCTTAAGGACGGAGATATGACGCGCAGGAAACCAGATAATAGCAAGATGAAATCAATTTTGGGGAGACCGTTGACTCCACTGCAGAGGGGAATTGAGAAGATACTCCTGACGCTAAAGAAATAGGAAGGCCACTATGAAGGCCCATTTCAGTCTCAAAAAAGTCCTGAAAAAGTTATTTCCGGTCTTGCTGCTCAAGAAGGCCTTCTTGCTATACAACAGGATCAGAATAGCCACCTTTGACCGGCTGATTTTCCCGGAATTAAGAATTAATGCAAATGAATTTAAATGGTATAGGAGGGGGCATCCATTTGTAGAAAACAGTATCAATCTTTCAGGGATCACCGACCACATGGTCAGGAAATTGATGTCCACGTGGTACCAATGGACACAGGAGGAATTCCTGCTCATATTAGAGAAGCAATGTATGATCGAGCCAAAATTCGGCTGGGGAATAGTGAATCGAAGGAAACTTGTATACTATTCATTGGGTATCAGCAGAACACCATTCCAGAAAAAACCTGAAATTATTCCCTTGCTGGCCAAGAAGAACGAGATCAGGTTAAAGCAGGCGATTTCGCTGCGTGACACAGGGGAAGAGAACTACTTTCACCTTTATAATGATGTACTTGCAAAAATCTTCTTTCTGAAATCCTTTGGTGTCGATGTCGAGGAGTACACTGTCATTGTAGCTGGCGCTCTTTGGGATAAACCTTACTTCAAAGCTATTGTGGAGAGGTCGACCTTTTTGAGAAGTCTTCCATGGCTTGTGCAGCGTGAGGAATACCTAGTCTGTGATAAGGTTGTCTTCTGCAAACCAATGACCCATAGGTTGGATCTCTGGAAAGAAATTGTTTCCCCGTTTGTTCATAGGGCAGGGGGCCAAAGAAGAATTTTTATTACCAGATCAAAAGAGAGCCTTCGGTACCTTGAAAATGAAAACGAAGTGATCAGTCTCTTCAAGATTCAGGGGATTGAGATATACAATTGCGATGCGCTTTCTTTGGAACAACAATCGGAATTATTTGCAAGCGCAGTACTGATTATTGGCATCCACGGAGCCGGCTTGACAAACCTGATATACAGGAACAGCCCCTGCCATGTGATTGAACTTTTTCCGCCTCCGGAGTCAGATTACCTTCCTTTTCACTATGTAATGCTTGCCGGTCAGCAAGGTTTTACATATGATGCTGTTATTGGTGAATGGGGTCGGGAACGCCATTCAGGAGGATTTTGTATCGATGTGTCGTCACTGTCTGCCCTCATTGCGACCTTTGATAAAAGCAATAACGCCCACCTTGTATCAGATTAAAAGTGGAAAGGAAACGCATTCTTCTTGTTATACCCAATCTTGGCCCTGGTGGGGCACAACAGGTATTTCGGAATCAATTGCGATGCTTTGGGAAGGATTATGAAGTTTATGGCTGCGTCTTTAATTGGTCTGATTCCTTTGAGTCGGACAGGCTTGACAATATAATTTCACTGGAGGTTGATGCAGGGAGATGTTGGATAGGCAAAAGTGTTGCATTGCTTCGACGAATTAGAAAACTCAGGAACCTGAAAAAATCACTTCGAATTCAGGTAGCCATCAGTCATCTGGAAGGTGCGGATTATGTGAATTGTGGATCTAAAGTCGGTGAAAAAACAATCGCGTGGATTCACGGAACCAAGGTAAACGATCAAAATATTGCCGGACTGCTTGGGTGGCTCCGCTTGCATGTACTTCTTCCGTATTGTTACTCCCGCATCGATCGTCTTGTTGGGGTAAGCAAGGGCATTGCCTCTGAACTTAGACACTATTTCAACATTGATGGCAATCGGATAGCAACAATCCCAAACGGCCTTCCTATCAGTGAGCTCATGAGGAAGTCAGAACTGCCCGCAACCAATATCTTTGATCATTTGGTTAAGAATCATTTTGTGTTAATCACCCATTGCAGGCTTGCTTTCCAGAAGAATCTTTCTTCTATGATATCGATCTTTGCAGATGTGAGAATGAATCGGGATACCAAGTTGGTTGTTCTGGGAGATGGCGAATTACGTGAGCAACTCATCCGGGAGGCCGCGGGAAAGGGATTGAAAGTCTACTCATCTTTTGAGCAAAGAAATGGTAGTGAACTGGGTAGTGATATTTATTTTCTCGGCCATCAAAGCAACGTGTACCCGTTTCTAAGGAAGGCAAGTCTGTATTTAATGACTTCAGCTTGGGAGGGATTTCCACTGGCACTTTGCGAAGCCCTAGCCCTGGGACTCACTGTTGTCGCAGCAGATTGCCCGACAGGGCCACGCGAAATTCTTTGCCCACAATTGCCTGAACAGGCGATGAGCTCAGTCCCGATAGAATCAATTGGAGGCTGGCTTATGCCGCCAGCGATAGGTGACCAGGCTTTGAAAGTGTGGTCGGTCAAGATTTCAGAGCTCATAGATCACCCAGAGGCACTGCAGCAGAAGTCAGCAAATGCTCCTCAACTAGTGCAGGATTTGGATATGAATGCAGTTCAGAAAAAATGGATTCAGCTTTTGGAATGAAGCGTGCAAGAATAGTAGTGTTAGATAATTCGCTTGCGGTTACCGGAGCCCTTGTTAGCGGAATCAGGGCGGCCGAATATCTGCGTGATTCCTTTGAATTCATTTTCCTGTTGCCCCATGGAAGTCAAGCGGCAAAAGTAATCCTTGGACATGGCTTTGAATTCAGGCCACTACCAATGAAGGAGCTAAATCGTAACCCGGCTTCATGGATCACCTATTTTCCATCTTTATTGATTAATAGCTGGCAGTTTAAGAAGCTGGTCATGGAAACCGCTCCTACACTGATTATTGTGAATGATTTCTATAATATGCTGGCGCCTGTGTCGCAATGGCTAGGTTTAAGGATACCTTATATCGTTTATGTTCGATTCATGCCTTCGCGGTTTCCAGCGATCCTGCGTAACACTTGGCTTTCCATTCATCGCCGCAAAGCTCGTGCTATTGTGGCAGTGTCCAGGAGTGTGCTGAATGAACTGGATGATAAACGTGGGGTCCACTTGATTTATGATGGAGTGAGGTCCAATGAGGAACCTCGAGTATTATCCAATGAACAAACCATCCTCTGTCTGGCCAATTACACGAGAGGTAAGGGGCAGGATCTTGCGCTTAGAAGCTTTGCTTCAATTGCCAGTGGTTTTCCATCATGGACATTACGATTTGTGGGGGGCACCCTGGGACTGCGGAAGAATGAGGGGTATCTCGAAGAGCTCAAGACACTAGCCATCCAATTGGGTTGCACCTCACAAGTGGAGTTTTCAGGATTCAGGGAAGATGTCCGTTCCGAGTATGAGAAATCGTCAATTGCAGTCAATTTTTCCCAATCGGAATCGTTCTCATTAACCACCCTGGATGCATTATATTTTGGTAAACCAGTTATCGCAACTGAATGTGGGGGACCGACTGAAATTGTAACCAGCGAATGCGGTATCCTTGTACCTCCTGGGGATCTGGTGGCTATGGCTACGGCCATGAAGGAACTTATGTCGAAACCAGAGCTGAGATTAAAAATGGGTAAGTATGGACAGCGAAGAGCTGCAGAGTCTTTTGGGCCGGAACGGACTTATGCAGTTCTTGAAAATTTAATAATGGGCATTGTGACGAGTCATGAGTAACGGACGCAACAGTTACCTTTGTAGGATTACAACTATTAATTCATTGCGATTTTTTTTAATACGCTGATCAAGACTGTTGAAACGACGCTACCATATATGTTTGCTGGTAATAGCCGGTGTCTGCGTGCTTTATCCACGAAACCTTAAAGCGCAATGCTCAGTTGATTTTGCTTCGGCTTCAAGTGCCTGCCTTCAACAACAACTGTTATTCCAACCTAATTCAGTTTATAGCAACTACGATTGGGACTTCTGTGCCGGTGACTTGGACTTGTCGCCTGCGGCAACAGTACTTGTAAATTCTTACGGAGGGTATGGCTTTAAGGTCGAAATTGCTGAGCAGAACAACAACTATTATGGATTCATTCTCACACGAGCAACTAATAGGCTTTATCGCATTGATTTTGGTAATAACATCAAAAACCCAACGCCTGCAGTTACTGATCTTGGAGGTCTCGGTATTAATTCAAGTACTTGGAGGGTCATTGAAGTTGTTGCAGAAGGCGGAAAATTCTATGGATTCATTTCGGATAATAATCTGCTATACCGTATTGATTTTGGAACGTCTCTCTCCAATGCGCCATCCAATGCTGTGACCATCTTTAGTGGCGCACCCATCAGTTCTCCAATTGATATGACCATCGTTGAAGAGTCAGGTTCAAAATACCTTTTCCTTGCCAACCTTGGAAATGAAACACTTGTTCGGCTAAAGTTCAACTCCTCTTACCTGGACATTCCTGTCTTGCTAAACCCGATACAAGTGACGGGCTCCACACTGCTTTCCGGCATTTCTTTCCTGAAGGACTGCAGTACATGGTATGCTACAGCGACGGCAATAGGCGTAGGTAAGGTTTATCAATTGGTTTTCAATGCCGGCATTGAAGACCCTTCGCCAACAATCTCATCCTTTTTGTTGAACAATGCATCCGGAATTTCGCTTGTTCAGGATAATAGTAAATTCTATGCATTTATTCAGTCACAAAGTTCTGCCGGAACCCTGCACAGGGTGAATTTTGGAAATGGCTTGTCCAGTCCACCAACCAGTATTGATGATTTGAGTCTCTACTCAAGCCCGAAAGACCTGTGGGGATTTTCGATGTACAAAGCGCAAAGTGATTGGTTGGGACTGGCAACAGATGGTTCAGGGCCCAACGTATATTCTATCATCTTCCCATCCAATTGTTTCTCATCGACAGCGGTCTCTCAGGTCGCCCAGCCAGTTGTATTGACCGGAAACTCCGGTACGTTCAATATTTCCCTCAGGGTAAAGGACGGGATGGGTAATTGGACCTCCAGGTCGCATCCATTAACTATAACCTCAGGGGTAGCCCCCGACATTTCACTTGCATCCCAAAATGTTTGTGCGAATTATCCAGTGAATTTTTCTTCGTCCAATGTATCCGGTAACATAGTTAACTATTCCTGGGACTTCGGCGACGCAGCTACTGCTGCAATTGCAAATCCGTCGCATACATACGCCGCTGCTGGAGTCTATACCGCTCAATTAACGGTAACGGCATCCAACTCGTGTACAAACGTGGCAATGCAGTCTGTTCAGATATTCAATGCACCCAATGCCAATTTTAACCTCCCGGGAAGCTCGCCTATCTGCACCAACGCCCCTTACACACTCACCAACACTGCCACCTTCGATCCTGGTTCCAATCCCACATGGGAATGGCGTCTCAATGGCAATCTGATCTCAACACAGAAGGACCTGGTAACTTCCTTTTCATCACCCACTGCACAGCAAATCAGCCTGAAGGCTTTCATCCCGGGCTGTAACACGGAGTCCATTCAAAATATCCCTACAGTGCTGACGGGACCTGCAGTCGGATTCAATGTGTCGGACGATTGCATGGGAAATACGGTGGCCTTTCAGAATGTTACAACCGGTGCAGACGCAGGGTATCTCTGGGATTTTGGAGATGGGTCCACCTCAACCCAGGCCAACCCTGGACATCTTTATACAGCGGCGGCAAACTACAACGTAACCCTTACGGCGAATAACTCCATTGGATGTCAGATTGCGGTCAGTAAATCACTGAAGATATCATCACTTCCCCAGCCGGACTTTAGCGTCGGCCTTCCTCCCTTCTCCTGCAGCCAGTCTGCAACACCCTTTCAAAATACAACATCACCTCTCACCGACAGCAACATTACAACATGGAACTGGTCCTTTGGTGATCTATCAGGAGGCACATCAACTTCCATGACACCATCCTATACTTATACTGCACCCGGCACTTATTTAGTTCAGCTTACCGCGACTTCGGATGCGGGCTGCATAGGTACACAAACCAAATCGATAAACATCGCGTCATCGCCGGTAGCCGATTTTACCTTTGGCCCAACGTGCATTAATCAGCTCTCCAGATTTTCTGATCAGTCGGGTGGAGGCGTTCAGTCGAGAGTGTGGCAGATTAATTCAAGCACTTTCACCACGACCAATCCCACTTACACGTTCAGTTCTGCTGGTACTTTTCCAGCAATGCTTACCGTTACCGGATCCAATGGATGCGCAAATGTGAAATCGAAGTCAGTATTTGTCCCTCAGGCATCAACCGGTAATTTCAGTCTTACAAACCCGTGTGCCGGGCAACCAACCCAATTTACTGACGCATCAATTACTTATGGTGATGTTGTGACTGGCTGGAATTGGAATTTTGCCGGCAATTCAATCGGTGGTAATCCCGCAAACTATGTGTTCAGCCTGCCAGGCAATTACAACGTCAAAATGACGACCACCCATGCTTCAGGCTGCCAGTACACTACTTCAAAAACTATTGGCGTCAACCCCACACCGGTAGCCGCCTTTACGGCGACGCCTGACCGTGGTTCTGCCCCGCTCACTGTGCAGTTCAATAATCTGTCAACAGGCGCCACCAGCTACCAATGGACGTTTTTCGACAAGATTCCATCATATTCAACACGCTCCTCAGACGTTTACACTTATTCTTCATCACTTGGTACCTACTCTGCGCAGTTGAAAGCCAGCAATGCTCTTGGATGTTCAGATACCAAATCTGTTCCTATTATTATTCTCAACCCAGTGATCGATCTTATTCTATATGATATTAGCCTGGTGACAGACCCAGTAAGCGGGAAGCTAAAATGCAAGGTGTCGATCTTGAACAACAGTAACATCCCTTTTTACGGAGCCGAAGTGGCGTTGTTCCTGTCCAACAAAGCCGTCGTAAATGAAAATTTACAATTCGCCATTCAGCCCGGAGAGTCCACCACCCAAACCTTGTCATTCACATTTTCGGCCACTCAGTCTGACCTGAACTATATATGCGCTGAAATTCTGCTTGAAAAAGATACCGCCCAGGATAACAACAAACGCTGCCTTGCTCTTGACCATGAGCCTTACTTTTTCGATCCTTACCCCAACCCAACTTCAGGCACCGTCCGCATCGACTGGGTAGAAGAGGGGCCCGGGACAGCGGTTATCAGTGTTTATGACAACCAGGGCAAGCGGGCTTACCGATGGGAAACTCCTTGCCAGGCTGGGCTGAATCAAACCGTGCATGATTTATCCTTTCTGACATCAGGTCTATATGTTGTAATAGTTGAGACTTCCCAGTCGAGGAAGGTTATGCGATTTGTGCGGCAGTAAGTGTCTGTCTTTATAGTTCCCCCCTTCTTGTTAACTTTAGATTAAATTTCAAAGCATGAAGATCAAGCTGGACATAACAGACCGTAAGATTCTGGAGCTTCTTCAGACCAATTCAAATATTACCAATGCGCAGCTGGCTCAGGAGATCGGACTTTCACCTGCACCGACCCTTGAAAGAGTAAAAAAGCTTGAAACGGCAGGAGTAATCAGGAGTTACCACGCTGTGGTGGATGCTGCGAGCGTAGGATTGGGCGTCAGTACGTTTGTGATGGTTACACTGAAGGGACACAATAAGGAGAATATTGCAAAGTTCATGCAGGCCATTTCTCAGATAAAAGAGATAGTGGAGTGTCATCATGTCACCGGGCAGGCAGACTTCATACTGAAGATCGTTGCTGCAGATATCCCGTCTTACCAGCAGTTGATGCTGGACAAAGTCACCAATATCGAAGTGGTGGACAACATGCAGTCCATGGTCATCTTGTCCACGCTGAAGGACACAAAGATGATCCCGATCCCTGAGCTCTGATAGGAATTTCTAGACTTTAAAATTTGAAAATGGCGGAGGATAAGAAGAGTCTGGTATTGAGCGAGTCCCAGATCCGGCAAAAGATCAGAAGGATGGCGTATCAGATCTATGAGAATAACATCGCAGAGAATTCCATCGTGTTTGCTGGCATTGAGGGGCAGGGCTACAGCCTGGCGCGAGAACTGGAGAAGGAGATGACGACAATCTCACCGATCAAAATTCAGGTGGTCAAAGTTGCCATTAACAAGGACCTGCCTCAGCAGGATGAAGTGACACTCGATGTCGATCCCGCAAGCCTCAGGAAGAAAGTGGTGGTATTGATTGATGATGTGCTGAACACGGGTCGGGTGCTCACTTATGCAATGAAGCCATTATTGAATACCCAGGTGTCAAGAATTGAGGTGGCTGTTCTCGTAAACAGAAGTCATCCGCAATTCCCGGTACAACCCACCTATACGGGTTATGCTCTCAGTACAACTTTGTCGGACCATGTGGAGGTGAATCTCTCCAGAAAACCGGCGGTGTATTTGCACTAAGATGGGATTAGAACGGCCAACAACATGTCCAGTGTAAAACCTGAAATACGACGCATCACGACGCACCAACTTCAGGAAATGAAGAATCGTGGTGAAAAGATTGCTATGCTTACTGCTTACGATTATAGCATGGCTAAATTAATAGACAGGGCAGGTATAGATGTGGTTCTTGTCGGAGATTCGGCATCCAATGTCATGGCGGGCAATGAAACCACCTTGCCCATCACACTGGATCAGATGATCTATCATGCCACCTCGGTAGTCAGAGCCGTTAAACGCGCATTGATCGTGGTGGACATCCCCTTCGGCTACTATCAGGGAAGTTCAGGTGAAGCCTTGAGATCCTCCATCCGGATCATGAAGGAGTCTGGCGCACATGCCGTCAAACTGGAAGGAGGCAGCGAAGTAAAGGAATCTGTCCTGAGGATTCTGAGCGCCGGCGTGCCTGTGATGGGACATCTGGGGCTCATGCCGCAGTCCATTTACAAGTTTGGGACTTATGCCGTCCGCGCGAAAGAGACAGACGAGGCCAATCGTTTGCTTGAGGATGCACAACTCTTGGAGGAATGCGGATGTTTCGGTCTTGTGCTGGAAAAAATCCCATCCGAGTTGGCAGGAAGAGTGGCTCGAAAGCTAAGGATTCCGGTCATTGGCATAGGAGCAGGACCTGAAGTCGATGGCCAGGTGTTGGTCATGCAGGACATGCTGGGTATTACCCAGGAATTCAAACCACGGTTTCTGCGACAATATGCAGATCTGAATAAGACAATCAACGACGCCGTCCGGCACTATGTTTCGGATGTCAAGTCAAGAAAATTCCCGGACGACTCTGAGAAGTATTGACAATTAATGGCAGACTTTCAGTTTTGACTTGTCTGCCGGTTCGCCAAACCACACCACAGCATATTGCTCGTAAATTCCGATGCCTATGGCCTGCCAGTGAAGTTTCTGCCAGGTACCGGAATTAATAAGAAGAGGATTGTGGCCGGGGCTTTTCTTCCATCCGTCAAGACCCTCGGCGGCTGAAGCTCCCCCCGAACTGAAGTAGGCAATTTCATAACCTGCACCTTCGTAACCGGAAATTTCCTTCGGTTTGTCCCACATGCAGGAGGCCTTAGAATGATCTGAGGTGTAACAGCAGGGCGTCCACTTTCCCTGATCTGACCAACTGTGCGGATTGCAGTCCCCGCGATTCTCGTAGTCGAAGTGTGCAGCCAGGTCCCTTACGTGCGTCTGAGCCACAAGGGTCAATTTGGCCGAATAAGGGATAGGCTCCAGCTTCAGGCTTTTCCTGTAGTCCATAATCATATCATAAAGTTTCTTTTCTTCGGCGGAAACACAGACAGCTTCAGATGGATCAGCCTGGTTATTAAAAAGCAAAAGCAGGAAGAGCAGAAGGTTCATGAATCGTGACTTTCAGTTCATTTTAGAACTCCCAATTTCTTTCATTCTTCCGTTATTTTCCTAATTTTCGAGCGTTTACACAGAACCTATTATTCACAGGAATTCCTTAAATCAGACAAAATGAGTGACCAGAAGATTAGTATTCAAAACGGAAAATTGAATGTACCCGATATGCCGGTTATTCCTTTCATTGAAGGCGATGGGACCGGCGTTGATATTTGGCCCGCATCACAATTGGTTTTTGACAAGGCAGTAGAAAAGGTTTACAAAGGCAAGAGAAAGATCCAGTGGAAGGAAGTCCTCGCCGGCGAAAAGGCTTTTAACAAAACCGGGAACTGGATGCCGGAAGAAACACTCGCAGCATTCAAGGAATACCTGGTGGGAATCAAAGGGCCGCTTACAACACCTGTTGGTGGAGGCATCCGTTCTTTAAACGTGGCTCTTCGGCAGGATCTTGATTTGTATGCCTGCGTGCGACCGGTACGATGGTTCAAGGGAGTTCCTTCACCTGTAAAAGAGCCGCACAAGACTGATATGGTCATCTTCAGGGAGAATACTGAGGATATTTATGCCGGCATCGAGTTCCAGCAAGGTACTGATGACAACAAGAAATTCCTTAGCAATTTCCGCGACTCGTTCCCCAAGTTGTACAAGAAGATCCGGTTTCCGGAAACATCAGGTATAGGCATCAAACCTGTTTCCAGGGAAGGCACTGAACGATTGGTACGATCCGCCCTTGAATATGCGATCAGTCATAAGAAGCCAAACGTGACGTTGGTGCACAAAGGCAACATCATGAAGTTCACAGAAGGCGGATTCCGCGACTGGGGCTATGCACTGGCCAAGAACGAATTTGGAGCGAAAGATCTGGATGGCGGCCCATGGCAGGTGATCGAAAAGGGTGGACATAAAATCGTGATTAAAGATTCCATTGCTGATGCCTTTCTCCAACAAATCCTGTTGCGCCCGGATGAATACTCAGTGGTGGCAACCCTGAACCTCAATGGCGACTATATCTCCGATGCACTTGCCGCAATAGTGGGAGGCATTGGTATCGCCCCAGGGGGTAACGTCAACTATGTTACAGGCCATGCAATCTTTGAGGCAACCCATGGAACTGCACCCAAGTACGCGGGCCAGGATAAAGTGAATCCCGGTTCCGTCATTCTCTCAGGCGCCATGATGTTTGAGTATATGGGATGGCAGGAAGTGGCGGATGCCATCTACAAGGGACTGGAAGCGGCCATTGCAGCCAAGAAAGTTACCTACGATTTCCATCGCCTGATGGAAGGAGCAACACTCCTGAAATGCTCGGAATTCGGGCAGGAGATTGTCAGGAACATGTAGCGCAATTTGGTATGAAATATTTGAAGACCAGCTCATGAGGCTGGTTTTCGTTTTTTGGGACAAATGTCTACAGTGTCATCGTTACAAAGAATTTCCATAAACCGTTGTCTGTATTGTTCGGATGGGCATAAGCGCCATAGCGATAGAAATAGCCCGCACCCACACCAAAGTAAAGCAGGTTCACGTATTTAAAACGGATCAGATTGTTCAGTACCAATCCGCTTTCGAAGAATCCTTTCTCCATAGTATTGATGGGTATTCCAATATGATCTTGTGGCTGCCTGAGATTTCCCCACCCCGAATTCTGAATCAGTGAAAGTTCAGGTCTAAAGTATTTGCTTCGATTTCCCGTGAGACGACCGAGATTATGCTGTAAAAACAGATAGGCGTATTGATCTGAAACGAACTCATATAAGTCCATCGTCTGGAAATAATTCTGTATCAGGATACCCTGGGATACCGTGTGCGGATGGAGTGTACCACGACCATTAAACAGGTAAGGGTAGGGGATATTCCCGTCAGCAGTTCCTAATGCGACTTCATAACTGGTCTTCCCGCCACCGGCCCACCGGATGAAATGATCCCATTGAAGTTCAATTCTGGAAAAGTCATAGGCTCCTCCCAGCCAGCCGTCAAATGCTTTTGAAATGCTGATCATAAGGAGCGGGTTGGGGAGTTGAGTGGGGATGCTGAACTGACCGATCTGTGTGTAGGGTTCGTGAAAGGCAAGCCTCAATTGCCCGCCGATCATCGCAGTAGTGAAATTCACAGCCTTCTGCGTGGGATCTCCGTTGGGCAGGTAGTTGTATTGATAAGCAGGATTTCTTTCTTCACGCTGCGCAAATACTTTCAGGGTTAAGGGTCGGGACGGCTTCCATTCATACACGACATTCATTCTAGTGACGGAATCCATGCGCGCTGCCAAAAAGCGTCTGAAAGCCTGGCTTCCGCTGAGATTCTGTCCCCTGATGAAATCCGAATTGGCTGGCTCAAACACATCTTGTACCCAGCGAATACTGAGTTGACCGTTTGTTCTTGGATTCAAATTCACGATAAGTCCGCCGCCATACTTAACTGCCTTGTCACGGAAACCATATCCAGCATAACCTTCGAGACTGAAGAGCCGGGATATTGTCTCTCCCGTCTGAATCCCAATGCCCGGTCTGAATCCTTCGTATTGATTGAATCGCATGAGGTACTCGGTAGGTAAGTAGAAGGGGCCTGCCTTGAATCTCCCCACCATGGCGCCCTCTGCAAATTTCATCATCGTATTCAGGGACCTGGTCTTCGACCTTGCTGAGTCATAGAAGTGATAAGTGTTCTGTTCTTTTTGTGAAATGGAATCCACCCGTAGGCGCCTCCATGTCGAATCCGGCCGCCGGTTTGCGAGCGGATCAAAAGAGACTTGTAGCAAATCAAAGTCCTTCCTCGACAAGCTGACAGAAAAAGAGATATCACTGACATAGCTCCTGCTGTAATAATAGGGTCGGATGTTACGGACCTGATATTCATTAAAAATGATTTCGCTGTTGAGCATCACCGGAAACCATCGACCGTCAGTCTTCCTGTACTGCTGCTGAATCCTGGCCTCCATCAATTGATGATGATCAGAGGGCTGAGCCAGCACGTGCTGGAGCGCATACCCATCTGATGAAATATGAAGCTGCCCCTCAAGTGACTCAAACACCTTGCCGGGAAGCGGTTGAAAAGCGATGACAAACAAAGAGTCCTGGCCTTGAAGTACAGTATCCATCAGCGTGTAGTCGTAACGGCTCAACGCACCTTCGCCAATGGGGTTGAGATAGGGGGACCCCATCAGGGGGACGAAGTCCTTGTAAAAACCGAAGGGCTGAAGATCTGTTGCAAGAAAAGCAAAGAATGGATCCTTGATACCTGAGAATCGATTGGCCAGGACGACTTCTTTCAACTGATCAGGTTTGCGGTATTTTCTCAAAGTGTAGCTCTCGCTGACAAATGCGTTATTGCGCTCAATGAAAGTCTTGACTTTCAAAGAGTCTTTTCCAAAGGCAGATGCCGTGCCGGTCAATGCAAGACTGCACACGAGCTTATTGTAACTGTGACATATGTAGCCATCAATTTGATCCGGATCATTCAACGGTTTGTTTGCTATCACCCTCCGGATTATTCGTAAGGCAGGATTGTCTCCTGGTCGTATTACTATCTCACGGAGTTCTGTAGTGCTTTCCCTGAGTCGCACGATGATATTGGCGGATGAACTGTGAAATACCATTCGTCCAGTCTCAAACCCAACATACCGGAATTCCACAGTATCCCCGGGAGAACTAATCAGACGAAATCTTCCCTCGATATCAGTAGTGACGCCCTGGCGGGTTCGTTTTACAACGATGTTCACGAAGGGCAAAGGGTAACCCGTCCCGTCATCCACCACTTTGCCGACAGTCTCAACAGTCTGACCAAGGGCATCGAGAGAGCATACCAATGCCAGAAGGAAGAACCTGAACATGGTTCCTTTAACTGAATATGGCGACATAGGGTTTGACGCCTTGTATGAAGGGCTAGCGTTGTTCCAGCATCTTTACCACCGTCCAGGCAGCCTCCTCGCCTTTGTTACCAAGCTTGCCGCCGGCCCTCTCAAGGGCCTGCTGCCGAGTGAGCGTTGTCAAAACGCCAAAAGCCACCGGTTTACCGAAACGGAGGTTCACTTTCATGATCCCCTGGGCTACAGCCTGACAGATATAATCAAAGTGTGGAGTGTCGCCTTTGATGACGCAACCCAGGCAGATCACGGCATCTACTTCCTTTTGCTCTGCCATCCACTGGGCTCCAAGCGGAAGTTCATAGCTGCCCGGTACATCTTTCCGGATGATGTGTTTCTCTTTTACACCCAGCTGTCGCAGGGCCTGATAGGCGCCTTCATAGAGTGCGCCGGTTATCTCTTCGTTCCACTCGGCAACGACAATGGCAAAACGCTTGTTATCGAGCCTGATCTTACTATTTCCTTTTACGGATGAGATAATTCCTGCCATGATTCAGAAATAAAAAAGGGATGGCATCTGCCATCCCCTAAAGATATTAAATAACGATCACGAGTGAGGCTCCAGCCTGGCCTTCAGTTTTCTTGCATTCTGAAAGTCACTGCTGTCCCAATATTCATCGATCACGCGTTGGTAGGCCTTGATCGCCTTGTCGTTCTGATTGAGCTTCTCATAAGCTAATGCAGCTTTCATGAGGTAAGTGGGAGTGAAATATTTGTTGGGCTTATAGTCGGCTGCCTTGCTGTAGTAAGCGGCCGCATCTTCGTATTTCTTTTGCTCCATGTTGGCATCGCCAATCAGACTGTAAGCACGTGCCTGGATAAGCTGGTCGCCGGACTTGAACTGATCCAGATAGAAGATCGCCAACTGATACTTGCCTTGCTTAAGGCAGATGGCGCCGGCGTAGAAATGCGCGAGATTTCCGGCAGGGGTCATTGAGTAGTCATCAGCAATCTGCTTGAAGCCAAGATTGTTTCCATCGCCGTCCATGGCAAGATTGAGACTATCTGCCTCGAAATAGCGGACGGCCTGAAACATCTCTTTCTGCGCTTCCTCTTCCTGGCCGCCCATCCAGTAACGGTAGCCAAAGTACCCGGCCACGATTAACAGTATGACGCCTAAAACGCCAAATACAATCTTGGGATTCCTTTCTATCCAATGCTCAGCCCCCTCAACCTTTTCGGCGAGAACCTCTGCATTTTCAAGTATATCCTTCTTTTCTTCCGTCTTTGCCATGATAATGAATGAAATACCCGTTTAATCGGGGCTGCAAAACTATGAATTCAGGGTGATTTGACAAAAAACCCGTTGGACAGGTCATTGACCCAATTGAAACCCGGTGAAATAATGTGCCTAATCGTTAATGAAAGGATAGCCCTCGTCCTTGTAGATGTCCGTCAGTGCTTCTGCAGGATCCGGGAAATTGGACTCCTCGGCGAACTTTACACTTTCGTCCACCTGGGTGTGCACTTTATGCTCGATGGCCGTTAGCTCATCTTCAGTAGCCATCTTTTTGTCGAGAATAGCACGACGGACCACCTCAATCGGGTCGCGTTGTTTGTATTCTTCTACTTCTTCTTTTGTACGGTATTTCTGGGGGTCTGACATGGAATGGCCCTTATACCGGTAAGTTCTGAATTCCAGCAAGGATGGACCTTCACCATTGCGGGCGCGCTCTGCTGCACGGGCCGTTGCAATGTGGACGGCCTCCACACTCATGGCATCCACTGGTTCTGAAGGAATATCATAGGCCTCGCCCAAAGTATAGAGTTCGGTTACATTGGAAGTACGCTTGACTGAAGTACCCATTGCGTAACCGTTGTTTTCAATAACAAAAATGACCGGAAGTTTCCAAAGCATGGCCAGATTCAGGGTTTCATGGAAAGCGCCCTGGCGTGTGGCCCCGTCTCCCATGTAGCAAATGCAGACGTTCCTGGTTTTGTTGTACTTCTCGGCAAATGCGATTCCTGCGCCAAGCGGGACCTGACCACCCACAATTCCGTGTCCACCAAAGAAATGCTTTGACCGGTCAAAAATGTGCATCGATCCGCCTTTCCCTTTGGAAATGCCTGTCTCCTTTCCAAATAGCTCGGCCATCACTTGTTTGGGGTCTGTACCCAGCCCCAGCGGATGTGCATGGTCTCGGTAGGCTGTAATCCATTTGTCTTCGGTGGTAAGCGCAGTTATGGCCCCTGCCGCACAGGCTTCCTGACCTATATACAGGTGACAGAATCCCCGTATCTTTTGCATGCCGTAGAGTTGCCCGGCGCGATCTTCAAATTTCCTCATCAGATACATCATTTCGAACCACCGCAGGTACAACTCTTTTGAGAATTCCATCTTGTCTTTGCTGGTTTTTGTTTTGGCTTGGGCACTCGTCGACATAACCATTACTTTTGAACGGGACTGCGAAAATAGTCCCCATTCTAATAATTCCCAACTCAAACCTTCCCCGAAACCCTTCATGCGTTTAGAGAGCCTCAGATTAGTGGATTTCAAGAATTATGAATCGGCAATGCTGAGGTTCCAGGGATCAATCCATTGCCTGTTGGGTAAGAACGGAAGTGGCAAGACCAACCTCCTGGAGGCGATCTATTATCTCTGCTTTACCCGGGGGCCCAGGGGAGGGTCTGATGTATCTTGTATACGTAACGGCAAAGCGCAGTTTGTGATTGAAGGAAGGTTTAGAAAAGAGGACAAGCCACATGAAGTGGTCTGCACATTTTCGTCAGGGGAGAAAAAGCTTGTGTCCGAGGACGGCAAGATCTATTCGAAATTTTCAGATCACATTGGCAAATACCCTCTCGTTCTGGTGGCTCCGAACGACATTGAACTTATTTGGGATGGCCCGGAACTGCGCCGCAGATATGTGGACACTTTAATTTCCCAGACAGACCAGGAATACCTGCGGCAACTGATTCTGTACCAGTTGGTCTTACGACAGCGCAATGGCCTGTTGAAGATGTCACAGGAACGCCCCTCAATAGATCACGACTTGCTGCACACGTACAACACTCAACTCATAAGTGCAGGCACATACATCTTCAGTGCGCGCGTAAAGCTGGTGAGACGCATCATACCGGTATTGACGGCACAATACAGCTTTCTTGTTGAAGGTCGCGATGAGCAGGTTGGAATTTTGTACACTTCTGATCTGGCAACACTCGATTTTGGATCGGAACTCTCCAGCCGGTTTGAACGCGACCGGATTCTGGGACGTACCTCAGTTGGGATTCATCGTGATGATTTCAACTTCCAACTAATGAATCAGTCCCTGAAGGAATGGGGAAGCCAGGGCCAGCAGAAGTCTTTCCTCATCGCACTCAAGCTGGCTGAGTTCAGACTGCTTGAGGAAAGGAACCGATTCAAACCACTTCTTCTCCTCGATGACATTTTTGACAAGTTGGACGATGACCGGATCCATCGCCTGATGGATCTCATTTCTGCAGGCAGCTTTGGACAGATCTTCATCACAGATGCCCGGCCGGAACGGAGCGCAGAAATGTTAAGGCGAATTAGAGTGAAGTCGCAGAATTTTCAGGTTGAAGACGGAAAGATCCAGGATCGTGATCAGAACACCATCCAGGTTATATAACTAAGCCATCGATCGCTGTTGAAAGTTAATAGTACCATCTGATTAAGATCAGAATACAAGAAAAAGCCAATGACATGGGTCATTGAGCTGATATTGAAGTCAGGAGTAACTTCAGGCAACTGCCTGACAAATGAAAAAACTCTTCCTGGCTCTCATTTTGTTGCCATCCTTTCCAACCATCGGCCAGAAAATAGAAAATTGGAACGCTTCTCTGCAAGGCGATAAGATCATCATCTCTTACGACCTCGTTCAAGGTGCACCAGGGGAAAAATACAACGTGAGCATCTATGGTTCATTTGACAACTTTGCCTCCCCCCTGCAAAAGGTGACTGGTGATGTAGGACATGGCATCATGGGAGGGCCAGGGAAAAAAGTCATATGGGATGGCAAAACAGAACTCAAGGGATTCAAGGGCGAGTTAACTTTTGAAATTCGTGCTGAAGTAGTATCGGCATTGTCTTTTCGAAACGCCGCACCTTCCGCTAAACGTGGCAAGATTATGCCGGTGCAATGGCGGGGTGGATCAGCGAAGGAAGTGAAGGTAGAACTCATTAAAGACGGTGTAGTCACCCACCTGGCCACAACGTCCAATAATGGGAACTATGATTGGGCCGTTTCTGCAAAACAAAAAACCGGTTCGGGATATCAATTGATGATTACGTGCGGCGAAGAATCTGCAACATCACCGCCTTTTGCTATCAAACCTAAGGTGCCCACAATGATCAAACTTATCCCATTGGTGGCGGTAGCTGCGGTGGCTGGTCTGGCAGGCGGAGGAGGCGGCAGTACAGGAAACAACCCGCCTACTAATCAGAACCTTCCCTCGCCTCCTGATATGGGATTGAACTAACGGGCCATGAAAAGAATCTCCATCATAATAACAATCATACTGCAAACCTTGTGGCCGATTTCAGCAATTAGTCAATGGGCCCAGACCAACGGTCCCTACGGAGGAACAGTTAATGCATTGTTTGTCAACAGCGGCCGGTTGTTTGCCGGAACAACAGGAGGGGTTTATTTATCAACTAACGGTGGAAGTTCATGGTCCCCTGCTTCTGCCGGGTTGACCACGGGTGATACAAAAGCATTTACCATTAACGGCTCCAATATTTTTGCGGGTACTAACGGAGGGGGGAGTCTTCCTGTCAACCGATAATGGCAGTAGCTGGAGTGCGTCAAATTCCGGACTCCCTGGCTCTTGTACTGTAAATGCGCTTACTGTGCTTAGCGGAACTGTTTTTGCCGGGACCGCCTTCCAGGGCGTCTACGCATCCATTGACAATGGCAATTCATGGACTGCTGTGAACACAGGCTTGACTACCACGTCTATCAGTGCACTTGTGGTCAATGGCACCAGCCTTTTTGCTGGCACGAATGCTGGTGTTTTTATTTCTGTGAATGGAGGTAGTTCCTGGTCTCCTGCAAATACCGGGCTCTCGAATACAACGGTCCAGTCAATGGCAGTTACCGGCTCGCTGATTTTTGCAGGGACTTCAAGTGGAGTTTTCTCTTCTTCAAATAATGGTGCAAACTGGTCACAAGTATATAATGGTGGATCGGTGTACTCAATGGCCGCAAGCAGCAGCAATGTCTTCGCCGGAACAAATGGCGGAGTGGTTTATTCTTCCAACAGTGGAAGCTCCTGGGGCACCGTCAATAACGGACTCACAAACACTATTGTCTTTTCATTGACCATCGATGGCAGCAATACTTATGCTGGTACGATGGGAGGCGTTTTTCACACTGTAAACAATGGAGCAAGCTGGACTGAAGCGAACGCTGGCATTACCGGTACTTACATTTATACGCTGGCAATTAATGGAACCAGCATCTATGCGGGTACGGCTACGCAGGGAATTTATCTTTCAACCAATAATGGTTCTGCTTGGACCCCTGTCAACTCGGGTTTGACTACCCTCAAGATAAGAGCCATTGCATTTAACGGAAGCAATCTCTTTGCAGGCACCTTTGGTGGAGGGGTTTTTCTATCCACTAATGGTGGCAGCAACTGGACCGCCGTCAATTCGGGACTGTCCAACACATCTGTAAATGCACTCGCCATTACTGGCAGTAACATTTTTGCAGGCACTGACGGTGGAGGTGTGTTTCTGTCTTCTAATAATGGTTCCAGTTGGAGTCAGGTAAACAGCGGTTTGTCCGGTGGCTTATTTGTAAATGCACTTGCGGTGAATGGCAGTAATATTTTTGCGGGTACAAACGGCGGTGGAGTCTTCTTGTCTACTAATAATGGTGGAAGCTGGACACCTGTCAATACAGGCCTGACCAGCACAACTGTGAATTCTCTTGCCGTGAGCGGCAGTAGCACTTTTGCCGGTACAATGGGCGGTGTGTTTCTCTCCACCAATAACGGAAGCAGCTGGACCGCCATGAACACCGGACTGACGAGCACCTATGTCCCTGTTCTTTCAGTGAGTGACAACAAGATTTTCGCAGGTACTGATCTCGGTATATTTATGGCAAATGCAGCCGGAGGTTCATGGACTGCGATAAATGCTGGATTGTCGGCGCCTTACGTTCATGCGCTGTCCTGTACCAGTTCCGGCGTTTTTGCAGGGTCATATCCGGGAAGTGTCTGGCTGAGATCCTTCCTGGATTTTGTACCTGCCATTTCCTCATTTAGCCCAGCCAGCGGATCAGTGGGTACTTCCGTAACCATTTCTGGCAGCTATTTTGATCCAAACGTTTCAAATAATGTAGTCCACTTCGGAGCCACCAGAGCTATCGTTAATAGCGCGACATCAAGTCAACTGCAAGTGACGGTTCCAAGTGGTAGCACCTACGAACCTATTTCTGTAACGGTCAACGGATTGACTGCCTATGCGAGTCAACCCTTCCTGGTAACAGTCACCAATCTGGCGGCCTTAAATGCCACGGCTTTTGCCGCGAATGTTGACTTCGCAGCCGGAAATCTGAATGCCGTGGCCCTTGCGGATATTGACGGAGACGGACGTACCGACATTCTCACGGCAAACAATTCATCGTCCAAATTGTCCGTCTTTCGAAACACAGCTACCTCTGGCGTCATCAATACAGGTTCTTTTGCGGCGGTGGTTGAATTTGCCTCGGCCAGCCAGCCGAATTCTATTGCAACCGGAGACCTTGACGGTGACGGCAAACTTGACGTGGTAGTAGGTAGCCTGTCAGGTACTATTTCAGTCTATCTCAACACAAGTACCTCCGGAGTAATCAACAGTTCTTCACTGGCACCAAAAGTGGATCTGACTTCATTAACCCCAAGAGGGGTCGCTATAAGGGATTTGGACAAGGATGGAAAGCCCGACATCATCGTTGTGAATGGCACAGGATCAGGCAGCACTTTGTCTGTTTTCCGAAACATAAGCACCATAGGTACAATATCTGCTTCCTCTTTTGACCCTAAGGTCGATTACACAGTAACAATTGGATTGTCGACCGGATTGTATGTGGGAGATTTTGACGGTGATGGCAAGCCTGATGTGGGTACGAGCAATGATCTGAGCAGTACCATTTCTATTCTGAGGAATAATTCAGTTCCGGGAGGCTTTAGTGCATCATCTTTTGATGCGAAAGTTGAATTTGCCTCGGGGTATAATCCAAAAGGGATTACGGGAGGGGATATTGATGGGGATGGAAAAATAGACCTTGTTACCTCAAACGGCGTGGGAACAGTATCTATTTTCAAAAATTCAAGCACGGGATCAGGCTCGATCTTATTTGTCAAGAATGACACAGGGTCTATGGGTGGCGGACAGATTGTCCTGGGGGATATTGACGCAGACGGGTTGCCGGATTTGGCAGGTGGCGGGGTGGCTGCAAAGAATACTTCCATACCAGGCTCTCTGACTTTTGCAAGCAACGTCGTGTTCAATACTGCGAGTCAGCCAACAGGATGTAGTATTAGTGACCTCGACGGCGATGGCATTGCTGATCTGGCTATCTCCACATTTGGAGGATCCAGTATTTCAGTAATACGCAACCTATTGACGGTTGTGCCCCCTCCAACAATTACGGGATTTAATCCTCAATCTGGTTACCCACTCAGTCAGGTGACCATTACGGGAACTAATTTCAACCCTGATCCAATAAACAACACCGTTTCATTTAATGGTGTGGCTGGCACGGCTAGTACCTCTATAACTAATCGATTGTTGCGGTGGTACCTGCCACGGCTACAACTGGCCCCATTTCTGTCAAGGTGGGAACAAATACCGCAACCAGTACAGGAGACTTCACAGTGCTACAGGATAATACAGGTCCTGCGCTCTCAAACAACGCCACGTCTTCAGTTGTTGTATCGGGCCAGTCACTCGTTGTAACAGCCACATTCGCTGACCCGGAAACCGGTGTGAAGTCTGTCCAATTGCAATACCGTCCTGTTGCCGGGGCTTCCCCCAACGACTACACGACGGCAAACATGAGCAGCACTGTGCAGGATACTTTTACCGCTACTATTCCGTCAAGTTCTATATCTGAACTGGGTGTCGAATACAGGTTCGTGGCCATGAACGGTGTAGGGACCACAACATCTTCAGCCCAGCCCATTCAAGTGGTGGTTAGATATTCCTCCGGCCTGCCCATTTCGTCATATCCTTCCTCAGTGGCGGGTACAGAAGTCTCCAACTACCGGATAATCGGGATACCCCTGAACCTGGATTCCAAAACGGCCAACAATGTGTTTTCGTCGGCACTCGGTAATTACGATCCGACTGTTTGGAGAATGTTCAAATACAACGGCTCGTCAACCACAGAGCTCACCGGAACTTCTGACCTGGTGCCTGGCGATGGCTACTGGTTCATAACTTCAACCAAGACCTCATTAACGACTCCTGCTGGGAATACGGTGAATGGAGTATTTCTGCTGCACCTCAATCCTGGTTGGAACCAGATCGGCAATCCATACAATTTCAACATTTCCTGGGCGGATGTGATTGCTGCCAACCCGACGGAAACTGCCAACCTCGGGGGGAACAGCAGCAAGATCAGCATGTACCGGGGATCTATCGACAATGTTGATGTCCTCAAGGTAATGGAAGGGGGCTTTGTCAAATACCTGGGTACAAGCGCTTCAAGCATTGCTATACCCGTTGCCAGGAACAGCTCCATTCAGGGCAGACAGATGATTGCTGCTGATCCTGCTCCTTCAGTGTTCCCGGACCTTCCATCATGGGAAATGAACTTCAGGCTTAGAAACGCCGATACTGAATATCACATTGGAGGGATAGGAATGCATCCCGAGGCGAATGAAGGTTTTGATTTCCACGATGATTTCATTGCACCAAGATTCATCGAATATCTTGAGATGGTGATGCCCAAAAAATACATGGGCATGATCTTCACAAAGGATGTGGTTCCGGTGTCGGACAATTATACTTGGCGATTTGCCGTAGAATCAAACCTAACAAGTCCGATCACAAGCATCAGCTGGATCAAACCGAAGTTAAACGGCCGGTTGATGGTTCTGCTTGATGTAAAGCGACAAAAAGCAATCGACTTGACCACTACGGAAACTTACACTTTCGATCAGCGGGTTTCAGGCGAGTTTAGAATCATTCTCGGAAATGAAAATTATGTAAGAAGTGAGCTGGTTCCTTCCGCAGCCCTGTTGCTGGATCCCTTTCCTAACCCATTTGAGAACGACATCTATATGGAATTTTCATTGCCTCAGGAGGTTGCACTCCATCCGGCCGAACTTACCATCTATGGAGTAGATGGTGAGAGAATCAGCTCGGTATCAATTGCCGAGCCGGGCCATGGAAGATGGCTGTGGAAACCAGACGGAATTCCCGCTGGCTTATATCTCATTAAGCTTACGGCTGGTAATCAGACAATCATGAAGAAAGTGCTTAAACGATAGTTATGGTGAGATACATGATGCTTTTGCTGGTGATGCTGCCTTTCAGTCTGATTGGCCAGATTCTGAAAGAAAAAACAAACAAGCTGACGGTTGACTTTTCGACAGTAGGTGAAGAACCTGAAAAGATTAATCGCAAATACCGGGCACTCATTATGGGTGTTTCACACTATCAATATGAAGGGCCCAATTTTCAGTCGCTGGATCGCCCAGCCCAGGATGCGCAGGAAGTTTATAATACCATCACCCAATTCTATTCTTTTGACCCTTCAGATGTGATCTTGCTGAAAGACCCGACACGTCAACAGATTATCGATGCCCTGGACAATCTCGCGCATGCTACTGGTGAAAGTGACAATCTTCTTGTCTTCTACGCAGGTCACGGCTATTGGGACAAAAGCAGGGAATTGGGTTATTGGTTGCCTTCAGACGCAAGGCCAGACAGCCGTAGCAACTGGATTTCGAACAGCGATATCAAGGACAATCTTTCGTTCGCTTCGATCAAATCCAAACATACCTTACTGATCACGGATGCTTGTTTTGGCGGAAGCATCTTTAAAAGCCGGGCCATATCGGCTGAGCGTTTCGTGCAGATCAATGAACTATATCGCGAACCCAGTCGCAAGGCCATGACTAGCGGCAACCTCAGCGCGGTTCCGGACAAGAGTATATTTCTTCAGCAGCTGATAAAAAAGCTCAGGGAAAATGAAGATGACTATCTGCCGGCCATGACATTATTTACAAGGATCTATGAGCCGGTCATGAACAATTCAGCTGCCAATCCTGTCTATGGCGTGATCCAGGGCGCTGGCGATGAGGGAGGAGACTTTATTTTCGAAAGGAGGAAGAAATAGCATTATCAGGTGGGTCGGTCCCTCGGTTTCCCCTGAAATCCTACCTTTGCCTATGGCCAAATCACAGCTGCCAGGTCCATTACACATCAGTCAGGCAATTGAGGAATTGCTTAAAACCCAGCACCTGAAGCCCCGCTTTGACGAAGCCAATGTGGTGGCTTCCTGGGAAAGGCTGGTCGGGAAAGCCATCGCCAGGAGAACCAGGAAAGTGTTTGTCCGTAACAAGGTCCTGTTCATCGAACTCGTATCACCTTCCATGAAACAGGATCTGAGTTATCATAAATCCAAGATTCTTGAAATGCTCAACAAGGAGTTTGGCGAAGGCGTGGTAAAGGAGATAGTATTAATGTAACCTCAGTCAAGCTGAACTGGGCACCCAGCCAAATCGAAGGGTGATTCCTTGCCTAAACCGAAAAAGCCTTTAATTTTGCAGTCCCGTTTTCAGAAAAATGGCTTTTTTGGCGCATTGAAAGGGCAGCAGAAAACGGTCGTTCTCAATTCATTTGGAAAGGTTCACACCCGTTCTTAGCTGCAAAGTATCATGTGTGACCACCATCAGATAATCGGGGGGATACTCAAGCGGCCAACGAGGACAGACTGTAAATCTGTTGACTTATGTCTTCACAGGTTCGAATCCTGTTCCCCCCACAGGACATTTGGTGATATTGTGATTTGGAGATTTACAGAGATCAGCCAATCACCCTATCACCAAATGATCTGCGGGAGTAGCTCAGTTGGTAGAGCGATAGCCTTCCAAGCTATAGGTCGCGAGTTCGAGCCTCGTTTCCCGCTCAGTCCATTTGATGATTTGTTGACCTGATGATTTGGCGATTCTTTGAAATCACCAAAATCACCAAATCACCCAATCGCCAAATGAGCCGCCGTTGTAGCTCAGTGGTAGAGCACTTCCTTGGTAAGGAAGAGGTCGACAGTTCAATCCTGTTCAACGGCTCAGAAGGATTGAACTTGTACATTCCGGGTTCCGGAACGGCTTCAGACAAACGGTCTGGAACCGAAGTTGAAATGACTAGGCTGATTTTAAGGAGTTCCGATGGGTAGCGACCATCATAATGGAATCTTTAAAAACAGTGCAGACGAATAACCCTTATTCGACAGGCTTAACATGTTTAGGGTGTATGCTTCCCGGCCGGGGAGGCTTTAGATTGAACTTATTTAATTAATCAATTCATACACTTTAAACACTTAACTGGGATTTTCAAATATGGCAAAAGAAACATTTGACCGTTCGAAACCGCACGTTAACGTCGGCACCATTGGCCACGTTGACCACGGAAAGACCACCCTGACTGCAGCAATCACGAAGGTGCTTGCAAAGAAAGGTCTGGCCGCCGAGAGGGATTTCTCCTCTATCGACAACGCTCCTGAAGAAAAAGAGCGTGGTATCACCATCAACACCTCACACGTTGAGTATCAGACTGAGAAGCGTCACTATGCGCACGTTGACTGCCCTGGTCACGCTGACTATGTGAAGAACATGGTTACCGGTGCTGCCCAGATGGACGGCGCTATTCTCGTAGTAGCTGCTACTGACGGACCGATGCCTCAAACCCGCGAGCACATCCTTCTTGCCCGTCAGGTAGGCGTGCCTGCACTCGTGGTGTTCATGAACAAGGTTGACCTCGTGGACGACCCTGAACTCCTCGACCTCGTGGAAATGGAAGTTCGCGAACTCCTCTCTTCTTACAGTTTCCCTGGTGACAAAATTCCTGTCATCCGTGGTTCTGCCCTCGGTGCCCTCAATGGCGATGCCAAGTGGGTTGAGAAGGTTGAAGAACTGATGAAGGCTGTGGATGATTACATCCCGCTCCCAGTTCGCGCAATTGACAAGGACTTCCTCATGCCTGTTGAAGACGTGTTCTCCATCACTGGTCGTGGTACCGTTGCTACCGGCCGTATTGAGCGCGGTGTGATCAAAACCGGTGACCCGGTTCAGATCCTTGGAATGGGTGCCGAAAACCTCACTTCCACCATCACTGGTGTTGAAATGTTCCGTAAGATCCTTGACAGGGGTGAAGCTGGCGACAACGTAGGTCTCCTCCTCCGTGGTATCGAAAAAACCGATATCTGCCGTGGTATGGTTATCTGCAAGCCCGGAACCGTTACCCCTCACGCCAAGTTCAAGGCCGAGGTTTACGTTCTCAGCAAGGAAGAAGGTGGCCGTCACACCCCGTTCTTCAATAAGTATCGTCCTCAGTTCTATTTCCGTACGACAGACGTTACCGGCGAAATCAAACTGCCCCAGGGCGTTGAAATGGTTATGCCTGGCGACAACGTCTCCATCGACGTGGAACTGATCAATAAGATCGCCATGGAAAAGGGTCTCCGGTTCGCTATCCGTGAAGGCGGAAGGACCGTTGGATCAGGCCAGGTGACTGAAATTCTGGACTAATAGCAGGTTCTCGTTGGTGGGGTTAACCCACTGACAATCAAATAGGAACGTTTCCCGGATTTTTCCGGGAAACGTTTTTGTTTTGTACCCATTTGTTCTACCTTTGCAGTCCTTTTGAATTTCCCGACGCGCGAGCAGTCGGGACGGGAGGATTTAAAAGGACTCTCGGTCAAGAATTTAGTAGCCAAACGGGTGTAGCTCAATTGGTAGAGTAGCGGTCTCCAAAACCGTTGGCTGGGAGTTCGAGTCTCTCCACCCGTGCAAGAAAAAGGAAGGGGTCGCCGGAAATGCCGGTTATCCCTCAGAAAACCGAAAAAACAGCTTTTGTAAGGGTATCAACCATGGAAAAAGTAAAAGCCTACCTGCTGGATTCAATCGATGAGGTTCGCAACAAGGTCTCCTGGCCTAAGTTTAGTGAGCTACAGGCTAGTGCTATCCTGGTACTGGTGGCATCCCTGATTTTCGCCCTTGTAATAGGGGTAATTGATTTGGGCTTTAAGAACGCCCTGGCTTGGTTTTACAGGGAATTCTAATTCAGGAAGGCGATGGGCGAATTAAAGTGGTATGTACTGCGCGTGATCAGTGGCCAGGAGAAGAAAGTAAAATCTTACCTGGAAACTGAAATTGAGCGCTCCAAGCTCACGGAATCCATCCCGCAGGTGCTGATCCCTTCTGAAAAGGTATATGAAATGCGCAATGGCAAGAAGAAGATGCGCGAAAAGAACTTCTTCCCCGGCTATGTGCTCATTTCAGCGGATCTGAGCCATCCGGAAGCAAACCATACCGTTACCAATATTCCCGGTGTGATTGGCTTCCTGGGCAACAATGGGACCGGATCTACCAAGGATCCCGTTCCGCTCCGTCAATCGGAAGTGAACCGGATTCTGGGCAAGGTGGACGAAGTGGATGAAGTAGGAGAGAAGCTGGAGAGACCTTTCATCAAGGGTGAATCCGTGAAAGTGATGGATGGACCCTTCAGCGGTTTTACCGGCTCAGTGGAGGAAATATTTGAGGATAAGAAGAAACTGAACGTGATGGTAAAAATATTCGGACGGAATACACCGGTCGAGTTGAGCTACATGCAAGTTGAAAAGTTAGAATAAAGTAATCATGGCAAAGGAAGTAACAGGTTATCTGAAGCTGCAGGTAAAAGGTGGTCAGGCCAACCCGGCACCGCCCATCGGTCCGGCCCTCGGTTCGAAGGGTCTGAATATTATGGACTTCTGCAAGCAGTTCAACGCCCGCTCGCAGGACAAGCAAGGCCAGGTGTTGCCGGTATTGATCACGATCTATAACGACAAATCTTTTGACTTCGTCATCAAGACCCCGCCCGCTGCGGTGCTCATCATGGAGGCGATCAAGATTCCGAAAGGCTCCAAAGAGCCCAACCGTCAGAAGGTTGGTTCCATCACCTGGGCTCAGGTGAAGAAGATTGCAGAAACCAAGATGCCCGACCTTAACGCCTTCAAGGTGGAGTCGGCAATGAAAATGATTGCAGGAACTGCCCGGAGCATGGGTGTTACCGTAAGTGGCCCTGCTCCCTGGGAAAAACAATAATTGATCATGGCACGGATTAGCAAGAACAGAAAGGCCGTTATGGCCAAGTACAATGCGGAGAAGGAATACTCCCTCGACGATGCGGCCAAACTGGTGAAGGAAATCACTTTCACCAAATTTGATGCTTCTGTTGACGTGGATATCCGCCTCGGCGTAGATCCCAAGAAATCTGACCAGATGGTGCGCGGCGTGGTTACCCTACCTCATGGGCTGGGCAAGGTTGTACGCGTGCTGGTGCTTTGCACGCCTGACAAAGTTCAGGAAGCAAAGGACGCTGGCGCAGAGCACGTGGGTCTCGATGAATTCGTGACCAAAATTGAAGGCGGCTGGACCGATGTGGATGTGATCATCTGTACGCCCACGGTCATGGCCAAAGTTGGTAAACTCGGTAAGGTGCTCGGTCCTCGTGGCCTGATGCCTAACCCGAAGTCCGGAACTGTTACCCTCGAAGTAGGCAAAGCTGTGAAAGAAGTGAAAGCGGGTAAAGTGGACTTCAAAATTGACAAACAAGGAATCATACACGCCTCCATTGGTAAGGCTTCCTTCAGCGCGGATAAGATTAAAGACAATGCCGCTGAACTGATCCACATGGTAGCGAAGTTAAAGCCGGCCTCTTCGAAAGGAACTTATATCCAAAGCATCAGCCTTTCGAGTACGATGAGCCCCGGCGTTATGGTTGACAGGAGTACGATTGTGGGACTCTAAAATTAAATGGAACGATGACCCGCGAAGAAAAAGGACAAATCATTGACGAGCTGGCAGAGAAATTTGCACAGCATAGTCACTTCTACATTACCGACGCTTCCGGATTTTCGGTGTCGCAGATCAATGCTTTCCGCAGGATCTGCTTTCATCAGGGTGTTGAGTACCGAGTGTACAAAAACACGCTGATCAAAAAGGCACTGGAAAAGAAAGGCGGTAACTACGATCCTATTTACAAGGTACTCCATGGCTTCTCCGGCGTAATCTTCTCGAAAGAATCGGGAAATGCACCTGCAAGAGCCATTAAGGAATACCGCAAGAAGAACGAGGGCAAACCTGCTTTCAAAGCAGCTGCTATCGAGACCGACTTGTTTATAGGAGAAGAAAATCTCAATGTGCTCAGCGACCTCAAGTCGAAGAACGAGCTCATTGGGGAAGTTATCTCCCTGCTGCAATCACCTGCCAAGAACGTGTTGTCTGCCCTGTTGAGCGGCAAGCACACCATCGGCGGCCTGGTTAGCACACTGGAGAAAAGAGCAAAATAATTGTTGAACTGAACTTAAACACTTACAAAAATGGCTGACATTAAAGCAATCGGCGATCAACTGGTGGAACTTTCCGTTAAGGAAGTAAATGAACTGGCTTCTTACCTGAAAGAAACCTACGGCATCGAACCCGCTGCTGCTGCAGTAGCAGTTGCCGGTCCTGCCGCTGGCGGCGCTGCCGGTGGTGGCGCAGCTGCCGCTGAAAAAACAAACTTTGACGTCGTTCTGAAATCTCCCGGAGCCAATAAGCTTCAGATCGTGAAACTCGTGAAAGAACTCACGGGTCTCGGCCTGAAAGAAGCCAAAGACATGGTCGACGGCGCTCCCAAGACTATCAAGGAAGGCTTACCGAAAGACGAAGCTGAAAATCTCAAGAAGCAACTCGTTGAGGCTGGTGCCGAAGTAGAGTTGAAGTAATCTTCTTGAAGGCGCAGGGTACCGTCTGAGGAAGACATATACCCCAATCCTTTGTAATTCCACTCAAAAATGGAATTACAGAGGGGTGGGGTTCATCCTATTTGTACCCCTTTTGTTCTAGTCCGGATTTACTGGAATTATAAATACTACGCACCTTGGCAAAGAAGATCATCAACAGCAGGATTGACTTCTCTAATATCGAGCGAATAATCGACTACCCCGATTTCCTCGATCTTCAGCTTCAATCCTTCAAGGACTTTTTACAAATCGAAACACCTGCTGAAAAAAGGCAGAACGAAGGCCTCTTCAAGGTGTTTGCAGAAAACTTCCCCATCTCCGACTCAAGGGAAAACTTTGTGTTGGAGTTCGTGGATTACACGATCGACCCACCCAAGTATTCGGTAGACGAATGCATTGACCGGGGCCTGACGTTCTCCGTTCCGCTCAAAGCCAAACTCCGCCTCACCTGCAACGATGAGGATAACGAGGACTTTGAAACGATCGAACAGGAAGTGTTCCTAGGCAACATTCCGTACATGACGGAAAAGGGTTCGTTCGTGATCAATGGCGCTGAACGTGTCATCGTATCCCAGCTCCACAGGTCGCCCGGCGTGTTCTTTGCCATGAGCAAGCACACCAACGGCACCAAGCTGTACTCGGCCAGGATCATTCCTTTCAAAGGAAGCTGGATCGAGTTTGCGACGGACGTGAACTCGGTGATGTATGCATACATCGACCGCAAGAAGAAATTCCCGGTGACCACGTTGCTCCGCGCAATCGGTTATGGAACCGACAAGGATATTCTCGACCTCTTTGGACTTTCCGAAGAAGTGGAAGCCAACAAAAATACGCTCAAGAAAGTCGTTGACCGGAAACTGGCCGCACGGGTGCTGAAAACCTGGACGGAAGATTTCGTGGACGAAGATACCGGTGAAGTGGTTTCT
>JAFEAM010000022.1:829-12571 GCA_018266395.1 Bacteroidota bacterium | reverse complement strand
TAAGGCATATTGAGGCGGGTAGCCTCTTCTACAATGATGTCTTTTGCCTGCTTCTTCGTAGCCACAAACATGATTTTGCGGCCCGAGCGGACGATGTTCTTAATGGCAAACGTCGCTTCTTCCAGGCACTTGATCGTCTTGTTCAAATCGATGATGTGGATGCCGTTGTTCTCCATGAAGATGTACTCTGCCATCCGTGGGTTCCACTTCCGGGTCAGGTGCCCGAAGTGAACGCCGGCTTCCATCAAATCCTGGGTTGTGAGTTTTTCTGCCATACTCTTTGTATCGTAACGATTAACGTTTGCTAAACTGGAATCTTCTTCTTGCCTTCCTGCGTCCCGGCTTCTTGCGTTCCACCATACGGGAGTCGCGCGTGAGCAGACCTTCTTTCTTCAGCGGTCCGCGGTTCTCGGCATTGATATTAACGAGGGCACGTGCGATGCCCAGGCGAATTGCTTCTGCCTGGCCTTTGCTGCCGCCACCTTCTACATTCACTTTTACGTCGTAATTGCCTTCTGCCTTCGCAATGGTAAGGGCCTGCTTCACCGTAGTCTGATGAATTTCAGACGCAAAGTATGCAGGGAGTTCCCGGTCATTGATGATAATCGTGCCTTTGCCTGGTTTTACATATACCCGGGCGATGGATGTCTTTCTACGACCTATCGTGCTTATAGCTTCCATGAGGGGAACTTAGAATTTTAAAGGTTTGGGTTGTTGTGCTTCGTGGGGATGCGCAGTGCCGGCATATACATGCAAGCTGCGGAACAGCTGACGTCCGATGCTGTTCTTGGGCAGCATGCCGCGAACCGCATGTTCGATGAGGCGCTCAGGATACTTCGCCTTTATCATGTTCGGCGTTGACTCACGCTGACCGCCGTTATAGCCGGAGTGCGTGAAGATCACCCTGTCAGTCCATTTCTTGCCGGTCATCTTAACCTTCTCGGCATTGATGACCACCACATGATCACCGCAATCCACATTGGGGGTGTACCCCGGCTTATGCTTTCCGCGGATGACTTTAGCCACCTGGCTGGCCACACGACCCAACACCTGGCCTTCTGCATCCACCAAAACCCAGTTCTTTTCGGCTGTCGCCTTGTTCAGATTCCTGGTCTTGTAACTGATCGAATCCACTTGAATTAATGGTTTAACTGCTCAACAAACACTACCCCTTTGAAAAAGGGACACAAAAGTAGGCCCAATTAAACGATTATGCAAGCTGGGGTTCAGCCTTTATGGGAGGAAAGTTGCCTCAATAAAGCGGTAAAGTCCTTAGGATAAGGGGCTTGTACACTGACCTTCCCGCCATGGAGACCCTCAAATTCAAGCGAAAAAGCGTGCAGTGCCAGCCTCTTGATCAGGGGTTGTTCTTCGGTACCTTTTTTCACCCTGAAGTCGCGCTTCACAGATGAGACAAAAAATGGCTTCCCTCCATATAAAGTGTCGCCGGTAATGGGCGCCTGCAGGCAGGTAAGGTGGATACGGATCTGGTGCATTCTCCCCGTGAGCGGGCGGCACTCAAAAAGGGTATGCCGGGCAAATACCTCCATGGTGGTAAAGAAAGTAGTCGCCTCCTTCCCCTTCCCGGATATCCTGACCGTGCCATCGCTGAGTTTCAGGATTGGGGCTGTGACTTCCTCATTAATATAGTGGTGAACGCCGTCCGACACGGCATGGTAGATCTTTTTGACTTCCCGGTGTTCGAATTGCATGCTCAGATGGCGGTACGCCTCGGCATTGCGGGCAATAACGAGGATTCCCGAAGTCTCCTTATCCAGCCGGTGACAAACCTGTGCCTCCGGCTCATACTCCCTTGCCATTGCCAGAATATTGGCCGGATCGTTACGGTCGTCGAGCGTGGAAATGAAAGGGGGTTTATTGATCAGGATGTAATCCTGATCTTCCTTTATAATAAGATCACTAAAACCTGAATTCTTTGCCATTCGCGGCAAGTTAGTGACAATGATGGGCAATGGCTACGGGCCTTGATGATCAGCCCTGTCTGGAAGCCATCAGTATTGTCCCTTAATGACAAAATATGAGCCTCTTATTGTTCCGGCAAGTTTTGACTTCTGTCTTGCAAACTTGAACTTTTCCAATTCGCCTGGAATTTCCATACCATCCGAAAGCTTGAAACCTACCGCTCGTTTCTTTGGGTCATCAAGGGTATACAGGACATTAATTGAAAGTCCGCTTTCATAGAAGACATATATCCATTTTATTCCATCTACCAGCAGGCTTGCTGTTTCCAATGGCTTGGAGTCAATCACAATGTTTCGCTCCTCTTTCAGGATTTTGCTTACCCAATTCACCACGTCTTTACTTTTTGACGCAGATACAACGACAAAATCCTGATTGTACTTATTCTTGAAATACCGGGCTTCATTGGCACGCAATCCGGCTAGTGCCCTGGAAACAGGAGACGATTCCAAACCTGTTTCTGTAACATTGATGAAATCTACTTTATTTGACATAAACTGAAGCATTAACTGTAATCGCAACTTTTCTTACTGTCCTTCTGACAACTATTGAGTCATGTTTCGCGGTTCTACTCATCCTTCAAATTGGCAACTGGATTGGAACTGGCAGCTTTTATAGTTTGAAAACTTACTGTTATCAATGCAACACCAAGTGCCACACCGCCGGATAAAAAGTAAATCCAAATGGGCACCGATATGTGTTGTGCGAAACCTTCCAGCCATTTATCAGTGGCCAATATGGCTATCGGGATCGCAAGGAAAAAACCAAGAATTACAAGCTTCAGGAAATCGACAGACAACAGTAATGCGATCGAATTAATTGAACCGCCCAGGACCTTCCTGATGCCAATTTCCTTTGTCCGTTTAGAGATGAAAAATGATGAAAGTCCGTAAAGCCCTATACAGGCGATGAAGATGGCCAAACCAGAGAAGATTTTGAAAATATTCCAGAATTCCTCTTCTGACCTGTATTGCTGGTTAAAGAAATCATCCAAAAAGAAATATTCCACTGCATTATCAGGAAATGCATTTTTATAAACCTCGGTTACCAAATTAACGTCTGCCCGAATGTGTGTCGAATTCAATGAAACGGTGAGATACTCGTTATGCCAGGGTATAAAAAGGAATACGATTGGTGTATTACTTTTCTTAAGAGATTCCTGCTGAAAGTCCCGTACCACTCCTATGATTCTTTTGACTCCGCTGTCATCATGAATCTCCTCACCAAGAGCCTTCTCCGGGTCATCTATTCCTAGAACTCGCAACGCCGTTTCATTGATGATGGCGGCGGTACCAAAATCCGATGAATTCTGTTCAGAAAAATTCCGCCCTGTCAATAGCTTCAAGTCATAAGTATTGATGAAATCTTCATCAACTGAAAGCACTTTGAATTCTCTTCTATCCTTCTTTGCGCTTTGGGTAAGCTTGAATTCCATTCCCCAAAAGATTGGTTTGCCAGGGACTTCAGAGGAGCTTGTTACATTTCTTATAGAGGCTTGCTGAGCCAACTGGTTTTTGAACGTTTTCATTTCGTTCAAGTAACTCTTGCTTTTGAGTATTCTTGGTCCTTTGATGATTAGCTTTTGATGAACATTCATGCCCAGATCCTTCTCTTTCATGAATGTGATTTGCTTCTCTATGGTGAAAGTGGCAATAATCAGGAGTATAGCAGCGGCAAATTGCAGGGCAATCATTCCCTTCCGGATCCGATCCACACTCATGTTACCTATATGCTTACCCTTTAAAGCATGAATGGGTTGAATAGAGGATAAAACTTTTGCCGGGTAGAGGCCAGTAAGGTACATTCCCAGGCAGAGGACTGCGATTATCACAATCCAAAACCATTCCTGGCCGAGGCCATCGGTCGGTAAAACCCGTCCGATCAATTCGGTAAACGATGGTTTAAAAACAATAACGATGAAAACAGCAATGAAAACCGAGGCCATCATCAACAACAATGATTCAAAAAGAAATTGCGTGACGAGATGTCCTTTACTGGAACCAGCAACTTTTCTTATTCCCACCTCTTTGGCTCTCTCAAATGCCTTTGCTGTAGACAGATTCAGATAATTCAGCCAGGCTATACCCATGATCAGGAAAGCAATGATCAGGATGAAGTAAACAAGAAGGTAATCCCCGTTAGCACCAATTTCATAGGTGATATTCGAATGCAGGTGTATGTCGGTTAATGGCTGAAGCAGCAGTTTTTGCTGAGAGTTATCCGCTTTCAGCTCGTGTCCCAAATGGTCATCAATTACCCTGGAAATCCTTGACTCTAAATCTCTAGCGTTCGTTCCCGGATGAAGAAGAAGATAAACATGAAAATTCTGCCAGTACCATCCACCATTTAGAAACTGATCATTCACCAACAGATTTTTGATTGAAAAGAGATAATCAAACTTAAAGTGGCTGTTATCAGGTACGTCCTTAAAAATCCCTTCTACGACATATTCACCGCCTTGCCAATCCGTTGACAGTGAAACTACTTTTCCAATCGGGTCACTGTTGCCAAAATATTTCCTGGCCGCTGATGCGGACATCAGCATAGAATTTGAATTTCTCAAGACCATATCCCGGTCTCCCTTGATCAATGGGAATGAAAAGACCGAGAAGAAGGATGAATCAGCATACAGACCGTTCTGTTCGAAGAAACTTATTACATGGCCTGGCTTATCGTAGAAACTCAGCATTCCATCTGCGCGGTGCAAACGGACATAGTTTAGAATTTCCGGAAAAGACTCTTTAAGTGCAGGCGCTTCGGCATGATAACTCTGGGCGCTGCTTGATTGAAAAACGCCACTTTTATAAATATCCAATCTTACGCGACATATATTCGGCGCATTAGCGTGGAACTTGTCATAACTCAATTCAAAGCCGACATACTGGAACAAGAACAATGAAGCGGCAAGCCCTATGGCCAGGCCAATGATATTAATAGAAGTAAATAACTTATGTCGAATAAGATTCCTGTACGCAATGACGAAATAATTTCTCAGCATCGACTTCCTTGATATATTCTTGTTTCAAAATTGTCGTCGCATGGGAGGGAATCCTGCCAGCTCATAGTTCGCAGATTATTGTGGATCCACAATCCACCACTACACCTCCCAACCTTTGCGATATTGTCTTCCCACAAATTGATTGGCTTCTTCCAGGTTCGTTATTTTCATATTCAGTCCGTCCCACAATAGTTTCTTGCGCGCGAAGAATTCCTGCTGGCCTTTGCTGTTTTCCTTCCTCAAAAGGAAACTCCTGATGGCAAGATTCCCCATTAACACGGTTTCCGTCATGGGACCTGCATAATCAAATGAAGAGGTCAATCCCTGGTGCTCCTTGCTGTTAAAGCCGGCTTTGCAGGCGTCCACCCACTTGCGCTGATGGCCATATTCCGGTTCTTCAGTAGGACCTGTTTCAGGACCGAATTCCGTCGTGCCATCATTCAGGAAAAGCTTGGGCATTAAAGGCGAACTGTCATTTATATTGGTAGTAATCAAACCTTTTTCGCCTATGATCAGCACACCATTGGCGCTTTGCTCTCCGCCGAAATCCATGTTGGCTGGAATAATTTCAGGATGAGGAGGCCGTATGCCTCCATCGCTCCAGGTCATTTCAACCGGCGAATTACTTTTTCCAGTGGCCCTGAAGTGCAAGGTAATGAAGGACGAAGCAGGGCATCCTTCCGGATGATAATCGGGTGTCCACATCTGGGAAAAGACGGAACCTACGCTGCACTCAGCATCGGTAGGATATTTAAGTCCCAAGGTTCTGAAGGGGATGTCAATAAGGTGACAACCTACATCGCCCAGTGCGCCGGTGCCAAAATCCCACCACCCTCTCCAGCTAAATGGATGAAGGTTGGGGATATACGGTCTGTAGGCTGCCGGTCCAAGCCAGAGATCCCAATTCAGTTCCTTTGGCTTTTTGCTTTCATCAGGAGCAGGCATTGCAGACCCTTGCGGCCATACGGGACGGTTCGTCCAGATTTGGACTTTAGAAATCTTACCCAGCACGCCGGAGTCGACCCATTTTTTCACCATATCCAACAGCGGATTGGAGGCGCCCTGGTTTCCCATCTGGGTAACGATCTTATGCTTCCTCGCCATCTCGGTCAGGATGCGGGCCTCCCGGATATTGTGCGTCATCGGTTTTTGAACGTACACGTGCTTTCCCCTTTCCATGCAGTAGGCAGCCGCAGGAGCGTGTACGTGATCGGGTGTAGATATGGTAACGGCGTCAATGTCTTTTTCCTTATCGAGCATTTCACGGTAGTCCGCGTACAACTTAGCGCTGGGAAATTTCTCAACTGAAGCTTTTGCCGATCCGGAGAAGTCCACATCACAAAGTGCAGCAACCCGCTCTCTTCCGTTGACGGAAGCATTTCGAATATCGCTGGCTCCCTTTCCGCCTGCACCAATAGCTGCCAGGTTCAGCTGATCGCTGGGCGCGATGAAACCTAACCCTCCCAATACATGCCGGGGCACCAGAAAAACAGAAGATGCCATTACACTCTTCTTGATAAATGTTCTGCGTGATTGATTCTTACTCTTTTTCATTATGGTCTGGGTTAACGCAAAAGAAATTTGGCAATGTGGACCGAATACTGCCAAGAAACTAAACTACGAATTAAAGCAAACCCGGACAATGGCGTACAGGTCCTGATATATTTAGTACCTTATAACTTGTCCCATACCCTTATACCATGCTCCGCAACTTCCTGCTCATCGCCCTCCGCAATTTTATGCGCGAACACATCTACGCAATTATCAATGTGTCCGGACTGGTTGTGGGTCTCACCTGCAGCATCTTTATTTTCCTCTGGGTCACGGACGAGGTTCGATTCGATCGGTTTCACCTGGATGCCGACCGGATTTTCCGTGCAATGTAAAACTTTAACTATTCCAACGGCGAGATACACACCTACGAGGCCCTTCCAGCCCCGTTGGCAGAAAAACTGCAGGCTGACTTTCCGGAAATCGAGCAAGCGACACATTACAGCTGGGAACAGCACTTACTGTTTTCTTCCGGCAACCAATCCATTTACGAAGATGGCAACTATGCTGACGCCTCCTTTTTCAAGGTATTCACCTTTCCGGTGGTGGAAGGTTACCCTCAACAATTTTTCGCCGACATAAACTCAATTGTCATCACCCGCAGATTAGCCGAAAAGTATTTTCCGGGTGAACGAGCACTCGGCAAAATCATTCGCATCAGTAACGAACTGGAAGTAAAGGTGACAGGCGTGTTAGACATCCCCTATCATTCCACCATCTGGTTCGATTTTTTGTTGCCTTTTGATATCTACCAAAAGTCCACAGGGAGGACTCTCGACTGGACAAGACATGTCACCTACACCTATATAAAGATCCGGAAGGGCGTTGATGCGCAGGCTTTCAATGCAAAAATCAAGAACATCCAGAAGTCAACCCACGCAGACAATGCTAACACCGACACTTTCCTGTTTGCCCTGAAAGACTGGCGCCTTTTTTGGGACTTCAAGAATGGTGTACTCACTGGAGGAGGGCGAATTTTCTACGTTATCATTTTCAGCCTGGCCGCTTTCTTCATCTTGATTGCCGCATGCATCAATTTCATGAACCTGGCCACAGCACGTGCCACCCGCAGGGCAAAGGAAATAGGAGTGCGTAAAGTGGCAGGTGCCACCAGGAAGACGCTCATTCAGCAGTTTCTGATCGAATCGTTGCTCCTCTCATTCATTTCTTTGTTCATTTCCTTATTGGCTGTGCACTTATTCACCCCCTTGTTTAATGCGCTTTCCGGTAAGGAACTGCACGTCGATTATTCTGATCCCTATCTCCTCGCAGCGTTGCTCCTGATCACACTATTTACCGGTTTGCTGGCCGGAGGTTACCCGGCGTTCTTTCTTTCATCTTTCCGGCCCGCTTCAGTGCTGAAAGGAAGTCTGTTTTCATCCCAGAAGGGCATCAGTCTTAGAAAGGGACTGGTCCTTTTCCAATTTACGTTATCGGTGGTCCTCATCGTGGCCGCATTTGTTGTCAACGACCAGGTGCGATACATGCTCGGGAAGGACCTCGGGTTCAATAAGGAAGACATACTCTATTTTGAACCCCACTTCGGAAGCACGAAGGATTCGGAAACTTTCAAAAGCGAGCTGCTACAGAATCCCCTGATCGAATCGGTTGGCCAGGCCTACGACAACCCCCTTAACATTTACAACAATGACATCGCGCAATGGGATGGAATCCCGGCCACCGAACCTGTAACATTACAAACAACTGTGGTCGATCCTGACTATCTGAAAACCATGGGCTTTACCCTTTTGAATGGCCGCCATTTCTCCCGTGAGCTTGCTTCTGATTCTGTTTCATTCATCATCAACGAAACACTCGCTCGAAGAATGGGATTTGAGAATCCTTTGGGGCAACGACTGAAGATTTACAAGTCAGAAGGAAAAGTGATTGGTGTGGTCAATGACTTTCATCACAATGATTTCTATTCCACGATTGATCCCCTGGCCTTTGTATTGGGCAAACCTGATTCCATGCAGATGTCGGTCTTCGTCCGGTTTCGTCATGGCGAAACCTTGAAAGCGGTGGAATACGTTGAGAAGGTTTACAAGAAATTTGAACCGAGCTTTCCGCTGGAGGCTAGGTTTATTGATCAAGACTTGAATTTGAGGTATCGCCGGGATGTGATGACCGGTCGACTTTCTCTTTGTTTTATGGCCATAATCATTCTCATTTCTTGTCTCGGGTTGTTCGGACTAACTCTCTTTACCACAGAAAGGCGAACAAAGGAAATTGGTGTGCGGAAAGTACTGGGAGCCTCAGCTCAAAGCATAGTGTTGCTGCTGTGCAAAGAATTCGCGCGACCCGTGACGCTCTCGTTGATTTTGGGCCTGCCGATTGCCTGGTATCTGATGGGTGAATTTCTAAGTCAGTATCAATTCCATACTGAACTGACTATTGGGAGTTTCCTGATTACCGGGGCGTGCGTTTTCCTGCTGGCAGCGGTCACTGTTTCTTATCAATCAGCAAAAGCAGCACTCACCAATCCCGCGGAAACATTACGGACAGAGTAGATTCTGACCTCACTGATTTTGGTTATCCCTAGTATTTAATTGTTGGGTATTTGCCCTTCACGATGTGTAATAGATGGTGCGACTTAATTGTTTGCAGTCTTGCCGGGGCCAGAAACCATCGGGGAGGAATATTCCCTCATGCCAAAATGCTTGTATCCCTTCCTCGTCCTGCCACTCTCATGCCTTGACACCCTATGCCGGCAGTACCGCACTACCTAATCCCCCTCCGGCGTGCCGGTCGTTAGTAAGTTGTTGTCCTGTTGCTGTCCCGTTGCTGTTTAAGATATATCACTATAAGGTCTCTATAAGGTCACTATAAGGTCCCTATAAAGTCATGTTTTGGTGCTTATGGACTTGGGGCAAAAGGCCCCGTTTGCTATTTTCACCTTCCACCTTACCCAAATTGAACCTTACATGGCCAAATTGACCTCATTGTTTACCTACAATGGCACCTTCAAAGATGTCACCAACGTTCACAGCAAACTGTACGGTAAGCACATCAGGGCGGCCCGTGGCACCTATAAAACCGCCCGGATCAACGATGCACTGAAGAAATCGGGCGAACTCATCCAGGTGGCCAACCGCTTCGCAAAAGCTGTCAAAGATGCCATAGACCCCTACCGCAAAAACATCAAAGACGGCTCGCTGTGGTTTCGCCTCGTCTCACTCTTCAGGCGACAACTGGGAGAAAAAGGGATGGTGGACCTCCGCGGACTCAAAGGACTGGAATTTCATCCCCGCTACAAGCTGTCAAATTTCTTCTTCGCGAAGGTTGAAGCGCGGCTATCCGAAAACCGCAACGATCTCGAAGTCACAGCCACCACCATCTGCGACTATGAACTGGCTGAGGACGACAAAGAAGGAGACAGCTATCAGCAAACCATCATTGTGATTTTCTTTGACCCGGAAATGAATGCAGTTGTCGCCGATGAAAGTGTCATCCTCCCCCTGGTGTACAAGGAAAGTCAGACGCAGAAAGCCACCTTTCTCATCCCCGACGGTTCTACGATCGCAGTCATCGCGCTCAAGATCGATTTCTTCAAGCAGGGAAAATCCATTGACTGGGAAACCAAGAGAGGAATGGAGATTGTCGAAGTCGTGGAAGTTGAGGCCTAAAGGATTGCTGATATGTAACTACTTACTTCTTACTTCTCACCACTTACCACTTACCTCTCACCACTTACCACTCACCTCTCACCTCTCACCTCTCACCTCTCACCACTCACCAATCCACTACTCACCTGCTTCCCCCTTAAACCTTTGCAGCTTGAAACTGAAAATAGAGCCTTTCCCGACCGTACTCTCCACGTCGGCTTTGGTATTGTGTCCTTCCAGGATATGCTTCACAATGGCCAACCCCAGGCCAGTGCCACCCTTCTCGCGGCTGCGGCTCTTGTCCACGCGGTAGAAGCGCTCGAAGATCCGGTGAAGATGTTCCTTGGGAATTCCTTCGCCCGTGTCCTTGACATAAGTGGTGATGTTCTTCTTGCCAATGTCAAAATAGACTGAGACTTCGCCTCCATCCGGCGTGTAGTTGATGCCATTGGAGACGAGGTTTGTAATGACTTGCGAAATGCGTTGACCGTCGGCATAGACCATCAGTTTCTGACCCGGGTCCTGAAGCTTAATGCGTATTTCTTTCTTTTGTGCTTTCTCCTCCAGCTGCTCCACTACTTCGGCACTGATCTTCCACAGGTCTACCATATCAAATTTCATTTTGATATCGCCTGATTCTATTTGGGAAAGTGTGAGAAGATCCTGTACGAGTATGTCCAGGCCGTCGAGACTTTTGGCGGCCTTCTTCAGGAACTTGTGCCGGACATTTTTGTCATCGATCGCGCCATCAAGAAGGGTGTGCACAAACCCCTGCGCGGCAAAGATGGGTGTCTTCAGTTCGTGCGAGACATCGGCAACGAACTCCTTCCGGAAGGCTTCCAGTTTCTTCAGTTCGTCAATCTCCCGTTGCTTCAGCACGGCGAAGGAAATGATCTGTTCGTTGATGTCCCTCAGCGGATTGAGGCTCCATGACTTTTCCTTCTTGAAGCCCCCCAACTCCTTCTTCTTCAGTTTGTCCAGCATCTTGTAGATCTTGTTGATCTCACGGAAGACCACAAACTCCATGACCACAAAGGTGAGCAGATAGGCTACTGAAAAACTGATGAGTGCTGCGACCACCAGGCCTGTTCTGGAGACATCTTCAACCAGGGAAAGAAAGAGGACGGTCACCAGTGCGATGAGCACCGCCAGGAGCAGGGCCATCGTCCGGGCGCTATTAAACATGCTTTAAGGGAGATTGAATTTGTATCCGACTCCTTTTACAGTCGAAATGTAGTCATCTCCGATCTTTTCACGCACTTTTCTTATGTGAACATCCACAGTGCGGACCAGCACGTAGACATCGGTACCCCAGATATTTTGCAACAAATCATCCCTGCTGAACACTTTATTGGGATTCTGGGCCAGAAAATACAGTAGCTCAAATTCCTTCTTGGGCAGACTGACCTCCTTGTTCTTCACCTTCACAGTGTAGCTGGATTTGTCTATCACGAGATCTCCAATGGTGATTTTGGTGGATTGATCCTTTCCCTTCGAGTCGCGACGGAAGAGCGCAGTCATCCTGCTCAACAAGGCCCTGGGCTTGATGGGTTTGGTGATATAGTCATCCGCTCCTACATCGAATGCCGCCACTTCTGAATATTCTTC
>JAFEAM010000022.1:0-755 GCA_018266395.1 Bacteroidota bacterium | reverse complement strand
GCATGCCTCCACACCGTCCATCACCGGCATCATGATGTCCAGCAGGACCAGGTCAGGCTTGAATTTCTTTGCAATGTCAACGGCAACCTGCCCGTTTTGAGCAGTGCGGACTTCATAGCCCTCCTTCTCGAGGTTGTATTTCAACAATTCGAGAATGGCTTCTTCGTCATCCACCACCAGCACCTTGTAGGCAGGTTTCTTACCCATGGAATTCACATTAGGTTGGTCAAAATTAGACACTTGTGAAGCCAATAAAAAACCACTGTTATGATCTTAACAAAAGCTTAATCTGACGTGTTCGTTGGCAGGAATTCAATAGATGACGAAAATTACCTTGAGCATTATTATGTCACTCCTTCGGAGTTTGGTTCCGTCCTCTCAATCCATTGCTATAATAATTCCAACCCTTCGGGTTTGGTAAGTGATTCGTCAATCTTGCGAGGACTTAAGATAACTGGGTTATGTGCACTAATCCCAACCTTTCGGGCTTGGTAAATCACCATGATATGTAGGCGACTTGTCTATCGTTTGCTATACGCTTCACCAATCCCAAGGGATGGTATGATTGTAGAAAACCCATCCGTTGATATAATAATTCCAACCCTTCGGGTTTGGTAAGTGCACGAATCTTGATTCGTCAATCTTGCGAGGACTTAAGATAACTGGGTTATGTGCACTAATCCCAACCTTTCGGGCTTGGTAGATCACCATGATATGTAGGCGACTTGTCGATCGTTTGCTATACGCTTCACCAA
>JAFEAM010000021.1 GCA_018266395.1 Bacteroidota bacterium | reverse complement strand
GACGCCGTGGTGGTGGTCTACATCTGTACCCGTCAGCCCAAACAAACCAAGCAGGACTTTGGTGTCAATTCGGTTGTCACCATGATGCTGGGCCCCAATCCTGGAAGATCCGATGCAACTGACCCGGACGCAAAAAACCTTGGACAATTCTATTGCGGCACGCGCACGTATTATGGTTCACCGGTCATCTTCAAGGAAGACAACGGAATCTTTGGTCAGTATGACGGCATGGCTAATGTGCTCAAAGCCCATGCGACGAAGTTGTGCAAGTATGTCAATGGCAAAGAGAAAGACGAAGAATAGATATTGTAACACCCCGAAACGAGGGCGGCTGTAATGGCCGCTCTTTTTTTTGTTCCATGCGGATTGGTTGTCAACCCAATCAACAAATGAAAAGGTGAGTGGTGAGTAGTGGGTTGGTGAGTGGTGGTCAGTCACGTGTGGTCGCCTTCAATCGCTCAATCGCCCAATCACAAAATCACCAAATGAACTTATCTTTAACCTATACTCCACCCGACCATGTATACAAACGATGAGAGACGATCATTTCTCTTAAAGGCAGGCGGACTCCTCTTTGGATCTGTCCTGTTAGAACCGATCGCGAGCGCAATGACAAATCAAAAACCATCTGCCATGAACAAAGACTTCTTTCCGGGATTTAAGAAGATTAGCATCAAAACTTCCGAGTGCACCATCAATGGTGTCATGGGAGGCGCCGGTCCGCCGCTGTTGCTGTTGCACGGCTACCCACAATCGCACATTGAATGGCATAGACTGGCACCGATGCTGGCGAAAGACTACACTTTGGTCATTACTGATTTGCGTGGTTACGGGGACAGCAGCAAGCCGGCAGACGGAGAAAATCATATTGGATACAGCAAACGATCAATGGCCAGGGACCAGGTGGAAGTCATGCAACAACTAGGCTTTAATAGTTTCAGTGTTGTTGCCCACGACCGCGGCGCGCGGGTCGCGCACAGACTGGCCCTGGATTATCCCGGAAAAGTGATAAAACTGGCTCTCCTGGATATTGTACCGACGCATAAACTCTACGCAACCACTAATAGGATGTTCGCCACTTACTATTGGCATTGGTTTTTCCTTATCCAGCCGGCTCCTCTTCCCGAAACACTGTTGAGGGAAAAGGGCGAATTCATTTTGAAAGAATGGGCATTCTCCGGTTTGTCCGAAGAGGTGATTCCGAAGGACGTCCTCAATGAATACATCAGGCATTTCAATGAACCCGCTACACTTCACGCCATGTGCGAGGACTACAGGGCCGGAGCGTCCATTGACCTGCTGCATGATGAGGCTGATATGGATAAGAAAGTGAAGTGCCCCGTACTCGTACTCTGGGGAGGCAAAGGTGCCATGGAACCGCTGTATAAGGTTCTCGACACCTGGAAGGAGCGTGCGGACATCGTTACCGGAAAGTCCTTGCCCTGCGGGCACTGGATACCGGAGCAATTACCTAATGAGTTGTATGCGGAACTTCGTGACTTCTTGATCTGAAGTTAGTCGTGATTAGTTGTGCAGAAGACTCAACGAACTTGCGACTCCCCGCGATTTAGCAAATCGCCAAATCACCAAATGAAAAAGGTCCGGTAAAAACCAGACCTCTTCTCAATCATCCGTCACCAAATCACCCACTCACAAAATGTAAGTGCCGAAGGCGGGACTCGAACCCGCATACCTTGCGGCACACGCCCCTGAAACGTGCGTGTCTACCAATTTCACCACTTCGGCATTCGTGCCCGGGACTGGACTCGAACCAGCACAGCTTGCGCCATACGCCCCTCAAACGTACGTGTCTACCAATTTCACCACCCGGGCAGGGGCTGCAAAAGTAACAAAATTGGCTCTAGTTGCAATTGGGGAATGGGGGTTTTGGATGGGGCCTCGCTTGTCTAACGGTGATTTGATTAAATTGAGTAACCCATCACCTGATCCTATGCTGAAAATCACCCGATCCATAATTGCTATCCTATGCCTGAGTCCGCTGTGCCTTGCTGCGCAGTCGGCAGGAGATTCCAAACCCTGCATGCCCTGCGAACAGCTGAAAAGCCTGCAACTGCCTGATGTTACCATCCTCTCAGCCGAACAAAAAGTGAATGACACCATCAGGGGTCAGGCCAGCTGGATACCGGTGGTGGTGGTCAAGGCTCCATATTGCAAGGTCATGGGAAGGATAAGCAAGGAGATCAACTTTGAGCTACTTCTGCCCATGACCTGGAACAGGCGATTCCTGATGTCGGGCGGAGGCGGCTTTGTTGGATACATTCAAAATGGGTTCAGGAATTATGTGAATGAGGGATACGCGACGGCGGGAACGGATACCGGTCATTCGGGAAACGAAATCACCGCCGAGTGGGGACTTGATAACATGGAGCGCCAGCTCAATTTCGGTCGTCTTGCCATTCACCGCACTGCGGTGGTGTCTAAGTCCATCATGCGCACTTTTTACTGCGGTGGGCCCGACTACTCCTATTTCCATGGCTGCTCAAGAGGCGGAGGTCAGGCGATGATTGAAGCCCAATTCTATCCGGATGATTTTAACGGCATCGTTGCCGGAGCCCCGGCTTATGCATGGCCTGCGATCGGAGCAAAATTCACCAAGGTCAACCAGGCCAATTATCCCAACCCTAAAGAACTTAAACCCGTGCTGAGCAACGACAACCTGAAGTTTGTCCAGCAGTCGGTAATGAAACAGTGTGATGCGCTGGACGGGATCAAGGACAATATTCTGAACGATCCCCGTGAATGTAAGTTTGATCCTGCCACATTACCCGTTTGCCCGGACGGCAAGTCAGGGCCCGGGTGTATTACCAAAGAACAACTGGCGGTACTTAGAGCAGTGTATGATCCATTAGTGATCAATAAGCAGGAAGTATATCCCGGTTTTCCCGTCGGACTTGAGGCTGAGCAGGGATCGTGGGATGTTTGGATCGCCGGGACCAGTACTTATCCCGATCAAAAAGGCATGCCGAGCCTTCATTATTTCTTTGGCACCAACATGTTCAAGTATCTTGTCTTTAATGATGCGTCGTGGGATTACTCGAAATATGATTTCAGCAATTTCTTCAAAGACACCCGGTATGCTTCTGCTTACCTGGATGCCACGCAGACCGACTACAGTGAGTTCAAGAAACTCAATGGCAAGATGATCATGTATCATGGCTGGAACGATCCGGCCCTTTCTGCCTATGCCACCATTCAGCACTATCAGGCAGCGCTGGAGCGGGACAAAGATCTTCATTCGAGCATCCGGCTGTTCATGTTGCCGGGAGTTTTACATTGTTTTGGCGGGCCGGGCCCTGACCAGGTGGACTGGGTCAAACTTATCCGAGATTGGGTGGAGCACAACCAGGCGCCTGAGCGTATCATTACTTCCAAGGCAGTCAATGGCAAAACCACCATGACCCGCCCGGCGTTCCCTTATCCCAAAATTCCTAAGTACGACGGCAAGGGCGACCCGAATTCCGAGAAGAGCTTTTCTGCGAAATGACGGCTTGACCTGTAGCAATCGACTTAGTCGATTTGCTTCAGGGCCATTTCCAGCGAATTTGTCGCACAACGTCGCATACCCATCGCATACCCGTCGCATACTCGTCGCATGAGCGTCGCATGCGCGTCGCATGAACCAGGCTTGAACCAGGCTTGAACGAGGCTTGCGCGTCGCTAGCGCGTCGCATGAACGTCGCATGCGCGTCGCATAAAACATATTTTCGGAAGGCCCAAACCATTGAAAATCAGGACGTAGGAGGAAAGGTGTCATGCGCCCATATCACATTTGATCGATGCACTGCGCGACCTCGGTCGGGTGAAGCGATCTCCGCCCCTTTTTTAAAACTCAAAGCACGTCATTGCGAGGAACCCATCTTATGGGCGACGAAGCAACCTCATCGCTCAGACTCTGCCCATACTCTTCATTAGACTCTCCCCATACTCACCAATAGACTCTGCCCATACTCTTCATTAGACTCTCCCCATACCCTCCTATAGACTCTGACCAGACTCTGGTGCTACTTTGTTCAGACTATGCTCAGACTATGCTCAGACTATGTTCAGACTTGTTCAGACTTGTTCAGACTAGGTTCAGAATAGGATTTGACTTCGTTTTAACTTGGTTACGTTACAGTTTGATCCCAAACTTCGCCCTCCTTACAGGGCTTCCTAAATCCGATTAACCTTTAGCGGTACGCGTTGCGCACCGCTAAAGGAACAATGCCCCTTCAGGGCATTTCAACAGTCTTATCTAAGCCTCGGCGTGTATTGTTCTCAATCACCAAATCACTCAATACGGGTTGCGCGCAGTTAGATGAAGCGTGCCTTTTAAGTGCCTTCGAAAGTTTGAACCAAACTCCCTAAGTGTATTGCCCTCATTCACCCAATCACCCAATCACCCGATGAAAGAGCCGGGGATGAGATTTGAACTCACGACCTGCTGATTACGAATGACAAGGCCCCATCTGGAAGGCACTGGACAGGGTTGGTAGTTCCTTTATTGGTCAGTTTTGGACGATATTGGTATATTAATTGTACCATTTTCGGTACCTTTTTTCTTCACCTCGCCACACGCAATTTTCCCGGAGTCCCATTGATAGCCTCCTCGAATGGATGCTTTGATTCTTCCTTCTTCTTCTTTGGCGCCCCAATACCTTTCATGCTCGAGGCTGGATCAAATCCGAACCTCTTGGCGATGTTGTTGAGCAGCACCTGGGCCTGCCTGGACATTTTGACGGCGGGATGCTCTACCAGGTTGGTATGGCCCGCCTTGTTTGTCATAGTAATGATGGCGCCGTCTTTCTTGATTCGCTTGGCGCAGTCATCAATGAAGCCAATACAGTCACAGTAAGCCTCCAGCTGTGGGAGGTAGACGGATTCAAGGACCTCGGCTGCGATCATCTGCCCAAGGAGATTATTCCACTCCTTCCGGGCCCTTTTGTTGAAGTAAGACGGAGCAGGAGGGACCTCCCGGATCAGTTCACCCATGGGCAAGTACTCCCGGGCCTTCCTGGCCTTCTGAAATGTGCCTTTGAGCTTCTTTTCATTGTCTGGTATGCTCTCCATATCGGTCAAGTTTTCCCCCCTGGGCCAAAATCATTGCACGCGTGAAAAAAAGGTGGAACAGCGGTTTGAACGAGGTCGTTCAAAAAAAACCGAAGGGCCCCCTATCATCCACCTGGTCTGAGGTAAGATCCCTGCAGATTATAATTTGTCATGATCAAGTTAAGCTGTGAACCACTGACCACGCCGACTATCTGGGGCGGGGCTGACTGTAGGTTTCCGTTCAGCGCTGAGGAACTGACATATCTTGTATTGATGGCTGCTGAGGCTCCAGCTGCTGAGGCTCCAGCATTTGGTACAACTTTATCAATCAATGCTTCTAACATGCCAGCCGCTCCTGCAATGATAGGGATTGCAGCAGGTCCCAGCCATCCAAAGGTTTCAGATGTTCCCTTGATTACATTCATGATAGCCTGCTGTGCAAGGAACTGTATGATTTGCTTTGTTGTGTTTGCCATTGCCTGAGCAAAGGATATCTGACCAGTAGCGGCCCTGGTAATATTATCGGCGATGGAAGCGCTAAGGGGAGCAATCTTCATCATGGATTCAATCTGCTTGTCCCATGCATCATTAGCTGTTTCGATTGAGACCTTGGCAAGATTCTCCAAGGATTGACCAACCATCTCAATGGCCTTTTTACTGTTTTCTGCAACGTCCGGGTTTACCTTGATGAGGCTCTCAATGGTTGGCAGCTCATCGCCCATTTGAAATCCCTGGTTCTTCTTCTTGTCAACCTGACCAGGCAAGCTTGGCTGTTTGTTCTTGTTCTTATTGGGGCCAAGTATCGATCCCCAGTTAGGAAGCTGTGGAACATTTGGGCCCATGGGCGTATTGTTCGCCTTCAACTGCGCGGCCTTTACCCAGTCGGCGTAGTCCTCATCATTGCCGAGGATCTTCTTCCACAGAGGAATTGATTTGTCTGACCAGACCGTTAACTGGTTGTTCAGGTTGGTGAGCAGCTCGCTCATGAAGGGCGCGATCGCAGAGCCTGCCTTTTCTTTGATGTTCTCCCAGCTGGCCCCTATGGATGCGATCTGCTCGGCCGTTGTGGTGGCGCTGGTGCCCATCTTCTGGAGCTCTTCAGAAGCAATCTCACCTACCGCCTTGGTCACATCTGCAATACTTGCTGCCTCTGCGGAAACTCCTCCCAGTTTCTCTTTGAGCGCCACGGCGGAGATGCCGAGATTATCGAGGATCAGGGGCGACTTCCGGCCAATACCGGTGACGATCGAGTTAACCAGGTAGTCAACACTTTGGCCGGTTGCCTTGGCTCGCTCGTAAGCGAATTGAAAGAGCTGGCCTAATTGCTCTACTGGGATTCTGAAATTTGAAGCCTGCACTGCGGACTTCATCAGGTCCAGCTCTGAAACTGTTCCCCTGGTTGCTTCTTTGAGACTGCTGAGGACCGAGGCTGAATCGGCCAGCTTGTTGAAGGCTTGACGGACTCCATCGGCCTGACCGGCCAGCTTGGTTATCTCAATGGTGAAGTTTGCAACCTCGCGGACTCCGAAAGCCAGGCCTGCTGTTTTGGCAAGCTCCATGAATCCCTCCTTGAAATCACCAAGCATGCCCTTAGCCTGGGAAATCTTATTCCTGAGGTCGGTAATATCTGCGCCGAATGACGCGTTTAAAGCGGGGCCTTGTCCCATGTTTTTTTCAAGAGGTCAAATAGTCCATCATATTCTTTCCGATCTATTTTGATCCGCTCATCATCATCGCCCTGCAGCGGAAAAAGATCCTTTGGTTCTTTCAGTTCCTTGGTGCCTCTCTCGGCTACTAGCGTGGCCCATGCCAGGTACCGGGTTTGCCTCCACTCTTCAACCTGATCCCTTTGGTGACCCTTCAACGCCTGGTAGAACTCATGGGGCGTATAAAGGAGAAACTCCCAGGGCTTTAGTTTGAGGGCTCCGAGGCCTGTTGATTCAACCCAGTCCCAGGTGATTGTGCCCCGCTCTCCGGGGCCTGAAGGTTTTTTTCAATCTCTTGTTTGAGAGCCTCCTCCAGTGTTTTGCCCGTCTTGCTTTCAACGAAGAGCCGAAATAGCTGAGTGCCCAGCTCCCGGTCGTGGAGCTCGATCCAGCTGGCCACATCCTCAAGAGAAAATTCCTCCTGGCTGTCCTTTGCTGCGTCTTTGAGTACGCAATATGTGAAGGCAACAAAGAGATCCGGATTTAATTCCTTTTCTCCGTCCGGACTGCCCACAACATCGAAGAAGTTGAACCTTCCAGCCAGATTGTGGCCGGTCAGTTTGTTAAATTCTTTCACGGCGATCATCCTCATGGATATCGGCCGCTCTTTTCCTCCCAGGTTTACTGTTATCATTTGTTGAAAATTGAAGTCGAAAAAATGGGACGCGGTAGAGGTCCTTCCTCTATGCTCCCCGTCCCCGCCCTGGTGCAGCCTATCCACCTGCGGCGTTTTTCTTTGTTTGAGGGGTGGCTGCGCGGGAAGACCCATTAAAGGGTCCCCCTCAGCTTAGACCAAACATCAAAGTCTATTTGCGCAGCTCCTGATCCCCAAACCAAAAGTTCTAGAATGCCATCACCAGGATGGCCTTACAGAATATCCTTAATTACCCCGAAGTCCGCCTCTCGTCTCGGCTGCCAGTCTCCCCTCATCACCGCCACAAAGCTGTACTGTCCATTGGTGGCAAGTACTTCCGTGGTAGGGTAGATGGTGGTCTGAAGCCTGGACCCGAAATACAGATTTGAGAAGTCCGCGAATACGACCGCAGAGCAAACAGTCGTCGAGGTTCCCTTGGTCAGGTTCGTCGGCATTTTGCTTGTCACATATTGCTTCATGCGCGCTATGTTCGGGGGTGGCATCATGGGCTGATACGTGGAATCTTGCGCCTGCATTAGGGTCTTGTAAATCTTTGGAGGAATTACATAGGATCCCGGCTCCGGGCAATTGTTGTCCAGCATGACCTTCACAACTTCAGTGAATGGATTGTAGGTCGTTGTCGTTGAGAGAATTGCTCCATTCGTTCCCATCGCGTAGATGGACGGCGAAGAATAGTTCAGGATTCCTTTCGGTACCGTCGCGGATCCCGCACCATTGTAAGCGGCGTTATCCATTTCAGCTGCAAAAGCACCGGTGAGGGTCATGTCAATGGCTTGCCCGATGTTGATTGAATCCTGGATGACTTCCAGGGATGCCTTTACTGTTGCCTTGATAGCTTTGGCAGAAAAGGGCACACTTCCGAAGGTCGGGTCGCTGGCCGTAATTGTGCTACCCTCGCCAACCCACGCTGCAGTTGCATCTGCTGTGATCTTGGCAAGTGTCATCTGTTGGGAATCCAAGATGAAAGTCTGAGCTCCTGCCTGGAATACTGTGGCCTTTGCTCTCACATTGTCGATGAGCTGAGCGGAGGTATAAATTGGCACAGTGTAACCCCCACTGGCAGAAACACCTTCACTGAGAGCTCTCTGTTCTGCTTCTCCACGAGCGCCGCGAATGAAAGCACTAATGATCCTGCCCGGGGTCATCTTCTCAGAGGCGCCGATGTTGAAATTTCTTCCAACAAAATCGGCTACTGTGTTTTTCTCTCTGGTCCGCTTGTAAATGCTGAAAACAGGAATCGGTTTGCCCTCCTTGTCATAATATTGCTCGGTTTCATCGCCCAGTGCCCTGGACCAGTCAACTGATCCGGAAAAATTCACATTGCCGGCATTGGTGGCCACGTTTCTGTCCTCCTGGATCTTCTGCTCCAGCTGCTTGATTTCTTCATCAAGGAGGTGGACCTCCGCGTTGATGTTATCCCAGCGGATTTTTTCCTGCTCGGTTCTTGCACGGTTTTCGGCCTTTGATTTGTCGAGGATGCCGGCCTGATCCTCCACGAGCTTGGCACGTTTCGCGCGCTTCTCGTTAAGTTCCTTCTGTCTGTCGAACATTTGAAAAAATGGGGTGTTTAGTTATCAGGAAAATTTGGAATGTGCTCTATCTGTTTGAGATCTTCATCAGAAGCCCATCTGAAAATATCATCCGCATAAGCCTTCAGAAATCGGCCATCCATTTCCGCAAAATTCTCGAATGGCTCAGCTTGGAAAATAATACTTCCGCTGAATGGCACATCGCGATCATGGTATTTGATTAATGCGAATGCTCGGTCTAGGCTGATTTTAATACACTTCACCCCGTTAGGGTTCTGGTGAAAAAACAAAGCCGGATCTTTTTCCTTTTGAAAAACAAAAAGTTTCGCCAATTCGATAATAAAATACGAGTAGTCCTTTCCCCTCAACACAAGTCTATCATCAAGTACTCTTTTGATGCTTGCCTTGGTGGCCTTCTTTGCTAATGCGTAAAGCAGGTTGGCTGCGTGAAAAACATTCACATGTTCTGAGCTTCCTCTTTTTGCAGCTGGGTAGAATCCCCGATCTATAGCCCTGCCATAATTAACAACCTCCTCAACCCTCCAGGCCTTTTCAAAATGCTTCTGGATGGACTCGGAGTAGCAAAATTCAGTGGACTTCATTTCTTGGTGAATAGCTTAACAAATGTGAGAGGATGGTCGGAAATTGGCCATAAACTCAGTTTGGAATGTACTGGAACTTTGTTTACTATTGCCTAGTGAATCGCTAAAGAATGGAGTCAACTTCTGACAGGATGCGTAAAATGTACACCCCTGAGGGGTTCCAGGCCTGTTTTGATGAAATATTGAAACGGCAGCAATTCTCCACCAGGCCAGATGGAAAACCATCTAAAAGTTTGCTTAGCAGAAGAGACTGCTATGAAATGCTCGAAGAAGAACACGCAGAACTTTTTGGAGAAAGGAAATATCGCAGTTACGACTCCTTTTTGGTGATGAGGTCCAGGCTAATGAGGGGAAAGAGGATATGATCAATGTTGACGATAGGATCCTCTCGCAGCTGGACTCTGATGAATATCTGCTCCTAAGCCACATGGCCAAGCGAATGAACGCAGACCGGTCCTGTTGGCCGAGCATTCCTTTGCTCATCAAGGAATGTAAATGGGGCGAAGACAAAATGAAGGCAGTCAGAAAACGGCTTCTGAAAAAGGGATTCATTGAAGTATTGAGAAAGGGTAAGGGCCGCCGCGCGACGCTTTACAAAATCGCCCTGCAGGGTATAGGTGTTTACGTGGGGAAAAATACGGGGGGTATTTTAACCCCCTCTAAAATACCCACCTCTGAAGGGGGTGAATTACGGGGGGTATTATCACCCCCTGAAGTATTAACCAGTAATGAAGTATTAACCAATGAAGTATTAACCACTGAGAGAGAGGCGCTCGCTTCTGAAATTCAGAAGTTGATATTTCCCAACACATCAAAAGCCCTAGAGAAAAGACTTCGCACACAGGCCGAGAAAATTTTGGGCTTCTACGAAGAGGGGCGGAAGGTGCCAGAAGTTCGGCTCAATCGCTACAACAGCGGTTATGACGGCTATTGGGAGAGCCTTTGCCAGTTACGGGCCTACGTTGATTTTCACAGTCTGACCAAAAAGGCCATGGTTTACCGGCCCGAAAAAGTGGCCGAGTTCATCACCGGCCAGGACTGGTGTGAAATGCTTCTGAGTTGGGTCAACCAAAACAATTTCAATGTGTTGGGCGCTGATCTGGAAAGTAGCTGGATCCTTGAATGTTTCTACGAGCCGATAATATGCTATGTGAACAAAAAGACAGGAAAAGTTGAGTACTGAATCACCAAACAAAACCAATATGAAAAAGCAGACCATTAACCAACAGATTGAACAGATCCTCAGGGAGGAAAACGCGAGGCTAAAAGCCGAAATATCAGCGCTGAAGGATAAGCTGATCGAGAAAAACGACACCACGCTGAACATGGACAGAGCCTTCTATCTCTTCAATAAAGACAATAGACTAAGAGTCGAAGCCATAAAGATGGGGATCACTAAGGAGCAGAAAGAGAAGATTGAATTTTTGAAATCTGAAACCTTGGCCCTGTGGGAGGTGGAATCCATTGCTTTTGATCCTAACACACACACTAAAATTGCCGCCTCTGCCCTGGAGACGCTCAAGTCACTTGATAAGGCGCTGGAACGAGGGATTGAAATGGACAAGATATTGTTACTGAAGTACGCAAATGGTCAAATAAAACTCTACATAGAAGAATGAAATCAGCACGAGACGAAATCCGGGACACCATTGAGGCAAGGTGCCTGTTCCTGGAGGAGGAGGTTCCCAAAGCTGTGGACCGGGATGATACCGAAAGGCTCAAAGACCTGGCGCGAGTCGCTCAGAACATTTCAAACCTTCAGCACCATCCCCGAAAACAGGACCTGACGGATGCGGACCGCTACTGGCTCCAGGGGTTCATCATGATGCGACTGGTAGAGATGAGCGAGCGGATCGGCGGAGGCCTGCATTTTGCAAAATTCAATCCATCACTTAACTGATTCACCATGCAAAATCCATTTGAAGAGCTGGAGAAGAAGCTCACAAAGAGGCTTGACCAACTGGAGGAGCTCATCAAGGAGACAGTGAAGCCCTCCAGGGGTTTCAGGGTCGGAGGGATCAGCCTGGCGCAGGAGGTAACCGGCCAGAGCAAAGAGGCCATCTACAAACTTGTCCAGCGCAGGAGGATCCCATTCTCAAAGCCAACCGGCACCAAGAGCCTGCGCTTTGATGAGGAGAAGCTCCTGGACTGGATGAGGTCAGGTGCCGGGGAGCTGGCCGAGGATATCGAAGACAAGGCCCTCAAAATTCACAGACCATGACCGCCCGGATTGCAAAGCCGCGGTTTGCCATTGTCCTGCGCACCACAAACCCACTGAAAGATGGGACCTTTCCTGTTTGCTTGCGGATCAGCTTCATGGATCGCAGGAAATACTACACGATTGGTCCCCCGACGACAAGCGAGAAGTGGAACGAGGATATCGGCCGATACATCAAGAACCAGGAGGAGAATATCAAGCTCAATGCCCTCGAGCTGAAGGCAAAGAAGATCCTCACCGAGTTCCAGGAGAGTGAAAAGCAATTCAGCTTTGACCGGTTTGAATCCGAGTTCTTTGTCAACTCCAATATGCGCCGGGTCCTGGTCTTCCTGGATGAGGAAATCAAGCGCCTGCAGGAATCCGACCGGGCCGGGACCTATCGCATAACCAAGACCCTGAGAAATGCGCTGCACACCTTCCGCAAAGGCAAGGACCTGCTATTTGTTGACGTTGATATGACCTTCCTGGAAAAGTTCGAGGGGCGCCTCCTCAAAAGCTGCTCTGTCAATGGCGTGGCTGTCTACATGAGGCATCTGAGGGCCATCTACAACCGGGCCATTGACCTGGGACTGGCCAAGCCTGAGAACTATCCTTTCGGAAAGTACAAAGTGAAGACAGAAGTGACGGCAAAGCGCGCACTCAGCCGCAAGCAAATGGAAGCCATCATCAACAAGCCACTGGAGGAGGGCACCCGGAAATGGCATTCCCGGAATTACTTCATCTTTTCCTACATGACGCGAGGGATGAACTTTGTGGACCTCTCCAGGCTCACCCTTGAGAACATCGAGGGCGACCGGATCCGCTACATCAGGTCCAAGACGAAGACCTCCAGATCCAGGGGAGACGGCCGGGCATTCAATATCCCTATCCGGGGCCTGGTGAGGGAGCTCATCAACTACTACCGCAAGAACCATTTCACCGGTGCAGGCTACATTTTCCCGATCCTAACCAAGAAGTACGCCACGGCCATACAGGAGCGCTGGGCCATCCAGAAGAAAGCGCTGCACACAAACAAGGACCTGCAGGAGATATGCGGGGACCTGAAGATCCCTTCGCCTGAGACGATTACTTTCTACTGTGCCCGTCACTCATGGGCCACGATATCAAAGCATGCCGGCACCTCCACAGAGATGATCCAGGAAGCAATGGGGCATTCAAACGTGAAGACGACCGAAATCTATCTGGCGCAATTCGAGGATGAGCAACTCGACAAGATCGACGCCCATCTGGATGATATCAAGGCTTTATCAGTGAAGAAATAAATGTACCATTCCCCGTACCATTCACAGAAAAGTGAACTTGCTGAAACTTGGTGTAATTGCCTGTGAATCAACAGAGCCGGGGATGAGATTTGAACTCACGACCTGCTGATTACGAATCAGCTGCTCTACCCCTGAGCTACCCCGGCTTAGCAGATAAGAATGGACGACAACAATCGCCTTTAGTCGATGACGAAGGCCGGGCAAAAATAGTGGCAAAAAATCTATATTGCCCCCGATGCTGTCGAAAAAGTGCAAATATGCCATCCATGCACTGGTTTACCTCGCCGAACGATATCAGCAGGGCCCGGTTCACATCCAGGATATCGCAGAAAGTCAGCACATCCCTAAGAAGTTTCTCGAGGCGATCCTGCTTGAACTGAAGAATTCCAAAATCCTTCACAGCAAGAAAGGAAAAGGCGGGGGGTATTATTTATACAAATCTCCCGAGGAGGTTAACCTTGTCGAAATCATTCGGTTGATGGATGGAGCCATTTCACTGTTGCCTTGTGTGTCCTACAACTATTACGAACCATGCGAAGAATGCCGCGATGAGAAGACGTGCGGAATCCGTGACGCTTTCTCTATGGTCCGCGACGAAACCCTCAGGGTTCTTTCCGGCAGCACATTGGCCCAAATTGTCCAAAGAGAGAAGGAACTGGGTAAAGTGTAACATGTTTTTTAATTCTACAAAATCAGTAGAGTTTAACTATGTTTGTTACCTTAAACCCATTCAGTCATGAGCTTACACTTAGGAGACGTAGCGCCTGATTTTGCGGCGGACACCACAGAGGGCAAGATTCAGTTTCACAACTACCTTGGAAATTCCTGGGGTGTGTTGTTTTCACACCCTGCAGATTTCACACCGGTCTGCACCACCGAACTGGGTGCAGTAGCTAAACTCCGACATGAATTCGACAAACGTAATGTAAAGGTGATGGCATTGAGTGTCGATCCTGTTGAATCTCATCGAGAGTGGATTGGCGATATCAACGAGACACAGCATACTCACGTCAACTTCCCGATCATAGCCGACCCGAAGTTTGAAGTGGCGAACCTCTACGACATGGTACACCCTCAGGTGAGCGACAAATTCACTGTGCGATCCGTGTTTGTCATCGGGCCCGATAAGAAAGTCAAACTCATGATCACGTACCCGGCCTCGACGGGTCGGAATTTTGATGAACTGCTACGCGTGATCGACAGTTTACAGCTTACCGCAGGATACAGCGTGGCCACGCCTGCAAACTGGAAACAGGGTGAGGATGTAATCATTACAACGGCGGTGAAGGATGAGGACATTCCCAAGAAATTCCCCAAAGGACACAAGCGGATCAAGCCTTATCTTCGGACTACGCCTCAACCAAACCTATAAAGGTTGTCCTAGTTCCGTTAACCTTATTGCAAATCAGTAATCTGCAATTAGGAATTTAGAAGGTCATTTATCCCTAACTTTGGGCCTCTTAATTAAGAGATAAATCTGATGTCCAAGGAGAAGCCCATGAATGAACTTCCTGTCATGCAGGAAGGAGAGGGAATTGTTTTGTTTTATCCGCACGTTCCGCCATCTGCCATTGAGGCTGTCACGGAGGTTTTGAAGGGTCGTTGGATCGGGCAGGGTCCGCGGGTAGCCCGATTTGAAAAGGAGTTCGAAGCAAAATTCGGTCAGGGCAACCGCGCGCTGGCTGTTGGTTCAGGTACCGATGCGTTGCACTTGGCCTACATCCTGGCCGGTCTGAAGGAGGGGGATGAAGTCATCACACCCGTATTTACGTGCACGGCCACTACCATCCCGTTTCTTTATATGGGAGTGAAATTCCGGTTTGCCGACGTGGATCCGGAGACACTCAATATTAATGTCAACCATGTACGGGAACTGATCAACGACAAAACGAAGGCCATCGTTTGTGTGCACTATGGCGGACTCCCCTGTGATATGGACGAGCTCACAGCACTGGCCAAGGAACACGGGATTCCCATCATCGAGGATGCAGCTCACGCCTTGGGAGCCACCTACAAAGGAAAACCGATTGGCTCGATTTCAGATTTCACAATGTTCTCCTTTCAGGCGATCAAAAATATAACAACAGGAGATGGTGGCATGCTGACGATCAGGAACCATGATCTCATGCCTAAGGCCGAACGTATTCGCTGGTTTGGAATAGACCGATCCAATAAACAAAAGGGAATCTGGGAGAACGACATCTGGGAAGTTGGATATAAATACCAGATGACAGACATCGGCGCCGCCATGGGTCTTGCCGCCCTTCATGAATTTGACAAGACACTCGCATACAGGCAGAACTTGTTTCAAGTCTATCGCAAGGAACTGGCAGGAGCCAGGGGTATCAAGTTGCTGGGCGTTGATGCAACCGATCGTACCCATGCGGCATGGCTGCTTACGGCTCTCGTAGAACGTCGCGAGGATTTCATGAGGAAACTCCGTGAAAAGAAAATTGAGTCCGGCCAGGTTCACTACCGGAATGACCGGTATTCCATCCTGGGCGGGAGGAGAGACGATCTGCCTTTCATGGACGCTATCGAGGATAACTATATAGTATTGCCGTTGCACCTCCACATGAAGGTGGAGGACGTGGAATACATATGTAATGTGATTAAGGCTGGCTGGTAGGTCAGCTGAGTCCGATCACCTTCTTGATCTGGTCTCGTATAATCCTGCGCTGATAATCGCCGCCTTCGCGCGGTCCTGCGAGTGTGCCTGCAAAAGGCTCGCCCATCCTAAGCATGAATTTGTACAATGTCGAAATGGATATATTCCATTTGTGCAGGAATTGCTTGTTCGCATTATTGTGAACGATCCTTGCCGTGGTCTTCGACCCGAAGTGATATACCCTCGAGCTGCTCACCCCTTTGTAGTATCGAACACCAGCATGCCACAGTTTCATCATCATGTCGGGATCGGAGCCCATGCCAGGGGAGAACTCAACACTGAGTCCGCCGATCAGAATCCAGAGTGAACGGGGCATCACCAGCGGATACCAGTTGCTGCCATTCCAGTCTCCAAAGGGTATGTTCATGTATTCCTTCAGAAACCTGGCCTCATCAAACGACTGAACCGTTTTGCCGAAATCATGGGGTGCCATCGCACAGCTGTTCCTTGATTTGGTGTGCTCTATCATCGTTCCGGAAATGCAGAAGAGTGGCGCTGGAGCCTTCCGGATTTCTTCCATCAGGGATTCATCCCAGCCGGGTGCAAAGTAGAAGTCATCATCCGAGAGCAGAATGTACTCGCAGCGCGCGAGAGCAGAGGGTGCATTGAACCCGTAGCAAACGCCCACATTTTGATCAGACTTCGTATAATCCAGTCCCTGCGATTTGACCCACTCCAATGAACCATCGGTGCCTTCGTTGAGATGCACGATGATCTGGTGCCGCAACGAAGAGTTCTTCCTGATGCTTTCCACACAGCACTTCAGATGAGCAAGATTATTCCAGGTTGGAATCAGGATGGAAAAAACTTCATCGCCGGTTCTTTGTGCCGGATGAAAAGTGACCGTTGAAGTTGATGACATGCGAGGTAGATGGTCGATAGGGAATCTTCGGTGGCTGCCGGATGCAAAGAACGACAGGTTCGGGCGCAAAGGCAACTTTATTCGATCAGCACTTTTTGCAATCAAATGCCAACTTTCAATATTTCCATCCGTTCAAGTCCGCATGTCTACATTCATCATCATTGGAGGAGGTATTGGTGGCCTCACTACGGCCATCGCTCTGCAGAGGGCAGGGCTGAACGCTGTCGTTTATGAATCAGCGAATGAGATCAGGCCACTGGGTGCCGGACTGGGACTGGCCGGCAATGCCATCAAGGCTTTTGCATCCATCGGTATCGACAAGGAAATAATTGGCGCTGGAAAAGAGATGCGTCGCATGTATGGCAAGGACCACCGCGGCAAGGTTATCAGCTTCACCAATTCAGAGCTGATCTCTTCCCAGCTGGGCGTCATTCACAACTTTACCATTCACCGGGCAGATCTTCATGAAGTACTTCTATCTCTGCTTCAGCCCGGAACCCTCATGCTGGGAAAGACCCTGCAGTCATTCATGCAGGATGAGAAAGAAGTAAAAGCAAAGTTCCAGGATGGATCGGAAGTCTCCGCTGACTATCTGCTCGCCTGCGACGGCATACACTCTGCTGTCCGGAAGCAATTGGTTCCGGGAAGCTTACCCCGCTATGCCGGCTACACCTGCTGGCGTGCCGTTATCGATGACCTGCCTTCTGACTTTGACTGGGATGAAATGTCCGAGACATGGGGACCAGGTAAACGCTTCGGAATTGTTCCCCTTACCAGGAACCGAGTCTACTGGTTTGCCACCCTTAATGCAGGAGCACAGGATCAGCGTTTGAAAGCCTTCACCACGAAAGATCTACTGAGCGAGTTTGGCGACTTTCATCATCCGATTCAGGAAATATTGAAGCGGACCCGGGATGAACAACTCATCTGGGGCGACATCATTGATCTTCAACCGATGAATCGCTTTGCTTTCGACCGGGTACTGCTGATGGGTGATGCAGCGCATGCCACAACTCCCAACATGGGCCAGGGCGCCTGCATGGCGATAGAGGATGCAGCGACACTGGCAAAGACGCTTCTTAAATATGAACCACTGGAAGCGTTCAGCAGATTTGAAAGGCACCGGCTCCCGAGAACAACATGGATTGTCGATCAGTCCTGGAAATTCGGAAAGCTCGCGCAATGGGAAAACCGTATGGGTATAGCCGTAAGGAATTCGCTGTTAAGACTGATTCCTCCGTCTGTAGTTACCCGGCAGTTGAAATCGCTTTACAATGTAAAGTTTGATTGCTGACGTGATTTCAAATATCCATGGCATCGTATACCACCACCTTATTCCAAAGGTGGGAGTAGTTCTTGACGAAGGCCTGGTGGATCGCATGGTCCTGGTAAGTATTTTGTCCCTTCACGTCATCAAAGAAGATCAATTCCGAAACGCTGTACGAATGATCCACTACATCGCGCTGCTCGGTGGAAGCAGGCACCCCGAGATGGATCTCTCTGACCGTCTCAATCTTGCGGAGGGTTTGTAGCCCTTCAATCAGTTTTGCCTTGTCGGCCTCGCTCTGGGGGTTTTTCAACCAGAAGAATACATGATGAGACAACATGCGCTTTGGGGATGCGGCTGCAAAACTAGTAAGTCCCGCCACACCCAACAATGAAGCAGCGAAACGGAGGAAGTGCAATCGATTCATATTTCAGTTTTGTCTTGTGAGATGGACAAGTTACGAGAAGTATGATCTACCTAACATTCGTTAATGACGTGTATTCCAAATATTTTCCTGAAAAGGATTGAATGTCATGTCATTTTTATTGATTCTTGTAACCACAACAGGCAAAACATGAAGTTGTTGAGCATTCCGAGGATTGGAAATTTACTGCAGAGGTTGGCACAACGTGCTTTGCTGGTGGTGGTCATTATTATTCTGCAAACCGCGGGGTGGTTTTGATCCATTTATAAGTTGAAAGATCAGGCCGCCCCGACAAAATCGGGGCGGTTTTGTTTTCAGGAAGTTGCGACAAACTAACGATTGTTCTAAATATCATATGGCTCACTACTACGACGATAACACGATTATCTTTTTCGATGGAAAATTCGTGAAGGCCTCAGAGGCCCGCACGGATCTGTTCGGCCAAACCATGCACTATGGCTATGGCGCCTTTGAGGGTATCCGGTCCTACAAGACTGTTCATGGCACTAAGATTTTCAAACCTTTCGAACACTACGCAAGGCTGCGCCACAGCTGTCAGCTTCTTGGCATTCCGTTCGATTATTCTGTGGATGAACTGACCCAGATCTCCTACCAGGTGCTGGAGCGCAACGGTCTCGCCAATGCTTACCTGCGTCCTCTGGTTTTCTGCGGCCCCAACATGTCGCTCACAGCTCCCAAAGAAGTATCGTTGATGATCGCCGCCTGGGACTGGGGCAAATACTTCAGTCACTCCTCGCTCAAGGTGTGCATCTCCGGCATTCAGCGGCCCAACCCCAAGTCGCTTAAAATGGAAGCAAAGGCATGCGGACACTACGTGAACTCCATCATGGCCACTATGGAAGCGAAAGAGCGGGGCTTCGATGAAGCTCTTATGCTGGACATCAATGGAAATGTTGCTGAAGGCCCGGGCGCCAATTTCTTTTTTGAAAAACATGGTAAACTGTTCACACCACCCCTTGGCAGCATACTCCCCGGAATTACCCGCAAAACGGTGTTGGAAATATGTCATGAACTTGATATCAAGGTAGAGGAGAGGTTCTTCAAACCTGAAGAGCTCTTCGACGCAGACTGTGCATTTTTCTGTGGTACGGCGGCCGAGGTCACGACCATTGAGTCCATCGATGGTCAGCCTTTCCGGAAAGCCTGGAAGAAATCTCTTGGCGCCGTAATCCAGGAAGCTTATCACAATATCGTCCTCGACCGGAGCTACAGCTACGTTATCGTTTAGTACTTCATGGAATTGAACAAATACAGCAAGACCCTTACCCAGGACCCCACGTTGCCGGCATCTCAGGCGATGTTCTACGGCATTGGCCTCAATGAGAACGATCTCAAGAAAGCACAGGTAGGTATAGTCAGTACCGGTTTTGACGGCAACACCTGTAACATGCACTTGAATGCACTGGCGGGGGAGGTGAAGCAGGCGGTATGGGACCAGGAACTTGTAGGATTGATCTTTCACACTATTGGAGTAAGCGATGGAATGTCGAACGGCACGGAGGGAATGCGATATTCACTCGTGAGCCGCGAGGTCATCGCTGATTCCATTGAGACCGTATGCGGTGCACAATATTATGATGGGCTTATCGCCGTTGTAGGCTGCGATAAAAATATGCCTGGTTCACTCATCGCCATGGGAAGGTTGAACCGTCCGGCCATCATGGTATACGGCGGTACGATTGCCGGCGGAAACTGGAAAGGAAGATCGCTTAACATCGTGTCTGCATTTGAGGCACTGGGCGAGAAGCTTGCCAACAAGCTTGGGGATGAAGATTACAAGGGAATTATACAGCATGCATGTCCAGGAGCTGGTGCATGTGGCGGTATGTACACAGCCAATACCATGGCATCGGCTATCGAAGCATTGGGAATGTCTCTTCCCTATTCATCGTCCAATCCCGCGCTAAGCAAGGAGAAATCACAAGAGTGCAGCGAGGCAGGCGCCGCGATCAAGCATTTGCTGAAGAATGACATCAAGCCCCGGGATATCATGACTCCCCAGGCGTTTGACAATGCTCTCACGATTGTGATGGCACTTGGAGGATCCACGAATGCTGTTCTCCATCTCATTGCCATGGCCAAGAGTGTAGGCGTGCATTTAACGCAGGAGGATTTTCAACGTGTTTCCGACAAAACGCCACTCCTCGCAGATCTCAAACCCAGCGGTAAGTATCTCATGGAAGATCTTCACCGAATCGGTGGAACACCGGCGGTGATGAAGTATTTGCTTGATAAAGGATTTCTCGACGGAGATTGCCTCACGGTTACCGGAAAGACGATCCGCGAAAATCTCGAGACCGTAAAACCGCTAGACTTCAATTCGCAGGATGTCATTATGCCAATGGAACGTCCGATCAAAAAGACGGGTCATCTTCAAATCCTTTACGGGAATCTGGCGTCGAAGGGATCAGTTGCCAAGATCACTGGCAAAGAAGGAGAGCGGTTCAAGGGGACGGCTCGCGTATTCAATGGCGAATTCGAATTACTGGCAGGCATCCAATCGGGAAGGATAAAGGAAGGAGATGTGGTGGTGATCCGTTTTGTCGGACCCAAGGGAGCGCCGGGCATGCCTGAGATGCTGAAGCCCACCTCCCTGATCATGGGTGCAGGTTTGGGCAAGAATGTGGCACTGATAACCGATGGACGCTTTTCAGGAGGCACGCATGGATTCGTGGTTGGCCACATTACTCCTGAAGCGTTTGACGGAGGATTACTGAGTCTGGTTGAAGACGGAGACTGGATTGAAATAGATGTCAAAAAGCGACAACTGAATTTGCTGGTGGACGAAAAAACCCTGGCGATCAGAAGGTCGCACTATAAAGCGCCCGCACTGAGAGTGACCAGTGGCGTGTTATACAAGTATGCCAAACAAGTGAAAACCGCTGCCGATGGATGCGTTACTGACGAAGGATAAAAAAAAGGTGTTGGCTGAAGAAATGCCTGCCCGCACAACAACAAAGATTTCAGGAGCTGAGGCATTATTGCGTTGCCTTGTGGGCGAAGGTGTGGATGTGTTGTTCGGCTACCCTGGTGGCGCAATCATGCCGGTATATGATGCATTGTATCATTATGCTGACAAGCTGAATCACGTACTGGTTCGGCATGAGCAAGGAGCCATTCATGCAGCGCAGGGCTTTGCAAGGGCATCCGGCAGAGTGGGTGTGGCCGTTGCTACGTCTGGACCAGGTGCAATGAACCTCGTCACAGGACTTGCGGACGCGTTGATTGATTCCACTCCGGTGGTGTGCATCACCGGTCAGGTGTTTGCTCATCTGTTGGGAACCGATGCCTTCCAGGAGACCGATGTAATCAACACCACCATTCCGGTAACGAAATGGAATGTGCAGGTGACTGAAGCCGGAGATATTGCATCTGCGGTTGCGAGGGCTTTCTACATCGCTAAAACAGGCAGACCTGGGCCGGTGCTGGTGGACATCACCAAGAATGCACAAAACGAGATGATCGACGAGTTTGAGTACAAGCGGTGCGAGAAGATTGTCACCTACAAACCCAGGCCTGTCCTGCAAATGAACCAGATAGAACAGGCTGTCGATCTGATCAACAATGCGAAGAGACCTTACCTCCTTGCAGGGCAGGGGGTTCTCCTCTCGGGAGCATCCAAAGAGTTGATTGCATTTTCGGAAAAGACCGGTATACCCGTTGCGTGCACGCTGCTGGGGCTCGGCTGTTTTCCAACCGATCATCCAAATTATGCCGGTTACCTGGGCATGCACGGCAACTATGGACCGAACCTGAATACCAACGAGTGTGATGTATTGATTGGACTGGGCATGCGCTTTGACGATCGTGTGACAGGCAACGTGAGCAAGTATGCGCGCCAGGCAAAGATTATTCATATAGACATCGACAAGGCTGAGATTAACAAGATCATCAAGGCCGATGTGTCGGTCCATGCGGATGCAAAAGAAGCATTGACAGCGCTCACCGGACGGTGTGATACCAGAAGACACGACCAGTGGATTCAGACGTTCCGGGAATATGAAAAAATTGAATACGAGAAAGTCGTTCACCATGAATTCAATCCCTCCGGGCCGCTGATGATGGCAGAAGTCATCAACATGCTTTCCGCGATGACCAATGGCGAGGCAACCATTGTCACGGATGTCGGACAGCATCAGATGGTGACGGCGCGCTATTACAACTATAAAAAGGCCCGCACGAGCATCACCTCAGGGGGTGCCGGTACCATGGGCTTCGCGTTACCGGCAGCGATCGGTGCGAAATTGTCCTCACCAGAAAAACAGGTGATCGCCATTGCAGGCGATGGGGGGTTTCAGATGACTGTTCAGGAGTTGGGCACCATCATGCAGTATAAAGTGCCGGTGAAGATCCTGGTTTTGAACAACAACTTCCTGGGCATGGTGCGGCAGTGGCAGCAGCTCTTCCATGGCAAACGCTACTCTTTCACAGAGATGGAGAACCCTGACTTTATCAAATTGGCAGATGCTTTCGGAATTCCCGGAAGGAAAATAGATCATCGCGATGATCTTTCGGATGCTCTGACGGAAATGCTCGCGGCTCCTGGGGCATTCCTGCTGGAAGCCGTAGTGGGAAGGGAAGATAATGTGTTCCCCATGGTTCCGTCGGGAGCTGCAGTATCGGAAATTTTATTGGAGGCGCCGGAAGTAAAATCATGAAACAGGACTTTACCATATCGCTCGCAGCAGAGAACAACTTCTCTGTTTTGAACCGCATCATCAATATCCTGAACCGACGCAGGGTCCGCATCCGTAAGCTTATGGCACATGAAATTGAGACTGACTTTCGCAGGGGTGGCGTTCTCATGCTGGTCTACACAACACCCGATCTGGTGGAGAAGGTGAAATATCAGCTGGAGAAACTGATCGAAGTGGATGAGGTGATTGTCGCGCAGGGCAGCAGCGTCTACACGGACGCCAGCGAGCGTATCGTGGACGTGGAATAAACTAATCAACAAATCGTATTACCGGATTTTGAAAAACGAATAATCAAACAAACGTATGGCAAAAATCAATTTTGGCGGAACCCTGGAAGAAGTGGTAACACGGGAGGAATTTCCCATGGAAAGAGCACTGCAGGTGCTGCGCAATGAAACCATTGCGATCATCGGTTATGGTGTCCAGGGACCTGCCCAATCCCTCAACCTCCGTGATAACGGATTCAATGTGATTGTGGGGCAACGCAAGGGAGGTAAATCATGGGAGAAGGCCATTCAGCATGGATGGGTGCCCGGCAAGACATTATTTGATATTGAAGAGGCTGTCCAAAAGGGTACGATCATACAGTTTTTGCTCTCCGACGCTGGACAAATTGAATCATGGCCGGTGATCAAGCCTTTCCTCACAAAAGGAAAAGCCCTTTATTTCTCGCACGGCTTTGGTGTTACCTTCAAGGAACAAACCGGAATTGTTCCTCCCGCAGATGTGGACGTGATTTTGGCCGCGCCCAAGGGATCGGGTACTTCCGTACGCAGGCTCTTCCTGCAAGGCAAAGGAATCAATTCCAGCTTTGCCATTTTCCAGGATGCCACCGGCCGCGCACGTGAGCGGGTGATCGCCCTTGGCATTGGAGTGGGTTCCGGATATCTCTTCGAGACGGATTTCAAGAAAGAAGTATATTCTGACCTCACCGGCGAACGCGGAACGCTTATGGGCGCCATCGCCGGAATCTTTGAAGCACAATACGAAGTATTGCGTTCGCATGGTCACTCTCCCTCTGAGGCATTTAATGAAACGGTTGAAGAATTGACACAAAGTCTTATGCCACTCGTTGCTGAAAATGGTATGGACTGGATGTATGCCAATTGCTCAACCACGGCACAGCGTGGAGCACTGGACTGGAAGAAGAAATTCAGAGCTGCTACACTACCTGTATTCCAGGAGCTGTACCAGAGTGTGGCCACAGGTGCTGAAGCCAAACGAACCATTGACACCTGCAGCAAGCCCGATTACAGGGAGAAACTTGCAGCCGAGCTCAAGGAACTGCGCGAGAGTGAACTCTGGCAGGCAGGCGCCGCTGTACGGTCACTGCGACCGGAGAAAGAAAAAGTTGAGGCCAGCATGATCAATTGATCATTTCTGATTCATGAACACTTTTTCTGAGATGCCGGAGGTGGAGGTTGGGCGTGCCCGCGAACGTCTTAAGGGCGTTGCCTGGAAAACACCGCTCGCCTATCATGCCAAGCTTTCGGAAAAGTATAGTGCCGCCATTTACCTCAAGAGAGAGGACCTCCAGGTGGTAAGATCCTACAAGATCAGGGGAGCGTACCACTTGATGTCCGGACTTGATTTGGATCAACGGCAGCGTGGTGTGGTGTGTGCCAGTGCGGGCAATCATGCCCAGGGAGTGGCGTATTCCTGCAGGAAGCTGAATATCCATGGAGTAATCTATATGCCCAGCATTACACCCGGGCAGAAGATCAACCAGGTAAAGATGTTCGGTGGTGATCACGTTCAGATCGTTCTGGTGGGAGATACCTTTGATGAATGCCAGGGATATGCGCTTGCCTTTGCCCATGAGCACAACAAAGTGTTTGTTCCCCCTTTTGATCATCCGCACATTATCGAAGGGCAAGCGACTGTGGCGGCGGAAATCCTGGAGGACCTCCCGGAAACAGATGTGATCATTGTTCCGGTTGGAGGTGGAGGGCTGGCCGCAGGAGTAGCCTCATACATAAGGAAGCATGCCCCGCATATCAAATTAATTGGTGCAGAGCCTCTGGGTGCGCCCTCCATGACAGCTGCACTGGAGGCAGGAAAACCAGTGACCCTTGACAAGATCCAGCGATTTGTAGACGGCGCCGCTGTGAAGAAAGTTGGTGACCTCACTTTTGCCATCACGCAGCATGCATTCACGGATGTGCTTCTGGTGCCTGAGGGAAAGGTAAGCAGTGCAATCCTGCGTCTTTACAATGAAGATGCCATTGTGGCGGAGCCGGCCGGAGCATTGTCCATTGCGGCGCTTGATCTTTGCGCAGATCTGATCAGGGGAAAAAAGGTGGTCTGCATTGTGAGTGGCGGAAACAATGATATTGACCGGATGCAGGAAATCAAGGAGCGCTCGCTGCTCTACGAAGGTCTGAAGCATTACTTCATCGTTCGCTTTGCCCAGCGGCCCGGAGCGTTGAAAGAATTTGTTAATCACATACTGGGCCCCAACGATGACATCGTGCGGTTTGAATTCATTCAAAAACACAACAAGGAAACAGGACCAGCCCTGATCGGGATCGAAGTGAAGTCAAGGGAAGATTACGATGCCCTCCTTGAGCGCATGAAGGCACACAAGCTGAATGTGACGGAGGTAAATCAACAGGAAAATCTGTTTGAATATCTCGTATAGTCGACTGAATCTTACACGCAGCTCATTCAAGTCGGTCTTATTCTGGGTATTCTTCCGAGGTATGGGTAAGTGGGATGTGAAAGCCATGTTATGTTCAGTCTTATACGTAATCCCTGCTTGCACTCGTTTGTTTAGAATTTTTGATCATGCGATGATGCATAAGGCGGCCCCTATCGTAACTTTAGATTTTAGACAGCTATGGCACAGGGACTTTTGATTGATATGGATGGAGTCGTGTATGGTGGTGATTCGCTCATACCAGGAGCGGATCAGTTCATTGCACGTTTGCTCAATGAGCGCATCCCTTTCATGTTCATGACCAATAACAGTCAGCGTACCCGGCTGGAAGCCGTACGCAAGCTTGACCGGCTGGGTATCAAAGTTACAGAGGACCATGTCTTCAACAGTGCCATGGCCACCGGAAAGTTTCTGGCCAGTCAGATACCCGGAGGCACGGCCTTTGTGTTGGGAGAGGGTGGATTGTTGTCGAGTTTGCACGACCATGGCATCAGGTTGGTCAATACGGATCCGGACTTCGTTGTGCTCGGAGAAGGAAGGAACTTCACGCTGGAGATGGTTCAGCGTGCAGTGGATATGATACTCAATGGCGCCAAATTTGTGATTACCAATCGGGATCCGTCTCCCAAGAAAAAGGGATGGGACAATCTTGGTATTGCGGCAACGGCGGCCATGATTGAAGAGGCTACTGGCATCAAGGCTTTCGTGATTGGCAAGCCAAGTCCGGTGATGATGCGCGCTGCCCGAAAGGCACTTGGCCTGGAAGCAGCCGAAACCACCATTATCGGCGACACCATGGATACCGATATCAGGGGTGGTGTGCAAATGGGTTACAAGACGGTGCTCGTGCTGAGCGGAATTACCAAGCGTGAGCACCTCACCCGGTTTGCGTTCAAGCCCGACATGGTGGTGGAATCAGTGAATGAAATCAAGTTCCCGCTTCCCTGGTGGTAACAAATTCTGGAAGCAGGAACGATTGAAACAAATTCCGCGCTTAGCGGTTAAATTGGTTAATGAAACATCAACAAAAATCAACTCAACCATTATGATCAAAAGAACCGCATCGGCCCACTGGGAAGGCGATCTCAAGGCCGGCAAGGGCAGCGTATCCACCCAAAGCACAACGCTCAACAAAACACAGTACTCCTTCAAGACCAGGTTTGAAGACGGCGTGGGTACCAACCCGGAGGAACTGCTGGCAGCTGCACATGCAGGTTGTTTTACCATGGCTGTCAGCGCGACTTTTGCGCAGCAGGGAATTACCACCACCTCACTGGATACCACTGCGACATTGAGCATGGAAGGTCTTGACATTGTCGGAATTCATCTTTCCATAAAAGGGAAAGTTCCTGGCATCACAGCAGAGAAGTTTGCTGAGGTGACAAAAGGCGCAGAGAAGAATTGTATCATCTCAAAAGCCCTGAAGGTAGCCATCACTTCTGATGCAACACTGTTATAGTTTGCTGAACTAACACTTGTAAGTGATAAAATATTTTCGGCGGGGAACGTGATGGTGTAAATCAAAAATCCTCATCTTCGTAACCGCAGGAAAAAGACCGATCCGCCCTGTCAGAAATCATGATTCTGACAGGGCGATTCGTTTTTAATAGGCCTGCCCAAACTAACGATTGTTGTAGCGTAATGCCGAAAACGATATTTGAAAAGATTTGGGAGTCGCACGTTGTGAAGCGTGCAGCTGGTTACCCGGACGCCCTCTTTATTGACCGCCATTTTATCCACGAGGTCACCAGCCCTCAGGCTTTTGATGGTCTTCGCAAACGTGGCATCCCGGTGTTCAACACGTCCCGTACTACTGCCACAGCAGATCATAATGTTCCTACAAAGGATCAGCATCTGCCGATCAAGGAGGCACTTTCCCGTCACCAGGTGGAAACCCTGCGTAAGAATTGCAAAGAGTTTGGGGTTGAATTATATGACCTCGGCCATCCCTTCCAGGGCATTGTGCATATCATCGGACCTGAGTTGGGTCTTACCCTGCCCGGCATGACCATAGTATGCGGCGACAGCCATACCTCTACGCATGGCGCTTTCGGGTCCATCGCATTCGGTATCGGTACAAGCGAAGTTGAACAAGTGCTGGCTACGCAAAGTATACTTCAGTACAAGCCGAAGACCCTGAAGATTGAAATCAATGGAAGGCTGGGTAAGGGAGTGGTCAGCAAGGATATCATCCTGTATATCATATCCAGGATTTCGGCAAGTGGCGCTACTGGTTATTTTGTTGAATACGCGGGAGAAGCCATTCGTGCACTTTCAATGGAAGCGCGCATGACCATATGCAACATGAGCATCGAGATGGGCGCCAGAGGGGGATTGATTGCGCCCGACGAAACAACATTCAACTACATCAAGGGAAGAAAATTTGCTCCGACAGGCACTGCGTTCGATAAGAAAGTTGAAGAGTGGAAATCTCTCCGCAGCGATGAAGGGGCGGCCTATGACAAGACCCTTCAATATGATGCGGCTGACATTGCGCCCATGATTACCTACGGAACCAATCCGGGCATGGGCATGCGGGTAACGGACCGCATCCCAACGGTAGAAGAATTGAAAGAAATCAATGAGCAACAGTCGTTCAGGAAATCCCTGGACTATATGGGACTGGAGCCTGGAAGCGTACTACTTGGCAAACCTGTTGATTATGTTTTTATAGGAAGTTGCACCAATGCCCGCATGGAGGACCTGCGTCAGGTGGCATCCATTGTTAAAGGAAAAAAGAAAGCGGAGCATGTTGAGGTTTGGGTGGTTCCGGGATCGAAGCAGGTTGAAGAACAGGCTCGGAAAGAAGGACTGGACAAGATTTTTGCTGCCGCAGGCTTTGAACTGAGAAGTCCCGGTTGTTCCGCATGCCTTGGTATGAACGAAGACAAAGTTCCCGAAGGCAAGTATTGCGTATCTACTTCAAACCGGAATTTTGAAGGACGGCAGGGACCGCGGTCAAGGACTTTTCTCGCGAGTCCTCTGAGTGCGGCAGTTGCAGCCATCACTGGAAAGGTGTCGGATGTAAGGGAATGGATTCAAGATTGATCAGCATGAAGGAGAAATTCAGTACACTGACGAGTACGGCTGTACCTCTTCCATCCGAAAATGTGGATACGGATCAGATTATTCCTGCCCGCTTCCTGAAAGCCACCACCCGCGAGGGCTTTGGCGACAATCTTTTCAGGGACTGGCGGTATGACAGCACTGGTGCACCGATCAAGGATTTTGTTCTTAACGACTCAAGATACTCCGGTAAGATTCTGGTGGCCGGAAAGAACTTTGGCTGTGGCAGCAGCAGGGAACATGCCGCGTGGGCCATTTATGATTATGGTTTCCGCGTGGTGATCTCAAGTTTCTATGCCGACATCTTCAAGAACAACGCGCTGAACAACGGCTTACTGCCGGTTGTGGTGTCAGATGAATTCCTGGCAAAGATATTCGCTATGGTACATCAGAAGCCTGCAGCTAAGCTCACAGTTGACCTGGAATCCCAGGAAGTACGTCTTGAAAACGGAGACACCGCAAAGTTTGAAATCAATCCTTACAAAAAGACCTGCTTGATCAATGGCTACGACGACATCGATTACCTGTTAAGTATCAGGGAAGATATCAGGACTTATGATCAAGCACACTCATGACAACAAAATGAAGAAACGGATAGTCATATTACCTGGAGACGGAATCGGTGCTGAGGTGACGGCTGAAGGCAGGAAAGTCCTCGAGCGGATTGCAGAGATATTCGGTCATACTTTTGAATTTGACAATGCACTCATCGGTCATGCAGCCATAGAGAAGACAGGAAGTCCTCTGCCTGACGCCACACTCAACAAACTGAAGTCATGCGACGCGATTCTGTTTGGCGCAGTGGGCCATCCCAAATACGATAATGACCCGACGCTAAAAGTCAGACCGGAGCAAGGCTTGTTGAAGATGAGAAAGGAACTGGGGCTTTATGCAAATCTTCGACCCATCAAATTATTTGACCAGCTACTCGGGGCCTCCAGTATCAAGCCCGAAGTATTGAAGGGTTCCGACATTCTCTTTTTCAGAGAATTAACGGGTGACGTCTACTTCGGCGAGAAGGGCCGGATGAATGAAAACAATACGGCCTATGATACGATGATCTATCATCGCTACGAGGTCGAAAGGATTGCACACAAGGCCTTTCAGGCAGCTCGTACCCGCCGCAAGAAAGTGACCAGCGTGGACAAGGCCAATGTGCTGGAGAGTTCGCGCCTGTGGCGTGAAACGGTAAACCAGGTAAGCCGCGAGTACACCGATGTTGCCCTTGAGCATCAGTTCGTGGATGCAGCAGCCATGAAACTGATTCAGAATCCCAGGAGCTTTGATGTAGTCGTTACAGGTAACTTGTTTGGAGACATCCTCACCGATGAGGCCTCGCAAATCGCGGGGTCGATGGGAATGTTGGCATCTGCGTCCGTCGGCGACAAGGTTGGATTGTATGAACCTATCCACGGAAGTGCCCATGATATTACGGGCAAGGGAATTGCCAATCCGCTTGCCTCTATTCTGTCAGCTGCCTTGCTGCTTGATATCTCTTTCGGGATGAAGGAAGAGTCTAATGCTGTGATCAATGCCGTTGAGCAGACCCTGGCAGAAGGATTTCGGACGGTAGATATCGCTGAAAAAGATACCCCAACAGAAAAGGTTCTGAACACCCATCTCATGGGTCAGCGCGTATGCGGCAAGATTCATCAAAAAGAAACGATCCATTCGTAAACCACCACCTTAAGCCTAAATCATATGAGTCAAAGAATTCAGATTTTCGATACCACACTCCGCGACGGAGAGCAGGTTCCCGGATGCCAGCTTTCGACGGAAGAGAAGATCATGATCGCACGTGAGCTGGAAGCGCTTGGTGTGGATGTGATTGAAGCCGGCTTCCCTATTTCCAGCCCGGGCGACTTCCTGTCGGTGGTGGAAATATCTAAGGCGGTGAAAATCCCCACGGTATGCGGATTGACCCGAGCAAAGAAGGATGACATTGATGTAGCTGCAGAAGCACTGAACCACGCCGCCAAAGGCAGAATCCATACGGGTATTGGATCGTCTGATATTCACATCAAACACAAATTCAAGTCGACGCGTGAGCAGGTGCTGGAACAGGGCGTGTGGGCAGTGAAATATGCAAAGGAAAAGGGCTACGAAGTTGAGTTTTATGCCGAGGATGCAGGTCGTGCCGACCTGGTATTTCTGGCTCAACTGACGGAAGCTGTAATCGCGGCCGGCGCCGACGTCGTGAATATTCCGGATACTACCGGTTATTGCCTTCCGGATCTTTACGGAAAGAGGATTCAATATCTCTTTGATCACGTATCCAATATTCATAAAGCGGTGATTTCGGTTCATTGTCATAATGACCTTGGGTTGGCTACAGCCAATACCATTGCCGGCCTCACTCATGGCGCCCGCCAGGCCGAGGTAACCATGAACGGCATCGGCGAAAGGGCAGGCAATACATCACTGGAGGAGGTTGCCATGATCATACAGGTGCACAAGGATCTCGGACTTCATACCAATATCAAATCAGAGAGGATTTATGAACTGAGTCAGCTGGTGAGCAGCACCATGCGGATGCCGGTACAGGCCAATAAGGCCATTGTGGGACGAAATGCCTTTGCGCACTCGTCAGGAATCCATCAGGATGGATTTCTCAAGCATGCTGAGAATTATGAAATCATGAACCCTGCTGATGTCGGGGTACCGTCATCCTCCATTGTACTTACGGCCAGAAGCGGGCGGGCGGCACTGAAGCACAGGGTGGAGCTGTTAGGCTACCATGTCGAGGGCGATGAACTCAACACACTTTACGAGAATTTCCTTCTTGTTGCTGACGAAAAGAAGATGGTGCATGATGCAGATCTTGTAACGCTGGTCACCAACCTGGAGATTCTGCAGAAATAACACCTCGGCAGCCGGAATTTTTTGGTGATGCAACCGTGCAGGTTTACCTTGCGCGGCATTTATTCATGGCTTTACTGGAAAAGTATCTCTATACAAAACGGTCCACACTTCCCGGAGCAGGAAAGGGCTTGTTTACCAAAGTTCCCATCAGGAAAGGGAAAAAGATTGTTGAGTACAAAGGTGAAGTGATGACGTGGAAGGAAGTGGAAAAGATGTCCGATGATCGCAACGGATACGTATTCTACTTTAACCGGAATTATGTCATCGACGCCTGGAAGACCAAGAAATCGGTGGCCCATTATGCCAATGATGCGAAAGGTATTGTGCGGATAAAAGGAATCCGGAACAATTCAGAATACGAGACCGAAGGAAAGCGCTGCTTTATAGTGGCAACCGAAGATATTCCGGCGCGTGCTGAAATCCTTGTCGACTACGGAAAGGAATACTGGCAGGCGATCCGGTACAATATCCACTCAGATCAGAGGGCAAAGCAGCGCGCAGGTAAGTCGGGAAAGAAGGTCACACTGCCACATCATATGGCGGCCAAGCGTCAAAAGAAGAGTAGTTAGGTCATTATTTCTTTTCCAACAGGGGCCTGGCCAAACCGAGAGATTCATCTGTCATGTCACGGATTTTCTTCATTTTCTCCATCTCATTTTCCAGATAAACCCTTTTGCCTTCTGCATCAGCGCTGTCGGGCATCGCAAAATGATGCATCCAGTCCATCATGGCGTTGCTGGCTGAATCCAGTTTCAAGACCACACTGTCTACTTTCTGTTTCTTATCCGGGTGAGAAGCGATATCCTTTAACAGCTCCTGTTTCAGTTTGTAAAGCTCATCGGACCGCAGCATGACCTGATCATGCATTTCCATCAGTTCATCATAAAGGGCTGCATTTGGATCCTCTGGAAGTGAGGTGACTTTTGTATCGTTCTGTTGCTTCTTTCCGCAGGCAATCATGGCAAACAGGACGAGTACAAGTACAAGTAATAATCTGTTCATATACTTTGTTTGTGTCAAATGTATGGGATTGGCCCATGACCATCAATCAGAACCCACTAACAGTAGTTAGTTTGTCAGGAATTCCGTACAAATATTCTGCGAAGTGTTGTTGTTTTCGCTTTTTTGGCCTTTCTTCGCTGCTGCTATAAAGTCATGAAGACCTGGCGATTTTACTTTTACTATTATTTTTTTCAAACCTCAGCGGGACTTGAAGGATAGCATTTTGTAGCAACACAAAACGAAAAACAAACAGAGTCCCGCCAAAAAAGCGGGACTCTTCTTTTTAATGACAATGACAAAGGCACAGAAGACAAACCATACAGGCAAGACGGCAACACGAAAGAAACTCAGGGTAGCCATACAGGGCATTGCCACCAGTTTCCATGAAGTGGCGGCGCTCACCTACTTTCAGTCGCAACTGGAAATCATTGAATGCCTTACATTCCACAGTCTCTGTGAAACGCTGAAACATGACCGGGCCGATTATGCGGTCATGGCCATTGAAAATTCCATCGCAGGGAGCATCCTTCCGAACTATTTCCTTCTTCAAGAATATCATTTTGCCATTGTGGGAGAGTTATATCTGCCCATTCACCTTCACCTGATGGTATTGCCGGGGGTGACCATGAAAGACTTGAAAAGCATAGAATCTCATCCCATGGCCATCCGTCAGTGCAGTGATTTTCTGCAGAGGCTGTCAGGAGTGGAGATCAAGGAAAGTGATGACACGGCTTTGTCTGCAAAGAAAATCAAAGACCTAAGGCTGTGTGACACCGGTGCAATTGCCAATGAACACGCGGCTCGCAAGTTTGGATTGGAGATCATTGAAAAGCGCATTGAAACCAACAAGAAGAATTTTACGCGATTTCTCATCCTCACCAAGAAGGCAACCAATGGTACCGACAGCAACAAAGCGTCCCTTTCCTTCGAGGTTGCCAATGAAGCCGGAAGCCTGGCAGATGTATTGATGTCATTCAAGGAAAACAGCATTAACCTGACCAAGATCCAATCCATTCCTATAATCGGGAAACCGCGCGAATATTCCATTCACGTAGACCTGGAGTGGAAGAAAAGGAAGAACTACGAGTCAGCCCTGCAGCTGGTGCTGCGTCAAACACGCAACCTCAACATACTGGGCGAATACAAGAAAGCAGAGATCAAATTTTAACAAATGATTCAGACAGCTCAACGCATAGCCGACGTCGAAGAATACTACTTCAGCAGAAAACTGGCTGAAGTGCGCAGCCTTGACTCCAAGGAATTGCCGGTTATCAACCTGGGCATTGGCAGCCCGGATTTATCACCGTCTCATTCAACAGTCGAGGCCCTCACAACCTCGGCGCGTAATCCCGGTCATCACGGATATCAGAACTACAAGGGCATTCCAGCCCTGCGACAGGCCATTGGCGCCTTCTACGAAAGGACCTACGGCGTACATCCTGACCCGGAAAGGGAGATCCTTCCACTCATGGGATCGAAGGAGGGCATCTTTCACATCACAATGGCATTTGTCAACGAAGGGGAGGAAGTTTTGATTCCCGATCCCGGCTATCCAACCTATGCAGCTGTGGCCAGGCTGGCCGGAGCCAAAATCCGGACTTATGTATTGAAGGAAGATCTTGACTGGGGAATCGATCTTGATGCTTTGAGGTCGATGGATCTGAGCAAGGTCAAGCTGATGTGGGTGAACTTTCCTCACATGCCTACGGGCCGCGTGGCCAGCAGGCAGGAGTTAGCAACACTAATTGAACTGGCTCAAAAGAACCAGTTCCTGATTGTAAATGACAACCCTTATAGCCTCATCCTTAACGAACATCCCCAGAGTATGCTGGCCATTCCCGGTTCTTCTGATGTTGCCATGGAACTTAATTCTTTAAGCAAGTCGCACAACATGGCGGGCTGGAGAATTGGATGGGTTGCCGGCAGCAAGGAACATATTGATGCTGTGCTTCGTGTGAAAAGCAATATGGACTCCGGCATGTTCCTGGGTCTTCAGCATGCTGCCATTGAAGCGCTTCGGAGCGAAAAGTCATGGTTCGAAGAACTCAATACCGTGTACCGCGGAAGAAGCGTGATAGCGAAGAGGTTGCTGGATGTACTCGGCTGCACTTATGCTGAAAAACAATCTGGACTCTTTGTCTGGGCAAGGGCACCCCGGAACGTTGTAGATGTGGAGAAGTGGCTCGATGAGATTCTCTATTCAACAAAAGTATTCATAACCCCAGGTTTCATTTTCGGGCCTGGTGGCTCCAGCCATGTGCGTATCTCGCTTTGTGCACCTGTTGAAAAACTGGAGGAAGCCTTGAAGCGTATTCAGGCCTGGTCCAAATCAAAGTCAAAGAATCACCATGTAACCAGGGAGATCGCATGAAAGTAACTATTATAGGTTTGGGGCTTATCGGCGGAAGTGCCGCCATCGACCTCCGGAAATCAGGCTTGGCAACTCATTTGACAGGCGTGGACATAAGCGAAGCCAACGGAGCCGAAGCAGTGAAACTTGGACTGGTTGACGCTTATGAATCAGACGGAGATTCTCTTTCAAAATCAGATCTGGTCATAATGGCCATTCCGGTCAATACACTTAGTGCCTTGTTGCCCCAGGTTCTGGATGTGACTCCTCCGCAATGTGTGGTGATTGATATGGGATCGACCAAGGGAGCGATCTGCCGGTCGGTGGCTGGCCACCCTAACCGTGGACAGTTTGTTGCCTGCCATCCACTCGCAGGTACAGAAAACTCGGGACCGGATTCCGCTTTTTCGGGATTGTTCCGAAACAAAGTCAATATTATTTGTGAGCAGGATAAGTCCAGCCCCTCTTCCATGAGACTTGCAGAAAAGGTTTTCGAGGCGCTGGGAATGAAGAGTATCTTTATGGAGCCGGAGGAACATGACAAGCATGTAGCCTATGTCTCACATCTGTCGCACGTAAGTTCTTTTCTTCTGGGCCAAACCGTTCTTGACATCGAAAAGGATGAGAAAAACATCTTCAACCTTGCGAGTTCGGGATTTGCCTCAACCGTCAGGCTTGCGAAAAGCTCCCCTGACATGTGGGCGCCTATCTTTGAGCAAAATGCTGAATACCTGGGACAGGCGCTCGCGGAGTATATCATGCACTTGCAGCGATTCCAGTATTTACTGATGAAAAAGAATACCAAGGAACTTCATAAGATGCTGGCAGAAGCCAATAAAATAAGACCGGTGCTGGAAGGCATAACTGCCCAGCATGCTTCCAGATCTTTGGCGCCCTCTTTGTAGAATTTTAACCATGAATAAGGATATGCAATTCGAATCTATCAGTTCAGTTTTGAAGGTTGATCGCCCCCTGGTCATCAGCGGTCCATGCAGTGCAGAAACAGAGTCACAAATGCTGACCACGGCCAAGCAACTGAAGGCAACAGGAAAAGTGCATGCGCTTAGGGCAGGCATCTGGAAACCGCGAACCAGGCCGGGGCAGTTTGAAGGAGCCGGGGAGCCAGGTTTGCAGTGGCTTGTCAAGGCCAAGGAAGAAACAGGACTGCCCATCACCACGGAGGTGGCCACGGCTGCTCATGTTGAACTTTGCCTTAAGGCAGGAGTGGACATATTATGGGTTGGCGCCCGTACAACGGTGAATCCATTTTCGGTGCAGGAAATTGCCGATGCCCTTCGTGGTGTTGATGTGCCTGTCATGGTGAAGAATCCGGTGAATCCGGATCTGGAGTTGTGGATCGGCGCCATCGAGCGGTTGAATCGGGCCGGTATCAGGCGAATGGCTGCCATCCACAGGGGATTCTCATCATTCGACAAAGGCCCATTCCGCAATGCGCCGATGTGGGACCTGGCGATTGAACTGAAAACGCGCGTCCCGGGCCTGGAGGTCATATGCGATCCCAGTCATATCTCAGGGAATCGTGAATTGATCAGCATGGTGTCGCAGAAGGCGCTGGATCTCGATATGAGTGGGGTGATGATTGAAAGTCACCTAAACCCGGATGCGGCCTGGAGTGATGCAAAGCAACAAGTAACGCCGGCTGCCCTGGCAAAGATTGTGGAAGGGCTCGTCGTGCGGACGTCGTCTTCCAACAACAAAACTTTCAAAGATACCCTTGGGCTTCTTCGCGAGCAGATAGACCAGCTGGATGACGAGATCATGCAAAAGCTGGCCAACCGAATGAAGATATCGGAGAAAATAGGCCAGTATAAGAAGGAGAATAACGTGACAATTCTGCAAGTGGGTAGATGGGAAGAGATTGTGCAGACAAGGGTATCGCTGGGGAAAGCCATGGGTCTCGACGAGGGTTTCACCAGGGATTTGCTGAGGCTCGTACACCACGAGTCTATTCAGGTGCAAACTAAAGTGATGAACAAAGTCGAGGAACGGGTGTAGCTATAAACCGATAAATACAGTCAATCCAAAGGGGGCTGTCTCAAATCGAGACAGCCCCTTTTTTTATGAACAGAAACAACCGGGGAAATCTGTCCTGCAGAGCGTAAATTGCAGTCTCCACCTCTTCTTATATTCATTCCTATGGCTCAACTTCCCTGGAAAAAAGTGCTTCTTGGCCTTGCGGCCGTCGGTGTTCTCCTGGCGGGCATCTTATATTTTCAAAACGCGGGAAGCAAGGGTCCCGCTATTGCGACCGTTAATCCTGCCTTTGGCGAGTACATATCATCCTACACGGCAGGGGTCGTAAGTTCCGGATCCACCTTCCGCATCACACTTGCCGTTGACCCGGATGAGCCCGTGAGTCCGGGCGAAACAGGAGTCAGGCTCTTCGACTTCAACCCTTCATTAAAAGGGGTTACTGTCTGGATGGATCACCGCACGGTGGAATTCAGACCATCGGAGCGGTTGCGTTCCGGCCAGGTCTATGAAGTCTCTTTTGCCCTGTACCAGCTCATACAGGTTCCTCCTTCGCTTCATAATCTGGAATATTCAGTCCGGGTCATTCCGCAGAACTTCTCGCTGTCGGTTGACCGGATGAAACCCTATGTGCAGACAGAGCTGAAGCGCCAGAAGATTGAAGGCGTTGTGCAGACTGCAGACTTTGCGCCCAATGAGGCAGTGGAGAAGATGTTGATGGCCGAACAAGCGGGGAAAATACTTGCCGTTAATTGGGTGCATACGGGAGAAGGCAAACAGCACAACTTCACTGTTGAGGAAGTGAGTCGTGGCGAGGGTTCAACACAGGTAAAGATTTCAGCCGACGGTGGAGTTCTTGGTGTTGACCAGAAGGAAGAGCAGATGGTGGAGGTACCGGCACTTGGCGACTTCAAAGTTATGGGGGTGAGGGTTGAACAAGGCTCCAGTCAATTCGTAACCGTTCAGTTTTCTGATCCATTGAGTGACCGACAAAGACTGGACGGTCTAATCACCATAAGTGACATTCCTTCGCTGGACTACGAAATCAGCGGGAACGAAATTCATATTTATCCGCCTGTACGTCAAACAGGATCCAAGGCACTTACCATTGAGCCAGGTATCCGCAACATCCTTGATTATCGAATGGCCGAAGGCGGCGTCTTTGATGTGGCCTTTGAGCAAGTGGCGCCCAGCGTCAGGTTTGTGGGGAAAGGCAGCATACTTCCTTCTTCCGATGGCATGATTCTTCCCTTTGAAGCTGTTAATCTCAAATCGGTTGACGTCAGAATCATCAGAATCTTTGAGTCCAATGTTTTGCAGTTCCTTCAAGTCAACGATCTGGAAGGAAATTCGGAACTGAGAAGGGTGGGGAAACCTTTGGTTCGCACGATGCTTTCACTGGAGAATTCCGGCGTGACTGATCTTGGCCGATGGAATCGCTATACTCTCGATCTTTCGAAGTATGTGCAATCAGAGCCGGGAGCCATTTACCAGGTGTCGATCGGATTCAGACGATCTTATTCAGTTTATAATTGCAGCGGTGCCGAAGCCGCGTCCGCTGAGGAGCCTGAGGTTGCTGACAATTGGGATCAGCCGGTGAACGAGGAAAGCGCGTGGGACTCCTATGAGGATTACTATTACAACAGCGACTATCAGTGGGAAGAGCGGGACAATCCATGCAGTTCCTCCTATTACACGAGCAACCGTACCGTACGCCGAAATGTAATAGCCTCCGATTTGGGACTTACCGCCAAGTCGGGTGGTGATGGCAGTACTTACCTGTTCGTTAATAATCTCAAAACGACTGAGCCGATGTCGGGCGTGCAACTGGAGCTGTATAATTTCCAGCAGGAGATCATCGGAAGCGCCAGCACAGGACCAGACGGGAAGGCAGTAATCACCAGTCAGCAAAACCCTTTTGTGGTCATTGCCAAGAGCGAAGCGCAACGAGGGTATCTCAAACTGGAAGACGGGCAGTCGCTTTCACTCAGCAACTTCGATGTCGGAGGAGAGAAGGTAAACAGGGGAATCAAGGGACTTATTTATGGTGAAAGAGGTGTATGGAGACCGGGTGATTCGCTCTACCTCACTTTTCTCCTCGAGGACAAACTCAAACTTTTACCTGAACAACATCCGGTAGTTATGGAGTTGAAAAACCCCCAGGGCTTTGTGACGCAGCGGCTGGTACGATCTTCATCTGAGAATGGCTTTTACAAATTTGCAACAGCCACTTCACCTGACGCGCCGACCGGAAACTGGACTGCAAACGTCAAGGTGGGCGGGACTTCATTTACACAGACAGTCAAGATCGAGACAGTGAAGCCCAACCGGCTAAAGATTGATCTGAACTTTGGAAGGGACAGAATCACTGCTGGTAATGAGAACATTTCCGGTTCGTTGCAGGTAAACTGGCTGCATGGCGCACCGGGTAGAAACCTGAAGGCAGAATTTGAAGTGTTGCTGACAGCAGGCCAGACAAAGTTTGACCGCTATCCGGATTTTGTATTTGATGACCCCACGCGCGAAGTAACGAGCGAGGCAAAGAAAGTCTTTGAAGGTTATACAGATGATGATGGGCACGCGGTAGTGAATACCACTTTAGCTGTGGAAGGCAATCCTCCCGGCGTAATGAATGCCATTTTCCGCGGAAAGGTCTTTGAGGAAAGCGGTAACTTCAGCATCGACCGGTTTGTGTTGCCGTTTTATCCGTACCCAAGTTTCACCGGCATCCGTTTGCCACAGGGAGACAAGGCAAGGGGAATGTTGTTGACGGACACCACCCATCAGGTTGATATTGTAACCGTTGATGCAAACGGCAATGGTCTTTCAAGACCCAATATTGAAGTAACCATTTCGAAACTGGAATGGAGATGGTGGTGGGATAACAGTGAGGGGAATGCCAACTATATGTCCGCCTCCAACTCAACACCAGTAGCTTCAGGAAGAATTAGTACGGTTAATGGAAAGGGATCATGGTCCTTCAACATTAAATATCCTGAATGGGGACGGTATCTGGTACGGGCCAGGGATATGGATTCCAATCACAGCACCGCTAAGGTGATCTATGTCGATTGGCCGGGATGGGCGGGAAGAGCACGCAATGAAGCACAGGGTGCAACCATGTTGACTTTTTCATCAGACAAGCCATCCTATCAAATAGGAGAGAAAGCCACTCTGGTCATACCCGGCAGCGACAATGGACGCGCTCTTATCAGCATTGAAAGCGGAAGTTCTGTACTGCAGACGTACTGGGTCAACACCGGGAAGGGTGATAACAAATTCAGCTTTGAGGTGCTCCCGGAAATGGCTCCCAATGTTTATGCGCATGTCACACTCCTCCAACCACACGCTCAGACGATCAACGATCTTCCGATGCGAATGTATGGCGTCATTCCCATCATGGTGGAAGACTCGAAAACGCATTTGGAACCTGTGATCCAAATGCCAGATGTGCTGGAACCTGGCCAGGAAGTAACGATCAGGGTTTCCGAAAAGACCAGACGAAAAATGTCTTACACACTGGCTGTGGTGGATGAAGGACTGCTTGATATTACAAGATACCGTACACCCGATGTTTGGTCCCGGTTCTATGCAAGGGAGGCATTGGGAGTAAAGACATGGGACCTTTATGACGAAGTCATAGGCGCGTTTGGCGGCAAGGTGGAACGGCTACTTGCTATCGGGGGAGACATGATGCTTAAAGGCAGCCAGGATGATGAGAGGGCTAATCGCTTTAAACCTGTGGTGAAATTCCTGGGCCCTTTTACGTTGGAAGGAGGCGAACAAACACACCGTTTTATTATGCCTTCCTACATTGGCAGCGTCAAAACAATGCTAGTGGCAGGTTATCAGGGTGCATACGGTATTGCTGAGAAAGCCACACCTGTAAGAAAGCCACTGATGGTGCTGGCTACGATGCCCAGGGTACTTGGGCCAGAAGAGAAGGTATCGTTGCCGGTTACACTTTTCACCATGGAAAAGAGTATAAAGAATGTAAAGGTTGAAATCACAGTTACCGGTCCCGCCTCTGTGGCAGGAGAATCAAGCAGATCGGTGACAATGGATCGGGACAATATAACAACCGACTTTGACCTGGCGGTAAAAAGTGAAACGGGATCAGTACATATTGAGGTCAATGCCAGTTCGGGTGCATGGAAGGCTACAGATGCCATAGATCTTGAAGTGCGTAACCCTAATCCACCCGTCACCAGTGTGACCGAAGCGCTTTTGGAGAATGGAAAGTCATGGTCCGGCAGTATAACTCCGGTAGGTCTGGCAGGCACCAACTCTGCAATACTTGAACTATCCACGTTACCGGCTATCAACCTCGGACAGCGGCTCAGGTATCTGATGGAGTATCCTCATGGTTGTATTGAACAGACCACATCAGCGGTATTTGCACAATTGTACCTGCATCAGGTAAAGTCGTTGTCAGATGAAGAGAAGGCAAGCATCCAGAACAATGTGAAGGCAGCGGTTGAGCGTATCAAGTTGTTTGTAACCAGAGATGGCGGTTTTTCCTATTGGCCAGGGAACGAAGATTCAGACAGCTGGGGTTCTACCTACGCAGGGCACTTCCTTCTTGAAGCTGAGGCAAAGGGTTATTTCATACCGAATGAAATGCTACGCAGATGGAAAAAATACCAGCGGGCAAAATCATTGGATTGGAGGAAGAATCGGGAACGTCAAAGCAGCGAACTCATTCAAGCCTATCGTTTGTATACCCTGGCACTGGCAGGGGATCCGGATATGGCATCGATGAACAGGATGCGCGAAGCTGGTAACCTGCCGCTCACTGCTGCATGGATGCTGGTGGCTACTTACGCTAAAGCCGGCCAGGCTGAGACGGCCAGGGCGCTGGCTGCCAATCTCGCCACAAGCGTGAAGCCTTATTCCGAACTGGCCGGATCGTACGGCTCAGACATACGCGACAAGGCCATCATACTTGAAACACTTCTTTTGCTAAACGAACGATCCAAGGCATTTGAACTGGTGAAGGACATTTCACAGGCGTTAAGCAACACCAATTTTTGGATGAGTACGCAGGCTACTGCGTGGTCTCTGAAGTCGGTAAGTCAATTTGCCGCAGGTGAGAAGCGGGGTCCCCTCAAGTTTAACTACAGTTGGTCCGGGAAGACCGTGGCCGCAGTCACTGACCTCCCCATGGCACAAGTGCCGCTTGCCATCGAGGGAAACAAGTCCGGAAGCTTGTCTGTAGAAAGTCAGACCCAGGGGCCGTTGTTTGTCAGGATCATCACACGAGGGACACCTGCCAGGGGCGCGGAGCAGGAAGCAAAAAATAACCTGGCGATGGACATTGCATACAGCAGAACAGACGGAGGTTATCTTGATCCTGCCAGGCTGCAGCAGGGGGATGAATTTATTGCGACGGTGACTGTAAGCAATCCAGGGCTGAAGGGGGATTACCGTAACATGGTGTTGCAACAGATATTCCCTTCCGGCTGGGAAATCAATAACCTTCGCCTGGAAGAGGCTGAAGATAGGCTTACGGGTGACAAGCCGACTTATCAGGATATCCGGGATGATCGGGTCTACACCTATTTCGATCTGCCGGCCGCCCGAAAAGTTACGTATCGTGTGATGCTTACTGCAAGCTATACCGGAACCTACTATTTGCCTGCGGTGAGTTGCGAGGCAATGTATGACAGGTCAATTTACTCCCGCACGCGAGGTCAAACGGTTGATGTTGTTAAGAAATTGATGCCATAAATATGGGCTGGTTTTCAGGTGCAGAGAAAGAACCTGGTTATGTCGACAGGGTCTGGAAAACAGAAGAGGAGTGTTACAAAGGGCTGGCGAAGGCAATTCTTGTAGCGATGAAAGAGAACCGGCTGCCAGTCATCATCTCGTTCTTTCCTATTGACCGGCAGCGGGTGGAAAAATTTCTTGCGGACCTTCAGGTTCCATTGGTGGTCGTTACAGATGATATGCATGCAATTTCGCGGACTGCACTGGTAGCTTATTCCTTTTCCGGACGTGATATTCTGCGTTTGCGTTCTATGCAGTCGTTGCTGCAGAAAGAAGCACTAAATCAGCCAGGTCTGGCGGTCTTCTTCACAACCCATCATACGGATAAGTCTGCTGAGCAGGAATTATTGAAAGTGCTTACCGGCAACAGGGATAGTCCTGTTAATCCAGTCTTTTGCCTTCACCTTGAGTCTCCCTTGCTGCAGCAATTCGGGGCGAAAAATATCCTGGATATGATGGAGAAACTTGGGATGAAAGATGATGACTTTGTCGAGCATTCTCTTGTTACGTCTGCAATCAACAGGGCAAGACAAAAGATAGCTAAACAAGTGTTAGTCGGTAAAAATGCCGATTCGGAAAAGGAATGGTTTGATAAAAATGTTGGCCCTGGGCAACCCAACTGATTCTTTGCTAATTTTGCGTTTTCCTCCTATGGCAACTAAAGAAGATTTTCGTTTTTCCAACGCACCGGAACCTCATCGTATCAGGACCCGAGAGATCATGGTGAAGCACCCTGAAGTAAAGACCCTGATTTCCAGAAACCCCCTCACCATGATTATAATCCTCCTTTTGGTGGGGATGATGGTGGCCGGAGCATGGCTGGTAAGCGGCTCATCCTGGTGGATTGTTCTGGCAGCCGCCTGGCTGGGGGGCGCATTTATCAATCATGCACTGTTTGTCATGATCCATGAGTGTACCCATCATCTTCTTTTCAAGAATAAGAGCCTCAATCTTATGGCTGCCATTGTCGCCAATTTGCCTCATACCCTTCCCAGTGCCATATCCTTTGTCCGCTACCATATCAAGCATCATGCGTTCCAGGGAGTACACGAGCTCGACGGAGACCTCCCGGATTATTGGGAGGCGAAACTCATTAATCACTCCTTCTTCGGGAAGGCATTGTGGTTGTTATTCTTTCCGGTATTTCAGACCATACGGGTCGCACGCCTTAAAGAAATTAAGCCGGTTGATGGATGGATTGTCGCGAACTGGATTGTTCAGATTGCCTTTGACGTGGCAATCTGGATGCTCTTTGGACCCAAAGCTTTCTTCTTCCTTCTCTTCAGCTTCTTCTTTTCTGTTGGCCTTCATCCGCTTGGTGCCAGGTGGATCCAGGAACACTATCTTACCCTGGACGAACAGCAGGAGACGTACAGCTATTATGGCCCCCTCAACACCGTGGCATTCAATGTGGGATATCACAATGAGCATCATGATTTCCCATCGGTTCCATGGAACCGTTTGCCCGACCTGAAGAAACTGGCGCCTGAATATTATGACTCATTGAAGGCGCATTATTCGTGGACGAAACTTTGGCTGCGGTTTCTTTTTGATAACCGCATCTCACTGTTCCTTCGCATTGTTCGCAATGAGAGAGGAAAGGTGACCCTTTCAGATGAGTCCAAACCCGATGCAGATCTCGTCACAGCAAAAGGATTCTGACCATTCATGAGACTTATTTTCTTTGCTTCCATTCTTTTGATTCCTCTCCTCGCGGAAGGGCAGTCCCGCGATGAACAGGCGGTGGCGTCACTTTCCAGAAGGAAATTCCAATGGATGATTAATAAGAATGAAGATTCAATTCGGAATCTGGTGGATGAAAGGCTGCAGTACATTCATTCAAACGGCTGGGTGCAGAACAAACATGATTTACTTGAAGACCTCAGGTCCGGTAAACTGAACTATCAAAAGGTATCGGTCAAGGAGTCAGCCGTGAGAATTTTTCCGGAAAGCAGCAAAGGGGGACAACAGACCGCAATAGTAACCGGCACCGGAACATTTGAAGGGGTTACGGAAGGTAAGTTATTTACCATGGACCTGCGATACACTGAAGTGTATGTACGGGACCAGAAGAATATCTGGAGGCTGGTTTCGCGCCATGCCAACCGGATGCCATGACCCTGCTGCCAAAAAAAAGGAAGCTCATATGGACAAGCCTTTTGCTGGCCACTGTGTTGGGTTACTACTTCTGTCTTCCTTCTGACCTCTTCCCCAGGCCCTTTAGTACAGTATTAAAAGACCGCAACGGACAACTGTTGTCTGCGGCCATCGCAAGCGACGGTCAATGGAGGTTTCCATCAGCCTCAGTTGTACCTTCAAAATTTGCCAAAGCACTCATCACCTTTGAGGACAAGCGTTTTCTGAACCACTGGGGTATTGACTTTCTCGCCATGGGCAGAGCCATTCGGCAGAACATTCTCGCCGGCCAGGTAGTCAGTGGCGGCAGTACCTTGACGATGCAGGTCATCAGGCTGTCGGGACAGGGACGAAAGCGGAATGTGTGGAATAAACTCACAGAGTTACTGTTGTCGACGAGGCTGGAATTTCGTTACACCAAAGATGAAATTCTGGCGCTATATGCTGCCCATGCTCCTTTCGGTGGAAATGTAGTTGGACTCGAGGCTGCATGTTGGAGGTATTTTGGACGTGATCCTGTGGATCTCTCCTGGTCGGAGGCGGCATTGCTCGCTGTGCTGCCAAACAATCCTTCCCTGATAAACCTATCCAGGAATCGTCAGGCTCTCATGAAAAAGAGAAACGGATTGTTGGTGCGATTGTATCAACAGGGTGAACTGGACTCACTTGGCTTGCAGTTGTCACTTGCCGAACCGGTACCGGCGTCACCGATCGCTCTTCCAAGGAAAGCGCCGCATCTTCTCAGCAGAAGCATCAGGGAAGGGTTGGAGGGCCGTCAAATTCTGTCCACTCTCGATGCGGCTTTGCAGGTGCGTGTAAATGACATGGTTCATTCCTGGCAGGAACACATGAGTGGCAATCAGATTTTCAATTCTGCCGCTTTGGTGATGGATGTCCGGACGGGGGCTGTGCTGGCATACGTGGGGAATACCCTGGCAGGTGTTCAGCATAATGAAGATGTTGATATGGTCCGCGCGCGAAGGAGCACGGGAAGCATTCTCAAACCATTTCTCTATGCAGCGATGCTCGATGAAGGAAAGTTGCTTCCTGCTGCGCTGGTGAGCGACATACCGGTTGTAATCAATGGGTATGAACCAAAGAACTTTTCGAGAAAGTATGACGGTGTGATACCAGCTGACAAAGCATTAAGCCATTCTTTAAATATTCCTGCTGTTCAGGAACTTCGTGAATACCGGTATGAGAAGTTTCATCGTCTATTGAAATCACTCGGGATGAGCACCCTTGACAACGGACCCGATCATTATGGACTTTCCCTTGTTCTGGGTGGCGCTGAAGGAACGTTGTGGGATCTTACGGGAATGTACGCTTCCTGCAGCCGCATGCTGCTCCGGTATTTTGAAATTCCCGGAAAGGAAAGATATGATCCGGCTGACATACATCCTCCGGTTTTTCAGTTGCAGGAAATCTCTTTAGAAGACGGTAATGGACATCGATCAGTTTCGTCTCCTTTGAGCGCAGCCTCAATCTGGTCTGCCTGGGAGGCGCTAAAGGAGATGCGCAGGCCTGGCGAAGAAACGGGCTGGTATAACTTTTCCAGCAGGCAGCCAATCGCCTGGAAAACAGGTACCAGTTTCGGCATGCGGGATGGTTGGGCCATCGGTGTTACTCCGGCGTATGCGGTTGGAGTTTGGGCCGGCAATGCCGATGGTGAAGGAAGGCCTGGACTCACCGGAACAGAAGCAGCGGCACCCCTGATGTTCAATATCTTTTCGGTGCTTCCTGGCCAGGGTTGGTTTAGCTGCCCTACTTCTGAAATGACCAGGCTGGGGGTTTGCGCACAAAGCGGATACAAAGCATCAGCCAATTGCGAAACAATTGATTCTGTTCTTGTACCATACCAGGGTCGGTCCACACAGATGTGTTCTTTTCATCAGAAACTGCACTTGACGAAGGATCATCGATTCAGGGTTCATGCTGACTGTGCAAATCCTGGTGAAATGGCAGATGCAAATTGGTTTGTACTCCCGCCAATTCAGGAATACTATTTTCGGCAACACCACCTGGATTATAAGCCTTTGCCGCCATATCGGAAGGGATGTGCAGATCCTGCCATGGTAGCTTCAATGGACATCATTTATCCCCGTCCGCTTGCTAGAGTTTATCTCCCTGTGCAACTGGATGGGTCTCCTTCAGCAATGGTTGTTCAGGTGACACATCGGAATGAAAGTGCAACAGTCTTCTGGCATCTGGACGGTTCCTATCTGGGATCAACCAGAGGCGTTCATGAGTTACCAATTAACCCAGGATCCGGAGATCATACGCTCACCCTTGTCGACAGCTACGGCGAAACGATGGATAGGCGCTTTACTGTCTTGTCTTCCAAATGATTCATTAGAATTCAAGTCCTTGTCCTGAAAATGGGACCAATTGTGCGAATTGATGTAATATTTAGCGGGAAATTGAATAAATTTAGAGGTGATCTCATACAATCTTTGTAGTACACCTAATTTTTTCGTCTATGATAAGCCGTGCTATAGTTTTGGCTTTGTGCGCAGTCGCCTGTTTCGTCTCTTCAGGTAATGCTCAGCGTACGCTTAAAGATCCGGGCAATTATGTCGTTGTGATTGGTGCCTTTGCCGAGAGGCAAAATGCAGAACAGTTGTCCAAACAAGCTGCTTCCAAATTCAAATTGAAAACAAGTGTTGACCTGAATGCCGGGAAGAATCTCTATTATGTGTTTGTGATGCAGACCGATGAGAAGGAGGATGCGGTTATTGAGGCTGAGCGTGTTCGGGAAATCTCCTCATATAAGGACGCCTGGGTCTTTACGAAGGTAGTGCCTGAAGTAAAAAAGGAGGAGCCGGTGATCGAAGAGGTCAAGCAGCAGCCTGTGGTTGTAGTCGAAGAGGTGAAGCCTGTTCCAGTAGTGGACCCGGCCAAAGAAAAGGAGGAAAAGATAAAGGCAGAGGTTGAGAAGAAAACGACGACCATGAAAAAGGGAGATGTCGAAACTCTTGACCACATATATTTCTACAAAGACGCAGCAATCCTGAGGCCGGAATCCAAATATGAAGTTGACCGTCTCGTCAAGATCATGCAGGAGAACCCCAATTTGAAAATCAAGATTCATGGTCATACCAATGGAAATGATCCAGGGAAAATCATTCGTCGCAAAGATGCATCCTCTGATATGTTCACATTGGATAACACCGTGGAAGATTACGGATCAGCCAAGGATTTGTCTCAGCAGCGCGCCAACTGCATAAAGGATTACCTTGTAAGCAAGGGCATTGACACGAAGCGCATGACCATTAAAGCCTGGGGGGGTAAGAAGCCTCTATATAAGGTGGATGACCCGAAGGCCGAAGCGAATGTGCGCGTGGATGTAGAGGCTGTTAATCAATAAGCCTAGCAACATTACTGATGTTTGGCAACGTAGAAGTCACCGGTAAGGGAAGTTGATTCCCAGGGAATTTGCCCTTTGCTGGATTTCTCGGAGACTTTTGCCCTAACCCGTTGAAATACCTGCAAAATGGAGAGATCTGGATTTTGCATTTCTTCCAGCAGCGCCTCTGTATACAGACCATTTTGTCCTGTGCCGTCAGCAGCAGTATGCCCGGGGGCGGTGGCATAAGCGATCAGCGTTCCGGAAGGCGCATTCATGAAGGCCAGGCCTCCGCTGTCGGTGGATCTGCTCCATGACCTTTTGAACGGATTGTTGCGGCATGCATCCAGGATAATAACATTTACCTCTGTGCCCGCAATTTCCATGTAGCTGAGTACGCGATCAGCTTGTACGCAGTCATATTCCACCTGAGCTTCATCCTGAATATCTGCGTCCACCGGTACAAGATAATTCGAACCCTTAACCTGTATGCCATGACCTGCGTAATAGAAAAGCCCCACATTGAAACTTTCCTCTTTTAGTCTGCGTCCAAACTGATCGATAGCCATTTTCAGGTCGCGGGTACTTACGTCCTCCTTCAAAATGACGGTAAAGCCCTGCGACTCCAGCATGTGTGACATTGATCTGGCATCGTTGAGCGGGTTCTTCAGCACATTGGCTGTTTTGTAGTTGGAGTTGCCTATGACCAGGGCGAGGCGCTTCTGTTTGGTCTGACCCATTAACTCGATGGTTCTATCTGAAGAGGTTGCCACACCCGCCTTGTTCTCAGCTGTAATTTTTAACGAGTTGCTGCCTGGTGAAAGATTAATGGCTTTAGAGAGTACAACTTTGCACCCGGAAAGGGCCTCATCCTTAAAAGAAGTTTCTGTGAAGGCAACCTTGCCGTTGAGAATTCCTCGTACGCTTATAACATCTGTTTCCGATTTTATGCAAGCCTTGATGTTCACTGTCGCATAGGGTACTTTGGAAGTTGCTGTAACCGGATCCTCCCAGTGTATTTCTGCCAGCAAAGCTGAAACATCACTTGAAGTTGCGAGCTGGCCATCTTTGAATATTCCAGCCTGAATCTTACCATTTTCATCCGTGTAGGTGCCCTGGCCGTTCATATTCCCCTGCACCCAAGCACCGACATACTTACCGCGGGTTGCCCAATAATAAGTACCTGTTCCTTCGCGGAATCCGTTCTTGAATTCGCCGGTATAGACTCCGCCATCATCATAGCGGTAGATGCCGAACCCATTCTCACAATTACCGGAAATGCAGCCTGTTGAACTCACTGTTCCTGTCGAGGAAGTTGCGCCTACATACTTGTGATCCATCCACATTCCCCGTTGGATGGTTCCCTCAGCGTTGTAGTACGTACCCTCTCCGTGAAATTTCTTGTCCTTCCATTGCCCCTCGTATTTTCCACCATCCGAGAAATAGCAGATACCGTAACCGTTGGGCTCAGAATTGCTGAACTGCCCTACGTAATAGACACCCCCGGTCCAAAGATAGCTGCCACTGCCGGTGTCACAGTTTCCTTGAAGGCAACCGGTCTGCAGACTGCTATACAGTACAAAATTGTTGCGGTCGTCATAATAGCCCGGCTGAGCTTCGCCACCCTTGTAGTACCAGGCCCCGTGCCCGCTTACAGCATGGTCCCTGAATTCTCCAACAAATTTGTCGCCGCTAGCATAGAAAATGATACCGAACCCGTTGCATTTTGAGTCCTTGAATTCCCCGATGTATTTTGATCCATCGCTGTAAACATAGGTGCCCTCGCCATTGACACAGTCACCTTTCTGGCATTCCTGAGCATATAAGCCTGATGTAATGATCAGGCCCAGGGTGAAAATCAAGAATCGCATACTTCCTTTTCGGTATCTAAAATAATTGGATTCAACATCAAATGAAACGACTCTGGTCTCTCATGTTAAGATTTCGATTATTTGTTACCTTAGGGATTCATATAAGCTCTTGTAACATATGAAGGGGTTCATCCTGTCAGTGGTTGTAGGGGTACTCATTGGCATCAGTCACCGGTCCGTGGCTCAAAGTGAAGCGGGGCCAGGGGAAAGATACTATGTAACCATTGGCGTGTTCGGGGTTCAAAACAATGCCATCCGCCTGGCTGCAAAGGCCAATCATTTGGGGTTTCTCTCCAACTATGCCATGAACCCCAAACGGAAACTCTACTATGTTTATGTCTTTGACAGTGAGGACCGGAGGAAAGCGTACGCCTTTTTGATCAAATTGAGGGTTGAGACTGAATTCAAGGATGCATGGATTTTCACCGGTTTGCTGGGAGAAGAAGCGGTAACAGTAAAGACACCTCTGGAGGAGAAGAAGGAGCCGGTTGAGGAGAAGAAGGTGGTTATTGAAGAAGTCACCAGGAAGGAGGAAGCCAAGCCGGATTCTTCTGCGCTGGTAAAGCCTAAGGAGAAGAAGGTTGCCAAAGGGAAGTTCTTCAACTTCCAGTTTGTAAATAAGGATAACGGGAACCCGGTTCGCGGGGAGTTGCATTTTCAGGAATCCAAAAGGGCCACACAGTATCAGGCTTTCAAGGCCAATGAGTTGATTGACCTGCCAGCCCCCAAGAACGCTGATGGCGTCTACATGATTACGACAGTTGCGCCCGGCTATAAAGTCATTGAAACCCTCATCAACTACAAGGATCCGCTCCCGCAATCATCCGGGACTGGTCCGGACGGCGAAATCATTGTTCCGATTGCTATGGAGAGGGCGAAGAGGGGAGATTACATTGAATTCACTAATGTAGCGTTCTATCGCAATTCGGTGATTCTGCAGCCTCAATCCAAACTGGAACTGGATGGCCTGGTAGATCTGATGAAAGAGAATATGAACTACAAGGTAAAGGTGCACGGGCACTGCAATGGTAATGAAAGCCGCGATATCATCACCCTGGGGACGAGCACTAAGTTCTTCGAAAGCGATGCGAGCAATGTCAAGAAATCCGGATCAGCCGTTGAATTGACTGAATTAAGAGCCGAGTCCGTAAGGCGTTACCTGGTTTCTCAGGGAATATCTGTCGAGCGTATCCTGACAAAAGGTGAAGGGGGCAAAATGATGATCTACCCTCAGACTAGCGTTTACGCCAACTATAACGATCGGGTAGAAATCGAGATCGTCAGACACTAGATGGCGACACCCACGTTGTCTTGTTTGGGTGCTTAAAGTCGAGGAGGGTTTTCCTGTATCTAATGATTAATCTCCGGAGGAGATGGTGCATTCTGACGAGATTTGCTACCTTTCAAGCAGTTTCACCCCTTAAATCCATTGAATACCTTTTCCAGAACAACCCTCCTGGTGCTAATGTCTGCCATGTGCATGCTTTCCCGTCATGCCGCAGCACAAGGCATCGCCAATGAAGGAGAGGCATACTACGTGACCATTGGGGTATACCGTCCAATGCATTACGCGGTATCGTATACTGCCTTTGCCAATGGCAAGGGCTTCAGTGCAAGTTATGGCATCAACGAACGCAGGAATCTATACTATGTGTACCTGTTCTCAACAACCGACAGGAAGCGGGCCTGGGTATTTCTGAATAAACTCAGAATTGAATCTGAGTTTAAGGACGCATGGGTATTTACCGGAAAGTTGGGTGGCGACCAGATTACAACCGCTGAAGAAAAGCCGGTAGCTGCTGCAAAAGAAGAAAGGAAGCCGGTCCAGGAGGAAAAGGCGGTTGTGAAGGAAGAGAAGCAACAGACCAATTCAGAAATTGCACAAAAGGCAGTTGTCGCCGAGGAAGTCAAACCGGTTGTGACGGACAACACGCGAAGGGATTCTGCAGTGACAGCCAAACCTGCGGAGAAGAAAGTAGCAAAAGGAAGGTTTTTCAATTTTGAGTTCGTTAGCAAGGAAAGTGGCAAACCGGTACGTGGTGAAATCCACTTTCTCACCTCAAAGCATGCAACACAATACCAGGCATTCAAAGCCAACGAAGTGATTGACCTGCCGGCACCCAGAAATTCCGATGGCGTATACAAGGTAACAACAGTTGCTCCCGGCTATAAGGTCTTTGAAACCCTAATTGACTACAAGGACCCTGAGCACGCCACTCATGACACCGGGCCTGACGGAGAAATCATCATTCGTATCGAGTTGGAAAAGGCCAAACGAGGAGACTACATCGAATTCAATAATGTCACCTTCTATCGTAATTCTGCCATTATGCAACCACAATCCAAACCTGAAATGGAGGCACTAGCGGAGTTGATGAAGGAGAATCAAGCTTACAAGGTCAGAATTCATGGCCACAGCAATGGCAATGGGAACAGGGACATCATTATGTTGGGCAAGAGCACCAAATATTTTGAGAGTGATCCGACTAATCAAAAGAAATCCGGGTCGGCCATGGAACTCACACAGCATCGGGCAGAAACCGCAAAGCAGTATTTGATTTCACAAGGAATAAGCGAAGACCGAATCGAAACGAAGGGTGAGGGTGGCAAGATGATGGTCTATCCTCAGACGAGCGTGTACGCCAATTATAACGACCGCATTGAAGTAGAGGTAATCCGCCACTGACATCACCTGCTCAGGCGGTCATTGCACGCAGGATATCGTGTTGGGTGATGATGTGCACTTTCTCCGCCTCGTCCCGAACCAGTAATGCCTTGTTGTTATTGTTCAGCATTGACGAGAGTACATCCAGGGTGGTATCAAGTGCTACAAACTGCATAGGCTTGTCCATGAGATCGCCCACCTGGCGGCCTGTAACCGTCGGGTCTTCAATGATTTTTCCCAAAAGACTAGATGCTGCGACGCTTCCGACAAACTCGTGCTGCTCGACAACGGGCACCTGGTCTATACCTTGCTGGTTCATGATGCGTATGGCCTCTCCAATGCTGGCGGCCTTGTTCACTGTGAATAATCCATTCTTGCCTTGCTTGCGGCGAATGATGTCACGGGCAGAGGCAAAGTTCCGCTCTTCCAGGAAGCCGTGGTCCTTCATCCAGTTGTCATTGTAGACTTTGTTGAGGTAACGGGTTCCATGATCGGGAAGCAAAACGACCATTACATCGCCTGATTTCATGGATTCGCGGGCATACTCCAGTGCGCCGTGCATGGCTGAGCCGCTGCTCCATCCCACAAAAAGCCCCTCTTCACGCGATAGCCGCCTCGCCATAATCGCGCCATCCTTGTCTGTGACTTTGATGAACCGGTCAATTACATCGAAGTTGACATTCTTGGGTAAGATGTCTTCACCAAAACCTTCAGTCAGGTAGGGATAGATCTCATTCTTGTCAAAGATTCCAGTTTCTTTGTATTTCTTGAACACGGAGCCATAAGTGTCAATGCCAACTGTGACCAGGTCCGGTCTTTGTTCCTTCAGGTATTTTGCTGTGCCGCACATGGAACCGCCTGTTCCTACAGTGGCTACATAATGTGTGATCTTGCCCTCTGATTGTTGCCAGATTTCAGGGCCGGTCGTTTCGTAATGTGCTGCCGTATTGGAAAGGTTATCGTATTGGTTCGGATAATAAGAGTTTGGAATATCCTTGTTCAGTTTTCTGGCAACCGAATAATAGGATCGGGGATCTTCTGGTTCCACATTGGTAGGGCAGACAATCACTTCGGCTCCTACCGCCTTGAGGATGTTGATCTTTTCCTGGGATTGTTTATCCGCCATCGTAAATATGCATTTGTAACCTTTGGCCACAGCGGTGAGGGCCAGACCCATGCCGGTATTCCCTGACGTTCCTTCAATGATGGTGCCGCCAGGTTTGAGCACTCCGGCCTTTTCAGCGTCCTCGATCATCTTCAGTGCCATTCGGTCCTTCGTGGAATTGCCAGGATTAAAATATTCCACTTTAACCAGAATCGTACCTGGAAGTCCTTTGGAAAGTTTGTTGAGCCGAACCATGGGAGTATTGCCGATGGTTTCGATGATGGAATTATAAATCATAGGGAACTCTGATTGATACTGCGGTTACAAATTAAACGAAAAAGGTAAGCCGGCCGTTCAGGAATTTGCGCCGGCAAGGAGGTACATGACCGCCATTCTGACAGCAACGCCATTCTCCACCTGGTCGAGTATGATGGATTGCCGGGAGTCCGCCGCATCACTGGTTAGTTCAACCCCCCGATTGATCGGGCCAGGGTGCATCAGGACGACGTCCTTCTTCAGACTGTCAAGCATGGGGCGATTTATTCCGTAATAGAGAGAATATTCCCTTAATGAAGGGAAGTATTTTATCTGCTGCCGTTCGAGTTGAATCCTTAAAACATTGGCTACGTCGCACCACTCCAGGGCCTTTTTCAAATCCAACTCCACTTTTACACCCAGGGAGGCGATATGCCGGGGCAACAGAGTGGGAGGGCCGCAGACCATAACTTCAGCGCCCAGCTTGTTGAGTGCAAAAATGTTCGACAGTGCTACCCGGGAATGGAGTATGTCACCGATGATGGCGACCTTGACCCCTTCCAGCTTCCTGAAGCGTTCTCTGATAGAGAAGGCATCAAGTAAAGCCTGGGTGGGATGCTCATGGGTACCATCCCCGGCGTTGATAATGTTGGCCTTGATATGCCTGGCCAGGAAATGCGGTGCGCCAACACTTGCATGCCTCATGACGATCATGTCGACTTTCATTGCAAGGATGTTGTTGACGGTATCCAGCAGCGTTTCGCCTTTCTTAACTGAACTGGTCGAAGCTGAGAAGTTGACTACGTCTGCCGATAGTCTTTTTTGCGCAAGCTCGAATGACAGTCTTGTCCGCGTGGAATTCTCAAAGAAGACGTTCGCGATTGTGACATCCCGGAGCGAGGGAACCTTCTTGATGGGACGGTTTATCACTTCCTTGAAATTGTCAGCCGTTTCAAAAATGAGTTCAATGTCCTCGCGGGTAATGTTCTTGATGCCCAGCAGGTGTGGTTGACTCAGTTTTGACATGCTAATCCTTGTTTACAAGCCAGATTTTGTGATGTTTTTGTGCAGCATCTAGTTCGACAAGTACACGCTGACTTTCAAGTGTATCAACGTACTTACCTACATAGTCTGCCGAGATGGGCAATTCTCTTGTATGGCGCCGGTCTATCAGCACCAGCAGTTCTACTTTTTCAGGTCTGCCGAAGGCAATCATGGCATCAAGGGCTGCACGCACGGTGCGTCCCGTAAACAACACATCGTCGATAAGTACTACCTTTTTATTCTCTATCAAGAACGGAACCTTGGTTTCACTTGCCCTGGCTGGAATTTCCCTTCTTCGGAAATCATCGCGGTGGAACGTCGCATCCAGGTACCCCAGCGGAATATCACGGTTGACTGTTTTATCCAGTTTCTCCTTCATTCGTTCGGCCAGAAATATGCCGCGGGGCTGCAGACCCAGAAGAACTGTGTGTTCGAAATCTCCGTGATTTTCAACTAATTCCTGGCAAAGACGGTCAATGGTGATGGAGAGGAGTTGGGAATCCAGTATGAGTTTTTTCTGCATGCCAGTGTCGGCAAATATACCACATTTGACCACCTAATGGTAGGTAATTTTGTTGATGAAGTAGACGCGGCGGGATCTTCCGTTGTCGCCGACTACCTTTTGCACTCCGAATGCATAGAGGTATTCTCCGTACCATGAAACCAGTTTTTCACTCTCTATACTCTTCACATCGACCTTTTCTTCAGTAAAATTAGTTCTCATCTGGTCATTGCTTTTGCCTTCCAGAACTTCCCGGTCCCTGATGATCTTTGTCCTGATGGCGTTCCTGAACAGGTACATGAGGACAATTCGATCCTGCTCTGTTTTCACAGTTACGTACTGTTCCAGTTGCATGCTCCTTACGTCATTTACCTCAAAACTGTTATCCCAAATCAAATTGCCGTTCTTGGCCAACCCAATAACCGCGGCATGGGTGTACTGGTAGCCGTCGAAGATAACGTCGGTTCTGGTGGGTACATACATGCTGCCTGGTCCAAAAGAATTTCCGTAATAGCCGAAGGATCGTCCCGCAATGCTGGCCTGATTGGGGTAGGTATAGTGTGGGTAGAAAGCCTCACCCGCCATAATGAATTGATTTTGGTAGGGGATCAGATCATGAATCAGAAACCGATAATTAAACTTCAGTTTCTTCCCCCTTATCTTCCTGCGTTCGATCCGATCCTTGACTCTTTTCTGTTTCTTGGCCTTCATATAATTGAAGAAATTTTCAAGGTCAGCAAAGTTGTAATACCGGATGGCGTAATCCCCGTTGTTGTTGACTGAGGCGACAAATATTCCTCTTGAATATTCCGTAAACCTTCCATAGACGCCTGCCACGATCTGACTGCCGTCGGTCAGATGAATGGAACGTCCAAACAGGAGTTGCTTGTCTTCCTCGGGCTCAAGAACGACCGTACGGGTCAGCTCACCATGGGCATCGTAGTTTCTGATCCAGAGCCCTCTTCTTTTCTGATAGTTCTTTGCACTAACGATCACGTCGACTGATCCGTCTTCATTGGTTTTGACCTGATTAAGTTCACCGGGAAGATTGAAGAAGCCAGGAAGAATTTTCGAAAGTTGTTTTTGGAAACTGAAGTACAGCACAATAGGCCGGAGATTGAAGTAACCCCCGATCATGGCAGCTTCGTTTGTAAGCACAAACTCTGACGGGGAGAAGGGTATATAGTTCTTGACTGTATAGTAGCCGTAGTTTCCCTTGTCAATGTGAACAGCAACAATTCTGAAATCTCCGCCGATATAGTTGCGATCCTTCAACAGCACAAAGAACAGGTTTTGCCTGGATTGTGTCTTCAGTATCACTGAGTTCCTGTCAATGGCAATGAAACCTCTCCAGTGCTGGTGAAGCCCGGTATCAAGCCTGATCAGTTCCAGTTGATCCTGCTGCTGGGTCAGATTCCTTCTGAAGAGCATGATGCCGTTTTCGCCGAGTGGGTGAGCCCTGAATTTCTCCTGGTCATCATCCTGAATCGGTAATTCAAACCTGCCACTTTGAATTACCTGTGCTGATAACGGGTAGGAAAATGCTATCGATGCGCAAACCAGGAGTCTAATGGCCAGGGCTGATGCGGTTGACATAGAATACATTCCTTTTTTCGACTCCTTCCGACTTGTACACTTTGATGTACTGGTAACCCCAGACATAGAAATTCTCACCATACCAATATCTCAGGTAACCCTCATCCTCTTCATCTGTCTTTTCCGAAGCGTCACGGGAACGGACAACCAGTTCACGGGTCACCGAATCCTCCTCACCTTCGGAATGTTCCTTGACATAATAGATCTTGCCCTCCTTCTTGAATGCAAGGTAGAGGCTGTCCCGATGAACAAAAAAATCGCTGATTTGTTCCAGTCCGGATTGCCTGACCTCATCCAGCTTGATGCTGAGGTCCTTTACGGGTTTGCCGGTTGGCGAGAGTTTGATGACGGCAGACTGAATCATCTTGAAATCATAACTCCGGGATGTTGTATAGGGAAACGGGTCGTAATAGCTATTATACCTGCGGAAAGGACTATAGGAGGGATATGCGCCGTAATTGCCATAGTAGGGTGAATAGTATGAGCCCGGCCAGTATGAGCTGCCCCCGCCAGAAGGATTGTAGGACTCAGTCAGCAGATAATATCCATCAGCCCGTTCTTCCAGCCGCATTGGCTTGGCATAAAGCCTGTAGTCCGGAGGTAGCCCCGCTGCTTTCTGCTGATTGGCTTTCGTCCGGATTTTTGAAGCCTTTTTCGGCTTGAGATAATCAAGGAAATGCTCAAGCGATGCAAAGTCAACATACTGGATGCGCTCGTCATTGAAGGGATCTATCTGAACGGTAAAGATGCCGAGTGCCTGTTTACTGGTACCTTCGGCATAGGTTCCAGCAACCAGCAACTCCTCCCTTTCCAGCGAACTGGTAATGGCTGAAAGTACACTGTATTTGGCATCCACTTCCATACTTTCGTCCAGCAGCAGTTGACCGGTATGGTCATACGTCCTCAGGGTCAGAATATCCTTTTCTTTGGTTCTCCGCTCCACCAGCATGATGTTGAAAGTTTCATTTTGATTTGCCCTTACATCCAGCAGTTCAACGTCCTTTACAAAGAGGCCCGGCAATACTTTTGGGTGCTCACTGGATTGGTCAAAAAGAAGTACCGCCGGCTCGGAGTTGATATATCCACCAAAGACCGCGTTATCGCCACACACGGTGAAGTAGGCAATTCTGAAATTGAGTTCGAATTCAACGGTGTTGATCCTGGTCTCTTTAGTGTGCAAATTCATTTGCACCAGCCGAAAGCTATGACCCTGATATTCGCCTGATCTGAAAAGAAGGAAGAGGTGCCCGGGAGTATACTCATAACCAATGAAATTCTGTGTGTTTTCCAGTTGTACTCCAGTCTGCCAACGAGATGTCAATGTAGTGTCGAGGATTTCAACGGTCCATGTCCGCTTACCGTGCTCGTAGGTGTTGGTGCCGTTCACCAGCGCCAATCCTTCTGTTTTCATGGGAATGACAACGAATCCCTCTTCAGATTCCTTTACTTCCTGCTCGAAACGAAAAGGTTGTGCAAGCTGGCCGTAAGTCGTTATGGCCGCCAGCAGGAACCCGATCGCTATACTGGTTTTCCTCTTCAATGAATGACTAATCGCCCAGGCTTAGGATGTGGTCAAATTCTTCTTTCTTTACAGGTTGCACGGAAAGTCGTGCCGCCTTCACCAATACCATTTTTGAAAGTGATTTGTCAGCCTTGATGGCAGCGAGTGAGACCGGTTTCTTCAACGCCCTTTTAGGGGCCAGGTCCACTGCCGTCCAGGCCTCATCTTTTGGTTCGGGATAACCTTCCCGGGTAATGGTTGCGATACCAACCACAGCCTTTTCTTCTCCCGTATGGTAAATTAGCGCCATATCCCCCTTAACCATTGCTTTCAGGTTTTTTCTTGCCTGAAAATTCCTGACACCATCCCATACCGCCTTTTTATCGCGAACAAGATCTCCCCAGGAAAATGTTCCCGGCTCCGTTTTCAATAACCAGTAATTCATAGTTTAAGGATTGAACTTCTAAAATAGCAAATTGAGTTTGGGCCCGATACCCCCGCAAAGGGTATTCTTGAAAACCTCGGTTAACTTTGTATTCTTTGCCCCTCCTGCATGAAAGTACTCATCATCCGCTTTTCATCCATTGGCGACATCGTCCTGACCTCGCCGGTGATCCGGACCTTGAAAACCCAGCTGGAGGATTGTGAACTTCACTATGCAACCAAGTCGCAGTTTAAGGCGCTGCTTGAGTCTAATCCCTATTTGGACAAACTTCATCTGCTTGAAGACGACCTTGATGAACTTGCAAAAAGGCTGAAACAGGAACATTTCGACTGTATCATTGACCTACACCATAACCTTCGGACCTTTATTCTCAAACGAAAACTTGGCGCGAAAAAGGTTTACAGCTTCGACAAGCTCAATGCTGCCAAGTGGCTAATGGTAAATTTTAAAATCAACCGGCTGCCTGGTGTTCATCTTGTGGATCGTTACATGAAGACGGTCGAGCAGTTGGGAGTAAAGATGGATGCATTGGGGCTGGACTATTTTATTCCTGAGAAAGACGAAATTCCTGTGGATTGGCTTCCTGAACCATTCAGGGATGGCTACGTGGTCTATGCCATAGGGGGTCAGCATCAAACCAAGCGGCTCCCGGTCAAAAGGATGATCGAACTGTGTGACAAAATTAACCGGCCGGTTGTCCTGTTGGGGGGCAAGGAGGATGAGCAGGATGGCAATGTGGTGGAGGATTTCTTTAAACATTCTCCTGATGATGAGTTAACCGCGGATGTCTTGCGGAGACTTGAGAAGAAGGCAATGGTTTACAATGCTTGCGGAAAATTTAATATTAATCAGTCTGCAAGTATTGTGAAGAAGGCCAGGTATGTATTCACCCACGACAGTGGTTTGATGCACATAGCGGCCGCTTTCAGGAAGGAGGTATTCAGCATCTGGGGAAATACCATCCCTGCGTTCGGCATGTATCCTTACCGGACGAAGTTCACGATTCTGGAAAACAACCGGATCGGCTGCCGTCCCTGCTCGAAGATCGGATATGACAAATGCCCCAAAGGTCATTTCAAGTGTATGAATGGGATTTCGTTTGACTTTTATATTCCATGAGGCGACCGTGATTAACCAGCTGTTTGAAAACATAAGTCCTGCACTTCAATAGCCTTAATCCAAACCTAACCTGCCAGCCTGGTTGAATTAAGCACTTATGATGGTATTGAATTTCTGCAATCTGATCTAAAACCTTACGTGGCTTCCTAACAAATGGCAAAGAATTTCAAGCTGTGAGGCCAAAGCCCTATTTTGCAAGATCCATCGATATGGCGAGCCCGACCAATTGACCTCCTGGTTTCTTTTGGCTGGTTTTTCGTATGGATTGGATGGTGACGAAGTACTTCTGATTTTGACAACCTTTTGGTTCAATAACCTAACCCATGAAATACGTACTCACGTTGTTTCCAATAATAATCCTTGTTATCTCAGGAAAGGCGGCCAGTATTACTTCCACCGGAGTGGGTGGCAATTGGAGCTCAACCGGTACATGGGTTGGCGGCGTAGTTCCGACAGCGGTAGACGATGTAACCATTGCTTCCGGCGCAACGGTAAGCATTGATGTAAACGGGTCGTGCCTTTCCCTGACAATGAATGGCACGGCTATCATTGACTTTCCCACCAATAACCGGACACTTACCGTGAACGGAATTATGACGATGAATGGCACCAGCCAGGTGTCGGGAAACAATGCGAACCGGACTCTCGCGCTCCAAAGCGGATTTGTTGTACCTGCAGGTCAGCAGGGTGGATTCAGTGGCATAACAGTAACTCAGCCTGCAGCCCAAAACTTTACCATCAACGGCACCTTTGCTCCCTTTGCACCGAATAACGGTACAAAGACGCTTGGGAATCTTATCATGGCAGCGGGCGCAGCCTGGTTGGCAAGCAGTACGGAGACGTACACTTTCCAGGGAAACGCGAACCTTACCGACGGATGCAGTCTGGACGGCAGCTCAACGGCAACAATAGTAGTGAATGGGAATCTTTCTGTACTTGCCGGAGTGGCGGGTCAGCACACAAAGATTGGCCGGATTTCATTGACCGTGAATGGAACAACAACAGTCGCCGGTTATTTTGAATATTCCGCATCGGCGGCGGGAACGAAGACTTTTAATAATACGATCTCTGTTGGGCTTGGCGGAACATGGGATGACCTGGTGGGAGAAGATCCGGTAATCAATTGCAGCATTGTAAATAATGGCACATGGCCGGATCCAACAGGCGGTACCGGCAGTTACCGCGTGAATGTTGCCGGGAACTACACCTTTTCTGGAAACGGCACCATCGGGATGACCCAGCTCCGGATCAACTCCCCCTCTACGGTAACAAACTCTACTATACTCAGGCTAGCAGGTGCAGGCACAGGAAACAATGCTCCTCTGCGAATGAACTCAGCTGGTTCATTATTCAAGAATGGAAATGGCACCTCAGGATACCTTTATTTTCCGGCCAGCACAGATCCAGTAACCATTAACAGCGGAACTGTGGATTTCTCCGCCACAAACAACACGGTTGAATATAGTTCAACCGGCAATCAAAATATCTATTCAGATGGCGTTACGCCCTATTACAATTTGGTATGCTCCAATGGATCAAGCAAGTTTGTTAATGGAGCGACCATCGTTAGTCATAACGTAGCGATTTCTGGAACAACAACGCTAGATGTGGCTGGAGGCTCAGACCTGACAGGTACGGCCAACGTAACGATGACCGGCACAAGCCTTTTCCGTCTGTCTTCAGCAGGTTCCGTTCCGGCCTTGACCGGTGCGGGCAACAGTCTTGCGGCCGGTACAACTATTGAGTTCTACAGGGGAGGCGCGCAGACCGCGGCTGGTAGCGGAAACTGGCCATATCAGGAGGTGCTGATTTCGGGAGCAGCAGGATGCAATGTGAACATGTCAGGGGTGAGTTCAATAGCCGGTGATCTCACCATTAATAATCAGGGCTTGATGAATTCCAATGCCGTACTTGCCATTGGAGGTACGTTCACGTACTCTTCATCAAGCGGGACTGCCACTACATTTGCCAATAATATCACAACAGGTTCCTACGTCGGTAACAGCGGGCTTGAAAACTTCAATGGGAAGACCCTGACGATAAATGGAACCAATGGCTACTGGGAGAATAATGGAGCCACATACTCGGCAGCAGGACCAATTGTGGCCTTCACAACAGGAACCGGGCAGGAAATCAGGGGAACTACTGTAACATCTTTTTCCAGCCTGACAATAAACAATGTCAACGCAGACGTTACGCTCCAGATAGACGCGACCGTGGTCACGGGGCTTACTTTTACCAAGCATAATATTGTAACAGGTTCATTCAATGTTATTGCCGGCCCTGCGGTTCCTATCACTTCATCTTCTGCTACAGGTTGGATCGATGGGAATTGCAGGAGACTTGTTAACGCCGTCGGGTCACCGACCCTCTCATTTCCTGTGGGGACATCCACGACCTACGCACCTTTGACACTTACCTTGAATTCAGTAACCAACACAACCGGATTCATAACAGCGAGTACTACCGATGGAGACAGTCCTGATATTTATTCAGGTCAGTTCGAGCCCAGCCGAACGGTGAACCGTTTTTGGAGCATTACCAATTCAGACGCGGTAACTCCTGCCGTGGCCTTTACTTCTGCGACAGGCGTACTGAATTTTGTGGTAGCCGACTATCCCGGCGCTTTGGATTTTACAAAGGCCTACATCCGTGCGTATGACAACACGACCCTTACCTGGACGGATGCTGCAGTACCTGTTATTACCTCCACGGCAACTTCTGCAACTTTCACTGCTTTCGCTTCTGCCAACTTTCCCCAGAATGACAGAGTTGACTTTGAGATTGGCCAGGTGGTTAGCCCCACCACGATAACGAACCGGTTGGCAAATGGCACATTCAATTGGAGCGCGGCATCCACCTGGATTCAGTATCGTACAGGAAGCATTACACTTACCAACGGGAGCCCACTTGTCACAGGTATAAGCACCAGCTTTACTACTGAATTGAATCCCCTAGGTGGAGACGTGCTCATGCTTATCATTTCTCCGGGGACGACTTATACGGTGGCTTCCGTTACAGACGACACTCATCTGACACTGACCGCAAATTATGGAGGTGCGACCACCACGGGCACTTATGGCCGACAGCAGGTTCCGGGTAATAACTCGCCTGTATCGGATGTGGATGCGGTGGTCATCGGGAATTCATTCCTGACCAATACCGCCACCACCACAATCAATCTGGACCTGAACAACATCAAAATTTATACACTGGATGTGAACACTGCCACCAGCCCGATTGCTCAGGTTCAGGTGCTCCAGCATCTCGCCACCAATGGAATTACGGTCCTGGCAAATGCAGCCGTCAGTCAGCCTGGTGCCAACGCTATGACGGACGCGTGGAATATCGATGCCGGCTCAGCAACGGTGCAAGGTGATCTAACGATTGGTTCAACTAACAGTACTACCGTTTCAAGGATTGGTAAGGTAAACCTGACAAGCGGTACCATTACGCTTAACAATCTCAAGTTCAAAACAGGCGCTGGAGCGGGAAGAGAAGTACAGGCTGTTCTGTCAATGGGGAACAACTCAAAAGCCTACCTCTCAGGTTCTGTTTCATTTTTACCAAATAACAGAGGAACCTTGACCTCAACAGCGGGTGCAACAGGTTCCACTTTTGTCTATAATAAAACGACAGGGAGCCAGACACTTGCCTTCCCATCCTTAGGAGCCGCATCATTTGTTTATAACAACCTTTGGAGCGAAAACACCAGCCCTGCCAGTTCAGGACTAATGATTACAACGGCACTCACATCCACTAATGTAACTGGCAATATTGAGGTGCATAATGGAGCCTGGATGCAACTGGCGTCCAACGCTACTATTACAGGTAATAGCACCAAGAATTTCGTGGTCTCTGCTGGTGGTACTTTTGAAATCATCACCACAGCAGCCAATCCTGTTTTCCCCACGGGCTATACTTTCGACCTTGGTACTGTTGCGCCTTTTGGAACCGTAATCTACAACTCCGACCGTGCCAGGGATATCAGCGCGCAGACTTACGGCCATCTGCTGATAATGAACAACCCTGCGACTTTCACCGCAAATCGCACTTATACACTTCCCAACTCGACCGTGACTGTTATGGGAGATTTTACGCTGGGGGATGCTGTATCTTCATTTCTCCCAACCTTGGTGGGGACAGGTGCATCCACCATGCTGGATGTCCGTGGGGCACTGAGCGTGCTATCCGGCACCATGAATGCCGCCAATATTCCACAGATCAAGGTAGGGAAGGATTGGGCTAATAATGGCACCTTCACACCTTCTGCAAGCACTGTGGAATTTACCGGCAAGGTCACTACCCAACTCATTACCGGGAGTTCCTCCAACTCTTTCTATAACCTTACGATCAATACAACAAACACAACTGATATTGTCCAGCTGGCAGGCAATATTTCAGTGGGCAATGTCCTGAACCTGACGAAAGGAGGATTGGACCTGATCGATGCGTCCAATATTGGCAGGACAATCACCCTGACTTCAAATGCTACTGCAGCGATTACAAGAACCTCCGGTTACATTAAAGGAGAGCGGGTCATTAGTGCGGCAAGTGTACCGTATGGAGTAGTCACATGGAATATTGGAACAGCAACCGGTGCTTACGTTGTTCCCTTCGGATACAGCTCCGCTGCAGCAGATTATGTTCCGTTCACGATGAACAAGACAACAGCAGGGGCGGGGGGTACAGGTTTTTCATTCTCCAGCTACCGTACCTTCAATACGCAGAACCAGCCTTATCCCCCGACCGTTACCGGCCTTTCTGGCGCTCCAACCGGTGCCACCGTTGCTGACCGCTTCTGGATTATTACGCCTAACGGATATACCACAAAGCCGACAGCAGATATTACCTTTACCATTGCATCAGCAGAGAGACCCACATCATTGCCGTCATCACTGAATGCCCAGCGATGGAATCCCTCCCTCTTCTGGGATCCTCCTTTCCCGTTGTGCGGTACAGGAACCTGTTATACCAGTGCCAGCGGAACGACTGTAACCATTAGTGCGGTTACGAATTTTTCCCCTTGGGTGGTAACGGATCCTGCCACACCCCTTCCAATCCAATTGCGCGATTTCACAGCATCCTATCAATCCGGAGCGGTCAGCCTGAATTGGTCTACGGAATCAGAGTTGAACAATGACTATTTTACAGTGCAGCGCACATCGGGCAGTGAGAGCTTTGAAGACATTGTCAGTGTGAAGGGAGCAGGAACCACTGGCTTATCCAGAAAATATTCTGCAGTGGATGTTCAACCGCTTCCTGGCATTTGGTATTACAGATTGCGCCAAACCGACTTTGATGGTCGGTACACGTATTCAAAACTGGTTATGGTGGAGGTTCCATCCTCGGCGGGCTGGAAGGCCTATCCCAACCCTGCTTCCGGAGGATCATTCAATGTGAAATTTGAGCCTGATGACCTCGGAAAGTCCGCGTGGATTATTCTCCATGATATAAACGGGGCGGAGGTGCTGAATTTCCAGTTCAGCAGCCTGACTGAACGGGAAGTTAAGATCAAACTGCCAGAGGGTTGCATATCCGGAGTCTACATATTGTCCATTGCTGTTGAACAGCAAATTGTCAGGCAGAAACTTGTGGTTCGCTGAAGTTAATACGCGCGCACCAGCCGTCCCTCCATGTAGTTGATGTAGGATTTGTTGGCTACCATCATGCCGCCAGGAGTCGGATAATCGCCTGTGAAATACCAATCGCCCACGTGTTGAGGTATGGCCCGATGTAGCGCATCTACGGTCTGGAACACGATTTTCAGTTCCGCCTCCATGTCTGAAGGTTTCACGATATCCGCAATCTTGTCGGAAATCTCTTCATAGTTGAACTGCTCGTACAACCGCTTCACATAGTTGATTCGCTTGTCTTCACTGAAGGATCGTTGGCATTGTTCGTAGACTTCTCCAAGCAAGTAATCTTTGCCTTGCTCTTTCAGCAATTCGATTACTGCGCGGAACGCAACAAAGTCACCCATCCTGCTCATGTCAATGCCATAGCAATCAGGAAACCGGATCTGGGGTGCCGACGACACGACCACAATTTTCTTGGGCCCCAGTCTATCCAGTAACCGGAGAATACTTTTTTCAAGCGTTGTGCCCCTTACAATGGAATCGTCAATTACGACCAGCGTATCTTTGTCTTTCTTTACTACTTCATAGGTTGTGTCATAGACATGAGAAACCAGCTCATCACGTGAACTGTCGTCTGAAATGAATGTCCTCAGTTTGGCGTCTTTGATCACAATCTTCTCCACACGGGGCCTGAAGGCCAGGAGATCTTCAAGCGAGTCAACCGATGGTTTCCCTTCAACGATTATTTCTGTTTGTTTCTTGACGAGGTAATGGTCAATCTCTTCCATCATCCCATAAAAGGCAGTCTCGGCGGTGTTGGGGATGTATGAAAAGATCGTATTCTTCAAATCAAAGTTGATGGCCTTGAGGACTTGCGGCACAAGCAACTTGCCGAGCATTTTGCGCTCGCGGTAGATGTCTGGGTCGTTTCCTCTGGAAAAGTAGATTCGTTCAAAACTGCAGGACCTTTTTTCACCGGCGGTGATGATGGCATGTTGTGCATAATCCCCGCTTTTTGAAACCACAAGCGCATGACCGGGTTTGATTTCCTCGATCTGACTGTATTCCACGTTGAATGCAGTCTTGATGGCTGGTTTTTCGGATGCAACCACGACCACCTCTTCATCCGCATAATAGTAGGCCGGACGTATGCCATTGGGGTCCCTCACCACAAATGCCGCTCCTGACCCGATAAGTCCCGCCATGGTGTATCCCCCATCAAAATCCTTGCATGCTCTGCGCAAAATACGGGGCATGTCAATTTCATTTTCGATGATGTCGGAGATCTCCTTGTTGGTGAATTGATCTTTGTATTTCTCAAACTGGGTTTGTACCTCTTCATCCAGAAAGTGCCCTATTTTTTCCATCACCGTTACGGTGTCCACTTTCTCCTTTGGGTGCTGCCCAAGGTTCACGAGAATATCGAATAATTCATCGACATTGGTCATGTTGAAGTTGCCGGCCATCACAAGATTGCGGCTCCTCCAGTTGTTCTGACGGAGAAAGGGATGCACATTTTCAATGCTGTTGTAGCCATGTGTACCATATCGCAGATGTCCAAGCCATAACTCACCTGAAAAGGCCAGGTTCTTTTTCAGCCATTTTTCATCCCTGAATTTCTCTTCGCCTTCCTTTTGGGCCTTTCTGTACTTCTTGCCGATCTTCCTGAACAGGCTGGCAACCGGCTGACTTTTCATGGAGCGATATCGGCTTATGTAGCGTAGCCCCGGTTCCTGGTCAATTTTGATATTTGCAATTCCAGCCCCGTCCTGCCCCCTGTTGTGCTGTTTCTCCATCAAGATGTACATTTTGTTCATCCCGTAGGTAGGCCCGTATTTCTCGATAAAGTAGGACAATGGTTTGCGGAGCCTTATCAAGGCTATTCCGCATTCGTGGCGTATGGAATCGCTCATCAGGATTAAAACGCAAAGTTAAGTCTATTCAACCACAGGGTCAAAAGTGACGGGTATGCGAATAGCAGAAGAAGTAAGGAGGCAAGAATGATCCCCAGAATGCCATAGGTCATGGGACGGTGTTTGCCAGCGCCTTCATGACGTGCCGCCTGGAAATATAATGCGTAGGGGATCTTCATATAAAAGAACAAGGAAAGAACAGTTCCCAGCAGGCCAACCAGAAGGAGTATCAAAAGGATGCCTTCACCTCCTGCCTGGTACTCATTAAAGATAGTGGCAAAAACAAGAAATTTTGCCATAAAACCTCCGGCAGGAGGCAGTCCAACGAGGGAGATAAGACCAAAAGTCAGCAGAATTCCTGCCAGCACATTTTGCTGACCCTGTCCGCTGAAGTCGCGGATAAGCTGCATGCCGTATCGTTCTTCATAGTGATCAAGCATGCCGAATACAAGATAGTTTGCCACCAGAAGAGTAACCGCATAAAAGATACATTGTTGAATGCCTTGCGGTGTGAATGTCGCGATGCCTGCCAGCAGGAACCCGGCCTGTGATACGGATGAGTATGCCATAAGCCTGCGTACATGCTGTTGACCCAGGCCGGCCAGGTTACCGATAATGATGGTAACAATTGCCAATGAGGAGAGTATCCATTGCCAGCTCGCATAGGATTGTCCAAACAGATGGAGAGCAAGACTTAATCTGACAATTGCTGCCATGCCAGCCACCTTAGGTACTACCGAAAAAAGGGCAACGATAGGAGTTGGGGAGGCTTCATAAATATCAGGTGCCCACCAATGAAATGGAACAATGGCCATCTTGAAGAGCAGTGCAGCAAGAACCATAATCCCGGCTGTGACCGTCAGTGGTCCTGGGTGGTTGAACAATCCCTCCGTGAAAGACTGGGAAGAGAAAACAAGCGTACCGGTGATGCCGAATAGCAGGGACATTCCAAAAATCGCGACACCCGTCAGGGCTGCACCAAACAGAAAATATTTCAAGCTGCTTTCGGCAGCATGGCGGTCGAGTCTGAATGAAGCCAGTACGTAGGAAGATATCGACATAAGTTCGAGGCTTAAGATCATCATCAGAAAATTCATGCTCATGGCAAGCAAGGAACCTCCCAGGCATACAGAGAGAATCAGCATAAAGTATTCCGCCGTGTAAACGGGCCTTGATGACGAACGCCCCATCCAGACACTCAGGAGTCCCCCGATAAGAATAATGACCTTGATGGAAGAGGCAAATTCATCCCATCGCAACATATCAACCATAAGGGCAAGTGGTCGCTGAGGCCATTCTGCAATGACCAAAGCCAATGCAATGATGAGGGTCAATGACGATATCCACCGGAAGATCACATAGGAGGGCCGGCGGATGAAGGAGCTAAATAACAGCAAGAGGACTCCGGTGGAAAGCACGAGCTCCGGGTGAAGGAAAGAAAGACTATCCAAAACCCACTGAACTTTGTCACTCCATTGCATGGCTCTTTCAGTTCAGGTATGGCGAAACTTGATTGAACCAGGCACTTGCAAAGGTGTTGATGTACTGAAGCAGCGTCTGAGGGAATATTCCAAGCAGAAGCGTCATGACAACCAACGGGACCAGCATGACCATCTCCCTGCTGTACAAATCCGTCAATTCGTCTTTTGCGGTGGTTAACGTGGTTCCGAATGCACCCAGAAACATCCGCTGATAAGTCCATATAAAATAGGCAGCACCCAACAACAATCCGAAAGTCGCTGCAAATCCCATCCATTGCGGCACATAATCAGGAAGATGAGTTTGATCAAAAGCGCCTGTAAGAACAAGCCATTCTGCAATGAACCCTGAAAATGCAGGCAGGCCCAGAGAGGCCATGCTGGTAACCAAAACGATCGAGCCGTATTTTGGCATTTTGATGGAGAGCCCTGAATAATTGCTGATGGTCCGGTCGGAGGTCCGGTCATACAATACGCCAGCCAGCAGGAATAAGAGTGTCGTCAAAATACCGTGGCTCACCAGTTGAAACACTGCACCACTCAGTCCTGTCTCGTTGAAGGAGGCAACTCCGAGTAAGACAAACCCCATATGGGAAACAGATGAATAGGCGATCAGTCGTTTGAAATCCTTGCTTGCCATTGCATTGAGTGCACCATAGATGATGCTGATGACAGCAAATAACCCAAGAACCGTACTGGACGCGGCTGCTTCCCCGGGAAAAATGGGAAGGGTAAACCTGATTATTCCGTAGGCACCGACTTTAAGTACCAATGCAGCCAGCACAACCGAAACGGGCGTCGGCGCTTCAACATGGGCATCAGGCAGCCAGGTGTGAAAAGGTACCGACGGGAGTTTGATGGCAAATCCTATGAACAACAAAATAAAAACCCACATCCTTGCGGTCAGAGGACCCCAACTGTAAGCGCGTGCGCTGTCAAGAAACGAGCCAACGATGATATTGGACTGATCCTGGAGTTCAAGAATATTGAAAGTGTGTATTAGGTCCGCAACACCCGGGCTCCTGAAGGAAATATGGATAACAATGATTCCAATCAATATCAAAATGGAGCCGAAGAACGTGTAGAGAAAAAATTTGACAGCTGCATATTCCCTCCGGGGACCACCCCATATGCCTACGAGAAAATAGAGCGGCAGAAGCATGAACTCGAAGAAGAGAAAAAACAATAGCAGGTCAAGGGCACTGAATGCACCTATGACAGCAGCATCCAGCAACATAAGCAGGACAAAATAGGACTTGGTCTTGTTTACAATCTTGAAACTGGCCACAACTGTTATAAACATTACAACCACTGAGAGAGCGATCAACGGAGCACTCATTCCATCTACAGCCAGCAGGTAATCGGCATGGACTCGTTCACCCTGTCGCAACACCACTTCAATCCAGGGATAATGTTCTGTTAATTGCATGCCAGTCTGATTGGGATTGTAACGGAACCATCCGGCCCCCAGAATCATGAGTTGAATTGAAACTGCAACAAGGGAAAACAGGCGAAAGAAAGTCGGCCGGGACTGAGGTAACGCCAGGATGACGAGCGCTGTGGCTACGGGAACTAGTATAAGAAGGCTCAGCAATCCCATCCTCTTTTTCTTCTGGTCAGGCTATTATCCAAATGATAAAAATAACAAGCATGAGGAAAGCCCAAAGGATATAAGATTGAATTTTCCCTCTTGTAAACATCCTCAGACTGTCCCCGGAGACAATTATTATTTCTGTAATAAGAGTTATTGTCCCGTCTACAACCCATTTATCAATCCATCCTGTAAAAAGGGCCCATGCAACTTGTATGTAAGCTATGAAATGAATAGCAGGGTTGATCAAGCGTTGGTCTGTCCATTCAGCAACCAGGGACAGGCGCATTAAAGGCCAGGAGCCCAGGTTCCGATAAAGAACATCCAATCCGAAATTGTCTTCCTCGCCGTTCACTCCGGGCACAGTTGATTGCCGTCGAAACCAGAAGAAGGCGGCTGAGGCGCTTGAGATGATCAGTGCCAGCGTTACATAGGTCATCATGCCAGGCTCAAAATTGTGGATCTGGTCCAACGATCTCATCAGTGAACCGGAAAAATCGACGGGCGACCAGCTGACAATAATCCACAAACAGCCCGCTGCTAATACTGCAACTGGCATCATCATGAATGCATCAGGCCTACCGGAATGCGTTGGCTGGGAGGAAGATTTTGCCAAAAGAAAGTATATGAGCCTGGTGGTGTAAACCGTAGTCAACAGGGTGACAGCCTGGGCTGACCAAAGAGGCCATCCGCTATGGAGACTCTCAATAATTGTCTCCTTTGAAATGAAGCCTGCCGTTAAAGGCAAGCCGATCATGGAGGCGGCACCCATGAGCAAAGGAATCGTGAGCAAGGGTGATTTTATTTGACCGATCTTTCGAATATCCTGTTCGTTGGTTTGATGAATGATTACACCAGCTGTCAGGAAGAGCAGGGCTTTGAAAATTGCATGCGTGTAAAGATGGAGCATAGCCGCACCAGGTGTTCCGGCTGTACCCCCAAGAAGCATGAAACCCAGTTGCGAGATGGTTGAGAACGCAAGAATTCTCTTGAGATCAAAAGAAGCAAGTGCGCCCAGTCCGCCTGCCAGGCCGGTGATGCTTCCGATAAGCGCCGCTATTTGCAGTACTTCTGATGGCAAGAGGGTGTGTATCCTGATAATAAAATAGATGCCGGCGGCTACCATGGTTGCGGCGTGGATAAGCGCGGAAACAGGTGTGGGCCCTTCCATGGCGTTGGTAAGCCAGGTTAGAAAAGGGATTTGTGCAGACTTGGCCATTATCCCGGCTAATAATAGCAGCCCTGCAGAAACGGCAATTGTTCCCTGTCCGCCGAGTTCAGGTAAATCCAAAGTTCCTTTATCAATGCCTATGAGAACAATTCCTGACAGCATTAACAGATCACCAATCTGGTTCATAAAAAAGGCAGAGGTTGCCGCCCGCACAACCCTCGGATTTTCGGACCAGTATCCAATAAGGAGAAAGGAAGAGAAACTCACCAATTCCCAGAAAAGAAAAAGTTGAACCAGACTGGAGGAAAATACGATTCCCGTCATCGAACCGGTAAAGAGTCCCAGTCGCGCGTAATAGGACACCTGCATCCTTTCATCTTTCATGTATGAAATGGAATAGAGGTGAACACAAAATGATATCAACAACACCAGTACACCCATCAGGACCGATGTAGTATTGATGAGCATTCCAACAGACCATTGGCTGCCGCCAGTCTGGAACCAGGGCCACTGTGCATAAACTGGGATTATCCAGCTTTGGAAGGCCAGCAGAATCGAAGAGATCATTGCTGAACCCGTAAACAATGTGGCGATCCGCCCTGCTATTCGGCTGTTTTGGGCGAGCATGGTAACGATCAATGAACCGGCCAAAGGCAACAGGAAGGAGATCAGGGCGAAGTTTAAGGCCATGGAAACATCTTCAATTAAGTCCTTTCACGCAGTTCACTGATTTGGTCCGGAAGGGAGGTTTGATAGAAATGATAGACCCGCATCATGATGGCAAGCCCAACAGCTGCTTCGCACACGGCAACAACAATCACAAAAACGGCGAACATGGCACCGTCCGGCAGTGAACTCCGGGAATTGAAATAAACCAGGTTGACGTTGGCGGCATTGAGCATGAGCTCGGTTCCCACCAGCATGAGAAGCGTATTTCGTTTGACAATTACCAGGCAAATTCCCACACAGAATATCCAGGCAGCAAAATAAAGAAGGGCATCAGGGCTCATGTCTTCTGAAATTGGTGGCTGCAATTATGGCTGCTCCTGCCAGGCTGATCAGGAGCAAGATAGCCGAGAATTCAAAGGGAGCTGCGAAGTCCGTCAATAAAGAGATGCCAATGGCAGGATATGTAATGATGCCCGATGGGTAAACCGTGTTCAGGTCCTGGTAGCAAAAGATCAGGAGTGCCAGCAAGCTCAGACTGCCGATCAAACCGCCGGCGAGATTGTGGCTGCTGATATTTAAAGGCTTGTTGGATAGTCTTGAGGTGAGCATGATGCCAAAAATCAGCAGGATGACCACTCCTCCGGCGTAAACCAGGATCTGGGTAATGCCAACAAATTCGGCACCCAGAAGAATATATATGGCTGCAGTGGAAAGCAGGGTTGCCAGCAGCATTAACACTGCGCGGAAGATATTTCGGGTGAAGAGGATTGCCGTGGCTGATATGCCTCCGACTATCATAAAAAAATACAGCCCTGCCTGTCCTATACTCATGATCCTTGCGGTGGCTGAATTTTGGGCTTGAAACTTGTGTGGAGTGCCGGCTTCGGCTGAACTGCAGTTGCGGCGGAAGCTGTCGTTTTCTGTGCAATGTGCTCACCCCACTCTTTCTTTTTGAGCGCAATATCCTCCTCGCTCATATTGCCAAACCCGACCAGGTGATCAATGATATTGAAAGTTGAGTAGTCGTAGTCCGGGGTCATCGTCAGACATTCAGTCGGACAAACGGTTGTGCAAAGACCGCAGAAACAGCACTTGGCCATATCGATGTCAAATCGCGAAGCATAAATCCTTTTGGGTGTGCCATCCGAAGTTTTGCCAAATTCCTCCGCTGAACGAATCGCCTCAATAGATATGCAGTTGACCGGGCAAATCTTTGCACATTTATCGCAGACAATGCAATCATCCATTTCGTTATGGAGTTTGTATCGTCCGGTTTCCGGCACCGGAATCCTTTCATGCGGGAATTCTATCGTGGCAATCCCTTTTTGACCGGTGAAGTAGCCAGGATCCATGATGCGCATGCTGGCGCGGCGTCGGGTGGCTCCCGTAAAATGCCGGAAGGTAAGACTCAAACCTTTCAGCAAGGAATACCAGGCAGAGGAAATGTGACTCACTGCACTCACAAGGGCAAAAATAGTCAATTAAGGCCGGTCGGCATTTCAGGACGACCGTTATAGCCAGACGCTTCTAAACTGCCCGGGGGAGGGTGAAATAGAATGTTGATCCCTTCTCAGGTGTGCTTTCAAGCCATATTCGACCGCCGTTCTTTTCAACAAATTCTTTGCTGAGGATCAGGCCAAGTCCGGTGCCTTTTTCATTGGCGGTGCCGCGTGTACTGTAACCGCTGGTCTTTTCGAAAAGCGTCTTCTGAATCTCCGGCCTTATGCCTATGCCGGTGTCGGCCACAGCTATTGTTATTTCCTTATCACCTTTGATTGCGGATACTTCGATGCGGCCACCTGACTGCGTAAACTTGATGGCATTAAGTATGAGATTGCGGAGCACGAGGTTCAGAATATTTGGGTCTGCAAATCCCTCGATCCCATCATCCACGTTGTTCTCCATCGTGATGTTTTTCGGGAAGAGTTCATTTAGGGCCTTGAAACTCTCCGTCACTTTCTGTGAAATAACAATCCGCTCGGGCTGAATCTTTAACTTGTCCATTTGCAGCAGGGTCCAGTCGAGAAGGTTATTGATCAGCGTTCTCGTATGATTGAACTGGCTGCGAAGTGTCCTGGTGAGGGTGCGGAATTCATCGGGTGAAATGTGCTGTTGCTCCAGCAGATCCAGGGTCGCTCCGAGCGCATTCATGGGTGACCGCAGATCGTGAGAGATGATAGAGAAGAATTTGTCCTTCACTTCGTTCAATTGCTCCAGATCGGCAGAGCGACGCTTGATTTCCTGCTGATGTTCCAGCAGTAGTTTGTTGATTCTTTTCCTGCGGCTTCCGCTGCGGTACACGGTAAATAGAAGGATGACAACCAGGGCAATAACAATTACCAGAACATTCTGAATCAGTTCCTGCCGTCTTATTTCGGTGGTCTGCTGCATTCGGAGCTGACTCAGGGCTGCAATTTCTGTGTCTTTGTTGGCTGTTTCGAACCTGACCTGGTCCTGGAAAAGTCTTTCAATGGATGATTCACTGAAAAGGTGCTCCTTCAGCGATTCATAATTCTGAAGATACGTGAGTGCCTTTTCGTATTCCTTACGGGATTGATAAGACTTGCTTAACTCCTTATAACATTCCAGTTCCAGGTTTTGCGAATTCATCTCTTTGGAGATCTGGAGGCTCTCCAGGTAAAGCTGAAGAGCTTCATCCTCTTTGCCGGACACGCTCAACACGTTACCCCGCCCCAGCTTGCCTAAGGCAAGACCATACCGGTTATTGACTGCAGTGCATTGGCTTTCAACTGAATCATAATAGGTAAGGGCTTTCATATAATCCTTCTGGTCGGCATAGAGTCGGGCCAGGGTTGTCATAATCCGGGGTATCAATAACCGGATTTTCATCAGCTTTGACTCCCTGAGGCCGGTCTGAAGAACTTCTTCTGCTTTTGCAAAGTCCCCCTTTCTCCTGTACACTTCGCCCATTTCTGAATAGGAGTAGGGCTCTCCTTCCTTGTCATTGAGTTTCTTGCTTAACTCCATGGAAACCGTCAGGTGCGACAGGGCGATGTCATACTGACCTAATTCTGTAAACACGCTGCCCATGTTGTGCAGGGCAATTGCCATGATAAGCGAATCGCCATGAGTAGGAACCCTGTGACTGCTTTTGGCAATGGAATAGCTCTTGGTCAGGGTTGCATAGGCATCTGCATAGGCGCCCAGGAACCTGTAATCCTGACCCACATCATTCATAGAGCGCGCAAGTTCTGTGCTGTCTCCAAGGGCCCCGTACAAATTGACACATTCCTGATCAAAACGCAGGGCGTCTGCAAAGTCACCCTCGGTCGACTCAAGGGTTCCCAGCCTGAACTTTATTCTGGCGTATGCCCAGGGCTTGTCAATTTTCTCAGCAAGCCGTGATGCCTCTTCAGCATAGACCCTGGCTTTCTGGAAATCATAGAATTCAGAAGCTTCCGAGATCCGGATAAAGGTCACGAATCGGGATGAATCACTTTGAGGACCTTGCAACGATTTGAGCAAGCTGTCAAGCTCGGTTTGAGCATGAATCAGCAACGGGCTCAGAACCAGAATAACAACTATGATGGTGAGCTTTCTCATTTCATCCGATGGTCAATTTCCAGACAGCAGTGAAGAGCATTAGCACCAATGAAGAAGGTGTAAGCCACTTCCAGCTGAAGGCTGTCAGTTGATCAACCCGTACGCGGGGGTAAGTCCAGCGAATCCAAATCTGAACGAAGACAAGAGCAAGGGATTTAAAGCAGAGCCAGAATATTCCCCATATTTTTCCGTCAGTCCATTCCGCGAACCTTGCGGACCCGATGTTCGGCAAAGGTGTATTCCAGCTTCCAAGGAAGAGTACTACAGTCAGGATACTGATGAGGAGCATCATGGCATATTCGGACAACATGATGATTGCCCATCGAAAGCCTGAGTATTCGGTCTGGAAACCGGCAACCAACTCGGATTCAGCTTCCGGTAGATCAAAAGGCGCCCGATTACATTCGGCCAATCCGGCAACAAAAAATATTAACGCAGCCGGTGCCATAAAGGGATGATGGAAAATATTCCATGACAGGAATCCGCCAACAGGAGTGGTGTCTATAGCCCGAATGCCCCAGAGAAAAGTGGGACCGTCATGATGTATGCCTTGCTGAATGGATATACTCTGCAGGTCCAGCGTGCCGGCTTCAACCACAACACATAAAAGGGTAAGCCCAAGCGGCACTTCGTAAGAGACAAATTGTGCTGCTCCCCTAAGGGTACCCAAAGCCGCATATTTATTGTGTGAACTCCATCCAGCCATCAGGATGCCAACGGCATCCAGGGCCACAAACGAAACCAGGAAAAATACTCCGGAGGATATGCCGGAGCCGGCCAGAGTCATTGAAAGCGGCAATACGGAGAATCCGGTGAAGACAGCAACGAAAATAAATACAGGGGCAGTCCTGAACAGTAGTCGGTCAGCCTGACGATTGACGATATCTTCCTTTTGCAGCAGTTTAAACAGGTCTGCAACGGTCTGCAGCAGTCCGTAGTAGCCAACCTCCATGGGCCCGAGGCGGTCCTGCATAAACGCAGACACTTTTCGCTCGGCATATACGACAAGGACCGTATAGAGGAGGAGGAAACCAAGAATGAATAAGAAGGTCTCAGGGAACATCCTGCAAAATTGATTCTTTGGAATGAACTAAAATCTTTAAAAAAGATCAAAATCCTACACGAATGGGTGAATTAATTATGCCCATAAGTCGTGCCTTTCGAGACGAACGGCCTCGTGGAAAAACAGCTTGGTGGAGGCTTCGAAGGATTCGGTAAAATCTGAAACCATAAAATGATCCATAACACCTTTGTGGGGGTTAAGGAGATCATTATCAGCCAAATAAGTATTCAGCGATGCTGCTACCACTTCCGAAGAATCGAGAATATCCTTCCGGTTTTGATAAAATTCTGCGATCTCTTTTCGGATCAATGGGTAGTGCGTACAGCCCAGAATCAACGCATCGATGTTGGCGAGCATTGGGTCACTTAAATACGCCTCAATGATATCATGGCTGATGCGATTGTTGAAATAGCCCTCTTCAATCATTGGCACCAGCATGGGGGTGGCCATTGAGCAAAGCGTGATATTCCGTCCCGACTCCTCTATCTTTCGCTTGTAAACCCCTGACTGAATGGTTCGCTTGGTCCCAATCAGTCCGATTCTTTTGTTTGCATAATGTTCAACTACATAATCCACCATGGGATCAATGACGTTGATGATGCGAACGTCTTTGTGCACATATTCTTTAAGCAATTCATAAGCAGCAGAGCTTGCAGAGTTGCACGCCATCACAATCACTTTGCAGCCTTTGCTTAGCAGGAGGTCGGCAATGCGAATGGAATAAGCCTGAATAGCTGCTTCTGACTTGTCACCATAAGGGAGGTGGGCAGTGTCTCCAAAATAGATGAGACTTTCATTTGGCATCATTTGACGAATGGCATGCGCAACCGTAAGGCCGCCGATGCCGCTGTCAAAAATTCCTACCGGCTGCTCCTTGTGAACAAGACCCATGTCCGCAAATTCAGCATTTAAGCGGAAGTTTCCGCTAAGATTCAATTTTGTATTATTGTGTTCTAATTAACCTCAACACTTATGGCTTACAATCTTCTGAAAGGAAAGCGTGGGATCATCTTTGGCGCACTGGATGAAAATTCAATTGCATGGAAAACCGCTTTGAAAGTAAAGGAAGAAGGTGGCCTGTTCACGCTGACGAATGCACCCATCGCCATGAGGATGGGAAAAATAAAGGAACTGGCGGCCGCATGTCAGGCTGAAATCATTCCGGCTGATGCAACTTCAGAAGAAGATCTGCAGACTCTGTTTACACGCTCAGTGGAGATTCTTGGCGGCAAACTTGATTTCGTTCTCCACTCTATTGGCATGAGTCCGAATGTGAGAAAAGATAAACCGTATGGGGATCTCAATTACGAATGGTTCCTTAAGACGCTGGATATATCAGGAATCTCTTTTCATAAGGTGATGCAAACCGCGGAAAAAACGGATGCCATGAATGAATGGGGTTCTGTGGTCGCCCTTACCTATATCGCGGCACAGCGTACGTTTCCTGACTATTCGGATATGGCGCAAGCCAAGGCTGTACTAGAATCCATTGCACGGAGCTATGGCTACCGTTTCGCAAAACTGAAGAAGGTGCGGGTCAACACCATTTCTCAATCACCCACAATGACCACCGCCGGAAGCGGTATTTCAGGTTTTGATGTTTTCTTCGATTATGCCAAAATGATGTCACCGTTGGGCAATGCATCAGCTGAAGATTGCGCGAATTATATTGTGCTGATGTTTTCTGACCTCAGCCGGATGGTCACCATGCAGAACCTTATGCATGATGGAGGATTCTCCTCCACAGGCATCACAGAAGATCTCATCAAACGCCTCACCAAATAAGTGCATGGTTGAACCATGATCAGTTTCCCGACCTGCAAGATTAACATCGGTCTCCAGGTATTGAGCAGGCGGGCCGATGGCTATCATGATATCAGCACCATTTTCTATCCGGTGCCCTGGAATGATATTCTGGAAATCGTTCCAGCTGCAGATTTCGAATTCACCACCACTGGCCTGGAGATACCAGGCAATCGCGACGCGAATCTTTGCATCAAGGCATATGAATTATTACGACGAGACTTCGCCATTGGGCCTGTGCATATTCACTTGCACAAGATCATTCCGATGGGAGCTGGCCTTGGAGGAGGATCTTCTGACGGAGCTTTCACGTTGCGAATCCTCAACCAGATATTTCAGCTAAATCTCACGCCAGAAAAACTTGGTCACTATGCGGCCCAATTGGGAAGTGACTGCGCTTTCTTTATTCACGATGGGCCCATGTGGGGACAAGGGAGGGGTGAACTGCTTTCTCCACTGGATTTCTCCCTTAAAGGCCACTACCTCATTCTTGTCATCCCCGAGATACATGTTCCGACTGCAGATGCATACAAAGGCATGCGTCCTGTTTCAAACCGCAAACAACTGACCAGCCTGATCGCTGAGCCGATGAAGCAATGGAAGACCAGCGTGGAGAATGATTTTGAGGCGAGCATCTTTGAGAAGCATCCTGTCATACGGGAGTTGAAGGAAACCATGTATGGAATGGGTGCTAGCTTTGCAGGCATGAGCGGATCGGGATCATCTGTTTTTGGAATCTTTGACGAAGAAACAGACCGCGAGCAGGTATTTAATGGCCTTCCCGGATGGGCGGGGTGGTTGTGAAATGCGGCCTCAAAGCCGGATAAAGCAGCACTGACATCAGGACAATTGCTGTGCCCGCATAAAATGAGAGATTCATTTTCTCTGTGGATCCGAAAACAAGTACAGCCAGAATAATTCCATAAATAGGTTCCATGTTCATGGTTAGCTGGACAAAAAAGACAGGCATCCGCTTCATAATTTCAACCGCCACTGAATAAGCATACACGGAGCATACCCAAGCCAGTGTCAGCAAGCCGATCCAGTCCGATCCTGAAGGCAGAAGGTGAAGCCCATTGCCTTCTGAAACATAAAACGGGAAGTATAGTGCAATGGCTATGCAGGCGCCGGCCATCTCATATAAGGTGATCTGCGAGGCGCCGACTTTCTTTACCATCTTTGAGTTGATGATGGAGAATATAGCACAGGTTAATCCCGACACAATAGCCATTATCAATCCCTCAACGTAGCTGAAGTCAGCCGCGAAAATCACGTACAGGCCAATTATGACGGCAACACCAAACGTCAGTTCAAGTGCACGGATGCGTTGCTTGCTCACGAGGGGATCCAGCAGTGCTGTCCACAGACTGGCGGTTGCGAAGCCTACGAGGCTTACGGAAACGTTGGAGATGCGCGCCGATAGGAAGAAGGTAATCCAGTGGGCGGCAACAATGAATCCAGTGAGAAATAGGATCAGGCCTTCCTTGGGACCCACACGCAAGGGCTGTCTTCGGAGCAAAAGCAGAAAGGCCATTCCAATGGCTGCCAGCAGTGTCCTGTAAAATACCATCTCAACCGGTGGCAGCGAGATGAGCTTGCCCAGAACAGCCGTGAAGCCAAACAAGAGCACCACAATATGGAGTTTGAGATAGTCTGAGGTAGCGTACATCAGCGCGGCGTGACGTAATAAAGGATGCCCGAGATGATCGTGAATATTACATTGGGTATCCAGGCGGCCACCACCGGTGCAATTTCCCCGGCCTCTGCAAACGTGCGTGAGAGCATGAAGAACAGAATGAAAATGAAGGCCAGAACAAATCCAAGAGCGATCTGTAGCCCCGTACCTCCGCGGCTCTTTCTTGACGAAACTGTGACGCCCATGAAGACCAAAACAAAGGTGGTAAAGGGTGAAGCATAGCGTATTCGCTTCTCCACCTCAAACATTCTCACCCCGGATGCGCCCCGGAATTTCAATTTGGCGATATGTTCGTCAAGCTCTCCCATGGTCATGCCATCATAACTGCGTTCCTGGGCTTCAAAGTCTTTCGGTGTAATGGCCAATGCCGTATCCAATGCGTCACCCTGTGACTGAAGCTGTTTCAGATCCTGCTGCCCTTCGGCGGTGAAAAGCGCAGCCACTTTCTTGACTTTCCAGTAGGTGAGCCTCCATTTACCCTTTGTTGAATCCCATTGAATATTGTCTGCCGAAAGTTTTTCGATGAGCTCGTTGTCCTTGAATTTCTCCAGCGTGAACTGATAGCCGATGTTTGAAATGTTATTGTAGTTCTGAATAAACAGGAATACGTTGGGTGCAATCTGAAGGTGTATGTTCCGGGCGTCGAAGTAATATCGGTTATTGAAATACTGTAATTCAAAGGCCAGCCGCGAGCGCGTCGCCTTTGGGATTACCCATCCGTTCAGTACAAAGCTGATTGATCCGATCACGACCGAGGCAAGAAAGTAGGGGACCATCATTCGTCTGAAACTGACTCCACTGCTCAGGATGGCGATAATCTCTGTGTGGCTGGCCATTCGGGAGGTCACATAGATGATGGCGATAAAAACCGTGATGGGAGTAATGAGACCCATTACCCATGGAATGAAGTCCTGGTAATAACCCCAGATTTGTTGAGTGGTCAGGTGATGGCGGGCGAATTTGTCCATCTTCTCCGTGAAATCAATCACGGTGATGATAGCCATGAGAATGAGCACGACGAAGAAGAAGGTGGTCAGAATCTTCTTCAGGATGTAGCGATCCAGTATTTTCAGTTGTGTTCTCATCGTGCGTACTTCCCTATAGCCGTCTGGATACGATTTCCGTCATCCGGTTTTTCCATTCAGTAAAAGTACCCTCTTCAATTTTTTGCCGGGCCATTCGAACCAGCCAAAGGTAGAAGGTCAGGTTATGGATAGAAGCAATTTGCGCGCCTAAAATTTCTTTGCTGATGATCAGATGCCTCAGGTATGCTTTGGTGTAGAATGTGCTCGCATAACCGCCCAGGGCCTCGTCAATTGGTGAAAGGTCGTCCTTCCACTTTTCATTGCGGATATTGATGACGCCCTGGGTGGTGAAAAGCATGCCATTCCGGGCATTGCGCGTGGGCATGACGCAGTCGAACATATCTACTCCCAACGCAATACATTCCAGGATATTTTCAGGTGTTCCCACTCCCATCAGATAGCGGGGTTTGTCCAAAGGCAGTATCCCACAAACCAATTGTGTCATTTTGTACATCTCCTCTGCCGGTTCCCCTACTGACAACCCGCCAATGGCGTACCCTGGCATGTCCTGCCGGCTTATGAATTCTGCAGAGGCTTGCCTCAAATCGCCATAAACACTCCCCTGTACAATGGGAAACAAGGCCTGGCTGTATCCATATAGTGGTTCGTTCTGCCTGAAGTGGTCAATGCATCTGCGCAGCCAGGCGTGTGTAATGTCAAGTGATTTTCGCGCATATGAATATTCACAGGGGTAAGGAGTACATTCGTCAAATGCCATCATAATGTCTGCACCAATCACTCGCTGTATGTCCATCACACGCTCCGGAGTGAACTCATGCCGGGAACCGTCGATATGCGATTTAAAGGTCACACCGCTCTCCTTGATCTTTCTGTTGTCCGAAAGGGAGTACACCTGGTAGCCGCCGCTGTCCGTAAGGATGGGTCGGCTCCACCCGTTAAACTTATGAAGCCCTCCGGCCTTCTTCAGCAAGTCCAGACCAGGACGCAGGTATAAATGATAGGTATTGCCAAGAATGATTTTGGCATCAATATCGGCTTCCAGTTCGCGTGTGTGTACAGCTTTGACCGAACCGGCCGTCCCTACAGGCATGAATATGGGAGTGGGGATGCTTCCATGATCAGTTGTGATGACGCCGCAGCGTGCTCCTGAGAGCGGATCCCAGGCCTGTAATTCAAAATTCACGGTGTAAAGATAAGCCTTGCCGTCAAGTCGCCGGTCCTGGGTGCAAGTTGCAGACAAAGTATTTCTGAAATGGAAGGAAACGCACATCTTTACCCTTCAATCTTTTCTCTTTGAACTTCTACCTGATCATACTCGCATCCCTGATTGTCTGCATTCAAGTGGGATTCCTTATTTTTTTCCTGGTGGTATTCTCACGACGGTACCCCGAGGCTCTGCCTTCTGCAAGCCCGCCTGTTTCGGTTATCGTGTGCGCACATGATGAGGAAAAGAATCTCCGGGAGCTTGTGCCCTTGCTTCTCAGGCAGGATTATCCTGCATTCGAAATTGTTGTGGTGGAAGACCGTTGTAATGATGGAACCTATGATTATTTGCTCGAAGTGACCAGAAACCATCAAAAAGTCAGGATGGTAAGGGTTCTGCATCTGCCTGAACACGTCAATGGCAAAAAGTATGCATTAACGCTGGGCATCAAAGCGGCTGCCAACGAATGGGTTTTGCTGACAGATGCTGATTGCAGACCGGCCAGTGAAAGCTGGATCAAATCAATGGGAGCGCATGCCTCGCCGCCGCATGAGCTGGTAATTGGTTATTCGCCATATGTACGCCGACCAGGTTTGCTTAATGGCTTCATCCGCTTTGAAGCTCTCATGACCGCCGTCCAGTTTATGGGACTGGCACTGGCAGGAAGACCTTACATGGGTACGGGTCGCAACTTGTCCTATACAAGATCGCTGTTTCTTGACAACAAGGGCTTTCATAAATATCTGCAGGTTACCGGCGGCGACGATGATCTCTTTGTGAACCAGCATGCACAAAAGGAAAATACCGCCGTTGCCCTCGGACCGGACACCCTCACTCGTTCAGCTCCGAAAGGAAATTGGAAGGAATATTTCTATCAGAAACTGCGACACCTTTCAGCAGGAAAGCATTACAAATGGTCGGACCGTTTCCTGCTGGGAATGTTCTCAGCGACGTGGATATTGACATGGATTTTTGTATTGCCACTCACCTTCTTTTCACCTTTTGCCGTCTATGGTTGGTCAGCGCTGGGCTTACGGATTCTATTGCTGGTTATGGTGGCACATCGTTCTTCACGAATGCTGGGGGAACCCTTTGAGAGCTGGAAATGCCCACTTTTAGATTTTATTTATGCCATTTACTATCTTGGAACGGGCCTTGTTGCTTTGATATCCAAAAGAATTAGATGGAAGATTTAGAGGGCAGATTTTCATCCAAAGCGCTGGAGGACTTTCAGTTGATCGACCGTGCCGTAGCAGGGGATGATAAGGCATTTGCCAAATTGCTTCAACGCTACAAGCGGCCGGTATACCACATGATCCTGAAAATGGTTCGTAATGTGGATGATGCCGAGGATTTGATGATCGAATCATTTGCAAAGGCATTCCGCAGCCTGCACCGTTTTAAGAAGGATTTCACCTTTTCAACCTGGCTCTTCCGGATTGCAACCAATAACACCATCGATTACATCCGGAAGAAAAAGATCAATACACTCAGCATCGAGAACACCTATACGGACGACGATGGACAATCTGTTTCACTTGATGTTGCCGATTTCAATCCTGACCCGCAGGAAGAAACGATCAAGGCTCAGAAAGAGGAATTGATCCAGGTCTTTGTGGGAATGTTGCCGGCGAAATACCAAAAGTTGGTGCGCCTGCGATATTTCCATGAGCTATCATATGAGGAAATAGCAAAGGAACTTGATGCGCCGCTGGGGACCGTCAAAGCTCAACTGCACAGGGCGAGAGAATTGATGTATGATCTGGTAAAGAACAAGAAGGAACACATATAAGCTGCTGCCCTGCGGTAAGAATTGAGTTTGATTCATTTAAGGCCATGTATCCCGTTTCAAACGAAACAGTGGTATGAGTTCCTCGAGAGACTCCAGCCTTTGAAAGTTCTGATGCTTTACTTCCCCCTCGATTCTTTCATGTATCCATGTAGTATGATAGGGTACATGAATTCCAAAGCCACCTACAGTGAGTACAGGAAGGATATCTGATTTGAGCGAGTTACCGATCATGACGAATTCGTCAGGTTGTATATCCAGTCGCCCAATAAGCCTCGCATAATCATTTTCTTTCTTGTCAGTCATGATTTCAATGTGATGAAAATGACGACCCAGCCCTGACTTATGCAACTTGCGATGTTGATCTACAAGGTCGCCTTTCGTCGCCATAACCAGACGGTAGTTCTTCTTAAGTTCAGACAGAACTTCTTCCGCTCCGTTCAGTAACTGAACAGGCTTCTGCATCATTTCTTTTCCTAATGCGATGATCTTGTTGAGGGCGGAAGAGGGGATGGTATGATCGGAGACGCGAAGGGCAGTTTCAATCATGGAAAGGATAAATCCTTTTATCCCATAACCATAAAGTTCTATGTTGGTGATTTCTGTCTGAAGAAGTTCCCTTTCAAGGGTATGCGCAGGCAGGTAATCTGACATGAGCTCACAGAACCTGTTTTCGGTCTCCCGGAAAAAGGGCTCGTTGTCCCATAAAGTATCATCGGCATCAAATGCAATTACCTTGATGTGATCCTTATCCATCAGCCCTTGTTGTGCGATAGGCGCAGAAGATTCAGATCCGGTTGAGAATACTTGTAGACCTTGAAATAGATCATCGTTTTGGTCTGGTATACTCCCTCCAGTTCGGATATTTGACTCACAAACTGTTGCAAGTGATCGTTATTCCTACACATGGCATCCACTTCCAAATCATAGTCTCCGGAGGTCGCGGCAAGGAAGCTGACCTCCGGCCATGAGGATATAGCCTGCGCAACCTTCTCTTTCATTGATACGGGCCGGATGGTGACTGCAATCTGTGCGTAGGATTGGAAGCCTACCTTCTCAGGGTTCACCCGCGCAATGATATTGATAGTACCGTCTTCAATTAGTCTGTTGAACCTGGATCGGATGGTTCCTATTGAGACGTGAAGTTTTTCAGCAATTACGGTGAATGACATCCTCCCGTCCTGCTGAAGGCATGACACGATCTCAAAATCGAGCGTGTCCATTTCGGTATGGGCTATTTTGGTCATGGGGTGCAGTTTTAGTTACCGTCTGAATAAAGAAATGAAAAATTTGCATTTATTCAGGTACTTTTGTGCAGAAAATGCAGCAAGCCATTCCAGGCGCTGTCATTTCGCACCCCAACTTATCACCAATTATGAAATATCAACCTGTTCGTAATTTTATTAATGGGGCTTTTGTAGATGTTAAAACACCCCGCAGTCTTCCGGTGGTATCTCCCTTGGACGGAACACTGCTGTCGACTGTTCCCATGTCATCGTCCTCCGATCTGGCCCAGGCAGTGGTAGCCGCGAAAACGGCATTTCCGTCGTGGAGCAAAATGCCCATCAAGGAAAGGGTCCAGGTCTTTTTCCGCTATAAAAGATTGCTGGAACAGCGCCAGGACGAACTGGCTGCTGTAATCCAGGAAGAAAATGGCAAAACATATCCTGAGGCAGTTGCTGAAATTGAAAAGAGTGTAGAGTTGACTGAGTTTGCCACTTCTATGCCTCAACTCATCACTGGAGAAGTATTGGAAGTAAGTAAGGGGGTCGAATGCCGCACGGAACATGTGCCCTTGGGCGTAGTAGCCTCGATTGTGCCGTTCAACTTTCCTGCCATGGTTCCCAACTGGACTATTCCAAACGCTCTGGCATTGGGCAATTGCATGATCATCAAACCGTCAGAAAAGGTACCCCTCACATTGGGATACCTGGCAGGCATATTAAAGGAGGCCGGTCTGCCTGATGGTGTATTTAACATAGTTAATGGCGATCGCGAAATCGTGGAGGCCATCTGCGATCATCCGGGCATTGATGCCGTCTCTTTCGTAGGCTCAACAAAAGTTGCCAAAATGGTTTATCAGAGGGCCACTTCGAATTACAAGAGATGTCTTGCGCTGGGAGGCGCCAAGAACCATCTGCTGGTATTGCCTGACGCAATCCCCGGAATGACCGCACAAAATGTGGCAGCCAGCATGAGTGGGTGCGCCGGACAGCGTTGTATGGCCGCCTCCGCCATGGTGGCCGTGGGGCAAGTGGATCATATCGTGGAGAAGATATGTGAGGAAGCCAGAAAAATCATTCCTGGACAGAACCTGGGTGCAGTCATTAGTTCCGAGGCAAAGGAAAGAATTGAATCCTACATATCAGAAGCTGAGAAGCGGGGTGCTAAAGTACTGGTTGATGGAAGACGTGCCGTAGTTCAAGGAAAGGAGAAGGGCACTTATGTTGGACCGACCGTGATTGATTATGTAAAGCCGGAAATGGCCATTGCACGCGAAGAGGTTTTTGGTCCTGTTATCAGCATCATGCGAACAAACACTGTGGACGAGGCCCTGGAGATTCAGAATAGCAATCCCTATGGTAATGCTGCATCAGTTTTTACACAAAGCGGTGGCGTCGCCCGTTATGTTATGGAACGCGCTTCAGCGGGCATGGTGGGTGTCAATGTCGGCGTACCGGTACCACGAGAACCTTTCTCATTTGGAGGTTGGAATGAAAGCAGATTTGGCGTCGGAGATATTACAGGTAAGAGTTCAATCGAATTTTGGACAAAATTGAAGAAGAATACAATTAAGTGGAATCCGGAAGCAGGAATCAACTGGATGAGCTAGATGCATATGGAAACAAATACACTCACTGAATCCCAAGTCATTCTCAAGGAAAATCTTGATTATACATTATTCTCCTGGAGCAAGCAGAGAGGGATTTCCCCCATCGCCATCAGCCATGGACTGGGGGTATACTTATGGGACATGGAGGGTAAACGGTATATCGATTTCTCATCCGGACTGATGAACGTGAATATCGGTCATGGAAATCAGCGCGTGACACAGGCAGTTGCTGAACAAATGAGACAAGTTAGTTATGTCACACCTTCCTGTGTGACGCGGGCCCGTGCTGAAGCCGGCCGAAAGCTTGCTGAAATTACCCCTCCCGGTTTGAACAAGGCTTTATTTACCACAGGAGGAGCAGAATCTATTGAGAATGCAATTAAGCTGGCCCGACACTACACCGGCCGGCATAAGATCCTTGCACGGTACCGCGCATTTCATGGTGCATCCTATGGTGCCATGACCGCGGGCGGTGACCCAAGGAAGCTGCCTCACGACAGCCAGCAGGCGCCCGGTATTATTCATGTGGAAGATCCCTATTGCTACCGGTGTCCGTTTGGTAAGAGCTTTGGTGCATGTGAAATGGAATGTGCCAGTCATATTGAAAGAATTGTTGAATTTGAAGGACCGGAATCCATTGCCGGAATACTTATGGAAGGGGAGAGCGGGACTTCCGGCTGTATCAAATATCCTCCCGGCTATTTGAAAAAGGTTAGGGAGATTTGCGACCGGCACGGAATATTGTTCATTGCCGACGAAGTAATGAGCGGCTTTGGAAGAACAGGAAAGTGGTTTGGCGTCGATCATCATGAGGTTGTTCCGGATATGATTGCCACTGCCAAGGGAATAACCGCCGGCTATATTCCATTTGGTGCCCTTATTGTCTCTGACAGGATTGCGGCTCACTACGACGACATCCCGCTGATGATTGGACTGACTTATTCTGCCCACCCTGTTGGATGTGCTGCTGCGGCGGAAGTCCTGGACATTTATCAGGATGAAAATCTTGTTGAGAATGCCGCCGCAATGGGTGAATACATGGACAATCGTGTTGCTGAGCTTATGAAGCGCCATCCCTCCATCGGCGATTATCGCAATACCGGATTGCTTGGTGTGATCGAACTCGTAAAGAATCGGTCAACAAAGGAACCCATGGCACCCTTCAATGCAAAACCGGAACAGATGGCTGTAATGAACAAGGTGGCAGCCCGTTTGAAAGAACTTGGACTGTATACGTTCGTCAGATGGAACTACATATTTGTTGCCCCGCCGTTGTGTGTTACCAGGGAACAAATTGATGAGGGTCTGGCCATCATTGACGATGCGCTGAAAATAGCCGATCAGGCTTGCGTGTCCTAACAGCCTCTAATTGGCGTACAGGATAGACTCCACTCCATGCAGGGTTTCAAGGCATGGATCGTCAAAGAAGGGTAACTGTTGCATCATCACGATGGTGCCCGTTTGCCTTGCCGGATCAATCCAGAAGAAAGTGTTCAGGATGCCGGCCCAGCCGTAACTTCCCATGCTGCGTCTACCCTCCAAGGTTGTTCCTGCAATGATTGAACCAAGCCCAAATTTGAGATTGCCCGCTTCAGGGAAACTCTTCGTTAATCCCGGGTTAGCTGATTTCAGAGGATTGGCATTTAGTCCGCCAATTTGATTCCTCGACATTTCCTTTACCGATGCGGAAGCGAGCAGCCTCTTTCCATCCAAAGATCCGTCGTTCAGCAGGCATTGAATAAATCTTGAATAGTCCTGACCTGTACTGAATAATCCATAACCACCCAATATGACGGGTTTGTCATAACCTGAACTTCTCCTGGCAGTGTAACCATTGCCATTTTTTTGGTACCTGTCTGCAAGCCTGGATTTCTTCTCTTCTGGAACTTCAAAGAAAGTATCCTTCATGCCGAGTGGATCAAAGATGTGTCTCTTGAAGTAAACATCAAGTGATTCACCGGAGACTTTTGCAATGATATCTCCCAAAGCCTCCGTTCCTGTGCCATAATGCCATCGGGTGCCAGGTTGGAATAGCAATGGAAATGTGAGATATACTTTTTTGCCCTTCTTGGTGCCGGTCTTTTCCATCTTGGCGGAAATGGCTTCCAGTTCATTACTGACAAAATCATAAGCGAGACCGGAGGTATGGCTGAGTAATTGTCTGATGGTTATGGGGTGTGACTGTGGTTCTGTTGTGTAAGTAGTGTCTTTCCAGTCAAATGACTTGATGACAGGGAGGTCTGCAAATTCCGGGACATAACGAGAGACCGGATCATCAAGGCCCAGTTTGCCTTGTTCCACCAATTGTAGCACAGCCACAGCGGTCACAGGCTTTGTCATGGAATAAATCGCGAAAAGATCGTCTGTTCTCAATTCGCTCCCTTTGTTGCCCTTGCCTGATGCATGCTGGTAAACAATTCCTTTTGATTTATCCACAATAAAGACAGCCACTGAAGGAACGGCGCCGTTCGCTATCTGACTGTCTAGAAACTGATCGAGTTGTTGTTTTTCGGGTAATAGCGGCTGCCCATGCAATGCCACGCAACGCAATGCAAGCACTAGGGTGGTGATGCGTACGATATTCAAATGCGGGCCAATGCGCATGGGCAAAGAAATTTCAGTCTGAGTCACCGTCCGCAAGTAATGAATAGATGAGGGTGTTATGAAATACTCCGTTGAAATACTGGTAATCCCGAAAGAACCCTTCCTTGATAAAACCACACTTATGAAGGACCTGAATGGATGGGATATTTTCGGCAACCACAACTGCTTCAATGGAGTGCAAACCCATCACATCAAACCCGAAACCGACAACGCACTGAATCGCTTCTTTCATGATCCCCTGTCCCTGGTAAACTGGATCCAGCAGATAACCGATTTCTGTTCTGAAGTTTTCTGGCTTGGTTCGCAGAAAGGCTATTGTGCCTACCAGCACTTGCTCTTGTTTCACACATATGCCCCAGGTAATTCCTTCACCCCGTTCACGAATTGCCTCAAATTCCCTAATCAGCTGGATTGCCTCGTCAAGACTCTGCGTAAGGGGTCTTGGGACATATTTCATTATTTCCGGATTGCCTCTTAGTCTCAAGACAGCCGGAGCATCGGAGGGTGTGATAGACCGCAATTCAAGCCTTTCGGTGCGAAGGACAGGAACTTCGGGAAACAGTGTGCGGAGCCTCATTGCGTTTAGCGAGTTCCAAAAGTGTAAAATTTGAGTGTATTGAGCCAATTTCGGCCCCTTTCTATTCTTTTGCCCTTATATTTGCAATCATATGTTTGCGTATCATATATTTGCAACCATATACTTGCATATAAGGAAGTGGAGAGAAGGCGCGACGTTTACCAGGCTCTGGCCGATCAGATCCGCAGAGATATAATTCATTTGGTTGCCGGCAAGCCAATGACCCCTAATGCAATTGCCGGCCACTTTGATGTAAGCCGCCAGGCCGTTTCAAATCACTTGCAGGTGCTGACAGAATGCGGGCTTATCGTCGCGGTTCAAAAAGGGAGGGAACGTTACTATGAAGTTAGACTGGATGCCCTGGTTGAGGTTGTATCATGGATCGAACAGCAGCGTCAAACCTGGACGGCGAGGTTTGACAAGATGGACAAATTGTTGAAGTCCGGAACTGAAGAACAGTCTTGACAAAAAACCCACAAGATGAAATGGTATAAAAGCTTCAGGGCAGGATTTGCAGGAATGGCCTTCGCGATCGCAGCGACGCTTCTGACAGATTATGTATTGGAGGAAACCGACCTCATGATCCGGTCGCCGTTTGACGCGAATCCTTCATGGCTGATTGGTATTGTTGTATTCTACAGAACCGTCTATGGGGTGATCGGAAGTTATTTCACGGCAAGGCTGGCACCTCATCACCCCATGATGCACAGTATGGCCACAGGATTGATTGGACTTATACTCAGTATGGCCGGCACAATTGTCATGTGGCACATTCCGCCGCATTGGTATCCAATAGCCCTGGACATTCTGGCACTCCCGACGGCATGGGCTGGCGCCAGGCTGGCCCTGAGTCAGATGAAGCAATTGCAACCACAAATGCCATAACATGATGCGCGAAATCTATCCTTGCCTCTGGTTTGACGGTCGAGCAAAGGAAGCGGCCGTCTTCTATTGTTCAATATTCCCCAATTCCCGTATTACCAGCGAATCGCCCGTTGTGGTGAATTGGGAACTCAATGGAAAACAATTTATGGGACTCAATGATCGCAGGCCGAAGGATCATTTCAACGAAACCATATCATTTGTTATCACCTGCGATAACCAGCAGGAAATTGATCACTACTGGAATCATCTCACTTCTGACGGAGGGTCAGAGAATATGTGCGGCTGGTGTCGTGATAAATTTGGCGTATCCTGGCAGGTAGTGCCGGCTGTTCTCGGTAAACTGATGTCTGATCCTGCCCGCGCCCCGAAAGTAATCCAGGCTTTTCTCAAGATGAGAAAATTCGATATTGAAAAACTGATGAACGCCTGGCCATGAGCGAACTGGTCGTAAGCAGAATATTTGAAGCTCCTTTGGACAGGGTTTGGCGTATGTGGACAGATCCTGCCTTGGTGATGCAGTGGTGGGGTCCGGACCATTTCACCTGCCCCAGTGCCGTTATGGATTTTCGGGAAGGAGGCACCTCGATTGTCTGCATGCGGGCGCCTGCAACGTTTGGCGGAAGGGATAACTTCAGTATCTGGACCTACACTAAAATCGTATTGCACGAGCGGATCGAATTCATTCAGAACCTGGCAAGCAGCGACGGTCACAAGCAAAAGCCCTTGGATCTTGGCATGCCTTCGGATTTTCCTGAAGATGTACGAACGGTTGTGACCTTCCGTTCTTTGGGTAAGAACAGAACTGAAATGACCGTTACTGAATACGCCAACTTTGGCCAAATGTCCCACTTTGCAAAACTTGGCCTTGAGCAATCCATCGGTAAGATGAAAATGGCAGTGGAAAGAGCTAAGGGTTCAGACTGAGAAGAAGCTCTACTCGATGGCAAAATCCCCGACCATGTAGGTCCTGGCTTCCCCGCTGATCAGTACCCTGATTCCGGAGAGTCTGCAAGTAAGATACCCTTTACGTGATGACAATTGAACGGCAGTGAGTTCTTCCTTGCCCAGTTGCCTTGACCAGTATGGTGTAAGTGTGGTATGGGCAGAACCCGTCACCGGATCTTCGTTTACCCCGGATTGCGGTGCAAAGAAGCGTGATACGAAGTCTGACGATGTACCTTTTGCGGTCGCAATGATGCCGCGCACGGGAAGTTTCTGTATGGCGGTCAAATCAGGTATGAGGCTGATTATTTCTTCTTCATTGCGGAACACAAACATCAAATCCGTCTTACCCTTCAATACCTTTTCAGGTGCTTTGCTAAAGCAGGATGTATGTGATGACTGAACTTCTATTTCAGTGATGGAATCAGCCGGGAAGTCCAGGGTTAGCGTTTTGCCATTTCGCTCAACTTTGAGCAGCCCGCTGCGGGGGGAGAACAGGTTAACCATGTTCCCCTGGTAATTCAGATGCTCGAATAAGACGTGTGCTGCCGCCAGCGTGGCGTGTCCGCAGAGATCCACCTCCACAACAGGAGTGAACCATTTGATCTCAAAGTCGCTGCCTTTCGGAACGAGATAACCTGTCTCCGCCAGGTTGTTTTCCATGGCTATCTTCTGCATTAGCTCATCCGCAGGCCACTGGTCCCACAAGACGATGGCAGCAGGGTTGCCACCGAAAACCTTGTTGCTGAATGCGTCAACTTGATACAATTTCATAGTTCTGATAAATCGTTAAAGGTGTAGATGGAAACGAGTCATTTACTGCAAAGGTTGTCTTTGCACTTCCGGAAACCGCCAATTGCTCCTGACCGGAGAAAACAGTTTACCGTTACTTGATCAGTTCAAATGGCAACTCTTTTTCGCTGACCGTCCCATTCACCAAATCCACGTAATAGGACCTGGCCTTTTCGTGAAAAGAAACGCATTTGACCATTTTCTCATTCTCGAAATAAACGCCGGACAGATTATCACAGGCGTAGCCGGGCGGAAGGACGCTTTTCTTGATGAGATCCTGATACACAGGACGACGGAACTCTTCAACGTTATAATGAGGGCAATGCGATCCTTTGAGCCAGCCCATACATTCGATCTGACTCAGGTCTTTCGGTCGGGAGTCTGTTGTGCCGCTCTGGAACCAGCAAAGTGATCCTGCGCTCGCGCCGGTCATCAGAATACCTTTATCATATGCCTTTCGGAGCGAGGCATCTATGCCGTGCGCCTTCCAGACGGCCAGCATGTTCAGGGTGTTTCCGCCGCCAACGTAAATCGCATCCATCTTCATGATTGTTTCCTCAAAACTTTCCTTGGTGTCATAGGAGCTGATGAACGTCCGCAGCACATAAGGCCGGATGTTGGTGTCCTCACAATAGGCATACCAGGAGTTCACCGAAATGATGCTGTCGCCTGTGGCCGTGGGTACGAAGGCTATTTTAGGATTTTCTTTTCCTGTCAATTGAATCATGAAACGGAGGATACTCTTGTCACGCCCTCCTCCGAACGCGAATACCTTTCTCACAGGCTCTGCTGGTGCGGATCTTGTCTCGTTCATTTTGCTTTCACCCTGTCCCATCACAGGTAATCCGATGGCCACAGCAGCTGTGGAGGCAGATTGAATAAACTTGCGGCGCTTCATAATCAAATGACAATTTGAGAAAGGCAAATTAGAATTTTAGTCTAAAGGCTCAAAGTACCGAAGTGTGGCACTCGCGTGGTTATTAAGTTGGCAGGCCGTATTTTGCGTGAAACCCGACATGGAGACCGATATTATACTCAAATACTTCTCTCACCTCACAGATAAGCAAATAAGTCAATTTGAGTCCCTGGGCCCGTTGTACAAGGAATGGAATGGGAAAATCAATGTGATTTCCAGGAAGGACATTGAGAATCTTTACGTCAATCACATACTTCATTCGCTGGGGATTGCCAAAATCGTCCCATTTCTTCCGGCGGCAGAGATCCTTGATGTTGGTACCGGCGGAGGATTCCCCGGCATACCACTGGCTATCCTGTTTCCTGAAAGCAAATTCACCCTGGTTGATTCAATTGGTAAGAAGATCACTGTAGTGGTGGAGGTGTGCAGGGGAGCAGGGATCACCAATGTTACAGCACAGCAGATCCGGGCGGAGGAACTGAAGCACAAATACGACTTCATCGTGAGCAGGGCTGTGACCCGAATGAGTGAATTCTATGGCTGGGTGAGAAATAAAGTAAAGGATAAGTCCCGCCATTCGCTCGACAACGGAATCCTCTACCTGAAGGGCGGTGAGGTGGACGAGGAGATGGACGAACTCAAAAAACCTTACAGCGTCTACGAACTACAAACATTCTTTCAGGAGGATTTCTTTGCCACAAAAAAGGTGGTTTATGTGCCCGTTTAGAGGGTTTTAAAGCATGCCTGTTGCGTTTTACATTATTTATTTTCTATCCTTGTACAGATGAAACGGGCTCTCGCAACCTTATTTCTCCTCATCATCCTCCTCAACGTGGCGGGATATTACCTGGTCATGGAGGGGTGGAGATGGCACGTTTCAATAGACTGGGCTGACGCGAATCAGAATAAGAATCAGGAGATGGTAGTGCGCATTCCACTGGAAGTTCCCTATAACACAAAGAACGGGGAGTGGCAGCCTGCCAATGGACAATTTGAATTTGAGGGAGAGATCTACAGGATCACCCAGCAGAAGACCGACTTGGATGCTGTTTACCTGGCCTGTATCAAGGACACGGAAAGCAACCAGATTAACCAGCAACTGGGTGAATTGGTAAAGACCTTTTCGGACAAGCCGTCCGATGGCAAACCGGCTGCGAAGGCCTTTCCCGGATTTATTAAAGAATATTTTTCCGAACGCATCGGCGTTACTTTTGAGCATCAGGGATGGATATTGAATAAGGCTCTTTCGACATCTGTGATCAGTATCGTTTCATCCTTTGAGCACTCCATTCTCCTTCCGCCGGAAGGCAGATAATTTTTACATACATCACATTGATGTGAGGGCAGGCGACTGTGCTTGATCGCTGTCCATTTTAAATCAATTCTTTTTTTAACTCAACCAAGTCCTGTGTTGCAATATGCCGCACTGGATGCTTATACATATATGAAAAAGACTTTACTAAGTCTGGTCATCGCATTCAATGCAGTCCCTGCGATGGCCCAGACCCTTACCGACGGCATCATGATGGGCCGCGGCAAGTTGTGCACCGGCCTGATGTATGGTCAGGAGAACTGGAGTACATATTGGGAAGGGACGCTGGAGAGAAGCAATCAGAACATTGGTACCCTCCAGTCACAGCAATACATGTGGATGGGGATTTACGGAATCACAGACCGGCTCAATGTGATCGGCAGCCTGCCTTATGTCAAGAATCACACCAGCGGCGGAACGCTGCACGACATGGAAGGGCTGCAAGACTTCACGTTGGCAGCAAAGTACCGGTTTTACAGGCTGGACTCCGATAAGGGCCGGTTCACCGCCCATGTTGTAGGAAGTTTCTCCACACCAATGAGCAATTACACTCCCGATTTCCTACCGTTGTCGATAGGGCTTCACAGCACGAACCTGGCAGCCCGGGTTACTTTCAACTATACCTTCAGGCAAGGCTGGTTCGTGAACGGGTCATCTGGATATACCTACCGCAGCAATGTGACGCTGGACCGGCCGTCCTATTTTACCAATAACACATTTTATGAAACCAATGAAGTCAGAATGTATGACGTGTTTGACTTTAACGTTGATGCAGGGTATCGCATCGCGAAGTGGCAGGCCAATCTGACCTACATGCAGATGAATACCCTCGGTGGTGGCGATATCAGGCGGCAAGACATGCCTTTTGTGAATAACATGATGAATGCATCACGCATTGGCGGTGTGCTCATGTATTATTTGTCGAAGCCTAAGGATTTCGCTGTTCGTCTAACGGCATCTTCCGTGATCGACGGGCGGAATGTGGGCCGGTCCACACAATGGATGGCCGGAATCTTTTACACTTTTCATTTCACCAAAACCGAATAACCACCTATGAATCGCAAGAAGATATTCATGCTCTCACTGGTAGTTATACTGGTGAGCCAATGCAACAGGGATGTTTCATTTGACGAAAGCCTGCCAGCCTTACAGCCGTCCAGACTGGATGAGAATGCCGGTACCTGGAAGATGATTTACATGTCGTCACCGGGTCAGGTTGCGGTGGCAGCCCCGCTGCCGGTATCCGACCCTTCCTATCAGTCAGAACTGACTTCGATAAAAGATTTGCAAAGCAAGCTCAATCCAACGCAGAAGAGCATCATCGACTATTGGAGCGGAGGAGGCGTGCTGCGCTGGAATCAGATATTGAGGGAACTGGTGGCACGTTACAACCTTCCACCTGCACCGCTGGCCGATGGAAGTTATCCTGTGCCGGATGCAGAGAATCCATTCGCTGATCCCAATTTCCCCTTTGCCAATCCTCCATACGCCGCACGTGCATACAGTTATGTTGCCGTTGCGCAGTATGAGGCGATGAAAGCCGCCTGGTACTATAAATACTTTTATAACAGGCCGGCACCCTACACGGTTGACAACGGAATTCAGGCACTGGTGCCAAAGACTGCGTTGCCGGCTTATCCTTCCGAGGATGCAGTTCTATCGGGCGTTTCGGCCGAGTTGCTCAAGTCACTGTTTCCTGCAGCCGTGGAGGAAATTACAAAGAAAGCAGCTGAGCAAAGAAGCGCTGCACTGTGGTCCGGTAAGGCCGCTGCCAGTGACCTATCCGCAGGACTCTCACTGGGGAAATCCATTGCTGCGTTGTTTACTGCACGAGCTGCCAGTGACGGAATGAAGACTGCCGGCGGGAACAAGGCACAATGGCAGATGCTTGTAGACAACGCCGTGGCAAGAGGTGAGATTCCATGGCTGAGCCTGGATCTTCCTTCACGGCCACCGATGCTGCCATTCTTCGGTTTGCGGACCATTGGCGGCACACCAGTTGGAGTGAAAGCATGGATGATGACGGATGCTGACATTGTCAATGACCGGCCGCTCCCACCGCCACCCACAGCATCTGCGGAAATGCAGGATCAGGTCAATGAGGTGAAATACTATTCGCAGAATCTTACGCGTGAACGTCTTGCCATCGTCCACAAATGGGCTGACGGCGCCGGCACCTACACGCCACCCGGACACTGGAATGACATCGCGGCGGAATATATCCGTGACGCACGATACAGCGAAGTTCGGGCCGCACGTGTTTTTGCTCTGTTGAATATTGCACTGCATGATGCGGCAGTGGCCTGTTGGGAAACCAAGTATTATTATTTCAATCCTCGTCCCACGCAAATGGATCCAGCCATACGGACGGGCACCGGTATTCCGAATTTTCCGTCTTATGCATCCGGACACTCAACCTTTTCCGGCGCATCGGCAGCAGTTTTGTCTTACCTGTTTCCTTCCAGTGCTCAGTATTTTAGTGATCAGGCCACGGAGGCTTCCTTGTCAAGATTGTACGGTGGAATTCATTACAGGATCGACTGCAATACAGGTTTGACCCATGGTAATAAAGTTGCATCGCACACCATCACTTTTGCCGGCAATGATGGAGCAGGGAATTGAGTAAAAGACAGTTTGGTTGATAAGTGTTTATCAATTGGGTACGGAGGGGGAGGGGTCCCTCTCCGTTTTTTTTGCCAGTATACCTCTTACCCGTCCCATTCGTCTCCAAATCTTCTCCATTCATCTCATTCAAAATATATAGGTGTTTCACGTATTGATTCGGCGTGGTCGACTGCACATTTTCACGCCTCCATAATTGATAAAGAATTCATGAGGCGTCCGGCAGCTTTGATCTTTTTGGTGCTTTCGCTTTCTGCCGGAGCGCAGGATCTCAAGACTACCCGTATCGACGGTCTGTACCTTGGAACGCTGGACAAAGTCATGGATGAGATTTCATCCCAAACCGGAATCAAGTTCAGTTTCGACCGTGAGAAATTCAGCAAGCTTCAGTATGAGCAACGAATGTTCAATCTCCCCGTAAGCGACTTCCTGGATCAGGTGGCCAAAACCTACAGGCTGAAATATTACAAAGACAACACAGGTGCATACGTGCTGGTGGATCAGTATGTATTGCTGGATGAGAAGGTAGTCTCGGCCAAACCTGTGGCCAAAAAGCAAAGGACACTCGTGAAGCCGCAGCGACAGGACCTTTCGCTCACCGGAACCATCAAGGACAAGGTGACGGGTGAAACGCTGCCGTTTGTAAACCTGCAGGTGCTCGGTACACGTATTGGAACTTCTGCCAACGTGGACGGATACTTCAGCCTGTTGAAAGTTCCAAGTGACACGAGCACCATTGTTGTTTCCTACCTGGGATATGATCCAACGGTGATAGAACTAACTCCCGATACCAAGACGGAAGGGATTATTATTGAATTGGAACAGGCTGCGACCAGCCTGAATGAAGTTACCATCCTCGCACAGAAGGAGAAATCGGTGGCAGCTTTTCAGTCGAATGAGAAGATCAGCATGATCAAGATGACGCCGGCCAAGATTGTCAATCTCCCGAATGTGGGAGAGCGTGACATTTTCAGATCTTTTCAAATGATGCCGGGGGTGAGTGCCAGCAACGAGAACTCTGCGGGCCTCTATGTAAGAGGAGGTACTCCCGATCAGGCCCTGGTATTGTATGACGGATTTACCGTTTACCATGTAGATCACCTTTTCGGATTCTACAGCGCCTTCAATTACAATGCACTGAAAGATGTGCAGTTATATAAAGGAGGCTTTGAATCTAAGTTTGGCGGCCGGCTTTCCAGCGTGGCGGAAATCACCGGCAAGGATGGCAGCAACCGGATGTGGAATGTGGGTGGCGATCTCAGCATGCTGAGCATGAACCTCTTTGGCGAGGGACCGGTCAGCGACAAGGTCACGGTCTTCGCAGCTGCGCGAAAGTCCTGGAAGGGACCACTATACGACAAGATCTTCAACACATTCAGCGGCAACAACAGTACAACGACTGCACCTCCGGGGCAGGGAGGATTTCGCAACCGGTTCGGCTCTTTCGGTACTACAGTGTCATCCTATTTCTATGATCTCAATACCAAGGTTACCTGGCGGCCAACCACCAAAGACGTGGTCTCATGGAGTTTTTACAACGGCACAGACGACATGGACAATTCACGCAAAATTGATGCTGCGAATTTCTTTGCCAGAGGCAACCTCGCCTTTAATTCCAACATCAATGATGTGACTACCTGGGGAAATACGGGCTCAAGCCTCAAATGGTCCAGGCAATGGAATCCAAAGTTCTACTCGAATACACTGGTCAGCTATTCCAATTACTTCAGCAGGAGAGACCGGTCCAATGAAAACACGATCACCAGAAGTACAGGTGAAACCCAGACCGTGAGGAACGGAACGCTGGAGGACAACAACCTGTACGACTTCTCCTTCAAGAACGACAACGAGTGGAAACTGAACGACAAGAATTCAATTGAATTCGGCCTGATGATGACCAAATGGGACATCCAATACACCTATTCACAGAATGACACGAGTACCATTATCAACCGCCACACCACGGGCGGTAATTATACCGGGTATCTCCAGGACCACATCAGGCTTCTTAACAATCACCTTTTGATTGTTCCCGGCATCCGCTACAATTATTATGATGTTACAAAGCAGACCTACAATGAACCGCGCTTTTCAATCAACTACCTGGTTACCGACAGAATCACCCTGAAGGGGGCTGTTGGCAGATACTATCAGTTTGCCAAGCGTGTAATCCGTGAGGATATTCTCCAGGGCAGCCGTGACTTCTGGACGCTCGCCGATGGAAACCTGCTGCCCGTAAGCTATGCCGACCACTATATCGCCGGCGTCAGCTATGAAACGGATGGATATCTTTTCGACGTCGAGGCCTACTACAAGAACCTGCAAGGACTTTCCGAGTATTCACTGCGCTTCACGCCAAGTTTCGGGAAGATCAATTATTCGGAAAGCTTCTACCAGGGCACAGGCGAAACGCATGGGATCGATTTCCTTATCCAGAAAAAGCAGGGCAACTACAACGGGTGGGTAGGCTACACGCTGAGTCAGACCACCAATACGTTCCCTGTTTACCAGGAGAAACCTTACCTGGCCAGCCAGAACGTGACACATGAGTTCAAATCGATCAACATGTACCGGTGGCGGAACTGGGACTTTTCCCTCACCTGGTATTATGCAACTGGACGGCCTTACACCGCTCCGCAGGGTGCCTATACTATTACGTTGCTTGACGGGAACACCAACACCTTCACAAGTGTCAGCGCCAAGAACAGTCTGCAGCTGCCTGACTACCATCGCATGGATGCCGCCATCACTTACCACTGGACGAGCAAACGTGGGGCCATGAACAGCCTGGGTCTGTCGTTCTTCAATCTATATAACCATCGAAATGTGTGGTACAAGGACTACCAGATTGTGAGCGGGCAGCTGGTTGAAACCAATGTCTACTACCTGGGATTCACACCCAATATTATTTTATCCTGGAGACTCAATTGAAAACACGCATCTCACATATTACCATCTTCTGTCTCATACTTGGGGCGGCATGCACCAAGATTGAACCGGAAAATACTTCACAGGCAAAACCGGTAGTGGAGGGGTATCTGGCAGCCAACCACATTATCAGCCTCAAGGTGACCAACGAAGCCTTGTTTTCGACTGCCGATACTTCCCGCGTAATTAATGGACTGCTTGTTACGGTCATGGACGGCACAAACACGTACAATTTGTCGCAGGATGCGAATGGCTATTACACGCTGCCTTCACTTAAGGTGAACAAGAGCCTTACTTACCAGTTGTCTTTTAATTACAACAGCCAGCCCGTATCTGCAGCCACTGTCATCCCTCCGGCTCCTGAGAATTACACAGCTTCTGACAGTACGATCGTTATTGTGCCATTCAACAGCAGCACGTTCACAGGAGTTCAGCCTACCTTCCCGAATCCGATTACGCTCACATGGTCCAATCCGGATGAGTCCTATTATATCGTTGTAGTGAAGAATATTGAAACCAATCCGGTACCCATCAATACTTCAACTGATGTGGAAAGAACTTTCATTTTCCGGAGCAATCCGGTGCAGAACAATACGTATGAAATCCGGGCCAGGCAATTTCAATACTACGGCAGGCATTGGGTGATATTGTATCGTATCAATGCAGAGTATGCAGCGCTCTATGATAACAATGGGAACTCGTCATTGAACATCAAGACTCCTTACACCAATGTGACCAACGGCCTTGGCATCTTTACCGGTATCAATGCTGATACTGTTGTGGTAAGAGTGAAAAACAAATAGTGGTATTACCCTAAGATACAAGAGCCTTTTCCATCATTCCCCGAACCCTTTCCTTCAGGGCACCCACCTCGCTCAATGTTATTCCCGCTGTTGGCACTTCGTCCAGGACCTTGATCCGTATGGTGCCGGGCCGGATGACCATCTTCTTTGGAGGCATGAGCTTTCCTGCACCCATGATGACCATGGGCAGCACAGGCTGCTGTGTTTCAACGGCGATCCGGAATGCGCCGTCATAAAAGGGCAGCATAAGATCATTGCTTCTGTTTTGTGTTCCTTCCGGAAAGATCAATATGGATATCCCCTGTTTCAGAATCGCCTTGAGATGATCCATGCTCTTCTTCCTGCTTTCATTGCTGGACCGGTCCACGATAATGGCCGCATGGCTGGCAATCCAGCCGAATATCGGAATCCGAAGGAGTTCTTTCTTCGCAAGCGGCCGGATTTGTGTAGGGACCGTCAGGCATACGCCCGGTATGTCAAGATAGGAAGTGTGATTACTCACATAGATGTACGATTGTCCTTTGCGGATCTTTTCGCGTCCCTCTATACGATAGGGTATGAAGTTTAGTTTGCTGAATGTCCAGGACCATAGCATCAGAAATTTGTAGCTGATCCAGCCGAATCGATCACCGAAGAAGAAGGGAATCAGAATTCCCGGCAAATACAGGATCATGAAAAATGTAAACACAAACAGTACCCAGATGGTATATAGCTTGATCAGGATATAGCGCACCGGCTTCAAAACGGAAAAATTTGCGCAAGATGGGAAAAAAAGTCGCTGATGATCAAAAATCCTGCGTGCTAAACTTCACCCAGTCTTACCTCTCGTATTTCCAATTCCTCCTTTTCCCCACACTTAGCCATTCCATGGTTGTAGCAAGACGTTTTTCGAGGGTGGGTTGAGTCTTTGCCTCAGCAAGCCATGTGAGATAATCTTTCTGATGAGAATAACTGAGCCCAAGGAAGAATTCTTTGGCTTTTTTATTTCCTTCAAGCGCTTTCTTCAGATAGGGCGGAATTTTCAAGGGGACCTTTTTTGCAGGGCTGGCTTTTCTGACCTTGACTCCACCTTCGTTCAGCCTGGCAGCTTCCATGATATAGGATTTCATGACCTTGTCTGAAGGAAGATCCTGCAAGGATTGGATCTGACCCAGGTGCCCCATGGCGGCCTCACTTTTGGCCATTTGCATCAGGGAGGTATCCTTCATCATGGCCGCCTTCCAAAAACCAAAAGAGCAATGTTTTTTGAATGCAGCCATACTGCACATGATTCCGCGGTAGTCAAAATGAGGAAATCCCCACTTAATCGTTTCCTCAACTTCCGGACACGACACATGGACAAGATCACGAAGGTGCTTCAGGATTGGTTTGGCGAAGTCCTGTGATTTGGAAATATATTGGTCGACGCGTTTATCCCTTTTGCCCATGGCTATTCAATTACTTATTCAGCGTCCCTGGGATCCTTACCCAAGCGGAATCTGACTTCAGGAGAAATATTTGGTCACACCAGGGACTGCAATTGGATACAGTCCGTTGGCGTCAGGCCTGGAAGGCATTTCAGCATCCCAGGCATACCGGCTGGGCTGAAGTGACAAACCAGAGTTGAGTGCCTTGTCGAATTCAATGGAGACACCCGAGTAGGTAGCCATCCTGCCGAGGATGGCGGTCATGGTACTCCTCGCACCATTGTCGAGATCGGCGAACTTGTATTCTCCTTTGGCGATGGCGTCAAAGAGTTCGTCATGCTCCGTCTGGTAGGGATTATTCTCTTTGGCTCGTTCATACTGGTACATCACTGAACCTTTGCGGTCGGTGATGTTCATGTTGCCACAATAGATGGTGCCCTTTGTGCCCATGATCTGCTCATCCACCTTATTCATGGTTCCCTTGATATGGCGGCATTGGCTGTTGAGAATACTGCCATCTGCATACTGGAATTCCACGTAATGATGATCAAAGATTTCGCCGAAGTCCTTGCCCTTCCTTACTTCGCGGCCGCCCATGCCCTGTGCTTTCACAGGGTAGTCCCCTTTGAACCAGTTGATCACATCAATATTATGGATGTGCTGCTCCACAATATGGTCTCCGCAAATCCAGTTGAAGTAATACCAGTTCCGCATCTGGTATTCCATTTCTGTCATGCCGGCTTTTCTTGGGTTCATCCACACACCTTCGTTGTGCCACCAGGCCTGGGCAGAAACGATGTCTCCAATCATTCCATCTTTCAAGCGCTTGTACAGTTCGCGGTATGAGTTCTGATAGTGGCGCTGGAGCCCCACAACCATATTCAGTTTCTTCTCTTTTGCCAAGGCAGCGGCGTCAAGCACTTTCTTGATTCCCGCAGGATCGGTGGCAAGTGGCTTTTCGATGAAGCCGTGTTTGCCCTGGCGGACAACTTCTTCCAGATGCAGCGGGCGGAACCCGGGAGGCGTCGTCAATATGACTACATCGGCAAGTGCGATTGCTTTCTTATAGGCATCAAATCCCACAAACTTATTCTCTTCCTTCACCACCACCCGATCCTTGATATTCCCTGCGCTTCCCGACCAGTCGGAGATATCGTCGGCGGTGAGGTTCTTGTAGCATTGGTCAATCCTGTCACGGAAAGCATCGGCCATAGCCACGAGCTTTACGTTCTGTTTGGTGAGGAGCGCCTGCATGGCAGCGCCTGTTCCTCTGCCACCACATCCCACCAGGGCCACCTTGATGGCATCATCAGCAGAGTTGTTAAAATACCCAGCCTTTCCAAGTAGTGGCATGGCCATTAGTGAACCTGCTGCAAGGGTCGATTTCTTGATAAAGTCGCGACGGTTGGTGGACGAGGAGTTCATAGTGCAATATTTTTTGATTGATAATTAAATGTAGCCAAAATTGACTGATTCCGGATGCCTGATTCAATGACTGGACCTGCCTCTTACAGGTGCGGAAATATGCATGTCACCGGCACCTATTTAAGATACTTCGCATAAAACTTTTCAATCTCCTCTTTCGATGGCTGCTTCGACGGCCTTACCACCCGGAAGCCAATGAACATGCCGTCGGTCAGCCACCACCTGCTTTTCGGAACTTGAGGGTCGCGTTTATTCCAGGACGGATCTGAGGCGATCCGGTTGCTGCAACGCAAAAGCTGACCTCCATCCAGGTATGAACCTCCTCTGGCCGATTTAGGGTACCGCCCGGCAGGTTCGAGGTAAGGATCAAACGGTGAAATTTTTGAATAGGCAGCCGGATCGTATTGATCCAGCGTCCACTCGCTGAGATTGCCCAGCATGTCGTACAGGCCCCAGGCATTGGGGCTCTTCTCCTTTACATGATGAAATTTTCCGTCACTGTTTTCCTTGAACCATGCCATTTCTCTCACCATCTCGAGGGTGAATTCTTTCTTTTGTCCCGCATAGCAGGCATACTCCCATTCCGCCTCTGTCGGCAAACGGAAGAAATAGCCGGTCCTGGAATAAAGCCACTTGCAATACATCATTGCGGCCTGGTGACTCATGCTGTTGGACGGATGTTGACCATCGCGTCCCATCCCCCAGGTAAGGTCTATGTATTGTGGTGTAGCCCGCGTGACGCCGTCAATCTCCTTGCTCTGGGGTAGTGTGTTGTCATTGAAGTATGCATCCCATTCCTGGAATGTGATTTCGTGTTCACTGATCCAAAACGAGGAAATAGAGACTTCTTTGACAGGAGATTCGTCAGCATCGGCCATGGGACTTGTACTTCCTAGTGCAATCTTACCTGCTGGTATGGCAATCATTCTGAACTGAATGGATCCACCCGGGATTTTCTGGATATAGCTTCCCTGGTTTTGAGCACGCACAAAACTTGCTGCTAGAAGGATGATGAGGATGGGTGCTGTTCTCATGCGGAGGTTGACTTCCTAAAATAACGAAATTATCCTTCGACTGTAGGGCAGGGCAAACCGTTTTGCATAGTCATGGGTTTGCCACATCGGAATATCTATTTGATTCGCAGCAACCGGGCCATAAAGAATCCATCAAATCCCTCGCTGGGAAAAATGGTCTTCATCTCCTCGAGTTGGTAATCGGGATGTGCCTTCAGAAAGGCTTCAACCTGCTTCTCATTTTCGGAAGGAAGGATGCTGCAGGTAGAATAAACCATTTTGCCACCGGGCTTGAGCATTTTGCAGTAATCATCGAGTATCTGTTGCTGGGTCTCCTTCACCTTCTGGATAAAAGCCTGATCCAGTTTCCACTTGGCGTCCGGATTCCTGCGAAGTACGCCCAATCCTGAGCAGGGGACATCCAACAGCAGGCGGTCAGCATTTTCAGCCAGACGTTTGATGGTTTTCGTGGATTCGATGACGCGCGTTTCAATATTGGATATGCCCGCGCGTCTTGCACGCTTTTTCAATTCTTCCAGCTTCCATGCTTCCGTGTCCATGGAGATGACTCTGCCTTTATTTTTCAAAAGGGCAGCGAGATGTAACGACTTTCCTCCACCTCCTGCACAAGCGTCAATGATCCGCATCCCGGGCTGCACCTCAAGAAACGGAGCGATCAGTTGAGAACCGGCATCCTGCACTTCGAAGAGCCCATCTTTGAATGCCTGCGTGGTGAATACATTCTGCCGCTCTTCCAGTATAAGTGCATCCGGGAAATTTTCCGGCGCTGCAGTTTTTATCTCATGAGAATCCAGGAGCAGTTGCTGCAAGTCCGTGCGTTTGATCTTGAGCGTGTTCGCTCTCAATACCACCCGGGCCTGCTCATTGAGAACATGTATTTCACGATCCCAGCTTTCCTTCAGTTCAGACGCTCCTAATTCATCCAGCCAGTCGGGTATGGATTCTCTTACAGCCCTTTGTGCCGGAATAACGGTTGTATTGACTCCCCGGATAGCGTCAAACTCTTTCCAGGGCGGTAATTCTACACCATGCTTAAGGCACCAGATCCCCAACAGACTCCAATAGTCCTGATCGCCCGTTGCTGCCCACGCCTGATAAAGACGGTACCACCTAACGATATCATAAGTCGTCTCTGCTACAAATCTTCTGTCACGTGATCCCCAACGCGGGTTTTGTTTGAAAGCTTTCTCGATAACCTTGTCGGCATAACGTCCCTCAAAGAAAATCTCATGTAACAATTCAACTACTGATTCTGAAAGGTTTCGGTAAAGTCTCATGAATAATATGGGTGGAAAGTTAGACTAATAATGTGGTAATTTGGGAAGGCAGTCGTGTTGGATTAGTGCAGAGACCTTGTAACATAAAATCAAGTAATACCATGAATAGAAGAAACTTCCTGTCGGCTACCGGTCTGGCGGCCCTTGCCATGTCTATACCCCGATCGTCTGCGGCCCGTCCTGCAGGTGCACCCTTTAAGATGAACTATGCTCCACACGACGGGATGTTCAAAAACATAGCCGGTGCTGATTTCCTGGATCAAATCCGATACATGGCTGACCAGGGTTTCAGGGCCATTGAGGACAATGGCATGCTGGGAAGACCCGTCGCCGAACAAGAGAAGATTGGCAAACTGCTTGCCGACCTTAAAATGACAATGGGAGTATTCGTCGTGGATAGTGGTGACAATTGGAAGGTATCACTGGCAACCGGCGACAAGAACTACACAGACAATTTTGTCAAGACGTGCAAGGCATGTGTGGAAGTGGCGAGTAGGGTGCAGGCGAAGTGGATGACGGTGGTGCCCGGATATTTTGAAAGGAAACTTCCCATCGGAATCCAGACTGCCAACGTGATCAATGCTTTGCGAAAGGGGGCCGAAGTGTTTGAACCTGCCGGCCTCGTTATGGTACTCGAACCCCTGAGTGACAATCCCGATCTCTTTCTTCGTACCTCGTCACAATCCTTTGAAATATGCAAGGCGGTTAACAGCCCCTCCTGCAAGATTCTCTATGACATTTACCACATGCAGCGCAATGAGGGAGATCTGATTGCGAACATCGACAGGGCCTGGGATGAAATAGCCTACTTCCAGATAGGAGATAATCCGGGCAGAAAAGAGCCCACCACCGGAGAAATCAACTACAGGAATGTCTTCAAGCATCTTTACGACAAAGGTTACCGTGGAGTGATGGGTATGGAGCATGGCATCTCCCGTGAAGGAAAGGAGGGCGAACAGGCACTCATAAAGGCATATAGGGAAGTGGACGCGTTTTGACATGTCACGCATGATCAAAATCCTTGAATCATCATCACCGAATTTCGAATTTTGCTTGTTTGGATCACATATTGAGGGAAATAGGTGACTTCCAAAGGAATTGAACATCTCGACTTAAAATAATTGCAGCATGAACCCCCGCAAGCTCCTATTGTCAGGTCTACTCGTTTTCGCGATGGTAGCGTATGTGCAAGCCCAGGATGACTGGGGCAAGAAACTCTTCAAGGACCTCGGCGATACCGGAGCGAAGCAGAAGGCCAAACTCGATTCGGTCGACTTCCAGTTTGCCATGTCTGTCAACGAAGGCGCAGGTTTCTTTGACATCCAGAATAAAGGAGAGGGCGGTGCCAACCTCCTGTATGGCATGAAAGAGCGGAAGGACAAGTCCAAGACGGACATTGCCCGTGATACGCTGGCCATGGCCATCAGTTTGTACAATGCAAGGATGTTCAAAGTAGCCACTGAAAGCTTCGCGAATGCCCAGCAGTATATGGAGAACCAGGGACTTCAGAAGGATATCAGTTACCTGCGGTGCATTTCCAACCTTGGAGTGGTGAACCTGGTTCAGGGAAAATCACTTGAAGCCGAGAAGTACATCAACTACAGCCTGGAACAGACAGGTGAGATACTGGGAACACAATCGGTGGCCTACGCAGCCAACCTCAACAGCAGGGCAAAACTTGACCAGATGTTGGGCAAGTATAACGAAGCTGAGAAGAATTTTGATGAAGCGCTCGCCATTCTGGAGAGCAAAATGGGGAAGAACAGCATGCAGTATGCCATTGTTCAGAACAACAAGGCCATGCTCTTTGTGGCTCTGGGCCGCTATCCTGAAGCCAGTTCACTTATGACACAGGCCATCGCCAATACGGAAGGCACCAACAAGAAACTTCTGGCGGGTAAGAATTCCATGGACAACCGGCGCTTTCAATCCAACCTGGGCTGGATCTACCAGACTGCTGGTGAATACCCGAAAGCCGAAACCACATTCGTAGGGATCAAGAATGTGTTTGAAAACAAAATGCAGACCAACGCTCCTGAGTACGCTTCAGTGCTTAATCAACTGGCTTTGCTTTATATCCAGATGGGCAAGATGGACCAGGTGGAGCCATTGCTTCAGAAGGCATCGGCCATTTACAAAAAGAAATTCACCGAAGAGAACCCATCCTTCGCAAAGGCGCAGAATGATCTCGGTAATTTTTATCGCATGCAGGGCCGGTATGCCGAAGCAGAGACGGCGCTGCAAAAGGCGCTTTCAGTCAGAAGGAATACACTGGGGGATCAGCACCCTGATTACGTAAAAACGGTTGACAACCTGGGCGTACTCTACTGGAAGAAGTCGGACTTCCCGAAAGCCTACACCTACTTCAATGAGGCGACTACAAAGTCATTGAATTTCATATCCCAATACTTCCCGCCCATGAGCGAGGCGGAAAAAGCGAAATACTGGGACGTGCTCCTGCCGCGCTTCCAGCGCTTTTACAATTTTGCCATTGAGGCAAGTGCCACACAGCCTGACATCCTCAAGGATGTGTATGATTATCAGATCGCCACGAAGGCGCTTCTGTTGAATTCCACCAACAAGATCAAGAAGGCCATCCTCTCCAGCGGTGATCAGGGACTGATCAATGATTATGTGAACTGGATCGCCACAAAAGAGATGTTGGCCCGATACTATTCTCTTTCCAAGCAGGAACTCAGCGACCAGAAGATCGACCTCAAAGCCATGGAGCGACAGGCAAACGACATGGAGCGCTCGTTGTCACAGCGTTCAGCTGATTTCTCAAAGGCTTATTCTGCAGAAAGGACCAGCTACATGCAGGTAGGAGCATTGCTGGGTGATTTGGAAGCACTCGTTGAGGTGATTCGTGTCAGAAGTTTTGACAAGGACTTCACCGATCAATCGAAATACGTGGTTATGGTGCTGACCAAGGGACAGAGCGTGCCTCAAATGACAGTGCTTGAAAACGGTAATCAGCTGGAAACCCGTTATGCCAAATTTTACAAGAATGCCATCATCCAGCGCATTGCGGATGCCTACTCTTACGAGCAGTTCTGGTCGAAAATTGATCCACTGGTAGCAGGGAAGAAGTCCATCTACCTCTCTCCTGATGGCGTCTATAATCAGATCAACATCAATACGCTGAAGAAGCCCGATGGTGATTTCCTGGAAAACAGGTTCGATGTCGTGATCATCGGCAACTCGAAAGATCTTATCGCGCTGAAAAGCAAGAAGCCGATTACCAAGAAAGACGCCTTCGTGCTTGGCTTTCCTGACTATGGTGGGGCGGCGCCAGCGCTACCTGGAACCAAGGTGGAGATTGACGGCGTGGCAAAGATTCTTAAAGCCGCTGGATACAGTGTCATCCAGCGGGAGGGCAGGGTAGCCAGTGAGGCCAATGTGAAAGCATTAAAAGGTCAGTCGCTGGTGCACATCGCGACGCATGGATATTTCCTTGCCGATACCGACGTGGGGGCAGGAAGCGCCATGGGCGTGGATGCCGAAAACGCAAAGAACAACCCGCTCCTGCGTTCTGGTCTTATCCTGGCCGGCGCCCCGGATCCCAATCAGCCGAGGTCGGCTGACCTGCAGGGAAATGACAACGGCATTCTCACCGCCTATGAAGCGATGAACCTTAACCTTGAAGGGACCGATTTGATTGTGCTCAGTGCATGCGAGACCGGTCTGGGAGATGTCCGTGCTGGGGAAGGTGTGTATGGATTGCAAAGGGCATTCCTGGTTGCCGGCGCCAACGCGCTGGTAATGAGTCTTTGGAAAGTGGATGATGAGGCGACGCAGATGCTCATGACCAGTTTCTATACTAACTGGACCAAGTCGGGAAACAAGCTGAAAGCATTCAAGCAGGCACAGCTTCAGCTGATGGCAAAGTACAAGGAACCATACTATTGGGGTGCGTTTGTGATGATGGGAATGTAGGAGATCAAGTCCTGTACTTAAAATACATTCAGGTCACCGTTGGGTTGACTGATTTCGATGTTCCGAAATTTTCGCCGGTCGTAGCTTATAACTTGATAATTGATCATGATGAAAATTGCTGTATTAGGCCTTGGCGCCATGGGTTCGCGCATGGCGGCCAATCTTGTGAAGAAGGGTTATGCTTTAACGGTTTGGAACAGAACGCCGTCCGCTGCCGCCTCACTTAAGGAATCGGGAGCCACTGTAGCAGGTAGCCCTTCAGAGGCTGCGCGGGATGCCGATGTGGTGATGGCCATGTTGCGTGATGATGACGCATCACGTCGCGTGTGGTTTGATCCGCAAGACGGAGCACTGGCTGCGATGAAGAAGGGAAGCATTGCGATGGATTCTTCAACACTCACCGTTCCATGGGGAAGACAGCTTGCTGCAGAATGTGAGCAAAGAGGCATCGACTTTTTGGACGCTCCGGTTTCCGGTTCTCTTCCGCAGGCGGAAGCTGCACAATTGATTTTTCTGCTGGGAGGCAGGGAGTCTGTTGTGGAGAAGGTCCGTGAGGTGATCCTGTGCATGGGGACTCAGATACATTACATGGGGCCGTCGGGATCAGGTTTTGGGATGAAGCTGTTGGTCAATTCCATGCTGGGCGTCCAGGTAGCCGCGCTGGCTGAATTGTCGGGTTTGGCGGAGAAGCTGGGAGTCGGTCGTGGCCGGATGTCGGAGGTACTTGCCTCCACTCCAGTGTTAAGTCCGTTTGGAAAAGTGGCGCTCAACTTCATGCAGCAGGAGTCCATGCCCACACTCTTCCCGGTGGAACTTGTGGCAAAGGACATGAGGTATGTTTTGGAAACAGGCAAGGCAGCAAAGGCCTCATTGCCGGTGGTAGAGAGAGTAAGCGAGATATTTCATGCTGCGGCCCAGACTGAGCTGAAGAGCAGGAACTATTCATTCATAGTAAAGCGATACTTATGATGGACAAGAGTTTGGCATTCTTTGCACCCGAGTTATTCTTCAGGAATGGCCTGAGGGATATCAGTTTCTATCAGCGAGCTTTTGGAGCTAAGGAACTAAGAAGGTTTTCCAACAGTGATGGCAGTATCCATGTTGTAGAGATGTCAATTCAGGGAGCGTTGTTTCATATGCATGAAGCGAAGCAAGCGCAAGGTGAGCTTGCGCCTGAGCATTGCCAGGGCACTACCGTCAGAATAGGACTCTTCACAACAGACCCTGACGCGTTGATGGCAAAGGCGGTGAATGCTGGAGCAGAACTGGTTTCCCCGATTCAGGATTTTGACTATGGATACAGGCAGGGAATTGTTAAAGATCCCAATGGACATGTATGGCAAATACAAAGCAGGGTCTGACCTGTGCGCTAAAAGGATAATGCAGTTGCAGATTCATTTCGGATTACTTATTCCCGATTGAATCGGCACCTGGGATTTGAACTCCACAGCAAAGAATCAGAAAATTCAATGAGCAATAACCAATCAGTCATGCACTGTTTTGAATGTGCGCACTCGATGTTCAATTGCCGTGGCCAACGGGACTGTTAATCCACTGTGAACTGTCCGTGGATTCTCCGTTCTCGATGGCTTCTGATTGCGGTTTTGAGCTGATTTGGATGTTTAGCTCCTGGAAAAGCGTGAATACGCTCTAATTATTAGGTTTTCTGTTGTTTCAGAATGGCAGGTTTCTTCTCTGAAACATCCACCATTCTGCGAAATCAGGCTAATAACGCAGATAAGGTTGAAAAGGTCGCGGGAATTTGAAAATTATTTTCGGGTAAAGTGTAGCCGGTTTTCGCATGCCAGACGCCGGTGAGCCAGCGGCTAGCTTTATTAAATTTTGAATAAAGAAGAGATGAATTTTGAATGGAATCATCACCTACTTCGGAAACAAATACGGCGCCAGCATCTGGCTGTTCATGGAATCATAGGATGACTTCATCTTTTGGAATCGTTCCGGATGTTCGTCTTTGAGGTCATGGCTTTCGGTAGGGTCCTCTGACAGGTTGAACAGATATTCCGTGTCCTTTTCCTTCAGGTACTTCCATGATCCGCTTGTGAAGGCGGCATAAGGAGTACGATTGGCTACTCGCCAATAAAGTTTGCGTGCAATGTCGGAAGCGCCATCCATTAACTGCGGCATCAGATCCACTCCGTCAAGGTTGAGGTTGTCCAGTTTAACGCCGCCAGCCTTCAAAAGTGTAGCCGTCCAGTCCATGGTTACGGCTACCTGATTGCTTTCTGTGCCACGTGTTATTTTTCCTGGCCAGCGCACCATTGCCGGGACACGAATGCCCCCTTCCCACAACTGGAACTTGCCGCCGCGATAGATGCCCATATTCGAAAACTTCTCTCCGCCATTGTCGCTGGTAAACACTACGATGGTATTGTCCTCCAAATCCTCTTCCTTCAGGAAGCTCAACACCCTGCCGATATTCTGGTCCAGGCTGGTGACCATTGCCGCATAGACTTCCGCACTTCCGCCGACTTTCATTCCAACTGAATCCGGGAGCGCCATGTCACCGGGCTTTTGCCAGGGCCAGTGGGGTGCGGTGTACTGCAAACTCAGAAAAAAGGGGTGGGTTCTGCCTTCGCCTTTGAGAAACTGAATAGCGTGATTGGTAATCAAGTCTGTGAGATAACCCTGCTCTTCCACCGGCTGGTCATTTTCGAATAAAGTCGGGTTGCCATCATAATGATGACTCACATAATCGGCACCCCCTGCGGTGATGCCAAAGAAATAGTCGAATCCGTGATTCAGTGGCAAGTAGGGAGGCTCAAAGCCGAGGTGCCACTTGCCGATCAGGGCGGTTGAATAGCCCGCTTCCTTTAGCAAAGAAGAGATGGTGGGCGTCTTGGGGTCCAACCCGATGTGAATGTCAGTCGAGTCCATAAGTAATGGCTCACGCAATCCGATTGGATTTCTCGCCGGGAACCTGCCTGTCATGAATCCTACCCGCGTAGGCGTGCAAATCGCACATGCAGCGTATGCATTGGTAAGCCGTACTCCCTCTTTCGCAAAGGCATCAAGAACAGGAGTCTGGTAATCTTTCCGACCAAAGCAACTCAGGTCACCATAACCCATGTCGTCAACCATAATATAGATGATGTTGGGCCGGCGATCTTTCTGACAGGACATGGAAAGAAGCGCAGCAATGACAACAATGAATATTCTCATTTCCTTTTGATTATTTGAATCAGTTTGAATACCATGATGGCGCTGACAAATCCAAGCAGTACAAAGTGGAGCAGGTCGGCACTTCCGCCACCCGGCAAACCTCCGGCGACCCGTCCCACGTAAGTCATGAGAAAGACAAACCATACATAAATCTGGTAGACCACCATGAACCGGCTGAAGACTTCGGAAGAAAACCTTTGCTCATCCATCTGGTATTGAACCCATGGTGCCACAAAAATTATGAGGTAGGCCATGAACCCTCCGGCGAGGCGATACGGAGCCGGAAAGATGTCTGCGGCATTCAGATAGACCAGCAATTCGACCAGGTGAACGAAGTGGGCCAATGCAAATACGAGCAGGAACTTCGTTGACAGTATATTCTGAAGCAAAGAAATATTTCCGGGGTAAAGCACAATGATGAAAAGAAAAAGCAGGAGAGACAACCGTCCTGAATAACGGGTAACCAACTGCAATGAAGCAATGGTCTCATGATGAAGTGCAAAGACCACCGCGATTATGACGGCTTCTGCCAGGAGAACCCCAGCCGCTGCAGTACCGGCCTTCATATAATTGTAGTTCTATTTCCTCCTCCCGAATAGCCTGAGCAAGTAGAGAAACAGGTTGATGAAATCAAGATAGAGCGTCAACGCGCCCATGATGGCCTCCTTCTTGTCTTCATCGGTGCCTTCGTTGCCGATGATGTTCATATTCTTGATCTTTTGGGTATCGTAGGCAGTCAGTCCGACGAAGATGAGAACACCCATATAGGTGGTTACCCAGTATAGCACCGAACTGCCCAGAAAAATATTAACCACCGATGCGATCACCAACCCGAAGAGACACATCATAAGCGTGTTGCGCCAGCCGGAGAGATCCGACTTGGTTGTATAACCGTAAATACTCATGGCGCCAAATGTGCCGGCGGTTATGAAGAAGGTGGTGGCAATCGATTCTGCAGTATAGAGCAGAAAGATGGCAGCGAAGGTGAGGCCATTGATTGCGGCATAAACCAGGAAGATCAATGTAGCTGTATTCGCAGACATCTTATTCACCCATCCCGCAAGGGCACCCACGAGAACCAACTCACCAATGATGAGTCCAATGAAGATGAATGTGTTTCCAAATATCAGGTTGAGGAGCGCTTGCGACCCGGCCACATACATGGCCACCAGCCCCGTTACGATGAGTGCAAAACTCATCCAACTATAGACTTTGACCATGAAGCGCTGGGTTTCGGCAATGGCGGATTCAATAGAAAGGGGAGTCTGATTTTCCATGAGATTGGGGTTTGGGTATATGAAGATAGTGGATTGCTGATTTATCGTTTATCGGCGCTGAGAATTCTCATATATTTCGGCCTCAAATTCAAAAATGAAAAGGGTCACGATTATTGCTCTTCTCTTTCTTGCTGCTGCCTGCGGCCGTTTCGCCAATAAAGAGCAGAAACAAGACAATGCTGAACGCATCGTTTGCATCGCCAAACAATACAATGAAATCATTTACGCCCTGGGAGCTCAGCAGAACCTGGTAGGGGTCGACCTTTCCAGTACCTACCCACCTGAAATCGAGTCTATCCCAACTGTTGGATATCACCGCGCGCTTAGTGCCGAAGGTATCCTGTCAACAAAGCCCACATTGATCATTCACGATAACAATGTTGGACCGGAGAATGTGATGAAACAGTTGGCGGACTTGAAGATACCCATGAAAGTATTTGACAACAAAGGCGAAGACATTGAGAGCACCAAGGGTCTGATTACTGAAATGGGGCAATATTTCCATCGCGAGAAGCAGGCCGATTCGCTGAACAGGAAGCTTGACAGTGACATGGAGAAGGCCCTCGCTCAGCAAAAGAATTATACCACAAAGCCGAAGGTTGTGATTATCCATTATGGCCGCGCCAACAATGTGTACCTGACACTGATGAGCAACTCAACCGGAGGAAAAATGATTGAGTGGGCCGGCGGTGAGATTCCGCTCAAAGGAGAACGCGGTATGCAGCAACTCTCGGCAGAAATTATTGCGCAGGCCGATCCGGATGTGATTCTTCTGACGGACTTCGGCTATGACAAACTGGGCACCCTGGATCAGATCAAAGCGCTGCCTGGCGTAGCCGGAACAAAGGCTGCCAAAAGCGATCGCATCTATCGCGTGGAAGAACATGACATGGTCTATGTCGGCCCCCGCACCGGTGAGAATGTGATGATGCTCCAGGAACTCGTTCACCGTAATGAAGGCGCAAAGTAAACGCTCAGCCGTTTATCTGATTCTGGGGATCGTCCTCCTGTTGACCTTTTTGCTGTCGCTTAAGTTTGGAGCCATTGTAATCTCGCTGAATGAGATTCAAGGTGCGATCGCAAAAACATTCGACGGCAGTGAACTCAGCCTCAACGAAAGAATTTTCATGGACATCCGGTTCCCCCGTGCCATTGCGGGTGTTGTTGTAGGGGCCTGCCTGTCTGTATCGGGGGTACTGATGCAGGGACTATTCCGCAACCCTATTGTAGAACCGGGTCTGATTGGAACTTCATCGGGCGCAGCATTTGGCGCTTCACTATACTTTGTGCTGGGAGCCACGTTTCAATTTCATGCAGGTACATGGACCTTGCCTCTGGCTGCGGCCATCGGCGGAGCGCTTTCAACCGCATTGGTGTTCTTCTTGTCAGCCAACCGGAGCGAGGGCCGAAGTTCGGTAGTCTCCCTCTTGCTTACAGGCATCGCAATCAATGCCATTTTCCTGAGTGGCGTTGGATTCCTTTCTTACATTGCCCGCGATCCCCAGGCACGGTCCATCACCTTCTGGAACCTGGGAACACTGTCGGGGGCGAACTGGAATTCTGTCGCCATCATTGCCTTGGTGGGTGCCATGTGTTTGATTCTAGGAATTCGTTACACGCGCCATCTCAATGCACTGATGATGGGAGAGTATGAGGCGCAATATCTTGGCATCAATGTGCGGCATCTTCAAATCGTTATTATGGCCATCAATGTGGCACTTATTGCTGCGGCCACTTCTTTTACGGGGGTCATCAGTTTTGTGGGACTGGTCGTTCCGCATTTATTGCGTCTCACAGGCGGATCAGACAATCGGTATCTCTTGATCGGCAGTGCGCTTTTGGGAGGCATTGTCCTTAGCCTTGCCGATCTGGCTGCCCGTTTGCTGCTGGCACCGGCGGAATTGCCAATCGGCATTGTCACTTCGTTGGTGGGTGTTCCGGTATTTATTACCCTGTTGAGAAGGAATCAATACTATTTCTGAAAGCAGACTGCCAATGATGACGATTCGGGAAATTACTGACATGCAGAGGGACGCAAGACTATATAACTATACTCCATGATAGCCGTTCGTGACATCACGGCCACTGCCGGCAGCAAAACACTCCTTGAGGGTATCAACGCCGAATTTCTTGCTGGCAAGATGAACCTCATTGTGGGACCGAATGGTGCAGGCAAATCATCATTGATCAAGGTGTTGTGCAAACAACTGAAGCCGCAGACCGGCAGCGTATCGTTTGACGGGGTTGACGCATTGGGAATCAGCCTCGAGTCATTTGCAAAATTCAGGGCTGTGCTGTCACAGAACATTGACATGGCATTCCCGCTGACGGTGGAGGAGGTGGTGATGATGGGAAGGTACCCACACTTTGTCGGTAAGCCTGGTCCTCATGACATCGAGGCGGTGAAGGAAGCTATGACACTCTTTGATGTACTGGATTTCCGCGACCGTAATTATCTCACCCTGAGCGGAGGCGAAAGACAACGGGTGCACTTTGCGCGGGTGATGTCACAAATTTGGTACCCTGAAGTAGGCAAGAGCCGTTACCTTCTCCTGGATGAGCCGCTCACCTTTCTTGACGTTCATTATCAGTTTGCTTTCATGCACCAACTGCGCCAACTCTTGAGTCAATCATCACTTGTGATTGTAGGTGTGGTCCATGATCTGAACCTCGCATCCCGTTTTGCCGATCACATCCTCCTGCTTCACAATGGAAAAGTATTGTCAGCAGGTGTCCCTTCAACAGTGCTCACTGCAGAGCATGTCAAGCAAGCCTTTCAGCTGGAGCCTGTGATCTATGAGAATGCCAAATCAGGTGGTCGCTATCTCTTCTTTGAATAGACTCGTTAGCGCGGTTTCAACACCAGCACTGACGTTGCTTCTTTCCTGATTTCCTCACCATTCATCATCATCAGCCGTGATTCGCCATTGACATACATTTGAGCCTGATCCGAATAATGGGGACTCATCCTGTTGCCGGACTGCCCTGTGGGTGAAACGGTTACACCGTGATCCAGGTCGGCAAAGTCGGTAATCTTGCGAAGCGCGGGACCGCCATCTGAAGTAAAATAGCCTGTAGTATCAATGGTGAAGTGCAGGTTGTTGATTACTTCGCTACCTCCGGGAGCAGGGATGGGCCCCACGTTAAAGAATTTGTCAAGTGGCTTTACGGCACCCAGCGGGTGAGGATGATTCACAGCATGAATCTTACTCCAAGTCCAGTCGGAAGGGTTGGGCCCTGATGTTCTTTGAAGATTGGCGATGGTGCGGTCAGCGGCCAGACTCATGATATCGGCACGCGTCTCCTTTTTGTCTTTTGTGGTCACGATGTCCCACCATGGAGAGTTTTTATTCGTGAGTAGGAGGTCAAAGGAATTCTTAGTGATTGATGTCTTGAGGATAGACTGGTATGCTTTTTCACCCAATTCATCTTTCATAGCTAACGCCATGTAGTGGCCCAGCAAGTTGTAATAGATGGATGGGGCAATGTCATTCATCTGATGGTCGCCGTTCCAGGCAGAGAGGATGTCAATCAGGTCTTTCAGGTCTTGCCGGTTCAGTTGCTGAAGATGCGCCGCCATTTCCTTTGCAATGTCGACATGCATCCGGGATACCACGTCCAGGTTAACCCGCTTTACATCATCTACCGTCCACTTTTTGTTTTCGCTGATCAATTCCACAATTCTGCCTGCGCGGGAGCGGGGATAGTAATAACCTGGATAGAGCACACCGTCTACGCTATCAGGCTGGTTGTTGGCGGAGTAGACATAACCCCAGGACGGGTTGAATGCCTGCGGGTTTTTCGAAAAATCGTAGTAGCCATCGAAATCATCTTTGCCGCTGGCGCCGTCGAGGAAGAACTTGCTGACTACATGCTTTGGCCTTTTCGGAAGCTTGGCCACGGCCCACCAAGCAATGTTGCCGTCCACATCAGCATACATGACATTGAGGCCAGGCGCTGAAAATGCCGCTGCCACGGACTGAGCTTCTTCAAAAGAAGAAAGATGATTCAGTCGGTAAGCTGCTGACAAGGCCTCGTTCGTATCATGCGTGAGCAGCCACCAGAGAGAAACAGGTTGTTTGGCAGTTACAAGGTCGCCCATGATGTCGTTGATGATGGGACCATGTGGAGTTTCCTTCACCGTGATGGTGACATCAGCTTCTCCTTTCACCTTTATGACTTCTTCACGTGTATCCAGTTCCTGCCATTGGCCTTTGTATTGGACCTGTCCTGGATTTTCGGGGTTGATCGATTCATAGTAGAAATCCATGTCATCATTTTCAAACATGGTCAGACCCCAACCGGCAAACCGGTTGTTCCCGAGAAATCCAAATGGAACACCTGCAATATGATGTCCATAGAAACTGGATCCCGGATATTCGAGATGAGCCTCGTACCAGACTGCAGGCTGCGCAAATCCGATGTGTGTGTCGTTGGCCAGAATGGGCTTGCCTGATTGGGTGCGACTGCCCGCAATGACCCAACCGTTACTACCCGACCAAAGCGGCATGGGGATATTATTAAGTGCTTCCTGCAAATAGGATATCAGGGAATCCTGGTGGTGCGGCATGACTTCGCCTTTGTAGCTTCTGATGCGGACAGCGGTTGACGGAGTTTGAACCGCAAGGTCTTTCAGGTATTCGTCGCCATATTCTGTCCGGATCTTCTCAAGTACGGGGTCAACACGTAAACCTTCCGCAAAAGTGAAGGACATGAAACCCAGTGCGAGGTAAATGTCTCTGGGAGTGAACTCTTCCTTTGGAATGCCGATGATGGAGAATTCCAGAGGGGTCTTGCCATTCCTGACGAAGGCATTGAGGCCTTTGAGGTAAGCAAAGGATGCGCGCTGATAGGCGGCGGTATCACTGCTAAGAAACTTTTTGCTGTGCTCCTCTGCGAACTGGTTGATCCCCAAGGTGCGGAAAAGCTTGTCGGTCGCCATTAATTTATTTCCAAGAATTTCAGATAACCTTCCTGCTGCAGCGCGTCTGAGCATTTCCATCTGGAAGAGCCGGTCCTGCGCGTGTACATAGCCAAGTGCAAAGTAGGCATCCTCTTCATTGGCGGCTTCAATATGGGGAACCCCGTACTTATCATAGCGTACCGTTACCTCTTGCTTTAGTCCGTCCAGTGTCAGGGTGCCTTCATAGTCCGGACCGGTTGTTTGTAAGTAGGCATACAGAGCGATTACACCTACAACAATAAAAATGACAACGTAGAGGAGGAGTTTCTTGAGTAGATTCATGTAGAATTTGTAACTGTTGAATTGCAATTTAACCAATGGTTGATAGCCCAAACAGCGTTATAACAAACAATTATAACAACTGCGGCAGGGTACGGTCGTTTAAAATGATTAATTAAACTCTCCACTATGCTAATGCAGAAACGATTTTCGATCATTTTCTTCTTCATGATGGTGACCATTGGTGCTGCCGGGCAGCAAGTGGCTGATGAGTCCTTCAACCACGAGATAAAGAATCCAGTCTATCCTAGAGGAAAAGGTTCTGCAATTACCTTGGATGAGGCTCACTTTAATTTCCACACCCTGAAAGGTCGATATGCTGCATTTGGCCGAGTGTTGCAGAATGATGGATATGTGCTGAAGTCGTCCTCACTTCCATTTACAGGTTCTTCTCTTGCGGGTACGAAGATTCTGGTAATTGCGAATGCTTTGCCGGATACCATGGAGTGGAAACTTCCGGCCAAGCCGGCTTTTACAAAAGAAGAGGTCACCGCTCTTCACAAGTGGGTCTCTGATGGTGGAAGCCTGTTTCTTATTGCTGACCATATGCCATTTCCAGGCGCCGTGGCTCCTGTTGCCGAATCATTTGGCTTTAACCTGATCAATGGTTTTGCATTCAGGAAGGATAAGAAGCCCGAATTCTTTTCCCGAAAAGGGGGGACATTAACAGTCAATGTGATTACCAATGGGAGAACCAGTGATGAACGGATTGACTCCATCAAAGTCTTTACAGGTGAAGCATTTATCCCTCCACCCGGCGCAACCATTATTTCCAGGCTTGACAATAACTATCAGGTGCTGATGCCAACTGTGGCCTGGGAATTCGATGAAAAGACACCTTCCATTTCAGGACAAAATCTTGTGAATGGCGCCTTTATGGAGTATGGAAATGGAAGAATTGTGGTCATGGGAGAGGCGGCCATGTTTTCAGCGCAAATATCTGCGCAGAAAAATAAGATGGGCATGAACGACCCGGATGCAAAACAAAATCCTCAGTTCCTGTTGAATATCATTCATTGGCTGGACAAGAAGCTTTAGTAAAGCCACGGAAATCCTAATTTCGCTGTCAACGTCATTAGGAACCAAGTAAGACTTAAACCTGAAAAATGCCTGTCCGCGTTTTTGTAGCGGGTGGTACCGGCTGGGCCGGTGCTGCTCTGTGTAAAGGAATAATTGCCCATGAGGGAATGGTGCTGGCCGGTGCCCTGTCTCGTACACATGCAGGGAAGAATCTCGCAGATATTCTTGAGTTAGATGGCGGCAATTATCCGGTCTACGCAGATGTGGAGATAGCCGTGGCAAAAACAGACTTTGATGTGTTCGTAGAGTACACCAAGCCGGATGCAGCCAGGAAAAATGTTCTTACCGCATTGAAAAATGGAAGGCACGTCGTTATCGGCACCTCCGGATTGACCAGTCAGGATTTTGACGAGATCCATGCTACAGCACTTCAACATAACTGTTCCGTTCTGGCTGCTGGCAATTTTGCACTGACTGCGGTGTTGCTGCAAAAGTTTGCAGAGATGGCAGCACGGTATATTACCGACTTTGAGATAATCGACTATGCACACGAAAGCAAAGTCGATGCGCCAAGCGGTACTGCACGCGAACTGGCCCATCGGTTGTCCAATGTTCAGGAATCCAGGATTCATGTATCTGAGAAAGACCTGATAGGGCCAAAGGAAAGCCGGGGTGCCCGGCTCAAAGGGGTCCAGGTACATTCCTTGCGACTTCCTGGATATATCATATCGGTGGAGTCCATTTTCGGCATGAAGGACGAAAGGCTCGTCATCCGTCACGAGGCCGGGGCGAGCGCTGAGCCTTACGTGAAGGGAGCTTTGCTGGCGATTGAGAAGGCAGGGACATTCAATGGGTTGAGAAGAGGACTCGACAGCATTATAGAGTCTTGACAAATGGCTCGCTCAGAAAAGATCATGAATGCGGAAGGGTTTGCCACCCTGGCGCTTTCGTTCCCTGGAACGGAACAGGTGCCGCACTTTGATCGTGTCGGATTCCGGGTTGCAGGTAAGCGGATGTTTGCCACGTACCTGGAACGCGATCATACCTGTAATATTTTTCTTTCAGTGAGTGAGCAGAAAAGCTTTTGTTCGCTTGACAGCAAGAACATCTATCCAGTACCCAACAAATGGGGAGAAAAGGGAGCCACGACCTTTGTGCTTAAGAATCTGCCTGAAGAAATTGTATCCGAAGCACTCAGAACTGCATATAACGAGACACGCGTAAAGCGATGAATTACAATTTATCAGACGACCTGACGGAAGTATTGACATTAATCAGCAATTCGGGTGAACAAGATATGCATGAGAAATTATCAAAAGCAGTATCTTGAGTTGGTCTAAAGTTTACCTATCATGAAAAAATCAAAACACGCCGGAAGTATTGATCTTCTTAACAAGGCAGTTGCCGATGAATTGAGCGCAATTCATCAGTACATGTACTTTCATTTTCACAGCGATGACCAGGGGTTTGATTTGCTGGCCAACCTGTTTAAGAAGACTGCCATTGAGGAAATGATACATATTGAGAAATTGGCAGAGCGGATTCTTTTTCTGAAGGGAGACGTTTTGATGAAACCCGCAGCATCGGTCAGGCAAGTCAAGACAGTGAAAGAAATGCTCGAGATGGGGAGGCAAATGGAGGAAGAAAGCGCTAAGGAGTACAATCACTGGGCCAACGAATGCTCAGCAATGGCCGATGCCGTGTCCAAACAGATATTTGAAGGCCTGGTGGCTGACGAAGAAAGGCATTTTGACCAGTTCGATACCGAATTGGACAACATTGCGCATTTTGGCGCCAACTACCTTGCGCTGCAATCCATCGAGCGGAGCAAAGCTGTTTCTGCCAGACAAACTGCCGAAAACGATTAATTGTTTAGTTTGGCGGTCTGCATGAAAAGAATTTTAGTGGGCGCACTGTTGGTGCCTGTATTGTGTTATGCCCAAAACAAATACGGTTTAGATGCTATACGTCTGAAGGAATACCAGGCCAGTCTTGCTTCCCATCCCGAAAAAGAACTGGTAGATCTCCAGAAAGAACTGCCTGGAGCAGAATTCCGGATTGGCTATGCAACCACCGAAAATTTTACCAAGACCAAAATCTACAACCTTGCCAAGGCTTACGCCCGCAAACCGGTGGCAGAAGCGTTGAAGCGTGCACAGGCCGACTTCGTGAAGATGGGCTATTCCATTAAGATCTATGATGCCTATCGCCCGTACTCCGCAACGGTTAAGTTTTATGAGACCTATCATGACACCACGTATGTGGCGTCCCCTTACAAAGGGTCGCGACATAACCGGGGGTGTGCGCTAGATATGACCATTGTGGATATGAAAACAAAGAAGGAACTTCCCATGCCCACTGAATGGGATTCTTTTTCAACGGATGCCTGGCCTAAGGCAGATATCAAAGACCCTGTTAAAAGGAAGAATCGGGACCTGCTTATAAGCGTGATGGAGAAGAATGGTTTCAGGGTGTACGAGCATGAGTGGTGGCATTTCGACTTTGTGGGGTGGAGGAAATTCGAAGTGATGGATATTGATTTCGAAGAATTGAAATGAGGAAGGCCTGGCTGTTCCCGGTACTGGCTGTTATCCTGGTGGTGGGATTGTTTGTATTCAGCTGGCGGTCTTCCCTCGCCAAAGAAGAGCCTTATGTGAAGATGATTGCGGAGAAAAAGGTGCTCAAAGACACGGCTCAACTGGTCTGGCATTATGAAAACAGCACGGGATTTCGTTTCTATCCTTACACTTTTGAAGAGTATCATCGAAAGTATGATGACGTGGACATCAAGACGGCCAAGATTCTCTTCCCGGGCGATTCACTGCATCTGGTTGATGCACGATCCTATTATTCCGTGTTCTCCGGCAAAAGCATTTTTCTGATTGGTGAAGATTCTGTAGATGGTCATTTGGTCAGGTACGAATGGAAACTCTGGCCAAACTGATCCTGCCACCAGATTGTATATTTATATCAGTCCCGAACATCAACCCGCAATCAACATGACACTGGATCAAGCGCAATCTCAGGTTGATACCTGGATCAGGAATCACGGCGTTCGTTATTTCAGTGAGCTCACCAACATGGCGCTGCTGACAGAGGAAGTAGGCGAGATGGCGAGAATCATCGCCCGGCGCTACGGGGAGCAATCTGAAAAGGAATCAGACAAGAATAAGAGTCTTGGTGATGAAATGGCCGATGTGCTTTTTGTGCTCATCTGCCTGGCAAACCAGACGGGTGTCAACCTGACTGAGGCCTTTCGGCAAAACCTCGAAAAGAAAACTGAACGCGATAGCGACCGTCATAAGCAAAACCCGAAACTGAAATGAAGAAATTACTCCCTTTCCTGCTCTTGCTCGCTGCCTGCAGCAAGCATCCTGTGGCTGACCAGATTGTCCATGGCAAAATCTGGACGAGCAATCCCAAACAACCCTGGGCAGAAGCCATGGCGATCAGAGGCGACTCGATTGTGGCCATTGGCTCAAAGAGTGAGGTGGACGCATGGAAGGGAGACAAGACTGCAGAAGCAAGCGTGCCTGACGGACAACTCATAGTACCGGGTCTGATCGACACGCACACCCATTTTCTGGAAGCGGGGTTCGGCCTGTCGTCGGTGCAATTGCGCGACGCCATGTCGAAGGAGGAGTTTATCAAGCGCATCAAGGAATTTGCCGCAGGAATGAAGCCGGGTACCTGGATGATGGGAGGAAACTGGGATCATCAGAACTGGGGAGGAGAGTTGCCTGATCGCAAGTGGGTTGATGAATTTACAAAGGAAATTCCCATTGCCCTCATGCGCACAGATGGACATATGATTTTTGTGAACAGCGCCGCATTAAAGGCCGCAGGAATTGCAGATAATGTGAAGGATGTTCAGGGTGGCGAAATGGTGCGAGACAAGAATAAGAGGCTGACGGGGGTATTCAAGGACAATGCCAATGACCTGATCTTTCAGAAGATTCCTCCTGCATCTGCAGAATCGGAAGACAAGGCGCTGGAAGCTGCGATGGACTATGCTGCTGCACATGGTGTAACTTCCATTCACAGCATGTATGGAGGAAACGCGGCATTCGACAGGGCCCACGATGCAGGAAAATTGCGTACAAGAGTCTACATGGGTTGGATGATCAACGACTGGCGCATGGTGAAAAGGAGAGTAGACAGTCTTGGCCACGGCGACAAATGGTTGCGCTGGGGCGCGTTGAAAATGTTTATGGATGGTGCTCTCGGATCCCACACTGCTGCATTCTTCAAGCCTTTTGTAGACACTCCGAAAGACTCGGGATTTTTCCTCAATCCTGAAGCCTGGATGTACAGGCAAATCAAGTCAGCCGACAGCGCCGGTCTGCACCTGATGATTCACGCCATCGGCGATAAGGCCATCTTTACGTTGCTGAATATGTTCGAAAAGGCCGAAAAGGAAAATGGTCCACGCGACCGCAGATTCCGCATCGAACATTTGCAACATATTGCCCCTTCAGACATTCCTAGACTGGCACTACTTAATGTTATCGCCAGCATGCAACCTTATCATGCCATTGATGATGGACGTTGGGCAGAAAAGTTCCTTGGCCCTGAGAGGATCAAGACGACGTATGCCTTCAAGTCATTACTGGATGCCAATGCCAAAGTGGCCTTTGGCAGCGATTGGCCTGTAGCGCCGGCTGATCCCATGATGGGGATTTATGCAGCCGTAACCCGTCGCACGCTCGATGACAAATTCCCGGACGGCTGGGTGCCTGAGCAGAAGATAACAGTGGAACAGGCCTTGACTGCCTACACCATCACTGGCGCTTATGCTTCTTTTGAAGAAGATATCAAAGGATCGCTAGAACCCGGCAAACTCGCAGACTTCGTTGTCCTGGAAAAAGACATTACGACCATTGACGCGAAAGAAATTGGAAAAGTGAACGTGTTGAAGACGGTAGTAGGCGGCAAAACAGTATTTCAGCGGTAGCGCTTAGTCCGATCAGGAAAAGGTCGGCGTTCAGAGTCTTGCCTTCCAGGGCGTCTCTGGTGCGTTGAGTTCTTTCGTCATTTTGCGGCACAGCACGAAGAGGTAATCTGAGAGGCGGTTGAGGTACTGGACGACCAGCGGCTCCACCTTTTCTGTCAGATCTAATGCAATCACCAGTCGCTCGGCACGGCGGCAAACCGTTCTGGCAACATGGCCGAATGAAACGGAAGGATGACCTCCCGGCAACACAAATGATTTCATGGGTTCAAGAGTAGCCTCCATTTTATCAATTGCTTTTTCCAGGAAGGTGACATCGCCGGAGGTGAGAGTGGGAATTTTGACTTTTGTATTGCCCGGCTCTGTGGCAAGTATGGAGCCAATGGTGAAGAGCCGATCCTGGATCTCCACCAGTTCTTCGTGACGTTGCCTGTTTACTTCCTGATCGCGCAAGACACCCAGCCAGGAATTTAGTTCATCGACGGTGCCATAGGTATCAATCCGCAGTTCTGATTTTGAAACCCTCTTGCCTCCAAAGAGAGCAGTGGTTCCCTGGTCGCCTGTCCTGGTATAGATTTTCATGTACCGAAGTACGGGAATCGTGGGGAGAATGAAAAGACGGAGTTGTCCGGCAGAGGGATACTTAGCTTGCTGCCACTGCCTGACGTCTGGTCACATTCTCATTCACAAAATCCCGCTCCACCAAACCATCTCGCAGGCGGATGATGCGGTGTGCGTAGTGTGCGATATCATCTTCGTGGGTCACCATGATGATGGTGTTGCCTTTGTCATGAAGATCCTGGAACAGTCCCATGATATCGTGTGAGGTTTTGGAGTCAAGGTTACCTGTAGGTTCGTCAGCGAGGATAATGGAAGGATTGTTTACCAATGCCCTGGCAATTGCGACACGCTGGCGTTGACCGCCTGACAATTCGTTGGGTTTGTGATGGTGACGGTCGGCGAGGTTCACACTTTCAAGAGCGGCCATGGCCATTTCGGTGCGGTCGGCCTTGCCATATCCGGCATAGATCAACGGAAGCGCCACATTGTCGAGGGCTGTTGCGCGTGGCAAAAGATTGAAGGTCTGAAATACGAATCCGATCTCTTTGTTCCTCACATTCGCCAACTCATTCTCCGTCATCTCACTCACCAGTTGGTTATTCAATACGTAGGTTCCATCGGTGGGAGTGTCGAGGCAACCCACAATGTTCATCAAAGTTGACTTTCCTGATCCCGAAGGACCCATGAAGGCCACGTACTCACCCCTGTCCACACTGATTGTAATGGACTGCAATGCACGGACAATATTGTCGCCCATCTTGTAAACCTTGGAGATATTGTGGGTTTCGATGATCTTGGTCATGACACGGACTTATTCTATACCTTCAACTGAAGAATGGCTTTATGGTTTCAATTATTGTTCAAAAATCCCTTATTCCATTGAAATGGGGTGAAAAATACTTAAAAATAGGCACCGCTCCAGCGGACTAGTGCCCGGATGGTGCGGTTACTGCGTTACGGACGATAAATCCAACTACCTCCTGAATGACCTGTTCATCTTTAAGAATTCGTGTATGACCCAAGCCTGAGGTGCGGTACAACCTTGCTGAAGGATAGACTTTGATGAACTCCTCCGCCTGATGAATCACCACATCGCGGTCCTCTTCATCGTGCACCATCATTAAATGAATCGGCTCTTTCAGGTGTTGCACGGCATAGATTGCTGTGAATTCATGGAAGGTCTTTCCGGTCGCTTCGACTACAAATTTCTTAAAGCGCTCTGCCGATGCCCAGGATCCGTTTATGGCTCTTAGGTAGGTCTTCAGAATTTCATCTTCGTGGGTAGGACTGGCGATGTTGACAAGCGTTTTCACTGGGAGGCCGTGCATCGCACTATAGAGCACGGCTGCACCTCCAAAACTGTGTGTGATGACGGCAGTGGGTTCTCCAAACTTCCTGAAGAGTGTGTGCAGCATGCTCTCGAACTCCAGGATGGAAGTTCGTCTGCCTTCAGACTGACCGTGCGCCGGGCCATCCGCCCCGATCACCCTGAGCCCTGCGGCGTTCAATGGTTCAATGAATTTCCTGAACTGTGTTGCTCGCCCTGCCCATCCATGGACCAGCAGTACATAAGGTTTTGACGCATCGCCCCAGCTGTAGCCCTGTATCTTCTTACCCTTCACGTCAATCTGGAATTTGTCGGCGTTTGCAGCCGCTTCCTTTTCCTTGTCGGGAACGCGATAACTGACCGGTACGTAAAATACCAGCCTGAATATTCTGTCGGCCAGCGGGGGCGCCCATTGTTCAAGCCTGGGATATAACCAACGCGTCACCCGGATCAGAGCGGGAGTGTTGTCTTTCTTTTTCATCGGTGGCCGCTCAGATCAAATTCAAAATGTGCTGTCCGGGATTCAAATGTACTGACGTCGTAGATTCTTTCTGAGAACTGCACGTGGCCATCCTTGGTGATCAACACGACCGTAGACGAACGCGATCCGTAGCCTTGCGTCTTGATAAACATGGAGGAGAGTGCCCGTTCTCTTTCCAACCCGATACCGGTGTCAGGGAGTTGCTCGTCCGGCGCCCGGGTTTCATCATAGAGCAATTCAAACAATTCCTCCGATTGAATCATTCGCTGTTGCAGAACCGGCGCGATGCGTTCTTTACCCCTGATGATCTTGGGCCAGGGTGAGTTGAGCAGATGATTGCTGAGTCCGTAGAAGCCGGGTTCTAGTTTTTCCGCTGGTCTTCCGTAATTCGAATAATACCAGATTTCCGATAGGGTTCCTGCTACCAGATTAAAACCATTGTAATGGTTTCCTGATTTTTCAATTTCCTCCAGGTAAGATGCGGGGGCCGGCATTTCCTCCAGGTATTTTGAGACCAGGTTGCCCCGCGAAGGAGCGGAGGGATTGATATGGAAGGGATCCCTATAGTTGGTAAGCATGCTGATGTGTCCCTTTGTAGTCAGGCCCATCCAGGTGCCGCCGGCTTCGAGGTCTCTTCCTCCCAGGATGTGGGGATGATCTTCCCAAAACCCTGCCGGCGCTGTCTTCCGCTGGTAAAATTCATCCCTGTTGGCAGCTATGATCAGATCATAGGTGGGGTGTTGCCGGAAGGAGAGGAAAATCAGACACATGCAGGAACTAACAGGCCCGCAAAAATAAAAGTTTCTCTGAAGTTATTTGGAGACCTCAGCGACCCAGGCCGAAAGCGGAAATGCGGGAGAAGCCCCATAAGTCGCAGTAATCATTTTTGCTGCCGAGGTGACCAGGGCCTCTTCAGCTTCCTGGTTCCTCTCCCTGATCTCTTTGATCACAGGGCTTCCCTGGATAAGTCCCCTTGCCGCATTATCTGCAGAGGGGCTGTAACCGGTCTTCAGAACATTCTCGATCTTACTGACAGTAAACCCGGCCTCTTCGGCGAGAGAGCGCAGTTGTTGAGGATCGTACATTGAAAATGGAACCTGAAAGAACGTGGGAGCTGCCGGCCCGAAGTAATCTTTGACTGCGCGTTCAGCGATCATGGGTACGCCATTGTTTTCGATCTTGTCCCATGTGTTGAATAAAAAGGACCCTCCTTCTTTCAGCACGCGAAAGGCCTCGCGAAAAGCCTGTTGCTTGTCGGGAACGAACATGATGCCGTACTGGCAAACCACAATGTCAAAGGACTCATGATGAAACGGGAGACTGGCCATGTCGGCCACCATCCATTGTTCGACTCCTTCCTTGACACGGTCTTGTGCGACATAGATCATGTCGGGGTTGAGATCGGATGCTATGAGCTGGCTCTGGGGCAAGGCTTTCGCCAGGTGGGCGGTAACGCGGCCTGTGCGGCAAGCAAGCTCAAGGATCTTTGCATTTTGAATCCTCGGAAGCCTGCCAACAAGATCGATGGCGTACGGTTCGAACAGCATCGGCCCCATGTACTCATCATAGAGCTGGGGAACAGATCCGGAGAAGGAAACATTGGTCGTAGTCATTATCGTAAGGATTATTCTTCAAACAGTTCGAGTTGGCGGGGAAGCAGCGTAAACGATTTGCGATGAAATGGTGTGATGCCCAACTTCCTGATTCCGTTGCGGTGTTCCTCGGTTGGATATCCTACGTTGGTTTCCCAACTGTAACCAGGGAATTCCCGCGCCAGATTCTGCATCATATCATCCCGGTAAGTTTTCGCCAATACCGATGCAGCGGCAATGGACATGTATTTCGCGTCCCCCTTTATGATGCATTCGTAAGGCAGATCACCATAAGGCTTGAAACGATTGCCGTCGATGAGTAAAAGCTGGGGACGTGTGGTCAGCTGATCCAGCGCAAGGTGCATTGCACGAAAGGAGGCATTCAGGATGTTGATTTCGTCAATCTCCGTATGGCTCACTTCTGCAACGGCCCAGGCAAGTGCTGAATTCTTAATGATTTCTCTGACCTCAAGTCGCTGGTCCTTCGTCATTTGTTTGGAGTCATTCAGCTCCTTGCAGCGAAACTTCTTCGGCAGAATCACAGCGGCAGCAACAACCGGACCGGCTAAGGACCCGCGACCCACCTCGTCACAACCCGCTTCAATCAGATCTTTCGTGAATGAACTCCTCAGCACAGGCACCAAATTAGTTAATTTGACGCGGAATTAGTCCGGATCGGATATATGGTCCGGACACGCGAACATTCATCTAAATACACACATTTCATGTCCAACCCGTGGCAAACGCTTTCGGCATCCGAGAAGTATGACAATGCATGGATCAATGTTACCGAGTATCAGGTAATCAATCCTGCGGGGAAGCCCGGCATCTATGGCAAGGTGCATTTTAAGAACAAGGCGATCGCGATTGTTCCGTTGGATGAACACAGCAATACCTGGCTGGTCGGTCAGTTCCGGTACACGTTGAATGAATGGTCATGGGAAATCCCTGAGGGTGGCGGGCCTTTGGGATCTGATCCGCTCACCTCTGCCATGAGAGAGCTGAAGGAGGAAACCGGGTTGCTGGCCGGAAAGTGGACCTTGCTTCTGCGTACACATCTTTCGAACTCGGTTTCGGATGAAGAGGGTTTTATTTACATGGCACAGGAACTGACTCAGGCCTTGAGCGAGCCTGAAGAAACAGAAGCCGACATGAAAGTCATGAAATTGCCGTTTCATGAGGCGGTTCAGATGGTAATGGATGGCAGAATTACGGACGGCCTCAGCGTAATGGGAATTCTTCACGTAGCGCGCTTGCTGGACATCAGATGAATTTAAGTCTCCGGAATTATCGCACCGACATCCGGGACAGTTTCCTGCTGGCTTATCCTGTAATGCTAAGCCAGCTGGGCCACGTCATGATGGGCGTTGCTGACAATGTCATGGTGGGGCACCTGGGTGCCAGGGAACTGGCCGCCGCCGGGCTTGCCAATGTTGCTTTCAATGTGCTGATGCTGTTTGGCATTGGAGTCTCCTACGCGATGACTCCCCTGATTGCCGCCGCAGACGGAGAGAATAATATTGTATCGGTAAACGAAACGGTGAGGCACGGACTGGTTATCAATATTGCAACCAGTCTGGTACTTGTCATTGTGGTATTCATAGCCCGGTATCTGCTCTATCACATTGGTCAACCCGAAGATGTGGTGGCGCTTTCCATACCATACCTTAATATCGTCGGGGCTTCCATCATTCCCATATTGCTCTTTCAAACATTCCGTCAGTTTTCAGAAGGGCTTTCCAACACGTGGCTGCCGATGACCATCGTATTATCGTGCAACGTGATGAACATCGTGCTTAATTATCTTTTGATCTATGGTCATGCAGGAATGCCCGCACTCGGGTTGAACGGGGCGGGAATTGCTACTTTGATTTCAAGAATTGTAATGGCTTTGGCACTTGGGACGGCAGTCTGGTGGGTGCCAGCGTTCAGAAAATACCGCGATGCATTCCGGTTGGGCTCGTACTCGGGGGAATTGTTTAATAAAATGCTCCATATCGGAATTCCTGCCGGAGTGCAGTTTATTTTTGAAGTGGCGGCTTTTGATTTTTCTCTCGTGATGATGGGCTGGTTGGGAACCACCGCGCTGGCCGCACATCAGATTGCCATTAACCTCGCCACGATCAGCTATATGACAGCATCCGGACTTGCAGCTGCTGCAACTATACGGGTAGGAAAAGCATACGGCATTAAAGACATGCCTACGCTGCGGCGTGCCGGCATGGTTCTCATCGGAATGACGCTTGCCTTCATGGGCTGCTGGGCCATTATTTTTATAGGAGGCCACGCATGGCTTCCTTATTTGTACGTGGATGATCTTCACGTCATCGAAATGGCCAGTGTGCTGATCATCATCGCCGGACTTTTTCAGTTATCTGACGGCCTGCAGGTCGTGTGCGTCGGAGCACTGCGTGGACTAAGGGACGTGAAAGTCCCCTCCATATTTATATTCATCTCTTACTGGGTGATTGGCCTCCCGCTTGGGTACTTTCTGGGATTCGCAGCCGGCCTGGGTGCCATCGGGATTTGGGTGGGATTACTCACGGGGTTAACCCTCACAGCACTGGCAATGTTCTGGAGATTCAGAATGCTTTCCTCCAGGTCTTGACTTCTGAGGCTGGCGGACCCAGGGTCCGGGATCTCTTCTTCCTTCCATATTTCCATAACTAAAACTATCTTTCACGAATAAGCATATGACATGGAAGAACCAGCGCGACCGGTAAGCCATTCTCAAACCACCATCACGGAACTGATGGTGCCGTCATATGCCAACTTCGGCGGAAAGATTCATGGCGGCATTCTTTTGTCGCTGATGGATAAAGTTGCCTACGCGTGCTCCAGCAAGCACGCCGGAACCTATTGCGTGACTGTGTCTGTTGACAAGGTTGATTTTCTGCAGCCTGTTGAAGTGGGTGAGCTGGTTTCGCTGCACGCTTCTGTGAACTATGTCGGAAGAACATCGCTGATGGTCGGTATCCGTGTGGAGGCGCTCAATGTGAAGACCAACCAGCTCAAGCATACCAATTCATCCTATTTCACGATGGTAGCCAAGGGCGATGATGACAAGCCGGCCATGGTGCCGAAACTCATCCTTGAAACCCGTGAGGATGTCAAGCGATTCATAGAAGCGATCCATGTCCGGGAAATCAAAGCCGCCACTAGGGAACAGATGGATGATGCCAGATCGTCCATTGATGTGGAGCGCGCTGCCGAACTACTGAAAGGTGAAAGGTGTATAATTCTGTATAAATAATATGTTACGAATCATTTCCATCATTTTCTTCACTTGCCTGTCTGTTCAATCCATCCGGGCACAATATCCGCTGATACTGAGTCAGCGGGATCAGGCCAGAGTGATTGATGAGTTGCTGGAAGACAGGCTGCGGAACCTGTTACCGACCCTGATGCGAAGGGAAGGTTTTGACATGTGGGTGTTGATTTCGCGTGAGAATAATGAAGACCCTGTTCTACGAACCATGTTGCCCGGCACCTGGCTTGCCGCTCGGCGTACGACGATGCTGGTCATATTTGATAAAGGTGAGGGTCAGGAAATGGAATATCTTGCCGTTGCACGGTATGACGTCGGCAAGGTATTCAAACGCTCATGGGATCCTGACTCCAATCCGGATCAGTGGGCACAGTTAGGCAAACTTATTTCAGAAAGGAATCCGAAGAAGATCGGAGTCAATAAAGCCGAGCACTACGGGCACGCCGATGGTCTGACTGCCAACGATTATGAGCAATTGTTGAAGGTTCTACCCAAGAACATGCAACCAAGAGTCACTTCGGCAGAGAAACTCTCTGTTGCATGGCTTGAAACCCGCACCGAAAAGGAGATGGCGATCTATCCGCAAATCTGCAGGATCGCTCATATGATTATTGCCGAAGGTTTTTCAGACAAGGTGATCCAGCCGGGAGTCACCACCACCGATGATGTGGTGTGGTGGTACCGGGAGAAGATAAAAGAGCTTAAGCTGGATACCTGGTTCCAGACCAGTGTTTCGGTTCAGCGGAATGAATCCGATGCGATTACCAGCAAGCGGCCGCAACCGCTCGTTATTCTTCCAGGTGACCTTCTCCATGTGGATTTCGGAATTACCTATCTGCGATTTAATACCGATACACAACAGCATGCTTATGTATTGAAAGGCGGAGAGACAGATGCCCCCGAATACCTCAGGAATGCCTTCACCAGGGGCAATCAACTCCAGGATTATCTTACGCGAAATTTCAAGGAGGGCAGGACCGGAAATGATATACTGGCCGCCACGAGAAAGCAGGCCATTGACAACGGGCTTAAGCCATCGGTATACACCCATCCCATTGGCTACCATGGTCACGCCTCGGGTACGACCATCGGCATGTGGGACATGCAGGATGGAGTACCTCACACCGGTGACTACCCTATGCATTTAAAGACGGCTTATTCGATAGAACTAAACTGTGCCGTCAATATTCCGGAATGGAAGAAGGAGATCAGGATTCAGCTTGAGGAGGACGGCTATTTTGATGAAAATGGTTTCCGTTACATTGATGGCCGTCAGCGGAATCTCATCCTTATCCCCGGACCTCAGTCGAATGCAATGCAGAAGTAATTTGTCTTATGCGATCATTGAGATACTTGCATACCGCCTGGGGGTTGCTTGTCTTCATGATCCTCTTTCTCATTTTCTTCCTGCCCTTTCTGGTGCCCATTCTTTTTCCTTCCCGGTACCGTTGGGTTGGAGTAATCAACCGGTGGTGGGCCCGTTTTCTTTTTGTCGGATGCGGCCTTCCTGTCCGTGTGCAATGTCAGGCCTCCTTCACCAATCAAAAGCAATACATCTTTTGCCCTAATCATTTTTCATATCTGGATATTCCTACAATGGGTCTCAATCCGGTCGATGCCATTTTTGTTGGCAAGAATGACATGGAAAATATTCCGCTCTTTGGCTTCATGTACCGAAGACTTCATATTACCGTTGACCGGGCCAGGCTCAAAAGCAAATACGACACGTACGTAAAATCGAAGGAAGCGCTTGAGGTTGGCAAAAGTCTTATCATCTATCCTGAAGGGGGAATCATTTCTCAGCGGCCGCCTGAAATGGTGCGTTTCAAAGATGGCGCCTTCCGCCTTGCCATAGAAAAACAAATCCCACTGGTCCCCGTTACGATTCCCAACAATTGGATACTTTTGCCTCCCAGTGAGTTCCTGCTGAAGTGGGGAGTAGTGAAAGTAATCTTTCACCAACCAATATCCACCAGCGGGCTTACGCTGGCAGATCTGAAGCCCCTTAAACAAAGGGTATTTGAAGTGATCGACAGGGAACTGAAAAATAATGGAAATCGACAGACCCCTACTGAACAAACTGGCACACCTGTCCCGTCTGGAACTGGATGAAAAGGACATCGATAGCACCCTGGCGGATTTGAATAACATTATCACCTGGGTCGAAAAGCTTCAGGAAGTCAATACTGATCAGGCAGAGCCCATTACGTCCATGAGCCTCGAAGTCAACCGATGGAGGGAAGATGAACCTGGTCCCCATCTTGACCAACAACGCGCCTTGTCTCAGGCTCCCGAGAAGGACAATGATTTTTTCAAAGTACCCAAAGTACTTGAATAACCCCGGACGGACTTTCCAATGGATTCATTCTACTTCTGGAGATCCTGGCCCGATGCTCACCGGCGCTGGTGGACTGTACTGGCACTTGTTTTCTTTTCCATTGCCGCTCTCACGATCTTCTCCTATTTGATCTATCCTGCTCCCGTCTATACATGGCAGCAAGTTCAGGAGTTGCAGGAACAGGAGCACACTTTATATGTATTTCAGAACGGGGGATTTGACTTCTCCATCATCGCAGATAACTATGTTGTCTTCGAGAGGTGGTTGGGAAACGAAATGAATGTCAGGTTGAGTTCCCTGGATATTTACCTGGCTGCCTTTCTTCTGGCGTTGATCATGGTGCTTTCCATCGTGTCGGCACTTCCCCGATACTGGTTCCTTATCGGTGCCGGCATTCTGCTTTTTCTTATGTCCACTTTTCAGGTGGAAGGGCTGGTCCTTTTCGGCGTAGCAGGCAAGATTCCGCTTGCAGGAATGATGATACTGCTGATTGGACCAGGAATCTATTTCCAGTTTGTTAAGCGGCACGCACTCTTCTCCATCAGGTTGCTCACACACATTGCTGCGATGGCTGTATTCATCATCATCGTTTCATTGTTTTCCCATGTGAAGAGCCCTCTGCACTACCTGGCGCTCAGCACGGTGCCTGCCGCTATTGTGGTATTTGTCATGTTGTGCATTACAGTTGCCCACGAAATCGTCGGATCCTTTGTGTGGATGTCATCTCAGCTGAAGTCGACCTCGGGAAGCCTTCGCCACTTTCTGATCATCTCTGCTGTTTACCTGATTAACCTCTGGCTCACTTACCTCCAACGCATTGGGTCCATTGAATGGAAGTACGGACTGCCCGTATTCTGGCTGCTTTCCATATCCATGATTCTCTCCATCTGGAGCGTTCAGCAACGTCGCCCTTTGTGGGGGCACATTTTCGAAGATGCCATTCTGCCGGTCTACCTTACACTGTCCATAGGGGCGGTATCCATGGCACTTCTGGGCTTTTTCTACAGCACTTCCAATGACACTGCCCTGCTTTCGGTGGCAGATGTGGTGTTGTTCACACACATCGGCTATGGCATGATGTTCTTCTTCTACGTTCTGTCCAACTTTCTTGGACTCATGGCGCAAAACCTGCCGGTGTACAAGGTGCTATACAAGCCTACTGCGATGCCCTGGTTCTCGTTCCGGCTGGCTGGTCTCATTTTCGCACTGGCGCTTTTATTCTACAACTACTGGATGGTGCCGGTTAACCATTTCATTTCCGGCTACTATACAGGCTGGGGCGATTATTATTTTTCAATCGGTGATCCGGTCCTTTCATCAGGCTACCACCAGCGCGCCCACTTCTATGCCTCCTATAATCAGCACTCTTCGCTTGAGCTGTCCAGACTGGAGGCGGAACGGGGTAATATTGACAAGGCTGATGATTATGCCAGGGACGCAAACTCATTCCGCCCCACAGAGTTTACACGAAGCTATGAGGCTGAACGCTATATGCAGAAGGGACGTGCCCTCAGGGATGTGATCTACCTGAAGGATGCCCTCAGGTCAAATCCCCGAAGCGCCGTTCTGAAAAATACCCTGGGACAGACCTTTGCCAGGATGGGCATGACCGATTCCGCCTTTCACTACTTCACCCTGGCAGCTTACAATACACGACTAAAGCCCACTGCCGACCTCAACCGGTTGGGACTCCTGGCTCAAATGAAAGAGCCCATCCGACCCGACACCCTGAGCCAGCTTCTTTCAGGTGCTGAAAGAACAAAGTCCAACATCATTGCACTTGCGAACGTCAATCACTTCCTCATTGAGGGAAAACCTTCTGTTCCGAAAGACTCTATACTGAATGTATTCAAAGCAGCAGAGATTGGAAATTTCATCATCAATCAAATCGGGCAAAGCGATACCACGTGGCTTGAAGACTATCTCAGCATCGCACGACTTGATACAAACCGGTATTTGAAAGACAAGATTCTTGTACCGGCTGCACATGCGTGCTATGCACAGGGAAGGATTAACAAGGCCTTTGAATTGCTGCAGGAGATCATATTCAGCGGCGAAGACCAGGGAAGACATAATACAACCCTTGCTCTTTGGTGCTTGGATCAGAGAAAACCGGATGCTGCTCTTGTCAATTTGCTCTACGCCATCAATCAACGGTCTCCCCAGGCACCCGTTGTGGAAGCCGTTGCACTGGCCGAAACCGGACAAATTGAGAAATCCATTTCAAACTGGGAGCTTATCAGCCTGTCTAACGATACTACGTTGCAGGCGATGGCGAAGAGTATGATTAAGGTGCTCCAGGCACGAACAGAAGACTGGAATAAGCTTAACGACAAGGAGAAGTATCAGTTTGCGCAATTCAGAATTCCGTTAAATGACACAGTCACCTTCCGGCGCATGGCTGACGGAGTTGTTGATCCAAACTGGAGAGCCAGGGCTTATCTGGACCAGGCCCGTCGATTCAATGATCTGGATGACAAAAGATCCGCATTGTCGCTCTTGTCAAGACTGAATGGGGCCCGCGTGACGGACAAGAATATTTTGACAGAGCTCAAGTATTTTGAATTGAGGTTGTTGATGGCCCTGGGCCGTTGGGACCTGGTGGAGCCACAACTGAAAGCAGGACTCACCTTCGTGCCCTACCATGAAGTTGAGCGGGTTTATTTCCTGGCGGCCATGGAGGAGAAACAGGGCCACAAAGAGGCAGCATCTCAACACTTTAACTGGCTTGGAAAAAGTAATCCCTACTTTGACGACGGTATAGTGGCGGCGGCCAGATTCTTCCGTCAGCAGGGCAACAAACTCAAGGCTTACCACATCCTGTCCGAGGCTATCCAGGTAAACGGTCATTCAGTAAAGATTCTGAAGTTGTATATAATCGTGGCGCTGGAGAATGGATTCGATAATTTTGCAGCCGGTGCCCTTACGACGCTGAAGGAACTTCTTTCGCCTGGTGCGTTCAATGCCTATGTGAAGGAGAGCAATCTTGAAGGCCTTTTTCAGTAAACCCGATTTTTTACCTTTGCGGCGGTCAGAAACCAGAAACCGCAACCCGAAACGCTCTTCAATATGGAACTAAAGCAAGTCCCCCTTAACGATGTACATGAGAAATTGGGCGCCAAAATGGTTCCCTTCGCCGGCTTCAACATGCCGGTGCGGTATTCCTCGGATATTGAAGAGCATATGACGGTAAGAAAAGGTGTGGGTGTCTTCGATGTCTCGCACATGGGCGAATTCACGGTTAAAGGTCCTCATGCACTTGAACTGATCCAGAAAGTAACCAGTAACGACGCTTCGAAACTGGTTGACGGTCAGGCCCAGTACTCCTGCCTGCCGAACGAGACGGGTGGTATTGTTGATGATCTGCTGGTTTATCGCGTGAAGGAGAATGACTACGTACTGGTGGTCAATGCCTCAAATATTGAGAAGGACTGGAATTGGATTTCAAAATACAATACAATAGGAGCAGAGATGAAAAACGTCTCTGACGATACCTGCCTTTTTGCTGTGCAGGGTCCCAAGGCTGCTGCTGTCCTGCAGAAACTGACGAATGTCAAGCTGAGTGATATTCCCTATTATCATTTTGTCATCGGCAAATTTGCCGGACAGGAAAATGTGTGCATGAGCAACACAGGCTATACCGGTGCAGGAGGGTTTGAAATCTATTGCGACAAGAAAACAGCGCATGCCGTGTGGGACGCCATTTTTGCTGCGGGGAAGGACGCTGATATCAAACCAATCGGTTTGGGTGCCCGTGATACACTCCGGCTTGAAATGGGCTTCTGTCTCTACGGCAATGATATTGATGATACAACCTCTCCGCTGGAAGCCGGATTGGCATGGATTACAAAATTCTCCAAAGACTTTGTCAACTCTGCTGCGTTGAAGAAACAGAAGGAAACCGGGGTGGCGCGCAAGCTGGTTGGATTCAAGATGATTGACAAAGGCATTCCCCGCCACGACTATCAACTGAAGGATGCTTCAGGAAATGTAATCGGTAAAGTTACCTCCGGTACTATGTCACCGGTATTGGGCGTCGGCATTGGGCTGGGGTATGTAACCATTGCGAATGCAGCCTCGGGAAGCGAGATTTTTGTCGATGTCCGTGGCAAGAACCTGAAAGCACAGGTCCATAAACTTCCCCTCATTTGAAAACGATTGACGTCTGCCTGAGCCCGGAATTGATGCACCTCTATCCGGTGCAAGACAGAACGGTTGTAGTGGTGGATATTTTTAGGGCCACCTCATGCATGGTTACAGCCTTTGCCCATGGTGTGGAGAGCATTACGCCCTTCGCCAATCTCGATGCCTGCCGCTCCATGAAGGCAAAGGGATACATCACATCCGGAGAGCGCGACGGGAAAAAGGTGGAGGGCTTTGACAAAGGAAACTCGCCTTTCGAATACATGGGTCCCGATATCGCTGGCCGCAAGATTGCATTCACGACCACAAACGGCACACAGGCGATTGAAAAGGCAAAGGGGGCTTCGAAGATTGTTGTTGGTTCATTCCTGAACCTCACCGCCGTCACGAGATACCTTTTGCTTAATGAGCACAACATTCTTGTGGTCTGTGCGGGTTGGAAGGGAAAAGTGAATCAGGAAGACACCATTTTTGCTGGTGCTCTGGTGGAGAAACTGAAAGATTACCTTGACCCGGACTGCGATGCACCGGTCATGGCACAGCGGCTCTATCGCGAGGCCAGGACTGATATGGTGGACTACCTGAAAGACTCATCTCACGTACGCAGACTTGCCAGGCTGGGCATCCAGAAAGACATCGGTTTTTGTCTTACGCCGGACCAGTACCCGATTCTGCCTGTCCTGAAAGACGGTATACTCACGGTGCGCTAAAGGATTTCTAAGCCCATTAGAATTTCCTAACATACGTTCGGCTCAGTCTGATTTTAAGTTTATCTTTCCGACCCAAATCAAACAAGTCCATGGTGGAGACGCTCAAGATCCAGGTGCAGAAGACGGACAAGTCCAGAAAAGCACAAGTTGATTTTAATAATCTTCCCTTCGGGAAAATATTTGCTGACCACATGTTTTTGGCAGATTACCGCGACGGGGATTGGCGCAATTTCCGCATCGTGCCTTATGGTCACATGCAAGTGAGTCCGGCGACACCGGCGATTCATTATGGCCAGTCCATCTTTGAGGGACTCAAAGCATACAGGGGCAAGAATGGGGAGGCTTTGGTGTTCAGGCCCTACGACAACTGGAAGAGGATGAACGTGTCTGCCGACCGCATGTGCATGCCCTACCTGCCAGAAGATGTTTTCATGGAAGGTTTGCGTTCCCTCCTGAAGCATGACCGTGATTGGATACCATCATCAGAAGGCAGCTCTCTTTATATCCGGCCTTTCATGTTTTCGGCGGATGAGTACATCGGCATTCGTCCTTCACAGGACTTTACCTTCATGATCATTAACTCACCAGTGGGTCCGTATTACTCCACCCCGGTGAAGGTGAAGATCGAAACACATTATACGCGTGCTGTTGAAGGAGGTACAGGCTTTGCCAAGGCCGGCGGCAACTATGGTGGGTCTTTGTATCCTGCAAAACTTGCCCAGGAGAAAGGTTATCACCAACTCATCTGGACTGACGGGAAAGAGCATAAATATGTGGAAGAGTCCGGCACGATGAACGTAATGTTTGTGTTTGACAATACATTGGTGACTCCTTCTCTTGGCGACAGTATACTTCGTGGTATAACGCGCGACAGCGTACTCGCCCTGGCCAAACACTGGGGTGTCAAAGTGGAAGAACGCCGCGTATCTGTAGCGGAAGTTGTTGATGGCCTCAAAAACGGGCGATTGACGGAGGCATTTGGTGCCGGAACAGCGGCTACGATCGCACACATCGAGCTTATCGGTTACGAGGAGAAGAACTACTACCTGCCTCCGGTAGAAAAGCGCAAATTTTCCAACAGGGTACTCCAGGAACTCGACGGCATCAAGAGGGGACTTATGGAGGATCCGTTCGGTTGGATGGAGGTATTCTAAGCATCCGGAAAAGTGAAAGAATCCCTGGAATTGCAATAACGGCCCGTAGTTTCACGATTCTCAGAAGATGCAGTTATAAGCCTTTGGCTTTTGCTATCTTCGCACCGAAATTTTTTATAAACATGACATCTGACCAACTGAAAGACTTGAAGGCCCGAGTGGCTGCCTTGAGGAGGTATCTTTGACTACGATCGTAAATGCGTAGAAATCGAAGACGAAGAGCGTATAACCCAACAGGCCGATTTCTGGAATAATCCCCGTCAGGCCGAAAATATTCTGAAAAATATCCGCGCCAAGAAGGTTTGGACGGATGCCTATGATGCCGTCACCAGGAAGGTGGACGACCTGGAAGTACTTTATGAATTCCGGCAATCCGGCGATGCCACAGAAGACGAACTCGAAGCAGAGCACAAAAATGCATCGAAGGCTGTAGAGGAACTGGAATTCAAGAAGATGCTGAGCAAGGAGGAGGACCAACTTAGCGCTGTCATAGAAATCAACCCGGGTGCGGGCGGTACCGAAAGCCAGGACTGGGCAGACATGCTGCACCGCATGTATATCATGTGGGGCGAGAAGAATGGCTACAAAGTCAGGGAAGTTGATTACCAGGCAGGGGATGTGGCTGGGATTAAGTCTGCCACCATAGAAGTTGAGGGCCCCTTTGCATATGGAAAACTGAAGTCCGAGACGGGGGTGCACCGCCTGGTAAGAATATCTCCTTTCGATTCCAACGCACGCCGTCACACTTCATTCGCTTCCGTTTTTGTTTATCCTGAAGTGGATGATACCATTAACATAGAGATCAACCCTGCGGATATCGAAATGCAGACTTCTCGTTCAGGCGGTGCCGGCGGTCAGAACGTGAACAAGGTGGAGACCAAAGTGCAGCTCACACACAAGCCGACTGGCATTGTGATCGTCTGCCAAGTGGAGCGCTCCCAGCATGCCAACCGGGAGAAGGCCATGCAGATGTTAAAGTCCAAACTCTACCAGATGGAGATGGAAAAACGCTCTGCTGCCAGAGACAAGATTGAAGCCGGGAAGATGAAAATCGACTTCGGATCGCAGATACGAAACTACGTACTCCATCCCTACAAACTTGTTAAAGATGCACGCACAGGAGTAGAACGAACAGACGCACAGAACGTACTTGATGGCGACCTGGACGATTTTATAAAGGCCTATCTCCTGGGTGCACAGGAGGCAGCAGCTAAGGCTTGATTCAATTTGCATGGAGGCAAATCCTCAACACCTTTCAACAGAACCATCTCTTCCCGGCGGTTCTGTTGAAAGCAGGTCCATCTACAATTCAGCCTTCTGGACACTCTGCCTGAGTTCGCTCTTTTTCTTTGCCAGCTTTAACATGATCATACCCGAACTGCCTTCCTATCTCAGTTCGCTGGGGGGAGCAGACTACAAGGGCTTGATTATCTCTTTATTCACGCTTACGGCATTGATATCGCGTCCTTTCAGCGGCACCCTGGCAGATCGCATCGGCAGAAAACCCATCATCATGGCGGGCTCGATGGTTTGCTTCATTTGCAGTTTGTTGTATCCGTTGCTGAGCACGGTCTACGGATTCTTCCTGTTGCGCCTGCTGCATGGATTTTCCACGGGTTTCACTCCGACGGGTCAGGCAGCCTACTTGTCTGATGTGATTCCGGCGGATCGGAGAGGAGAAGCCATGGGACTCCTTGGTACTGCGGGCACGCTGGGGATGGCGGGAGGCCCCGCCCTTGGAGGATGGCTGTCATCTTCTTTCTCTGTTCAGGCGATGTTCTATGTTTCGTCGGGACTTGCTATCTGCTCCTCGCTCATGGTAGTGACCATCAGGGAGACTATGCATGATAAGCACCCTGTCTCCATGAAGCTCCTGAAAATTCAAAAGTCGGACTTCCTTGAGCCACGGGTTCTTGCGCCCTGCGTCGTTATGGCGTTGGGTGCCTATGCATATGGGACGCTGTTTACGATCATTCCAGATTTTGGAGTTCACGTTGGTATCCAGAACAAGGGACTTCTCTTTACTTATTTCACCGTGGCATCTCTTCTTATACGACTGATCGCAGGCCGTACTTCCGACACTTATGGACGTGTGACAGTCCTGAAGTTTTCCACATTACTCATGACGGTGAGCATGCTGTGGATTTCCTACGCCGATACCCAACTGCTGTTGATTATAGGTGTCTTTCTCTATGGACTGGCGCAGGGAGCCACTTCCCCGACCTTGCTGGCATGGGCAACTGATCTCAGCGATCCGCTCAGAAAAGGGCGGGGTGTTGCTTCGCTGTACATCTTCATGGAATTTGGTATTGGCATGGGTGCCCTCCTGTCCGGAATTATATTTGGAAATCAGTCTGAAAGAATCTATCTGACCTTCCTTATCAGCGGCGGTTTGAGTGCCATTGCTTTCTTATATTTAATGGTACGCCGGACTTCCGTTGCAATATGAACCGATCCAGATTAATCCTGTCTTCATTCACCCTTATAAGTGCAGCTGCAATTGTCACCCTGTTCTTTGATTTACCATCGGCGTTCGCCTTGCTTAAACCACTGATCCTTCCGGCCCTTACCGCATACTATGTAGCTCGGGCCGAGAGTAGGATGAATTTGTTTGTTGTGGCCTTGTTTTTTTGCTGGCTGGGCGACGTCTTGCTAATCTTTCAACCATCCGGTGAAATATTCTTTCTTTTGGGGCTTGTGGCCTTCCTCACCGGACATCTGCTGTATATCGCTGCTTATCGCAAACTGCAATGGCAGCAGGTAACCAACGCATTGCTCAGACTCCAGCGCATCCGTTGGTCTTTCCCGGTGTTGCTGGCAGGGACAGGGCTGGTCACCATTCTTTTTCCAACACTGGGCCCCATGAAGATACCTGTTCTGATCTATGCAATCGTACTTATGGGTATGGTTATGGCGGCGATTTTCAGATGGGGTAGAACAAACGAGAGAAGTTTTTGGTGGCTTCTGGCCGGGGCCGTTCTTTTTATGGTTTCAGATTCACTGCTGGCGGTCAACAAATTCCACTCCCCATTTCCACGGAGCGGAGTGGCTGTAATGGGCACGTACATCATGGGGCAGTACGGGATTGTAAGAGGTGTATTGCTGCACTCACAAGAACCTGTCAGTACTCAAACGCCTTGACCGACGCATCTGCGTAGAGGAACTGGTTCAGAAGATCAAGTCTCTCTTCTTTACCGGAAACTTCATAAACCAAAAGGATATTTTGTCCTCCTTTCATCTCTCTCCTTTTGTGAAATTTCAGTCCCAATGTCGTGATTTCCTTCTCCAGTTCAGTCCTTGTTACCCTCCCGGTATCGTACGTGATCTTGTAGGTTCTGATCTGATGAAAGCGTTCGATTTGAAAAGTGAATTTGTCAAAAACGGCAAGTACAACAATCACGCCGATGCATCCGAACATGGCCATGAAGTATTCTCCGGCTCCCACGGCCATTCCCAATGCTGCGGAGATCCAGATGGTGGTTGCCGTGGTCAGTCCGGTCACAGTAAGCCCGTCTTTGAAGATGACTCCGGCGCCAAGGAATCCTATGCCGGTGACAATAGTGGAGGCTATAGCCGGGGATGGTGGACTGAAGTTGATGGAAACCTCAGTGAAAATAGTGGCGCCAAGGCAAATCATGATCATCGTACGAAGCCCTGCAGCTTTGCTTCGGTATTCTCTCTCGAACCCAATTGCCGTTCCGATCAGAAATGAAAACAGGATGCGCCAGGCAAACTCTTCATCCAAAACCCAGTTCCAATTCATAAAAGAAAGGTAAGGAGGGTCGGGAAATAAAAAAAAGGCCGCCGATGAGGAGGCCTTACGTTGTCAGTCGGCGGGGTGCTTTACATCTTCCGCACGTGACCGCTTCCGGAAGAATGACTGTTCACATGACTTGGATTACCCTTGTATGTGACACTTCCGCTTCCGCTTATCGTTGCATCCAGTGAATTCTTGACATTCACTTCGACATCGCCGGATCCTGAAATGCTTATGTCGCAGCTTTCAGCCTCCATGTTGGAGGCCAATACTTTGCCTGAACCACTGATGCGGGTCTTTACATCCTTCGCCGTTCCGTCTGCTTGTATCTTGCCGGAGCCTGAAACCCCGAAGTCTGCGAGCCCTTTAATGGCCACACTGATGATCACTTTTCCGGATCCGCTTACGTCGCTGTCAAAGTTGTTGCAGGATCCTTTCCACTGCAGATCGCCGGAACCGGAAACGTCTGCCTCCACATTGCCGCTGGAGGCAGCGTCAAGGTTGATGGAGCCGGAGCCGCTGACATTCAGTTTCAGGTCGCCGGTATTGAATTTGCCTTCCCCGATTGCATCGCCTGAGCCGGAAACGCTGAGGCCTTCAAGGTTCTTGATAGTGACATAAGCTGTAATCCGATCATTGTCCCAGTTCCAGTTCATCCATTTGCCCTCTTTACCAATTACGAGCCTTCCGTCTTTCACTTCAGTTTCGATTTCTTTCAAAAGGTCGGAGGGGCCTTCCAGTTCCACCTTATTCTCGCCACCCTGTTTCAGATAGAGTTTGCCAGGTACCCGGAATGAAACTCTTGTAAAGTCCCCAACATTCCGGGTTTGCCTGTTTTGGCCTGATGCGGCAATGCTGAAAAGCAGCACAAAGGCCCAAATGAATATCCTCTTCATGTTTTATCTGTTAAGCTGATATAGTGACTCCGAAGGTGTTCAAAGGTTGCACACCGTTGCCGGAATCTTTTTCTTTGGTTTTAGACGCAGATTTCTTCACCAGGGTTTCATGCCAGTTGAGTCGTACAAAACCATTGAGGGGCCTTCAACCGGTCTATATCGTGAAAAGGGCAGCAAATTCCTGGGATTTGCCTTTCCAGTCCGGACAGAGGCTGAAATCAGCCTGCACCTGCAGTCCATCAGGAAGGAGTATTTTGATGCCACCCACCATTGTTACGCATGGGTATTGGGTCCCGATCAGAAGCAAAAGCGCATGGCCGATGATGGGGAGCCTTCTCACTCTGCCGGCGACCCCATCATGTCTGCCATCCGGTCCAGGGGACTAACCAATATTCTGGTGATTGTGGTCCGGTATTTTGGCGGGACGAAGTTGGGTGTTGGCGGGCTTATCACCGCCTATCGTGCTGCCGCCGATGATACGCTGCATCACTCCGTCATCATTGAAAAAGATGTGACCACGACCATCAGGATACGCTATGATTACAAGGCAACACCCGAGGTAATGCGGCTGGTCAAGCGCTTTGACGCGCGCATGGTTTCCCAGGACTTTGGCGAAGTCCCACAGATGGAAATCTTGCTCAAGATTGCCAATGAAATCCCTTTTGTTTCTGAGGTCAAGGTGTTGTCTGCAAAGGGGCATGATGTCAGCATACAATAAATATCTTATTGGGTAGAGCGGCAAAATCAACTACATTCATCCATGAAGAAAATTTTCCTTCTTGTTTCGCTGATTGCCTGCTGGCATTTTTCGGCCGCGCAGGCAGACACCCTCACTTACACCAGGCGCACCGCGATGATCTCCATGCGTGACGGCATTAAGTTATTTACCGTCATCTATGCGCCGGCCGTGCAGAAAGAGGCATATCCGATTCTGTTTCTGAGGACGCCATATGGGGTGGCAAAAATGCCGTCGCCAAACCTGAGGGACTACACAGCCGACCTGGCTAAGGACGGATATATTTTTGTCTTTCAGGACATCCGCGGCAGGTATCAGTCGGAAGGTACTTTTGAAATGCAGCGATTCACCCGTGACCGGAAGAACCCCAAGGCCATTGATGAAAGTACGGACACCTACGATGCGATCGAGTGGTTGTTGAAAAATGTGAAAGGGAATAATGGAAAGGTGGGGATGTTTGGAATCTCTTATGCCGGTTGGACGACCATGATGGGCACTATTGATGCGCATCCGGCACTGAAAGCTGTATCAGAGCAGGCATCACCTTCTGATATGTGGATGGGAGATGACTTTCACCACAATGGTGCATTCCGTTTGAGTTATGGATTTGAGTACGCCTATATGGAGGAGGCAACAAAAGAGGATGCGATGTTCCCCTTCGATACCTATGACACGTATGACTGGTACTTGAAATTAGGCCCGCTCTACCATGTCAATGAAAAATACTTTCATGGAAAGATTCCAAGTTGGAATGACTTTGCCAATCATCCGAACTACGATGACTTCTGGAAGAATCAGGCTTTGCCGTCGCGTTTGGGTGCACCAACCATTCCCAACCTGCATGTAGCAGGATATTGGGACCAGGAGGATTTTTATGGCCCTCTGAAGGCCTATGAAGTTCTGGAGAAGCAGGATCACAACAACAAGAACTTCATCGTCATTGGACCGTGGAATCATGGCGGCTGGGCAAGGGGAAATCAAGATGCATTGGGTAACGTCCGTTTTGGCGTGCCGACTGCTCAACAGTTCAGACAACAGATCCAGGCAACATGGTTTGCCTTTCATCTGAAAGGTAAGGATGACCCGAAACTGCCGGAAGGAAATGGTTTTACGGTTCAGGGTTTGGGGCAGGGCAAGTTCCCCGAAGCGGTAACCTTTCAAACCGGATCGAACACCTGGAAATCGTACTCATCGTGGCCGCCAAAGGAAGCGTCCGTCCGTAATCTGTACTTCCGCGAAGATGGAAGACTCACATTTGATGCACCGGCATCTGAAGGATTCGACACCTATGTTTCCGACCCATCGAAGCCCGTTCCCTACCGGATGAGACCCATTGAAGCAACTTATGGACCGGGCTCGCGTTGGTACACGTGGTTGACCGAGGATCAGCGCTTCGTGCATAACCGTCCAGATGTATTGAGCTGGCAGACGGAGACGTTAACTGAAGACATGGCCGTTACCGGCCAATTGATCGCAAGTCTTTTTGCTTCGACCTCCGGCACCGACAGTGACTGGATTGTGAAGTTGATTGACGTTTATCCCGACCAGTATCCGGAAGAGCCTAAAATGTCCGGATACCAGTTGATGATCGCCAACGACGTCTTTCGCGGAAGGTTTTACAGGAGTTTTGAAAAGCCTGAAGCATTGAAACCTGGAGAAGTAAATCTCTTTCCGATTGACCTGCATGCGGCGAATCATGTATTCAGGAAAGGCCATCGGATCATGGTGCAGGTGCAGAGCACATGGTTCCCGGTCATCGATCGGAACCCTCAGTCTTTCGTTCCCAATATTTTTGATGCGAAGGAGTCTGACTTCCAGCCTGCAACCCAGAAGGTATACCGTTCACCTGGCTTTCCTTCCCATATCAAACTGCCAGTGATGAAGTAGGTATGAATGTTGAATGCTGAATGTTGAATGTTGAATGCTGAAGTGGCAATTTTGAATTGCCCTGAGATGTCCAATCGACAATCCGAATTGATAATAGACGGCTAATTCATACTTTTGCTTCCTTCAACAACTTCATGTCAAAAAGAAGTCCGGGGCTCATTTTCATCTTCATTACGCTGCTCATTGATGTAACGGGGTTTGGTATTATTATTCCCGTCATGCCGGGACTTATCCAATCTCTTATCGGGGAAGGGGGAACTGTGAGTGATGCAGCAACTTATGGTGGCTGGCTGATTGCTTCGTACGCTGTCACACAGTTTTTTTGCGCGCCAATTATCGGCGGTCTGAGTGACCGGTATGGCCGCAGGCCCGTTCTTCTGGGTTCCTTGTTCGGATTTACCATCGACTATCTTTTCCTGGTGTTTGCTCCCACAATAGGATGGCTGTTTATTGGAAGGATTGTTGCCGGCGCCCTCGGGGCCAGCTTCACAACTGCAGGAGCTTACATTGCTGATATCAGCACACCGGAGACACGTGGTCAGAATTTCGGGATTGTGGGGGCTGCCTTTGGGCTGGGGTTTATTATCGGGCCCACACTCGGAGGACTTCTTGGCGACATGGGGCCCAGGGTACCTTTTATGGCAGGAGCGGCGCTGACCATGATCAACTGGTTGTACGGCTACTTCATACTTCCGGAATCTTTGAAGCCCGAAAATCGCAGAGCATTTGACTGGAAGAGGGCCAATCCTGTTGGAACCCTTCAGAGCCTTTGGAAATATCCCGTAATCGCCGGCCTTCTCATCTCACTGACACTAGTGTACATCGCCATGCATGCCATTCAGAGCAATTGGTCTTATTACACCATGGAGAAATTTGAATGGGGTCCCCGGCTGATAGGCATCTCCTTGACCGTTATTGGCGTTGCTTCAGCTTTGGTACAGGGTGTACTGATCCGGATCATCATTCCCAAGCTTGGGCAAAAGCGCAGTGTTTATGTTGGGCTATCCCTTTATGCGATCGGGCTGTTGTTGTATGCGCTCGCAACTCAGGGATGGATGATGTATGCGATCACTTTTGTGTATTGTCTTGGTGGAATTGCCGGCCCTGCGCTCCAGGGAGTTATGTCAGGCATTGTCCCGCCCAATGCACAAGGGGAGTTACAGGGTGGGTTTACCAGCCTGATGAGTCTGACCTCCATTTTTGGACCGCCGATGATGAACAGTCTGTTTGCCTATTCGACGAGTGAATTTCATTTTCCCGGAGGCGCCATGTTGCTGGGCGCGGTGCTGACCATAACAGCAGCCCTCATGGCGAGGCGTACTCTCAAAAGTTCTCTGTCACCTGCGCCCGCTTCCTGAAGAATGAGACTGAAGTTTGTGGTAGATCTGCAGGCAGACCCAGGCGTCTGTGGCGGCATAGCGGATCTGTTTGATATCAAGCTCCTCGGCTTCCCAATTGCTGGTCTGTGCACCTTTCGAGATACGGAACCCGAGCATCAGTGCGGTCAGTTTTTTGACGCTCTCCACCTGCAGGCCGGCGGCACGGGTTAGCTCGGTCAGTTCCACGAATCCGGCGGGTTTGAATTTTCTGAGAAGCTGCAGCGCCTTGATGTCATCGCGGATGGCCACGCCAACTTTTCGGATATCTTCATGCTGAAAGAAGTTTACAATTTCCGGAGTCAGGCCAGTAGCCAGCAGACGGATCAGAAATACTTTCTCAGGAAGGGCAATCTGCAGAATAGCCACCTTGTTACGGTGACCACGAACGAAGACTGGTTTCGTTTCAGTGTCGAAGCCGATAATTGAATGAGACATCACTTCCTGAAAAGCGCGATTCACTTTTTCAGGATGGGAAATAATTTCTACAGGACCTTCAAAGCTACCGAGCGGAAGGGCATTGATCTCCTCGTGCGAGATCGTGTATTTATCGCTATGCGGATGCCTGGTCATCGCTGAACCTGCGAATCTTGAAATTAAGGTAAGCCTGCAATACAGTCATCAAGGGACTTATGATGCAGAAGAAACAGTAGGGGGCGTACACGAATGTGGATACGCCCAACACGTTGGCCTGGGTGGCGCCGCAAGTATTCCATGGGACAAGCACTGAGGTTACCGTGCCGGAGTCTTCCAACGTCCTGCTGAGAAGTTCAGGCTTGTATCCGCGCTTGCGATAGGTGGCAGCGTACATTCTTCCGGGCACGGCAATGGCCATATACTGGTCTGAGGCAGTGATATTGAAAAAGATGCAGGTAGCTGCCGTACTGGCTACAAGAGATCCAGTGCTGTTGGCGAACTTTATTATTTCCTCAGCAATCCGGTGTAATAACCCCGATGATTCCATGGCACCCCCGAAGACCATGGCGCAGATAATGAGCCAGATGGTATTAAGCATGCCACTCATGCCTCTGGCGGTGAGGAGTTCAGAAATCATCGCATTATCAGTCTGAATGTTGATGGTGGTGGTCATGGCCCTCATAACCGCAATGAAAGAGCCGCGTACCCCGCCATTCATGCCTGAAACCTGTTCTATGATTTGTGGCTGAAATATCAAAGCGAAAATTCCGCCAAGGATAGTCCCGACGAGCAGGGCAGGCAGTGCCGGAATCTTTTTTACAATCATGAACAGGACAAGAGCCGGCGCGATAAATAGCAGGGGATTCAGGTTGAATTTCCCCTCAATTGCAGTAAGCACAGAGTGGGTGTCCGTTTCTGCTCCGGATGTATCTAATGTGAAGCCCCACACAAAGAAGATGATCAATGTGATCAATAAAGTTGGCACGGTGGTATTGATCATGTATTTCACATGAGTGAAGAGGTCTGTCCCTGCCATTGCAGGCGCAAGGTTGGTGGTATCACTCAGTGGCGACATCTTATCGCCGAAGTAGGCGCCTGAAATAATGGCGCCCGCAATTACCCCCTCCGAAATGCCAAGGGCTTTTCCAATTCCCAACAAAGCGATGCCTACGGTAGCCACAGTAGACCAGCTTGAACCAGTTGCCAGCGACACAATACAGCAAACAATGCAGGCCGCAAAGAGAAAGATGGTGGGATTAAGAACTTTCAGGCCGTAGTATATCATAGCCGGCACAATCCCGCTCAGAAGCCAGGTGCCGGATAGGGAGCCGATAACCAGCAAAATGAGCATGGCACCCATTGCTGAACTGATGCTCTTGATCACGGTTTCTTCGATGTCTTCCCACCGGTAACCCAGCCGACAAGAAATTAGTCCTGCAACGCTTGCCGACAATAACAATGCGATCTGGTTGGCGCCCTCGATTGCTTTGGCCCCAAGAACCATCACATTGACGCTTAGAAGTGAAATGAGGAGAGCGATGGGAATGAATGCATGCAGCAGTCCTGGCCGCTTTTTTTCCAGCGTCATCAAGAATTAATTTGGGGTCAAGTTAGGGAGATTATGACTTCGGGCAAGGCCTACCTGAAGGTCTTCCTGTATTGAACGCCACGTTCTTTCAGGTAATTCACCACGAACGAAAAGTCGTCCTCATTTTCTCCCACAAACTCGGGAGGTGAAATGCCTTTGCGGGAATACCCCCCGCTCAAAACTCTCTCAGCAACAGCTGTTGCTGTATACCCGGTCGTGCGCGCCATGGACAGGGTTCCAGTGTCATCCGTCTTATCAAAAAGGCTGTATTCGTAGGTTCTTTCTTTGCCTTCCTCAGTGCCGGAGATACGAATCCTCATCACGGTAAATTCCTCTTCACCCGGCTTTAGTTTCCATTTTGGGAACACCAGCCTGGCAGTAACATCGATGGGCCGGATTTTCACACCCTGAATGTCAACTGGCTCATAAGAAAAGAATCCGGATTCTCGAAGCACCCGCAGGTATTCAACACAGCCAGGGTAACGGAGGGTCTTCTCAATCATATCGGGAATATGGTGCATGGTCTTAATCAGTGAACGCAGGCCATCGGAATTCCAGGACTCAAGGGTACCCACCTCATCAAAATGAACCAACTCTGCATCAGACAGCGCCTCACGTATAACCACTGCACCATTCTTTACAAATCTTGCAGGTCTGACGTATTCTTCAATGACGTCAATAGGAGAGAAGACAGCCTTGTATTCAAACGGCCACTCTCTCTTAACTGGCAATCCGCCAACAAGGCATTCATAGGAATTGATCTTCATTCTCTTGTTGTGGTAGCCCAGGATGATATTACCCATTCCCGGTGCCACGCCGCAATCTGGGATCACCGTTACGCCTGCCGCTTTTGCGGCGCTGTCCAGGAGAAAAGCATCTTCCGGAAAAAAGGATATATCCACCATGTTCTTCCCGGCGGCGATCACACTTTTAACCGTGTTGAAGCCAAGAAACCCCGGAACGGCGCCAATTACCAAATCACTGACTGCGATGAGTTTGGATATGGACGAAAAATCAGTGAAGTCAGCTTGAACGGTATGAACGGACCGGGCTTCCAAATCTTTCAATGCCTCGGCGCGTAAGTCAACGGATGTTACGTCATGGCGGGCAGCGAGGTCAATAGCCATTGCTTTTCCGACGAGCCCTGCACCCAATACTGTAATTTTCTTTTTCATGCTGTCATTATTATTTCTCTACTTTCGAGAGGAGGAAGCCACATCTATGTTTGAACCGGCCAAGATAATTGAAAAAGCCAAAGTCTCCGCCTTCTGGCTATGGGTCCTGAACCAGGTGCTTTACAGGATGGTGCCGTTCAACAGGCCCCATCGATTTCATATTGCTGAAATTAGTGACACCACGTTGCGGGCATGCATTCCCTACAGGAGAAGTAATTTCAATCACATCAGAGGACTTCATGCTTGCGGCCTCGCCACAGTGTCTGAATTTGCGACAGGTTTTATGCTTCTTACAAAACTCGATCCTCAGAAGTACCGCATCATCATGCAGCGAATTGAAATGGACTATCACTACCAGGGAAAAATGGATGCGTACGCAACTTTTGAAGCTTCTTCTGAGTGGATACTTGATAAAGCGGTAGTTCCTCTCACTGCTCAGGACTCTGTTGTAGTTCCATGCGAGGTTTCCATTCATGATGCGAAGGGAAATCACCTGACTACAGGCCGAGTATTTTGGCAGGTAAAGGATTGGTCGAAAGTCCGAACCAGATCCTAACCGTTATTCTTTTTAATGATTTTTTGCTAACTAGGGATAGATCATTTCCTCCAGAAAATGCGCAAAATTGACCAGCTTTTGAATGAATATGGCGAAAGCCACCAGAATCAGACCAATAAGACCATTCATTGGATTTGCGTTCCACTGATCTTCTTCAGCGTAGTCGGACTTCTTGCCTCCCTGCCGGCAGGAATAGTGGAGGCGATAATGGGTGACCGCCCCTATGCCAACTGGGCAACGGTTTTCACCATTCTCGCAATTGCCTATTATGTCACCCTGTCTGTCCCGCTCACCATCGGCATGATGTTGTTTGCTGCACTTTGTCTCATGGTCGCAGGAAAGATTGAAGCTACGGCCACCCCGCTATGGGCGGTGAGCCTGTTTATTTTTGTGGTCGCATGGATCGGCCAATTCTACGGCCATAAGGTGGAAGGAAAGAAACCATCTTTTTTCAAGGACTTGCAATTTCTTTTGATCGGCCCTGCGTGGCTGATGCACTTCGTCTATAAGAAACTGGGAATTCCTTACTAGTTGGAGAAGGGGTATACAGTACTTCGCGAGCTGCCTCCGGAATTTAAAGAAGCTTACGATGTCTTTCTGTTTCATCAGTCGGCACATCTGAAGCTTCAGCACCCGGAATGGATGCATTTCTATTTGGTCAGCACTCCAAACCGCAAAGCACTCGCTCATCTGGCTTTTCAGATATCGGACAAACTGGCTCGCTCCCCATTCAAAGCCCCTTTCGGCGTGATGTCTTGTTCAGGCGGCCTGGGATCTGCATTGTTATATCAATTCATAAAGGATTGCGAAACAGAACTCCGTGTTGCCGGTGTTACCCGTATCACCATCACTGAGCCGCCTCAGTGTCTCAGGAGCGAGGAAGGCCTTATTCAGACCATGTTCCTGAACCTTGGTTATCACGTTTCAAAGGCTGAACTAAGTGCCTGCATACCCGTAGATCAAACTTTATTTGAGGAGAAACTCGATGATTGGGAGATAAGGAAACTGCAGCAGTCGAGAAAACAAGGATTGAACTTTCGTGAACTATCATTCGCTTCTTTGAAGCAGACATATGAATTCATACTTAGTTGCAGGAAGCAGAAAGGGCATACGCTTAGCCTGTCATGGGATGAATTGTCAAGAACCGCCCGGACCTTCAGTGACTCATTTGAAGTGGCCGGAACATTTCTTGGAGATGAGTGGGCAGCCGCCTCCATCTCCATCAGGATTCATGAGAAGGTGACCTACAATTTCTATTCTGCACATGACGTGAAGTTTGATTCGATCAGCCCTGTGGTCATGCTGATGGAGGGACTATACACCCGGGCGCAAAAGCAGGAAGCGAAGTGGTTGGACCTGGGGACTTCCATGACAGGTTCGTTACCAAATTTTGATCTGCTGGATTTCAAAAGACGGTTGGGTGGTGTGCCATCCATGAAACTAACATTTGAAAAGGAACTCTCATGAGGGAGCCCCTGGTATCGGTGATATGTCTTTGCTACCGGCATGCCGGTTTCATAACCGAGGCAGTCGAGTCCGTAATTCGCCAGACCTACAAGAATGTGGAGTTGATTGTCGTGGATGACATGAGCCCCGACAGAAGTCGCGAAGTATTGGCCGGCCTGCAGCATAAATATCCGGCAATGAAAGTTGTGCTGCCTCCAACTAATCTTGGCAATTGTAAGGCCTTTAATCTAGGTTGGAGCAAGTCTTCGGGAGATTTTGTCATAGACCTGGCAGGAGACGATGTACTTATGCCCAACAGGATTGCTGAAGGGGTCATGGCCCTTCAATCTTCTCCTGCAAATACAGGGGTTCAATTTACGGACGCTTATATAATTGATGCCTCGGGCGCAGTGCTGGGTAGACACTCGGACCGCTATCCTCATGCCGCCATCCCGCAAGGCGATGTGTATGAACAGCTCATCAGCAGCTACTTTATCTGCAGCCCGACCATGATGATCCGGAGAGAAGTTCTGGTTACACTGGGCGGGTATGATGAGAAGTTGGCCTATGAGGACTTTGACTTTTGGATACGGTCGGCCAGAACCTATCAATTTTGCTATTCCCCGGAACCTTTGGTGATGAAACGTATAGTTAAGGGCTCCATGGGAGAGCAGCAGCACCGCAGGGGCAGCAGTCAGCTGTGGTCTACACTGGAGGTGTGCAAAAAAATTTTACACCTGAACCGGATCCCGTCAGAAAATAAGGCCTTGCGAGATCGAATCATTTATGAAGCTCAAAGAGCAGTCCGTGTGGGTGAGTTTTCGTTGGCGTGGCAGTATGCCATGCTCTACCGTCAGACTTTTCTGCACAAATAACAAGAAACTATTTACGGCTGTCCTCGCCGGATACCATCCTGACGTAGCTTTGATACCTACTGTCAGCAATGGCCCCGCTCTTCAAGGCAGTGAGTACAGCACATCCGGGCTCCTGAAGGTGAAGGCAGCGCGCGCCAAAGCGACATGAAAGTCTCAGTTCACGCATTTCGGGAAAATAGTCGGAGATTTCCTGTGGTTCCATTTCGACCAAGCCCCACTCTTTGATGCCCGGTGTGTCGATCAGGTAGGTGTCATGATCGATTGAAAACATTTCGGCGTAGGTGGTGGTGTGCGTCCCCTTTCTGGTTACCTCGGATACTTCCCTGACCGTCTGCTGGATGCCGGGTGAAAGACGATTAAGCAAAGTTGATTTGCCCACACCTGAGTGTCCGGCTACCAGGGTGGTCTTGTGTTCCAGCAGTGGTCCCAGCAAAGCGAGGTCTGCCTCGGTAAGAAGTGAAATGTTGATGGAGGTGACACCGATGGAGCGGTAAAGCCTGAGGTAGCCCTCCACTTCTGTTCTTTCTTCAGGCGAAAGGAGATCCGATTTGTTGAAGGCAAGTATCTGAGGAATGCGAAAAGACTCGGCCGTGACCAGCACCCTGTCAATAAACCCCAGTGATGTGCGCGGTTGATGCAGTGTAGCCAGAATCAGTACCTGGTCAACATTGGCAGCGAGAACATGACTGTGGCCGGTCCGTTTGACAGACTGACGCAGAACGTGGTTGTCACGGGGTAGAATTTCGTCAATCGTCATGTCCTTGTTGTCCTGCAGGAGCCTGACCCTGTCACCAACAGCCACGGGGTTGCTTTCCTTGAATCCCTCCAGTCTGAACTTGCCTTTCAAACGGCAAAGATAGCGTTGTCCGTCCTCAGCTTGAACCTCGTACCAGGATCCCGTCGATCTCATCACCCTGCCTGTCATCGCTTGAGGATTTGGTTGCAGTAGGAGACTATCTTCCCGGTGGCGCCCAGGTTCTGCTCAACATATAGCCTGGTTATATCGGCCGCCCTCTGATAGGACTCGGGATGTTTCAGAAGGTCATCAAATTGTTGCTGAAGTTCGGCGTAGTTTCCAACTGCAAATGCGCCCTTCAATTTGATCAACTGAACCGCTTCATCAAACTTCTGGTAGGCACGGTTTCCAAAAAAAACCGGAATACCATAGCAAGCTGCCTCGAGAATATTGTGCAGCCCCTGGCGGAAGCCGCCTCCGATGAAAGCAAACTTTCCATAGCGATATAGCCGGGAGAGTATACCGATGACATCGATAATCAGAACGTCCGCTTCCCTCGCCTCCTGTGGTGTTGTGCGTGAATACCTGACAACCCTCCCGCTCAGGGATGATTCTATGTTAACAAGAAAAGATTCTGTGATTTCATGCGGGGCTATAATAAACCGGTATCCCTCACGCCGGCTGTTAATCAGTGGAAAAAGAACCTCCATATCTTCTGGCCAGGCACTGCCAACGACCATGACCGGCTTGCCATGTGCGAATTCGGCGGCCACTTCAATGTCATCACCTTGCTTTACAATCTGATTGACCCGATCGACTCGGGTATCGCCTGCCACCGTAACATTTTGAATGCCTATGGAGTTGAGCAGAGCCGCGGAGGCAGTATTTTGTACAAAGAAGTGATCGAAGTTTTTCAGAATTCCACAGAAGAATCCTCCGTAACGCCGGAAGAAGATCTGGTCTTTCCTGAAGATGGCAGAAATCGAAAGCAAAGGTATGTTGTTCCTTTTGAGTTCCAGGGAATAATGATACCAATACTCATATTTGACAAAAATGGCGAGCTGCGGCTTCACCACCTGTGCAAACCATCGTGCGTGTTGTTGTGAATCCCAGGGTAGATAGAAAACGTAATCTGCCTTATCGTAATCCTTTCTAATCTCATATCCTGAAGGCGAGAAGAATGTCAATAGAATTTTTATTTGTGGGTATTGGCGCCTCAGTTCTTCAATGACTGGGCGTCCTTGTTCAAATTCTCCGAGCGAGGCGCAATGGAACCAGACTAGCTGGCTCCCTGCAGGCAGCGGAAAACTTAGCTTTAAACGCTTTTCCTGGTTAGTCCGACCTTTGTTGAACGTACGGGCCTTCTGACTGAACCACCCGGCCCACCGATAAAGCACACGGATTGTTTGCAGTGTAAGATTATAGAGCAGCCTCATGAATAATCCTCAAATATACCCAGCATGCAGAAAACTGGTTACCATTGAGTGCGGATGGCGATAAAACTCAAATGTATATCTTTCAGATTTTCAGTAACTTTCTAAAAAAGATCATATGAATATGCGGTTATCAATCGTACTACTTGGCCTGGTGCTGTGTCATGGATCTCTAGCTCAAACTATTCCAAATCCTCCTCCGGCCGGTCCAAGCCAGATTGCCAAATTCTTTCCCGCCGCGGCTGTTACAACCGGAGGCTCACAAAACCTTAACTCATTGGTGACAGGATATATCACACCAATAGCAGAAGATTTTGGAGCACTTTCGAGCAATGGCTGGTTTAATACCGGCAACCCACACAAAAAACTTGGCTTCGACCTTAGTGTTTCATTAAACGCCGCGTCAGCCAATAGCTCGGACAAGTATTTTTCAGTTCCCGCCTTGCAAGGGGTAACTTATAATGGTACACTTCCAACGTCCAGTGGCGGTGGTAAGGCGTCCACAGCCTATGGACCAGAGGGGGAATACCCTACATTTAATTTCAATGCTTCAGGAGGCCCAAATGGAACCCCTGTTCCTATTCCTTTCTATGGTCCCGATGGGGGCAATATCAGTAAGGATATTCCTGTTGGAAACGTGGCCGTTCCGACAATCAATGGTGGGGTGGGACTCCTTTGGAATACTGACCTTCGTTTTAAGTTTACTCCTACCGTTACAATCAGCAAAACACAACTCAGTGGATGGGGAGTGGGATTCATGCACGATATCAAGCAGCATTTCAAGGGCCTTAAGATGGCGCCGATTTCACTTTCATTACTGCTGGCATACTCCCAACTAACAGCCACAACAGATCTATCAGGCATTTATTATAATTCACCAGCAAGAAATTCCTTTTCAGGTCAGCAGGGTATAGGTGACACAAAAAGTTATACAGCACAGATTGTTTTTTCTAAATCAATCCCCGTAGTGACTTTCTATGCAGCCGTCGGATACAGCAGCTCAACTACCAACTATGCCATCAAGGGCACCTATTATGTCGACGCTGCTTACACGGTGTTTTCATTGCCAGGCGTGCCTCTTCTAGCACCAGTAACGCTCAACAATCCCTATAGTAAAGACTTCACCACAGGAGGTATGAGACTGACCGGCGGTCTGAGGTTCAAATTCGGACCTGTCTTCTTAAACGGCGATTATTCATATTACAACTCCACAGGACTTTTCAATATGGGATTTGGTTTCACAGTGAGGTAACGGCAAAGCAGAAACTATTTCCCCTTGAATGAAGGCTTTCGTTTCTCGACGAAAGCCTTCATTCCTTCCTTCTGATCCTCGCTGGCAAACGTCAGATAGAAATTCTTGCGTTCGAACATCAGGCCTTCATCCAGGAGGGTCTCAAAGGAGCGGTTGACGGCCTCTTTGGCCAACTGAACTGCGATGGGGGACATGGCCGCGATCTCGCCCGCAAGTTGTATGGCCTCTTTCAAATAGAATTCAACCGGGACCACTTTGTTCACCAAGCCGTAGAAGTACGCCTCCTCTGCGGAAAGAAACCGTCCCGTCAGTATCAACTCCATCGCCTTGGCTTTGCCGATGGCACGTGTTAGCCGCTGGGTTCCGCCTGCACCCGGAATGGTTCCAAGCTTGATTTCCGGTTGCCCGAATTTTGCTGTTTCGGAAGCGATGATCATGTCACAGGTCATGGCAAATTCGCAGCCGCCTCCCAGGGCAAAACCGGAAACCGCGGCAATGATTGGCTTCTTTGTCTTTCGGATCTGGTCCCACGTACTGAACTGATCCAGTATCTGCATATCGATGGCGGTCTTGTCTGCCATTTGCTTGATGTCGGCGCCGGCCGCAAAAGCCTGCTCGTTCCCGGTGATGATCACTACCCGCACCCGGTCGTCTCGGTCCAGTTGCTGCAGCGTATCACGCACCTCCTGCATTAATTGCGGATTCAGTGCATTGAGTTCTTTGGGACGATACAATTCGATAAGCGCAACGTGAGGCGCGATCTGATCGTTGACTTTGATAAATTCCATATTGACAGTATTTCGGGCGAGGTCGATTTGATGACCTTCCATTCCGGCTTTAAACTACACGGAAATGCAGGAACTAGCAATTCGAATCGACAGAGCTGGGTTGATCATGTGATTCAGGCCAGGATAGGAGACGCCTTTCAAATCTGGTTACAATTGGTACAAACGAAACGCCCCGGCAGGGCCAGGGCGTCTCCAACCAAAAGGCGGATTTGATTGTGCTATGCGAACATATATACGCTGAGCGGATTCGGGGTAACCGGCAAATAGTACCTTTGGAAATTCATGACCAACGTCCTATTTGTATGCCTTGGCAATATCTGCAGATCTCCGCTTGCCGAGGCACTATTTAATCATCATGTGACCAAAATGGGCCTGACTGTCCATTACACGGCTGATTCTTGTGGTACAGCCAACTACCATGTCGGGGACCCTCCGGATCATCGCACCATTCGGAATGCTGAACAGAACGGGGTGATTATCCGTCACAGAGGCCGTCAGTTTCATCCATTGGATTTCGAAAGCTTTGATCATATTCTGCCCATGGATCAAAGCAACTATTCCAACATCGCTCGTATGGATGAGTCCGGCACATGGCTGTCAAAAGTAAAACTTATGCGAACCTTTGACCCTTCACCTGACGAGTTGAGTGTACCCGATCCCTATTATGGCAACGAAAGGGATTTTCAGAAGGTATTTGATATCCTGCACCGGTCTACGCTCGAGTTGATACGGTTCTTGGAAAATACCAGGAGCGTTGCCAGTGACAGAAGTGGGATATGATCGTTCTTTTCTGTCAATTGCTGCATGACTGATTCCCAGCGTCCCGGATACCTTTATGTCTTGCTGGCCACCCTGCTCTGGTCGGCCAACTTTGTGATTGCGAAGGATCTGAGTCATTCAGTTCCTCCAGTGACCCTGGCATTCATGAGGTGGCTGATCGCACTCCTCGCACTCACCCCTTTTGCAATACGGTCTTTTCTCGACAGCAGGTCTTTGGTAAGGCAACACCTCTGGTATCTGATTCAAGCTGCATTTTTTGGCGTAACGGTCTTCAATACACTGATCTACATAGCGGGCAGAAGTACAAGCGCTGTCAACATGTCGCTCATTTCAATTTCGTCACCCATTTTCATGATCTTGTTTTCGGTACTCTTCAGGAATGAAATTATCAGCATCAGGAAACTGATGGGCACGTTGGTTATTCTGACGGGGGTACTCTTGCTGCTCACAAAAGGAAATCTCCAGGTCCTGACCACCCTGACATTCACGCGGGGAGATCTTTGGATGCTCCTCGCGGCAATTTCTTTTGCCATCTATTCGATGTTTGTACAATCGCGCCCGCCGGCCATCAGCACTACCGTCTTTCTCTTCTTTACATTTCTTCTGGGCGTTATCATGCTGGTTCCATTCTTCGTATGGGAGACACTGGCCCTTCAGGTAGATTGGGTTACAGGGAAATCGCTGGGAGCAGTTCTTTACCTGGGCATATTTGCCTCCCTGGTTTCGTTCATGCTCTGGAACAAGGCAGTTGCCCTGATAGGCGTGTCCAATGCCGGGCTTGTCTATTATCTTTTGCCGGTATTCAGTGGCCTGCTCGCATTTATCTTCCTTGGAGAGAATATCGGGGTTTTTCAGGTTCTGAGTATGGGCCTGATTGTTTCAGGATTGTTAATCACCAGCCGGGGGAAGAGGTGAACCAAGGTTAGTTTCTCACCAATACCTGAAATGTACTTCTCGATGTTTGCTCCAGAATGACCCCAGGCCTCTTGCTGTAGGTTTCATAAGTTGAGGAATCGTAGTTTTTCACCGTTATCAGGGTCAACCCGGTATTGTAGTACACTTCGAAATTCTCTGCCAGACGGCGTATCAATCTAAATACTTTATCCTCGCGATAATCGATGCAGAATGAAAATGAAATTGCGGAATTTTGCATCACATTAATGTGAACATCCAACTCGGAGAGCGCATTGAAAATCGCACTCATCTGTTGTTCGTTTACAAACGTGTAGTCAGTAGCCCTGCAGGAGATGAGACATTGATTTTCCTTGAAGACGATGAGGGGAGGCAACTGCTGCACGACTGTTTCGTGTATGGTTGTGCCGGGGAGTGCAGGATCCTCAAAGCTTTTGACATAAAGTGGAATCTTCCTGTTAGCAAGAGGCTTGATGGTTTTCGGGTGAATGACGGAAGCTCCGTAATAGGTCATTTCAGCAGCCTCCCTGAAGGGCAACTCATCAAAAACAATGGCGGCAGGCAGCCGGCGGGGATCCGCGTTCATGACGCCCGGCACGTCTTTCCAAATGGTTACCGAGGCCGCGCCAAGGCAGGAAGCAAAGATGGCAGCGCTGTAGTCTGAGCCGTCACGTCCCAGGGTTACCGTATTGCCTGCAGGTGACTCTCCAATGAATCCCTGCGTCACCACGATGGAGTGCTGAAGAATATCTTCCAATGCCTTCATTGACTGTTCTGTCCTGGACCAATTGACCTTTCCTTCCCGGTGCGTGTCATCGGTACGAACATAATTTCGCGCATCTGCCCAAACGACCGGGAGTCCACACTGTATAAGGTATTGACTCAGGATTTCAGATGAGACAATTTCACCTATGGAAACCACCCGGTCATACCAGGCATCGTACTCGATTCCGGGCGCAAAGGAGGTGACGAGTTCAATGAAATACTTTTCGATCACGCCGGGCAGATGGGTGGTCGGCGGAAAAAGATCCTGAATTACACCAAGGTGATGTTCGATCAATGACCTGATCTCAGGTTCAGGATCCTTTCCGGAGTAGATGGTGTCAACAACCCGCTCCAGTGCATTGGTTGTCTTGCCCATCGCTGATACGACAACCAGGAGTCTTCCCGTCTGGCTGGTCCTGATAATATCTGCCACGTTTCCCAAGCCCTTCGCATCACGGACGGAAGCCCCACCGAATTTGAATACCTGAAGGGGATTGTTCTTCATATTTTATTGATCTAAATCGTTTGCGCTGTACCTTAGCGCAGCAAATTCACTTGCGAATTACACACATTTATGGAACAGTCGCGCATTGCCCAGTCCATCGGTATAGCCCTTGACCGGTTTATTAAGAATAACCAGGACCAGTTTCAGTACGCCAGTGGTGAATTGTCGCAGTTGCTGCGCGACATAGCGCTGGCATCCAAAGTTGTACACCGGGAGGTGACCAAGGCAGGGCTGGTAGATTTGTCAGGCTCATTGGGGTCGCACAATTCGGCTGGAGATCAGCAGCAAAAACTTGACGTCCTCGCCAACATAAGGTTCACCAGGGCATTGGCAAAAGGAGGGGAGGCCTGCGCCATCATTTCAGAGGAGACCGAGTCTTATGCAGACTTGAATAACGATGGCAAATATGTCATTGCGATTGATCCGCTGGACGGATCATCCAACATTGATGTAAATGTTTCGATAGGAACAATTTTCTCCATCTATCGCCGGAAGAGCGAGCCTGGGAATCCCATTACAGCATCGGATATTCTGCAGAAAGGCTCAGAACAGGTGGCAGCCGGTTACATCCTTTACGGATCATCCACCATGCTGGTTTACACCACAGGACACGGCGTCAACGGTTTCACTTACGAACCTACCCTTGGAGAGTATTTTCTTTCCCATCCGGATATGAAAATGCCGGTTGAAGGCAAAATTTATTCCATCAATGAGGGTCTGGCCAATTCATTTTCCGGATCTGTCCAGGCATACCTTCAATACTGTAAGGATCGCAATTACACCGCCCGTTATATTGGTTCTCTTGTGGCAGACTTCCATCGCAACCTTCTGAAGGGTGGAATCTATATCTATCCGGCCACAGCCAAAGATCCAGGGGGCAAACTCAGATTGATGTATGAGTGCAATGCGCTGGCATTTGTGGCAGAACAGGCTGGCGGAAAAGCAACCGATGGAAAGAACCGCATCTTGGACATAATTCCCGTAGACTTGCATCAGCGAACCCCATTCCTGGTGGGCTCGACCATGATGGTCGAGAAAGCTATGAGCGTTTAAGAAGCGGGGGCAGTATCAGCTTCAGCCTTTAGGTTTTCGTCCTTCAGTATTTCCGGAGCATACTTCAGAATCAGCTCATACCACTTGATGAGTTTCTTGATGTCCGATACGTAAACTCTGTTTTCATCAAATTCCGGAAGGACAGCCTTCATAAAGGACTTTAATTCCGCACCGTCAGAGTTGGCATCAATGCCAAGATCATTGCCAAATTCTTTGTGAATTTTTTTCAACACACCTTCGAGGGGGGTGCTGCCTTCTTTTGTGTGCGTATAGATTGAGATTTCCTGCAGCAGTGACAGCCGGTTGCTGGCACCGGCAACGATTTTGGTCCTGCTTTCATCAAGCGATTCGAGCAATACGCCCGACTTGCCAGGTCTAAGCACCTTGAACAATCCTCCTTTTCCTGATATGCTGGCGAGATCTTTTAATTCCATTTCGTTCTTATTGAGGCGGCAAAAATAGCAATAATTGGGATTCGGCTGCCTACTGGTTATGCTGGGTTAATGCCTTTTCCAGATAATCCAGTAACTCCTTCCTGCCGGAATGTTCCTGGGAAGAAGTCATGAATATTGGCGGCAGTTCTTCCCACTCCTTAAGAAGAATTTCTTTCCATGCCTGCACGGCTTGATGAAGCTGATTGCGGGATAATTTGTCTGTCTTTGTGAAAATGATGCTGAATGGAATGCCCTCAGTACCCAGCCATCGGATGAATTCCTGGTCAATGACCTGAGGCTCCACCCTCGGATCCAGCAGGACAAAAGTGGACATGAGATGGGCCCTTTCTTGAAGGTACCGCTCTATCATAAGTCCCCACTTACCCTTGACCCCTTTGGCTACACTTGCATAGCCATATCCGGGCAGATCGACTAGAAACCATTTTTCGTTGATGAGAAAATGATTGATGGTTTGCGTCTTACCCGGAGTGGAACTAGTCTTGGCCAGGTTCTTCCGGTTCACCAGCATGTTGATCAGAGACGACTTCCCTACATTGGATCTCCCAATGAAAGCAAATTCCGGTTTGTCGGAATCCGGGCATCGGGCCGGGTCCGTATTGCTGACTACAAAACTGGCTGACTTGATGATCACGGCGCAAAAATACCAATTCATGAGAGGCCTGCAGGTGCTGATCGGTATTTTTCCTCAAATTCGTAGTGTGCGCATTGCCTTTATAGCCCTGGTCCTCATGCGGTTCATCTGTACCCCCGTATACGCTTTGGCCCAGGGAAAGGATCCTGATTACGCGAAGGCGCGGATTTTCCAGCTACAACTCCGCTTCGATTCGGCACAAGTGTTTTACAACAGATGCCGGGACCGATACGCCATGGACTCATCAGCTCTCATGATTATTGACAAGCGAATAGCTGAATGCAGTTTTGGCAACAGCGCCATAAGGCATCCAAGAAATTTCGTCATCACCAATCTTGGACCTGCGGTAAATTCCCCATTTGAAGATTATGCACCAGTCATTTCAAGAGCAGAGGACGTTCTCATATTTACTTCGCGTCGCCCGGATGGAAACGTCAGCATGAAGAAAGATGAATCCGGGAAGTACTTTGAAGACGTATTCATCGCTCAAAGAAAGGAGGGCATCTGGCGGTCTGCGCGAAACGCTGGTCCCCCGATCAACACACCATATCATGATTCTGACATTGCCTTGTCGGCGGATGGCAGTATGCTATTGCTGTATGGTGAGCAACAGGAGGGTGACATCCTGATCAGCTATAAGCGCAACGACCGATGGACAGCACCCGCTGCCTTACCCTTTCCGGTGAATACAAAATACCGTGAGTCGTCAGCGTGCTTTTCTCCGGATGAAAATTCGCTCTATGTGGCGAGTGAGCGCCCAGGTGGTTTTGGCGGACTTGACATCTATAAGATATCTCAGCTTCAGAATGGACGTTGGTCCGATCCAATTAACCTCGGACCTGTTATTAATACAAAGTGGGATGAAGACAGTCCATTTGCAGACTATGATGACAAGACGTTGTACTTCAGTTCGTCAGGTCACAGCAGCATGGGTGGATTTGACATTTTCAAAACAACGAACCTCGTTAAGGCATGGACAGAGCCGGAAAATCTAGGATATCCCATAAATACCCCTGGACATGACAATTACTTTATCAGTGCACCAGACGGGAGGAGGGCATATTATTCTTCATCGCGAGCTGGAGGAACAGGAGAAGATGATATTTATGAGATTACTCTCCCGGAAGAATTAAGAAGAGTTGCACCTGCACCTGAAGAGATAACTGATAATAGTAGCCCGGATAAAAAAATGGAGTCTCTGAAGTTGATTGTTTATTTTAGCCCGGCATCCTCGGTCTTGTCGGGGAACCAATCAGCCCGGTTGGCAGATTGGTGGAGACAAAGAAGTTGGACGAAAGGTGCCACTATACGGGTGGAAGGTCACGCCGATGCGATCGGAGGGAGTTACTCAAATCTAAGATTGTCATCAGAACGGGTTGATGCAGTGGTAAAGTGGCTGACAGATCATGGCTTGCCTGCATCTGCTGCAGAGAAGAAAGCCTGGGGGGAGCAGAAGCCTGCGGCAACCAACGATGATGAAAGGGAAGGAAGAGAGTTGAACCGGAGGGTGGAGATAACAATCAAAAATCAGAATTAATGTTGTAAATCGCAGTCCATAAACTTCACCAGTGGTAGTACCCTACAAGGAAGACAACGCAGCAAAGAAACAACAGGTTGCGCGCATGTTTGATAGCATCAGCGGGCGCTATGATTTTCTGAACCATTTTCTCAGCCTGGGCATTGATATTGTCTGGCGCAGGAAAGCGATTTCCCAGTTGAAGGAACTTCACCCCAGGCAGATTCTAGATGTAGCCACAGGCACGGGAGACTTTGCCATTGAAGCCTTGCGCCTGCATCCGGACAAGGTGATGGGTGTGGATATTTCCGAAGGGATGCTGAGTATAGGAAGGAAGAAACTGAAAGAGAGAAATCTGGATGATCGGATTGAGTTGCGCACAGGTGATTCTGAAAATCTTCCCTTTCAGGATAATTTTTTTGATGCCGTCATCGTTGCATTTGGAGTACGTAATTTCGAGAATCTGGAAAAGGGATTGGGAGAAATGCGAAGGGTGCTGCGACCTGGCGGGAAGGTGGTGATTCTGGAATTCTCCAGACCGTCAAAATTCCCGATGAAGCAGTTGTACAACGCATATTTTACTACCATCTTGCCAAGGATTGGTCGGTGGATTTCGCGTGACCAGGCGGCCTATCAGTATTTGCCTGAGTCCGTAAAAGCTTTTCCAGATGGAAACGATTTCTTGAAGATTCTGTCCGATGTGGGATTTAAAGATCCGCAATGCCATCCTCTTACCTTCGGAATAAGTTCATTATATACGGCCTCCCGATAGCATTGCTGATGCTGGCGGCAGCTTCGCTTCAGGCACAGCATTTCAAATGGGCCAGGCGGAACAATCCCGAATTTGATAATCGGAAGATTTCATATGGCTTCATGATTGGCCTGCATACTTCCGCATATCAGCTGAAGTATTCAGACCAGTTCGTAACACAGAATTTTGATACCGTTCATTCGGTGCAAGGCTCCTTCTCACCGGGATTCTCGCTTGGCTTCCTGGTGAATTACCGTGTGAACGAAGTGCTGGACATACGCATTCTTCCCAAAGCGGGTTTCTACAATCACAAACTCACATATTTCTATACCAACGGAACTACCAAGCAACAGTTGGTGGAGACCACCATGGTGGAATTGCCGATACTCGTGAAGTACAAATCCATGCGTCGTGGCAACGTCAGAATGTATATGATTGGTGGTTTTACGCCTGCCATCGAGGCCTCTGGAAAAAATGATGTGCAATCCACCACGGCCAACCTGGACATACGGAATGTGAACCTGAGCCTGGATGCGGGCTTTGGCTTTGATTTCTATTTTCCGCTTTTCAAATTTTCTCAGGAAATACGGTTTAGCAAAGGTATCGCCAATATGCTGGGACCTGACCCAAGCATTTACAGTGCACCATTGAAATACCTGAACACAAATACCATTTCGGTTTACTTTATCTTTCAATGATGGGAAATGGACGGATCGTACTTATTACCGGGGCAACTGCTGGAATAGGAGAAGCAACTGCCCGCCTGCTGGCGAAAAATGGCTTTCACCTGATCTTGTGTGGCCGGCGTAAGGAACGGCTGAACGAACTGGCCAAAGAATTATCGCCCGTTACAAAGGTTACCGCCCTCTCATTTGATGTGCGTTCAAGAAAGGAAGTGAGCGATGCCCTCCGGTCACTTCCTGCAGAGTGGACAGCCGTTGATGTGCTAATCAACAATGCCGGAGGCGCCCATGGCCTGGACCCGATTCAGACTGGAAATGTGGATGACTGGGATGCCATGATAGACAGTAACGTCAAAGGTCTGCTGTATGTAAGCCGGGAGATCATTCCAGGCATGGTGGAAAGAAAATCGGGTCATATCATCAACCTGGGATCCATCGCTGGCAAGGAAGTCTATCCCAACGGGAATGTGTATTGCGCAAGCAAATTTGCTGTAGATGCACTTACACGAGGTATGCGCGTGGACCTGAATGCGGCCGGTATCAAAGTCACCTCTATTTCCCCTGGAATGGTGGAAACAGAATTCGCGCTGGTTCGATTCAAGGGAGACGCATCACGGGCGTCAAACGTGTATAAGGGATTGAACCCTTTGCGCGGCGACGACATAGCCGATCTGATTCTCTTCTGCCTTACAAGACCTTCACATGTGGCAATAGCAGACATAACCGTATTTCCCTCAGCACAGGCAAGCGCCACTGTTGTGAACCGTCAGCAATAGAGTCTTCTGTTCATCTTCAACGAGATCAGGCGCCGGACGTAATGACTTTTGTCAGGAACTGAAATTCATTGCACGATTCCTGCTTTAACAATTTGGTAATATCCTTTCTTTTTGAAAACTTAGAAGGGACGCCTATCCCCAGCTCGCTATGAAAAAGATCTTTCGGAGTTTCTCACTCATCATCAATTACAAGACGCTTATCATCACCGCATTGGCTGTTATATCGGCCTACCTGTGTTTCACTTACGGCTTTATCGCCAAGTTTCCAGCAGAACTCGTTGGTGTGGCTATTGTATTTCCAGTGGTATTTTCCATTGGTTCTGCGTACAACCGCCGGGAGACCGCACTTCAGCGATGGGCGGATTTTCGGGGTCACGCCATCGCAATCTATTTTGCCACGCGCGACTGGCCGTCTAACAGGGAAAATGATCTTCCTAAAAGGACAAGGGATCTCATTCATGAAATGGTTAATTTTACTTCCTCCATTTTGAAATGTGATAAAGAGGAGTTTCCAGAAAAGGAAAAGCAATTCTACGAGCTTTTTTCACAGCTCTCCAAAATCACGATGGAACTTCGGACTTATGGCGTTCAAAGCGGTGAGATTTCACGCATTTCACAGTACGTGAGCAAGATGGTCATCGCTTTCGATAACATGAAGATCATTTTTCAATATCGCACGCCCATTACCTTAAGGACCTATAGCAAAGTGTTCATTTATATATTCCCTATTATCTATGGACCTTACTTTGCCAGCACCTTTCACGACTATTCTGCCGATCTTGAATATGTAATGCCAGTGCTTTACAGTTTCATACTGGTAAGCCTTGACAATATCCAGGATCAGCTGGAAAATCCTTTCGATCAGGTGGGTGAGGATGATATTCAGATCGATAGTGAGGAAATGAACAGGCTGATGGTGGATTAGTCTTGTTGTGGACAGAAGAAAACGAGAAAGCTGATCGTCATATCAGCTTTCTCGTTTAGTACGTAATCCTTTCTTATTTACATTGATCAGCGTACTTGGCTGCAAGCTCAGAGCCAAGTTCGGTGGCCTTCCGAAAATCACTGCATGCCTCTTTCTTTTTGCCCTTTTTCAGGTAGGTAACCCCCCGGTTATAATAGGCAGAGGCATAGTTGGGATCAAGCTCTATCGCTTTGTTGTAATCACTCAGGGCTGCATCAGAATCGCCGCTGTCATCAAGGGCGTCTCCTCTCAATACGTATGAGGAGGCTCTTGAGGGATCCAGTTCTATAGCTTTGGTATAATCCGCAATAGCCTCATTAAATTTCTCCATCTGATAATACGCATCACCCCTGTCGATCACAAAGCCTGACTTGGCGGGGTCCAGTTGCATGGCCCTGCCGTATTCATGCACTGCCTGATCAAAGTCCCCTTGCTCGTAAGAAATTTCCCCCAGGCCAAAATGGGGGAGTGCATTGAGGGAATCAATTCGAAGGGAAAGTTCAAAATCAGCCTTGGCCTTGTCAAAGTCCTTTATGTCCAGATAAGCAAGCCCTCTTCCGATCAACGCACTGTCATAGTCTTTTCTTATATCCAGGGCGGTAGTATAGTCCTTCACGGCCTCCTCGTTGCGGTCTGACATGCGAAAGGCGTCACCTCGGTTGAGGTAAACAATGGCAGGCAGGGTTTCTTTTGATCCCAGGGAAATGGCTTTGCTGTAATCGGAGATTGAGCCGGCATAATCATCGAGATCATATTTTGCATTTCCACGGTTGAAATAGGCATCGATATTGGTGTCGTCAAGAGAGATTGCCGAATCAAATTTTTGAATGGCGCCCTTATAGTCCTTGGCATCCAGCATGGCCATGCCTTGCTGTTTCAATTCATCAGACTTATTCGCGCAGGATAAAATGATAAGGCCCAGGAAGACGAATAGTATCTTTTTCATTGCCCGTCAGGTTCGGTATCTTGAAGATAACGATTCGGTTGTGATCTTCCTCAATGCCTGCACTCTTGGCCGCAGCTTATCCCTTGATGGCGATACCCAATTCCTTGAGCTGTTCCGTGGAAATCGTTGCGGGAGTATCAATCATCGTATCCCGGCCAGCATTGTTTTTGGGGAATGCAATAAAGTCCCGGATGGAGTCAGCTCCACCAAAGAGTGAGCAAAGCCTGTCGAACCCGAAGGCAATACCTCCGTGGGGGGGTGCGCCGTATTCAAAGGCGTCCATCAGGAATCCAAATTGCCGTTTGGCCTCGTCTTCTGTAAAACCCAGCATAGTGAACATCTTTTGCTGAGTGGGGCGGTCATGAATCCGTATGGAGCCACCACCGATCTCAGTTCCATTCAACACCATGTCGTAGGCATTGGCTCTCACTTTTCCGGGGTCTGTATCCAGCAACGGAATATCTTCCCGCTTGGGCGAGGTGAAAGGATGGTGCATGGCATGGTAACGATTGGTTTCTTCATTCCACTCCAGCAAAGGAAAATCAACTACCCAGAGCGCTGAGAATTTGTTCTTATCCCTCAAGCCGAGTTGTCCGCCCACAAGCAGCCTTAGCTCGCTCAGCGCTTTGCGTGTGGGGTCAGCTGGCCCAGCCAGAATCAGGATGAGGTCACCGGGCTTAGCCTGCGCGGTGGCGGCAATTTTCCTGAGATCATCCTCCTGGTAGAATTTGTCCACCGAAGACTTGAGGGCACCACCTGCTTCATAACGCATCCATACCAGACCTTTGGCTCCGATTTGCGGACGTTTGACAAATTCTGTCAGCTCGTCGATCTGCTTCCTGGTATAGCCTGCGCACCCGGTTGCCACGATTCCAACGACAAGTTCCGCCTGATCAAATACCTGGAACCCTTTTCCAACGACGACATCATTAAACTCTACAAACTTCATCTCGAAGCGCATGTCGGGTTTATCAGACCCGTAATTCTTCATGGCTTCGGCGTAGTTCATACGGGGCATGACGGGAATTTCGATTCCCTTGACTGTCTTGAAAAGGTGACGGATTAGCCCCTCGAACGTGTTGAAAATGTCTTCCTGGGTGATGAATGACATCTCACAGTCAATTTGGGTGAATTCTGGCTGCCGGTCGGCGCGTAAATCTTCATCCCTGAAACATTTTACAATTTGGTAATACTTATCAAACCCTGAAACCATCAGCAATTGCTTGAAGGTTTGGGGAGACTGCGGGAGTGCATAGAACTCACCGTGATGAATTCGGGAGGGCACAACAAAATCCCTGGCGCCTTCAGGTGTGGATTTGATCAATACCGGTGTCTCCACTTCAATGAAGTTGAGACTGTCCATGTATATCCGTGTCTGCTGGGCTACCTTGTGTCGCAGTTGAAGACTTTCCCTGACAGGATTGCGGCGCAGATCGAGGTAACGGTATTTCATGCGCAGATCTTCCCCGCCATCCGTATCATCTTCAATGGTGAAGGGTGGAAGTTTTGAACTGTTCAGCACTTCCAGCCCTTCCAATTTAACTTCAATCGCACCGGTCGCTATTTTGTCATTCTTGGAAATGCGCTCGGATACGGTTCCGGTTGCCCGAATGACAAACTCGCGACCCAATTGACGGGCAGCAAGTATGAGTGCTGCATCAGACTTTCCTTCTTCCAGGAACAGCTGCGTAATCCCGTAGCGATCCCGCAGGTCTATCCACAGCAAACTGCCTTTGTCCCTGAGGCGCTGCACCCAGCCGGTCAGGGTCACTTTCTTGTTGATATCCTCAATCCTCAGTTCGCCGCAGGTATGTGTCCGGAGCATTTGATTTGTTAATTTTGGGCGCGCAAGTTAATAAAGCCGCCCCTTTATCGTTATGATTTCCATGAGGAATGTGTTGCTCTTTGCACTGATTTCGGTGGTGATGGGATTTTCACCGGATTCGATGGTGAAAACCAAAGTGGCGGATGGCATCTTCGTCTCCCTTCCCGCTGAATTAATACCAATGACACCTGAAGACATCGCACAACGCTACCCATCGGTAAGGGCACCGCTGGGGGCCTTTACGAATCAGGATCGCGTGGTGGATTTCAGCGTCAATATCTCTGCCACGAGTTGGCCCGACGCCAACGTGGAAATGGCAAAAGGTTTTTTCAAGGCAAGCCTTCAAAACATGTATGACCGTATCGATTTCATTTCGGAGGGTATCCAGCCGCTTCACAAAAAGAAGTTCATCTACTTTGAATTTGAATCCAGGATCAATGGCGACAACAAACGTCAGGGATACCAGGATCCAATCATGAAATACACTTACATTCAGTATCTGGTTACGCAGGAAAAGACGCTTGTATTCACCTTCAGTTGTCCGAGGGACCTCCGCCAGGATTGGCAACCCATTGCAAAGGATATTATGAAGAGCATTAAGGTCAGAGGTTAATGCAGACTGCTCCGGCTTTTGGTTCTCATGAGTACTTCATGAAGGAGGCGTTGAAAGAGGCGTACAAGGCCTTTGAGGAGGGTGAAGTTCCCGTCGGGGCCGTGATGGTGTGCAAGAACAAAATTATTGCACGTGCTCATAATCAGACAGAGCGTCTTACCGATGCAACGGCGCATGCTGAAATGATTGCGTCCACAGCCGCAGCTCACTATCTGGGATCGAAATATCTTGATGAATGCACCCTTTACGTTACATTGGAGCCCTGTGTGATGTGTGCGGGAGCGCTGCACTGGGTTCAGCTGCAGCGACTCGTCTACGGCGCAGCAGATATTCAGCGCGGATTCACCCTTGTCTCCAACCCGCTGCTTCATCCCCGTACGGAAATTCTTACCGGAATTTGTAAGGAAGAAAGCAAGGAAATCATCGATCGTTTTTTCCAATCGATCCGGGAAAAGCGGTAACATTGCAACATGAGCATGGAATTGAAAGGCAAAGTATTGCAGCTTCTCCCGCTGCAATCCGGAATGGGAAAAAAGGGTCAGTGGAAGAAACAGGAGTTTATCCTCGAGACCCAGGCACAATACCCGAAAAAAGTTTGCTTGTCAGTATGGGGCGACAAGATCGACCAATACAAGATCAGTGTGGGCGATGTGGTGACGGCTTCACTGGATATTGAAAGCCGGGAATACAACGGTCGCTGGTATACAGAGGCCCGAGCATGGAAACTTGAAAAGAACGGCCCGTCCGCGACATCTGCGCAATCGACAGATCCTATCGGGGACGAGCCATTTGTTTCGAACCAGCAAGGAACGGATGATCTGCCGTTCTGAGGGGAGATCAGGCTTTCACCTTCTTCTTTCCTTCCTCAACACGCTTTCCATTCTCATGCTTACCGAGAATGATGACGTCTTTGGTGGTCTGATACTGCCTGGCGGCCTGCATCATGGCCTGCTCAGAATCGCGAATAATGATAGTGCCTGATTTCGCGCCTTTGTTGCGGATTTCAATGTAATAGCCGTCCTTCTTCTTTTTCGGTAAAACTGGAGGTCTGCCCATGTATGAATTATTAAGTTGAAAATACGCCTTGATAACCCCTGAGCGGGCCAGAGAGTTCGCCAAAACCTGTGTTTTGAGGCCCTCAGGGAAAATTTCCCGCAAAGATAACCTTATTTCCAGGATTGACCATTATATCGGACGAGAACGCATTACCGGAGGTAGGGGGGCAATGCAATGCCGGGCTTCAGCAACTCGTCCTTTTCGGGAGTCATTCGCGTCAACCTGATCGGCTGTACTCCGGCCCAGATGTCAAGCGCATAGTCCTCTGCATCATCCTTCGGACCGCCGGTTCTTATTTTGGCTGAAGCTTCATCGATTGACAAGGACAGTAGCATGGTCTCTTTCCATTCATTGTCTGTAGGAAGGCGTACATCGTCCCAGCGACCAGGACACATCTTATTGGTGAAGAGCTCAAGTGCCTTATAGAGAAGATCCTTGTCTGTCACCTTCGAAACTTTGCCAAAAAATACTACAGACCGGTAGTTGACGGAATGATGAAAAGCTGACCGCGCCAGAACAATGCCGTCCAGCAAAGTGGCACTGACGCATGCCGGAATATTGCCGGTCGCCAGGGCACGCATGTAATGGCTGCCTACACTTCCGTGAATGTAGATGTGATCATCGATGCGGCAGAAACCTGTAGGAATCTGATATGCCTGCTGATCAACTGCATAGGCCAATGTGCAGAATAAGGCCTCATCCAGGATGGAATAAATGGTAGCCTTGTCATAAGATCCGCGCTTGGGCAACCGCGTGATCTTTGTTTTGTCCGTTACCGGGAATGACGAAGTGGGTTCACTCATGTTTATAGATTGAGGATAATTTTTCCGAACTGACTTCCTTCCTGCATGCGCCTGAAAGCTTGAGCAACATCGTTCAGCGCAAAGGATGTATCTACCACCGGTTTGATCTTGCGGGCCTCCAGCATTTCAATGAGTGAAAGAAACTCATCCCTCGTTCCCATTGTAGTTCCGAAAACAGACAACTGTTTCCAGTACAGATTGCGAATGTTGATCTGTGCCTCTGTCCCTGAAGTACGGCCGAAGTTGATGATTCTTCCACCGGGTACGGCCAGATCGATGAGTTTGCCAAATGAATCTCCGCCGGCACTGTCAATAATGACATCAAATCCACCACTGTCCTTTTGGGCCTTTGTAGCCCAGTCCGGATCACGGTAATTATAGGTCTTCACTGCACCCAGGCCTGCAACCTTCTTTAATTTTTCTTCAGAGCCTGAAGTGACTGAGACCCTGGCCTGGTACGACAAAGCAAGTTGAAGGGCCCATAGTGCAGCGCCGCCCCCAATGCCGGTTATCAGCACCCGCTCATTGTTGCGAAGCCTGGCTTTGGTAAACAGGGCACGGTATGCCGTAAGTCCGGAAAGTGGTACCGCAGCAGACTCTGCGAATGATAAGTGTTCCGGCTTTTCGAACACGTATTTCTTGCTGATGGCGAGATACTCGGCAAAGGTGCCATGGTCGGGATATCCCAGTATCCTGTAGCTATCACCCTGAACATGCGGCTGCTGACCCCAGTCCAGGCTGGGCAGGATGACAACCTCCGAACCAATAAGCATCGGATCAGCATCTTCGCCCACATCTTCGATGACGCCGCAGCCGTCAGAGCCCAGGATGACTGCTCCGCCGGGCACTTTGGCCTGCTCGGACGTGACCCAAAGGTCACGGTGGTTGAGGGCCGCATGTTTAATGTGGATCAGTACCTGGTCCTTAACTGCCTTTGGTTTAGGGAAATCCTCCACCTGCAAAGGTTGATCCTTGCCCCTGAATACGACCGCCTTCATTTAGCCTAAACCCTTACAATGCAGTTCCAGCCATGAGTATCCGGCTTTGCCCCTGTTCTGATCTCGAGCAAGGCATGCTTCATTTTCAATTGGATGCTGCTTGCATCAATCGGAGGAAGATGATGATCCGTTCCATGGAAGTTTACGATGGCGACAGGTGCAACCACTGCCGCGGTTCCTGCCCCGAAAGCTTCTGTAATGGACTTGCTGATAAATGCCTGCTCAAGCTCGTCGAGACTTACGCGCCGTTCCTCCACTTTCAATCCCATTTCCCTTGCGATTTTCAGGATGGAATCACGGGTTACTCCGTCGAGTATGGCAGAGTTGAGTTCCGGGGTGACCAGGGTGCCGTCAATAACAAACATGACGTTCATCATTCCAACCTCATCCACGTACTGATGCTCCTTGTGATCTGTCCAGAGCACTTGGTCAAATCCTTCCTGTTTCGCCAGTTGAGTAGGGTAGAACGCCCCACCGTAGTTGCCGGCACATTTTGCAAACCCTGTTCCGCCTTCTGCAGTTCTGGTAAAGTGCTCTTCAATTTTCAGGCGTAATGGCTTGCTGTAGTACGGGCCAACCGGACTGGTCAGAATAACAAACTTGTATTGATCTGAGACTTTTACTCCGAGCCGAGCCTCAGATGCAAAAACCAGTGGACGGATATAAAGTGCACTTCCCTCACCTGTTGGCACCCAATCTTTATCAACTTCAATAAGCGCCCGAAGCGACATCATGAACATTTCATAAGGTATGGTAGGCATGCACATTCTTACCAGCGATTTGTTAAACCTGTCATGGTGCTTCTGCGGCCTGAAGATGTTAATAGTGCCGTCTTTCATATGGAAAGCCTTCATCCCTTCAAAAACGGCCTGGCCGTAGTGCAATGCAAGTATGGAAGGCGACATTCTGAGCTCTCCATAGGGAACCACCTTCGGCTCACTCCAGTTGCCCTTATTCCAATCGGCAACTATCATATGATCAGAAATGTGTTTCCCGAATTCAAGATTGTTGAAGTCGATTTCGCGAAGCCGGGAATTTCCGGTTCGCTCAATCACGATGGGAGAAGTCATGGTTTCCATAAAAAGCGTTAAGAATTATGTGTGTGATTCAATTGGACTGTCGGTTACAAATCTACTTAATGGGCAGAGTAGTTCCTTGGCCGTTATCAAGTTGCGAAATAGACCGCAGTTTGCCGATGATTTCAGACATTTTTAAAAGGTGATGGTCATCATGTTCTGCATCGAACCACGCAAGATCAACTGGCGTCATATCCAGTTTCAGCCGGGGATGCAGGGAGTGACTTAGCAGTTTTTCTTTGGCGATCGACTCATATTTGCCAATATTCTTCTGCCTTCCATCAGCAAAGAAATCAATCACTTGCAGGACAGGCCATGAAGTGTAATCCTGAGGCTCAAAAACTGCAGGTGACATGACTTCCTTCCCTGCCAGCATTTCGTCAATTCGGCGGTTCGCAATCTGGTCCACTTCAGCGAGATGTCCTATATGTTCTTTCACCGACCATTTTCCGTCCAGACGTGTTCCCAGTTGATCTTCGGCAAAGCCTTTAACTTTATGGTCAATCCGGACAGGGGTTCCAGAGAGTCGTTCCAGGAAGAAGGGGAGCAGCTCGGCGGGCTTTCCGAACGTCAGCTCGCGTGCAAACCATGCCAATGAGCTCATGGGTGAAGTAATTTAATTACGGGTTGATGATGAACGGGAAAGTTTACCGAACGTGACAGGAAACACATTTTTTTTGCATCATCATGGAGCGTAACTGCCCTGGCCATCATGGCAGCGTCTCTGACAACGACTTCAGGATGAAGAATGACTTCTGTGAATTCTCCACTGCCATCTTTGTGTTCGACCATTATTCCCTCCGCGCGATCAAGGTAAGATTCAACCGTTACATGGTTGACGGCGCAGAGATGAAGATACCAAAGCATGTGACAAGCTGACAATGAGGCTACAAAACTATCTTCAGGATTATGCCTGGCAGGATCACCCCGGAATGCAGGATCGGACGACCCTAAAATGTCCGGCTTGCCGGCTATGGAAATGATGTGGTACCTGTCATAAGCCGTGTAGGCGGAAGTTCCTGTTCCTCGGTTTCCTGTCCAGGTGATGGTTGCCGAATAGCGATGGGTCATTCTCGTATCGTTCAAAATTCCGATTCAATCTTTGTGGACTCCGGCGATACAGTTCCTTGAGTATCGACTCTTGCTAGGCCTCAAGGTTCAGCACACTCTTGATTCTGTGCCATTGTGCTTTCCATAAATCGCGAAGCTGATATCCCCTGTTGACGATATAGATGCCCAGTACGGTCACCAGGATACCTGTTCCAATCCTTGCATTCAGCTTTTCCCCAAGTATCAACCATCCAAGCAGTACCGCCACAATGGGATTGATATATGCGTAGATTGAAACAATGGTCATGGGCAATTTCTTGATCGCGTAGGAATAGCAGGTGTAGGCACCAACAGATCCGATGAGAATGAGGTAGATGAGGGGCCAGGCCATATCGGCAGACCAGTGCAGTCCGCTGTAATCATCGAAAACCAGGCTCATGGGCAGAAGGAAGATACCCCCGGCTGTCATTTGGAGTCCGGCATTGAGGAAGGGATCACCAACCTTGCTATTTCTCTTGAGCCACACACTCCCGAATGCCCAGCTGATGTTGGCCAGGAATGTGAGTATGATGGAGATAGTGTATTGGCCGGAACCAAATTCTCCCAGGTGTTCACTAAAAATGAGCAGAATACCGGCCAGGCCGGTTAACAATCCCAATACAATAGGAAGGGTAGGCCTGTCATCTGTGGACCATAACAAATTGATAAGGATGACCCACACCGGCATCACCGAGCAGATGATAGCTGCAAGTCCTGAAGAGACCTGAAGTTCCCCCCATCCAACCACACCGACACCGAAGGAACACATAAGTATTCCTGCAAAAGCCTGTTGAATCAGTGTTCTGCGGTCCGGCATCTTGAAATGGCCTGTGGCAGCCAGGATCGCAAGCAGGAGCGGACCCGCCAGAATGAAACGGATGCCTGAAAAAAGGAAGGGTGGGAACTGGGTTACCCCCAGGCGTATAGCCAGGTAAGTAGTACCCCAAATCACGCACACTGCCGCAAGCGCGACGTAGGCCAGAATCAGTCCGTCTTTCTTCACGGCATCCAAGTTAGAATTTCCAAAGATTAGCTCCGTAAGGAATTCCAGAATGCCACTTTTTTCTCAGCATGCTGAAAAGGGTGGCACGCATCACACTCCCGGTGCGCTGCAATACAGAAGCTGCATGTAAGGAAACAATCGTTTTCATAACCACTGGTATTGGATAACCAGCGCAATCAATCCGATCAGCACCACAAGTGCCATTAATAACATTCTGTTCTTTCTCATCGGAAAACAATGCGCTGCAAATTTTGCTTAGTTATACGTATTAAAAACAGTTTCAGTTTTAAGAATGTTAACCATATCACTTTAAGGGAGATCCGTCAAATATGCAGGCTATAGAAAACATCATCCCATGCCTGGTCGGAATATGCACTTCATCAGATGACTGTACAGTCCAGAGTGCGGTAATCCCTGTACTAAGCATTACCCTCGGAGCCACCGGTATGCGTGACCATGCAAGGTTAAAGCCGGTGGACATATAGTTTACGGGATCAAAGACCCTGTTATTATGCCAGAGCATAATTCCTGCATCCACGTGCCTGCCGGCATATAAGAGCCTAAATCGATTGGTCCAATCCATGTGATTTCTTTCCAGTGCCAGGTTTGACACCATGGCGCTGTGGTCCAGCGTCAGTCTCTGGGTAGGTTTCCAGGATGTGGTGAAGACCATGGTTGCATCAGAGCCCTTGTCAGCTATCTGATGGCACTGTTCTGCGGAAAACCCTGCATATGGAGTAAAAGAAAGCCTTTTTCCTAAATGAAATGTATGATACAGGAGTACGAGCGAGAAGTTGTTGAGGGATTGATGATCATATATATCTGCGGCCTTGAAAAACATTACCCCCCATGACCTGCGATCATAAGTAATGTTTATATCGGTGGCCGCATAATCGCTGGCTACGAATCCGCCATACGTGAACATGCCCATGGAGTGCATTCTTGCCACCAGTTTCAAATGATAGCCGGGTGGAGAAGGTATGGCCTTGGCTGAATCAGGCTTTCCTCCTGCGATTGAAAGGGTGGAAGTAAGAGCCAAAATCAATACGGTCGCTTTCATTTTTGTTCTTTCGGTGACACAAAAATCCTGTGACCTGGTCTGCAACCCAACCCGATTCTTGTTGAAACCTGGCAGTTGAATTTTCGTGTAAAAGTTTACCTTTATACGTCTGGTAAACAGTTTCAGTTTTAATTATTTGGACCATATCAGTTATGTCGAGAGTAGAAGAGGCACCGGTGGACCACCTTTATCAGGAAGTGGCTGACCGCATCGAGCGCATGATTGAGCGTGAGGTGCTGAAAGTTGGCGACAAGTTGCTGTCTGTACGTGCGCTGAGCAAGGAGCAGGGCATCAGCCTGAGCACGGCTTTTCAAGCCTATTATCATCTGGAGAGCAAAGGGCTTGTGGAAGCCAGGCCACAGTCAGGGTACTATGTGAAGTTTTCTCCAAAACACACACTTGAAATACCTTCCACCTGTGAGCCGTCCGCCGAGGCTGTGCCAGTAAGTGTCGATGACATGATTGCAAGTGTCTACAGTGATCTGCGATCCGACAAGCTCATAAACCTTTCATTGGGAGCTCCAGCTCCGGAGCTGTTGCCTGCAGCTAAATTGAACAAGGCTGTTGTTCAGGCCTTGAGAAATTCCAGGGATTGCTGTCTTGGATATGAGCATGTACAGGGGAACGTGAAGCTGAGGAAACAGATTGCCAGACAGTCCTTCAACTGGGGAGGAACGCTCACTGAGGATGACGTTGTGGTAACAGCCGGATGCATGGAAGCCCTCTCTCTTAGCCTCAAGGCTGTGACCCGCCCCGGAGATGCTGTCGCCATTGAAAGCCCGACTTATTTTGGTGTCTTTCAGGTGATGGAAAGCCTGGGATTGAAAGTGGTGGAAATTCCCAATGATCCTGAAAAGGGCATTGATCTCGATTGTCTGGATCAATCCATCCGGAAGTTCAACATCAACGCCTGCCTGTTTGTCCCGAACTTCAACAATCCGATGGGAAGCTGCCTACCGGATGAAAAGAAGAAGAAGCTGGTCGACCTGGTGACCTTCCATAAGATTCCGCTTATTGAAGATGATATCTACGGGGAATTGTATTTTGGAAAGACAAGGCCACGTACCTGCAAGTCCTTTGACAGGAAAGGTATGGTAATCCAGTGCGGATCGGTATCGAAATCACTGGCACCCGGTTACCGAATTGGCTGGGCAGTGCCGGGCAAGTACAAGGAGGATGTGATCCGCCTGAAAAGAATGAACAGCGTCGCAACCAATACGCTCTCACAAGCTGCCATCGCTGATTTTCTGGAGAATGGGCGCTATGAACTCCATCTCCGCCATCTTCGGAAGGCGCTTCACACACAATGCCTGCGCTACCTGCAGGCCATTTCGGAGTATTTTCCCGAAGACACCCGTGTAACAAGGCCTCAGGGCGGATTTGTGCTATGGCTGGAATTGGATAAGAAGGTCGATGCTTACAAGTTGCATAAACGCGCCCTGAAACACGGGATCGGCATTGCGCCTGGACAAATCTTCTCGTCACAGGGACGTTATGAGAATTGCTTCAGGATCAGCTTTGGATTGCCGTTTAACGATCGCGTGGAACAGGCAATCAAAACCTTGGGGGAATTAGCCGGAAGCTGATAAAACCACCTGTCTGCAACACCTTGTATATTACCGAACCGTCATGGATATTTGATTGTTAGTTCATCATCAACCAAACATAATACGACTATGGCCTTTACACTTCCTGCCTTACCATACCCCACCAATGCCCTCGAGCCGCATATTGACGCCCGCACGATGGAAATCCACCATGGCAAGCATCATAACGCCTACGTAACGAACCTGAACAATGCCATCGCCGGAAAGCCGGAAGAAAGCCTCAGCATTGAGGAAATCTGCAAGAATATTTCCAAGTATCCTGTGGCCGTTCGCAATAATGGAGGCGGACACTACAATCACAGTTTGTTCTGGACCTTAATGGCACCAAATGCAGGTGGTGCACCCACAGGAGCCCTGGCTGACGCGATCAATGCAGCCTTTGGCAACTTTGAGGAGTTCAAGACGAAATTCAATGCAGCAGCCGTGGGTCGATTTGGCTCAGGCTGGGCCTGGCTGATCAAAGATTCAGCAGGTAAGCTGGTAATTTCGTCCACGCCAAACCAGGATAATCCGCTTATGGACATTGCGGAAGTGAAGGGTAAGCCTGTATTGGGCCTCGATGTATGGGAGCATGCATACTACCTGCATTATCAAAACCGCCGTCCCGATTACTGCAGCGCCTGGTGGAACCTTGTTAACTGGAATGAGGCTGCAAAGAGATTCGCATCCTAACGATCAACCAGTTCAAGAACTTAAGAAGATAAAGAGCCCTACCCGGGGCTCTTTTCTATTTTATCAGGCCTTGTAAGCTTACCTCTTTGGATTGCGCTACTTTAATGTGACATAGTTAATCACATAACTCACGCCTCCACGGATGGCAAAGTCAGGCCTTGCAAAATAAAGATCTCCCATTCCCTCCACTCTCCAACTCTTGCTCAGCGGATAGGAATAACCGGCACCCAGGGCAACATCATTGCCACCTATCAACCCCCTGAAGCGAACAAAGAAATTATCCATGGGATAATAGCGAACCCCCATCGCAAATGAATTCTTGCCGCGTGTCCAGAGTTCAGCGCCCCCGCTTACGGAGAAGTGACGCTGAAGAAAGTAGTTTACCTCAAATGCCACCTGTGCCTTGTCGAAAAGTTTAGTGTTGTCCGTCTTGAAAAGGTCCAAACCGCCGGCAATAAGAAAATCATTGGTACTCTGAGCTCTTGCCGTCAAACCCATCATCACGCACCCAACTAAGATCAGAATCTTGCTTGCTTTCATAATCACAATCTTGTAACAGTAACGAATAACCTTTGTCCTACGTCTTGGTTTCTATCAGTTTTTGTATGGCGAGGTACTCATCTCTCAGACGTGCCGCCTCCATGAATTCCAGCTCCTTGGCAGCCTTTTCCATGGCTTTGCGGGTACGGTCCGCCATCGTGGTCAGCTCCTCCTTGCTGAGGTAAGTCATCACAGGATCAGCCGCCAGCGACTTTTCCTCGTCTTCAATATAATACTTCCGTGCAGACTTCTTTGAGTCGGCTACCTTGGTCTGGCCCAAGATGGATTCTTTAGAACGGATGATGGTCTGCGGTTTGATTCCGTGTGCTTCATTGTAGTCCTGCTGCACTTTCCTTCTCCGGTTTGTCTCATCTATTGCAAGCTCCATGGACTCCGTAATAGTATCCGCATACATAATCACCCTTCCGTTTACGTTCCTTGCAGCCCGGCCGATGGTCTGCACCAAGGAGCGCTGGTTCCGCAGGAAGCCTTCCTTGTCGGCGTCCATAATAGCCACCAGCGACACTTCCGGCAAGTCGAGACCTTCGCGCAGCAGATTGACACCTACCAGCACATCGAACACGCCAAGACGGAGATCGCGGAGAATCTCCACACGGTCCAGTGTGGTCACTTCAGAGTGGATATAACGGCATTTCACCGAAGCACGTTCAAGGTACTTGGTCAGTTCCTCAGCCATCCGCTTGGTGAGCGTTGTTACCAGCACTCTCTCTTTCTTCTTGACCTGCTCATCAATTTCCTCCAGAAGATCGTCAATCTGGTTCTTGCTGGGACGCACGTCTATTTTCGGGTCCAGAAGTCCTGTAGGCCGGATCAATTGCTCCACGACAACACCTTCCGACTTGCGCAATTCGTATTCTCCCGGAGTTGCACTTACATATACCACCTGGTTCAGCAGTGCCTCGAACTCGTTGAACGTGAGCGGACGGTTGTCCAGCGCGGCAGGAAGACGGAATCCGTAATCCACGAGGTTCACCTTGCGGCTGCGGTCACCTCCCCACATGGCCCTTACCTGTGGTACTGTAACATGACTCTCGTCGATAATCAGCAGGTAATCGTCCGGGAAATAGTCTAGCAGACAGAAGGGGCGCGCTCCCGCTTTGCGCCGGTCAAAATACCTTGAGTAATTCTCGATGCCACTGCAATAGCCCAATTCGCGCATCATCTCCAGGTCGAATTCGGTACGTTCCTTTAGCCGTTTGGCTTCGAGATGGCGCTTTTCTGATTCAAACATCTCAACCTGAAGAACAAGGTCGTCCTGGATTTCACGGATGGCCAGGTTCAGGAGCTCCTTGCCGGTTACGAACAGATTGGCAGGGAAGATGGTAATCATCTCTTCATCGGAGATCTTTTTTCCGGTCTTCGGATCGATACGCTGGATGGCTTCAATCTCGTCTCCGAAGAAATAGATACGCACTGCGTAGTCGGCATAAGCAAGAAAGACATCAACCGTATCACCCTTTACACGAAAGGTGCTCCTCCTAAAATCCACTTCTGTCCGGCTGTACAGTATATCGACAAGAGCGAACAGCAACCGGTTGCGTGCCAGTACCTCACCCACCTTCAACTGGATACGGTTCTTTCCGAACTCCTCCGGATTCCCGATGCCGTAAATGCAGGAAACCGAGGCGACGACAACAATGTCCCGCCGACCGGTCAGCAATGAAGATGTGGCGCTCAGGCGAAGCTTTTCGATTTCCTCGTTGATAGAAAGATCCTTTTCAATGTAGAGATTGGAAGTGGGGATATAGGCCTCGGGCTGATAATAATCGTAGTAGGATATAAAGTATTCGACAGCATTGTGCGGAAAGAATTGCTTGAATTCTCCGTACAACTGGGCGGCCAGCGTCTTATTGTGGCTGAGGATCAGTGTGGGGCGGTTGACCTGGGCGATGACATTGGCCATCGTGAAAGTCTTTCCTGACCCTGTTACCCCAAGGAGCGTCTGATGCGCTTCACCTTCTTCAAGCCCGCGAACAAGTTTGCGGATAGCTTCCGGTTGGTCACCGGTCGGTTCAAATTCACTTTCAAGGTTAAACTTCAAGGGGCGATCGTATTAGGTACAAAATACTCAAACGTATGTGGCCCCGTTGCGGTTCCGGGGTCAGGAATTCCAGATCGCCCAGGATTTCTCTGCCTGGATATGAAGCATTTCCAGTCCATTCTTGATCGTGGACCCCCTCATCTCAGCCTTCTGAAGGAATAAGGTGCGTGCCGGATTATAAATCAGGTCATATACAAAGTGCTCAGGTCCAAGTTGTTCGTAGTCGATAGGCGGCCACGAGTTGGTGTTTGGCGACATTCCCAGCGGCGTGGTGTTGATGATGAGATTATGTTGCTTGATGATGGCGGGGTTGTTGTCCAGATCCTCATACGTGAACTTGCCGGTAGCCTTCTCACGGGAAACCACCTCGTGTTCGATATGAAGATTGTCCAGTGCCACCCGCACTGCTTTGGAACTGCCGCCTGAACCGAGGATCAGTGCCTTTGAACCGGCCTTGTTCGGGAACCATTTCTGTACAGACTCCAGAAAAGCGTCGCTGTCGGTATTGTAACCCTTCAACTGGTCACCGCTGATTTTGATAACGTTAACAGCGCCAATCTTTTTTGCAGAAGGATCGATGTCGTTCAAGAAGCGCATCACCTTTTCCTTGTAGGGGATGGTCACATTCAGGCCGCAAAGTTCAGGAGTCTCTTTCAGCAGTTTCTGGAGTTCATCAATGTTCTTGAGCGGATAAAGGTCGTAATGATAGTCCCGGAGCCCTTCACGGAAGAATTTCTCATCAAAGTATGCCTTGGAGAACGAATGAGATACTGTGAGGCCTATCAATCCGAATTTCTTTTCCATTTTCTTAGTTTTTTGATTTGAGGTAGGCGGCTGTTTTCTCAATGGCCACCACGAGCAGCACACCAAAGGCTGCAAAAAGAATGGCATGAAATAGCTGCGGGTCGTTACCTGTCACCTGAAGGTAGTGGCCTGGCAGCACGCTTCTGTCAAAGGCAGGCACCTGCATTCCTTCCTGGTTGATTCGAAAGGCAACTACTTCTTTCCACGGCCAGACTTTATTGAGGGACCCTATCATGAAACCTGCCAACAAGGCGAGGGTAGGGTACCGGAAATGATGAAGAATCCATGTAAGGACGTGAGAGAATCCCACCAGACCCAGAAAGCAGCCAATAGCGAATACTGCGATCACGGGAAGGTTGAACTCAATCAGGGCCCTTATCATATATTCATATTTGCCGATCAGCAGCAAAACAAAAGCTCCTGAAATACCTGGCAATATCATGGCACATATTGCCAGCGCACCGCAGAAGAAGATAAATAGAAGATTAGTGGGCGTCTCCGTCGGAGAAAGTATCGTGATGGCATAAGCTATCCCGATACCGGCGAGGAAACTTGCTACGGTAAACAGATTCCACTTCCGGATGTCGCGGAGTATAAGAGGCGATGAGACGAGGATCAATCCAAAGAAGAATGACCAAACCGGGATCGGATAGTGTTCGAGCAGGTAGGTCATCAGTTTCGACAGCGACAGCAGGCTCGTAAGAATTCCTGCCAGCACGGTGATCAGAAAGCTTCCGTTGATCCGTTTCCAGAATTCTGCGATGCGAAATGAAAGCACAAGCCTGGCTGAATCCAGGTCAATGGACTTGATGGAATAGATCAGTTCTTCGTAGATGCCGGTGATGAATGCGACTGTTCCGCCGGATACGCCCGGGATGACGTCTGCGCCACCCATGCTCACACCTTTGAGGTATAACAGCAGATAGTCTTTTGGTCTTCTCAAGTCAAATTCCTTTAAACATCATTGGTCATGACGGCCGGGAGTTACCGGCTAATCAACCTTGAAAGGAGGAGCAGTATTGGTCTTCGCCCGCTCCATTCCCAGGAAGTGGAGGAAGGTGTCGCCTCTCAATCCAAGGCGGATGGTTTCCAGCGGGATGACCTCTTCAGGGGCAATATTCCCGAGGTTTACATTCGCGCCAAGCAGCTTGATAAACCATACCTGCTGTGCTTTCTGAGGAGCTTCCCAGATGATTTTTTCAAAGGGTATTTTCGTGAGAATTTCCTGAACAAGTCCGGAACGAACCTCACCGGTGGAGCGGAAGAGACCCACATTTCCGCTTTCGCGTGCTTCGCCGATCACTTTCCATGCCCCGGCCTCGAGCTCCTTCTGCATCAACTCGATCCACAGGTAGGGGGGAATGATCTTATCTGCATCCTTGGAACCCACTTCTGAAAGTACGGTCACCTGGGTGGTGAGCTTCTGGATAAAGTCGCATTTCTTGTCGTGATCCAGATCAATGGAGCCATCCGAGACCTCGGCGAACTGCAGCCCGTACTTGTCCAGAATGCGGCGATAGTCATCAAACTGATCCCTGATGATAAAGGCCTCGAAGAGCGTTCCTCCGAAATAGCAGGGAATGCCGGCGTCCTGATAGACTTTCAGCTTGTCCTTCAGATTGGGGGTCACGTATGAGGTGGCCCAGCCGAGTTTCACGATGTCCACGTGATCGCCGCACATGCTTACAAAGTCCTCTGCCTGCCTGACACTCAGGCCCTTGTCCATGGCCATGGTAAAACCTATTTGCCTGGGCTTGGTCGTTCGCTCAGGAAGATTCTTTAAGGTATAATTCATGAGAGATTGTCCTTTCTAAACTGATCAATGATTTTGTACAATGCCTTTTGTGTTTCCGGCTTTTGAAAGAAGTCAAAGAGGACGGTATGTCCTTCAAAGTTCAAAATTAACCCATTTTCCAGATAATTGAACGCTTCCCGGAACCGGCCTCCTTCAATGAGGTATACGGCAATACGGTAAAAGAACTCCGGCTCGTCAGGCAATTCACCCAAACCCTGCAGCAGGACTTCAACGGCTTTGTCATATTCTCCGCGGTCATAATAGATGAATGACCAGTTGAGCCACACCTCCTTGTCCTGCGGACCCAGGTGACTTGCTTCCTCGTAAGCACTGATGCTCGAGATTGTGTTTCCGATCTTGAATTCAGCATGGGCAGCCGCCTTCCAGTAATCTGCATTTTGTGAATTCAGCTTTACTGCCTTGTTGAAAAAGTGCAGGGCCTGGTACCACTTCTCCTGCTTCTCGAGACAACTCCCGGCACCGAACCAGGCCTCGTCGTACATGCCATCAAGTTTTGTGGCCTTCTGGAAATATTTCAATCCCTGATCGTATTGCTCCAGTCCCTCATAAGCCGCTCCCATACAGCAATACACTTCAGGACTTGGCCCCTCGATGTCAATGGTCTTCTTGAACATGTCGAGCGCCTTCTGGTACTCTTGCTTGTTCATGAAGGAGTTGCCCATGTTGAACCAGGCTGAAGCAAAGTTCTCATCAAGGGCGATGGCGAACTCATAAGCCTCTATAGCTTCGTCGTAGCGGTCCAGCTTATTGCAGACAATGCCAAGGTTGTACCACGCCGCGGCCGAGAAAGGATCTTCGTCAATGAACTTCCTGTAGTAGGAGAGACTGTTCTCGAGTTCTCCTACAATGTCCAGGCAATAAGCCAGTTCATACAATGAACCCTCATGAGCGATGTTCTCTTCGATTGACTTCTTGTAACATTCAATGGCTTTCTCGTAGTCCTCCTTGCTCTGATAAGCCAGGCCAAGGCTGTAATAGATTTCGTCCTTGTTTTCCTCGGCCAGGGTAAGGGCCTGTTCATACCATTCGATCGCCTTGTCGTGATTGGACTGGAGCGAAAAGATGGATCCCATTGAAAGGATGATCTCCATATCAGTAGGATGAAGAGTTAACGCGCGCTCCAGCAATTCAAGCGCTTCATCATACCGTTGAAGATGGGAAAGAATTTGCGCCTTTACGGAAATCAGTTCGGTGGAGTAAGGATACTGCTCCATCGCCATATTGACGGCCTGAAGGGCTTTCTTGTGCTTGGCACGATCCAGGTAGTGATAAATGATCGTCTCGTAAGCCTCCAAGTCAAAAAAACAGCTTGTCTTTCTCTTGATGGTGTCCTCAAATCGCCTGATCAACTCCTCTTCATCTTCCCGTTTCCTGTATTCTTGCGCCATTACTTAAGGGTTTGACCAAAGTACGAACTGGTCACAAAATTAAAAAGGAGGCGCCCAATTCGCTGCGCAACCTTATTTTCGGCAAAATTCCGCCAATAAAACCCTTTCTACAAGTTGATTCTATTGATTGTTAGCCTTAACATATCGACGGTAATGCTCGCAACACCAGTCCAACGAGTCATCCAGCGAGTGAAATGCGATGCCGAGACGCTCCACGGCTTTCCGGCTGTCATACCTGAATTGCTGTGTCGTCAGTCTGGCTGACTCACGGGTCACCATCGGCTCCCTGCCACTGAGAAACCCGCGCAGTTCTTCAAGATAACCAACCCACCAGAGCAACTTTGGCGAAACCTTGACCGACGGAGCAGTGCGGTGAACTCGTTCCGCTATCCCGGAAAAGAAAGTAAGCAACGATATTTCTCCGGCATTCAGAATGAATCGTTCGCCGGAAGGAGCCTGACTGAACAACCGGAACACTGCCTCTGCGACGTCTCTCCCGTCCACGTAATTCAACAATCCATCAACATAGAATTTTTTTTGTTGCCACACGTAATCAAATAGGGCGCTGCTGCTTTGTCCGGGTCTGGAGGCCGAAAGGATTACAGATGGATTCACCACACATACACCGAGTCCCTCTTCCATTCCTCTGAAAACCTCCAGCTCGGCCATGTACTTCGACATCCCGTATGAAGAATCCTCGCCGGTGCCCGGGGTTGACTCATTCGTTATTTCGCCGCCTCTTCTGCCGAGCGCCGCGACCGAACTGATGTGGATCAACCTCGGTATGCCCAGCTGCAGGCAGGTGTTGACCACATTGCGTGTGCCTTCCACATTAACTTCATACAATTGATTCTTGCGCCGGGGATTGAACGATACAAGCGCCCCGGCATGGATGACGGCATCCGCTCCCTCAAACGCTTCACGGAGGGAAGGCTCGTCCAGCAGGTCACCGGTTCGCGCCTGAACATGCCCGGGGAGCAGGGACGCTCTTCCTTCGCGGCACAAACCCGCAAGTGGAATTCCTTCAGCTGTAAACTTCTCTATCAAGTGACTTCCGAGCAGGCCTGTTGCTCCGGTAATGACAATCATGCTACAGTCGGTAATTGAGCAAAGGTAGTTCAACCGCCCTGGAATAAGCACTGGTGGCCTGGACCTTTTCCAGAAGTTTGGCATGATCGATGTGATGACAATCACTGCCCAACGCATCCACCATTCCTGAGTCTATCAGCTTGACGGCAAGTTTTTGAATAGGCGGTCCATAGTATCCGATCAGGGACAACATATTCAGTTGAAGGAGCACACCCCGGTCGCGAAGGTCTTGTGCCTTCTCCGGCGTCATGAACTGATAGCGCTCCGGGTGTGCAATGATCGGTTTGTATCCCTGGGTGGTCAACTGAAAAATAAACTCTTTCAGCATCATGGGTTCGCTAATCGGGTTGGTTTCGAAGAGAAGATACCGGTCACCGAAAGTCAGGAATTTCTCTTTTCGGAGCGCCTGCTGATAAAGGTTCTCGTCCAGGTAATATTCCGCCGCAATGTCGAATGAAAGATCGTAGCCGGCTTCGCGCAGAACGGGAAGGAATGCCTGGTAAGCTTCAGTCACCGAGGAGGAAGTGTTCCCGAAATAGTCCGTCATGATGTGCGGAGTGGTAATGAGTTTTGTGTACCCGCGTTCCAGCAGACGGTCGATGACGCGGAAAGCCTCTTCCGCAGTCGGCACGCCATCGTCAATACCGGGTATGAGATGAGAGTGAAAATCTGCGGGTAAGGGACGGGCTGCTTTTTTGCTGCCGGTGAGGAATGAAAACAGATTAGCCACGGAACAGTTTGCTCAACCGGTTGGTGCGCTGACCGTCTTCCTGGTAGTAACCGTATCCGTACGTCTTTCCGCTTGTGGGCAGGGCATTCAGTACGACGGCAATATTCTGCAATTTGTTAATGCCTGAAATCCGGTCCAGGTTGGAGAGAAAATCGCGCTTTGAATAGTTGGCCCTCACCACATAGATGGAAAGGTCAGCCTTCTTCATCGCCATGATGCCGTCAGTTACCAGACCTACCGGAGGGGTATCGATGACGATATAGTCATATTTTTTCTTCAGGTCATCCAGGAGTCCCTCGAATTCGCCATTGAGCAATAGTTCGGAAGGATTCGGCGGATGGGGTCCACTTGGAATGAAATCAAAACCTTCCATAGAGGTGTGGCAGATCGATTCCTCGAGAGCTGAGCGGTGGATGAGCAAGGTGCTGACGCCTTTTGAAGGATCTTCACCTTTGAAATGACCGTTTTGCTTCACCTTCCTCATATCAAGATCCAGCAGAATGACCCGCTTCTTGGAAAGCGCGAGAACACCGCCGAGATTCATCGCCAGGAATGACTTTCCTTCTCCTGAAACTGTCGACGAAATGGCGATCACCTTCTGCGTTTTGGTTGAAGCGAAGAAATCCAGGTTGGTGCGCAGGGTGCGGATGGCCTCGCTCACCACCGACCTTGGATTTTCCAGGATATAGAACGGCCCTGCAGTATGTCTCCTCATCTCGGGTATAACCCCGAGAATCGGCGCATGCGTAGCGCGCTCAATTTCCTTCAGGCCTGATATCTTGTTGTTCAGCAGGTAGAGGAGGCCGATCAGAAAGAAATTAATAACCAGGCCTCCCACAAAGCCGATGCCCAGGATCAGGTACTTCTTGGGAGCGATGGGCTCTGATGGAATCGTGGCGGAGGCAAGAATCCTGAAATCCGGAATACTGCCCGCTTGTGCGATCTCGAATTCCGCCTTGGACTGCATCATGCTCAGGTAAAACTCTTCATAGAGTTTATAGAAGCGCTGGTTCTTTGAATACTGTGTGGTGCGGTCCGGCATGGTGGCAAAGTCCTTTTCCAGCCTGTCCTTCTTTTGATTCAGCTCCGCCATCGCGTTCATCCAGTTCTTTCTGATTTCGGATAATTGGTTGAAGACCGATTTCTTCAGATTGGTGACTTCCTGCTCTTTTTGTTGATAGGCATACGTGTTGTCCTTGTACGACAAGGTGAGTTTGCTCTGGTCGTGCATCAGTTTCTGAAGTTCCTCCATGCGGGTGTTCACATATTGAGGCAGATATGCGCTGGGCACAACCGTGTTTTGAAGCTTGCCGGCTGAGATGTTGTCCATGAGCGTACTGATCTCGGTGATCTTCTTGTTCAACTCGTATCGCTGTGAATCCGCCTGGTTGAGGAGGTAGATGGTCTTCTTCAGATCTGACTCGAGATTGCTGCTTTTGTTCTTGAGGGTAAAAGCTTCGAAGTAGTTCTCAAAATTCTCCATCTTCATCTCCACTTGCTGAAGTTCTTTGTTCAGCCAATCGATCTTCTGCTTATTGGCCCGGTTCTTCTGCTCATTGCTGTAGCTCAGGTAGGTGGAGACCACCTTGTTGACCACATTCGCAACTTTATATGAATTATGATCAGTAAACGATACTTTGATTGTATTCGCGTCAAAATTGATCGGGGAGATAACCAGGGATTTGCTGAGGTAATCGAGCAGGCTGGTGCGGCTGTTGATCACAAAAAAGAAATGGTTTTTGAAATCAGGCACCGCACCGGGATTCAATGATGCGCGGATGACGCCATTTCCCAATGCCATCGGTTCTCCCAGGCTGGCCTCATATTCCTTGCCATCGTCAAGGCGAATCATGTACCGATTGCCCTCCTGGAAGTCGAAGTAGATCCGCCGGTCAAGTATTTTTGGGTCGAGGTCTGCATGTTCTATCCGGAAAGGAGATCCGGGATACAGCTCGAATTCCAGGACATTCCCCACACTGTAGTAGCTTATCCAGAGATCCATTGAATCGAGTACGCGCCCGAAGAATACACTTGACTTCATTTGCTCTATCTCTCCGGCCAGCAAGTTGCGGTTCTGATCCTCCTGTAATTGTGGAATTCCCAATGCCGTGGCATCGTGCTTCATCTCTAGTTTCAATTCAGCACTTGCCTCAAATACATCCTTGGTCCAGCGGATAGTCAAATATGCCGCCAGGTTGGCGGTAAAGAAGATGATGAGGATAAGCCAGATGTGCTTTCGTGCAACCTGTCTCAGTTTGTCAAAGTCAATCCCCTCCGGATTGCCAGTTCCATATGCCATCTGGGGATTCATTTGCCAAGGACAATTATAAGCGACAAGGTGCTGATGAACAGGCTAAACAGGGCCGCGTAATCGCGCAGACCTTCCGCAAATGGCTTTCTTACCGGCTCCACATATATAATGTCACCCGCCTCCATGATCATATTCCCGGCCTGAAATCCTGCAACCGTACTGAGATCCACAAGAAACACTTTATCGTCGCGGAGGATGCGGAGGTTGTCGGCTTTCGAGTCATTCGGCAGTCCTTTAGCCAGCGCAAGTATTTCGGCCAGCGTCATATTCTGATTGGTCAGCGGAATCACCTGACCGCCCACCGCTCCAAGCACTATCACGCGTTTGTTAAGATAATTCAACACGACAAAGGCGTCCTTGTAATACTTTTCGAATTCAGCCTGCAGAGTGGCTTCGGCCTGGCGGAGGGTCAGCCCCTCCATGTGCATTTCGCCCACCACCGGAAACTTGACATTGCCATTAAGCTCAACAAGATACTGAACCTCAGGATGCTCATCCTCAGGCTTGCCGGTATTCTGCTGACTCAATTGAGGGTTAGGATCAATGATGCGCTCTCCTTTGTTGCTGTAGACTTCAAGATGAAGGAGATCATTCTTCTGGATCACATAGTTTCTTTCGGCCTTCAGAATGTCGTTGGTGATGGGAGCGGACTTGAAGTCTTCAGGTGTCTTCAGCATGATATTCTTCTTATACACTGCGCAGCCCCATAGCCCGGATGAGGACAGGATCAGAAGTACCAACCTGAAAATAGTTTTGCTCACAGTATCAGACACTCAATCCGGTAAAGCTATTCATTTGATTACAGATTCACCAGATCGCCGATCCGGTCACAACAGAATCATGTATTGATCAGGACGCCTGCTGGAGTTCCGCGAGTTTGTCCATGTATGCGTTGATGACAATATGTTCGTCAAATTCCTTCTCCATTTTTCGCCTGCCATTCTCTCCGTACTGCCGCAGTTTCTCTTCCTGCAGACTGCTCATTTGCGCCATCTTGTCGGCCAGGTCATCTGCGTCCTTAAGCTTGCAAAGCATGCCATTGTAATGGTCGGTGACCACGTGGTGACAGCCGGGCACGTCAGTTGTGATAATAGGCCGGGCACAGCTGGCGGCTTCAAGCAGGGTGTGTGGGGTGCCTTCACGATAGGAAGGAAGCACCACGCAGTCCGCCGCGGCAATGTAAGGTCTTACATCCCGGGTAGTACCCAGATACTCAACCGTCCCCTTGCTGATCCATGAATCGATGATGGCCAAGGGTATGCCCCTGCGGTGCTCCGGGTCCTTCGCCCCCAGAATCTGAAAGCGCGCATTCACACCCCGTTCCTTCAGCTTCTCAATGGCTTCAACGAATTCCATAATTCCCTTATCGGTGATGAGCCGGGAAATCAGGAGGAAGGTGAATTGCGAATTCTTGGTGTAAGGAGTCGGTGTGAAGTGCTGGAGATCGATGCCTGATCCCGGCAACAAAGCAGCGTTATCTTTTGGAACAAGACCCTGCGAAATGAAAAGATCCCTGTCGTCCGGATTCTGAAAGAATACCTGTTTGGGATACCGGAATGTCCACCTGTAAAGTGTCTTTGCTATTTCGGACACGAATCCCTTCTTCAGGAATACAGTGCCGAGTCCGCACACATTGTTAATGACAGGAATCCCAAGCATGGAGGCTGCCAGTGAGCCGTACACATTGGGCTTGATCGTGTAATGTAAGATCACATCGGGTCTTACCTGCCGGTAAATAGTCCACAGTTCCGCGACGAGGGCGACATCTTTGAACGGATTAATGCCGCGGCTGTCCATGGTAACCGTGTGATGTACACAGCCTGCCTCAGTAAGAAAGTGGGTAAAGTCATCGTGAGGCGCAATAGTATGCACCTCATGCCCCTTTCCGAGAAGGTGCTTTACGAAGTTCATCCGGAAATTGTAGATATTCCAGGAAGTGTTGAGTACGATTGCAACTTTCATTTAAGCCAAAAAAAGACGTCTGTAGCGGGGTATCCGTCAGGTGATGAATTAAATCCATCAAAGGTAAAAAAAAGTAACCTCGCCCGAAACGGCAGGCACCCTGTATAGTCTAAGTTTGCGGCGGGATGGGAAGCAAGGAACAAACAAACGGTATCGCAAAAGCTGTCTTGGTGGCGGTAACCCCTTCGGGGACCAGGGAGGAGTTGGTCACAGAGCACCTGGATGAACTGGCCTTTCTTGCGGAAACCGCAGGAATCAGCTCAATCAGAAGGTTTATACAGCATTTGGCCCACCCTGATGTTCGTACTCATGTGGGGAAAGGAAAGCTGGAAGAGATCAGGAATTTTGTACACAAGGAAAAAGTCACAAATGTAATTTTTGATGACGATTTGAGCCCCAGCCAGCTGAGAAACCTTGAAAAGGAATTCAACAGCGGCGAAAAGGACTTCCAAGTCCGAATCTATGACCGGAGCCTCCTGATCCTGGACATTTTTGTTATGCGGGCGCAGACCGCACAGGCGAGAACCCAGGTGGAACTGGCCATGAATCAATACCTGCTTCCGCGCCTCACGCGGATGTGGACACACCTGGAAAGACAGCGTGGAGGGACCGGAGCCAGGGGAGGAGCAGGAGAAAAGGAAATTGAAACCGACCGCAGGAATATCCGCTACCGGATCACGCTTCTGAAAGACGAATTGGAAAAGATTGAGAAGCAGCGGGCCACCCAGCGGAAGTCACGGCATTCGGTGGTAAGGGTTGCGCTCGTGGGCTATACCAACGTGGGAAAGTCCACGCTGATGAACCTTCTCGCCAAGTCGGAGGTGAAAGCAGAAAACAAACTATTCGCCACCGTAGACGCCACGGTACGGAAAGTGGTGATCGATCAGTTGCCGTTTCTTCTTTCCGATACGGTGGGGTTCATCCGCAAGCTTCCCCACCATTTGATCGAGTCTTTCAAATCCACTCTTGATGAAGTCAGGGAAGCGGACTTGCTGCTCCACGTAGTAGACATGGCACATCCTTTCCACGATAACCAGATTGAAGTCGTGACCAAGACCTTATCCGAAATTGGCGCAGGAAATGTTCCGGTAGTATTGGTCCTCAATAAAATTGATCTTCTTCCCGAACAGCCGGACTTTGAAAAAGTGAAAGGCCACTACAGGCAGATGGGCTTTGACCGTATGGTTTTCATCTCGGCCACCAGCAGGCAGAACATCGCTGAGCTCCGGCAGGTGATGTACGATGCGGTGAAAACGGAACATCTTAAGATATACCCGAATCAGTTACTGATTGAGTGATTAAGTTCATTTGTTGATTTATTGATTTGACTGATTTGGTGTTTGTAGCTCATCTATGGCGTCTAGCCCTGAAGGGGCTGAGTCTTTCAGCGATACGCATCGCGTTGAACCGCTGAAGAATTATTTTGGGACAAAGTTTGTTTTGATGTCAAGATCTCCCTTCGCCGCAGAGTTGATACCTGGCGCAAGCTGTATGTATGCTGTCTACCCTCCTTGGCTCCTGCAGGAAGCCCAGCCAAGATTCAACTGTGCTGTGTGGCTCGTCTATGGCGTCTGGCCCTGAAGGGGCTGAGTCTTTCAGCGGTACGCATCGCGTACCGCTGAAGAATTATTTTGGTCAAGCCCTGTAAGGGCGAAGTTTGTTTTGATGTCAAGATCCTCACTTCGTCGCAGAGTTGATTGGGTGATTTCTGGCGACAATTGCTTCGCCGCAGAGTCTCAGTTCCTTTATTGATTGTGTGATTGAAAGGAATTCCGTTGATACCTGGCGCAAGCTGTATGTATGCTGTCTACCCTCCTTGGCTCCTGCAGGAAGCCCAGCCAAGATTGTCACGGCGCCAGCCGCTCAATCTTCCAGTGTCCTTCTCCGGCCTGGGTGAATTGGATGCGATCATGCATGCGGTTGGGCCGGCCCTGCCAGAATTCGAAGCGCATGGGCTGCACGCGGTAGCCACCCCAGTGAGGGGGCTTGGCAATAACGCCATGACTGAACCGCTCCTTATAATAATTGAATGTTTCTTCCAGCCATGCCTTGCCGGCCACGATCATGCTCTGGGGGGATGCCCAGGCGCCAATCTTGCTGCCCTCAGGTCGTGAGTTGAAATATTCGATGCTCTCCTGCGTGCTGATCTGTTCTGCCAGTCCATATATTCTGACCTGCCGCTCAAGCTCCTTCCAGTGAAACAGCAGGCAACAATTGGGGTTATGGGTTAGCTGTTGACTCTTGCGGCTGTTGTAGTTGGTGAAGAATACGAACCCGGTATGGTCGAAGACCTTCAGCAATACTGTGCGGGCATCCGGCATGCCGTCTTCATTGACGGTGGCCAGGGTCATGGCATTTACTTCTTCTATCTCGGATCGCACCGCCTCGTCCCACCAGATTTTGAACTGGGCTACCGGGTCACGGTCGACGTCGTTTTCATCCAGTGTACGCTTGGCGTACTCCTTTCGCATGTCGTGCAGAAACTGCGGTTGCATGGGACAAAAGTAATGAAGATCGAAGAATGAAGAACCCGGAGTTTGAAGGAGTAATTTCAGGAGTATGAAACCAGTTTCTTTGCTTGCAAACCGAAACAGTGGCACAGGGTAACTTCACTAAATCAAGAGTTGACTAAACAGTAAGGCTGACAGGATGTGCAGAATTTTCTGCCTCAACTGTCAGCCATACGTTTTGTCAATAGAAGAACTGCTCTTTCGTTATCTTCCCGTTTTTCACTTCGTACACGCATACTTCATCCATTTGCATGCGGCCGCGTCCTTTAAAAGTGCCGTCGAAGCCCATGGTGCAGGTGAAGTAATTGCCGGCGGCCATGGGAGGATTGGTGTAGCCACTATGCATCGCCTCGATGGTTGCCTCCCAGGCTTTGCCTTTTTCGCGAATGGCATTCAGCCCCTTCACGCTTTTCAGTCCCTGTGCGGTTGGGGGTTCTACACTCTCAGCATCATTGTGAAAGAGTTCGTCATAGATCTTGTTCCATTCGCCCGCTGTGGCAAGTTGATGGAAACGGTTGGCAACGTCCTGTGTGCTCATAATAAATGAATTTTGGTTTGATGGATCGAATCTCTACGTGATGAGTGACAGCCCTGTGTCAGGAGCATCAATGCTGCTAAATATTCTGGTCATTTTTTTCTTGTGGCTATGGAACCGAGCGGGCGACCCTTATTTAAGTAGCAGGCATAAGAGGGGATGATTGGAATGTTCGATTTTACGGTGAAATCAGGTATTTGAGCCAGCTATTCTTATCAGAAAAGTCAGAACTGCTATATTCGCGCCACGAATAAGTAATATACGGTCCCGTAGTTCAATGGATAGAA
>JAFEAM010000020.1 GCA_018266395.1 Bacteroidota bacterium | reverse complement strand
TTTTTTCACAATTTACGCATTCATAATAATAACGTCACGTTGTGCAATCTCCTGATGCTGGATTTGCGAAAATTTTGGGTGGCAAGGTCAGGGCCAGGGTATGCGGCCTTTGCTGGCATGAATCGAAGCTCCTGCTGGTGAATCATGAGGGATTGTACGGTCATCCCTTCTGGGCGCCTCCGGGCGGCGGGATCGAATTCGGTGTTTCTGCACCCGAACAACTGACAAAGGAATTCAGGGAGGAGACAGGCCTGGAGGTCAGGGTTGGCGAACTGCTCTTTACCTTGGAGTATGTCAAGCCGCCTCTTCACGCCGTTGAGTTGTTCTTTGATGTGGAAATGGCGGGGGGCAGTCTAAGGCTTGGCAGCGATCCGGAATATCAGCCGGACAGGCAAGTAATTACTGATGTACGGTATTTTTCGGAGGGTGAGTTGGATCAGATTCCGGAGGCCCATTGTCACGGGTTATTCCGGCTGGCCAAAACACAGGCGAAAATCAGAGCCCTTCGCGGGTATCATAAAATTTAGGCCAAAATTGCCTGAAAAGGCCCTTCAAAAGCTTAAAAATCTCAAAAAACGAACTTATAATTGCAAGCTAAATCTAGACCAAAAATGAACCTTACGAAAATCCTGACTGGTGTACTCCTTGCTGCGAGCGTTGCGCTGCTGGCTTACCTGTACAGCAGCATTCAAGAAGTAATCGATACCCGTGCCTTGATTGCATCAACTGAAGCCGGAATAATTGAAAGACTAAAGATCATCAGGGAAGCCGAAACGGTTTTCCAGGAACAGCATGGAAGATATACAGCCAACTGGGATTCACTGGCTGACTTCATGGAAAAAGGACGCGTACCCATTCTTCAGCGACGTGAAGAAATCAAACAGAAGGCTTACGGGGGTGAAGAAGTGAAAGTGTTTATCGATACCCTCGGATACATTTCTGCCATGGACAGGATTTTCAAGAAGAACTACTCCATGAACGCCACCGACAACGGTACGTTCCTTGGCTTCAAAGTGAAAGTGGGCGACCGTGTTATCAAGAATCAGAAGGCCTATACCATCAAAGTAAGTGAACGCAACACAGTGGATCCTCCATTCCAGGAAGACGGTGTAATTGAAACGCTGGCAGAGGTGAAATCCGGCGACCAGGTAACCAAAGGCAAACTGCTGATCACCTACGCCAATGACGTATTCAACCGCAACATCGACATCCGCAAGATTGGCGAGATCCCGGGATCAAACGGCAAGAAGTTCGACATCTTTGTGGGCGAGGTAGACAAAGGCGGAATCAAGGTGGACGTTATCGAGGTGAAGGACCCAAGTCCGATCAACCCTGCCCGTAAAGAGAGCAACGAACAAAAGACACGTAAACCTCTCCGCTTCGGTTCCAGAATGGATGTGTCCACTGCAGGTAACTGGGAATAATCGAAAACCTTGTCAGCCACCGCTACCCGTCATAAGCTGATCAAGAAGATCAAGGACGAGAAGTTCGACGAGGAAAAACTTCAGCGGTATGTTCTGCTGACACAGATTGGAGCAAAAGATTTTCAGGCGGCCATTGTCGACAGCGACGATGACCGCCTTATGTTTTTTGAGGACTATGTCTTCAATGAGGTCCATTCACCCGAAGACCTGCAGGAGGCATTGCACCATCTTTACGACGCACACGAATACCTGAATGCAGGTTTCTGGAAAGAAGTGAGGGTTTCCATCAAAAACAACAAGTTCATCCAGATGCCCTCCGCCCTGTTTCTGGAGGATGCCGCTCAGGAATATCTGCGGTTTAACGCCTCGGTTGATCAAGAAAAGGAAGTCGTATGTTGGTCCCGGAACAGGCTGAGCGAAGCCATAACCGTGTTCGCTGTGCCTCAGACCCTGAAGCAATGGCTTTCAGGGGTATACGCCAACACCACTCTGCACTTCGTGCATCAGTCTTCCGCCCTGATTGAAGGGGTGCTTCATTCGGGCCTTGCCACCGGCACACCTCCCCTTTTTGTCTATGTGGACCGCTTCAAGCTTCACGTGCTCTTTTTCCGCGACAGCGAGCTGGTGTACTACAACCAGTTCCTGATCAAACAATTCAGTGATTATGTGAAGTACATCATGCTGGTGATGAAAGCCATGGGTATGAACCAGGAAACGGGAAAAGTGGTGCTGTGGGGCTATATCGGGAAAAACTCACCGCACTATCAGGAGTTTGTACGCTACGTTAGAAATGTCAGCTTCGGGCCCAGACCCCAGCATCTGCGTTTCGGCTACCTGTTTGATGATATCCAGGAACATCACTTCTTCGATCTTTACTCCATTAAACTGCTTCCGGTATGAAGCGCGTAGCCCTGTTCCCCGGTTCGTTTGATCCCTTCACCAAAGGGCATGAAGACATTGTGCTGCGTGGACTGAAGTTGTTCGATGAAATCATCATTGCTGTCGGTTACAACAGTTCCAAGAATCAGCGGTATTTCAAGATCGATTTCATGCTGGAGAAGATCCGTGAGACTTTTGTCAAATATCCTCAGATCAACGTCGTCACTTATTCAGAACTGACTGCGGAACTGGCACGCAAGCACCAGGCGAGGTTCCTGCTGAGGGGTTTGAGAAACACCACCGACTTCGAGTACGAAAACAGCATTGCCCAGGTTAACCGGTTTTTGAATGAAGAACTGGAATCAGTCTTCCTGATCACTTCACCGCCTTTCGCAGCAATCAATTCTTCGATTATCCGGGAAGTGCACCGTTACGGTGGCGATGTGTCGCCCATGCTCCCCTATCAGCTTTAACGGCCTGCTCCAGCCTTCTCAGCCATTTTGTAGTATTCCTCGAATACGAAGCGTACCGACTTGTAGGAATTTTCCAGGGCGTGATACACCTCTTTTTGTGTCATCCAGCGGATGTCCTCGATGTCTTCCTCCAGGCTGGGCCTCATTTCACTGTCATCAATAAGGTCCATGACGTACCAGCGGGTCTTCTTCAGCATGCTGTTGCGGTTCATGGTGTAGGTGTGCCAGGTGGTGCATATCTTCTTCCCCACCTTCACGTCGATGTTGCACTCCTCCTCCACTTCCCGCTCGGCAGTGCGGATCGACTTCTCCCCGCTTTCCTTCTTGCCCTTAGGCAGATCCCATTTCTTCATGCGGTAAATCATAAGGAAACGATCTTTCTTACGGATCAACCCTCCGGCGGCTTTTACAACCCTGAACGTATCCTTCAGAAACAACTTGACCGCCTCGTAATCCTGAACCGTGATGTCCAGCGACAGCAGGTGCAACGGAACTTTAGAATTAACAAGGTCCAGAATAACATCAAGGTCCAGAACGGCCGCCTGGTGAACCCACACATGATTGATCAGCTTGGCCTTGGTAATGGCCTCTCTGGTGGCATTGACCTCGTAATTGAATGAGCCTTCTTCCGGCCTTTGACCCGGCGCCCAGATGCGCACAGGAATGTCATTCACAAACAGGTTCATGGGTGGTTATCAGTGCAAAAACACAAATATTTTCCAAACGGGCAACCTCTCCCATTCCTTTTTACACGGATGATCAAAGTCATAAAAAAATCATCAATTAAACGACCCCCACGGGCGGTCTTAAGGCCATTTCCTGATAAATTGCCAGGGATGAGTGTCAGAATTTTTGAACCCACTGCTGATACGATTGCACTGAGACTGCTTGAAATCGGTGCTATCCGTCTCAATTACGAGAAGCCATTTACCTGGAGCAGCGGCTGGAAGTCGCCCATCTATTGCGACAACAGGCTCAGTCTGTCCTATCCCGCCGTCCGATCTTTTGTCAAAGAAAGCCTGGCTGCAGTCATCCGCCAGTACTTTCCGAATGCCGGAGCCGTAGCCGGCGTGGCCACCGCAGGCATCGCACAAGGCGCCCTGGTGGCCGATCTCCTCGGGTTGCCGTTCGCCTACGTCAGGCCCAAACCAAAAGAACACGGGATGGAGAATCTGATTGAGGGCAGGATTGAACCCCGAAAGCCGGTGGTACTTATTGAAGACCTTGTCTCCACCGGCGGCAGCTCGCTGAAGGCTGTAACGGCCCTGCGGGAAGCAGGGGCAACGGTTGCTGGCATGGCGGCCATCTTCACTTACGGATTTCCTATAGCCGTTCAGAATTTTGAAAAAGAAAATGTGGACCTCGTCTGTCTCAGCGACTTCGATCATCTGATCCGTGCCGCCATACAAAAGAAGTTCGTCCAGAACGATCAGCTGGAGCATCTGGGACGCTGGCGGCTGGACCCCGGTGCCTGGGCACCAGTCCTTTCCTGAAACTGAAAATTTACCCTTACCCCTTCTGTTATGGATAAAAAATACAAGCTTCTTGTTCTGACGGGCGGCGGCGACTGTCCCGGACTTAATGCTGTGATTCGCGGGATCGCCAAGCGCGCCAGAAAAGAAAAGGAATGGGAAGTCTTCGGAAGCATTGAAGCATTCAACGGCATTTTCAGCCATCCGGTGGATCTCATGAAACTCAACAGGAAGGCAACAGCCGGAATTCATGTGAGAGGCGGTACCATCCTGAAGACCACCAACAAAGGAAACCCGATGAAGTTCCCCGTCACACAGCCAGACGGATCCATCACTTTCGTGGATCGGACGTCCGAGCTGGCAGAAAGAATAAAGAGTCTGGGATTTGACGCGGTCATCAACATTGGAGGCGACGGTTCCCAACGCATATCACAGGCGCTCTTCCAAAAGGGACTGAATATTATTGGTGTGCCGAAGACCATTGACAATGACCTCTCCGCCACAGACATGACTTTCGGTTTCCAGACGGCAGTGCAGATTGCAACCGACAGCTTTGATAAACTTGTCACCACGGCAGAGAGCCACCACCGCGTGATGATCATGGAAGTGATGGGTCGTGATGCAGGTTGGATCGCATTGCATACTGCTATTGCCGGCGGCGCAGAAGTATGTATCATTCCGGAAATCCCCTATGACATTAACAAGATTGTCGAGCGGATCAACGAGCGCTATATCGACGGTCGGGGCTTTGTCAATATTGTCATCTCTGAAGGGGCAAAACCCAAAGACGGTACAGTGACCTCAAGCAAGGGAGAAAAGGGTTCAGAACACGTACGGCTTGGCGGCGTTGCCTATCAACTGTCCAAACAACTTAAGGATGCCGGCTGCAAGGCCGAGATCAGGGAAACCGTGCTGGGTCATGTCCAGCGGGGTGGAAGTCCTATCGCTTTCGACCGGGTGCTGGCGACAGTGTTCGGCGTTTACGCTTTTGAGATGGTGCTGGGGAAGAAATTTGGACAGATGGTATCCTACCGAAACAATCAGGTGACTTCTGTTACGCTCGAGGAAGCCACAAAGGCGCCTCATTTTGTAAGTCCCGATCACTACCTCGTGCAAGCCGCCAAAGGATTGAACATCTCTTTCGGCGATTAAACAACCAAGGACCTAATTTTCAATCATATGAAAACAATCAATGATATCAACTTCGCGGGAAAGCGCGCGTTGATCAGGGTAGATTTTAATGTGCCCCTGGACAAGAGTTTCCAGGTGACCGATGATAACAGAATACGAGCAACCATTCCCACGCTCCAGAAGATTCTGAAAGATGGAGGCAGCTGCATACTGATGTCTCACCTCGGTCGTCCAAAAGGAGGACAGGAAGACAAATACTCTCTTCGACATACCATCAGCACCACCGAGAAGCTCCTTGGGCGGAAAGTACAATTTGCCCCTGATTGCATCGACGCTGACGCAGCGAAAATGTCCGCCGCCCTGAAACCTGGTGATGTTCTGCTGCTCGAGAACCTTCGCTTCTATAAAGAAGAAGAGAAGGGAGATACTGCTTTTGCAGAAAAGCTGTCCAAACTCGGCGACATCTACGTCAATGATGCGTTCGGTACCGCCCACAGGGCTCATGCATCGACTACCATTGTTGCGCAATTCTTCAAAGAAAAATGTGCAGGTCTGGTGATGGCAGCGGAATTGTCCAACGCCAGGCAGGTATTGGAACATGCAGCCCGTCCTTTCACCGCCATCATGGGCGGCGCCAAGATTTCCGACAAAATCCTGATCATTGAAAGGCTCCTCGACAAAGTCAACCATCTTATTATTGGTGGTGGAATGGCCTACACGTTCTTCAAGGCAATGGGCGGAAGCATCGGCAATTCCCTGGTGGAGGCTGATAAGCTGGATCTCGCCAAAGATCTCATCCAGAAGGCAAAAGCCAAGAGCGTTGAACTTCACCTGCCCATCGACTCCATCGCCGGAGACATATTCGATGCAGCTGCCAATACCCAGACCGTCAACAACAACTCCATACCGGACGGCTGGATGGGGATGGATATCGGACCTCAGGCCCAGGCCGTGTTCAGCAAAGTAATTGAAGGATCCAAAACGATCCTGTGGAATGGGCCCATGGGTGTCTTCGAAATGAAGAAATTTGAAAATGGCACGAAGACCGTTGCAGAAGCGGTGGTTCGCGCCACAACCAAAGGTGCTTTCTCCCTTATCGGTGGCGGCGATTCAGCAGCTGCTGTTGCACAGTTTGGATTCAGCGACAAGGTCAGCTATGTCTCTACAGGTGGCGGCGCACTGCTTGAGTATTTCGAAGGCAAGGAACTACCCGGTGTAAAAGCCCTGGGTTAGTGTTGGGATTTCACATCATAATACAAATCAATTTCAAGGTCGCCCAAAAATGGCGGCCTTTTTTCATGGGAAGGCGTATATTACCAGCCCGGTCCATTCATCCGGTATTTAGTGAGGGACCGCGACCAGTAGGTTGATATGGAGAGATTGCATCGGTTGAATCGATTGATTGGCATTCTGTTTGGCTGCTGCTTTGTGTTGATTTTCCTCTTCACGGTAAGCGTTTCCTTATGGGTCTGGCCGGAAAAGTTTCAAAGCCTGCTGGTGCCGTCCCCTCCACAGGAACTGAAACCTCTTGATACGCTTTGGCATGCCCCCGATACTTTGTCCATCCCCAAAGGACCTGAGGGTGATCAAATTCGCAGGGGAAGAGAACTTATAAAATACACATCCCGCTTTTTCGGACCGGAAGGGTCGATAAGACAGATGAGCAACGGCATGAATTGCCAGAATTGCCACCTGGATGCAGGCACGCGTACTTTTGGAAACAACTACGGATCTGTGGCCTCCCAGTATCCCAAATACCGCTCACGTTCCGGATCGATAGAAAGCATTGAAAAAAGAATTAACGATTGTTTTCTGCGAAGTCTGAACGGCGACTCTTTACCCAACGGATCTGAAGAGATGAAAGCAATGGTGGCCTACCTTAAGTGGGTGGGCAAGGATGTCCCGCCAAAAAAGAAGGCCAATGGATCAGGGCTTGTCAAGTTACGATGGCTGGAGCGTGCTGCGAACCCAGAGAGGGGAAAACAAATCTTCGAAAGCAAATGCATCCGATGTCATGAAAAGGATGGGCAGGGCAAACGGGGTCGTTACAGCTACTATGAATATCCTCCCCTTTGGGGCGACCACAGTTTCAATACTGCGGCAGGACTCTACAGGATTTCCAACCTTGCCGGATATGTTTATGCCAACATGCCCAACGGTTCTACCATCGACAAACCTGATCTGCTGGAAGAAGAGGCCTGGGATGTTGCTGCCTACATCATCAGCATGTCCCGGCCTGTGAAACACTTTGCCGGCGACTGGCCTTCACTCAAGGACAAGCCCGTAGACCATCCTTTTGGTCCTTACACCGACAGCTTTCCTGAGCGCCAGCACCAGTATGGACCTTTTGCGACCATTGAAAAAATTAATAAATCCAAAACCAAATGAAAATTACCTCATCCTTACTGCTGGTGGTCCTTGTTTCAACCACCTCATTCTGCCAAAGCAATGTAGTAGACCGGAAACCGCATAAGATTCTCATGCAATTCACATCAGGCGATTCAATCTCCCAGGCATCCATCCTCCTTCAGGCAGGAAACCTGGTGGAAATGCTCCCCAACGCGAGCATCGAGGTTGTGTGCCATGGAGGCGGGCTTGATCTGCTCACTACTACCAAATCGAAAGGGGCGCAGACTGTGAAGGAACTTAGTTCCAAAGGCGTTGTCTTTGCCGCCTGCAACAACACCATGAAGCGACGCAACCTGACGGCCAAGGACCTGCTGCCGCAAGCCACTGTGGTCCCCAGTGCCATGGTCGAGATGGTTTTGAAAGAGGAGCAGGGCTGGTCCTATGTGAAAGGTGCTCACTAGGATTTCCTGAGCACCCAGTACTCGTCATATTTGATGAGCCCCTGGTCCACCATTTCGCGCACTACTTCGATGAAGAGGTTCGGATCTTTCGGTTGTACAGCCTGTTCCAACTCATCAACTGTCATCGGCCGTTGGGTCAGCAACTGATTGAGTGCGGTCTGATATTCACGAAAGGACTGATCAGGCTCCGTCTTCCGGCGCTCGATGCAGACATCACATTGTCCGCATGCTTCAAAATCCCTTTCGTCAAAGTAGTTCAGGATGAACTGCATCCTGCATTGGTGCTGCTGAACGGCGTAGTTTATCATCGCCTGCGCCTTCGACATGGCCAGGTCTCTTCTTGTATTCAGCTGACCTGCATCGAGGGGCAGTCTTTCAGGATCAAACCGCGGTGTGGTAAAGGTCAACTGTGGTTTCTCTGAAGAGGGCTCATAGCCGATCACCTGGAGTTTGGACATCTGGTCCAACTGCTTCCGCACCTCCCCTTCATCAAGCTTCAGCTGGTGAGCAATGGAGGTCTCGTTTACCGGAATAAATTCATTGAAAAGTTCACCGCCGTACGTGCGCAGGAGGCATTTGATCACAGGGTCAAACCTGGCATTCGCCACCTGGAATTCATACAACCTCGCCTTGTCCGACTGTATATGCACCTTCGACGCACGATAAAATCCTTCACTGAGCAACAGAAGGCCCTGCTCCTCGAGTTTCTTAAGAGCGGCAAATGCAGAAGCAGGCCGCATGGAAAACCGCCTGCTGAAATCATCCGTGTCGAAGTCGAAAGTCTCCCCCATACCGCTCCCCTCCGCCAATTGGAGATAATTCGCCAACGCCTGATAGGTTTTTCTGATTGCATCCACGGACGGATAGGACTGTTGAACTTTGGTTTTCAGTCCTTCTGCATCTACGGGATGGAAGATCAGCGCTGCATAAGAATGTTTATGATCCCTTCCTGCCCTGCCCGCCTCCTGGAAATAGCTTTCAAGATTCTCCGGAAGGTCCAGATGAACTACCACTCTCACATCTGGCTTGTCGATGCCCATTCCAAACGCATTGGTGGCAACCATCACACGTGAACGACCGGAAATCCAATCTTCCTGTCGTCGCATCCTGTCTAAATGGGATAGGCCTGCATGATAAAAGGTCGCCGGAATGCCATCTTTTTGCAGCAGCTTACTGATCGCCACGGTATTGTTTCGCGACCTCACATAGACAATGGCACTCCCGGGCACCTTGCGAAGTATGTCCACCAGTTTTTGCTCCTTCGCCTCCGTTCGCCGAACCACCAATGAGAGATTGTTACGGGCGTAGCTGCTCTGGAATACAGCGGGGGTTCGCAATTGCAAATGCGTGACGATGTCCTCCCTTACTTCCCGCGTGGCGGTGGCTGTTACAGCAAGAAATGGAACATCGTTATGCCATTCTCTCAACGCGGCGATCCGGAGATACGGAGGCCGGAAATCGTGACCCCATTGAGAAACGCAATGAGCTTCGTCAATTGCAACCAGGGAAACCTTCATTCTCTTGAAACGCTCTATGAATATCTCCGTCTCCAGCCTTTCCGGCGACACATAGAGGAACTTGAATTTTCCGTAGATGCAATTGTCAAGGGTAATGTCGATTTCACGCCTCGACATACCGGAATAGACGGCCGTTGCCAGTATGCCGCGCGTCCTGAGTTGATGCACCTGGTCCTGCATCAGTGCGATCAATGGAGTGACCACAATGGTGATGCCGTCCATCATCAGGCCCGGAACCTGGTAGCATACCGATTTGCCCCCGCCTGTAGGTAACAGGGCGAGCACATCCTTCCCCTCCACAACGGAACGGATGATTTCCCTCTGCGGTACCCTGAACTGCGAGTAGCCCCAGTATTTTCTCAGTATGACATCTTCAGATTCCAGTGTAATCCCTTGAATGATCTTCTACCACTTGATTTCTTTCTTCCCCAGGAATGCACTGATTCCTGTTCGATAGTCTTCGCTCATACGGGCCTTCGCATTTTCGCGTGCGGCAAAATCAAGCGCCTCCGGCAGCGGCATGGTGCTCACCTCATAAAGCATTCGCTTAACCAGAGCAACAGATTGACCTGACGCTTCTGTAATCAGTCGGGAGGTGAACGACAGCACCTCCTCTTCCAGTTTAGCAGCATCCATCACACGTGTAATGAGGCCCAACCCGGCGGCTTCACCCGCATCGATCAGGCGCCCGGTCATCAGAAGTTCGCGTGCCTTCGCCTCAGTGATCTTGCGGAGAAGGAAGACCATGACCACCGCCGGCACAAATCCGATTTTCACCTCGGTGTAGCCGAATTTCGCGGTTGGAACGGCAAAGGCAAAGTCGCAAACCGACACCAGGCCGCATCCTCCTGCCAGTGCAGAACCCTGCACCTGTGCGATGATGGGTTTGGGAAGCGTGTACACCATCTGAAAGAGTTCCTTGAGATGCTGCGAATCCGAAAGGTTTTCTTCAAAAGTGAAGTCTTTCAACTTCTCCAGGTAGGCCAGATCGGCCCCAGCACAAAAAGCTTCCCCGGCAGCCCGCAGGATTATGGCGCGAACCTGCGGATCTTCAGCTGCTTTCTGAAAGAGTTTCTTCAGGTCGCTGACCAGCACGGGGCTCAGCGCGTTTCTCTTCTCAGGCCGGTTCATCGTAATGAATGCGATCCTGTCCCTGGACTCATATTCCACCAATGCCATATTTGTATGGTTTATTTTATAACTGAAGCTCCCTCCCTCCCGACCGCGTAAACTTTGGACTTATCGGGAAGGCTCTCTACCCATCCGATGCCATTGCTACTGTCGGTGATCAAATTTCCAAAATCTATTCCTGCCATCATAGCTTCCGGCGGATCCATGGCCTCCTTTCCGATGATCAGATGGTCAACCTGCAGGTTCAAAGGTTCTCCCCTCCAGGGTTGACCCACATATAGGAAGGTATGCCCAGCGAACGGAATGTAACTTATTTTCATGCCTTCTTCGAAAGTGACGCGATGCACGGCACGCACCCTATTTGCTATCCGGGATGGTCTGATATGATAATCTATATCCTGATCACTTACTGAGGAGTCAGCCAGCAGAAGTGATGAACCACCCTCCTGCCACTCCATCGCGCTCTTGTTCCTGATATGATAGACGATAAAGCGAGCTGTGTGAGCCTGCGCATGATGCATCCAACCCGCGGCAGCGTATCCACAACACAGAACAAAGAAGACCACGACCCATCCAAAGCGTTTTTGAATCCATAAAATGCACAGGACTCCTATCATTCCATAGATCAAAATACACTGAGTCCCTGTGATGTAAATTCCCTGAATGAGGTTTCCCGGCACCTCAGCCATCCATCGAATAAAATCATTAAGTGTGAATACGATGAAGCCTAACGCTTTTCCCAGGAGCATCGCCGCCGGTTCAAACCCCGAAATGCAGACGAGCACCATCCCTCCAATCAGCAGCAAAGTGCCTGCAGGAATGGCAACGAGGTTGGCAAGCAGAAAATAGAGCGGGAACTGATGGAAGTAATACAAAGTCAGCGGGAAGGTCAGCAACTGGGCGGCAAGAGACACACATGTCATTTGCCACAGCCACCGCGTGAGCCTGCCCTTCTGTTTACCTCCAAGCCGGTTCAGCACAGGGTAGAACACTATGATACCCAACACCGCAGCGTACGACAATTGAAAACCCACAGACAGTATCATCGACGGCTGCAACAGTAATAATACAAATGCAGACACCCCGAGGGTGTTCAAAGCATTGGGTTTTCTTTGAATGGGTCCGGCTATCAATGCAACGGAAAACATGGCCACCGCACGCAGTACAGAAGGTGAAAGTCCCGTGACGAATGCATACCCCCAGAGTATCGCCATGCTGAACAAGGCAACCAGCCATTTTCCTTGCCGCGAGCGGTTGAATCGCTTCAGAAAGAAAATGATTACGCCATATATGACACCTACGTGAAGCCCCGATACTGCTAAGACATGGATCACGCCGGTGGAGGCGTAATCCATTCTGATTTCATCATCGATATCATCCGTTACCCCCAGCACGAGTGCATCGACAATGGAATGCTCCTGCTTCGCCGGAATAAACAAGTCCAATCGTCGCTGACACCATTGCCTTGCAAGCTGTGAGTAGCCAAATATGTCATAAGAGGTACAGTCCGCTTTGGTCCATTGCTTTCTACCCACAAAATCCCGATGGTAAATACCGCCGGCAGCGAGGTAGCTCTTTAAGTCAAATTCATCCGGATTGGTTGGAGATCTGATTTCATCAGGGGAACCTTCGACCACCAGAACGTCATGATAGACCGGTGCCTGTATCGTTGAATCAGTGCGGAGGTAAAGTTGTATCTCTCCTGTCGAATTTGTCCAGCCAGTTTCAGCGCAGATGGCTCGTATCCGGCCCCTTGTTTTCCATGACTGCTCTTTCCGCACAGGCACGGAGGTGAGTTCCACTTCGTATGCCAGAATTCTTTCCTGCACGTGCAGAATATGTTCCGGTGATCTAAGGGGGTCATGCAGCAGGACTGTCAACCATCCCAGGACCGAAATAATAGTAAGACCCAGACCACCGCTTATCAGACCGGTGACGGAATTCCGTCGCAAAAAAAGTACGGTACCCAGGTAAAGGATGATGAGCAAAATGATCGCCTTCGATGCCATGATCAGCGACGACGGCAGAATGCCCCGCATGGACAATAATATTCCTGCCATCAGAAAGGCAGACATGCGTATCATGACAATTGGAGCCCACTGCATCAGTGGAATTTACTTAGAGATTTGAGGGGTTCAAACAGGCCATCAGGACTTGACTATTGTAAATAACATGGGGTGTAAAGTGTTGGCAGGAATAGGTACGGTCTGTGAGGACACAGACCTGTTTATCCATACGGTGCTGCATGACATTGGAAGCGGCTGCCTGTGTCCTCACAGGCAGCCTAATACCAATACACCAATTTGATTTTACAAACTATCAGTCAGCGTCCTAAAAGCTCAAGGCTTTTCCGCGTTCCTGTCGTAGGCAATAATAATGTCTTTCACGAGTTTGTGTCGGACAACATCTTTGTCATTGAGTTCGATGAATCCGATGCCATTGACGTTCTTCAGAATTTTGATCGCTTCTTTCAATCCCGACCGCTGGTTGGCCGGCAGGTCAATCTGGGTAGGGTCGCCGGTTACGATCATCTTTGATTCCGGACCCATGCGGGTAAGGAACATCTTCATCTGCATGGGTGTGGTGTTCTGCGCTTCGTCAAGAAGAATGAATGCGTTGTTGAGTGTGCGGCCGCGCATGTAGGCCAGCGGGGCTATTTCGATGATTTCCCTTTCCATGTAGTACTGGAGCTTTTCGAAAGGGATCATGTCATTCAGCGCATCGTATATGGGCCTCAGATAAGGATCAATCTTCTCCTTCAGGTCGCCTGGAAGAAATCCAAGGTTTTCACCTGCTTCAACTGCTGGTCGGCTGATGATGATTTTCCTTACATGTTTGTTCTTGAGAGCCTTAACCGCCATCGCGACGGAAACGTATGTCTTACCTGTTCCAGCTGGCCCCAGGGCGAATACCAGGTCATTGTCTTTCACCGATTGCACCAGCCGCTGCTGGTTCACCGACTTCATCTTGATGGGATTACCCTTGGTCCCATAAAGGAGAATCCCATCAGCAGAATCTTCAGACACAAATTCCTGCTTCTCCTGCGAAATGTACCCTTTCACATTCTCCTGGGTAATGCGTCCGAATTGGTGAAAGTGGTCGATGAGGGAGTTAAGGATGTCAGCGATCTGTTCGATGTCGCCGGTTTCACCCTTGATGAAGATCTCGTTGCCTCGGGAAACGATCCTGCTTTTGGGAAATGCAGACGAAAGCTCGTTGATATTCCGGTTCTCCATGCCCAGGAAGTCTACCATGGAGACGTTGTCAAGTGTAATGGTCCTCTCGATCAATGAATTGATATGAAAATGAGTTAATTTCGTGACAAAACTAATGAATATCCGGCACGGAAATCAACAACAACGGCCGGTAGAAGTTCAACGATGGCCATCGTCACCCTGCTAACCGACTCGGGCGAAACCGATTATTACGTTGCCGCCATCAAAGCCCGGGTGCTGGCCACCAATCCAGGTCTCACGCTGATCGATATCACGCATAATATCCGGCCCTGCGACATTGCCCATGGCGCCTTTGTGCTCCGCTCTGTCTTCAGGGATTTCCCCAAAGGAACCGTACACCTGGTGGGGGTCGACTCGGCAGGCAACAGGGATGATGCATTCATTGCAGTTCAGCTGGAAGACCATTTCTTCGTCGCAGTGGATAATGGGCTGCTGGGCCTGATCACCGACAAACAGGCACAGAGTGTGGTCGAGTTGAACACCTTCCAGGCCGTAAGTGTGACGTTCCCTGAAAAAGACGTGCTTGCCCCTGCGGCGGCCAAACTTGCCAGCGGGGTGTCGATGAACACACTGGGCAAGGCGCTGCCCACCTTCAAGCGGATGACCGACCGCCACGTGAAGGCAACCAAGAAGCAGATACTGGGGCATGTGATACGCGTGGATACCTTCGGTAATCTTATCACCAATATCGAGAAGGAAAGTTTTGAGTTTCTCAGCAAGGGCAAAGTGTACACCATACAGTTCGGAGGTGAGAAGTTCAGGCGCGTGCACACCCACTATTACCAGGCCGACCAGGGCGATTGCTTCTTGCTCTTTAACAGTCTGGGCCTTCTGGAAATCGGCATCTATAAGGGCAACGCTAGTGAGTTGCTTGGGTTGAGTTATGATTCGCCGGTGAATGTGATATTTGAAGAGTAGTTTTCTGGGTTGTCAAAGATGGAAATATGATCATCAGGATTGTGAGAATGCACTTTACGGAAGCTGGTGTTGCCGAATTTCTGGAGATCTTTGACAGGCATAAGGAATCTATCAGGAATTTCCCAGGCTGTACCCATCTTCAACTACTAAAGGATGCTGACGATCCCTGCTCTTTTGCCACCCTCAGCCACTGGAATGACCCTGGTGATCTCGAGAACTACCGGAAGTCTGAGTTGTTTGGTAAAGTATGGGGACAAACCAAGACCTTATTCTCAGAACGAAGCCAGGCTTTTTCGCTGAAGGAGTTTATCAAGGTTGGATGATGTCTGACCTCATGCCGGTCCCTTCGACATTCAAAATTCCTTGTTCAACCTTCTATATTTCATATGATTCCTCAGGCACCATGATTTCCGGATCAATCCAACGTAATTCAGAAGAATGGACAACAAAGTACACCTTAATGATTGGGTCAGGCCGACCAATTGCCCTTTGCCACAACAATCGTGATGACTGTCCGTTTAGAGCATCGATAATCACCCGGTATGATCATTGAACATATTGCGATATGGGCGAAGGATTTAGAGAGAATGAAGGACTTCTACTGCCGTTACCTCAATGGGAAGGCGGGTGAGAAATACACCAACGAGAAGAAACAGTTCCAGAGTTATTTCATCACCTTCGAACGCGGGGCAAGACTGGAATTGATGTACCGGCCTGACATATCAGCCAAATTGAATGAGGGCGCTAAACAACACCTGGGCATCACTCACATGGCCTTTGGCGTTTCAACCATGAAAGAGGTGGATGACTTGGCAGTTATCCTGGCAAAGGCAGGCAGTCCAATCCTGAGCGGACCAAGAAAAACCGGTGATGGCTACTATGAATTCGAAACACTCGATCCAGAGGAGAACCGACTGGAGGTATCGACCTATGTTGGGACAATCCTTGAGAAACATCAATCCAACGAATTATGAAATTATCCATTACGGCTATCACGATCCTGTCGTTCCTTTGTAGTTGCAGTCCAACTGAAAAACATACGGAGGTCGGTTCCTGGTCCGTCATTTGGCAATACAAAATCAAACCGGAGCACCGTGATGAATTTGAAAGGGAATATGGTCCTCAGGGAAGTTGGGCAGCACTGTTCAGCCGTTCCAAAGATTACACTGGTTCCTATCTTCATCTCAGTGAAGAGGTTCCGGATACGTATTTGCTCATTGATACATGGAATAGCAAAACAGCGTATGAGGCTTTTAAGAAAACCTTTGCTGAGGACTATGACAGCCTGAGCCGGCGGTTCGAGCCGTTTTACGAAACGGAGGACAGAATAGGTACGTTTACCCGTGTAGAGTAAACAAATCTGATTTTCTTACAGGCTGAGTATCTTTGCAATTCAAATATGAATACTTCTCAAGGACGATCCATGCTATGGAAACTTCTGCAGATCGTAGTGATCGGTTTGTCCTTACTGGTCATTCCTTCAAGGGCATCTTCCCCTAGGGCCTCACACCGGGAGGCCGTTCGAACAGAACTTATTAGTGACCGACAGAGCCGCAATCGACCCGGTACATCACTTTTCAGGTTATTGAGTTCGGCTTCCCGGTACACCCCATACTGCAATCAATCGCTCAGCCATGCTGTCCTGCACTACGAGACGTCTGCGACTGTGGCGTTATTCGAAAATTCGCTAAACAGTTTTCTTTATCAGCGGATCGGCTTGATGATAGCTTCTGCACATGCGCCCCGTCAGGATTTTCTTTTAGGATAAGCCCCTTCCTACTGCAGGATTCCCTCCTAATATTTCATTTTCACAATGCTGACGCATCTATACGACTGCGTTCTGCTTATCCATACATACATGAACAGACTGAAAAAGATTCTTCGTATCTTATATCTGGCTGTGCTTCTGATCCTTGCTGTTTCGGGCATAGCGATCACCGGCGCCTTCCTTCCTGGTCACCGTGAGCGGTACCAAAACAAAATGGTCACAATGGAAATGGTCGACCGGGAAAAGGAAGAAGATGATGATTAGCCAGGCCGAATGACGTCATAACATTATAAGTTTATGTTCGTTAGTAATCACATGCTGAAACACGCATCACTACTACTTATACTCCTGGCCCCGCTTTCCTGCACTGACAATATTTCCACGCTGGAAGGAACCTATTCAGGCACGTTTACAGTGCATTATGAATTTATGGTTCAAAGCGGGCCTGTGACCCTGACGCTACAAAGCGGTCGTTACACCTGCTCAAGCAGCGCGGGACACATTCCGGCAGGAGGGTCAGGGACTTACACCGTAAGTTCAGGGGTAATCACTTTCAAAGACGAGAACATCTGGACTGCCGATTTTGACTGGAACCTGATCCTCAACGGACCTTACCAATTCACGCTCAATAGCGGGAAACTTACATTGTCCAAAGGGATCAACGGCATGGGCACGTACACATATGAACTCAATAAATAGTTAAGCATCCATGTCATACCGGATCGCCGCTATTCCTGGCAGCACCAAAGAAGATTCGACTCATCTGCGATTGCTGAAAGTCATCCAACTGGACTTTCATGATGTAACTTTTGATATTTATACAGGCATCAGTAATCTTCCTCACTTCAATCCAGACCATGATCGCGACACACCGCATGAAAGCGTCCGGTCCTTCCGTGAGAAACTCCGGTCCGCCGATGCCATCCTGATTTGCACTCCGGAGTATGCCATGGGCGTTCCCGGCACACTCAAAAATGCTTTGGATTGGACAGTCTCCTCTGCCGAATTCTACGAAAAACCCGTTGCGCTTATTACTGCCTCTACGGTTGGTGAAAAGGGTCATCGCGCACTAATGGAAACACTTCTGATCATGGGTTCGAAAATTGCACCGGATGCTCATACTATTATTTCCAGCATCAAGTCAAGGGCGCCGGGTGGAGTTCCAGATCCGGCTGCGCGGACAACCATGCAGAAGGTTGTGCGCTCCCTCATTGAAGAAATTCACCGGCGGAAAATTGCAGAGAAGAAAACTGCATAGGTACCTCTTCGATTGGCTTTGTATTTTTGTACATCTAACCTGACATTATGTTCCGGAAGACCATCCTTCCTATTCTTGCTGCTGCGGTCTGGATCAGTATCTCCGAATTCGTGCGCAATGAGTTCCTGATCAAGTCGTATTGGATTTCACACTATGAATCCATGGGACTCACATTCCCTGCCGATCCCGTCAATGGTGCCGTCTGGGGCATCTGGTCCCTGACTTTTGCCATCGCCATCTATTTCATAAGCCAACAGTTTTCAACACTCCAAACCACTTTTCTTTCCTGGTGGGTCGGCTTCGTGATGATGTGGCTGGTCATTGGCAATATGGGTGTACTACCCTATGGGATCCTGATGTATGCCATCCCGCTCAGTCTGCTTGAGGCGTGGCTCGCAACATGGATTATCAGAAAGCTCACGAGCGTCTAGAAGCAGGTGCGACTGAGTCCAATTTCCGTCGAGAGAAATATTCTACGCGGATTTGTCAGCTCAGATCACTACATCATTCAAAATTCATTTGTTAGAAATTTCATTCACCGGTATTCTCTGCTAGAATCCCGAAGCCTGTATGTTTAA
>JAFEAM010000001.1 GCA_018266395.1 Bacteroidota bacterium | reverse complement strand
GCTGCCCTTTTGAGACAGCCCCTTGAATGCCAGAGCGTATTACGGCACGCATTGCGTGCCGTTAAAAAACCTTGCCCCTTCAGGGCAAGTAAAGATGTCCTGCATCACCGATATCACGTCGCGCAATCCGTTGGTCATGCGATCCGCTGGATAACATCCTTAACAAGCTTGTATCGTTAAGCTCTGAAGGGCTTTGTGTCTTGTCCTGGAATAGGTTTACATGCCCTGAGGGGCTTTGTTTATTTAGTGGTGCGCACCGCGCACCGCTAAGGTTAGCGATTTGAAGAAGCCCTGTAACGGCTGGGTTTATCTGACGTTATTTCAGCGCCGATCGAATTTCAGCCGTTGGCCGGTGCCGCCCTCCACCAATTTGCCTTCCTTCCATGCAAGCCGGCCTGACACGAACGTATGCGTTACCGCCGACCGGAATGTATGCCCCTCAAAGGGCGACCATCCGCACTTGGCCAGGATATTCTCCTGCTGCACTTTCCATGGTGCAGTCAGATTCACTATGACGAGATCTGCGAAATATCCTTCACGGATGAAACCCCGCTCCCTGATGCGAAACATCCTGGCCGGGGCATGACTCATCTTCTCGACAATTCGCTCCAGGCTAATCTTGCCCTGGTGGAAAAAATCAAGCATGGCGGGCAACGCATGCTGTACCAACGGACCTCCTGACGGTGTTTTGAAATAGGTTCTGCTTTTTTCCTCCAGCGTGTGTGGCGCGTGGTCTGTGGCGATCACGTCAATTCTGTCGTGGAGCACCGCCTGCAGTACTGCTTCCTGGTCTGCCCGGGTCTTGATGGCCGGATTCCATTTGATCTTGCTTCCCAGCTTATCATAATCCTGATCGTTGAACCAAAGGTGATGAATACATGCCTCCGAGGTAATTTGTTTCTTGTCGGGCGGCCCCACTTCAAACAACTGCGTCTCTTTTCCTGTCGAGATGTGGAGGATGTGCAGCCTCGTACCGTGCTTTTTCGCCAGGCTGATGGCAAAGGATGAAGACCGGAAGCACGCCTCTTCGCTGCGAATCAAAGGATGAAAACGGACGGGCACCTCTTCGCCGAACTGCTGACGATACAACTCTGAGTTTGCGCGTATGACGGATTCGTCTTCGCAATGAACGGCGATCAGACCGGGGAATCTGGAGAATACATTTTCAAGTGTATTTGGATTGTCGACCAGCATGTTGCCGGTGGATGCGCCCATAAAGATTTTAAGTCCGCATGTATTTTCGAGGTCCGTCTTCAGCAACTCTTCCAGGTTATCGTTTGACGTTCCCATGTAAAAGGAATAGTTGGCCATCGAACGGGCAGCCGCGATCTGGTATTTTTCTTCCAGCTTTTCCTGCGTCAGTGTCTGCGGTACCGTGTTGGGCATCTCCATATAGGAAGTAATTCCCCCTGCAACCGCGGCCCTTGATTCTGAGTGGATGTCTCCCTTATGTGTCAACCCCGGCTCGCGAAAATGCACCTGGTCGTCTATGATGCCGGGGAGCAGAAGGTTGCCTCCGGCGTCTATCACCTGAACTGCTCCTGAGGGAGCGAGCCCACTGCCGATCTTTTCGATCCGCTCGTGCCGGATAAGCAGGTCGCTTTCCGTGACCTTACCTTCGTTTACTATCTTCGCGTTGACAATGAGCGTATTCATTGCGCAAAGATAAATCCAAAACCTTTGGAAGCTTCTGACCCGACTGGCTGGGAATCACTAAAGTTAAATCCGACTTTGCTCAAAGGGGTCCAGGATGCCGGATTTGGCCCACCTACCGAGATCCAGGAGAAAGTCATCCCGCTGGTTCTTGGAGGACAACAGGTGATTGGAATTGCCCAGACGGGCACAGGAAAGACAGCTGCCTATCTTCTGCCCATCCTGAAAAAAGTACACTATGCCCAGGGCACTATGCCGCGTGCCCTTGTTCTTGCACCGACGAAGGAGTTGGTTGTGCAGATAGCCTCTCATGCCAGGCAGTTGGCAGGACATTCTGATATCCGCATCATCGAACTCTATGGAGGGATCGGGCCGAAGTCTCAGATCGAACAATTGAAAGCGGGCAGTGATTTGATTGTCGCAACACCCGGAAGGTTCATGGAGCTTTATCTAAAGAATGAGATTCAGGTCAAACTGATTCGCACACTGGTATTGGATGAGGCGGACCGCATGATGGATATGGGATTTATGCCCCAACTACGCCGTGTGTTTGAAGTGATTCCGCCCAAGCGCCAAAACCTGCTCTTCTCTGCAACATTTTCCCCGCGGGTGGAGAAGATGTCGCAGGAATTCATAGACTTTCCGGTGAAGGTGGAGATCACTCCGCAATTCACAGCAGCCAGTACCGTTGAGCAGAATCTCTACAAGGTGCCCAACTTCAAAACCAAGATCAACCTGCTTCATCACCTGCTTGCCGACGAGAGTTTTCATCGCGTTATCATATTTGTCAGGACGAAATCAGCAGCAGACGATATTACCAAGTTTGTTGAGAGGATGGGGCAGGGCCCCGTAAGGGTGATACACTCCAACAAAGGACAGAATGCCAGGATCAATGCAATGAATGAGTTCAGGCAGGGGGGGCTGCGGGTCCTGGTATCGACGGACGTCTCAGCGCGGGGCATTGATGTTGCCGAAGTGTCGCATGTAATCAACTTCGATGTCCCGCTCGTATATGACGATTACATCCACCGCATTGGCAGAACAGGCCGGGCCTTCCATACCGGCAAAGCAATCAGCTTCGTAACGGAAGCCGAGATGTTTCACATCCGGAAAATTGAGGCGCTTATGAAAGAGAAGATCTCTTCGATGCCACTGCCGAAGGAAGTCAGTGTTGAAGATACTTCCTGGGAGGAGAGCCAGGAAATGGCGCGCGAAATAGACCGCCAGAAGAGGTTGGAAGACCCCGAATATCAGGGAGCATTTCACGAAAGGAAGAAGAAATAAAAAAACCACGCCGTTGGACGTGGTTTTCTAAATCAGTGGCCTTCTGCAGGCTTATCCATTCATTGATATAAGGAACTCTTCGTTGTTGCGTGTTCCTTTCATTTTGCTTTGCAGGAATTCCATGGCTTCGACAGAGTTCATGTCGCTCATGAACTTACGGAGAATCCACACGCGCTGCAGTTCCTCCTCCTTCATGAGGAGATCCTCGCGACGTGTTCCGGACGCCGGTACGTCAATAGAAGGATAAATTCTGCGGTTGGTAAGTTTGCGGTCGAGCTGCAATTCCATGTTACCCGTACCCTTGAATTCTTCAAAGATCACCTCATCCATTTTGGAGCCCGTATCGATGAGCGCTGTTGCAATGATGGTCAGTGAACCGCCATTCTCAATTTTGCGTGCTGCGCCGAAGAAACGCTTGGGTTTGTGCAAGGCATTCGCGTCGACACCGCCGGAAAGGATCTTTCCGCTTGAAGGTACCACGGTGTTATGGGCACGTGCAAGTCGCGTGATAGAATCCAGGAGAATTACCACATCATGACCGCATTCGGTTAGTCGCTTTGCTTTTTCCAGAACGATACTGGCCACCTTTACGTGTCTTTCAGCCTGCTCATCGAAAGTGGATGCAACCACTTCAGCCTTCACGCTGCGGGCCATGTCGGTCACCTCTTCGGGACGCTCGTCAATGAGAAGAACGATGAGGTACACTTCAGGATGGTTCTCCGCAATGGCGTTGGCGATTTGCTTCAGCAGAACCGTCTTACCGGTCTTGGGCTGGGCTACAATCATACCCCGCTGACCCTTTCCAATGGGTGAGAAAAGATCGAGGATCCGGGTGGACATGTTGTCCGCCGTAGTGCTCAGCTTCAGTTTCTCGTTCGGGAAGAGAGGCGTCAGGTATTCGAAAGCCACACGATCCCTGATTTCTTCGGTGGTCTTGCCGTTAACATTGTCGACCTTGAGAAGTGCAAAGTATTTTTCTCCCTCTTTAGGCGGTCGGATGGTTCCCCTTACCGTATCACCGGTTTTGAGTCCCAGCAATTTTATCTGCGAAGGTGAAACATAAATATCGTCGGGGCTGGCCAGATAGTTATAGTCGGAGGAGCGGAGGAATCCGTAGCCGTCCTGCATCAGTTCCAGCACGCCTTCATTGGTCACGGCGCCGTCGAAATCCTTGATGTTGAAAATCCTGGAAGGCTGCTGTCGTTCCGGTGCGCCGCCTTCATTTCTGGGAGCACCCTCTGCTCCATTTTGTACAGGTGCAGGCTGATATGAACGAGGCTCTTCGGCTACCGGCTGAGGGATGCGTTCAGGCGCGGGTGCCGGAGTTACGGCAATCACCGGAGCTGCAGGTTCAGCAGGTGCTGATTTCTTTTCTGCAGCATGAGCCGGCGCTACATTTTCCCTGCGGCGGGGTCGCATGCGACGGTCATGATTCTCGTCCTGCTTTTCACCTTTTTCCTTCTTCGCAGGCTCGGGTTCGCCGGCGACAGCCTGCTGGTCGAGGATTTTGTAAACCAGTTCCTGCTTGGCCAGTTTCTTGGCATTCTTGATGCCCATGCCCTCGGCAATTTCCTTCAACTCCGATAAAAGCCTGACATTCAGGTCGTCGATAGTGTACATGATTGGACTAGTAGTTGTGAATTAAATGAATCAATAAGTCAATAAAGAAAAGTCAAAATGGAAGTCAGCATTCCTGAGAAACCCGCGAAATATGGCGATCAAAGAATTTCAGTAAGTAGGACCAGCAAATCTCGAATTATCTATCAGAAACGGCCGGGAGGCCTGATTGACGATGCAATAATAGGCCCTAATCCTCACATTTTCAAAACTTGGTAAGGAATTTCTGATCCCGGCCATCGAGGTTTTTGGGTCCAAAAATGATCTTGAAAAGAAGATTGTAATTTTGCCCGCGCAAATTACGCCACCATGCTGCAATTGAGTGTTATCCGGGAAAACCCTGAAAAGATCATCGAAGGACTAAACAAACGAAATCTTAAGGATGCACGGGAATTGGTCACCAAAGCACTGGATCTGGATAAGGATCGACGCAGAATACAAGTAAGCCGTGATGAAGCCAGCAGCGAAATAAACAGCCTTTCAGCCAAAATTGGCACTTTAATAAAGGAGGGGAAGCGTGAGGAGGCCGACCAGGTCAAGCAGCAGGTGTCCGGCAAGAAGGAAACCATCAAGAAACTGGAGGAGGAACTGAAGGCTGAAGAAGCGGCGTTGCAGGAGATCCTTTACCGGATCCCCAATGTTCCTGCCGACAATGTTCCCCACGGCAAAGGCGCTGAAGATAACCTCACTGTTCACAAACACGGAGAGGAGCCCAGGCTTCACGCTGGTGCCCTGCCTCACTGGGAATTGATCAAGAAGTATGACATCATCGACTTTGACCTTGGTGTAAAGATTTCCGGCGCGGGCTTCCCTGTGTACAAGGGGAAGGGCGCCAAGTTGCAGCGCGCGCTCATCAACTTCTTCCTGGATGAAGCAGCTGCCCGTGGCTATAAGGAAATACAGCCACCCATCGTAATCAACGAAGCCAGCGGCTATGGAACTGGTCAGCTTCCCGACAAGGAAGGTCAGATGTACTTCGTGAATGCCGACGGACTCTACCTCATCCCTACGGCAGAAGTGCCCATCACCAACCTCTACCGGGACCTCATCATTAATGAGGAAGAATTGCCGATTAAGAACGTAGGGTACACACCCTGTTTCAGAAGAGAAGCTGGCAGTTGGGGTGCCCACGTCAGGGGCCTTAACCGGCTTCACCAATTTGATAAGGTGGAGATTGTTCAGATCATGAAGCCTGAAGAATCTTATCAGGCACTGGAAGACATGTGCAGTTATGTGCAGGGACTTCTGGAGAAACTGGAACTTCCATACCGCAAGTTGCTGTTGTGCGGAGGAGACATGGGATTCAACTCTGCCATGACATTTGATATGGAGGTCTATTCGGCCGCGCAGCAGCGCTGGCTGGAGGTAAGTTCAGTAAGCAATTTTGAAACCTTCCAGGCCAACCGGATGAAGCTCCGCTATCGCAACAAGGAGGGTAAGATCAATTTGCTGCACACCCTCAACGGCAGCGCCCTGGCTCTTCCAAGAATTGTGGCCGCCATTCTTGAAAACAACCAGACAGAATCGGGCATCAACATTCCCAAAGTGCTTCATGCCTACACAAAATTTGAGAGGATATCCTGAGATAATTCGACATGCCGCAGACTTTTGATGATTTTCATTTCGACCAGGCGCTTTCCGACGGCCTGTCTTCAATGGGATATTTGAAGCCCACACCTATCCAGGATCAGGCGATCCCTGTTATTATGCAGGGCAGGGACATGATCGCCTGTGCACAGACCGGTACCGGAAAGACAGCAGCGTACCTGTTGCCAGTTATTAATGAGATCATTCACACAGATCACCGCCATCTCAATGCCCTAATAATTGCCCCTACCCGCGAATTGGCTCAGCAGATTGATCAGCAGATTGAAGGTTTCGCTTACTTCACTGGTGTCAGTTCCATTCCGGTTTACGGAGGCGGTGACGGTGCGGCGTGGGATCAGCAAAGGAAAGCGTTGGAGCAGGGAGCGGATATAGTCATCGCCACCCCTGGCCGACTGATTGCTTTGCTGGCAGGAGGCACCGTTGTGTTTGATCATTTGAAGCACCTGATTCTCGACGAAGCCGACCGCATGCTGGATATGGGCTTCTTCGAGGACATCGTCAGGATTATCAGCTACCTGCCCAAGAAGCGGCAGACGCTACTCTTCTCCGCCACGATGCCTCCCAAGATCCGGCAACTGGCGAACAAGATTCTTGACAACCCCGCAGAGATCAATATCGCTATTGCCAAACCTGCAGAAGGCATTTTGCAACAGGCCTATGTGGTTCATGATGCACAGAAGACTGCCTTGATGGACCACCTGCTGAAGACGCACAACTGGAACAGTGTCATCATATTTGCGTCCACCAAGGAGATGGTGAAGAAACTCGGCCATGCTTTCGCGAAAGCGGGTCGTTCTTCACGGGCATTTCATTCTGACCTGGAGCAGGCAGAGCGCGAGGACATCATGAGAGCATTCAAAGCCCGACAGCTCAACATTCTCATCGGGACGGATGTGCTCTCACGCGGCATTGATGTGGAAGGCATCAGCGCCGTCATCAACTATGACGTGCCGCCTGATCCCGAAGATTACGTTCACCGGGTAGGGCGCACCGCGAGGGCCGAAACAACCGGAACGGCGATCACCTTTATCAACGAGGCCGATCAACGGAAATTCTATACGATCGAAAACCTCATTGGCAAAGAAGTCCCCAAGATGCCTTTGCCGGAATTTCTTGGCGCCGGCCCGGCCTACGAACCGGAGAAAAGGAAGAAGGTACACGGCCGTCCGCAAGGCCGTGGCTCACACCCCAAGGGCCAGAAGCGCCACTTCAGGCGGAGATAAGCGATGCCGGTTCCTTCCTGGGACTGGCGAGGTATGACAAAGCAGCTATCGCGGTCAGCGCAAACGCGCAAGCGTACACTACAAAATCTCCGAGCAATACATATAGTGTTTTTGTGCCATTTAAAGGCAGGTATGCCGTCGGCAAATATGACCAGCACGGAACCGAGCATAAAGGCTGAGCCAGTCCAAATTCACTTTTGTGACCGTGGAAAAGACTTCCTTGATTCTTGTGCGATACTCTGATAAAAACCTTAAAGGACAAAACGAAGTACAGGGTAATCTGAGCATAAACCACCGTGATGGCCAGGTAATATCCTGTGGGAAGAGTTTGATATGCCACGGCGGCCTCTATCATCTTTTGATAATCGGCAGTCTGATAGTGATAAATCAACTGAAACAGAATGGTCACGAAAGGAGCAAGGTGAAGGAGATCCCGCGATGAGAAAGAGAAATCCTTGTACACTACTGACTGCGTATAGAAGTAGAGAAGGGGGCCGACCAGCAGAACAAGTCCGTCTTCCCAATGTGCAAGTGCAGGATGGTCTGTATAAAAACCAGAATAAGTCAGCAACCCGTCAATAATATTGAGTGCCATCCAGATGAAAAAGCATGCGAGGATACGGTTGCTCAGTTTCTTTCCTTGACCGCTGGTAAAGAGAAATGCACTTAGCAGAACCAGTTGGATCAGGATAACAGAGCTGATGATACCGATCAGGTTCACTTCACTGTGTTGTTTACTTCTTCAGAATAGCCATCACCTCGTTCAGCTTCAGCAACGCCTCCACCGGGCTCATGGTGTTGATGTCGACCTTACCGAGGAGACTCTGAATTTCCTTCATGCGCGGATCGGCGTCGAAGAGGCTCATCTGGAAATTCTCCTTCGGCACATCTTTCATGCGCTGGCTGGATTCATTCTTATGCTTGTCCTTTTCGAGGAAGTGCAGGATCTCATTGGCGCGAAGCACAATCTTGTTGGGCATGCCGGCCATTTGCGCAACGTGAATACCAAAGCTGTGTTCACTGCCTCCCTCCTTGAGTTTACGCATGAACAGGATCTTGTCACCCACTTCCCTGACACTCACGTTGAAATTCTTCACCCGCACAAAGTCTTCGGCCAGCTGGTTGAGCTCGTGATAATGGGTGGCAAAGAGTGTCTTCGGCCGGAATTCTTTGTGCTGATGCAAATACTCGACGATGGCCCAGGCGATGGACACGCCGTCATACGTGCTCGTGCCCCGTCCGATTTCATCCATGAGGATCAGACTGCGGTCACTGAGGTTGTTGAGAATACTCGCCGTCTCGATCATTTCCACCATGAAGGTGGATTCTCCCCTGGAGAGATTGTCTGACGCGCCAACGCGCGTGAACACCTTGTCCACCATGCCCAGGCGGGCGGAAGTGGCAGGAACAAAGCTTCCCATCTGAGCCATCAATACGATCAAGGCAGTCTGTCTCAGCAACGCTGATTTTCCGGCCATGTTCGGCCCGGTAATGATCAGTATCTGCTGGGTGTCGTTGTCGAGGAGAATGTCGTTGGGGACATAAGATTCTCCGGGAGGGAGTTGCTTCTCGATGACCGGGTGCCTGCCGTCGCGTATTTCAATGCGGGTGGTGTCATTCATCTCCGGCTTTACATACCGGTTCAGGCGTGCGGCATGTGCGAAAGAAAGAAGGCAATCCATCTCACCAATGGTGCGTGCATTTTGTTGAATGGGTGAGGTAAACCCGGCAGCATGATGGATCAGTTCACTGAAGAGCCGTTGCTCTATCACGGACAATCGCTCTTCTGCATGCAGAATCTTCTCCTCGTAGGTTTTCAGCTCTTCAGTAATGTAGCGTTCTGCGTTGACAAGGGTCTGTTTTCGGATCCAGTCGGCTGGCACCTTGTCTTTGTTGGCATTGCTTACCTCGAGGTAATACCCGAACACTTTGTTATAGGAGATCTTCAGCGACTGGATGCCGGTTCGTTCCACTTCACGCTTCTGTATCTGAACGAGGTAGTCTTTCCCTGAAAAGGCGATGGAGCGAAGTTCATCCAACTCGCTATTCACGCCGTCGCGGATGATGCCTCCCTGGTGGATCAACATCGGGGCATCTTCGCGCAATTCTTTTTCCAGCTTGTCCAGGAGGAAACTGCAGGGATTCAGCTGATCGGCATGCTTCTGCAGCTCAGGTACGCCTGAAGCACTTAGCGCTTCCTTGACGGGGATAATGGCCGTGAGCGACCGCTTCAGTTGAAGCATCTCCCTGGGATTAATCCGACCGACTGCAACTTTCGAGATGAGCCGTTCCAAGTCAGCAATGTGTCTCAGCTGATTGACAATTGAATCAAACAGATCTTCATCAGCAAAAACCTTTTCGACAATCCTGTGCCTCTCCTCGATGGCCTGCTGACTCCGCAAGGGAAGAACCATCCATTTCCTCAGAAGACGTGAACCCATGGGCGTCACGGTATGGTCCAGGATTTGCAGCAGGGGAACACCGCCTTCCTGCTGCGGTATGACCAGTTCGAGGTTGCGGATGGTGAACTTATCCAGCCACACATACGTCTCCTCGTCGATGCGGGCGATGGCGGAGACGTGTCGGGCGTCTTTATGTTCAGTTACTTCGAGGTAATGCAGGATGGCACCTGCAGCAATGATCGCTTCATGCAATCCGTCGATACCGAAACCTTTGAGTGACGCGGTCTTGAATTGGGACAACAGTTTTTCCTCGGCGAAGTCGTAGGCGAAAGCCCAGTCATCCACGGCGAAGGTGGCCCAATCGTCGCCCACATGTGGTTCCATGATTCCCCTTTGACCCTTTGAGAAGATGAGCTCCGATGGGTTCAGGCTCTGTATGAGTTTAAAGACATAGCTCTCCGTTCCCTGGGCACAATAGAATTCTCCGGTGCTGATATCGAGTAATGCTATTCCCCAGGAATTCTTATTGCTGTAAACGGAGGCAAGAAAATTGTTCCGCTTTCGCTCCAGCACATTGTCATTGTATGAAACGCCGGGTGTGACAAGCTCGGTGACGCCGCGTTTGACAATGCCCTTGACCATGCGCGGATCTTCCAGCTGGTCGCAAATTGCTACGCGGTGGCCGGCGCGCACAAGTTTTGGAAGATAAGTGTCCAGTGCATGATGGGGGAAGCCCGCCAACTCCATTTCGGAAGCCGAACCGTTTCCTCTTTTGGTGAGCACGATGTCCAGTACCCTGCTGGCCTGTACTGCGTCCTGGCCAAAGGTTTCGTAAAAGTCGCCCACACGAAACAGCAAAAGGGCGCCCGGGTACTTCGCCTTGATGGCGTTGTACTGTTTCATCAATGGGGTATCAGGAGCCGCAGACATCACGGCAATTTAGAACATTGCTTAAATAAGGACAGAGACGTTTTAAAATGATACGGAAATTCTGTCTGATGCACTTGCAGGCATGCTGAATGCCTATTTTGGATCAGGAACCGGCGTGGCGAGAATGACCCACATCATGTCTCCCTTCTCACGGGACCGATCGATAAACGGGTCTGCTTGTTTCACAACCTTGAATCCAGCTTTGGCAAGATCTTCCAACACAAAGGAGAGCCCGATTTCGTGCTTGCCTTGCTGTTCAGTCCTGGTAAGCTTTCTTCTTTCATCAGCTATAGGCTCACAGATCAACAGTCTGCCTCCCGGCTTCAATGCACGCTTAATATGTGCAAGTATTTCCTGATGGGAAGTCATCTCGTGATAAGCGTCCAGGATTACTACTGCATCCAATTTCCCAGTGGGGAGATGCGGATCACTGACATCACCCTGAATAGTCTCTACATTACTGATCTGGCGTGATGCGAGGTGGGACTTTAACTGCGACAATCTTGTGGCATTCAGATCCACGGCGTGTACATGACCTGACGTAACAACGCCTGCGAGCTTGACGGTCATGTAACCTTCATGGCAGCCAAGGTCTGCAACTTCACTGTCCTTTTTCAGGTTCAGCATGCGGATCAGTTCCTCCGGCTTTTGCCAACGGTCCCGATCTTTCCACGCACTTTCTGTGTACACATTCTTCCATTGATCCTGCGCGGCAGCAGTGACCCAGGTGAACAGCAGAAGTATGGCCCATCTCATACGTTATTTCAAAACGGTCAGCAGTGTTTGAAAGTTTCAGGGTATTAACCTGGTTTATCTCGTTAATTTCGCACCATGAAGAAACTGAAACTGGAGGAACTTGGAAGGGTTTCGGCTGAAGAATTTAAAAATACAGCCAAGCTCCCCGTAGTGGTGCTGCTGGACAACATCCGCAGTTTGCATAATGTGGGTTCCATCTTCCGGGTGGCAGACGCATTTCGCCTGGAGCGGATTGTGCTTACGGGAATCACCGGCATTCCTCCGCACCGGGAAATTCACAAGACAGCACTTGGGTCTACTGAAACCGTTGCATGGGAATATCGTGAAAATGCTGCCATTGCAGCGGAGGAACTGAAAGCGGCAGGCTACCGCCTTGTGATAGTGGAACAAACCAATGAGAGTAAGCGACTGGATGAAGTACAATTCGCACCGGGTGAAAAGTGGTGCCTGGTGTTTGGAAACGAAGTCAACGGCGTCAGTGAGTCGGTGGTGGACAAAGCTGATCTAGCCATCGAGATACCCCAGGAGGGAACAAAACATTCATTGAATGTATCAGTTTGTGCGGGCATCATATGCTGGGAGCTTTTCCGCCAGGTACGCTAAAGGGCAATTATTTGATAACTTTGCCTCTCGCTTAAAACCACGACCAGTATGATAAGGAAATGTGTAGTCGCAGCTGTGCTGTCCCTTACGGCAACGCTGATGTACGCCCAGGAGGCGGGAGTGAATTGTGATTTGGCTTCGGTGATTGTTGTCGATGGCCAGGCCAATGAATGGCCGATGGAGTGGATCCAGGATGATGACAAAAAATTCAGTTACAATTTCTGCGTGGATGCCGGCAATCTCTATGCGCGAATGAAGACCAGCGATGAGTATGTTCGCAGGAAAATAGCGCTGTTCGGACTTACGCTATGGATGGATCCTGCAGGAAAGAAGAAAAAGAAACTCGGACTGAGATTTCCCTCCGGAGTGGAAGGCAAGGAACGGATGGAAGCGATCAGGAATACCATGAACCGCGAGGAACAGCAGAAGATGTCCTCAGCCGAACGTGCCCAGTTCCAGAAGGAGATGAATAAGAGCCTGGTCGCCGATCTTGAAGTAATTGAATTGGAGGGCCTTGCCGATGATCCCATCACCAGCACGCGGAGCGGCATCACCACCGGTATCAAAGTCGCCATAGGAGTGGCTGATGACGGAACGTATGTTTATGAGGCCATCATTCCGTTCAAATCTTTCAGGATGTCCAGGGCATCACTTGATGTGCTTGGTGTCGGATTTGAGACCGGTAAGTTCACTTCGTCTTCCCAGCCGTCATCATCATCGAAAAAGGGCCCAGGCCAGGGACGCCAAATGGGCACAGGCGGAACGGGGGGTGCCAATGACATGAGCAGGGGACAGGGGTACAGGGGCGTGCAGGCCAATCCTGAAATGAGTTCCGCCAGCAGTGTGTGGACATCACTCAAAATGAAATAACGCAATCATTCACTAATGTCGGAACGATACCAGCAGAGGGGAGTATCTGCATCGAAGGAAGATGTTCACAAGGCAATTGCCCAACTCGAAAAGGGACTTTTCCCCACCGCTTTTTGCAAGATCGTTCCTGACCTTTTAGCTGGTGATCCCGACTGGTGCACGGTGATGCATGCCGACGGGGCGGGCACGAAATCCTCCCTTGCTTATATCTATTGGAAGGAGACTGGAGACCTTTCAGTTTGGAAAGGCATTGCGCAGGATGCCGTGGTCATGAATGTGGATGACCTCCTTTGCGCCGGTGTCACGGGCCCCATCACGCTTTCATCCACCATAGGAAGAAACAAGAACAGGATTCCCGGTGAAGTAATCTCTGCCATCATCCATGGAACGGAAGAGTTCCTCGAGCTGCTGAGACGCCACGGACTCCCGATTTACAGTACGGGTGGTGAAACGGCAGACGTGGGGGACCTGGTTCGGACCATTATTGTCGACAGCACGGTTGCGGCGAGAATGAAGCGCCAGGATGTGATCGACAACGGCAGGATACAAGCAGGCGATGTGATCGTCGGGCTCTCGTCCTATGGCAAGGCTTCCTATGAGACGGTTTACAACGGAGGCATGGGGAGCAATGGACTCACGTCGGCAAGGCACGACATATTCTTAAAGGACTATGCCGTCAAATATCCTGAGTCATATAATGCAGAAGTTCCTGAAGATCTTATCTACTCAGGCAAGTTCAGGGTTACCGACACGCTTCCGGATGTTCCGGTGAATCTTGGCCAGCTGGTTTTGTCACCGACCAGGACATACACTCCCATTATTCTTCCCCTGTTGAAAGAGCTCAGGAAGGAGATTCACGGCATTGTGCATTGCAGCGGCGGAGCGCAGACCAAGGTGCTGCACTTCGTGAACAAACACCATATCATAAAGGACAATCTCTTCCCGATCCCGCCCCTCTTTTCCCTCATCTATGAGCACAGTGCCACGTCGTGGGAGGAAATGTACAAGGTCTTCAACATGGGGCACCGGATGGAAATCTATCTCCCGGAAAAACATGCTGGGCGTGTCATCGAACTCTCCCGCGAATGGGGTGTCCCTGCCCAAATTGTGGGACGAGTCGAGGCTTCTTCAGAGAAGATGCTGACGATCAAATCCTCAGAAGGCGAATTCAGTTATCGCTAGAGCCGACCATTTGTCACAACCCTTCACGGGGTCGGAAAGTATTTACTTAATTTTATTGAAAACCGAATCATCATGATGAATCGATGCCTCATACTTTTTGTCCTTGCCATCTCCACTGCTTCATTCGCACAGAAGAAGCAGCAAACGGCACCCATCCAGAAGAAACCGTTGAGTCATGCTGTGTATGACAGCTGGAAGGATATACCCTTCAGGGCGCTGACACCGGACGGAAGTGTGGCGGCCTATACCATCGTGCCCCAGGATGGCGATGGCAAGCTTGTCATGCACCACCTCAAAACAGGGGCAATTGATTCTATCAGAAGGGGAGATGCGGCATCGCTCACCTTCGACAGTCGCTATGCCATCTTCAAGATCAGGCCTCAGCAAAAACTGATCAGGGATCTGAGACGTCAGAAGAAAAAGAAGGAGGACCTACCCAAGGACAGCCTCGGCATTTATTCCATCGCAACCCGGAAGACAGAGAAGGTGCCGGAAGTGAAGTCATTCAGGATACCGGAGAAGGCAGGCGGCTGGCTGGCCTATCAACTCGAAGCAAAGAAAGAAGCCAAGCCTAAGGCAGAAGACAAGGAGAAGAAGCCTAAGAAGGTAAAACCCAATAATGACGAGAATGGCCACTCACTGGTGGTGAGACAACTTCCCAGCGGCAAGAGTCTCACGTTCGGGTATGTGAGAGAATATGTTTTTGCAAAGTATGGCCAGGGACTGCTATTCTCCACTTCTGGAAACGACAGCACGATGAAAGCGGGCGTCTATTGGTATGACACGAAGAACGACCAGCTGGCGCAGTTGTATACGGGAAAAAGCAAGTTCAAATTCAAGGGACTGGCTGTGGCTGAAGGCGGCGACCAGGTGAGCTTTCTCGTTGACACCGACACCACGAAGGCCCTCATTCGACACTATCAACTCTACACCTGGAAGGCAGGAAACCAGACTGCCCGTCAACTAGACGTGGAGAAGTCCATGGGGATTCCTCAGAACTGGATCCTCAACGAGAATTACACACCGCTATTCTCGAAAGACGGGAGTAAACTCTTTGTGGGCACCTCCCCCCAACCCGTGGTGGGCGATACGACGAGATTACCGGAGGAGATTGTAAGTGTGGAAGTTTGGGGCGGGGAAGACCCCTACATCTATCCGCAGCAGAACAAGCAGCTCGATACTGAAAAGAAACGTTCTTACCTGGCTTTGATTGACCTCGCGGCCAGCAACGTTCTGCAGCTGGGTGACCGTGAAGTGCCTGAGATTACCCTGGGTGATGAGGGCAATGCAGGTGTTGTTCTCGGAGAGTCCAATGTGCCTTACAGGAAGATGACTACCTGGGATCAGTCATCCTACCGTGACATCTACTTGTTTGATCTAAAAGCCCAGATGCGGAAGAGTGTGGCGTCCAGGGTCAGGGGCAACGCCAGCTTGTCGCCCTCGGCAAAATTTGTTTACTGGTATAGCCTCACCGACTCAGCCTGGTATGCATACTCAGTTGAAAAAGACAAGGCAGTGAGGTTGAACCAGGGACAGCACATTCTGTTCGCCGATGAGGAAAATGATTCACCTGATTTTCCTGCCCCTTACGGTGTGGCCGGTTTCATAAAAGGGGATGACCGCATGTTGATCTACGACCGGTATGACATCTGGTCATTCGATCCGAATGCGAATTCGGCGCCGGTTAATATCACACGAATAGGGAGAGATAAAAAGATCGTTTTCCGCTACTTGCGCCTGGACCCTGAAGAGCGATTCATCGATCCCGACAAGGATTTACTGCTCTCCGCTTTTGATGAAAGCACAAAAGCTTCGGGTTATTACAGACTCACTTTGAAAGATGGAAAGCTTACGCCGCTGCTCATGGACAACTTCCGCTTCAGCGGAACCATTAAAGCCAAGCAGGCGAACCAGCTGCTGTTTACCAGGGAAAGTTTCCGTGAATTCCCTGACGTGTGGACAGCCGACATGTCTTTGACAGGAATGAAAAAGTTGTCAGATGCCAATCCTCAAATGAAGAACTTTTACTGGGGTTCTGTGGAGATGGTGAACTGGAGGAGCCTCGATAATATTCCATTAAACGGCCTGCTGTACAAGCCTGAGGGATTTGATCCTGCAAAGAAGTATCCCATGATTGTATACTTCTACGAGAAGGAGAGCGATAATCTTCACCAGCATATCCGTCCCGAGCCCTTGCGCTCCGCTATCAACAGGAGTGTGTACACCAGCAATGGCTACCTCGTCTTCGTGCCGGACATTGTTTATAAAATCGGGTTTCCTGGCGAGAGCGCTCACAATTGCATCCTCCCCGGTGTTACCTCTCTGATAGCGAAAGGCTTTGTGGATGAGAAGAACATCGGTGTGCAGGGCCACAGCTGGGGAGGCTATCAGACCGCCTACCTCGTCACCCGCACTAATCTTTTCAAAGCCGCCGAAGCAGGCGCACCTGTTGCGAACATGATCAGCGCGTACGGCGGCATACGGTGGGAGACAGGCATCAGCAGAATGTTCCAGTATGAACATACGCAAAGCAGGATCGGCGGCTCCTTGTGGGAGAAGCCCATGCTCTACATCGAAAACTCTCCCATCTTCTTTGCCGACAAGATCCAGACTCCACTCCTGCTTTTGCATAACGATGCCGATGGCGCAGTGCCCTGGTACCAGGGAATAGAAATGTACATGGCGATGCGCAGGTTAAACAAGCCAGTGTGGATGCTGAACTACAATGGCGAACCGCACTGGCCGGTGAAGCGCGAGAACAAGATTGATTTCCAGAAAAGGATGATGCAGTTCTTTGATCACTACCTCAAGGGCGCACCTGCACCGGAATGGATGATCAAAGGAGTGCCGGCCATTGAAAAAGGAATTACTACAGGATATTAGATCCGGTAGTTAGTGATCCCTGAAATACTTGTCGTCGTCGTCCTCTTCTTTCTTCTCTTTGCGGACGCCGATTTCAAGGATCTTGAACTCGGTACGGCGGTTGCGTTGACGACCAATAGGGTTGTCGGTTCCGTCGGGATTGGTGTTGCGTGCAATCGGTTTTGACTCGCCATACCCTTTCGCCACCATTCGCTCGGGGGCGATGCCTTTCTTGATCAGGTAATTGACAGTAGCCTCGGCGCGACGTTGCGAGAGGTTGATATTGAATGCCACGGAACCCACGCTGTCCGTGTGGGAACCCATCTCGATCTTGATCTCGGGATTGTCGTTTAGGATGTCGACCAGCTTATCCAACTCTCGGGCCGACTCGGGCCGGATATTGGCGCTGTCATATCCGAAGTAAATATTCTTCAACTCAAACACGACGTCTTTCTGCAGGCGGTCCAGCACCAGCAGGGTATCAAGCGTGACGTTGGTGATGAGTTCTTTCAATGTATCGAGGCGGATGGATTTCCCGATGGTGGTATAAGGTCCGCGCTTCACCAGGAAGCCGTCGGTCTCACCGATCAGCGTGTAATTTTCATTCTCATACACCCGGAACAGGAATTTGCCGTCGTTGCCTGTCACATAGTCCTGCATCACATCGCCCTTACCGTCAAGCATGGTGACTTTTGTTTCCGGCAGGATCTCCTTCGTGCTGTCCTTGCGCCACATGTAGGTGATGCCTTGTAGATAATAATTGACCACCTTCAGGTTGGGATCCTCATTTATGAACGTGTAAATGTCATCGTCGCCTTTGCCGCCGTCGCGGTTGGAAGTAAAGAAGCCGCGGTCGACACGGAACAGAAACAGGCCGAAATCATCCGCGGTGGAATTCATGGGTTGGCCGAGGTTATCGATAACCGTTTTGCCGTTGATACGGTTGACTACGAAAATGTCGAGCATGCCGTATCCCGGATGACCGTCAGATGAGAAATAGAACTTCCCGTTTTCGGAAACATAGGGGAACATTTCATTCCCGCTTGTGTTGATTTCCGGCCCCAGGTTCCTCACTCTGGAAAACCTGCCGCGTGAATCCATCTGCGCACTGTAGAGATCAAGTCCCCCGTATCCACCCTTCCGGTTGGAAGAGAAGTAGAGTGTTCTGCCGTCAGGACTGAATGCCGGCGATGACTCCCACGAGTCAGGCTGATTGATATTGATTTGTGTGGCCTCGCTCCACTGGTTGTTCCTGTACCTTGAAATATAAAGGTCAACGTCATTGGTTCCCTTGCGCTTGCCTGTATTGCCTTTGGCAAACACCATGGTCTTGCCGTCAGGGGAGAAGGTGACGGTGCCCACGTTCACATTGGGGGAGTTGATGCCGTCGGGTAAAGGCTTGACGGTGTTCACATCGACGTTGGCGCCCTTGGTGGTTACTTTGAACAGCTCCGTGTAGGGCGTGCCGGTGGTGGCGTATATCTTTTCGTTTCCGCGGGCGGAGGTGAAGTAGAGTTCACTGTTGAGATAAGCCGGAGAATACTCGCTGTAGTTGGAATTCAACGCCTCGAGATTCTTTACCCTGTAATAGTTCTTCTTCTCATTCAGCTGATCAATGTAGGTGAGGCCGTCGAGTTCTTTCTTGGCCATGTCCTTGATCCCTTCAATTTCTGAGCTTGAGACGAGGTCTTCCAATGTCTTCCGGGCTTCCTCATATTTTCCGTTGGCGTGCTGTGCCTTAGCGAGGTAAAACAAAACGGAATCATGGTTCACACCCTGACCGCCGGCCTTCGCATAGTATTTCTCGGATTCCTTTATCCTGTTGGATTGGCGGTAGCATTCAGCGATGTAATAGTTCGCCTTCCCATTATTGGGCTGGCCTTTCAGCACATTCTGGTAGTAGTTCAGAACGTAATCGAAATTGCCGTAACGGAAATTGCGCAGCGTCTTCTTCTCCGAGTTGCAAGACACGGCTGCAACCAGCAGAAAGAGAATAGCCAGACGATGCCCCATCACAGAATTCATAAGATCGAAAGGTACAAAAAACCCAAAAGAGCGGGATTTAGCCCGCTACCGTACTTTTAGGTAAATAGCGCGATAGCCAGGAATCGGCGACGGATGTCTTCCACGACCTTTCCCACTCACCTTTTGTTGATACCAGATTATTGAACGCAACGGACGAAGCGGATAGTATCTGGTTCTGAAAAAGGGACTTCAATTCGGTAAGCGGATATTGCTTCACGCCTTCGGTGGTGGCGAAGGCCACCAGGCTGCGGTCAAAGAAATCAACACCCAATTGTTTCTGGATAAGTTTAAGTGCATTCACACTACTGTCGATGGAGCACCCACTGGCACCTGTCATAGTTTCGTTCACTGACAGGATCACAAACAGGTTATCTGCAACGCGATAAGATGCGTGCAGCGGCCATCCATGGGCGGCCCACTTGTCACACAAATCTCTGAGGCCCTTCTCAAGGAGGGCAACTTCCTGCCCGGACAGCAGCCTGCTGGACTGGTAAATCCAGACACGTGACTCGGCAGGCATTTGATCAAATGGGATGTACATAACAAATCAGTTAGTGTCTATCAAAATCTTCCCTGTCATTTCTTTCGGAATAGGCACACCCATCATCGTCAGGATGGTGGGGGCCAGGTCACCCAGTTTACCATTGTGGATGCTGCCTTTGTAGGCATCGTCCACCAGGATGCAAGGAACTGGGTTGGTTGTGTGAGCAGTGTTGGGCGTTCCGTCGTCGTTAATCATCAGTTCTGAGTTTCCGTGATCCGCGATGATAATAATGGAGTAGCCGTTCTTGCGCGCAATCTCGGTGACAGCCTGGTTGCACTGATCCACGGTTTCACAAGCCTTCACGGCTGCTTCAAAAATTCCGGTGTGGCCCACCATGTCAGGGTTGGCGAAGTTGAGGCAGATGAAGTCTGCGGATTTCTTTTCCAGTTCAGGAATGATCTTGTCGCGAATGTCGGCGGCGCTCATCTCCGGCTTGAGGTCGTAGGTCGCCACTTTGGGTGAAGGACAAAGAATCCGGCTCTCTCCGCTGAAGGGCTCTTCCCGACCTCCGGAAAAGAAGAAAGTCACGTGCGGATATTTCTCCGTCTCCGCAATGCGAATCTGCTTGCGACCGGCCCTGGCCAGCACCTCGCCCAATGTATTTTCAAGATTGTCTTTATCGAAGATCACTTTGACATCCTTGAACGTATCGTCATAGTTGGCCATCGTCACGTAGTACAGCTTCATCTTCTTCATCCCGTGATCGGGGAAATCCTGCTGTGTGAGCACTTGCGTAATCTCCCTGCCGCGGTCGGTCCGGAAGTTGAAACAAATCACCACGTCACCTTCCTTGATGGTGGCCTTCGGTTTGCCCGATGCATCGGTGATCACAATAGGCTTTATGAACTCATCGGTCACGCCCGCATCATACGATGCCTTCACTGCCTTGACGGGATCGTTGCTCTTCTCACCGGTGCCATTGACGAGGAGGTCGTAGGCGAGCTTCACGCGTTCCCATCGCTTGTCGCGATCCATCGCATAATATCTTCCGATCACCGACGCCACAGCCCCGGTGCTTTTTTGCATGTGACGCTGCAGGTCTTCAAGAAAACCCAAACCGCTCTTGGGGTCTGTGTCACGGCCGTCCATGAAGGCGTGCACAAATACATTGGACAATCCTGCATTCCCGGCGATGGTGCAGAGTCCCTTGAGATGGACAATATGAGAGTGCACACCACCGTCAGAAAGGAGACCCATAAGATGCAGGGCCTTGTTGTTTTCCTTCGCATAGCGGAGCGCATCCTCCAGCACAGGATTATGATCAAGTTCCTTCTCTTCCACCGCCTTGTTGATCCTCACCAGGTCCTGGTACACCACGCGTCCTGCACCAATATTCATATGACCCACTTCCGAGTTGCCCATTTGTCCGGCGGGGAGCCCGACAGCCAGACCCGATGCATCGAGCTGACTGTGGGGATATTTCTGCAACAACTGATGATAATAGGGCGTGCGGGCCTGGTCCACCGCCGAAACCTTCTTATTTGCGGCGATGCCCCATCCGTCCAGAATCATCAGCAATACCTTCTTGTTCATTTGACTCAAATTATGGCTCAAATATAACGGCGGGGGGCCCGTTTTGGTGCCCGCTTTGGGTGGGAAGGCATAATGGCATAATTTTGGCGCGAAATGATCGCGATGCGGCACTTGCTGGTTTTGTGGACTTTCCTTTTGGGCCTGAGCCTTACGGCTTACGCGCAAACGGAGATTTTTGCCCCTATGAAGGAGGCCATCAAGGCTGGCGACGCGAGCCAGCTCACCCGCACATTCGCTCAGGCTGTGGACATCAACCTGGAAGGCAACATCAGCACCTACAGCAAGGCCCAGTCAGAATTTGTACTGAAAGAGTTTTTCAAGAAACATCCCGTCAGCGATTTCTCCATTGTTCATACCGGCTCCTCCAAGGGAGGCCTTCAGTTCGCCATCGGCAGGTACCTCAGCGGAAAAGAGAGCTACAATGTACTGATGCGCGTAAGGCAGGTAGGCACAGATTACCTCGTACACGAAATCAGCTTTGTCAAGGAATAGAAGATCGGTACCGCCGGATTCTTGATCATGCATCCACCCTACGTTACACCAGAGGCAATACGAGAGTTCATTTCTTCGGCGTGGAAAGAGGACGTGGGAGAAGGGGATCACACCACCCTTGCCGTCATTTCAAAAGATCAGCAGGGACAGGCGACGCTGCTCGTAAAAGATGACGGCGTGCTGGCAGGCGTGGAGATGGCACGCGGGATATTTTCGTTTGCGGATCCCGCCATTGTATTACAAGAGTTCAAACGCGACGGCGACATCGTCATGCGCGGAGAGGTGGCTTTCAAAGTGACCGGTCCGATGCGTTCCATTCTGACGGCCGAACGGCTCGTGTTGAATTGCATGCAGCGCATGAGCGGCGTGGCCACCTACACTTCGCGGCTCCGGAAAATCATCGAGGGCACAAAGGCACAGATCACAGATACGCGCAAGACCACACCCAACTTCCGCCTGCCTGAAAAATGGGCGGTGGCAATAGGAGGAGGTACGAACCACCGATTCGCCCTCTACGACCAGATCCTCATCAAGGACAATCATGTAGACATGGCGGGCGGTGTGAAGCCCGCGCTGGAGACCGCAAGGCAATACCTGAGCAAACTCGGCAAGTCACTCCGCGTGGAAATCGAAACCCGCAACCTGGATGAAGTAAAGGCCGTGATCGCTGCCGGCGGCGCCGACGTGATCATGCTCGACAACATGTCCACCGCGCAGATGAAGGAGGCGGTGGAGCTCGTGGGTGGCCGGTGGAAACTGGAAGCCAGCGGCGGCATCAACGAGCATAACCTGAGGGCCGTGGCCGAGACCGGTGTCGATTTCATCTCCATAGGTGCGCTCACGCATTCCGTGAGGAGCCTGGACCTCAGCCTGAAGGTGGATGCGCCGCAGTAGATAAATTCAAACGGGCTGTTAACTTTGCGCCCCATTTACTTGTCTTGCTATGATCGTTAAAACCCGGAATTACCGGCTCGAAAAGTCCGCCTACATCAAAATGGCCCTGGCCAGTGTATTGAAGCAGCAATGGTGGACCATTCCCATCGCGGTCGCGATTTGCCTGTTGTACCTGTGGATACCCAGCCTGTGGTGGATCATCACCGGCGTGCTGGCCTATGGATTGTATGTGTTGTTCTGGCTCATCCAGTTCTACGGCGTCACGCAGCTCGACCAGGGGAAGATGTTGTTCGAGCGTTTTTCCTACGAGATCAACAGCCAGCAGATCCTCATGAAGATCAACGCCAGGGAAGGCATGCCGCTGAAGTGGGACCAGATCAAAAGGGCCAAGGCGGGCAAGGACTTTTATCTCCTGTTCGTGAACAAGGCGCAGCTCATTCATCTGCCGTTCAAGATTTTCAACACCGAGAACGAGCGGAAGTTTGTGGGCAGCATCCTGAAGACGAAAGGCCTCATTAAGTAAATTCCTCCATGTCGGATTGGTCCACCCGGTCGGATGCGCAGGAGATCATGGACGATCTCCAGTGCAGAGGCGAGGTGGTGGAGCAGACGCTGCGGGAGCTCGACTTCATCAACCATTGGCTGGGCGGAAACGCCGTCACGCTGAGTGCCGTGGAGAAATTACTCTCTGATCTTCCCAATAGCACAGAGGTTTCCATTGCCGACCTCGGCTGCGGCAGCGGCGACATGCTGCGCCGGCTGGCCGTGTGGGGCAAGGGCAGGGGGCTGGTGCTGAAGCTCACCGGCATCGACGCCAATCCCCACATCATTGAATATGCGAAGGCGCACAGCACAGATTTCCCGGAGATCCAGTGGGAGGCCGTCAGCATTTTCTCCGACGCGTTTCATGAGAAGCAGTACGACGTGCTGCTCGGCACCTTGTTCTTTCATCATTTCAGCAGCGCCGATCTCGTCAACTTTTTCAGGCAGGCCAGCGCACAGACCCGCCTGGGCATCGTCATCAACGACATTCACCGCCACTGGCTGGCCTGGGGTTCCATCGCCCTCCTCACACGGCTGTTCTCGCGCTCATCCATGGTCCGCTTCGACGCGCCGTTGAGTGTACGGCGAGCATTTACGCGTGGTGAATTGAAAAGCATCCTTGAGGAGGCGGGGATTCGCGCCTACACGCTAAAGTGGAAGTGGGCATTTCGGTGGCAGGTGGTGGTGGAGTTGGGGGGGAAGGGTTAGCGATCGCTTTGCCCCGGTTGTAAATGCCTTCGGACCACACACCCCTCGCCCTTGTTGGTTTTTAGAACCAACAAGCCTACGCATTTTCAAGCAGCACAAACCCCGACACTTTTTCTATTTACCTCGAGTAAATGGTGTACAATAGGTCCTAGGCCGGTACCCCTCGCCCTTGTTGGTTTTTAGAACCAACAAGCCTGCACACTTTCAAGCAGCACAAACCCCACGCTCTTTTTGTATGCTGGCCGCCATAATAGTTCTAGCCAAATAAAATGATCAGGAATTCCAGATTGATTTGAATTGCTTAGCTAGTCACCTTGTGTTTGTGATCTATGCTCGTGAACATCCGGATTTCATCACAGCCACTTGTCTTGATTGGAAGCCAATTCTTTCCTTAGATCGGAACAAGGATATCCTCATAGAAAGTATGAGGTTTCTGACCAGGAACGAACGATTGTTGATCTATGCATTTGTATTGATGAACAATCATATCCACATCATATGGCAAATGTTGGGTGAGCACAAGCGCAGCGATGCTCAACGGGACTTCCTGAGGTTTACATCCCAGAGAATATTAGAAGCACTGAAAGCAGACGATGATGCCCTTTACGATTCTTTGATTGTTAATGCAAAAGATCGCAATCGTCAGGTGTGGAAAAGAAATGCGTTGAGTATTTCGCTGTGGACACCCAAGGTTTTTGATCAGAAATTGGACTATATCCATGATAATCCTGTTCGCGCCGGGCTGTGCAAGTATCCGGAGGACTACAAATATTCCAGTGCGGGGTTTTATCTCTGCAATAGGACTGAGTGGGACTTTTTATCCCACGCGGATGGGTGATTAGTGAGTGCGACTTGACAGTGCGTAGGCTTGTTGGTTCTTAGAAACCAACAAGGGCAGGGTGGGTGCTATATTGAGAAGGCAGCAAGGGAGGAACCCGCAGGGTGGAAAGGTCCATCGTTTGCTTATTTAGCTTTTTGAATTGATTCTATCAACTGACTTTGCTCTTGAAGTTTCTTTTCCAGGTCTGATATGATCGCCCTCTGTTTGAGTATTTCTTCCTGGGCTTTGTCTACATGACGCCTTTGAATGGCGGCTTCTGTCGATTGTGTGAATCCATATAGCAGTGACATCAAGGTCACAACTGCCAACGCGTTGATTACAATGTTTTTTGCCATAGTGCAATTTTTGACCGGCTGAAGTTAAGAGGAGTTTACATAAGGACTGCGGCTTCGGACGCGCAGTGCAATTGATTTCATTCAGTAAATACCTTATACATTATAAATAGAGCAAAGATCAATATGAGAATCTTAACACTTGTCCAAAACCAGGACTCGTTTCTCGACCATCGTTTTCTGTAGACTTTTCCTTCAGGGATAGAGGATTCTCCAAAACTCAACCTTTTAGAATAATTCTCTTTAGTTGACTCAAATGCTTTCCTGGGTTTTTCCCTTTTTGTGGAACCGTGTCCTAAATGAATTGCCATTGTAATGATCTGTTAACTGAGTCACTTACAGCGTTTAGTGTATCCGAAATTTTGTTGTTGATTCATCCTCCATCTGTGAATTTACTCCGCGCTCCCGCTATTTCACAACATCATCCTCAACCCCTTACCAAATACTCCTTTTGGCTTACTAACTGGATTATCTATGCAAAGACCGAATGGTTTATTGTCACACGCGGATGGGTGATTAGTGCGTGCGACTTGATAGTGCGCAGGCTTGTTGGTTCTAAAAACCAACAAGGGCGGGGTGAGTGCTATTTCGAAAGGGGCGCAGGGTATATTGACAATAGTGAAACCCTCCAATTTCCCTCATTGTCTTTTCTCCAAACGTGAAGCCCCTGGTTGATTTTTGTTTGAACCGTGCCAGTTGTGTCTGTCATAGAAAATTTTAGGGTGTCAACGGAATATGCCATTCGTCCGTCTTGCGAAAACTCAATGATGTTCGGTCTGTCGTTCCACTTAATTTGAAGTCCGGGTATTTTAGGCATCCCTGCATAGAACTTTGCGATTTCTGCTTTCCCTTTAAAAGTAGGTTGTTCCTGCCCCATCATTATCGCATCGTCTGCAAAGTAATATTCCGGGCTGCCGCTGACTGCTTTCTTTGGCCAGTCTGTCCAGCATTGAAGAATTTTTTCTTCTTCGTTCTTAATATCTACACTTTGTTGTCCGCAACTGGTCAAAAGCAAAAGAATAACAACGGGGAATACATTTCTCATAAGAGTCGTGTTTGGTTTGTTGATTACATCCACTTCTGTGAATTTACTCCGAGCCTTCACCATTTCACAACATCAAGCTCAACTCCTTTACCGAGTACACCTTTTGGCTTACTATTTAGATGAATGAAGAATTTTGAACAAGGAATTCTGAATGCCGAAGGGACGGAAGCCACCCTCAGATGGGAAACTGATTGGGTAAAACCGTATACCCACTTGGCTACAAGGGCGGACGGGGGTTCCATTGGCCGAGAAGAGCAACAAGGGCGGAGGAAGTCTGTTTTGGTCACGTGGTATAACTTACTGAGGCTATTTCTTAATTTCTTCTTTAACAGGAAAAACTGCCCTTGTGATTGAGTCGATAACTCTGAATGACGAGTCGCGTTGGAACAAGTTGTCATACTTTGCTTTGGATAACTCATTTTCAGTCGTGTCAAAATGGATTTTTCTTGTTTGACCTTTTTGGATCACATTGAAGTCCATTGGTTTTTCGCTATGGCCAGACTCAATAACAATCTCCGGATCTCTAAGAATATTGTAAGTCAAAATGAAATAGGAATCTTCTGGTATGCTTAGAGGTTTGTGCAACTGAATGGTCGCGAGTGTACTTTTATCAGCGTTGAGTTTGAAGTCTCTAACCACCCCGACTTTTTCCTTGTTGAGTGTGACGATGCCCCCCGTGGTCAATATGTCGACTTGATCAAATTCAATTCGAAAGGTATTTGGATGGTTACATCCACACACTCCCAGGAGAAAAAGTCCGATTAGTTGCTTTCTCATAAGATTGTTGATGCCAGCCAGGGCTGAATTCAATAAAGTGGGTTACTTCGGTTTCTTCTTTGGATCCTGACGTGAATCAAATAGAGTCAAAATGACGATTCTGTCTTTCTTGACTCGATAAAATACCCTGGTTTGCTTCGTCAGCTGGAATGCCCTAAGACTCTTTTCCTTGATTTCAAGTGTCCCTATTTCTGGAAACTCAATCAGGATTCGCGTGAAGTTCCGGGCTTTGTCGCGGAAAGATTGCCTTGCTGTCGTCCCAAATTCCTTTTCAATGTATTCAAGAATCTCATCCAATCTTCGCTGGGCTTTCTTCGCCCAAACCAGTCTCATTTCAGATTCTTCCAAACCTCTTTGTCATCAACCAGGTTGGAGTCATCTTCTGATTCCTCATAAGCTTGAAGCACCTCCTGTTGTTGTTCAGGCGAAAGCTCTTTCCAGAGTTTCCCTTCAGTCGATTTTTCTCTTACCTCCAGGAAATCATGGATAACCCTCAGAAGACGCTCATCTTCAATCCGGTCGACGATCTTATGCAGGTCTGCTCTGATTTCAGTTGTGCTCATTGATCTAAATTAATTCAATTTGGTTTCCTTTTCAGAGTTCAACGGATCGTTTCTTGGGTAAAGAAGTTTTCAATAGTGATATAATCCTTCACCCCATTCAATGGTTCAAAGTTACAAATCTAAAGTGTAAAAGACTGTTTACCGTTGACCGGAAGACGTGATCACTTTATGTCAGGATTGCCGCGCGTAACAATTTGCCAACCAAAATATTGGGCAGCGGGTTTCAATATCTCCGAAAGATCCAACTCACTGTCGAATTGGAATCAGGTGGTCTGCCGGTACAGGATTCCATCTATGCAACAAGACTGACTGGGACCTTTTGTCCCAGTTGCGGATGTGTGGTTAGCGAGTGCGACTTGACATTGCGCAGGCTAGATGAATGTAGAATGTTGAACAAGGAATTTTGAATGTCGAAGCGGCGGGTTGCACGATGGGAGCAGGCGATCTAAGGGTTGATGCAAGATCAGTATGGGATCGAATGTAGAATGCTGAACAGGGAACTCTGAATGTCGAAGTGGCAGGGGACCACCTGAAGATAGCATTCAGCCGGACATATGAGGAATACTATCGGTGGACGCATGAGATATGAAATCTGAGATCTGAGATATTTGAGTCCTTGAGTCGCGCCCCCCGGCCCAGGCGAACGTGTGGACAAGACTTAATACCCTATGGAAACGACTGGACCCTGTCTATAGTAAGTCGAAGCAACGTGTAATGTAAGTCGAAACAAAGTCTAAAGTGACTAGAAGCAAGCTCTGAGATCTGTCGGAAAGGAGTCTGAGATCTGTCGGAAAGGAGTCTGAGATCTGTCGGAGAAGAGTCTGAGAACTGTCGGAGAGGAGTCTGAGAACTGTCGGAGAGGAGTCTGAGAACTGACTGAGAAAGTCTGAGAAACGTCTGAGAAAGTCTGAGAAACGTCTGAGAGGAGTCGGAGAAAAGTCTGAGAAAGGTGTGAGAAATGTGTGGGAGAAGTGCAGTTCAAGGCTTGACCGTATGGATCGAATGTAGAATGCTGAACAAGGAATTCTGAACGTTGAAGTGGCAGTGGACCATCCGGAGATGGCATACAGCCCGAATTAAGAGGTAGACTATCTGTGGCCGCATGGGATATGAAATATGAAATTTGATTTACTTCAATGTGCCGGAATCAGAATGAATTCAACCCAATTACTTTGGCACAGTTTTGGTAATTTTGAGAGTGGCCCCGACAGGCCGTATTAACATTTCAATCATGAAAACCACGATTCTGAAGATCGCCGTCCTTTTGTTCGTAACGGGATGCGCGTCCAGTCCATTCGGTACCAAGGTAAAAGAGCCCTTCCGCGGATCGGCTTATGAGTCCAATAACCGCTTTTTCCGCGCCACGGGCAAAGGAGAGAGCAGCTCGGACAATATCGCCCGCGGCAAGGCGGACATCGATGCGAAGACAATGCTGGCCGGCCAGATCAATACTACCATGAAACAGGTGGCGGACAACTATATGGGTCAGACGGAGAATGAGCGCGCAGCTGATGTGGCAGAAAAATTCCAGAGCCTGTCACGTCAGGTGATGAACACGGACATGGCAGATCTGCGCAAGATCGGCGAACAGAAGTACTACAACGAGAAGGAAAAGAAGTACACGGTGTTCATGGCCTATGAGATCAAGAAGAATGCGATGTTCCGCTTCATGAAGAAGCAGGCCAAACTGGATAACACGATCAATGAAAAGCAGCAGGCGCTGATCCAGAAGATCCTCGATGAAGAGGAGAAGAAGGCTGATGCCGAAGACAAGAACTGATTACTTCCCTTCCAACATCTTCTCCGCGTTGTCGGCAATGCGGAGTTGCTCTATGAAATCATCGATCTCCCCGTTCATAATGGCGGGGAGATTGTGTTGTGTAAAGCCGATGCGATGATCGGTGACACGACTCTGCGGATAATTGTAAGTCCTGATCTTCTCTGAGCGATCGCCGCTTCTCACCTGCGACCTCCTCGATGCGCCGATTTCGGCATTTTGCTTCTCCACTTCCATCTCATACAACTTGGTGCGGAGCATCTGCAGTGCCCGCTCCCGGTTGGCATGCTGTGAACGCTCGATCTGGCAGGTGATCACAATGCCGGTGGGCTTGTGGGTCAACTGCACCTTGGTTTCCACTTTATTCACGTTCTGACCACCGGCACCACTGCTTCGCGCAGTCTGATATTCGAGATCGGCAGGATTGATTGTGACGTCAACTTCCTCGGCCTCGGGCAACACCACCACGGATGCCGCTGAAGTGTGCACACGACCCTGCTGCTCTGTTTCGGGCACGCGCTGCACGCGGTGTACACCGGATTCATATTTGAAAATGCCAAAGGCGCCTTCGCCTTCCACGAGACTGATCACTTCCTTGTAGCCGCCTGCCGACCCTTCGGTAACGTCCATCACGGACATCTTAAGTCCCTTACGGTCGCAGAAGCGCTGGTACATGCGCCACAAATCGCCGGCGAAAATGGCAGCTTCGTCGCCACCGGTGCCGGCCCGAATTTCCAGGATGCAGTTGCGGTCGTCATTGGGGTCTTTGGGCATCAGGAGATCTTTCAGTTCCTTCTCCAGCGCCTCGCGCTTGGGTGTCAGCTCGTCGAGTTCCATTTTGGCGAGCTCACGCAATTCGGCATCCTTCTCCTTTTCCAGCACCTCCTTGGCGTGATCCAGGCCCTCCTGCACTTTAATAAATTCCTTGTAACGCACGACAACTTTCTCCAGGTCGCGGTATTCCTTGCTCAGCTGGGTGAACTTTTTAATGTCCTTGACGATATCCTGTTGCCCCAGTAACTGACCTACTTCTTCGAAACGCAGCCTTATCTCTTCGAGTTTTTCTAACATAGTGCTTTTGGCCCGGCAAATTTAGAAAAATAGCCTTCAGTAATAAGTGTTCATTTTTGGGAGTAACTTTGAAAAGTCCATTTCTATGAAACGATTTCTATTTCTTCTCCTGCTGGTCAGTGCGGCCTGCGGAGGAAAACTCAGCAACGAAGAGAGAAAGAAACTGCACGAAGGCATGTCTTCGCAGGATATCAAGCGCGTGACAGATGCGGAGTTGCAGGAGGCAGCTTTGTCCTATGGTAAGCGTGTCCTGGAAGCGGTGGAGAAAACGGACAAATACCTCAACCAGAAATCAAAAATCGATTCCATTGGTTCTGCCTATCAGGTCAAGATCTACCCGCTGATACCGACCGGCAATGAGCTGGCCCAGATAGAACAGCAGCTTGTCGAAGCTTATGTGTCCGGCGCGCAGGAAGGTGTAGGAGGCGAGAACATTCAAAAGATCGGAACGGACTCCATTTTGTTCACCAAGCCGGTATTCAGGGAACACCCGGATGGTTCACAGGAATTCACGCATGCCATTGCCATCAAAATGGCGGTGAAGACCATTGTTCTTTCGATGCCTCAACCCTGATCGCTTTTCACAGTGTCTTTTGTGCGTGCGAACTGGGAAATCTGGATTGATACGGGTGGCACTTTTACCGACTGCCTCGGACTGGACCCTGCCGGGCATCTACACCGCCAAAAGATTCTCAGCAGCAGTGTGCTGCGAGGAGTTATACTGGAAAGGACGGGACCTGCCAGGTTTCGCGTTCAGCTAAGCTGGCCGTCGGACAAAGATGTTTTCAAAGGATATACGTTCAGGAAAGTAGCCTCTCCGAAAGAGACTCTTGTCCTCGATACCAATCCCGCCACATCGGAAATCGTACTGTCCAGCAATCTCTCCGGCCTCAGGGCTGGCGACACGTTTGAAATAACAACAGGTGAAGAGGTGCCGGTGTTGGCTGCGCGCATTCTTACCCGGACTCCCCTGGGCCAGCCGCTTCCGCCACTGATGATGAAGTTGGGTTCCACCCGTGGCACCAACGCCATCCTGGAACGAAAGGGCGCGCGCACAGCGCTTCTGGTGACAAAAGGATTCAAAGACCTGCTGGTCATCGGCACCCAGCAGCGAAACGATCTCTTCACCGTCAGCATCAAAAAGGATTTGCCGCTGTATGATGTGGTGATGGAGATTGATGAGCGCGTGGATGCGCACGGAAAGCCTCTCCGTCAGCCTGACATGAAAGAGTTACGCACTGTTGCAGCACAATTGCGCAAAAGAGGAGTGGAGTCTGTCGCCATAGCGTTTCTAAACAGTTACCGGAACCCGGAACACGAGTTGATGGTGAAGCATCACCTTATGGATTCTGGATTCAGCTACGTCTCCGCTTCGCATCAGCTTTCTTCGCAGATCAAGATTCTTCAACGGGCAGAGACCACGGTTGCCAATGCCTACCTGGACCCGATCATTCATCGCTACCTGGATGGCATCAAGGCAGGGCTCTCTGCACCGAATTTGCAGATCATGACCAGCGCGGGAAGTCTTCTGCCGTCAGGATCATTCCATCCAAAGGATAGTCTGCTGAGCGGTCCTGCGGGTGGCGTTGTTGGCGCTGCACGGCAGGCCACACTATCCGGACTCGAGCACATCATTGCCTTTGACATGGGAGGAACCAGCACGGATGTGTCTTTATATAATGGCCGGTTTGATTATCGCTTTGAATCCAGGGTTGCCAACTTCAAGATTTTATCGCCTTCATTGGCTATCGAAACCATCGCTGCAGGCGGGGGCTCCATCTGTGGATTTGACGGCCATCGATTTTTTGTCGGCCCTCACAGCGCGGGCGCGCGGCCCGGGCCGGCCTGCTATGGTGCAGGCGGACCGCTTACGATCACGGACGTTAACCTGCTGCTGGGTCGGATTGACCCGGCGGAGTTTGCCATTCCAGTTTATCCTGACAAGTCCGCGCAGGCTTTGAACGCATTGTTGAATGACGTGAAGAAGCGGACGGGCAAGAAGATGAGTGCCCAGGGTGTTCTTGAGTCGCTTGTTCAGATTGCAAACGAAAAGATGGCCGAGGCCATCCGGAAGATTTCAATTCAGCAGGGTTATGATCCGGCTGAATTTGCACTCCTGAGTTTTGGCGGTGCTGGCGGACAGCATGCCTGCGCACTCGCTGAAATCCTGTCCATGAAGCAAGTGTTGGTACCCTATGACGCCGGCCTCCTAAGTGCCTATGGAATTGGTCACGCATCCATGGAGCGTTTCCAGGAGCAGCTTGTGATGCAGAAGTGGACGGACTTCCAATTGAAATATGAAGGCGTCTGCCGGGAGTTATTTGAGAAAGCGAAGAAGCAATTTGTCGGAGAAGGAGTATCTGCGGATCGCGTGAAGCTCACGAAATGTTTTGCCTTCCTGCGGTTCAAGGGACAGGAGAGTTCCATTGAAGTGGAGGCTGCAAAGGCGGAAGATGTGGTGGAGCGCTTCCGACAGAAGTACGAGGATATCTTTGGTCACTGGCTCACACGCGATATCGAGATCGAGTCGGTGCGCGTCATTGCATCGGTTGAAGCAACGCACCAGGATGATCTGCCGGTTCCCGGGAAACCCTATCAGCCGGAAGCGGTACGATCTCTCTCCATTCTCGCGGAGGGTCGGAAAACCAAGTGCAAGGTTTACAGGTGGGAGACCCTTCGCACCGGGGCGCACATAAAAGCTCCGGCACTGATTGTCAGCAACAACTCTACGACTTATGTAGCGCCAGGATGGGAAGCGCGACTGGATGAAAGAAATAATGCTCGTCTGGTAAAGAAAGCCACTTCAGTTCGGCGTGTCAGCCATTCCAGGCAGGCAGCGCTAGAGTTGTTCACGAACAGGTTTACAGCCATCGCGCAGGAAATGGGTGCCTTACTGCAGCGCACTTCATTCTCTGTTAATGTCAAAGAGCGGCTTGACTTTTCATGCGCACTTCTCGATGCGAAGGGTTCACTTATTGTGAATGCTCCGCACATACCGGTACACCTGGGCAGCATGGGTGTTTGTGTGCGGGCGGTGAAGAGGGCGATCGCCATGAATGAAGGAGATGTGGTCATCACCAACCACCCGGCCTATGGCGGATCGCATTTGCCGGATGTAACGTTGATCAAGCCTGTATTCCACCGGAAGAAACTGATTGGCTACGTCGCCAACCGTGCTCACCATGCAGAAATCGGAGGGCGCCAACCCGGCTCCATGCCATCCGATGCCAAAAGTCTCGAGGAGGAGGGAGTTATCATTCCTCCCATGTACCTCGTTCAAAAGGGCAAGGCCGCCTGGGGAGAAATCAAGAAACTTTTGACGACTGCGCGATATCCAACGCGGAGTGTGGATGAAAACCTTGCCGATCTGAATGGCGCACTCGCTTCCGTCAACATGGGTGAGAAAGCGTTGACGGAGTTGTGCGAGAAGTACGGTGTAGGCGAAGTGGTTCGCTACATGAATGAGCTTCGGCTTCATGCCGACCGTCTGCTTTCGGAAAGAATGAAATCGCTAAAGGGTTTCAAGAAGGCCACAGAGAAACTCGACGATGGCACGCCCTTGAGTGTTAAGATCTCTGCACGGCAGGGAATGATGACGGTGGACTTTACCGGGTCGGGTGCTGTTCATCCAGGCAATCTCAATGCGACGTATGCAATCGTTCAGAGCGTGGTACTCTACTGTCTGAGACTTTGGGTCGACCGTCCTCTTCCCATGAATGAGGGACTGATGAAGCACGTTAGGCTGATTTTGCCGGAGGGGTTGTTGAATCCGGACTTTAAGAAAACTCTTCCCGCGGTCGTGGGCGGCAACACCGAGGTGAGTCAGCGTCTTACAGACACGGTGATCAAGGCGCTGGATCTGGCCGCGTGCAGCCAGGGTACCATGAACAACTTCCTTTTTGGCAACAACCAGTTCGGGTTCTATGAAACCATTTGCGGGGGTACCGGTGCCAGTCCGGGATTTGATGGCGCAGAGGCTGTTCACCAGCACATGACCAACACGAGAATTACAGATGCGGAATTGATGGAACTCCGTTATCCCGTGCGGGTGATACGATTTGAACTAAGGAAGGGATCTGGGGGTAAGGGCAAGTGGAAAGGAGGGGACGGCGTGATACGTGAAGTGGAATTCCTCGAGCCGTTGCTCGTTAATCTCCTAACACAGCATCGCGTGGAGAGTCCCTACGGCAAGAAAGGAGGCGAGCCTGGCAAAACGGGAGAACAGTACCTGGTTCGCGCCAATGGCAAGAAGGAAAAACTGAAAGGGATGGATACGGTGGAAGTAGGACCGGCTGATCATCTTGTGATAATGACGCCGGGAGGAGGGGGATGGGGTGTGGTGCGTGGTGAAAAGTGAGAGGCTTCGCCCCGCCGGAGCTTCAGCGAAGGTGGGTGAGAGGTGAGAAAGTGAAAAGTAAGAGGTGAGTGGTAGGTAGTGAGTTAGAAGCCGTCATCCCCTTTGTCATCCTTCTTCTTGTCTTTCTTTTTTGCAGAAGGGGAGCTGAGATCGTAGGGGGCTTCCAGGCCAAGATAATTCTGGCGGAACCGGTTGATGAATGCCAAAGTCTCTTCATCGCTGCCGGGGATGAAGACCAACTCACCTACTTTGGCTTTGCCTGCATTGCTTCGTTTTACAATTACCCCGTTGAAGTCCTGGTTGGAAGATTGAATCATAAGGCGGTTGTCTTCATAACCGAAGTAATACCAGGATTCAGGTGAGCCTTTGAGGAAAACGTGGAAGACGGGAGCGCCGTCTTCGTTTTTCTTTATTTCCATATACCCCTCGAAGGCGCCGTTGATATCGTTGCGAAGAATGTTACTGAGCCCGATGCTGCCCATGCTGTAGAAGGCCTTATACTTCTGCGACCACTTGAGGTTGACATTGGAGAAGACGAGGGGCTTAGCCAGTTGAGGGAGGGTGCCAAGAGGCACATAACCCTGCTGGGAGCGCTGTTCAAAATCTTTCACTGTCCTCTCCCCAACGATGTCAGCAATTTTGTAAAGCAGTTCAGATTGTTCTCCCAGCCCTTCCATCAGATTCTCGTTCTTTACTATCGCCTGCAGATCGGTGGCCATGAATTGGTAGGCTTGTTCAGGGGCGCCCATGTCTGTCATGATGAAACTGTTCATCTTGATTTCATCCGTTTCGAGGTTGCCAGAGCCGAGTGCGGTGGCCGTGATGTTAAACTCTTTAAAGCCTTTGAAGAAGTTGACGGGCCCTTCGAACTTCACTTCCTGTTTCTCCTCGTTATAGTCGAAGACTTTGCCTGATAACTTCTCACCCGCTGCTTTTTGCCGGTCCTCAATTTTGAATTCACCGCTTTCCTTGTCAAAGAAGAGAGAGCCGCTGGGCAGGAAGAAATCTTCGTCGTCCGGATTCTTTTTGTCAGAGACAAAGGTGATGTAGAGATCGTTGTCGACGGTGAAGTGCAACCCCGCTTCGGCTTTTGTGCCGTCTTCCGTGAGGGCGTGGTCAAAATCAAAGTACACATCCTTTTCATCCCCTGACTGGTTGTACTTCAGCCAGGTGTTGTAGTTCTTGATTTTCCTCAGATCCAGTTTCACATAGCCGTCGAGTTGCAGGGCAGGGCGTGTGGCAAACAACTCCATTTTGCCTTTGTAGAAGATGCGCGGCGCCACCAGCAGCTTGGCCGTTTCGTCAACGGCGCCATTGGCCACCGTCTGCATTTTTGCTCCACCCTTGCTGTGCCTGGTTTTGGATTCAGCAGCCTCAATGGGTGCCAGGTGAAAGTCCGTCATCTTGATCCTGAAGGTGTCGTTGCTGGCATTTACATACTGGTAAGTAGCATATCCCGAGAACTCCTTCCTGGACACAATATCCACGACGCCATCGGTGAGACGGTGATAGCCGTTGAGGGTGTCCAGCACAATGGTGGTATTCTTAAGCTGACCAATCTTGGCGTTCTCCAGTATGAGGACTTCATTGTTCTGTGGCGTTATCTTGGCATCTGCGACCACGATGTATGGGATACCGCTTACTTTCAATTGCTGTTGCTTGATGTCATACTCAGCCTTTTCTGCATTAAAAGAGAGCGAATCGAGATCTTTGCGTGTGGTGTAGAAGTAAGAGTTCTCGATGGGGATGGCTGCATCTTTGGTCATGGTGATTTTCTGGGTGGTAAGGTCCCAGCGGGCCGTAGGGATGGAAGTCTTGAATTGTGCGTACGGGAAATCAATGGCAGCAACCCCTTCGATTTCCGGGCTGATCTCGGCATAGTTCTGTGCCAGGTTGAACTTTAACCGGATGTCTTCACCGGCGAGTGCGGGTTTATCCGGATTGGTGGTCTTCACCTGGAAACTCGCATGTCGCGCGGCGAATTCCTTTGCGGAGAAGGACAGTTCTTTTGACTTCGCTTCAGAGCCCCTGGTGATAAGTTTCCCCTGGCCTGTCACTCCTGTCTTGGAAACCGTCATGCTTCCGTCCAGTTGGGCTGTACTGCTGTACAGATTGAACGGGTCCTTAAGGTTCCTCAGGTTGAAATGATCCTGCCGTGGTTTCCAATTTAGTTCGAACTCTCCGAGGTTGGCCTGCGGGAACCACACCTGCCCGAATTGCTTTTCCTTCAACTCTCCGATCTTTCCCCTGCCGATAACGGAGTCAGGATAGAAGACAAAGTCACTGGACTGAACGGTGGCGGCCAGGTATTCAATTTTTCCTGTTACGCGGATGCCGGCATTATCGAGATTGATGCCTCCGTACACTTTGCCGTCCGCTTTGAACAACTGGTATCCGGCCGGTGGAATAATGTGAGTAAAGCCAAGTGATTTATCCGGCATGGTATGCAGCTTCTCCTTGAAGCTGGGGAACATACCGCTGGACACGAAGGTACCATTGAAATTAATGGAACCAGGGTCAGCGTCATTCAGGCTGTCCAATTTGAATGGAGGCACAACAAAAAAAACGGAACGGTCGTAGGCACCATCCAGCACTTCACTGCGGTCAAAATAAATGACCCCTCCCGCGCTGGCATCAAGGCGTGGATAGTTGGGATACTTTGTTTTCCCCGACTTGTTGTTGGGGAGATTGATGTACAGGGTGCCGGCAGTCTTTTTATCACTGGTTTGTAGTCCTGCAGCAGCGGCAGCCGTGGAATCGGCACCAACCATCGCATTGTTTACCCTCCTCCGCACCTTTTGACCTTTGGCGTTCGTCTCGTTTACGTAGAACCTGATCGAGTCGATTTTATTCAGGTTGACAAAAAAGCTGTCGTACTTGAATGTGAAATCCTTGCCGTTGATTTCGAAATTGCCTGCAACGATCTTTCCGTTGAACTTGATGTCCCGGTTCTGCATGATGGTTATGACACTGCTGTCGGGCTTGATGATCACATTGAGTGAATCGCTCACGTTCACTTCATCCACTCCGCGAACGGTCATCCTTCTCCTTGGGAAATTGACCGTGGCATTGGCCTTCCGGTAGGTGATGGAATGGATCTTGAGATTGTCATAGTCCTCCCTTCCCCTGCTTGCATCCTGGAAGTGCATGGCCTTGTCTTTGACATGCACCCTGCCGGTGGCGGGATCAAAATTGATCATACCCTTTTGCGCAAGGAAGCTCATTGCCATGCGTACTTCTTCCGTCTTCTTTCCGTTCTTCATGGCCACGTCATCAGAATAAAAATCCTGCGTGCCGTTCTTCCGGGCATAATTCACCACCATTCCCAATGGCTCAAATGAAAATCCAAGCCCGCGCAGACGTTGGAAGTCCTCCGGACTGTAGTAGTCAGCAGACTCTATCACCATAGGCGCCTGGCTTCCACCTCCAAAGACAGAAAGATTCATGCTGTCTGATTTCAGATTCCAACGCAGCAAGTCTGCATTGAAATCCATATTGAAGAAGGAGGAGGTAAAGGGAGCGTCTCCCAGGTAGCTCTTATCTTTTAGGAGCGACAGCTGTTTCTTGCCATAGTCGTAGCGGAACTGTACGGCGGGATGGAAGATGGAATCATTGTCCTGAAATATCCGGATCATGGCGCGTGACGCGGTGATGACGGAGTCGCCGAATTCAAACAGGGTTGAGAGGGCAACAAACTTCTTGTCTTCTGCGCCGCTCACTTCGAGACGGCTGTAACCGCCGTTAACCGATGAACTGAAGATCCTCCTTCCATTCAAGGCGAATCCTCCGGTGTACTTCATGTTGTCATTAGTGAATCCCATGATGGGCACATTGCTCTGAAATGACATGAAGCGCGGGTAAGATGCAGACTTCTTGTCTTTGTGCCGTGTGGCCTTGAATGCGAAGATGCCATCCACTTTTCCCGGAACCCGTCCTTCATATTTGAGGCGACCCTGTTCTGCGGTGACTTCTGGTCGGTTGACATTGAAGTTGTATTTGATAAACTCAAAATTGACGCTGTCAGGAGATAATCCTGCCGAGGACCAGTCAAACGAACCTTTCTCTCCGACAAAAGTGCCGTCTCTCAGCGACATCCGGCCACGGGTGTTCCGCAGAAAGGCAGAGTCATAACCTGTTGAGAATTGAAAAGTGACAACGTCAAACACCAGCACTGGGCCTGACAGCACCGGCTGAGGTGCAGGCTGCATGTAGGGTGAAGTGTCCATCTTCACCTGCGTGGTATCTTCCTGCCACACGGTATTGTTGTCCTGCTTGGGTTGATCCCACTGATTGAACTTATCAGTCAGCTGGGTGGTATCAGCAGGCACCGATCCCGGCTCTTCTATGTATTCAAAATGGTAGTCATCCTCTTTTGCATATAAACGGAAGGCCTTGCGTTCATAGTGGAGCGCATGATATTCAAAGAAGTCCCTGCAATAGAGAAAGAATGATGCAATGCCTTTGTTGTTTTCCTTCTCAATGACTTTGCGAGCCAGCTTCAGGAAGGAGTTCATCTTCTTCTCATCCGCACCTTCCTTTTCAACTGCGAAGGCGACTGCGCCGTAATAGTCGGTGAGGACCGGGAATACAGGAAACTTTCTTCGCCTCAGGATGTCGGCCTGCTCCTTCACCATTTCCTGCTGATCCAGGCTCAGCTTATGCCAGGCAGTGGCGAAGACCCCGCCAACCATGGAGGTTTCCGTATTGGTGTTGGTTTCGAGCACTACCCTGATGCTATCCTGGTAGGCAAGGCGATAGGCAGTCTTCACCTGCCCGAGCGTGTTGGCGGCGTTCAGGAGGGCCAAGAGGATGACTGTAATGCGCGTTTTCACCTTGCAAACCCTGAAATTCGTAAAATTAATTGGTATTCACCTGGAACTGAATACTCTATAACGGCCGCGAGGGGAGTATCAGCATGAATGGGCAACGTGATTATTACACCTTGGTCAATTCAAGGACTGCCCAGGATTCGCGGGTAGAGGAACTTGTGCGCTGCAGACCCAGTTTACTGGCGGCATCGGCTAATTCAGAAATGTCTTTTTCATAGAAGCCGCTGAGGAGCAATTGCCCGCCACGGAGTAAGGCTGCGGCATAGGCATCCATTTCTGAAAGCAGGATATTCTTATTGATATTGGCCAGCACGATGTCAAACGGCTCGTTCCATTGAAAATCGCGGATCGTTCCCCGCCGGATGCGGATGGCGGGACAACCATTGAGTTCCGCATTTTCTTTGCCGTTCTCGATGCTCCACTCGTCGATATCAAATGCATCGACAAATGCGGCGCCGCGCTTGCAGGCCATGACGGAGAGAATGGCGGTACCGCAGCCTGCGTCCATCACGCGCTTTGCCCGGTGATCCAAAGTCAACTGATGTTTGAGCATCAAGTAGGTAGTCTGGTGATGGCCCGTGCCAAACGACATCTTGGGCGTGATGACGATTTCGTAGGGATACTTCTTTTCGATGTTGTGGAAAGCGGCCCTCACCAGGCACTGATCTTCCACTATGATCGGCTCGACGTTCTTCTCCCATTCCTCGTTCCAGTTCTCCTTCTGAATCTTGTCCTGGTAGAAGATTAGCGGGTTAACATGTTCATACTTTTTCTTTATCTCATCGAGCAGCTTCTGATCCACACCCGTTTCCTCGGCATGTGCTTCAAAGCCATTTTCATTTTCCATGAACATGTCGAAGCCTGCTTCAGCCACCTCGGCAATCAGGATTTCAGTAAAGTCAGGGTCGCACACAACCCTTAAGCGTGTGTAATGCACAGTATCCGCGTTGAACTACCCGGTGATCAGTTCTCCACCTCTACAATCATCTCAATCTCAACAGCGATGTTGTTGGGAAGTGCATACATGCCAACTGCGGAGCGGGCGTGTTTCCCTTTCTCGCCAAAGATGCTCACCATCAGATCAGAGAACCCGTTGATGACTTTGGGCTGTTCGGTAAAGTTCTCGGCGCAGTTGACCATCCCGAGTACTTTGACAATTCTTTTGACCTTGTTCAGATCGCCAATCTCAGCCTTGAGTGATGAAAGCAAGTTGAGGCCGACACTTTTCGCGGCGTCATAACCCTGCTGGACAGTCAGATCTTTGCCCACCTTTCCGGTGATATCCTTGCCATCCGGGGTGGAGGGGCCGTGGCCTGCAAGAAAAACCAGGTTGCCGGTTCTGACGGCCTTAACATAATTGGCGATGGGCTTTTGGGTGGGGGGCAGCTTGATTCCCAGTTCAGTGAGTTTCTTTTCAACATCCTGTCCCATGGCAGCGCAAGCGGAGGTCAGGATAAGTGCGAAAATGGCAATGTTCTTCATGGTGATGATTTTGGTGTAAGTTAAAATTCCGAAATAGCGTAAACAACCAATTGCACTGATTCATGGCCATAAAAGAAAAGCCCCGGTGCCCGTGGTGCCTCAAATCGGAATTATACATGCGTTATCATGATGAGGAGTGGGGTGTGCCTGTACATGATGACCGCAAGCATTTTGAATTCCTCATCCTGGAAGGCGCCCAGGCCGGCCTTAGCTGGAGTACAATTCTGAATAAGAGAGAGGGGTACCGGAAAGCTTTTGCTGATTTTGATCCTGGCAAGGTTGCGAAGTTCACTGAGACAAGACTGCAAAAGATTCTACAAGATCCGGGCATTGTGCGGAACCGGCTCAAGGTCTATTCGGCAGTCAACAATGCGAAGAAATTCCTGGAGGTACAGGAAGAGTTCAAATCCTTTGACAACTATATATGGTCGTTTGTGAAAAACAAACCGATTGTGAACAAATGGAAAGAGCTGGGTCAAATCCCGCCGACATCGAAAGTATCGGATGCACTCAGTAAGGATCTTATCAAACGAGGATTCAAGTTTGTGGGCAGCACGGTGATCTATGCGCACCTTCAAGCCTGCGGACTTATCAATGATCACCTTGTTGATTGCTGGCGATACCGGGAAGTAAACAAATAGTCGTGAGGCTTCGTCAGAAGAAGTACTTCCACCAGCTGTACAATCCCAGGGAGAGCAACACCAACCCCGGAACAATCCGGATGTATTTGCTTCCCGCAACGTATGGGGCCAGTCTCCTGGCAAAGAAAATGAGAAGGCTCAGCAAGGCCATTGTACCGACAGCGGTTCCAAACACGTAGCTATGGAGGAGACCGACTGTGGAAAGATCAATCCAGCCCTGGGCCTTGAGGTATGCAGTAAAAGCCATCCAATACGGGATGGCCATTGGATTCAGCAAACTCAGCACCAGCCCGCGCCTGAACCCGCTTTCAACAAACTTCTTGGCAAAGCCTTTCTTGTTCCTGGGTGGTATAAGATTAACGATCCCAATGATGGTCATGACGAGGGCTGCGACCAGCTGGAAATTTTCCGTCATCCACGGAGACTGGGAAATGATATATTCAAACTGAATGCCGATCCAGGCATAGGGATATTCGACAATGGAAACGGCGAGCGCAAACTTAATTGCCGTATTGATCTTTCCTTCCAGGCCCAGCTGAAGGACGGAGACGTTTAAAGTTCCCGGCGGGATTGAGCCCACGAAGCTGAAAAAAAAGCCAAACAGGAATACCTGAAGATAGTCCATGGTTAATAGGCCGCCAGTGTTCTGAAGTGCCGGTAAATCCGGCTGGCTTCGGCGAAGGAAATATACGGAACTCCCTTCCTGTGATTCTGGGAGCTGATATGATATATGTCAGACCAGTGCTGAAAAAGTACTTTCATGGCCTCCCGCAACGGGAACCCCGGATGGTAAATGTGGGCCGGTTCTGCACCACAACCGTTCAACTCCATAATCATCACCTTGCCGTTCTCCAGATCTTCAAGGGAGCCCGTTCTCAAATCAAACCGGCCGAAATAGAATCCGTCAATCTGTTTGCTGATTTGGTCAAATGATTGGGAAAGCCTAGGTGTGATGAGATGATTCGCGTTCAGAAACTTGGTGCCCAGGCAATGATTTCCGATCGAGATCAGTTCCAACGTCTCACCATTTCCAATGACCTCATCCCATTGTTCGCGATAGATCGAGTGCAAAGCGTTCCATTGTAATTTGGCCCGCTCCTTTTCGTAAATGAGTTGACTGAGCGACTTATGACCGTCGCCTGTAACTGTGAGCATCTCCTTCCCGGTAATGGAAACGACTCTTCCGTATGACTCTTCAGGGTACCTGACATAGAACACTCCGTATTCGAGTTCCAGCCCCACAAACTCCTGAATAAGGAAATCCCCGCGAATAAGCGTGAGATAGATCGCGATGTCGGACTCATTCCAGACTTTTTTCACCAGCCTTCCCCTTTCTCCCAAATCCGGTTTAAGAATGAGCGGAAACTTCAGGCCCCCGGTGTTGATCATGGACATGATTTTCTCAATGGTATCATGTTCATTGCAGCGTAAGGTTCGGGGACGAAGGGAAGCCGGTACCTTCATCAGCACTTCGTATTTGGATTCACCGAACATTCCGCCCATCAGGATGCCGGGGTTGGATGCGGAAAAGAACACGAGTGACCTGGCCTTTAGAGATAGCCACAGCCAGTAGAGAAACAGAGGCGCCTGGATTATTCCGAAGGGCCAGTACTCCCAGCTTTTCAGTTTGATAATAAAATCACTGTAGAATAACCCAGAACGGCTGCTCATGCTGCTTTAGTGCCCAACCTCAACGGATTCGCGGTAACGAAGGGTGCTCACAGCGACCCCGAATTCCGGAGTAAGGTTGATGTAAGGAGCCACTTCACGCAATCCGATCTTCATGATGGCCATATGGTGAACGGCGTGCTCAATATTATAAGCGAGTTCCCGATTGAAGTTTGTTGCGATCTCAAGAGGTTCAGGGCTATGCCGGTGATAACCCACTTCCAAAGTGAGTGGCAAATCCTGCGTGTGTTCCCGGAGAAATTCTACGATCCTGCTGATGGTGGCCAAAGCGACGTAGCGGTCGGACTCGATTACGTAGTCGTGATTCCTGTTGTCGTAATTGATCACCCGCCCCGGAAGTCCCTCCTCAAGACACAAAAAGAATTCCAGCGTGTGGCGAACATGTTGTCCCATGGTAGCGCCGTTGAGCGATGAGGCCGGGTTCACATAATCCGCATCGGTAAGGTCTGCGACTACGGATTTGAGCTGATCAAGTATGTTGTGGGCGGCCAGGTGCAATTGCATGGGGCAAATTAAGAAATAAGAGCAGAGTTCCTTTATCCTCTAATGCTGAATCATTCTCCAGTGCAGTTCAGCTTTGGACTTGAGTGCTTTCTCATCCTTGTTCCATGTCACCAACGTATTGTTGCCCCAAAAGTTGTAGAACAAGCACAGCCTGCCGTCCACGATCTTGTAGGTTTCAGGGTCGATTTTGACCTTTTCGCCGGTGTCGGCCATGGCATAGGCACACCAGCCTCCATAAGCGGGTTCATATTTTTCAGGGGAAGACCTGAATTTTGTGAGGTTTTCCTGCGATGAAAATTGATACGTGACTCCTTTATAGTTGAACTGATATTTGGCATCGCCGGGAGCAGGCTTTTGGTCGAAATAGCTGACAGGGTCATAGCCCTCAATGGCAATGTTCTTCCTGATGTTGAAGGTTCGCTTTCGAACATCCTCGTCCTGCCCCAGGACAGGCTGTACGGATGCCAGTAAGAAAAACAGGAGAAGCATGTCACTGTTAAGCCGTCTTTTCATTTGAGAAAGGAATTGATATGACATAAGAGATTTGGGGTTGTTGAATGGAGTGCTTCCATCCCTATGAGTCCTGAAATATTTCCTGCACCACCTCCCAGACCAGTTGAGGCTCGTATCCTTTTCCGATTGCAAAACGCGCAGTCTTGTCACGCTTGCGGAAAAGGTTGGGTTCATTTAAGCTCTGAAATTTCTTTCTCAACAAGCTGATTAGCGTTTTGCGGTAACTGCCGTTATCTATTTCAGCGAGTCCGCTTCGGATGCATCTTGATGAAATATGGCGTGCCTCCAGCTCATGAATGATTTTGTTGCGGCCCCATTTCTGAAGCCGGAATTTCCCGCCTGCAAAAGCCCTGGCGAACCGCTCTTCATTCAGGAACCCTTCCGTGATCATCCTGGACAGGAGGGCCTCCACGTCACCTGACTTCAGGCCGAAGGAGTAAAGTTTATCGCGCACTTCCCCGTGGGAACGTTCCTGGTAGGCGCAGTATCTCGAAATTCGGACAAGGGCTTGGTCTGGCGTGAGCGTTTTGACGGGAGACATTGCGCTAATTTCAATAAAACCTATGGAGCAAGACAAACGTTCAGCAAAACTGTATCCGTAATATCATGCTTTCCAATGTAAGCCCAGGCCCAAAGGCAAAGCTGAGTATTTGCTTGCCGTTTTCAGAAGATTTCAGCTGGCGGGATATTTCATTGATGACGAACAGGACGGTGGGAGATGACATGTTGCCATAGTTCCTCAGAACCTTATATGCTGCCTCATTCTGCTCACGGGTCATGCCCAACTCGGTTTCGATCGCAGTGAGAATTTTTCTCCCGCCAGGATGGATGGCATAGTAATCTATATGAGAGGTGCCGTCCTTGATCCTGCTTAAGAGTGATCGGGTCAGTCGCCGGATTCCCTGCCGGATGATTTCAGGCACGTAAGATGACAACCGCATTTCAAAACCAAAGTCTCCGATGGACCAGGTCATATCGTGTTCACCCTCTGTGGCAAGGTCGCAATGGAAGCTCTCCATCCTGAGATTGATGCCTTCCTGGGGATGTGATTCCACCAGCACTGCTGCAGCGCCGTCTCCGAAGAGTGCATTGGCCAGAACATTGTCTTCGGTAAACTCTTTTTGAAAATGGATGCTGCACAGTTCAGCACATACAATCAGCACTTTGGCATTGCGATGGCGGGCGCATGCCTGATCGGCAATCTTCAGGGCGTTGAAGGCCGCATAGCATCCCATGAAATTGATACAGGTTCGCTCAATACCTGAGTAGAGCCCGGCAGACTTTACGATGTCAATGTCCAACCCGGGTGCATACATCCCTGTACAACTCACCACGACCAGGTGGGTTATAGTGTCCTTTCTGATGTCTTTGCGCTGGTCAAGGCACCGTTGAACAGCCTCCAGGCTGATGGCCAAAGCGTGCTTCTTATACAACTCGAGTCTTTGCCGGGTTGAGGGAAAGGGCTGCATATCAGGTGTATTCTCATAAAACTCAAACCCTGAAGAACGGCCATAATCATCGATGACAGAATAGCGTGTCTCAATTCCTGTAGCCTTAAATATCGTTTTTAGTTTGCGGGCATCCACACTGTTTGCCTGCATCGCCCGGGTCATGAATTCAGCCACTGCATTTTGAGAGAGGCGGTGGATGGGCGTAGCCGTGCCGATCGAAGTAATAAACCCCATCTTTCAATATAAGTAAAGGTTGACCCTAATTCCTTAGTTTCACGCATGTTTTCGAAGTCCACTCTTCTTCACCTTCGTTTTCCATTCTCTTACTTTCTGCTACCGGTCTTTTTGTTTGCCCTTTCGGTATCGCCCAATCTTAATGGGCCAAGGGTTCAATGGGTGTTTATCATCCTGCATTTTCTGTTGTATCCGGCCAGCAACGGATACAACAGCTATTTTGACAAGGATACCGGCAGCATTGGAGGACTGAAGAACCCGCCGCCGGTTCGAAGAGGATTGTATTGGGCTGCCTTGCTGCTCGATGTTGCGGCTATTATCCTGGGCTGGATTCAAATCTCATGGCGCTTTGCATTGATGCTGTTGATTTACGGATTGGTGTCAAAGGCATACAGTCACCCCTCGATCCGTTTGAAGAAGCTGGCATGGACAGGCTGGCTCGTAACCGGATTCTTTCAAGGGGCATTCACCTTCGCCATGTGTTACATCGGCATCAATGACTTTGACATGCTTAACCTCATGAAGTTGAAAGTGATGGTGCCGGCGATGCTCACCAGCCTGATGTTGTGGGCCAACTACCCGATGACCCAAGTATACCAGCACGATGAAGACCGGCTTCACGGTGATCATACTTTGAGCATGGTGTTAGGTATAAGGGGAACGTTCATTTTTTCCACTGCATTTTTCATGCTTTCCGCCCTGGGATTTGAAGCCTACTTTCTCAATTTCTACCAGGCCAGGTATGCAACCTGGTTTCTCGCGGCTTTGCTTCCGGTGGTACTGTTTTTTGGTGCTTGGTTCTGGCGCGTATACCATGATGCTTCAAGGGCTTCTTTCAGGAGCACCATGTGGCTGAACTTCACATCAGCCACCTGCCTTAATATTTTCTTTATCTGGTTCTTCCTTGATTCAACGCAGGTGGGGCAGGTCCTTTTTTGAGTATAAACTTCAAAAAGGCTTCCCGTGCGTTTGGCGCATCATCCAGTTGGCAGCAGTAGGCAGATGTCTCGCGAGATCAACCGCAAAGTTTGAGGCTGTAGAAGAGCCGAAGAGTCGCTGCACGCGCCTCCCTATCCAAAGACGCTGTGCAAACTGCTGTTCCCATGCCTTTGCATAATCAGACTCCATCTGTTGCCTGGAATAGCCGGGTTGATTCAGGAATTTCAGGATGTGTTCACTGACCATTTTGGCACCATGAATCGCCATGGCCATTCCATTACCGCAAAGCGGGGTGATCATGCCGGCGGCATCGCCCGCCATCAATATGTGTTGTTCAACGGGAGACTTCGCTTCAAAGGTGACCTCATTGATGGTTTCCGCTTCAGTCAGGAATTCGGAATCATTCAGTATGCTTTTCAGAAACGGGTTTTGACACAGAATTTGCTCCTCCATGGTTTTTACACTGCGATACCTGCGCAGGTGATCGCGATGGGTGAGGTAGCAGAGATTGAGCTTATTGTCCTCGACGTGACTGATGCCGCAATAACCCAACTCAAAGTTGTGAAGTGCGATCAGGTCATTGGGGAAGCCCCGCAAACGGATGTGATATTTCACGCCGACATACGGGGATCGACTTTGGAGAAACTTCCTGGATAATTGATAGTCGATATGTGACCGTTTTCCAAAAGCCCCGATCACTACCGGGGAGGTAAGTGACCCCTTTTCTGTTTCAACAAGGAATTCATCACGGCCGAATACAATTTTCTTGACTTCTGATTCAAGATAGAATGTTACCCCTGCGCTGACCGCCTTTTGGTAGAGGAAATAATCAAATGCATAACGACTGATGCCAAATCCGCCCAGATCCAGCGGCATGATAACAGAACGTCCGTTGGTGGAAGTAAGCTGAAATCTGCTGATTCTTGAAGGTCCCAATTCAAATGGATCCACCCGGAGTTCGTGCAAGTAGGGCAGTACCTCATTGGATATGTACTCGCCGCATACGCGGTGGAAAGGGTAACGTTTGCGTTCTATTACGGCACATGCCACCCCGGCGCGGGTGAGGTGAAGGGCTGATGTGATGCCAGCCAATCCTCCTCCAAGTATGATGACAGCCGTTTGGCCCATAAGACGAAGCTAGCAGAAACAAAAAATTGATGGGTTACATACCAGATAGAAAAGACACCAACGTTATATGAGCACTAACGGAAGGCCTTTGGAACAGTGGAAGATATTGTTGGTGGGGAATAATCCCATGGAGATGAGCATGGTTCAGGAAAAGCTCAAATCCATCAGACACAAGACCGTGCTGACCGAAATGGCATTTGATGCCCTTACTGTTTATGAAAGGATCGGCTCCTTTGTTCCCGAGCATGTCCTTATTGACGATAATGTCGGGCGCGCCAGCATCAACGAAATGATAATGAGGATGAAACGCCCGGGCAGAGTGCCGGTTACTGTTTTGAAGAACTCAAATTATGAGGAAGTCGGGATTTGGGGAGTCTCAAATTATGTGATGAAGCACAACCTGACAAGCCAGCACCTTTACCTGGAGTTGCTCAACTCTCAGCGATTTGTCCAGACCATAACGAAGTGGGGGCGGATGCAAAGTCAAAAAAAGGGAACACTGAGCGGGTTGCTCAGATTTGATTCTCGAGTGCAAATACTTTGGTGACCTTTTGGCCGTCTCGCAGAAATTCCAGCCTGATCTTCTTGCCTGCCCTTGCGTTGAAGAAGCCGTTTATGATGTAGAGTTCCAGCTCATCACAGGGCATTCCATTAACGGTAATAAGTTCATCGCCCATCAGCACCCCCGCCTTGTCGGCGGCTGAGCCTTTGCGTACATCAGAGACCTCATATTTGCGAAGCCGCGCACCCAACGCCTTGAGTGTAATTCCACTCATGTTGAAATTGAATGGCTTCTTTAAGGATGAGTTCTTTTTGAGATAGATTTTTTCTTTCGGAAAATTGAAAACAACCGTGAACCGGCTGAGGAGTTCTCCGCCGATGGCACCATTTCTGAATACGTCGCTGGATTTCAGCGTGTCGATGTAGCTGTTGGCATCCGGGAAATTGGCAATCACATTATCAATCTGGTAATTGCCCAGGCGAAGTGCCTGGATCCTTCCAATTTGCCCCGTGATGGCGCCGCCAAGGCCGCGGCCGATCAGGCTGGTTACATGCTTTTCAGGGATCTTGATTACAGGATCCGAAAGAGGATCCAATACGAGCCCGTGACTCGCGCCGCTGTCAATCATGAATTTGGCATTGATGGTAGTTCCATCCTTAAAAACTACAGGTGCATAGAGGTAGGGTTTTGTGTCCTGTATCAGAATGTCCAGGGCCTGGAAACCTCTCTTGGGTTTGAAGTAGTCAGGTGACATCACAATCAGCTTTCTTCTTTCGTAATCAATAGAGACGACAAACCGGCTGAAGAGTTCATATCCCAGGACACCCTGCACATCTGTACCCAGATAATTCCTTAGCTCCAGGTAATCCTTTTCAAGCACAAGCATGGCATGGCCTTCACCATGAATGCCGGGAATGTCCAGCGTCACATTATTGGTAACATAAGCTTCCACGAGTTTTTCTCCTCCAGGCCCGGCAACCAGGTAATGACGGCTGTAAGTAAGACGAAGAATATCGCTGAAAGACTTTTCAGTGAGGATGGTCGTTCGCACACCCGTGTCGAGAATAAACCTGAGGGGCAACTGACCGTTGAGAATGACCGGAAGGACCACCATGTTGTTGATGATTTCAACCGGGAACTCGACTTTATGTTGGTTATTGGTTAAGGCAAACCCAAGTTGTGCCTTGGATGGGTAAGGCACAAGTACGATCAAACCAAAGATAAAATTCCAGAAAACGCGCATGACGGGAGGGGCCCCGATTTAAAACTAAATAAAAAGTAGGGAACCCTTAAATACTTAAACGGTAACTACCCCCAAGGCGGTGAGCAATTTTTGAGAAGAATTACTTACGGACAGAAATTCCAGATTGGTCGGTTGAAGAAATCCTCTTTCTGACATACGCTTCATTTGCTCGACCAGCGGGCTGAAGAAGGAGTCGATGTTGAGCAGACCAATGGGTTGGTCAATCAGGCCAAGTTGACGCCAGGTGAGAATTTCCGCAAGTTCGTCCAGGGTCCCCCATCCACCAGGCAGGGCGATGAATACATCTGCGAGGTCTGCCATTTTCTTCTTCCGCTGGTGCATGGAATCTGCGATGATGAGTTCAGTAAGTCCGGAATGTCCCACCTCTCGTTTCATAAGGAAGTCTGGAATCACGCCTATGACCTTACCGCCACCTTCAAGGCAGGAATTGGCCAGAATGCCCATAAGGCCGATGTCTCCACCACCATAGATCAGGGTGTGCCCTTCTTTGGCCAGGGTTAGCCCCATTTCACGGGCAACGTCACCATAAAGGGGGTCCTTGCCCGTGCTGGAACCGCAAAAAACGCAGACGTTCATGGCCACAGATCGTGGTCAGTGCTTGATGTCGTGCTCGTTATTGCTGACGGATTTGTTGGGGAAGATCCAAACGGAAGCAATGGCAAGGAGGAAAAGGGCGATAACAACACCGAAAACGCTCATAGTATATTATTTGAGGGCCAAATTAAGCTCGTTTTGTCATTTCCGACAATTTTTAGACCAACGGAAACCTTAATCCCCTAATTTGAGTTAAATCGCAGCCTAGAGCTTGTAAAAAAATGAAAAAGGTTCTCATTCTGTCCGGTCTGTTCCTTGTAGTAGTGGTTGCTGTTATCCTCTTTGTCGGATATCGTGAAACCAAATCCCATAGCCCGGAGTCTACCGCCGTTTATGAAAATGGGGATTTGAAGATATCAGTGTCCTACAACCGTCCCTATAAGAAAGGTCGCGTCATATTTGGCGGTCTTGTTCCCTATGGCAAGACGTGGAGGACAGGCGCCAATGAGCCCACGGTTTTCCGGACGTCCAAGGCATTGAAAATCAATGACAAGATTCTGCCTGCCGGTGAGTATTCCCTATGGACAGTTCCCAATGAAATGAGTTGGCAAGTTGTATTCAACTCCACCATCCCTGGCTGGGGTATTGACGTGATGAACAATGGAGAGGCAGCACGTGAGGCTTCAACTGATGTTCTGGTTGTTGAAGTACCCGTCATGAACTCTGAGAAGGAATTTGAGCAATTCAATATCTCCGTTGAACATGCCGACGATATGATTGAATTGATTCTCGCCTGGGACCACACACTGGTGTCGGTGCCAATGGAAGTCAGTGCACAATAAGCTTAACAAGCGTTTTTCTGTTTTCAATGATCGCCTCCCCTTCTGCCTTGCCGGAAACGGCAATCCTTGCTGAAGGAATTCCTTCCTGAATCAGGTACTGAGAGATGGTTTGTGCCTGCTTCAATGTCCTGTCATTGTGATAACTCGTTTTGAGTACAATGGAGTCCCTTGTGCCGCTGGTCACTGAATCGATCCGGTAGGTAACCGGAATTTTGAGCGTATCGGTCCTGACTTCGGTAAGATCAGAGTCGGATCGGACAGAGTCGACCACATAACCTTTCATTAGCACCTCAAAAGCAAAATATCTTGACGGGTTTCCTTTCAGCATTCGCGTGAGCCTGCGCATCTCCTGTGACGATTCCGGATCAAGTTCAGATGAGTTCTTCCTGAAGCGGATGTCCTCCAGTGTTAATTCATCCCCCGCTGCGAGCGGGCGCAGGCCGGCATTAACTCTATCAACCTGAGGTATTCTTTCTTCCGTGAGATCATAAACTTTAGAGTAGTATGTGCAATTATCACGATCCGGTTCGATGGAGAGTTCATATCGATTCCCCTCGGCTACATACAGGAAGAATCTTCCGTCTTTGCCCGGTTGCGTGGAGGCAACCTTGGTTTGATCCTTCAGGTTGAAGACCGTCACAAATGGAGTTGTTCCTCCCTCCATGGAGACCGAACCCTCAATCTTCATCACAGCCTTTGGTTTGAGTCCGGCGGGGAAAAGCATTTCGATCAGTTCCTGGTTGCGTGTTCCCTTTGCATCGCGGAGAAGATACATACCCAGGGCGCTGGCACTGGCAAATTGATCGTCACCAGAACTGTTTGTAAAGGTGAGCGGAACCGGTGAAGACCAGTGTCCTGCGGACCACCTCGTCATGTACAGATCCATGCCTCCCTGGTTAGGGCTGAGTTTGTCAGACGAAAAGATGAGCGTTTCTCCGTCACCAAGAATCCTGGGGGCCTGTGAATTGCCGGTATTGATGAAAGAGGGGAATGCCTGGGGTTCACCCCATTGGCCATTAGGTTTTTTGGTGACCATCCAAAGGCTGCAGCCGGCCGCTCTGTAGGTATCCATGCTTTCGCATCTCATGAAATACATCGTATTCCCATCCGTTGTGAAAGAGGGGCAAGCTTCATTGTCTTTGGTGTTGATCGGGAGTGTCAGATTCTCAGGCTCTGACCAACTGGTTCCATTGTACCGGCTCACATACAGGTCATATCCACCCACACCATTGGCTTTTGGGTTGGAGATATAAACCGCCTTGCCGTCAGCGCTGATGCCGAAGCCGCGAATGAAATTAAGGTGATGGTTTATTGATTTTGGCAACTGAACAGGGTCTCTCCAATCGGGACCATTTTTGGACGTGTACATGAGTGCCAGTGCGTCATCCTCTCCGACATTGGATAAATAGATGAGTGCGGTACCATCCAGGCTAATGAAGGGCGCAAAGTTGTTAAAGCCCGGGTGGTTGATGGAAGGCGGCAATTTCCGTACCTGTGACTGTCCATAAGACGTGCCCAGAACAAAGGAAAAAATGAGCAGGAAAAGTAATCTGGGAGGCATATTCCTAAAAATAAGTAATCAGAGACACTTCGCATCAAAAGTTGAGCCGGGGTTGCCGGTAATTCGCAGTTCTGACTTTACAGGCTGGGAAAATTCGAGTAAGTTTAGGCGATGATTCAAGTTATCCCATCGATTGCCATCCGGAAGGGCAAAGTGGTCAAAATGCGGAAGGGCGACCCCTCAAGCGAAAAGGCCTATGATGAGAATCCATTGGATCTCTCAAAGCGATTTGAAGATCATGGCATTGATGTGATTCACCTTGTGGATCTTGACGGCGCGGAGAAGGGCAGTCCAAGGAATTTTCACGTATTGGAGGCTATCGCCAATCACACGGATCTGAAGATCGACTTTACCGGGGGCATCAGCAACGATGGAGACATCAGTTCGGCTTATGAATTTGGTGCGGATTATATCACTGCCTCAAGCGTTGCGATTACCAATCCGGAATTGTTTGCTTCCTGGATCGTTTCTTTTGGCCGCGAGAAAATTACTTTGAGTGCAGATGTGACAGACATCAAGTCAAAGAAAGTTGCGTTTCGGGGTTGGCAGAAAATATCAGAGCTTACCCTGTTTGATCATCTCCGTTTCTTTTATGAAAAGGGACTGAAGTATGCCAAGTGCACGGACATCTCCCGTGATGGTGTGCTGGAAGGACCTGCATTCGATTTTTACCAGGAAATTCTGACCACCTTTCCCGACCTGAAAGTTCTTGCCAGCGGCGGCATTCGCGGAGTCGATGACATTCAGCGACTCAATGACATGGGGGTGTTTGCTGTGATCTTCGGCAAAGCATATTATGAAGGTGTGCTCAAATTAAAAGATCTCGAACGATTCCTTATAAAAGCCTGATTGCGCTCTTATTTCGAGACGGTAACTGTTAGGGTAGTTCCTTTCCTTCCCGGCATGGAATCAACATCAATGGTTGCTCCAAGCAGATTGACGCGCGACTGAATGTTCTTCCAGCCGTTCCCCTTACTTTGATCCAGAGTAAGGACATCGAATCCATCTCCATCATCTTCAATGGTTATGGTCAGTTCTCCTTCGTGTCCAACCATCTGCAGTTCAATCTTTCCTGCGTGAGCATACTTCAGAATGTTGTTAACCCACTCCTGGATAATCCTGTAAAGGGAAATTTCTGTCAACTCGGTGAATCTTGAAGGGCATTCAAAACTTGATACGGTGAATGCAAGCTGACCCGTTTCGGTTACTCTCGCCGACATTTCTTTAAGCGCAGCCAGAATCCCATCACGGATCAGTACCTGTGGCATCAGGTTGTAAGCGATGTTCCGGATCTCGCGATGCATGTCGTTGAGAATACTCGTTGCTTTCGAGAGGTCTCCCGATGCATCCTGAGCGGCCGACCGTCCCACAATAAAATGCAAGGCAGAAATCAATTGACCCATACCGTCATGAATATCCTGCGCAAACCGCTTGCGTTCCGTTTCCTGGGATTCAAGAGATGCAGTCAAATAGGTGCGCTGCAAGGCCAACTCATGTTCCCGTGCCAGAATCTCCTGCCTGCGTTGCATCCTGCTTCTCAGGAGTAACAGGATGGCGACGACCAGCAGGACGACAATCACTAATCCAATAATAAGGATATAATCCCTCTGGATATTTGCCTTTTGCGTGGCAATGGTTGCGTTCTGTAACGCTATTTGTTGTTCTTTCTTCTCCGTCTCGTACCGCGTCTCCATATCAGCAATGGCTTGCGCATTGGCTTGCTGATATACGCTGTCCTTTGCCTCGGCCCATAATTCATAGTATTTACTTGCATTGACAAAATCGCCGACCCCGGCATAATTCATGGCAAGAACCTGATATGTATTCTCGAATTTTAATAGCAAGTGATGTTCCTGTGCCACTGAAAGGGCCTGAAGTCCGGTCTTGATTCCTTTGGCATAATTGCCTGTCTTTTGGTACAGGGACGCAAGGGTATAAAGGTCCGAAACGATATAAAGGGGGTCACCTGCTTTTTCACGAAATGGCCGGGCGGCCTCATATTCCTTAATGGCGAGGTCGTTCCGGCCTGCGTCAGAATAGATGCTTCCCAATATGAAGTGACCATTAGCCAGTGCGTGGTAATCTTTGTTGGCTTCGGCGGCACGAATTCCGAGTGAAACAAAATACCGGGCTGAGTCAAGTTGCTTTTCGGCCCCATAGCACACCGCTACATTATTATAAATGTAAAGGGCCATCCATTGAAGGGTTGAGTCGATAAGTCCGAGCGTTTGCCGGCCCAGGTGAATTCCATCCCTGAACCTCTTCAACTCCAGGTAAGCCCATATTAGGTTGATGCGGAGGCGGATGGATTGTTCACGGTCTGGTGCCTGGTCAGTCAGTCGCAGTCCTTCCAGCAGGGTAGATACGGCCTTTTCAGCTTTGCCTGCTGCAATCAGTGTCCTTCCCAAGCTGCTGCAAATGGAGGCACTCAAATGGGGGTCCCTTATTTCCTGAGCAGAACCCTTTGCCTGTTCAAACCAGTATATCGAACTATCCAAGGATCCCGAACTTGATGATATGATCCCTTCTGTCATGCGCGCATAAGTGACCATTCTGGGGTCCCGGCTTTTCAGATAAGGGAGCATTTGATTTCTGTAGTCTTTTGCTTTCTGAAGGTCGGATCTTTGGTAGAATGAAATGATTCGGTATAGTGCAGTCACCCTTTGTTCCTCACTGAATCCGGAAAGATTTCTTTCAAGACTATCGATCAAAAGGGGCGACTGAGTCCGGCCGGGCCACGACAGTGCCATGATGAAAACCAGCAGGCTCAGGCCTTTGAAGTTTGCCATCTCGGGGAATTTCATCAACAAGGGTTGGTCTTCCCAAGATAGTCATAAGAAGAATTTTGGAGAGGATGCCGGCATCCGATTTTGATGAACTATTTTAGCCCCCCAGTTGTAAGCAGGAAGTGGACAAATCAGCACTAAGAAAGAAACTGAAAGATCCAACAGGGTTCGAACTCATCGAAGTGATTGGGGCGAGGGAGCACAACCTGAAGAACATTTCCATTTCCTTCCCGCGCAACCAGCTGGTCGTCATTACCGGCATCAGTGGCAGCGGAAAGTCATCGCTGGCATTTGATACCGTTTATGCCGAAGGTCAGCGCCGGTACATGGAGAGCTTCTCAGCTTATGCCAGAAGTTTCATCGGGAACCTAGAGCGTCCTGATGTTGACAAAATCAATGGCCTGAGCCCAGTAATCTCTATCGAACAAAAAACCACCTCGCGCAATCCCAGGTCCACCGTCGGTACGGTGACAGAGATTTACGACTTCATGCGGCTTTTGTTCGCGCGTGCCGGAGAGGCCTTTTCATATCTCTCCGGCGTCAAGATGGTGCGTCAGAGTGAAGAGCAGATTCTCAACGGGATTTTTCAGCACTTTCATGGCAAGCGGTTGATCTTGCTGGCCCCGATTGTAAAAGGAAGGAAAGGGCACTATCGGGAATTATTTGTCCAGATCAGGAAAAGCGGCTATACAAAGGTTCGCATTGACGGCGAAATCCATGAGCTGACGGCGAAGATGCAGGTGGACCGGTACAAGATCCATGACATTGAAATAGTGATCGACAAAATTCTGGCGGATGAAAAGGACCGCTTCAGGATCGGTCAGTCGGTATCGCGCTCTTTGAAAGAAGGCAAAGGGGTCATGATGCTGATGGAAGAATCCGGCAAAGTGCATCACTTTTCCAAGTACCTGATGGATCCAACTACGGGTCTTTCTTACGATGAGCCCGCCCCGAATTTGTTCTCCTTCAACTCCCCCTATGGGGCATGCCCAACTTGCAATGGACTCGGTGTGATCGAAGAGATTACAGAAGAGTCTGTGATCCCGGATAAGAAACTGAGCATCGCGCGCGGTGCCATTCTCCCGCTGGGTGAATATCGGGACATCTGGATCTTCAAGAAGATTGACGCCATCCTGAGACGCTACAAGCTTTCACTCACCACCCCGGTTGGCGACATTCCGAAGGAGGTTATCAAGGTCCTTCTGTATGGAGACGATGTTCCTGTGGCCGTAGCCTCGGTAAAGTACCCCGGCACGGAATGGAATACAAAATTTGAAGGGATCATCAGTTTTCTGGAGAAGATCCGGGAGGAGGGATCAGACTTTGGCCGCAAGTGGACGGAGGATTTCACCATTACGCGAACATGCCCGGATTGCAATGGGGACAGGCTCAGAAAGGAATCGCTGCATTTCAAAATCGACGGCAAGAACATTTCGGAGCTCAGCAAACTTAACATGGTTTCGTTGAATCACTGGTTCGACGGTCTGGAGAACAGGTTAGACGATAAGCAGCGGGTTATCGCAGTGGAGGTCCTGAAGGAAATACGGAAGCGCATCGGCTTTATGCTTGATGTTGGGCTGGACTATCTGGACCTGGACCGACCACTGAGAACCCTGAGTGGCGGAGAAGCACAACGCATTCGCCTTGCTACCCAGATCGGCACCCAACTGGTAGGGGTGCTCTATATATTGGATGAACCCAGCATCGGGCTCCATGCGAGGGACAATGTGAAACTCATCAAAGCCCTGAAGGATCTGCGTGATCTCGGAAATTCAGTCATCGTGGTCGAGCATGATAAGGAGATGATGCTCGAGTGTGACTATCTGATAGATGTGGGACCAGGGGCAGGCCGGCATGGAGGTCAGGTGGTTGCGGCAGGAACACCCAAAGAATTTCTGAAAAACGAAAGCACCACAGCAAAATACCTGAACGGGAAACTGACCATTCCCTATGTAAGGCAAAAGAGGAAAGGGAATGGGCACTTCCTCCGATTGACGGGTGCGTCGGGGAATAATCTGAAGGGGGTTACGCTTGAAGTACCGCTTGGTGCCCTCACCTGCATAACCGGTGTTTCAGGTAGCGGTAAGTCCACACTGATTCACGAGACCTTGTTCCCGATCCTTAACCGTCACTTTTTCAATTCAAGGCAGGATGCAAAACCTTTTGAGAAGATTGACGGGCTGAAGCATATCGACAAGGTGATAGAAGTTGATCAATCACCGATAGGCCGCACTCCCCGCAGCAACCCTGCCACTTATACTACGGTGTTCTCGGATATTCGCGATTTGTTTGCACAGTTGCCTGAAGCAAAGATCAGAGGCTACAAGCCCGGGAGATTCTCCTTTAATGTGAAGGGAGGCCGATGCGAGACTTGCGAAGGAGCAGGGTTGCGTCTCATTGAAATGGAATTTCTGCCGGATGTGTACGTGCAATGCGAGACGTGCAAGGGTAAGCGCTACAACCGTGAGACCCTGGAGGTGAGGTTCAAGGGCAAGTCAATCGCCGATGTGCTGGACATGACCGTTGAGGAGGCCGTCACCTTCTTTGAGAATCAGCCCAAGATTCTCCGGAAGATTGAGACGCTCAACGATGTAGGCCTGGGATACATTTCCCTTGGCCAGCATGCTACGACTCTTTCCGGTGGAGAGGCGCAACGGGTGAAACTTGCCACTGAGTTGTCCAAACGTGACACAGGAAAGACCTTTTATATCCTGGACGAGCCGACAACCGGTCTGCACTTTCAGGACATAGCCCATCTGCTGGATGTTCTCCAAAAACTTGTGAACAAAGGAAATACGGTGCTGGTGATTGAGCACAATATGGATATAATCAAATCCGCTGATTACATCGTGGACCTTGGACCTGAGGGTGGCGACGAAGGGGGCCGCATTATTGCGAGCGGAACACCGGATGAAGTATCCCGCATTAGCGGAAGCTATACAGGGAAGTTCCTGCGTGCAGAGTTATCCTGAAGAATCGCCGCCCGTCAAACTCCGCGTCATTCTTATCACGATTATCTAATTTTGCCCGGTGGTAAACAAGAAGAGGCTTTACTGGACCTTGCAGATTGGCGGCTGGACACTATACGCCCTTTTCCAGATTGCGTTTTCAGCATTTGTCTCTGGCACCCAGGGCATCAGTACTGCGAGAGTGGTGTTCTTCACCTATGAAGCTGCATTTTGCCTGCTCCTGACACACTTGTTCAGGAATTCCATTACGCATTGGCGTTGGCTCAGTGCCAGCATGCCAGTGCTGATCCCTCGCGTAATACTGAGTGTGGTCGTTCTGGGCCTGATCATGTACTTCCTCAGGATGCCTATTTCAATTCCACTGGGTCTGTTTAATGCCAAAGTGGCCTTTGACCCTGGAAATATCATGGGATTGACATTGATCTATGCGCTCTTCTTCTTCCTGTGGTGTGTGCTGTATTTCATCTACAACTATTTTGAACGCTACAACACTTCTTTGAAGCTGGAAGCCTCAGTAAGAGAAATTGAGCTGATCAATCTCAAATCGCAGCTCAATCCCCACTTCATCTTCAATGCCATGAACAGTATTCGCGCCCTGGTAGACGAGAATCCACTCAAAGCCAAGCAGGCGATCAACCAACTCTCCAATATTTTGCGCAATTCACTCAGCACCGGAAAGACAGGTCTCACGAAATTCGAGGATGAATTGAAAATTGTTAAGGATTATCTCGGCTTGGAGTCCATCCGTTTTGAGGAGCGCTTGAAGACTGAGTTTGACATTGATCCCCGGTCACTCGATTTCCTGGTGCCGCCTCTTATGATCCAGACCCTTGTAGAAAACGGAATCAAACATGGCATAGCCAAGCTGACGGCTGGAGGATTGGTACAGTTAAAGACAGAAGTCAAAAATGACCGATTGCATATCCGCCTCCGCAACAGCGGCCAATATTTGAATGGCAGCCTGAGCCAGAATGCAGGGCTTGGCCTTGAGAATACGCGTCAGCGACTCAAGCTTACATACGGAGACAAGGCCTCGTTTAGAATTCTGAACGAAACCGATACTTTTGTCCTTACTGAACTGGATATACCACATTTACATTGATTTTTAGAATACATGAAAGCTCTGATTGTTGATGACGAGCGCCTGGCGCGCAAAGAGTTGATGAAATTGCTCGAGGAGCATCCTTCCATAGAAATTGTAGGTGAAGCACAGAATGCCGACGAGGCAGAGCAAATGATAACGGAATTGAATCCGGATTTACTCTTCCTTGACATCCAGATGCCCGGCCGGACCGGTTTTCAGCTGCTGGAGTCGCTTGACTCCGTGCCTTTGGTTGTCTTCACCACTGCCTACGATGAATTTGCACTGAAGGCGTTTGAAGTAAATGCCCTGGATTATCTGCTCAAGCCGATTACGGCGGAACGTCTCGCAGAAGCAGTGCACAAGATCCAGGAAAAGGAACGCATCCGCTCTGGCAGGGGACGCGATCAGAAGCTGGGACTGGAGGATCAGGTTTTTGTGAAGGATGGAGAGCGTTGCTGGTTTGTCAGCCTGGCAAACATTCGTCTCTTCGAGTCAGATGGCAATTACATCAAGGTGTACTTTGATAACAACCGCCCGATGATTCACAAGTCGCTGAACGCGCTGGACGAGAAACTGGATGAGCGCGCTTTCTTCAGGGCCAGCAGAAAGCATATTGTCAATCTGAGCTGGGTGGAGGGCATCGAGCCCTGGTTCAATGGTGGACTCATGGTAAAACTGAAAGGCGGAGACAAGGTGGAAGTGAGCCGCAGGCAGGCAGCCAAGTTCAAGGACATGATGAGCCTGTAGAGCCATTAGTTGATTTGTTGACTTGGCGATTGGTAATTTAGGTGGTGCCAACCCTGGAGGACTCACAGGCAGATGCAGGCCTGGGTACACAATTGAATCGCCTCTTGACGAGACCGATACTTACTTAGGATATCGCAAGGGAACAGAAGTCATTTTAAAACCAGCTCCACGAACTCTTTCTCCACATTCCAGTCGCGGGCAAGCCTGAGCATGGCCGTGGCTTCCATTTCGGTTACGTAGCCTTTAAGGTTGTTGGATTCCCACACCATATTGATAAGATCCACTCGTTTGTCTTTGGGGTAGTCGCCAATGATCTCGTTAAGAAAGGCGCGGGCTCTTTCAAATGAAGTGATGTAGTCTTTCTCAATGAACTCCAGTGCCCACTTCAATTCTTCTGCGGCATCCATTCTCCTTGCAGCAGCCTCGAGGTCTTCTTTTTCTTCCTGGTCAAGGCCATGATAGAAAAAGATGACTGCCTTCAGAAGGAGGTAGACTTGTTTTTCTTCTGATGTCATATTGACGAGAGGCGAAAAATAGCCACAAACAGAGCAACCCGCAAAGACTGTCACTTTGCAGCTCAAAAAGCACCCGTAGGCCTAGTTCGTTTGGCGGTCCGCGACTACCATAAGGTCCTCCGCAATCTTATCTGCCAGCAGTTTGCCTTTCCGTGTAAGCCGGAGAATTGGATCGGCAAACTCGATCATGCCTGCGTCAATCAAACCGTGCAATTGAGCCGATGAGCGTGTCCAAAGATCGTCATTCCATTCTTCGAGGAGGGTCAGGGCATTCAGGCCCCACGACGTTCGGAGTGAGGTGAGTATATAGTCATTAATCTGATCCTCACGGCTCAAAATTTCCTTTTCAAATGGCAGGGCTCCCTGATCTATTGACCGGATGTAGATGGCATTGTTCTTCACATTGAATTGCCGGCTGTCACCGCGGTACGAATGGGCGCTTGGACCTATGCCGAGGTAATGCTCACGCTTCCAGTAGTTGCTGTTGTGCACAGCCATCCGACCTGGCTTGCAGAAATTCGAAATCTCGTAATGCTGGTAACCAGCGGTGTCCATCTCATCCATGAGAATTTCAAACTGCTGCGCAACGATTTCCTCATCGGCCATGGGAAATTTTCCTTTTTTGAGCTGATGACCGAATACAGTTCTCTCTTCAATAGTGAGGGCATAGGCTGAAATATGTTCTGGAGAAAGCGCCAGAGCTTTTCTGATTGTCTCCTTCCAATACTCATTGGTAAGTCCCGGTATCCCGTAAATAAGATCAATGCTGATGTTATCAAAACCTGAGCGCCTTGCGTCGAGAACAGACTGCACTGCTTCATCTCCCTTATGGGCGCGGTGAAGGAACTCGAGTAGTCGATCATCAAAAGTCTGGATGCCGATGCTGAGGCGGTTGATTCCAAGGCTCTTCAACTCCTCCAGTTTCCAAGGTTGAAGATCGTCCGGATTTGCCTCCAGCGTGATCTCAGCACCTGCGGTTATGGTAAAGTTTTCATGAATGGCGGCAAGTAAGTGCTTCAGCTCCTGGAACGTCAGTAAGGATGGTGTTCCGCCGCCTAAATAGACAGTTCCCATCACCTGGCCCCGGAGATAGTCTTTTTGCAGACTAAGTTCCTTCTCCATCGCTTTCAACAGATCAATCCGATACTTGCTGTCCGTTGAAAAGTGAAAGTCACAGTAATAGCAGGCCTGCTTGCAGAAAGGAATGTGTAAGTAAAGCCCAGCCATGAAAATTGTGAGCAAAATTGCACACTTATTCGGTAATCGTTTCCAGTTGAAATAATTTTGGGGATGATGAGCCGGATTTTGGTTTTGCTCTTTCTGATGCCCATATGTTCATCCGTACTGGGTGGTCATGTCATCAAGGACTGCAAATCGTTGTGGTTAACGTACGAAGGAGGGCATTATCAGCCCGTGTCAGGTAATCAGGCGGAAAGCGTCAGGACAGTATATTTTTCAATTGCTGCCGAATCTTACAGGGGGCAGCAGTTGCTCATAGATTCAAATCGTCCATGGAGTCTTTTCATCAATGGTCGGGTGGTTGCAAGCGGAAAAACGCTTGTCCTGAACCTCGACAGTCTTTCAGATTTGTATTCACCCAATCTCTTCATTGCCGTTCACGGGAATACGTCGCTGGAGAATCTGAAGACTCAAATTGTAACGCCATATGAAATTCCTGAACTGATGCCGGACCGCCTAGTGAGGGGCGCAACTTTTTTCCGTGACTTCAGCATTCTTGTGTCGGGGATTCTGCTCGTGTTCATCCTCATGCTGTTCCGGTCGAACCCGCAACTGACACTGGATTACTTCTCTTTTACGAAGATCTTTTCTGTGCAGGAACGAAATGAGAATCTGCTCGTTTCACGCATTACGTCGAGTGTGAATCTTCTCTTCTATTTATTCTGTGCTTTGCTTACCGGCTTTCTTCTGACCAACGTCTTTTATTTTTCGGGAACATATTTTTCGGTCGGAAAACTGTTCCATATAGACTCCATGGCCCGCGCTTTTGAAGTTTGGGTGAAATTATCACTGTGGGTTCTGGTCCTTCTGGCAGCAAAGCTCGTAGTGGTGTCCATTTTTTCAGCGCTGTTCAGTTTCCGGGAGTCTGTAAGTTTCCAGTTTTTCAACTTTCTGCGATTTGTTCTGTTCACTGCAGTTCTCACAACAGTGCTTAGCCTGATCTATTTCATTTTTCGTGGACAGGAGACAGTGTTTTACCGGAATATGATACTGCTAGCCCTCACCATGCTGGGCATTGGGTCGGTGATGGCGTTGATAAAACTTCTGCCGAGGGCGCCCTTCTCCTTGTTTCATTTATTTTCCTACCTTTGTGCTTCGGAAATTATTCCGTTGGTCATCATCATCAAGATATTCTTTTAACTCCTGAACGAGACGTTGCGCAGATATGGCAGATCTGGTTGTTATTGACAGGATGCGGAAAGTAAAAAGCATTCTTGTCACACAGGAAGCGCCCACCGATCCGGCTTCACCTTACTTTAAGATAGTTGAGAAATATGGTGTGAAAGTAGATTTCAGACCTTTCATACAGGTGGAAGCCGTCCCAGTCAAGGAATTCAGGAAACAGAAAATCGAAATCCTGAATTATTCAGCGGTGATCTTCACGAGCAGGAATGCGGTCGATCACTTTTTCACCCTTTGCCGGGAGTTGAAGATTGAGATGCCTCCCGATATGAAATATTTCTGCATTTCGGAGCAGACCTCCAACTATCTTCAAAAGTATATCGTCATCCGGAAGAGAAAAATATTCACCGGACTCAAGGATACGCGTGATTTGCTGGAGATCATCAAGAAGCACAAAAACGAAAAATTCCTGTTCCCGTGCTCCGACATCAGGAAGAACGATATCCCTAATTTCCTTCGTGAGAACGATTTTCAATTCACGGAAGCCATTACCCACCATACCGTGGCAGCAGATCTATCTGACCTCAAGGATGTCTATTATGACATACTTGCGTTCTTTAGTCCTTCCGGAATTCATTCTCTCTATACCAACTTCCCGGATTTCAAGCAGAACAATACCAGGATCGCTGCATTTGGCCCTGCTACTGCGCAGGCTGTAAGGGATGCCGGTTTGTTTCTGGATATCGAGGCTCCGCTGCCAAATGCCCCGTCAATGACGGGAGCGATTGAGCTCTACATCAAAAAGGCCAACTTTTCCAAATAAGTCGAGGAGCATTCTTCGTTACATTGGGGCCTTCAGGCAACTTATCGTTGCTGCCAGTTGGACCCAGTATGTTGCAGGATTATCTTTGAAATTCATACGTCATGAGAAGACTGGCTGTATTGGGTTTGATGTTCATCGCGACGAGGAGTTTTGCACAACAGGACCCTCAGTTCACCCAGTACATGTTCAACAACTTTTATTACAACCCTGCGGTTGCCGGTACCGATGGCACAATCAAGCTCACAGGTTTGTATCGCGCGCAATGGCTTGGTTATTCTCCCACTTACGGTGACGGAGGAGCACCGCAAACCTGGATGCTCAGTGGCCATATGCCGGTGCCCAGCCTTAGAGGAGGGGTAGGCGCTTATTACATGAATGATAAACTTGGTCCGGTTAACAACCAGGAGCTGACATTATCCTATGCTTATCACCTCAACATCAGGGGCGGCAAACTGAGTTTTGGTATACGGGGCGGCATGTATTCCCAACAAGTTGATTTTAGTCTGTACCGCGCGACTGACCCCAATGATCCGCTGTTGGCAGCCGGCGGCCGGGAATCTCAGTTCAGGCCTGACATTGGCGCAGGGGTGCTTTACCGCAAGGAGAAGTACTATGTGGGTGCAGGGATAAGCCACCTGCTGCAGCCCAGTTTTGATTTTGGCCTGACCCAGAACAATCAGTTAAAGAGGCACCTTTATGTTACCGGGGGCTATTATTATGATCTGGATTTTGATGTCCAACTCCAGTTCTTCACCATGGTGGAGTCCGACTTTTCCAAAACCTCCTTTGATGTTGGAGGGCTTGCCTATTTCAAGGAATTGCTCTGGGGTGGACTCTCATTTCGACAATCGGAAGCCCTTATTTTGATGCTTGGATACAGTTTGTTGAAGGATAAGTCACTGAAATTTGGCTATTCCCTGGACTATATAATCAAGGATCAGCAGGCCAAGCAGCCTACTTCCCATGAAATCATGTTGTCATATGCCTTGCCGGTCAATTTGAGCGGCAAAAAGATTATCAGAACCCCCCGTTTCAGGTACTAAACAAAACATTTTTGGGTTTTTTCAAGATTTTACTGAATTTGGGAACTCTATTTTTGGCATTAGGCAGCAATGAAATAAATTTATAGTCTCTTCGTTCAAAATTGAACGGTGAGACTTTGTTATTAAAAGCTCGAATATGAATCAAAAGGTGAGTACGAAAGGTCTAGGCTATGCGGCTTTGATTGCTCTTTCCATATCCGTTGCGGGCTGCGGCTTGCTTGGGCTTGGGGGGAAAAAGGGAGCAGGGGACCAGGGGGAATTGGTAGGTGTCCCCAACCGCGAAGGCTGGGTAATGACAATTCCCTATGGCATGGTACCCGTCCCGGCAGGTACGTTTCATATGGGCCAGGCTGATGAAGACCCCGCGTCCACCCAAATCAACTTCAACAAGCAGGTGACCATTGGACCCTTCTTCATGGACGATACGGAGATCACCAACAACGAGTATCGTCAGTTCACCAACTTCTTCCTTGTAGATAACGGAACGATTGAAGGCTTTACGACCGTCAGCGCACAGGATTTCCGTGACAGGTACTATCCGGACACTACCGTGTGGGTTCGCGATTTTGCACATCATATGGGAGACCCCATCCAGGATTACTACTACTGGCATCCGGGCTATGACGAATATCCTGTGGTGGGTATTAATTGGGATGCATCTGTTTTCTTTGGAAAGTGGAGGACCGCCTACCTGAACGATTTCCGCAAGACCGTGGGTGAGTTTCCGATGCCTGAGTTTCGCCTTCCCTCAGAAGCTGAGTGGGAATATGCCGCCCGTGGAGGTCGTGACATGGCGAAGTATCCCTGGGGTAACCCTTATATCCGGAATTCCAAAGGGTGTATGCTGGCCAACTTCAAACCTGGCCGTGGAAACTTCTTTGATGACGGGTTTGCCTATACCTCCCCCGTTCAGTCTTATTTTCCCAACGACTATGGCCTGTTTGACACTTCGGGCAACGTTTCGGAATGGTGTTTGGATGACTTCAACCCTGCCTCAGTTCCAACGGTCTGGGACCTTAACCCGGAGTATATAGATCCCCGCACAGACCCGGATAGCAAGAAGTTTGATGCCAAGGTTCCGCCCAAGAAAGTGGTTCGTGGCGGTTCCTGGAAGGATGTCGCCTACTATCTGGAAACAGGTACCCGTACTTATGAATTCAAGGATTCCTCAAGAGCTTACATAGGATTCCGTTGCGCGATGACACACCTTGGAAGGTCATCCGGACGGGAGTTTTAATAAATTGAAAACTCATAGTATCTTTAAAAAATCAATAAAACCTTAACCTTAAACTCTAAATAACCATGGCAAAGAAAAAAGGCGGATTCATGGATTTGCTCTATGTCACCATCATGCCAAAAGTCTACGGTATTGGTGCGGCAGTTGTAATTGTAGGTGCATTGTTCAAAATCCTGCACTTACCCGGAGCAAACCAAATGTTGATGATCGGTCTTAGCACAGAAGCCGTCATTTTCTTCCTTTCTGCGTTTGAACCCAAGCACGAGGAACCGGATTGGTCAAAAGTATATCCTGAACTTTCTGAAGACTATGAGGGTCCGGTTAACCAGACTGCCACCCGCATCAGCAACCGTCCTGGTGGTGGTGAGTCTCCTCTTCTCAAAATTGACGAAATGCTGAAGACTGCCAAGGTTGATCAGAATCTGCTGGATAACCTGGGGAAAGGTCTCAGTAACCTGGCTAACTCGGCCACGCAGATGAACAATCTGTCAAATGCAGCTGTAGCGACGAACGAATATGCAAAGAACGTTCAGGCTGCCTCGGCTTCTCTTGCTGAAATGAACAAGTCGTACAGCAGTGCCATGAAGGCTGTGTCGGCTATGGCAGAGGCCTCCAAAGACACCGGCGAATACCATGCTCAGGTGCAAAAGGTGACCAAAAACCTCTCTGCCCTCAACACCATTTATGAAATGGAATTGAAGGATGCAGATTCCCATGTGAAGAACATGAACAAGTTCTACGAAAGTCTTACTGGTGCCATGCAAGGTCTGACAACTGTTGGAACCAACACAAGCAAATTCACCAGCGAGTTGGGCAAACTCACTGATAATCTCACTTCCCTCAATAACATTTATGGCAGCATGTTGACTGCCATGAGGGGATCGCAGGGAAAATAACTAGAGTTTAAAAGGGTTAAGGTTAAATTTGATTTAAACGCTTAAAACTAAAAGAACATGGCAGGCGGTAAAGAAACCCCGAGGCAAAAGATGATTGGTATGATGTATCTCGTGCTGACAGCCCTTTTGGCTCTTAACGTCAGCAGCGCGGTACTCGAAAAATTTGCCATTCTGAATACTACTCTCACGGATCTGATCAAGGAGAACAACGGCATCAACGAGACCAAGCTGAACGCTATCAAAGGTTCAAAGAGCGAGGATGCCAAAGTGAAAGACGCTATTCAGCGTGCGCAGCAGGTTCGGGATCTAACTGGTTCGACAATGAAATACCTGGACAGTGTAAAAGGTGTTTTGGGCCAGGACCATGCCGGCAAGCCTATGCTGGGTGATGAGTTGATCTCCAATACCAACATTGCGGAAGAAAAGATGCTGGATGAGAAATCCACTCTTGCTCCTCAATATGAGAGAAAGCTGGTGAACTATCATCAGAAACTGGAAGACATATCCGGAATGAAGTTTCCGAAGCTCAACAAGAAGGCTGAGGATTTTGAGGAATTGAAAAATGAAAAAGGCGAGGTACAACACGCAGAGAAGTCCTTCATTGAGTTCTCATTTGAAGGAACACCTACCATGCCGGCTATCACCGGTGTGACCCAGATGCAGACTGAAATTCTGGACTATGAGGCCCAGGCACTGGACTCCCTGGCCCGGATTGCTGAGGCAGTAAACGTTAAGTTTGATAAAGTGGTACCTATGGTGATTGGTCCTTCTGTGGTTGCTGCAGGAGCCAAATATGAAGGGCAAATGTTCATGGCGGGTGCAGCATCCGGCGCTACTCCTGAGATGTTCCGTAACGGCCAGCCATTAACCGTTACTACAGATGCCGCGACCGGCATCAAGATGGCCAGGGTGGAATTCATCGCTCAGGGTGAGGGAAAACAGACATTTAACGCGCTGATTAAGAATCAGGGAAAAGAATTGCCGCGTGTAATTGAATATAATGTGATTAAGCCTACAATCAGGATTACAACAGGTAATGCGCCAACCCTATACCAAAACTGTGGTAACACCGTAAATATTGAGGTGCCAGCGTTGGCAGCAAGCTACAATCCTACGTTTTCGGTTAAGGGCGGAACCATTGAAAAAGGCGACAAGATCGGCAGAGTGACTATTATCCCTACTGACCGCAAGGTTTTTGTAACGGTAATGAATGGAGGTGCAACAATTGGCACAGAGCCATTTGATGTGAAGCCGATTCCCAAGCCTCGTTATTCCCCTAAGGACAATAATGGGAAGGCAATTGACCTGAAGACTGGAGTGAAGGGAACGAGTCTTACGCAATTGAAGATTGCTGCAGAAGCAGAAGAGAACTTTAAGCAGGAAGTACCCAAAGATGCCACTTATAGGATTCGTACCATGGAGGTGATGTTGGCTCGCGGTATCCAGTCTGTGGGTACGATGACGGTGACTTCTGAACTCGTAGACGTTAGTGCATGGCGCGCCCAGATGCGTCCTGGTGACAGGATTGTGGTAGATATCAAGTCGGTGATCCGCAGAACGTATACGGGCCAGGACGAAAAAGTGGATGTATTGCCCGGAACGAACATTATTACGATTCCGATTCAATAAGATTAAAGTATGAAGATGAGAAAGATCCTGGTCGGATTGGCTTTGTTGACTTTTAGTCAGGTTGCTTTTGCTCAGCTTGAGGAGGGGCAGGTGAATCCCAATTCCTTGCTCAATATTCCGAAGTATGAGCAACTATATAAAGTGAGAGTGTGGAGGGATATTGACCTGAGAGAAAAGCAGAACAAAGGTTTCTTTGCGAGAAGCAATGAAATCACGGATCTCATCATCAAGGCAGTGAAGTCCGGCGAATTGGCTGATATCTATGTTTATGATTCGCTGGATGATGCTGTAAGTGCCACTAACCGTAAGAAATCCAAAGAGCAGTTCTTCGAGGCTATGCAGGCTCAGGTAGGTCAGACTTTTGTTACCTGGGATCCCACAAAGGATTTCTATACGGACGACAAAGTCACCTACAATGGCAAGAATTACATTGCCATGGATAACAGCAAAGGGAAGAATCCCGAAACGTCGGCTGATCAGTGGCAGGTAACCCAGGAGGGCAAGGCGACCTATTATGTCCCCAGCCAGATCTATAAGCTGAAGTTGATGGAAGACGTCATCTTTGATAAGCGCCGCTCACGCTTGTATTATGACATGCAATCAATTGAGCTCGTGGTTTTCAATGAGGACAAGGGTGTAGATGTTTCATTAGGGGTATTCAAGTACAAAGACCTTGAAAAGCTGTTCAGGAATCACCCGAAGCAGGCTGTTTGGTTCAACCGTTACAATACTGCTGAGAACAAGAACTACGCTGATGCATTCCTGTTAAGATTGTTCCACGGCACAATTTATAAGATTGAGAACCCTGATAATGATCAGATTTTCGATCTGTATAAGTCGCACATGGAGGCTGTTTGGGCGATGGAGTGGGAGGAGATGAAGCTGATGGAAAAGGAGCACAACCTCTGGGAGTACTAACCTCCTCATGATTGAAGGAACAAAGGACGCTATACAGCGTCCTTTTTGTTTTTAGCCCATTCAACAATGATCAATGATTTGGATTTTCCTACAGCTTTCTCAAGTTCTTCAGGTGTTGCACCAAGGATTTTCTTTACGGATTTGAAAGCTTGCTGAAGGATGTCGATGGTCTTGGATCCGATCCCTTCAATGGTTTCCAGTTCAGAAATAAGTGACGACTTGCTTCGCTTAAGCCTGTGAAAGGTGATGGCGAAGCGATGTGCTTCGTCCCGTATTTGCTGCATCAACTTGAGCCCTTGTGACTTCTTGTGGATGTGCAAGGGAATGGGATCGTTAGGATAGTAGATCTCCTCAAGACGCTTGGCTATGCCGACAACAGGAATTTTCCCATAAAGTTGCAGTTCGCTGAGGGCATCCAAGGCGCTGCCAAGCTGCCCCTTGCCTCCGTCTACAATGATGAGATTGGGGAGCTCCTTGTTTTCATCGATTAACCTGCTGTAGCGCCGTCCCACAATTTCTTTCATCGAAGCGAAGTCATTGGGGCCCTGAACGGACTTGATGTTAAAGTGCCTGTAACCTGATTTGTCAGGTTTCCCGTCTACAAACCTCACCATGGAGGCAACTGAGTCGGTGCCCTGGAAATTGGAATTGTCAAAACACTCAATAATTCTTGGTAGTTGCTGTAATGAGAGGCTCTTTTGAAGCTCCTGTAGGACGCTCAGGTGGCGGTCTTGAAGTTCATGCCGAAATGCCTCCTTCTTGCCCTTGAGATACAGTACGTTCTTGAGTGATAGTTCTATAAGTTTCTTTTTATCGCCTATTACGGGGACTATGTTCTCAATGAGGGGATCGGTGACTTGTAGCGGAACATTACTTAAGATAACGTTATGACCGCTTTTAATGTCGTTGCGTATTTGTTGCGCCACCATCGTGATAAGTTCCTCGTCGGACTCGTCCATCTTCTTCCTGATTTCGACATTTTTTGAGAATACGATGGCTCCTTCCCGTATTTGCATGAAGTTGATGAGTGACTCATGCTCTGTGCTTGTTATTGTAATGACATCAATGCCGGTAAGTTTGCGGTTCACCACAAGGGACTTCGCCTGGAACCTATCCAGAAGGTCAAGTTTGGACCGGTACTGTTCGGCTCGCTCAAACTCCATTTGCGAGGCGGCCTCGGTCATTTGCTGGCGGAAGTGATTTTCAACAATTGAGAGATTTCCACGGAGTATATTTCTTGCGTGGTGAATGTCTTCCAGGTATGACTGTTCTTCCTGGAGACCCTCACAAGGTCCTTTGCAATTGCCAAGGTGATATTCAAGGCAAACCTTGAACTTCTTCTTCTGAATGTTTTCTTGTGTGAGGGCAAGATTGCAGGTCCGGATGGTATAGAGCTTTCTTACCAGTTCAAGCACGCTTTTCATGGATACCACACTGGAATAGGGGCCGAAGTATTCTCCCTGCTGTGGGATGTATTTACGGGTGTAAATGATGCGTGGGAAAGGTTCTTTTAATATGCAGAGATAAGGGAAGGTCTTGTCGTCCTTGAGTAGAATATTATAGCGCGGCTGGTATTGCTTTATGAAATTGTTTTCAAGGAGAAGGGCGTCAAATTCGGAGTTGGCAATGGTAAATTCCAGGTTGCGGATTTCGGATACGAGCTTTTCTGTTTTTCTGTTGTATTGCGACTGTTTGGTAAAGTAACTGTTTACACGCTTGCGAAGACTTTTGGCTTTACCTACATAAATAAGGGTTCCGGACTTATCATAGAACCGGTAAATGCCGGGGCTGTCCGGCAGAGAGCTGACCTGTTCTCGTAGGTCGTCAGACATTCTTCAGTTATTGATTTCCCAGGGTTGAATCTTGGTGGAATCCGTTTCCTGGTAGCGCGCACAATCCAGGGTTATATCGATCCCGGACTTAGGTGCGTTGAACTTTCCTTTTATGATCCCTGTAGAGGGGTCGGCGTACGCTTTCATCAGAAACTTGGCAAAGATGGGCATTGCTGTCCGGGCTCCTTGTCCGAAGGTCCAAGAGGGAAAGTGAATATTTCTTTCATCCCCTCCAACCCAAACACCCGCTACAAGATCATGTGTGACGCCCATGTACCATCCGTCTGACGCATTGTTTGTAGTACCTGTTTTCCCTCCTATTTCGTTATCGATTTTAAGCTCTTTGGGCAGACCAAGGGAAGTGCCGGAGGACTCTTCAACGCCTCCTTTGAGCATGTACAGCATTTTGTACGCGGTCTGATCACTAATGGACTGCCTTGTTTTGGGCACGAAGTTCTCTATGACATTGCCATTCTTGTCTTCTATACGCGTTATGTAGAACGGCTCTGTATGTATGCCTCCGTTTACGTAGGTGCTGTAGGCGCCGACCATCTCGAACAGTGACACATCGCTTACGCCGAGGCAGAGCGATGGCACGGCATCCAGCTTGCTATCTATTCCGACACGATGGGCAAATTCAACAACGTTCTCTTCTCCAAGAGCTTTCATCATCTGGGCTGTTATGGAATTGATTGACCGGGCCATGGCTTGCCGGATAGTCATTTTTTCGCCGGTGCCACGGGTTCCGTCAGAATTGGGGGGGTACCAGACTGTTCCGGAAACCTGGAAGCTCGGAGAGATGTCTTCCAGAACATGGCAAGGTGAATATCCGGACTCCATTGCCAGGCCATATACAAATGGTTTGAATGTAGAGCCAGGCTGTCGTTTGCCTTGTTTCACATGGTCGTACTTGAAATATTTGTAGTTGAATCCTCCTACCCAGGCTTTGATGTGACCGGTTGTTGGATCCATGGCCATCATTCCAGTCTGAAGAAACTTCTTGTAGTAGGCGAGAGAGTCCATAGAACTGAAAAGAGTGTCTCTTTCTCCATCCCATGTGAAGACGGTCATGGGCTTTTTCAGATTCAGTAATATCCTTACGGAATCGGATTTCTCGCCATACTTAGCCACGAGGTTCTTGTAGGTGTCGCTTTGCCTGATTCTGTTTTTGAGGAATCCGGGAATTTCATTTCGATCATCATCTACCCATGGATTCTTGCCTTCCCATTGCTCCATGAATTGCTTTTGAAGGGGCTTCATGTGTTCGGCAACCGCTTCTTCAGCGTATTTCTGCAGGCGACTGTCAAGGGTGGTATAAATCCGTAACCCTGAGTTCCACAGGTCGATCCCGCGGGCATTACAGAATTCCATCAGGTGAGTCGTGATCACGGTTCTGAAATATGTTGCAAGACCTTCATTTTGATTTTGGATCCTGAAACGAAGGCCGAGATCACTTGCTGCCAGCGAATCGTACTCGGTTCGGGATTGGATCTTGTATTTCGCGCGATAGATCTTATACAATACTTCGTTACGTTTTTTAAGGGCATTCTCAGGTCGCCGCACGGGATTATAAAAAGTAGGATTTTGAAGCATGCCAACCAGAAGGGCCGATTCGGAGAGATTCAGGCTATCTGTTGGTTTGTTGAAGTAAGTCTCACTGGCCACCTTGATGCCATAGGTATTGCTGCTGAATTCGGCAGTGTTGAGGTACATGGCGATAATTTCCTCCTTGGTGAAGTTGCGTTCGAGGTCTACACTGATTATCCACTCTTTCGTTTTCTGCACGATCCTTCGGGGATATCGTCCCAACCTTGCAATAGCACCGTCCAGTGACCGATCAGGATTTCTGGTATACAGATTCTTTGCGAGTTGCTGGGTAATGGTGCTGCCACCGCCGGCCGGATTAAGGGTGAGGAGGCCCCATACGACACGGATGTAAGCTGGAAAATCAAGGCCCGAGTGATCATAGAAGCGGTGATCTTCCGAAAGTACGAGTGTATTTACAAGGTCATCCGAAAGTTCGTTAAAGTTGACCTGACTCCGGTTGAAACGGAAATATCTGCCCAGTGAGACCCCATCGGCAGAGATGAGTTCTGAGGAAAGATCATTTTCCGGATTCTCCACATCCGCAAGGCTGGGCATTCCGCCGAAAAGTCCGAAGAGATCGATGCCTACAGCATAAACATAAAGGGGGAGACCAATCATAAAGGTGAAGAAAAGAATCCTGGTGTACTTTATGGCTTTGCTGAACCAGGGACGGTGAATCCCCATCAGGTCATGGAGTTTCTTTCTGATAGTATCTGTCAAAGAAGCTGAGGTATTCATCAAGCGCCTTGTTACGATAGAAGATATTGAAATTCTCTTTCGTGATAACAAAAGTATGGAAATTTAGTACCGAAAATGGTGGAAGATCTTTCAATTGCCGGTTGAAGCGGTCAAAGTACTCGATGGCGTCGGTCTTTCCTCCAAAGTTGCCGACAAAGGTCAGTGCGTATACTTCATTAAAAATCAGATTAGTGGTTTCCAGTCTTCGCGAACGATATTGTTCCTGGTTAAACATGTCCAACGCGGTTGCCAGCGATGTGCTCGCGCGGTCCTGTATATTATGTACAATCACGAAATAATGAGGTTCATCAAACACCGCAGAGAACCGTATCCCTTTGGCCCGTTCACTTTTTTCTACAAATGTCTTTGAACTGGCAAGTAGAGTTTCGGCATATAAATGGATGGGCTGATCCGGGTATTTCTTGATGAATGTTTCAAGCTCAAATTGATACCGGGTCACATCCTCTGTTTTACCCGTTATCAGAATTTGAAGCAAGTCGAGTTGTGAAGTAAAAGCGGTCTCTCCAACGGCCCTCGCATTGGCGATTAATTCCTGGGCAAGGCGGAGATTGTTTTTCTGAAAGGCTTCATATGCTTCCTTGTAAATCATCTTCTGTTTTTCCTGGGCTACGCTTGCTTCTTTGAGGTAATTGGGATTAAGAAGAATTTTGGAATAGGTAGAATTGGGGAATTCACTTTGAAGCACCTGAGCAATTGATTCCGCCTGCCCGTCACCGCGTTCTTTGTGAATAAGGTACAATTTGTAGAGTACCTCAGGTTTGTAGGACGTGGAGGGGAATCTCTTCAACAGAATGTTATAGGAAGATTCTGCATTGTCTTTTTCATTTAGCTGGAAATAATACAGGTCTCCAAGTTTGAAGTAGGATTCTTCAATTTTGGCCAATGAAGCACTTTTTTGCTTCTCCGACTTTGGCAAATCAGGGAGTATCTTCTTGTATGCATCATCAGCGGGGTTGGCCTTGGGCATCTCATTTTTCTCCGTCTTCGTAGGTTCGTTGTTTTCGGGAGCCCCGTTCTGCGTCAGCACCTGGCCTCCTGGCACAGTTGCGCTTTTAGTAGAGCGTCGCCAGTTGTCCTCGAGTTTTATGTCGCCCCATATCCTCTGAAATTCCTGCTGGCCGCTTGCGATCGCCGCAGCGTTATCAAAATACCAGTCGGTGGTGCTGGTTGATTCAGTCTGGAAGAGTGAGCTGTTCTGCCCGACCGCAGAGCCGCCTCCTTCAGTTTTTCTTTTCTTCTTCTTTTTGCCACCTTCTTCAACCACCAGTTTCGGGGTGAACAGTGAGTCGATGTGATTTCTCAGAGCGGTTGAATCCAGAGTAGCCATCCAGAGCAGGCTGTCCTGCCATTGAATCGTTTCAGTATATTTCACGAACTCGCCAAGGATTTCATGCCTTTTCTTAATGGACACATAATTTTCAAACTCGGTGGGCAGCGATTTCAAGGCACTGTCATAGTATGCCTTTGCAAGTGAAAACCTCTTGAGTGAATCAAAGTTCAGCTGACCAATTCGTAAATAAGCACTGCCCTGAATGCGTTTATTTTTGCCTGCGTGGGCCGACAGCTTGTATTGGACAATGGCCTCCTGCACATTCCCTTGCTTGCGTTCAAATTCTCCAAGTTCATAATAGATCTTGTCTTTGAATTCCTGGTTCTTGGTGTCTTTTAACAGCTTGGCAAACTGATTGCGAATGGTTTTCACATTCTTGGAATTGTCCAACCTTGCAACTTGCGCCATATTAAGACGTGCGTAAAAATCAATTTCATAGTCCGGGTTTGTGGACAAGCATTTCCTGTAATAATTATAAGCTTCTGAGCCGAACCCGAGTTTCTGATATACCTGGCCAATGATGAAGTAGATACGGCCTTTCCGGTCGGCACCCGTCAGAAGAGAATCAGCAGTTGTAAGGCTGCGGACCATGTTATCATAATCTGAACGAACCTGATAGTAATAGGCCTTTTCCAGGTGAAGACTTTTGGCATTGGAAGGGCTCAATTTTTCCTTTTCCAGAAACTGGAATGCTTCTTCAGCCTTATCATATTCACCTTGCTCCGTGAAGGTGCGGACAAGATGCACGAGCGCCTGGTGACGCAGGTTGGCGTCATGGCTTTTAGTGTTCACATATTTGAAGGTTTGAATAGCATCCGGGAAATTGCAGTCATACAACCTGGCCAGTCCCACCAGCAGGTAGTTGTCATCAAGCCACTTACTGTTGGGATGCCTTTGAATGGAAATGCTGGCCATCTTGATGATCTCCTCAGTATCTTTTCTGTAGGTCTTGGCCAGATTCGTGTCAAGTTTGGGATACAGCCTCAGAATCTGGTTGGGGTCATCGTCAAGGCTCTTAAGAATAGCCTTCTCCACCTCGCGTGTCTTTTCGCGTGCATAGAAATAGCCGTTAAAGTGGGCCGTCGTGTTGTGAAAGATGTCCGCAGTAACAGTATTCTGATTGGAAGAGCATCGAGCAAGCAGCAGGAGACTAGCCAGGTACAGAAAGAGCCGGAAACTTCCCTTCATGAGGCACTTTGAAACACAAACGTAAAAAACAGATTTTCAATATTATAATCGGTCAGAATATCTAATTTTGCAGGTATTTCGCCATTGAAACAGAGAAAAACCATAGGAGACAGGCTCAGTGCCCGTTATCAGCTGGTCATCCGGAAGGAAGATAACCTTGAGGAGACCAGAGGCATTGGATTTACCTATGCCCGTGTGCTCGTCCTTTCAATGGTGGTCTTTGTTCTGATTTTTTCATTAAGTCTATACCTGTCACAGACGTTGCTGGCCCGCTGGTATGACCCCAGGTTTGCACAGATGGAGACAAACAAGAAGCTTCTCCAATTGGCCAAGAAGGTGGACTCCCTTGCGATAGAGGAGGACAACAAGGAGAATTTTATTCGAAACATGCTGAAGGTTTTCAATGGAGATACCACCGGGAGCTACACTGATCCGCGCGTAAAACTTGAAGGGCAGGACCGCCCCATCAAGCCGGTTAGCAATACGCAATTGGCTCCCACCGATTCGATGTTTCGAAGAGACTTTGAACAGTCTGAAATGGCGATGATTTCTCTCACCAGCAGCAAGTACAAAGAATTGAGGGAGGTATTCTTCTTCTCGCCCATAACCGGATTTGTGTCAGACCGATATGATGTGAAGAAGGGTCACTTTGGAATGGATATAGTGGCAAAGACCAATGAACCCGTCAAGTGCATCGCAGATGGAACGGTAATCATGTCTTCGTGGACACAGGATGCCGGTTATGTCATAGCCATTCAACACCGCGGGAATCTGATTTCGGTGTATAAGCACAATGCCGAACTATTGAAAAAAGTTGGTAGTTTTGTCAACGCAGGTGAAATAATCTCCATAGTTGGCAACAGTGGCGAGATGACCGACGGCCCGCATCTGCATTTTGAATTGTGGTACAACGGTAACTCGCTAAATCCGGAAGAGTTTGTAACTTTTTAATTTCTTACCAATGTTTACAACGAAAGAGGAAAAGAAGGCCGCAGAGGAGATCAGCAACTCCAGCAACGTAATCGGAAAGGGGACAGTGCTGGAAGGCAATATTGAGACCTACGGCAACATTCGTATTGAAGGCCGCATTCACGGCAACATTAAATCCAAATCCAAAATTGCATTGGGACACTCCAGCCATGTTGAGGGAAATGTGACTGCGCAGAATGCAGATATTGAAGGAGAAGTAAGGGGCAAAATTGAAATTGCAGAGATGTTGGTGTTGAAAGCAACAGCTTCAGTAAACGGCGACATTTTTACAGGCAAGCTGGTCGTGGAGCCGGGGGCAGTTTTCAATGGAACCTGCAAAATGGGTGCTGCCATTAAAGACATTAAGTCCGTCGAAAATGGAGCAGGAGCACAAACCTTCCGAACCGAGGAAGCCAAGGCCGTTTGATTCATTACTTAAGTACTCCAATTTTGCCCTTCAGCTTTTTGGTGGAGTGGGTCTAGCTGCGTGGTTGGGGCACAAACTCGATCTCTATCTGTCACTGAAGTTTCCTGTCTTCCTGCTGATTTTCGGACTCTCAGTATTTGCCGGTATGCTTTACCAGGTTTACAAGACTTTTGATACAGACTGATCATGCGGTTTCTCATTTATTCCACCTTACTTGCCCTTGGCATTTGGCTATTCCTGTATGAGGGCGCTGAAAAAGGTTGGTTTTTGATACCGCCGGCAGCTGTGACAATCCTGATTTTTCTCAGTATTTCAACTGCCTTGCTCTACAGGCTGCTCAGCACAAGACTTGGCAGGGCGACGGATGAATTTACAAAACTGTATCTGGGTTCAGTGGTGCTCAGAATATTGATTTATGGACTGTTTATTGGGACTATTCTCTACCTGGATGGCGAACACGCAAGGGGAAATGCAACGTTTTTTATGCTGTCCTATTTGCTTTTTACCATACTTGAAATCGCTGTCTTATTCCTAAAAATTAACAGCGCTTCAGATCTTTCAAAGAAGGAAAAAGAGAGTTAAATCATTTTTTTTTGGGCTATTAATCGATAGTTTTGTCACGTTCATTTTCAGACGTGTCTAACAACCCCAAAATCCCTGTTTCTGCCTCAAGGGCCCGCATTTTAGGACTGGTGGTCATGCTTCTGGCAGCATCAATTTTGCCAGCTTTTTCGCAAGAGGAAATCCATTCCGACAGCGCCCGGCACGAAGGAACGAAGGAAGAAAAATTCAATGTCAGTGAGGTGATTCTTGAGCACGTGATGGACAGTCATACGTGGCATTTTTTCGAGGGTCACTACGGCACACTCTTCTTGCCTGTGATTGTCCGATCCGAAGAACGTGGATGGGAAATCTTTTCGTCAAGGAACTTCTATAACGAGCATCATCAGGTCCAGGCCTACAACAGGTATACGCTGGACCACAACAAAATCTTGCTGAATGAGAAACCTGTGCTGGACCTCTCCATCACAAAGAATGTCCTGATGCTCTTCATTAATGCAACATTATTGATCGTGATCATGTTTTCGGTTGCCAAGGCTTACCGGGCACGTCCCGGGAAGGCGCCAAGCGGATTACAGTCATTTATAGAGCCCATTGTATTATTCGTCAAAGACGAAGTAGTAAAACCAAATATTGGTCCGCGGTATGAAAAGTATCTGCCATACTTATTGACTTTATTCTTTTTTATTCTTTTTGGAAATTTATTGGGCTTGCTTCCGGGTGCTGCAAACCTTACAGGCAACATTGCTGTCACCGTTACACTTGCGGTACTCACCTTTCTGTTGACCAATCTGAGTGGGAATGCCTCCTACTGGAAGCACATCTTCTGGACTCCGGGAGTTCCTCTTCCTTTACGTGTAATTATTATGCCCGTGGAAGTGATAGGAATTTTCACGAAGCCGTTTTCCCTGATGATTCGTCTTTTTGCTGCTATAACGGCAGGTCATATTGTATTACTCAGTCTGATGTGCCTGACATTCCTCTTCAGGAGTTGGGCGGTGGGATTCGGGTCTTCTGTATTTGTGTTGTTCATTACGCTTATTGAATTACTGGTAGCAGGGATTCAAGCCTATGTCTTCACATTGTTTTCTTCCTTGTACATCGGCCTTGCCATCGAAGAGCATGGTGGCGGTGATCATGGAGGAGAGCATCATTGAGAAATTGAAATAATTGGACAGGACGTGTCCAATAAAAGATACTCCGGGGATGACCCGGATTTGTTTCACTTAATTCAATCAACTTATGTTATTCACAATTCTCCTGGATGTCAGCTATGCGATAATGGGTGCGGGCATCGGTGCTGGTCTAGCCGCAATAGGCGCTGGAATTGGTATCGGCCGCATTGGTGGCTCTGCAATGGAGGCTATGGCTCGTCAGCCTGAATCTGCCAACAAACTGCAAGGCTCCATGCTTATCATCGCAGCTCTTGTAGAGGTAGCTGCCCTCTTTGCACTTGTGATCTGCTTCCTGGTTTCAAACCTGACGGCAACAGCCATCGGGGGATAACCCGGTTCCGGAATTACAATTGAGAAACTTGCCTTAGGCAATTGGCCGGGCAAGTTTCTTAAAATGAATCTAAATCTGAACAGAATTATACCGCCTCTCAATATCAAATAAGATTATATGGAACTGTTGACACCCGGCACCGGCCTGATCTTTTGGCAGTTAGTGGTATTCCTCGCTTTGGTTTTTCTGCTGGCGAAAATGGCATGGAAGCCAATTCTTAGCGGTCTGAAGGAGCGCGAAACATCAATACAAGATGCCCTGGATGCTGCAGAGAAGGCTAAGTCTGAAATGGCCGCCCTGAAGTCGGACAATGAAAAGTTGTTGCGCGAGGCTAGGGAAGAAAGAGACAAAATTCTACGTGATGCCCGAAGCGCCGCCAGCCGCTTGCAGGATGAGGCGCAGGCTTTGGCCAAGAAGAGTGCGGACAAAATCATTGAAGACGCTCGTGCAGCCATTCAAACTGAAAAACAGGCAGCTTTGCGTGATGTACGCAATCAGGTTGCCCAGTTCTCACTCGAAATTGCTGAGAAGGTGATCCGCAAGAATCTCGCAGGAGACAAGGCGCAAAAGGAACTGGCTGAGACGTATATCAAGGACTTGAAAATGAACTAATTCCATGGCCGAATCACGCGCAGCCCATCGTTATGTAAGATCACTCCTGGAGTTGTCCGTGGAAAAGGGAGTTCTGGATGCAGTGCATCAGGATATGTTGGTCATCCAGAAGGTTTGCAACTCGAATCGGGACTTTCTTATGATGTTGAAAAGCCCTCTTATTAGGCATGAACGAAAACGCGAAATCCTTACCCGGATGTTTTCAGGCAAGGTGAATGAATTGACAAAATCCATATTGGACATCCTGACAAGAAAGAACAGAGAATCCCTTATACCTGCGATAGCCTCCGGATTCCACGAGGCCTTTAATGAGTACAAGGGCATTGGGCACGCTACCGTTTCAGTTGCTGTACCGATGGATCAGCAATTAAGAGCAACCCTTGAAAGCATTGTAAAGCGACTTAGCGATCGCAAATCTGTGGAAATTGAAGAAAAGGTGGACGACTCACTGATAGGCGGTTTCGTACTCAATGTGGGAGACCGGCAAATAGATGCGTCCATCAAGAACAAACTCAAGCTATTGAGTATAAAATTGAAAGAGAACTAAGAACTAAATCATTAAAGATCGTATGGCTGAAATCAGACCAGAAGAAGTATCCGCAATACTCAGAGAACAACTGGCACACTCCCGAACCGATGCAGAATTGGAAGAAGTCGGAACCGTACTCACCATTGGTGATGGGGTAGCCCGGATCTATGGGCTTACAAAGGCACAGGCAGGCGAATTGATTCAGTTTGAAAATGGTTTGCGTGCCCTGGTTCTTAACCTGGAAGAGGACAATGTCGGTGCAGTACTCCTGGGCGAATCTACCGGCATCAAGGAAGGGGCCACCGTAAAGCGTACCGGCGAAATTGGCTCGGTCAAAGTGGGAGATGGAATGCTTGGCAGAGTTGTCAATACCCTTGCACAACCCATCGACGGAAAAGGCGCACTGACGGGAGAGTTATTTGAAATGCCATTGGAGAGGAAAGCCCCTGGTGTAATCTTCAGGCAGCCGGTAAATGAGCCCCTGCAGACTGGGATCAAGGCCATTGATTCGATGATTCCAATTGGTCGCGGACAGCGCGAATTGATCATCGGTGACCGTCAGACAGGAAAGACGGCTGTAGCCATTGACACCATCATCAATCAAAAGGAATTTTATGAAAAGGGCAAACCGGTGTTTTGCATATATGTAGCCATCGGTCAAAAGGCATCAACTGTGGCTGTAGTGGCGGCAACGCTGGAAAAGGCGGGAGCCATGCCGTATACAGTCATCGTCTCTGCATCTGCTTCTGATCCTGCGCCCATGCAGTTCTATGCTCCCTTTACAGGAGCATCCATTGGAGAATATTTCCGTGATACCGGTCGCCCGGCACTGGTGATATATGATGACCTGTCCAAGCAGGCTGTGGCGTATCGTGAAGTTTCACTTCTGCTTAGAAGACCTCCGGGCCGGGAGGCGTATCCCGGTGATGTGTTCTATCTGCACTCCCGTCTGCTGGAAAGAGCCGCCAAGATTATTAACAATGATGAGCTGGCTTCCAAGATGAATGACCTTCCCCCATCCCTGAAGAGTAAGGTCAAGGGAGGAGGATCACTGACTGCTCTGCCTATCATCGAAACCCAGGCGAATGACGTGTCAGCTTATATTCCGACGAATGTAATTTCAATTACAGACGGGCAGATATTCCTCGAGACCAACTTGTTCAACTCAGGCATTCGTCCGGCCATTAACGTCGGTATTTCGGTTTCGCGTGTGGGAGGATCTGCGCAGATTAAATCCATGAAGAAGGTGGCTGGTACGCTGAAACTGGATCAGGCACAGTTTCGTGAGCTCGAGGCCTTTTCCAAATTCGGATCTGACCTTGATGCCGCCACCAAATTGACCATTGAGCGTGGACGAAGGAACCTCGAGGTATTGAAGCAGCCACAGTATGAGCCGGTACCCGTTGAGGAGCAGGTAGCTATCATTACTGCAACAACCCGGGGTTACCTGGACAAAGTGCCTGTTAACAGGGTGAGGGAGTTCGAAAAGAACTTCATCAATGCCATGAAGACCAATCACCGGGCCATTCTGGATAACTTCAGAGCCGGCAAACTTGAGGAGGCCGATATGGGAACGCTTAAAAAGGTGGCTCTTGACATGGCCGGGAGTTATGCCTAAAAGGAAATCATAAGCAGTTAGACGATGGCAAGCCTAAAGGAAGTTAAGACCAGGATCGGTTCTGTAACCAGTACGCAACAGATCACCAAAGCCATGAAAATGGTGGCGGCAGCGAAGTTGCGCAAATCGCAGGAAAGGATTCTGCAAATGCGTCCGTTTGCACAGAAGATGACGCTCTTGCTTCAAGACTTGTCTGTTTCAGATGTCAGCGATGACAATTGGTACACAAAAGTCCGGCCTGAAGAAAAGATATGCGTCATAGCCATCACTTCTGATCGGGGTCTTTGCGGCTCTTTCAACTCCAGCGTAATCAAATCGGTCGTCGCACTGGTTCAGCAGAAGTATACTGATCAGCATGCCAGGAAGAATGTGACGATATTGTGTATCGGAAGGAGAGGACTTGATTTCTTCACAAAGCGGGGTTATAAGGTAAACGGAGATTTTGTCAACCTCTTTCACAGTCTCACCTTTGAGAGTGTTTCTGGTGCCGGCCAATTTCTGATGGATGCATTCAAGAACGGCACGTATGACAAAATTGAAATAGTCTACAATCAGTTCAAAAATGTGGCGACGCAGGTTCTTATTACCGAGCAGTTCCTTCCTGTTGTGCCACCTTCTGCCACAAAGCACAATGAAGTGGATTACATCTTTCAGCCCTCACAGCATGAGATCATGAGCGGACTTATCCCCAAATCTCTTAAGACTCAATTATTCAAGGCAGTACTGGATTCGAATGCTTCTGAGAATGGCGCAAGGATGACAGCTATGGATAAGGCGAGCGAGAATGCAGGTGAGATTCTGAAGGAGCTGAGACTTATGTATAACCGGACCCGTCAGGCTGCCATCACCAAGGAAATTCTCGAAATTGTTGCGGGTGCAGAAGCCCTCAAGGGGGTATAATCTTACATCGAATTATAGGACATTGCTGAAGACAGGATGCTGGCGCCTTGTCCTGGCTGATTTGAAGTTGAAACCTATAAGTTTCTATCCTTTCTTACATCCTGGCATTCCTTTGACTGGAGCCGCTAATTTTGAGCTGCGGCATGCATACTCCTGACAAAGCAACATGGCTTCAAAGACTGGTTGATAATCTCCCGGTCGTGGTATTTGAGTACACGTTCTTCCCATCAGGAGGGAGGGATTTCACGTACGTAAGTCCTCGTTGTGTGGAATTGATCGGGATTGAATCGGACGTACTTTTGAGGGGCCACCTCTCAATGGAGAGTTTCATCCATCCGGACGACTATCCAAGCTTCTGGGTCAGTGTGGAACTCAGTAATCAGTTACTCACTCCTTTCCGCTGGCAGGGTCGCTGCAAAGGACCAAACGGCTACTTCTGGGTTGAGGCGAACGGCGCCCCGGTGAAGACAGATGATGGAAGAATTGTTTACAGCGGATTGTTTTCTGATATAACCGAAAAGAAGGAGCTGGAAGTTCAGCACCAGGAATCCGAGAAACGATATCGCGATCTCGTTGAAGAATTGCCACTTGGAATCGTTATCCATGCCAAAGGAACAATCAGGTACGCCAACAAAGCGGCAGCAAAAATGATAGGAGCATCTTCACCAGAGGAACTTACAGGTATGGATGTGAGACGATTTGTTCATCCGAATTCCATGCGTGTCATTCAAGAAAGAATTGAACGCATCATGAAGGGTGAATCGGCTGGACTGATCGAAGAAAAGTTCCTGAGACTTGACGGCAGCGAAATAGATGTTGAATCCATTGGTACCCCCTATCTTTTTGAAGGCGAGCCTGCCATCCAGGTTGTGATTTCTGACATTACACAGCGCAAACAGACAGAGGATTCCTTCCGTAAAACCGAGACTTTGTTGTACCAGCTTTTCGAGAATACTCCACTCGCCATTGTTCTTCTTAACAGGGAAGGCAATGTGGTGCAGATCAACAAAGGCTTTGAGGAGCTGTTTCAGTATGCGCACCATGAAGTGCAAGGAAGAACATTGAATGAAATCATCATACCACCGGAATTTCTGGGCGAATCCAACGACATCAACAGCCTGATTACCGAGAGCAGGGTGATTCGTGTTGAAACGGTTCGAAAGAGAAAGGACGGGCAGAAGTTGTCAGTAATCATCTATGGTGTGCCTGTGACCCTGGAGGATCAGAAGCTGGGAATCTTCGGCATGTACGTGGACATTACGGATCGAAAGCGGGTGGAGGAAGAGCTGAAGGTCCGAAATGCAGAACTTGATAATTTCGTTTACAAAGTATCGCATGATTTGCGCGCGCCATTATCCTCAGTGCTTGGGCTGGCTCATCTCGCTGCAATGCCCGGAAATGACGATAATCTTCTTGACTATGTGAAATTGATGGGCCAAAAGGCTTCTCAACTCGACCACTTTATCAGTGATGTCCTCAGTCATTCAAAGAATCTCAAAATGGAGCTAAAGGTTGAGAAAGTGGATTTTCTCCAGATCATTGAGCGAACACTGGATGATTTGAGCTACTTGAAGGGAGCGGATCGGGTCAGGAAGGAGATCACCCTTGAGGGTGTGGACTTTTACAGCGACCCCTGGCGGATTGGTGAAATCATGCGGAACCTGATTTCCAATGCCATAAAATACCGGAGGCTCGACGAAAGTCAGGTGAATATATCCATTCAAATCAATGTTTCACAGACTCGTTGTCTTATCCAGTTCAGCGATAACGGTATCGGAATTGAAAGAGAAAATCTTGATCGGATATTCGAGATGTTTTATCGTGCGAGCGGGCAATCGGAAGGAAGCGGGCTTGGCCTGTATATTGTAAAAAACGCCGTAGAAAAAGTAGGGGGCTCAATTCGTGTTGCAAGTGAGCTTGACAAGGGCACTGTTTTTACAATCGAACTCCCGCAGCAGACACTTTAAAAACACTATCTTTCCGGCTGATCGTAATTATGCAAACCCGGGAAGTTGTCAGCGCCGCTGATCGACAGGAATTTCTTCACTTTCCAGTAAGGCTTTACAAAGGCGTAAGGGAATGGATCCGGCCGCTTGATACTGATATCGAATCGGTGTTTGATCCTGAGAAGAACAAGACTTTCAGACATGGAAGCTGTATTCGCTGGCTGTTGACAGATGATGCGGGTCACACCATTGGAAGGGTAGCTGCATTTGTCAATGAGAAAACAGTTCACAAAGGGAATGATCAGCCCACTGGAGGAATGGGTTTTTTCGAATGCATTGAAAGTCAGGAGGCGGCATTCATGCTCTTTGATTTATGCCGGAATTGGTTGAGAGAAAAGGGGATGGAGGCTATGGACGGACCGATCAATTTTGGAAATCGTGACCGGTGGTGGGGACTTCTGGTTGATGGTTTTCAGTACCAGCCAAATTACCAATGCGTATACAACTTTCCTTATTACCAAAAATATTTTGAAGCATATGGCTTTCAGGTCTACTTCAAGCAACTGACCTATGCCAGAAAGACGCTCGATCCCATTGCTCCCAAACTGCTTGTAAAGGCGAATCTGGTTGCAAAGGATCCGCGTTACAAATTTCGATACCTGATGAAGTCGGAGATGAAGAAGTTGCCCGATTATCTGAGGGAAGTCTATAACAAAGCCTGGACTAACCGTGCTGAAAACCCTGAACTCAACTCAGTACAGGCTAAGCTAATTGTAAAGCAGATGAAACCAATTCTGGATGAGCGACTCATCTGGTTTGGCTTTCATGATGATGAGCCCATTGCTTTTTTTATCTCGCTGCCTGAAATAAATCAATTGTTGAAGCATGTCGGTGGCAGGTTGGATTGGTGGGGGAAAGCCAAATTTGCCTGGCATAGGCTTATGAAAACAAATACTAAGGCATTCGGGATTCTCTTTGGTGTGGTGCCGGCGCATCAGGGTAAAGGGGTGGACGGGGCCATTATCGAGGAGGCAAGAAAGCTTTACCATTCAGGCAAATTGCATTACATTGATTACGAAATGAACTGGATCGGTGACTTTAATCCCAAAATGATTCAGGTTGTCGAGCAGGTTGGAGGATACGTTAGCAAGACTCATGTTACATATCGAAAGCTTTTCGATGAATCGAAACCTTTCAAGCGGCACCCTATTCTGAAGTAACCTTGGAAAAGGAAGAATCGAAAAGCAGCTTTCTGTGGAAAAACCTCCTGCGAGGTCTGGCTTGGTTTGGAGTAATTATTACCGCCTACATCTTCGCAAGAGAAGACATAAGAGTGTATCAGCTCGAGATTAATCAAATCGGGAACCAGTTGCCGTTACTACTGGCGATCTTCACAGTTTCTGAAATCATATTTGGGATCATTCCCCCAGAACTGTTCATGCTGATATGGCAATCAAAAGGCAATCCATCGGAATATGTGCTGAACCTTTCCTATCTCACTCTCATTTCTTACGCAGCCGGGGTGATTGGATATTATATTGGAAGGTACTTTTCCTTAACCCGCCTGTATCAGCAAATCAGCGAGCGTTACCTGAAGCAGTATGACGAGAAACTGAAAAAATACGGCCTCTACCTGGTTCTGGTTGGCGCAGTCACTCCAGTACCTTTTTCTGCGACGTGCATGCTGGCAGGGTCAGTTAATTCTTCTTTTCGCGATTTTCTGTTGGTATGTATTTCCAGAATTCTTCGGTTCGCCGTTTACGGCTGGATGGTCTGGACTTTCCCGAGCTGGTTCAGTTGAGTGTGAGCCTGCTGCTCGGCAGTCACGTGTTTCCGCGAGAAGTAGGAGTAAATAGCCGGGATCACAAACAAGGTGAGAATGGTTGCAAATAGCATTCCCCCAATTACCGCAATGCCCATTGAGACACGGCTTTCTGAGCCGGCACCTAACGCAAGTGCAATGGGAAGAATACCCAGTACAGTGGAGAGGCTGGTCATGAGAATAGGACGGAATCGCGATTCAGCTGAATTGATGACTGCATCGATGATGCTCATACCTTGTTCCTTTCGCTGATTGGCAAATTCAACGATGAGGATACCGTTTTTAGTCACGAGACCGATCAGCATGATAATACCGATCTGGCTGAAGATGTTCAGCGTCTGGTTGAAGTACCACAATGACAGCAAAGCTCCGGCAAGGGCCAAGGGTACGGTAAACATGATAATCAGCGGATCAATGAAACTTTCAAACTGTCCGGCCAGCACCAGGTATATGATAGCGAGCGCTATAGCAAAGGCCATATAAATGCTTGAGGAACTTTCTGCAAACTCGCGTGAGGCTCCGTCCAGAGAAGTGGTATACCCTTCATCGAGCACTTTGTCGGCAATTCTTTTCATTTCATTGATACCGTCCCCAAGGGCCACACCCTTGGCAAGTTGAGCCTGAACTTTAGCTGAGGAATAACGATTGAAGCGGAATAATTGCGGCGGACTGCTTAATTCGGTCATCGTAACCAGGTTGTCCAGTTGCACCAGCTCGCCGCGGCTACTCTTCACATACAGGGTGCGGAGATCGAGTGGCTCATTTCTGTCCTGGATTTGAACCTGCCCGATGATCTGATATTGTTTCCCATCCATTATGTAGTTACCAAATCGGGTACCGCTAAGTCCCAATTGTAAGGTCTGAGCAATGTCGAAAACATTTACGCCCAGGTTCCTTGCCTTGTCGCGATTAATGGTAAGATTGATTTCCGGTTTGTTGAACTTCAGGTCGACATCGACAAAAGCGAACTTGGGACTTTGAGATGCTTTAAGCAAGAAAGTCGGGAGGACTTCTTTCAGGCGTTCAATATCTGCTGCTTGGATCACGAATTGAACGGGAAAACCGCCGCGTCGGTCTCCGATGGTCTGCGTTTGGTTAACGAATGTTCTTACCGAAGTGAATTGTTGACCCTTCGCTGCCAGGTAATCAGCGATCTGTTGTTGTGTGCGCGATCGTTCAGACGGATCCTTCAGGATAATCCTGACAAATCCAGAGTTAACGCCACTGCCCCCCCATTGTGGAGCTGTAACGCTCACAAGGCCTGACCTTTCAGGGACTTCCTTGTCAATAAACCTGGTGATGTTATAAACCACCGTATCCATAAACGCAAAGCTGGTTCCCTCCGGAGCAATGGCCTGAAATCTCAGTTCACTGCGATCCTCAAGGGGTGCAAGCTCAGAAGGAAGAATTTTGCCAAACAGATAGATGAGACCTGTAGAAACGGCAATCACCACAAAAGCAAGCCATCGCCTGTTCATGAAACCCCGGAGCGCAGAACTGTAGCCATTTATCAGGCTGTTAAAGAAAGGCTCTGTTTTGTCATAAAGCCACCCCTTCTTTTCTCTGCGTTTCAGGATCTGAGAAGTCATCATGGGGGTAAGCGTAAGAGAAATGAAGGCAGAGATGGCAACTGAACTGGCAACCACAAGCCCAAATTCACGAAACAGTCTTCCGGTAAGACCTTGAAGGAAAATCACTGGCAGAAACACGGCCACCACAGATACTGTTGTTGAAATAACGGCGAAATAAATTTCGGTTGATCCTTTCCGCGCAGCCTCAATCGGATTCTCACCCTCTTCTATTTTTACATAGATATTCTCGAGAACCACAATCGCATCATCCACCACAAGGCCAATTGCCAACACGATACCGAGCAGGGTGAGCACATTGATGGTGAACCCCAGCAGGTACATGACAAAGAAAGCCCCCACGAGCGAAATTGGAATGGTGGCTACCGGTATCAGGGTAGTTCTCCAGTCGCGGAGGAAGATAAATATGATGGACAACACAAGGCAGAAAGCAATGAATATCGTTTCCTCCACCTCAGATATGGAATTACGGATGTATTGCGTGGAATCCCAGCTCATATAGTAATTGACATCCGGAGGAAGGTCATGGCGGATTTGTTCGAGCTTTTGGTAGAGCCGGTCGGCGATGTCAATATTGTTGGCACCGGGTTGTGCAACAATAGCGAGGGCACACCCGGGTTTGCCATCCCTACGAAGTAGTGTCCGGTCATTTTCGGCACCCAGTTCAGCATAGCCGATATCGCTGAAGCGAACCACATTATCCCCCTGTTCTTTGATTATGAGGTTATTGAAATCCAGTGGCGTATACAAACGCCCCATCGTACGTACGGTGAGTTCTGTGCTTTTGCCTTCCACGCGGCCGGAGGGGAGTTCAACGTTTTCACGGCTAAGCGCCTGCAATACGTCTGAGGGAGCGAGCCGGAACGACGCCAGCTTGATAGGGTCCATCCACAAACGCATGGAATACCTGCGCTGACCCCAGATTTGTACTGAACTGACTCCGGGAATGGTCTGCAGTCGTTCCTTGAAATAGACTTCAGTAATGCGCGACAACTCCATGAGGTCGCGCTTGTCACTCGCCACAGACATGAAAATAATGGGCGCGGAATCGGCATCCGCTTTTTCAACTACAGGCGGATCCACATCCTGTGGAAGCCTACTGAGTGAACCGGATACCTTGTCACGCACATCATTGGCGGCAGCTTCAATGCTTACACCCAACTCAAATTCAACGGTAATGGTACTGCGCCCCTCTGTGCTTACTGAAGTAAGCGTACGAATGCCCGCAATGCCATTCACTGCATCTTCGAGGGGTTCGGTAATCTGGGATTCAATGACATCAGCATTGGCGCCGACATAGGTGGTGGTGACCGTAACTACTGGCGGGTCCACACTGGGGAACTCACGGACGCCAAGAAATGAGAATCCGATAAAACCGAATAAAAGGATAACAAGCGACATGACAATCGCCAGAACCGGTCGGCTAATGCTGATGTTGGAAAGGCTGGCCATAACCTTATTTGGTTAGATTTACCTTAACGATGCTGATTTTTATTTCCGGACGCAGCTGAAGGATGCCAGTCGTTATCAGCGTGTCTCCCGCCGATATGCCCTCGAGAATTTCCAGGTCTTGGTCTGTACGGATACCGGTCTTCACTTTCACCTCTGTGGCTATGCCGTTTTTCGCCAAATACACAACCTGGCCACCCTGTACGGGAATGATGGCTTCTGTGGGTGCAAGGATCGCATCATTTTTTGTGCCCAGGATGAGTTCCACCCTTACAAATTGCCCCGGGATTAGCAACCCATTGGAATTGTCGGAGAGGGCCCGGATTTTAAGTGTTCTTGTTTCAGGATCAATGCGTGGTTCAATCGCGTAAACCTCACCCTCGAATACCTTGGAGTTATCATTTTCAATATTGAAACGAATCTTCTTGCCTGCGGATATTTGCGCACTATACCTGCTTGGAACGGCAAATTCAATTTTGGCCGGTGAACTGTTATACAACGTGGCCACGATCGTAGTAGGTGAGATGTAGGCTCCATTACTGACATACCGAAGTCCAATGGTGCCATCAAATGGCGCCACAATCCTGGACTTCTGCAATTGCGCTTCCAGAAGCTTGATATCCGAAATTGTAGTGTTGAGCCTGTTCAGGGCATTGTCATACTCTTCCTGGCTCAAAGCCTCCTTTTTCAGAAGCTGACGCTGGCGAAATTCAATATCCTTGTTCAGCTTTTGATTATATCGTTGCTTTTCCAGCTGCGCGAGAATCTCTTCATCATTGATTTGAACCAGTAGATCTCCCTTCTTCACGTGACTTCCTTCCTTGAAGTTGATGCTTGTTATTTTTCCACTCACTTCACTTTTCAGTTCAAGAGATTCATTGGCCAGGATAGACCCGGTAATCACCAGCTTATCGTCAAGAACAGACGGATGCAGTACTTTTACTTCAACCGGTAATGCCGATGGTCCGCTGGTAACGGATGGTCCTGTTTCCTTCTTTCCGAGGATGCCGAGTTTCGGCAGGGCCGCCAGCGAGATAACAGCTACAATGCTTAGTATCGTGATAATTCTTCTGCGCATGCCTATTTAAGAGCTTGGGTGTTCAAAAAGTTTCAGTATCAGGAAAATTAAATTGGGAATGAAGCTGCAGTACCTGAGGAAGAATCATCTGTGTTTCGTCATTGTATATGACGAAGTCAGCTTTTCTGATCTTCTCTTCCTGTGGCCACTGGTTCTTCAGGATGGCTCTGACGTCCTCCAGGGTACGGTGTGAGTCCCTGGCCAAAACCCTTCTGATTCTCAGCTCTTCCGGTGCAGCCACGACAATTATCTTATCCAATCCTATTGTCGCTCCTGCCTCAAACAACAAGGCCGCTTCCCTAACCACATACTTCCTTCCTATCTGGAGATGCAGCCAGGATTGGTAATCAGCGGCCACCTGAGGATGTACAAGTGCATTCAGGACCGAAAGCCTTTCAGGATGCCCAAAAGTGGCCTTCCCAAGATGGCTTCGGTCGAGGCTACCATCCCCACGGTAAGACAATTCTCCGAATTCTTTCTTAATCTGGTTAACCAGTATTCCGTCAGTGGTCATTAATTCTTTCGCTCGGCCATCAGCGTCATAAACCGGAACCCCGAACGACTGGAAAATCCTGCAAATGATACTCTTGCCGGCTCCAATTCCGCCTGTAACACCAATCTGGAGCGGTATTTTCATGTTCAGCGCTTTCGAACTTTAACGGAATCGAGTTGCTTCAGTTGAATCTGCACAGGGAGCCCGGTTACAACGGGAAGAACAGTGATGCTTTCTCCCCTGTTTATGGTTACAGAACTTACTGATGCAGTAGCAATACTCCAGTCCAGCTTCTCCAATTCCTGCTCAGGAACTGAGTATTGAAGGTGAATGCTGTCCTGATCTGCAAAAATACCCTTCGGCAGTTGGAGAAAAATACTGGCAGATCGTTCAAGCACGGGGCCCACGCCAAAAGCAACTTCGACTACCGGCGGATTGCGGCGGATCAACTCATTGTTTGCAACAACAAGCTCGATGTTTTCCCGAAAACTTTTCCCAACGCGAGAAGCGTCGGGTTGGATTTGGATGGTATCATTGATTTCTTCTATCATACTCCGTGGACCTTCCAACCACGCCGTGTCGGGGGTTATTGTGATCGGACCCACCAGGCCCATACCTTTACGAAAAGTCAGTTTGCTCAGGCCGGCGGTTATATGAACGCTCTTGCCACTCCTCGGCTCAATCTTCATTCGGATTGAGTCACTGACAATGTAGTTCATCGTTAGTGGACCGAGCTGACTTGCAACCAAAGGGGCAATTGAAGCTGCGACAATTTTCCTTGTTTCAGAGGGTCTCTCCAGTTGTATCTGTACGGGTGCAACTTTCAGTCCCAGGCTCTTTCGCAGCAAATTCCATCCGTTACTCTGAACGTTGATGGTAAGATAGGATGGAGGAGGGTCAACGGCTATATAATGACTTTGGTCAAATTGAAACTGAACAGGATAATTCAGATTGGTAGAATAGTTCTTATTCAGCGCGTTGAATATCCAGAATACTCCGGCACCCAAAAAGCACATCGCCAGTGCCTTCCAGTTAGTGCGGTCAAACCGCAGAATGTTGCTAATGGCATGGAAGATATTCAAGTCAACAATTTTGATTACTTGGCTCCGTCATGAAGCTTTCTTTCCGCCTTGGGCCGCTTTACTTGATTCCATTGAAATTGCGGATTTGGAGTACTTGATCCGGGCGCCTCTTTCAAATTCCAGGATGAAAGCGTCGTCTTCGATCTCTGCTACACGGCCATGAGCGCCGCCAATAGTAACTACCAGGTCCCCTTTCTTTACTTCTTCAACAAACTTCTTTTGGTCTTTGGCTTTCTTTTGCTGAGGCCGGATCATAAAGAAATAGAAGATCACGACAATCAGCAACATGAAGATCATGGATTGCCAGCCGCTGCCCTGGGCCTGAAGGATAATAGAGTAAGTCATATTCAATTGTTTAGGACGGCAAAGGTAACAGTTTGACTGGTACCCTGTAAGCAAAAAGTCCCGCCTGGGCGGGACTCAATTATTGATATAAGGCCGGCGGACTATTTAGTCGGCCCGTTGGCGTCAGCCCGTGCAATCACCATGGCCTTGAAGCGAAGGGTGGTTGTTTTGGGCCAGGTATTCGCGGTTACTGTAATGGTCTTGTTCTGCATGCCGGGTTTACCGTTGCTGTCAAACTCGGCAGTTACCATGCCTGTTCCGCCCACTGGAATGGGTTCCTGGGTCCATTTGGGAACCGTGCATCCGCAAGAAGGCTGCGCACTTTGAATGATAAGCGGCGCCTGACCGGTATTCTTCAATTTGTAAACAAAACTTACTTTCTGTCCTTCGGTAATGGTTCCGAAGTCATGGTCTACTTTTTCGAACTCTGCCACCGGGACCGGGCCATCAGGTTTCTCATCTGTGGCAGTGGTGGCAGTAGTGGCGGCCGGTGTAGCTGTTGCAGAATTTCCACCCTTTTCAAGTTGGGCGAGTCTGCTCTCCAGTTCAGCGATCCTTTTTTCAGCATCGCGGTTTCTGCAACCAACCGTCAGGCCAGCTGCCAGAACGAAGATGGTGATGGGTATGAAAATTCGTTTCATGGTCATTGATTATTCCGATTCAAAATTACTTAGTTATAAAGGGAGTTCATGTCCCTTAACAAATCTTTAACTCTTCTTGTTCCCCCTTATCTGTTCCAGAAGATCGTCGACATCTTCTAACAGCCGCTCTGCCTTTCCTTTTGCTTCTGAAACTATCTTCTGGCCCTGGGATTTGGCCTCGGTGGTAAGCGGAGTATCCTTTCCTGAAACCAGGTCATCGAGGAATTCCTCCAATAGTTTCTTGTACTTATCCAGCTTAAAGGCAAGTTTTTCACGGGTATTGGATCCCTTGTCCGGAGCGTATAGGATGCCTAAAATGGCCCCTGCTGCTGCTCCCGCCAGAAAGGCAATCAGCGTGTTACTTCTTTTGCTCATACCATCGGGTGTTAAGGACTACAAAGATAACCACTTCTGGCAAACGAACGGAGGGTTCACTTATTGTCAAGCAGACCCCTTCCGCTCTTCTTGATTTTTCCGGAATCCATAAGTTCTTTGGCAATAACGTCAAGGATGCCATTGATAAATTGCCTGCTTTTGGGGGTACTGTATTGCTTGGCCAATTCTATGTATTCATTGATGGTTACCTTCACCGGAATATTGGGGAAGTTAATGAGTTCGGCGATGGCGAGATGAAGAATCACGCGATCTGTTAGCGGCAAACGATCCACTTCCCAATTCCTTGTATTGGCGGCAATCATTTCCTGATAAGGTTGCTCCAGTTCACCTGCCACCTTGTAGAGCCTTTCAATGAAAATCTTGTCTTCCTCCCAATCCATGGACAGTTTCTGGATCGTTATGTCCGATCCATCAAATGATTTCAATGTCTTGTCCAGCATTGACTTGACAATCTCGTGATCTTCCGCCCAACGAAGATCTTCCTCCTCAAAGTGTGAATTGATGGGTGTGTTACCCAGAATCAGTTTTCTAATCAGGTATTTGACGAATGACCGGTGGGCCTCCTCGTTGGGTTGAGGATTCTCCAGATAGGACTTGAATTCCTTATCGGCTTTGATGCAGTCTCTGAACCAGTCACGCACCTTATCTGCCTGCTGACCCCAGCTGATCGTGGCTTGAAGAGATTGTTTCTTCAGGTCATCGTTGTTGCGGATGGCTGCGATGAGAGGATTTGCTTTAATATTCCCTGCGGCAAGTTTCTTATCGGAAATGGCTGAGTCTGCAAATAAGATGACAAGATTAAGAATGGCAAGATAGAATTCCTGAATGCGTTGAACCTCCCCGACAATATTCTTCCGGAAATGGTCAAAGTCTCTTTTCTTCAGTTTGGCATACAATGAAAGTGCTTCATCAACGGATTGGGTAATGCGCGGGTCAGAACTTTCTGCCGACTTGGTACCCTTGAATCTCTTTTGGAACAGCTTGGTGGCAACTCCCCTTTGATCTTTGAGAAGGTCTTTGTCTTGAACCTTCATAGAATTAAGGTCAGGTTTGAAGAACTCGCTAATGTGATCCAGGGCCAACTCGTAATCTGCCTCTTTGCATTGCTCGAAAGCAAAAAGGCTTTGCATGATTTTTATTCTCAGCGTGCGTCGATTCAGCATGACAATGAACAATAAAAGGCCCCGCAAGTTACATTTTGTGGCGGATAAATGGTTGTTTTGAACCAAAATTCCGGGTTGCCGTTAATCCAGAAACCTGAAAGTTCATGCGAGAGCTGGCCTATCTTAACAAATATCTTATCAAATACCGGAGTTATCTCCTGTGGGGGCTGTTATTCGTTGTGATTTCAAACCTCTTTCAGATCGGCCCGGCCCTTTTTGTGAGGTATTCGATCGACCTGGTTATGAACAATATTCAGGTTTACAGGACACTTTCTTCGACGCCCGCACAGGACTTGTACTTTGGAGTGTTTGCCAGAGGAATCCTGATTTATGCACTGCTCATTCTTCTGATGGCATTGCTCAGGGGGTTGTTTCTATACTTTGTCAGGCAAACGCTCATCGTGATGAGTCGCCTTATCGAATACGATCTGAAGAATGAAATCTTCGAGCACTATCAGACATTGCCGTTGTCATTCTACAGAAAGAATAATACCGGGGACCTTCTAAATCGCATCTCGGAAGATGTGGGCAGGGTGAGGATGTATCTCGGCCCCTCCATCATGTACGGATTGCAGTTGTTCACGCTGTTTATGATGCTGATACCGTTCATGTTCTATATAAGCCCGAGGCTGACTCTTTTTGCGCTGATACCACTTCCTCTTTTGTCTTTCAGCATCTACTATGTCAACAATATCATTGAGAGGCGATCCGAGGAAATTCAGAAAAGCCAGTCCCGGCTGAGCACCTTTGTCCAGGAGGCTTTTTCAGGCATCCGGGTTATTAAATCATTTAACCGTGAACTGGTTTCTGCTGAAAACTTTGCCAGGGAGAACGATGAATACAAAAGACGGTCACTGAAGCTAACCAGGGTACAGGCCTTGTTCTTCCCGTTAATGCTGGGACTTATTGGCCTAAGCACCATTCTTACTGTTTATGAAGGAAGTGTAGAGGTTATTAACGGAACGCTGACATTCGGAAATATTGCAGAGTTCCTCATGTATGTGAATCTTCTGACCTGGCCTGTTGCGTCACTGGGTTGGACAAGCAGCCAGGTTCAGCGTGCGGAAGCCTCGCAAAAAAGAATTAACGAATTCCTGAATACAAAGACTGACATTGTATCGGGTACACTTGCCATTGAACCCCTTCAGGGGAAAGTCGAATTCGATCACGTGAGCTTCACATACTCTGACAGCGGGATTGAAGCACTCAAATCCGTTTCGTTCAGGCTGGATCCCGGGGCCTCATTAGCCATCATAGGGGGAACAGGTTCAGGTAAAAGCACGATTTCCAATCTGGTCACAAGACTTTATGATGCCACGTCCGGTGAAGTCAGGATAGACGGCATCCCAATCGGGCAGTATGACTTGCATTGCCTGCGAAGCCAGATAGGTTATGTTCCGCAGGATGTATTTCTCTTTAGTGACACCATCTACAACAACATAGCGTTTGGTCTTGAGAATCCGGTTGAAGGGAAGGTGCTGCAAGCCGCCAAAGATGCTGATATGTACCAGAATATCATGTCATTCCCGCAAGGGTTTGCAACCCGGGTCGGTGAAAGGGGGATTACACTTTCAGGAGGACAAAAGCAGCGTGTTTCAATTGCCAGGGCAATAGTCCGGGAACCGAGAATACTCATACTGGATGATGCGCTATCAGCAGTTGATACCAAGACAGAAAATACAATTTTGAACAGCATGAGACGGATCATGCAGGACCGCACCACCATCATCATTTCCCATCGCGTGTCTTCCGCAAAACTCGCCAGTAAGATTCTCTTCCTTCAGGACGGTGCCATTGTAGAAGAGGGTACTCACGAAGAATTAGTGAGCAAGGGCGGAGCCTACAGGGATCTTTATGAGCGTCAAATGGCCACCGACGAAGTGGAGAGTTGAGGCTATTTTGGATATAGCTTGACGTATGTGAGTTTGTAGGTGTAACTGGCGTTGTTCCTGGAATCAGTCCTGATTCCTTCAAGCACATCTGTTTTTTGATCGAAGGTAAAGGTGAATGAAGAGACTTTGTCCTTTGATTCAAGATGTTTGTAAATCAAAAGACTGCCGCCAGCAGATGTGGTAAACTCACCCACAACGGAATAACTGAATTTGCCTTCCTTGTCGAGAGAGACTTCAATGAATTCCCTGTCCTTGTTATCCGGATCACGTATAATGGCTACTTGTGCATAATTTTCCCGGCGGTCAAGCACCTTTTCTTTGTTACTGCTGCTGAGGAATCCGCCGCCTTTCCGGATTACCTCGCCTGAGACTGAATAAATTCCTTCGATTGGATTCGGTGCACCTTTGCTCATGTAAAGCTTGGCCAGTCCATGAAAATCCATTTGCTCAAATTCGGACACAACTTTGCTTTGCTTCATGTTGTACAATTTCTGCATGCATCCGGTTGGCACCAGAAATACGGCCAACACAGCTCCGATCAAGTATATCCTCTTGTGCATGAAAGACATTCAGTAACGTTTTAGAAGACGTACCTGAGCCCAACGCCACCCTGAAATCGCTGATAGCCGGGGTCAATGAGTGCGTCGGTGAACATTTCGACCTCAATAAAAGCTGACATCGGAAGCGAGAAATAGGAGTATTCGAATCCCACCAGAACAACTGGCCCGTAGGTGAAACGGTTTACAGTGAGCTTCCCGAACTTGCCGTCATCCTGATTATTGGTTCTGTCATTGAAATTGTAATCGTAAATGATTTTGGTATTTCGCCATTGCCATCCAAACCCGGCATAGAGCTGTAGTCCTTTGGAAATCTTTTCGGCGTCCCATTGATACAAAAACTTCGTTTCGAGAAACCAATCGGTGGACACCTTGTGAGTAAGGTATGTTATGGATTGATCTTTACTCAGGGTATCAGGAAGGTATTGAGGGAAAGCCTCCCGGTAGTATTTGTTGTACAAACCGCTTGCGGCCTTCCCGAAATCACCGGCAAAAGCGAAATGCTTGTTGGCGTAAAACTTATAAGTGAAGGCGAAAGGGTCACCTAATTTGAACCCTATGCCCTGGTATGGATATCGACTGTTTTCAAATATAGGACAGACAATGCGTGCCTTATGTCCGCTGACTTTTGGTACCGAATAATGAGAACTTTTCGGGCTCTTGCGCACCTGTCCGAAGGAGTTCGCGGCAATCACCAAGAGAACCAACAAGACACCAAACTTTATTAAACGGGGCATTAGAGCAAATATAGCTCTTTTGGGGGTAACGCTTCCGCGCCGAATGGGTGATCAAACTACTTCTTTGTACTGCATTTTATGAAGCTGAGCATAGAAACCATTGTGTGCCAGCAACTCTTCATGCGTGCCGGATTCCTTTATCTCACCTTTGTCAAGAACAATGATTTTGTCTGCTTTCTGGATGGTGGACAGCCGATGCGCGATAACAATGGAAGTGCGATGACTCATCATTTTGGCTATCGCTTCCTGAATCATTTCTTCGGTCTCTGAGTCAACGGAAGATGTGGCCTCATCCAGAACCAGAATGTGCGGATCATAGACCATGGCCCGGATAAATGACAGCAGTTGCCGTTGACCCACAGAAAGTGTGGCGCCTCTTTCCATTACGTTATAGTCCAATTGTCCGGGCAACCGGTCGATAAACTTTCTGGCTCCGACAAGATCAGCAGCATGCATGATCATGTCATCTGTGATATCGGTCTGACCCAACGTGATGTTATTGCGAATGGAGTCGGAGAAGAGAAATACATCCTGCAAAACCACCCCGACATTGCGCCGCAAGCATCCAAGTTCGTATTCCCGGATGTCCACCTCATCCACTCGAATCGATCCCCTGTTGATGTCGTAGAAGCGGCTGAGCAAATTTATAATGGAAGACTTCCCGGCTCCTGTGGCACCGACAAACGCGACAGTCTCGCCAGGTTTGATACTGAAACTGATGTCCTTCAATACGTAGTCAGATTCTTTGTATGCAAACCAGACCTTATCGAATTCTACGCTGCCCCTGATGGTTTCAGGGCACTTCTGACCTTCTGCCATGAGATCTTCCTTGCTGTCGAGCAGGTTGATAATGCGGGAAGAACTCACAATGCCCATTTGCAGGGTGTTGTATCGGTCGGCTATCATCCTGATTGGCCTGAAGAACATTTGTATGTACATGATAAAGGCCGTTAGCATTCCAATGGTAATCCCGCTTTCTTCAAAATGAAGGGTGCTTTTCGCGCCGTACCACATGAGCAACCCGATTCCCATGGCAGCAATTATTTCTGCCACGGGGAAATACACCGAGTAATACAATACGGACCGGAGGTTGGAATCCCGGTGCTCTCCGTTTATTTCCCTGAACTTCGCGAACTCCCGTTTCTCACTTGTGAAGATCTGTACAATACTCATACCGGTAATATGCTCCTGCACGAATGTGTTTAGGTTGGCAACTGCATTCCGTACATCATTGAATGCAACTTTGATTTTCTCCTTGAAGATGTAAGTGGCAAGGAACATGAGTGGAATGCAACTAAGGCTCACGAGTGACAGCTTCCAGTTGGTCCAGAACATGAAGGCAAGTATGAAAATAATCTGAAGCAAATCTCCTGCCATGGCGGACAATCCTTCACTGAAAACATCGGCCAGGGTCTCCACATCAGAAATGGTACGAGTAACGAGTCTGCCAATCGGCGTCCGGTCGAAGAAGCGCAATTGGAACTGGAGAATGTGCTTGTACAGCTTGATCCGGATGTCTCTGATAACATATTGCCCGATCCTGCCGGACAAATAGGTATGGATATATTGCAAAATGGATTGTGCAATGAGTAAGCCGAAAAGCAAAAGAACGAAGTACACCATCATTTGATAGTGGCCGGCGCTTACATATTTATCAAGGATCACCTGTGTAAGATAAATTCGATAGGGCGAAAGGTACCCTAGAACGACTGTCAGGATGATGACAAAGTAAAACCTTCTCCGATAAGGCTTTATGAATTGGAGAAGCCTGCCCAGGACCTCAAAGTCAATTATATTTCCGCTGCTGATTTTCTCCTTCTCCATGAGGTCTTATATCAAGAATATTTGCTTTGGGTAACGCACCTGGGTCAGGAACAGACCTTCTGCAGGCACGTTCTGTCCGGCTTTCCTGCGGTCTTTGCTTTTCAGGATATGTCGCAGGTCGTCCACGCTGATTTTTCCGGTTCCTGCATCCATAAGGGTTCCCACGATTGCGCGCACCATCCCTCTCAAAAAACGGTTGGCAGAGATAGTGAATACAAGGAGGCTTTCCTTTTCGACCCATTCGGCCTTCCGCACTTTACACACAAAATGGTTCACGTCTGTCTTTACCTTACTGAAGCATTGAAAGTCATGTGTTCCGATCAATAACGCAGATGCACGCTGTAAAGTTGGGACATCAATGGGTTTATGAACAAACCAGGCGAATCCATTCAAAAATGGATCTTTAACGCGGGTTATTCTGTATTCATAAGTCCGTTCGAGTGCTGAGTATCGCGCACTTGCATCCGATTTTACCGGACGGATACTTCGTATGGCTATGTCCTTGTCAAGGAAGGAATTGAGCCGCTGTTTGAGCTGATTTTGATCGAAATCTGTCTTGATGTCTGTGTGAAAGAACTGCTGGCAACAGTGAACACCGGTGTCGGTCCGTCCGCTGCCCACGATGGAGACTTGCTCCCTCAGCAACTTGCCGAGCACTTCCTCCACCATTTGCTGAATGCCAACGGCGTTGGCCTGAGATTGCCAGCCATGGTAGTGCGTTCCTTTATACCTGATTTCAAAGAAATAGCGCACAGCGTCAGGCATTCAGGTTTTCATAAACGATGGCGGCTCCCTGTCCCACACCAATGCACATTGTGGCCAACCCAAATTTCACCTTCCGCCGCATCATCTCATGAATAAGCGTGGCACTGATCCTTACACCACTGCATCCAAGAGGATGTCCGAGGGCAATGGCACCGCCGTTAACATTTACCAATTCAGGATTCAGGTCAAGATCGTGGATGCAGGCAATGGCTTGTGAGGCAAAGGCTTCATTGAGTTCAACCAGACCGAGATCGGAGATGCGAAGACCGGTGCGCTGAAGCGCCTTGCGTGTGGCTTGAACAGGACCAACACCCATGTATGCAGGATCTACTCCGGCAACCGCGGTTGAAACAATCCGTACCATTGGATGAAGATTGAATTGCCGGGCAGCCTCCTCGGAGACCACCAGACTTGCTGCAGCTCCGTCATTGATCCCTGATGAATTTCCGGCCGTCACGCTGCCATTTTCCCGAAAGGCAGGTTTCAGGGCCGCTAATTTTTCCAACGTGGTCTCACGAGGATATTCATCGACTGCAAAAGCCGTCTTTTCTTTGCCCTTTACTATCTGGATTTGAATGCGCTCATCATTGAATTTTCCTGCTTTCTCGGCAGTAAAATATTTCAACTGTGAAGCCAAACCAAACCGATCCTGTTCTTCCCGGCTTATCTTCCATTTTTCGGCGACATTTTCGGCCGTTTCTCCCATGCTGTAAGGATGGTAAAGTTTTGCCAGCTGCTTGTTGACAAAGCGCCAGCCAAGTGTCGTGTCGTAGACTTCAGCCTTGCGGCCAAAAGGTTCTTCAGACTTGGCCATGACAAATGGCGCCCGGCTCATACTCTCAACTCCGGCTGCTATATATACTTCACCGTTGCCTGTATTGATACCCAAGGCAGCAGTCATGATTGCCTGCAAACCGGAAGCACATAAGCGATTCACAGTAACGCCGCCGACAGAAACGGGAAGTCCTGCCAGAAGGAGTGCCATGCGAGCAACATTGCGGTTGTCCTCACCAGACTGGTTGGCTGCCCCGACAATCACATCTTCAACTGCCGCACCGGATAGGGTGGAGTTCCTGTTCAAAAGCTCGCGAATGGTGCTGGCAACCAGATCATCAGGACGGACGGAGGATAGTGTCCCGCCGTATTTTCCGATTGGCGTTCTGATGATGTCAGTTATGAATGCGCTTTTCATGGTCGGATCGGGGCCTCGTTAGTAAACGGGATAAATTCCTAATTTTGGGCAGTTTTTGACGGTTCAAGTTACCTCCACGCTGTATATGTGGCAAAGAAAGCAGACAATATTCCTGGCACTGACGGCCTTTTGCCTAGTCGCGATGATCTTTTTTCCGATCTGGAAGGCGACTGTGGGAAATGATGAAATGATGCTGTTTCCGTTGCACTACACGGTGAAAACGGGTGATGTACGCAATACGATTTATTTCCCGTATGCACTTTCTGCCCTCCTTGCGGTGGCAGCAGCTACGATTGCTCTTATTGAAATCGGTAAGTTTGAAAACCGGCTCCTGCAGGTAAAAATGGGAGCGCTCAATTCCCTGCTTATGGCCGGCTGCATTGGATCATCGGTCTACTTCGCAACAAATATCATCAAGACTAATCAGGTGGCAGGCAGTTATGGTTGGGCATTGTGGCTTCCGGCAATCGCCATGGTCAGCAATATGGTTGCCAATCGGTTTATTCGTCGAGATGAGAAGCTTGTCCGCGACGCTGACCGATTACGTTAGTTCATCACTACCATGCTCACGATAGAAAAGGCGTGAGGCTATTCCATGTGCTCACCCTGCTAGTACAATCAAAATCAACCCGAGTAAAAAGCACCCGAACATTGCAATGATCAGTTTGTTGACACCCATGGGTGCATTATCAAACTCCTTCCAGATAAATACTCCCCAAAATGCAGCAACAAGTGTTGCTCCTTGTCCAAGGCCATAAGAAATCGCCGGTCCTGCCTTGCCGGCCGCGATGAGATTGAAGGAATTCCCGATGCCCCAAATGAGTCCGCCCAGGATGCCATAAAAATGGTAAGCACTTTTTCCTGAGAAGTAGGCATGATAGCTCGTGGGCTCGCCGACAAACGGTTTGAAGATCAGCAAGGAATTCAGGAAGAAATTACTGAAAAGTATACCCAGCGAGAAAACGAATACAGCAGAGTAAGGGGTCATCTTGCCGGGCTCCGGAGCAACAAAATCATTCAGGTCCATGGATGCCGCAATAAAGCGATAGAACAATGACATGAGGACGCCACCAATAATGGCGAGCAATAACCCACGGGATGGGACACTGGTCTGGGTCCCGGCTTTGATCCTGTAAGCACGTGCGTTCAATACAATTGCCGCGGCCACGAGTGACACGCCCGTAAAAAGCAAAATAGGATTCCCGTGCTGTGCGCTTACATAATTGATGATCACACCTAGAATCAAGGCGATTCCGATGCCTACAGGAAATGCAACAGACATACCGGCAATAGCAATGGCTGCCACCACCAGAATGTTTGCGGCATTAAAAACAATCCCGCCGATGAACGCGCTGAACAGATTGCGATAATCGGCCTGCTGAAGATCTGCCATGAAACTTCTTCCACCCTGACCCATGCTGCCCAATGTGAATCCGCACAATAGTGAAAACAGTACAATGCCAATGACATAGTCCCAGTAGAATAATTCAAACCTCCAACTGTTCCCTGCGAGTTTCTGAGTATTGGCCCAGGATCCCCAGCATAACATGGTGATGACGCAAAAAATAACAGCAGTAGAATAGGATTGAATGATGAACATGGTTATCGGATTCTGCTTCCTTTGTTGTTGGTGTCGGAAAGGGATTGTTTTGAATTGTATGAAAAAGCCTCCAGGTATTTTACAGGATAGTCTTTAGAGGGATTCAGCAACTTCAATTTTACGTTGTGTTTCCCTGGATTCAATCCGTAATTCCAGCACAATTCATAGCGACGGGTGGTATAGCTCATGGGGAGGTCGGGTTTTTCAATGACCTTGCCGTCAACCCAAAGTTCAGTCTTCAACACATAGTCTGAGGTGCTTTCCCACGGCGCCGTGCTGCCTCGCAAAACAAAACCTGTGCCCTCAAAGTCAAATTCGACCTCTGATTGATTTTCATTGGTGTGCACTGGAATACGTGCGGTAGGCGTTAGACCCGGGAAACTCTTTTCAAATTTCACGGACGCCGGAGTCTGTAACTTGATTTGAATGGCGTTGCCATTGACTCTGCCGCCATTCCGCTCGACATTCTTAATGGCGTGTGCGAGCCCGATAGTGTACACATCGTTCAGGGACATTGTGGTGTACTTGAAGTCGATGTCCTCCGCTTCCTTGAGTCCCTGTTTCCAATACGCGGGAATTTTATCATAACCCAGGATGGTGCCGAGAATGCCGCCGGCTGTCGAAGGATTGCAGTCTGCATCCTGACCACAGCGTGTGGTAATCTCCAGTGTTTTTGTGTAGTCCCCCTGACCATAAAGCAAACCAATGACGACATATGCAGCGTTTACCCTGGCATCGATGTTATAGGGAGAAAATATTCCTTCAGGGCAGCCAATGTCATCGGTCCATTTCTTTTGCACTTCAAACCATGTTTGTTTCCAGTCCTGCGGGAATTGGTCATGCCATTTGATCACATCACTAATGCATTGATAAAATTGGGATTCAGGAGGTATTGTTTTGAGCGCTTCAATTACCACCTTATTGACATCCTTATTCATGAATGCAAGGGCATACATCGCACCAACATATACACCTCCGTACCAACCATCTCCATAATTCATGATGTGACCGATCTTATCGCTGATGAGTGAGGCTGTGTTGGGCATTCCAGGACTCATCAATCCGGCAAAGTCAGATTCAATCTGGTAGTCAATACAGTCGGCATGTGGATTATTTTGCCAATGACCGCTCATGGGAGGCTGAATTCCATGGAGGATGTTGTAGCGCCCTGCCTGGTTGGCGTGCCAGAGCATATAGCCGGCATGGGCATATGCATTCCCGAAGTCAGCTACTGGTGCATCCAATCCCTTCTTTTCGAACACGTCAACGAAAGTCAGATCCATGTATAGATCGTCATATAATCCCGGGTTCTCCAACATATTCTTCCTGAGGTATCCGTCTCCCCATGGCAATGGCTGGTAGTCATTAATGAAAGATCCTTCAAACCGGAACTCATAAGGTCCTCCAAATGTGACGCCGATGGTCTGACCGGCCCAACCGCCCTTAATCTTGTCAGCTAGAGTTGATTTGTCAATCATGAAGGTTTGAGCAAACAGGCTTTGACTCAGTGCCAGGCCAAACACCAGAGCTGCTCCCGCTTTATGGATTCTCGAGAATGGATGATTCATAACTGGAAATGGATAAGTAATGGAATTTACGATTTGAAACCTGAAACCAAAATCAGAATGATTAACGGGAAGGAGTCACTGGACTTCCTTTCTATAAGGCGCTGAACTTTGGGCACCTTGCCTCGTGACGGAAATCGCGGCGGCTTTACAGGCGAACTCAACCGCCTGATCCAAAGGGACCCCTTCGGCAAGTCCAACAGCTAGGGCTCCGTTGAAAACGTCACCCGCTGCAGTTGTATCAACAGCCGTTACGACGGGCGCGGGAACGGGATATAGCTCATGGCCATCCAGAACGAGCGCGCCCTGAGAGCCAAGCGTAATGATTACGGTTTTGGGTCCCCTTCTCTGAAGAAGTGAGGCAGCCCTTGCGGCAGAGTCTTTACCCTTTACCGGGACTCTGGACAAAAGACTGGCTTCTGTTTCGTTTGGGGTAATGATAGAAACGTTTTTCAACAGGTCATCAGTTAGTTCACTCGCAGGAGCCGGATTGAGGATAACCCTCGCGCCTCGCTGTCTGGCGTAGGCGGCTCCCCGGATCACTGTATCCATAGGAATTTCTAATTGCAAGAGCATGATGTCCTCGCTGTTCACGGGAGGAAGCTTTGCCTCGAAAACATCGGGAGTGAGCATACTATTCGCACCTGAAGCAACTACAATGGTATTCTCCCCCTTGTCATCCACAGTGATAAGAGCAACGCCGGAGGGATGCAAGGGATCAATACTTGCATAAGTCAAATCTATCCCCTCCCTGCGAAATCCGTCGAGTGATTCCTTACCAAAAGAATCGTTTCCGGTTCTCGTAACGAATACAACCTTGCCCCCAAGCCTTGCCGCAGCAACCGCCTGATTGGCACCCTTACCACCCGGATTGGTAAAGAAGCTTCCGCCGATGATCGTCTCCCCTGGAACCGGTATTCGCGGTGATCTGATAACCATGTCAGTGTTACTGCTGCCGAGGACAATAATCGAGCTCATACTTCTGAAGTTTGCGTCCTGCCAAGTTCCTTTCTGAAGCACACACTGTTATCCATGCCCCTATACTGACCGTAGTTCTCAATTCTCACATAACCCTCCTTTTGATATAAGGCAATGGCATCCGGTTGTCTCTTGCCAGTTTCCAGGACGCACACATGATAGTCCAACAGAACAGCCCATTCCTCAAGCTCCTTGAGTATGGCGGCGCCTATGCCCTTCCCACGCATGTTCTCAGCAACATACATGCGCTTAACCTCCATCGTACTGTCATCCAATGGCCGGATGGCTCCGCATCCGACGGCAACATCATGCTCAAAAGCAATTACCACATGTTTAAGCTTGTCTGTCTTGTTGAATTGAGCATAGAACTCATGCTCATCTCCGTCAAGGACAGCCAAATAGGAGTCAAGAATCCTTACAAGGGGTTCGAAATCCGGATGTGAAGAGTCTGTCCGCTGAAGACGCATGGGAGTTTCGGCGTAACAATCGCAAGCTGAATTTGCGAATAGGTGGCGTAATCACCAATTATTTTGAACCACCTAAAGCGAACAATTCTTTCCGAAGGCGTACTCTTAAGAGTATGACCTTTCCTATGGCTTCAAAATGACCTTTTCCTTTCCTGCCTTTTCAACATCAGCCCTGCTGAAGTGTACCGGAAAGTGCTGGTCGTTTGCCCACATCTCAAACAGGTTCTTGTAGTAAGGTGACCTCGGGTCGCCACTCTGCCCTGGCGTATTGGTGAACACGGTCTTCTCCCAGTCACTCAGATCTGCAACTATCCGAAAAGATGCACCGGATCCCTGGTTGTCAGTATTGGAAGTCATCCCTGGGGTAGCACCATAACCACTGCGTGGTAGTGGACCGGCATCCAGAATTTTGCGGAGGCTGTCATTAACCACGTTGCTAAGCGGATGTTTGATAAGGGTATGGTGATAGGCTGCCTGCCCGTAAACCCATTTCTCCATTTCAGGCCCCAGCTTCTTCTCCAGTGAAGCTATGGCATCTTCTAGTGTTTTCATCAAAAATGCATCCCGAGCAGCCTTGTCGTGCCTGAAAACTTCGCCTGGTCCTGAAATCCATTCCAGTATTCTGGCCAGCGGCACAGTGCGTATGTATTTCTTTGCCTCGTCAGGAACTGCCAAAGCGGTCAACGAGGAAGCCATCTTTTTTTCCCAGGCTACATATATTCCTGCTTCGACAGAATTCTTGTCAATCAAATAATTCCATGCGAGGAGTTTTTGCCTGGCGTTCTCCGTCTTTTCATTTTTGCTCTGCAGATTCTTTAGCAGGGGCACCAGGGTTCGTGCGGGAAGAGAGAGGTAATCGAACTGTAGTTTCATCATGTCTTCCTGAGAAAACTTTTCTGCACTCGCTAACACTTCGTTAATTCTGTTGGCCCGGAAACGATCCGCCCACATTCTGCCTATGGCATCATTGTGATCATATTCCGGCGATACGCAGTTCTCATTAGCGGTAGCCCAGAAACCTTTGTCTGGATTTTGGATATGAGGCAGTTCTTTGATGGGGAGATAACCGCCCCACTCGTAACTCCCATCACCAGGCACGGGCACCAAGCCACTATGCTTTTTGCGGATCGGGGCTATGCCGACTGCCTGCCATCCGATGGTGCCCTCACGATCAGCCCACACCATATTCTCGCCGGGGATATGACTATAGGAGCAGGCTTCCCTGAATTCATCCCAATTCTTTGCCTGATCCATACGCAGACTTGCCATGTAAGGGGCACCTCCAGGCTCAAGCCATCCGCATCGGACAGCGTAAGCGATATGATTCTTTTCATCCACAAGGGTGACAGGACCGTGTCTTGTATACTTGAGTTCCACGTAGACATCATCCTTACCTTTCACGTGGATGGTATCGTGCAGAATCTTCATGTCTTCCCACTGCCCGTTATACTTGTACTGATTCTTATTGGCAGGATTGAGTTCATACTCGTAAAGATCCTCGCCGTCAATGGCAAAAATGGTGAGTCCCCACGCTCCGTTGTCATTATGGCCGATGGAAACGCCTGGAATGGTGGGTTCGCCGCCGCCCACCACATTCCATCCCGGCGCATTCAGATGAACCATATAGCGAAGTGAAGGCACGGCAATACCCCTATGCGGATCATTGGCCAGGATGGGGAAACCACTTAATGATCTTTTTCCGCTTATTGCCCAATTATTGCTGCCGATGTTCTGTTTTTCCGCTGACATGATCTGATTGTAGTCTTCGACATCCTGTTTCTCCAACTCATCAAAGTTGTGACCTTGACTGAGCGATTCCATAAGATTTTCCTGACGGAAACGGAAAGGTTTCCGGAATGCGTCATATAATTCAATCACACTGTCGAAGAGATGTTCTTTATGCAGTTTGGGATCAAGTGAAAGATCGGGATCGCCTGGTTCAAATACATTCAATGACTTTACTTTGCCGGTGCCGATTTTTGCAACGGCTCTTCCCAGGCGGACTTCATCGGTAATATTGCCCAAAAGGCCCTGATGTCTCGAGATCACGAGTTCAGGTGACCAAATGCCGGGCTTGATGCCGAGAAGTTTGAATTCTATCGGCAGCAATGAGGTGTCTTGCAGCGCTTCGTGTACATAGGCATTGATTCCGTCGGTGAAAGCTGAAATAATGTCTTTTCCGTGGGGATGGTAATGATTGAATTCTTTATCCAGATCCCCCCTGTATTTGAATAAACGAGTCCCGATATCACGCTTCACTTCTTGTTCACCAAACACTTCGGCAGTAGTGCCTGAGGCCTGCCTGCGCCAGATCTCGAACTGGAACAATCGATCCCTTGCTGCACAGTATCCCTGACTGAAGAACAGATCATGCTCATTCTTGGCAAAAATATGATTGACTCCGTAGGCATCACGAATGACATCAACCGGTTCCTGAAGACCGGGTACGGTAAGGGAATTGTCATTGGAAGTCTTGCATGAGAAAAGAAGTGGGAGGGCAAAGATTACAAGATAGCGTATCATGGAACTTGGATAAGAGTCGTACAATTCGAATCGGGGTAATGACCTGGTGTTTCGCGGCTGCGAAATTTGCAATTCGTAAAAGAATTTTCCGGGGAAGTCAGGAAGCTGCAATCTTTCCAACTGCATCAATAAATCTGTCAAGATCCCTGGTGGTGGTATAAACATGCGGCGTTACACGCACTGCTTTCACATTTTCCCAAACTATGGAGACCACATGAATTCCATAATCATTCCAGAGCTTGGTGGCCACGTCGCCGGGTTCCATGCCATCAACACTGAAGGTGCCCAGCGCACAGGAGTATTCCGGTTTCAACGAGATGTGGAGTTTGACGCGGGGATTTTTTGTCACAGCATTGCACCAGTAGGATTTCAAATAATGAAGTCTTTCCTGTTTTCTTTTCCCTCCAATGGCATTGTGAAAGTCAATCGCCTGACCTATGGCCTGCTCAGGAGCGAATGAGCGAGTTCCGAGCGCTTCAAATTTTCTGATGTCAGGACTCATGGGTTTGTCCGTCGCAAACAGCGGCCAGGTCTTTTCAATATGCTCCTTTCGTACATACATCATCCCTGTGCCGAAGGGTGCACACAACCACTTGTGAAGGCTGGTGCCGAAGTAATCGCAATTCAATTCTGATATTTTGTAGTCAATATGCGCAAAGGAATGAGCCGCATCGACAATGGAGATAATGCCCCTTTTTCTTGCCTCTGCACAAAGTTTGGCTGCCGGTAAGATTTGTCCAGTCCAGGTCATTAGATGCGTGATATGCCAGATTTTGGTTTTGGAAGTGGTGGCATCGATGTATGCCTTCAGAACGACATCGTCGTTATCTATCGGCAAATTGAAATTGATCCAGTTAATCTTGATGCCTTCCCTCAACTCACGCTGCTTCCACGTGTTGATCATGGTGGGATAGTCCTGCTTGGTCATGACGATCTCATCACCACGCTTCATTTCTATACCCCAGGAGAAATTGGCCAACGCCTCCGTGGTGTTTCGGTTGATGGCCACCTCATCGTTGGAAACACCTCCCAGATCAGCCAGTTTTCTTCGCAACGGCTCGCGCCCCTTATCGAGGATCTGCCACATATAATAAGACGGGGCCTCGTTACTGAGGTGATAGTACCGATCCACCGCATCCTGAACCACCTTAGGCTGCGGGCTGACGCCTCCATTATTGAGATTCATCACATTCGGGTTCACAGTATAGGACTGTGCCATCCGCGCCCATAAATCTTCATCCGTGGCTGCATCCTGTGGTGAAAGTCTGTTCAACTCCACCAGGGCGTCGGAGATATCTTCGGCAACGGCCTTGGTGGACAGAGTGGCGATGGACATAGCGCCGCCTAACGCAATTGTTTTCTTGAAAAAAGAACGACGGGTAGACATGGTAGTTGGTTTCTTGTTTCCTGCAATAATTGGCCAACCAAATGGGCTGATCAATGTGTTGGCTGAACCCCCGATCAAAATGAACGGGGCCCATTTGGTTCGGCCTGGTATGGATGGCTAGTGAAATATAGCCATTTGGCATATATGACCGTAAAAACTTACAGGGACGGTCAGTCGATCATGCCTTTCAGTTCGATTTCGAGGGCGCGGGTGCTGATCAGAATTTCGCTGAGAGAGAAAACCAGGGAAGCCATCAGGAACGTGAGACTGAGGGCAAACAGTCCGTGTGCGACGAGTTGCAAGTTGAAATAGACAAAGGCCATAGTAATAACGCAGAAGACCAGACATAGTATTCCGGTAGCCTGCATGTATTTTACAAGGCTGAGCCTCCTGCTCAGTTGCACAATCTGAGCCTTCAGAAGAATCTTGTCTGAGTGCCCCTGGGATTTTTCATATTCGTCATGAAGGCGCCGGATCAGTGACGCGATGGTCAGGAAACGGTTAGTGTAAGCCAATAGGAGCAGTGTAATGGCAGGAAAAAGAAGAGCCGGGGTGTTCAGGGTGACTTCCATAAAAAAGTCAGTTTACGGACTCTAATTTACGAAGAGTTGGGGCCTTCCAGGAAGTAACCACCACAACAATTATGGTCATCACACCGCCAAAAATCACTGATGGGATTACCCTCATCAATCTCGCTGCTACGCCTGATTCGAAGGCGCCTATTTCGTTTGAGGATCCTATAAAAATGTTATTCACAGCGGCCACCCGGCCTTTCATATTCTCCGGCGTCAGGGTCTGAAGAAGCGTGCCGCGGACAATCACACTAATGCAATCGCAAGCTCCACTGAAAATCAACAGGACCATGCTGATCCAGAAGTGAGTTGAGATGGCAAAGAGAATCATGGAGAGCCCGAATCCACCCACGGCATACAACAATATGTTACCCATTCTCTGGCGAATAGGATGATGGGTGATATAAAGGGCCATCAGCAGTGCGCCGATACCAGGTGCCGAACGAAGGAAGCCAAGCCCGATCTTACCCACATGAAGAATTTCATCGGCAAATATGGGCAGCAAAGCCACGGCTCCCCCAAAGAGCACGGCAAAGAGATCGAGTGTGATTGCACTCAGCACAAGCTTGTTTTCAAAGACAAACTTCAATCCCGCTTTGATCTTTTCGAAGATCCCCTGCTCTTCGGTTGTTGGCGGAAGTGCTCGGTTGCCGACTAGGATGGCAAGTATTAGTCCCACCACCATCAACCCGGCATCAATGGTGTAGGCAGCAGTGATGCCGAAGAACCCGTACACGAGTCCACCGATGGGCGGCCCCCCGATTGAAGCCATCTCCCAAAGGGTACTGTTCCATGAAATGGCATTTTGGTATAACTCGCGCGGGACAAGCTGCGGCATGAAGGAAAACAATGCCGGAGTGATGAACCCGCGTGCGATACCGCTTATGAAGATGACTGCGTAAATCGCCGATACACCATGCGACAGAATGAATGAACCCATATCAAGAGTAAAAAATAGCAGGGCCGCTGAACAGAAAACGAGGGTAGCCAAAGTGATCAGAATGATCTTCTTTCTTGCAACTATGTCAGCAAGGTGCCCTGCATAAAGTGATACGCCGATGGATGGAATGGCTTCTGCCAGTCCGATGAGTCCGAGTGAAAGGGGATCTTTTGTAATCTCATAAACCTGCCATCCAACAACCACAGCCTGAACTTGTATCGCGAGGGTGACACAAAATCGCGCGCTGATGAAAAGTCTGAAATCCTTGATTTTCAGCGCTGCGTATGGACTACTCATGATCCGGAAAGAATCTTTTCAATCTCTTCGACGGCTTTCTTCAATCTTTGCTCTCTGGTTCCGGTGATAATTGCAAAAGGTACACCTGACTCCTGAGCCTCCTTAATATAAACGTCCCTGAAATGTTCACGCTTGTCAGGGTGTTCCCGTTGGGGATCGTCTTCCCAGGGGATATCAATGTCGGTAACCAACAGGAGGTCGTAATGCCTTCCCTTCATGACCAGGATAATTTCCGGATCACATTCTCCATATTTGAATTCACTCCAAACCTTGATAACAGTCAGGTTGGTATCGCAAATGAGAACCTTGTTGGCATCTCTCGCCCATTCATCCTCCATGCGTACCTGGCCGTGAGCGATTTTTGTAAGATCGGATCGTTCATAAGGACGATTTAGCTTGTTGAGATATTGTCGGGCATATTCCGGCACCCATTCGGTTTTGAAATAGGCAGCAAGCCGGTGGGACAGTTCTGTCTTACCCGTACATTCCGGACCAATAATGGCTACTTTCCTGGGATGCGAAATGTTTGCATCGGACAAAATCATGCTCATAACAGATATGGCAAGATACCAAGATCTGCGGCAAATCGTTCATAAAGTCGGCCGGGTACCGGTTGACATTTCACTAAGCCACAGGCACTCCGTATCTTTCCAGACTATTTCTTTGGTATGAAGCGCAGGCAGGCTATTCGCAGAATTGGAATGGGACTTGGCGGTGGTTTATTGCTGCCACCGTTTCTGGACTCCTGCGCCACCAAGGAACCGGCACCGGAAATCAATTTTGATGGAACGATTGCAGTAATTGGAGCAGGAGCAGCAGGCCTGTATGTAGCGGATATACTGCACACCAAAGGTATCAAGGTCAGTCTTTTTGAAGCGCGGGAGCAAATTGGAGGAAGAGTAAGATCAGTACGCAATCAGGGTACAGACGCCTACCCCATTATACCCAAACTGAGCTCCGATTTTCCATTGGAGCTTGGTGCGCAGACTATACATGGATCAGACTCCATCTTTGGAAAGATTTTTACAGACTACCAATTGCCAACAATCGAATTTCCCAGCTCATCCTTCGCTTATGTGATGGATAATACGGCACAGCTTGGGACTGCTTGGGGCTCTGATCCCGATTATGTGGCTGCGTCAAACTTCAGGGCCAATCTGAAAAGTTATGCAGGCAGCGCACTGTCCGTTTTGCAGGCTTCACAGAGCGCGGGCGTATCGGCACGTGCGGCCAATATCGTGAATGCAACTACTGCCAACCCTTACGGCAGTAGCAGTGAGAGAATGGGAATCGGTGCACTGGGCGAGAATGAAACGCTTAAGACCCACGATGGAAAATTCCTGAGCCTTAAGTCGAACCCCATGCAGGATGCCCTGATATCCAGATTCAGTAACATCCAGCAGTTCGTCCAATTGAAGACCCCGATCACCTCGATAAATTATGGAGCAAAACCCATCAGCCTCACCGCCAAGGATGGCACGACTTACACTGCTGATAAAGTTATAGTTACGGTTCCGCTGAGTGTACTGAAGAACAACCTCATTACATTCACGCCATCCCTACCTGCCGTAAATACAGGTGCAATGGCAAAGTTTGGCTTTGACGCCTGCATTCGTGTAATTCTGGAGTTCAAGAAGAACTTCTGGGGCGATACTACCGGTCTGATCTTCGGCTCAAATGGTATTCCGGAATATTTCAGTTATGGGATGGGCAGGAGCCAGTTCAACACCACTCTGACAGTAACGGTCTGTGGTCCAAGGGCGGCACAGCTGTCTGCCATGGGAGACGGTGCCGTTGACGCCATTCTATCGGATTTGGATGTTCTATATAAAGATGCTAATAATCAAGGTCTGGCCACACAGTTTATACGCCTGGATATTACTACGCTAGAAAGAATCTATCTCATTCAGGATTGGACAAAGATGGATTATATCCTTGGCGGCTATTCCTATCCGATGCCGGGTACCAAGAACAGTGATCGCAAGTCTCTCTCCACACCTGTCAACAATGTTCTATTTTTTGCTGGTGAAGCTACTGATGTATCCGGTGAGGGCGGAAGTGTTAATGGTGCACTGGCATCTGCCGAACGCTGTGCACAGGAAGTGATTGACACCATCCAGAAAGGATTGTAGGCGGAAGATCGAAATGAAGGGTTAACCAGATTCGTTGTATCAGCGCTCCGCTCCAATCAACCCTATTCTCGATAATTCACTATGCAATTGGGTCGGATTCTGAAAATGGATGCTTTGAATTCCCAATTTCTGTGCTGCGTCTACATTCTTGATGTTATCGTCAATGAACAATGACTTTCCAGGTACGAGTTGGTAACGGGTCAGCAGAATTTCATAAAACTCAGGAAAAGGTTTCCGGGTCTTTTCCACTCCACTTACAACGATGCCTTCAAACCACTGGAGAAAATCGAACTTTTCCATGGCCCAGGGAAAAGTTTCCGCAGACCAGTTGGTTAGGGCATAGAGTGAATATTTCTTCGTGTCTCTGATGTGGCGCAGGATGTCCACCGTTTCGTGTATCGGTCCCTGGATAGTTTCCTTCCACCTTCCATACCAGGCCCGAATGGCGACTTCATGTTCCGGATGTCTGGCCACCAGTTCCTCAGTAGCCTCGTCGAAGGATCTTCCGGCATCCTGCTGCTCATTCCATTCCGGGGTACAGATGTTGTTGAGGAACCACTCCATTTCCTTCTCATCATTGAAAATCTTCCTGTACAGATATCGGGGATTCCAGTCGATTAGAACTCCGCCCAGGTCAAATATTACACTTTCGTACATGTCGGTTCGCAATTTCAAGATTTTCCGAATGCCCATCTCAAGAACTCAGGCATCGCCTTCGCCCAGGTTTCCTGGTTGTGCAGCCCATCCTGGATTTCAATGTATTGAATATCGCGGAATGGCCGGTAACCTTTTCGGGTGAGTTCTGCGATCAGATCAAGTGTGTCATCTATAGAATCGATCACTCCATTCTTGTTGCGGTCACCGGATTCATCCCTTGTGCCTGTCTGGAACCAGAATTTCATTCCAGGTTTGAATTTGCCTCTGCGCACCTGCAGATGCATGAGGCGATCGCGGTAATCAGAGTAGAAGAAACTGCCTGAATCTCTTTTTCTCCACCAGAAGGATCCACTGAATACACCAACCATCCCGAAAATCTCCGGATGATTCCACACAATGTCCATTGCAGAAAGTCCACCCAATGAGTATCCGGCCATCACATGATGCTGAGGGTCTCCGTGGATTGGGAAACGGTAAGTGAGGTAGGGGAACAGTTCAGTGACGATATAGGAAGAATAGGCTTTGGACATCTTGCCTCTTCCAAAGTAGTCGGTTCGAAAGGCAACACCATATTCCTGCATGCGATCACCAGCTGTAACGCTGGCGACAATGACCTCTGAAATCTCCCCCGAGGAAACCAGCTCCTCAATGGTGGATTTGACCTTGACCGCTTCAGAATCCTGCCCGTCATTCAATATGAGAAGTGGATATTTTCGTCCTTCAGTCAGAACAGGCGGGATCAGTATCTCCACCTCAACATTTCTTTCGAGCAATTTTGAGTAGATATTACTCAACCGTTCTGTGCGATATTGATAGGAGGGTTCCTCTTTAGCAATTTCTTCTTCTGTCTCGGGAGCAGCCATAAATGTTTGCAAAAATAGAATAACCGGACTTAACTTACTGAAACAGCTACTCTCTTATGCACGAACACTATCATCGTTGGTATTCGCCCAGCCTGAACCGTGATATGGAAACACTGGCTTTCGGGACCCGGGGATATCCCATCATGTTGTTTCCCACCTCCATGGGGCGTTTTTATGAGAATAAGGACTTCAAACTGATAGACTCAGTGGCCTGGTTTGTTGACGAGGGGCTGGTAAAGATCTATTGTCCTGACGGCATCGACTCACTCAGCTGGTATAATCAGGGGATTCATCCTGCCCAGCGTGTTGTGAATCATATGTGGTATGATCAATTTCTGCTGACCGAACTGCTTCCACTCATGCAAAGAGAAACTGGGGTGCATCGCATTGCGACAGCGGGCTGTAGTTTTGGCGGATACCATGCCACCAACTTTGCATTCAGACACCCGGAATTTGTCAAGTACGTGTTCAATATGGGTGCTGCCTTTGATATTAAGCCACAGCTTGATGGCTATTACGACGACAACGTCTATTTCAATAATCCGCCTGACTTCCTTCCCAACGCCCAAAGTCCATTTTTCAACGACATGTTTGTGGTGCTCGGCACCGGCACCCACGACATGTGCTGGGATGCTAACGAAAAGATGGCATCAATCCTCAGAAACAAAGGCATTCATCATTGGTTGGATGTGAGGCAGAACGCGCCGCATGATTGGCCTGCCTGGAAGGAAATGTTCCCGCATTATTTGTCGCTGATCAGATAATTGAAACTCCATGCATCGCTGGATATCATTGTGCCTGATGTTAATGGCCGCCCTGGTGTCCAACGCTGGTCGCATAGATACGTCATATGCTGTCAGTATTGGAGGAATCAAACAATGGATCAGCATCCGGGCAACTGAGCGTGCGAATCCAATCCTGCTATATCTCCACGGAGGACCAGGCAATTCCAGCATGCGTTATGCCAATCGATTTACCAATCTGTTGCAAAAGCACTTCACGGTGGTACTATGGGAACAAAGGGATTGCGGAAAGACATGGGAGATGAATCACTCATCAGAGAAACTAACCCTGAAACAGGCGGAAAACGATGCCCTTGAACTGATGAACTATTTATGCACCCGGTTTAAAAGAGACAGGATTTTTGTTGTTGGTCATTCATGGGGTGGATTCATCGCTCTGCGGCTGGCTGGCTTAAATCCGGATCGGCTCCAGGCTTGCGTGGCCGCCTCTCCCATGGTTAACCAGTTGGAAAGTGAGCGTTTGTCCCTTGATACGATGGTAACAATCTCAAAAAGATCTCACAACAATCAGGCGCTGCAGGAGCTGGGCAAAGTCAGGATCCCGTTTGAAAATGCTGATCAATTGTATTACCACCGAAAGTGGGCGTACGTACTATCTGGCGGAAGGTCATTTACCAGGGACTTCGTGATTAAATGGTCAGAACATTGGCTTCCCCTATTCCTGGAGGGATCTGCCGTTAATCTTGAAAAGGAATTGCCTGAAATCCACTGTCCCGTTTATTTTTTTGTGGGCAAAAAGGACCTGAGCACCAATCCAGCCGTTACGGCACGCTATTTCAAGGCGCTCCGGGCACAAAAAAAGGACCTCATTTGGTTTACAAATTCAGGCCATAGTCTTAACCTTACAGAGTCTGGCAAATTCCAGCAATCCATTATAGCCTTACTGAACCAATAACCTAAACCTTCAGTCATGAAGAAAATCGGAATCCTACACGGCATGGAGCGTTCCTTCCCCCAGGCCTTTGTTGAACGAATCAATAAAATGGGGTTGAAAGACATCTCAGCAGAACCAGTAATGGTTGATATGGTAGAACAAGGGGCGCCGTCAGGGTATGCCGTTATCGTCGACCGGATTTCACAGGATGTGCCATTCTATCGTGCCTATCTCAAGAATGCGGCCAGTGCCGGAACTGCCGTAATCAATAATCCATTCTGGTGGAGCGCAGATGAGAAGTTCTTTAACAATGCGTTGGCCGTTAAGATTGGTGTTCCCGTGCCAAAAACCGTCATCCTCCCATCTCACGAAAAACCCGTGGATACCCAGGATTCTTCTTTCAGCAACCTGAAGTTCCCCTTGAGTTGGGATCAAATATTTGCACACATAGGATGGCCTGCATATATGAAACCTCACGCGGGTGGAGGCTGGAAAAGCGTATACAAACTGAACGGCCCGGATGATTTTTTTGAAGCATACCGGCAAACTGGTCAACTGGTTATGATGCTCCAGGAGGAGATCATTTTCGAGGAATATTTCAGATGCTATTGCCTTGGTAGAAAGTACATCCGCATCATGCAGTATGAACCGCGGAACCCGCATCACTTGCGCTATGTCGTGGAGAAGGGGCCAGCATCAGACAAGCTGCTGAAGAAGATTCATGACTATGTCCTTAAACTGAACCAGTCCCTGGGCTACGATTTTAATACCGTTGAAATGGCTGTACGCAACGGAGTTCCCTATGCCATTGATTTCTGCAACCCGGCTCCGGATGCCGACGTGGCTTCTGTTGGCCAGGAGAATTTTGACTGGGTGGTGGAGCATGCAGCAATAATGGCAGTTGAGCGCGCGAAATCACAGGAAGATGGAAAGGACAATCTGACCTGGGGGACATTTGTCTCCGGCGGCGTGGCGGCATTTCTGAAGTCATCCGGTGAGGACTTGAAGGAAAGCAAGCCGAAGGCAAAGGGTCCTAAGAAGTAGCGCCCACTTTATTATCCGGCATATGGAAAAGTTTACGCTTGGTGTAGAAGAGGAGTATATGGTGGTTGATCCCGCCACACGGGAACTCAAATCACACGATCAGAAGATTGTCGAGCTGGCCTCCAAAAAACTGCACGATGCGGTGAAGGCAGAGATGCATCAGGCGGTAGTGGAGGTTGGTACAGGCATCTGCACAAACGTGGACCAGGCTCACAGCGAAATCCGGGCGCTTCGAAGAACAGTAGCTGAGGTGGCCGGGGAAATCGGCCTGAAAATCGGGGCGGCCGGAACCCATCCTTTTTCGCACTGGAGCACCCAGCTGATAACGCCGAATCCCAGGTACGACGAGATCGTGAACGAAATGCAGGAGGCTGCACGTTCCAACCTGATCTTTGGACTTCATGTTCATGTGGGAATTGCTGACAAGAATATGGCAATCCACATCATGAATACAGTGCGCTATTTTCTGCCTCACGTCTACGCCCTGTCCACCAACTCGCCCTTCTGGGAAGGAAGAAATACAGGATTCAAATCTTTTCGGACAAAAGTGTTTGATAAGTTTCCCCGGACCGGCCTGCCGGATTATTTCAATGACTGGGATGACTTCAAAAACTATGTCAATCTTCTTATCAGGACACGATGCATTGACAACGCAAAAAAGATCTGGTGGGATGTTCGCGTCCATCCATTTTATGATACCATTGAATTCAGAATTTGTGATGTGCCTATGCTTGTGGAAGAAACAATCGCGATAACCGCCTTGTTTCAGGCCATAGTTGCCAAGCTGTACCGCCTTCGCATGAAAAACATGAGTTTCATCGTTTATAACCGTGCACTCATAAGTGAGAATAAGTGGCGGGCTTCCAGGTATGGCATCGACGGAAGGCTGATAGATTTTGGAAAACAGGAGGAAGTTGACACCAGACACCTCATTCATGAATTGCTTGATTTTGTCGATGACGTTGTCGATGACCTCGGGAGCCGGGCACACATCAATAATATAAAGCGGATTCTGGAACAGGGCACAGGCGCTGACAGGCAATTGCAGATTTTTGAAAAGACACACAGCCTGCAAAAAGTTGTGGATTATATTACTGAACAGACCCTTGTAGGACTCTAACCCCCTTGAAATGAAGATTGCGGTGCTGGATTTGTATGAGGGTGAAGCTAACGAGGGGATGCGCTGCATTCGCCAGTTACTGGAAGAGTTCAGGTCGGATTACGATCCAGGTCTGACATATGACATTTTCGATGTCCGCTCACGGAAAGAAATTGCAGACCTTGGTTACGATGTGTATATCTCGTCAGGTGGTCCGGGAAGTCCGCTGACCAGTGAAGGTTCGGATTGGGAAAAAAGCTATTTCCAATTAATGGATCTCATCCGTCGTTACAATTCCTCTCATCCGCAGGATCGCAAATATGTATTTCTGATTTGCCATTCCTTTCAGATATACTGTCGCCAATATGGTTATGCGACGATAATCAAGAGAAGAAGTACAGCCTTCGGTGTTATGCCGGTTCATAAGACAAAGCAAGGCCGGCTGGACCCCTTGCTTCATGGTCTGGATGACCCGTTCTACGCTGTAGATTCAAGAGACTATCAGATTCTTCAGCCCCGTGAAGAAAAAATCTGGTCAGGAGGTGGAGAAGTTCTGTGTATTGAGAAGGACCGGCCAAATGTAGGGCTGGAGCGGGCGGTCATGGCTATTCGTTTCGACGAATCGATTGTGGGAACGCAATTTCATCCGGAAGCTGATTCGGAGGGCATGTACAATTACCTGATCCGCGAGGATAAAAGGAAGAGTGTCATTGAGAGGCATGGTGCAAAGAAATACGAGCAGATGCTTTTGTATTTGAATGAGCCCGATAAGATCAGGAGGACCTATCATACCGTAATCCCGGGATTCCTGCGTTCAGCATTGAAACACAAGATGAAAGCAGTTGTGCCATGATCTCCAGTGTTCGTCAGGCTTACAATGAATCTTTCAGCGATGCACGCTACAGGAATTTTCTGGCTGACCTGGATAACCGGTTTCACAAACCCATAACATTCAGGGTGGCAGAAACACCTGTTTTTGTTGGGAGGGAATTCAAGGATCAATTGTTAAAGGCCTCAAATGAAATAATTGACTTTTTGGTAAGGCCTGATCTCAAGAAGTTGACACAGGCAGCTATTCCGCCCTCCCTGGATGTCCCGAATGAGACCGACCACACATTATTTCTGGCACTCGATTTTGCTGTTATCAGGACGCCAAATGGGTTGGAGCCACGACTCATTGAAATGCAGGGATTCCCTTCACTGTACGGATGGCAGGATGTCCTTTCACAGAAGTACAGAGAGCATTTCAAGGTTCCGGCTGATTGGCAGAGCCATTTTGGAATGTCTTCGCAGACCTATGCTCAGAATCTGAGGAAAGTATTACTTCATGATTGCGATCCGGAAAATGTGATTTTGCTGGAAATCGATCCCATGAAGCAGAATACGGCAGTTGACTTTCTTGCCACCCGCGAAATAACGGAAATTGAACCCGTGCATATTGGTGATGTGATTCGTGAAGGCAGAAGGCTTTACTACTACCGTTCAGGCTGTCGCACCGAGGTCAGGAGGATTTATAACCGCGTGATTTTCGACGAGATGGTAAAAAGGAATGACCTGGATATGACCTTTCATCTCACAGAAGATATTGATGTCGAATGGGCTGGTCATCCCAACTGGTTTTTCAGGATTTCGAAATTCACCATGCCTCTGATTTCAAGTCATTATATACCGGAATGCAGGTTTCTTTCGGACTTTGACAAATTTCCGTCTGACCTTGAAAATTATGTGCTGAAGCCCTTGTTTTCTTTCTCTGGAAGCGGCGTGATCTTCCACGTAACGCAGGCCGACCTTATTGCCATACCGGAGGAGGAGAGACACAATTACATGTTGCAGCGCAAAGTGGATTATCATCCTTCAATCCAGGCCCCTGACGGCCTGGTAAAAGTTGAAATTCGGTTATTGTTCATCTGGGAAGATAATCAGCCGCGACCTGTACTCATTACAAATCTTGCGAGGCTTAGTCGCGGTGAAATGATCGGCGTGAAATACAACAAGGACAGAACCTGGGTGGGTGGTTCGGTGTGTTTTTTCGAGCCGTAATTCGGTTGTTCTTTCCTTACTTTTGTGTCGGATGCCGGCGCTCTTTACTTTCCTCCGTCTTACCAGATTCTGGAACCTTCTGATAGTGGGAATTACTCAATATTGTACAGCGTGGTTCATTGTACATCATGAGACGCTCAAAGATCCGGGACTCCTTTTGCTTTCCATGTCGACGATTCTCATAGCGGCAGCCGGGTACATCATCAACGACTACTACGATGTTAAAATCGATCTCATCAACAAGCCTGAAAGAGTGGTGATCGGCAAGGAAATGAGCAGGCGATTGGCCCTCATGTCTCATGTCATCCTGTCGGCGGTCGGAATTATGCTGGGTACTTATTTGTCATGGAAGATCGGAGTTATTCAGGTGGCGGCTGTTTTTGCCTTATGGCTATACTCAAATGCACTGAAACGTCTCCCGTTTGTCGGAAATTTCGTTGTTGCCCTTCTTACCGGCGCAACAGTGCTCATGGTCAGCGTGCTGTACCCGCCACTGACCGCGCTTGTCTGCGTATATGCACTGTTTGCTTTCTTCATGACTCTGGTAAGAGAGATCATCAAGGACGTTGAAGATCTGAAGGGTGATGATACTTTTGGCTGCCGGACCTTGCCTATTCTTTGGGGAGTCAGACCCACCAAACAATTTACATACGCACTCCTCCTGTTATTTGCTATTTCAGTTGTTCTGCTGCACAAATTGATCACACCCCTGCCAATGGGATTCTTTATCGGATTTCTGTTTGTACCCATGCTGATTCTCGTGATATGGCTGATCAGGGCTGACACCAAACGGGATTTTCAGTTGCTAAGCAGGTTCTGCAAATGGATCATGCTGGCAGGTATTGGAAGTATGGCTTTTCTTTAAAATCTCATGCAGAATCAATCAATTGCCAGGCTTGCCATTTTTGCTTCAGGAACAGGCACAAATGCAGAAGCTATTCTCAGGTATTTCAAAGATGACCCGAACGTGATTATCGCTTTGATCCTGAGCAACAACCCCAATGCCGGTGTGCTGGATCGGGCTGCGCGTTTCGGAGTTCCTGCAAAAGTTTTTAACCGAGAACAATTCAGAAATTCAGATGTACTGGGGTGGCTGCAGAAGAATGCCATTACCCACATTGTGCTGGCAGGGTTCCTCTGGCTGATACCAGGCACCATTCTGTCTGCTTATCCCCGGCGCATCCTCAACATACATCCGGCCTTGCTTCCCAAATTTGGTGGAAAAGGGATGTATGGGAGTAAAGTTCATGAAGCGGTAAAGGCAGCAAGCGAAACAGAGACGGGTATCAGCATCCACGAAGTGAATGAACACTTCGACGAAGGGGAGATACTTTTTCAGGCCAGATGTAAAGTGGAACCTTATGATACGCCGGAAGAAATAGCACAACGTGTCCATGAGCTAGAGTACAAGCATTTTCCTCGCGTAATAAAGGAATGGGTAACGAAGAACAAGGCGGATAGATAAAGTCTCCCGTTAGCTTGTCTTTCGGTCTATCCAGACAAAGTCGCTGGTTCTTGGAATCTGCCCAAGAATACCCAGGATGAATTCATTGGGTGACGCGAGCTTTCTCTTACCGAGGTCAATCCAGGCGCCATCCATATTGAGAATGGCGGCCAGCTTGCCGTCTTCCTTAAAGAGTTGATGGCGAATGCTCCATCGAGAGAAATCATCGGTTGCGCGGCTGAATGCGGTGTCGATGGAAGGCTTGTCTTCGAATTTTATTTCTTTCCGGAACACGGCCTCTTCGCGGAGCAGAATGGGTCCTATGCGCATTTCCTCCAGTTTCATGGTCGTCAGCCCAAGCTGCGCAAAACAAGCGACACGGGCGTAGGCGCCATAATCATAATAGACGGAATGTCGCACGTGCCGGTTTGGATCAATGTCTGACCAACGAACCTGGATCGGCAAGACGATTGAATTCATTTCAGGGCAATCCGTTCCCTGTGTGTCCATCGTTCGTCGATGGGTTCACCTTTGCTGCTCAACCCCTTGTGACGCCAATGACCATCTTCAATTGCAAAATCAAATTGAAGATTCATCCCTACGCGGCTGGCATCGCGGGAAAAGAATTCTATGTGCTCCGTATACTTGCCATTCTCGGTAGTGTAAGTTCCTCCTCCAGTGCCAAAAAATTCCCTGGTCTCCACATTGTAAGCGATCCACTGAAACCGCGTTCCTGAAAGAATCTTCATGGTTCTCCTTGCACCAGGAGTCATATTGGACATTCCTTTGTCGGTCATCCTGCCGGTGATGAGCCAGGCTCCGGCCAGTTGGCCAGGTTTCCCGTCATCAATCCGTGTGTAGGATAAAACTTTCTTGTCCTGCTCAAGAACAAGATTCCCACCCTTTAGATGAAATCTGAGGTTCTCATCTTTTCCTATCGATTCGGGCTGAATAGTGCTGAATTCAATTGTTTGAATAAAATCACTCCTTTCAATCCGCCAGCTTCCGCCATATGTTCCAATATAAGCCTGTGAGGACGCATTTTGAACTAGAACCGAAAACTGGCGTTCACTCAGAATCATTATGTATTGTTGATCTCCCCCGGTAGTTTTCCACGCACCCGTAAGTTGCGGCTGTCCTTTTGCGGCAACCCCAACCATAAGGAACATCATTACAAGTAAAGTCTTCATGGTGTATTGATTTCGTTAAAACCTGCCGCGGTATCGTTCCAGCTCATCGGGTAATTTGGATCAATAAAGGCCTTGGCGTCATCAGTAAGAAATAGAGGCCTGAAGGTATCGATCATGACTGCGAGTTCCTTGGTATCCTTTGCTCCGATACTCTTTTCTACAGTGCCCGGATGAGGGCCATGCGGAATCCCGCCGGGGTGCAACGTGAAGGAACCACGCTCGATACCGCGCCGGCTCATGAAATTTCCCTCTGCATAATACAGCACTTCATCACTGTCGATATTGCTGTGATTATATGGCGCCGGAATGCCTTCCGGATGGTAATCAAACAGTCTGGGCACAAATGAGCAGATAACAAAGTTGTGTGCCTGGAATGTCTGGTGAACGGGGGGTGGCTGGTGTATTCGACCGGTTATCGGCTCGAAGTCATGAATGGAGAAAGCGTAGGGCCAAAGAAAGCCGTCCCATCCTACAATGTTCAGCGGACTGAATTCATAGACATAGTTGTGAAGATGTCCCTGCTTTTTGATTTTCACAAGGTGTTCACCTTTTGACAGGTCTGTTATCAATTCATCCGGAGGTCGTATATCGCGCTCGCAGTAAGGTGAGTGCTCCAACAGCTGCCCCAGGTCGTTGCGGTAACGTTTCACTGTTTCTATCGGAGAGGCCGACTCTATAATCAGCAATCGCAGCGGCCCTTCGTTGAACTCGAGTCGATAGATTACAGTCCTTGGAATCACCACATAGTCCCCTTGCTGGAAGCTCAGCCTTCCAAACTGGCTGATCAGTATTCCGCTGCCGTCATGGATGAACAGTACTTCATCACCTTCGGCATTTTTGTAGAAATGGTCCATTGTTCTCTTCCGGGGAGAACACAAGGCTATTGAGCAATCGTTGTTCATCAAAAGCACCTTGCGTGCCGATAAATAGTCCTCGCCTGTTGTTCCGGTTTTGGAAGTGTTCAGGTGAGTCTGAAGCAAGCCGTATTTGTCGATGATTTTCGGGCCGTAGGCTTCAGGCTGCAGTACCTTTTTGACTTGCGTTGGCGGATAAGTGTGATACAAAATTGAGTAGATACCGGAAAATCCTTCCGAGCTGACCAGCTCCTCCTTATATAGTGACCCGTCCTCTTGCCTGAATTGCGTATGCCGCTTGTGTGGAATTTTACCCAGTCGATGATAGTACATAGCCTTCCTGTTTCTCCAAACTAAGGTATGAAAATCCCTTGTTCCGGAAATCTACATCCGGGTCCGGTTCAGATCAGGGATGCGATCAAAGAGTTTCAGCGCTTGCTGCAGGATTTCATTGCTCTCATTATAGATTGGGTAGAAGCCATCGTTGTTCCAGATCTTACGGGCAATCTGAGCCTTCACGTTGATCTGGAAAATGCGCTTATGCTTTTGAAGGTCCTTCATATCGGCGGGTACTTTATTCCTGACACCAAGTTGCATTAGCTCTTGCAGCATCTGATCGCTGACGTCAAAGGATTGATAGAACTTCGCATAACCCATTTTGGTCAAAGCCACTTTGTGCTGGGCTGCGTAGTTGAAGGTGTATTCCTGAATGGTGTTGGAGACGTATAGCTCATTCAGGTAATGACTGTTTTGAGTCGTATCAAGCGGCACAAAATAGTCAGGCATGACTCCCCCTCCTCCATAAACACTACGGCCGTTGACAGTATGGTATTTAAGTGAGTCGTTGAACTTGATGCTGTCAGCATGGAAGAATTCGCCATGATGGTAACGTTTGACAATGTCTTTGGAGTACTCTTCCATATCCTCATACGGTTTCTGAATCGATCTTCCACTGGGCGTGTAGTATCTGGAAATGGTAAGGCGAAGTTCGGAGCCGTCGTCAAGATCAAAGGGTGATTGCACCAGTCCTTTTCCGAAGGATCTTCTTCCCACGACAAGCGCGCGGTCATTGTCCTGAAGGGCACCTGCAAGAATCTCTGATGCAGAGGCTGATCCCTCGTTGATGAGCACAATCAGGTCGCCTTGTTCAAAGCTTCCTTTGCTCGTTGATTCCGCATTCGAGTTGTACCTTGAATCCTTTCCCTTGGTGAACACAATGGTTTTGCCGGCGGAAAGAAATTCGTCGGCGAGGTCGATGGCCTGGTTCATGTAGCCACCGGGATTGCCTTGCAGATCCAGTACAAGTTTCACCATACCTTGTTTTCTCAGCGTATCCAATTTCAAACTGAATTCGTGATGTGTGGTCTGTGAAAAACGGTTCACTTTGATATAGCCAATGCCGGGTTCAAGCATATAGCCTACGTCCACTGACTGCTGCGGAATTTTGTCCCTGATAATGGAGAACTTCAGCAGTTCCTTTATTCCCTTTCTTTGAATCTCAACTTTGACTTCGGTACCCTTGGGGCCCTTGAGGAGTTTCATCACCTGTGGGTTGGTAAGCCCGACATTGGCAATGTTTTTATCACCCACCCTTACTATCCGGTCGCCGGATCGCAGCCCCACCGCCTCAGAAGGACCGCCGCTGACGGGGGACACCACCACGAGTGTATCGTGGAAGATGCTGAATTCTATGCCGATACCTTCGAAATTGCCCTGAAGGTCCTCGTTCGCCTCCGTCCTTTGACTTGCCGGTATGTAGGACGAGTGGGGATCCAGTTTGTCGAGCATGTGCTGAATAGCATCGTCCACCAGGGCGTCGGTTGAAGTAGTATCGACATATTCATCACGGATCAGACTCATGACCTCCCTGAATTTGGACAAGTCTTTATCGGTCGGTCCCGGCACGGTGCCTGAATTGATGCCAGCGCCGATCAGCACACCGGCTGCCAGCCCGATAGAAAGTACCAGCGGGAGGGCGGCCTGGCGAGGCGAATTGGTGGGTTCGTTCATAGATTATCTTCCTGACTAAACGGTAAAGATGGGGCAAAGTTCATATTCTGTACAAACCATCCGGTCCTGAAGAAGCCGCAGTTAGGCTATCTTTACCGGCCGTGGGAAGAATTCTGGCAATCGATTTTGGCACAAAGCGTACCGGGCTTGCGGTTACAGACCCGCAGCAGATTATAGCGACAGCCCTGGAGACCGTGGAAACCAGCCGCCTGCTTGCTTATCTCGAAGCATATTTCCAAAAGGAAGCGGTGGAATTGCTGGTAATCGGTATGCCTAAACGGCTCGACAACAGTGATTCGGATATGGCACCTCACGTGCGCAATTTGGCAGAATCACTCAAAACAAAATTTCCGGATAAACCCCAAACTTTCGTGGATGAGCGCTTCACAAGTTCATTGGCAAAGGATGCTATGATCCGGGCCGGCAGCACAAGGAGGGATCGGCGGGACAAAGCAAACATTGACAAAGTGAGTGCCACCATCATACTTCAGTCGTACATGGAGATGCGCAAGTGATCCTTACAAATTAGTAACTTTGCGCCCTGAAGTGTGAGTACATGGTTTATCCGATTGTAGTTTATGGTGATCCCATTCTGAGGAAACGGGCCCGGGAGATCGAAAAAGGCTCCATGGACCTCCTCGCTTTTGCGCAGGATATGTTCGATTCGATGAATGCGGCACATGGCATCGGACTGGCAGCGCCCCAGATTGGCAAAAGTGTCCGCGTGTTTGTAGTGGATGGCACCACGCTGGAAGTTGATGATGAAGATATGACGGGGTTCAGAAAGGTATTTGTTAACCCCTTGATCGTCGAGGAGTCCGGAGAAGAGTGGGAATTTGAGGAAGGATGCCTGAGCATTCCAAATATCAGGGAGAATGTTACCCGCCAGGGGAAGCTGAGGATCAAGTATGTGGATGAAAACTGGAAGGAGTTTGATGAGGTCTATGATGGCATGAAGGCCCGGATCATCCAGCATGAATATGATCACCTTGAAGGAAAGATGTTCATCGATTATCTATCCCCTCTAAAAAGAAGAATGCTCAAAGGCAAACTCAATGATATCAGTCGCGGTGACGTCGATACAGAATACAGGATTCTGGCACCGCTGAGAAAATAGGTCAGTCTGAGTACTTCATGTGAGGTAGTTTGGAACCGCCTGGCACCCGGATTCTAATGCTTCCCCAGACTTTCGCCTGACATGCCAGTCTTTCGTTTGATTTTAACTGCCCCTGGCGTTCATACATGAGCTCAGCGGGGGACTCTTCAGAAAGTCGATCCTGCCCCTCAATAACAATCATTTTGCAGGTGGTGCACCTTCCTTTTCCTCCGCAAGAATGCATCCAGTCGATACGGGCCAACTGAAAACAAGAAAGGGCGCTGACACCAGGCGACGGTACATCGACCTCTTTTTGTCCGAGGTTTTCTATTGTTATCTTTACCAAAGACATATTTCTCATTAGCCCAGCGCTCATGGACGAAAAGATCAGCTTAAAAGCGCTTGAAGACTTTAGTGACGATTTCGCATCGAAGGTAACAGCTTCTTTTTTCCTGTCTAAGGAAAAGATAACGGGTCCGGAAATATTGAAGGTTACAGAACTGCAGCAGGTGAACCTCATGATTCTCCATGAACTGCTTGGTGCCTGGAAGCTGGAGGCAAACAAACTGAAGAGCCCATTTTTTGACTACGCGGCCCAGGAAGTGACTGCCGCCCTTGAACAATTTCAGAACCTTCTTTCAAATCACATATCCATTTCAAGGGAAAACTTTCAGCCTTTGCTGAAGAAGGCCGTTCGCCAGACTCTTTATCTGATTCTGGATCCCTATGACTTCTTTGCCGATACACTGGATCAGGTTCATGGTGGACATGTCCGGATTGAAGATCTGAGGTCGCAGGTGAGATTCCTCCGCATCAACAGATTGCCACTGGAGCGTCTGCTCGAAACGCTGGATGATAAAAAACTGGTTACGGTTCCGGGGAATGAGGCGTTTGCTATGCTTGATCATATTCTTGAGGAAGTGAATTTCACGCCGGAGGATGTGGAGCCCTACCTGCAGCAACTTTCCCGGGTTGTCCCGGTGAGACTGGAAGCTTTCTACGAGGGTATTGAGGAACCGGCAGCACCTGCAGCCGTTCAGAAGGAGAGTGCGGCCCCTATCCAGAAGGAGCAACCCGTTTCAAGAAAAGAGCCTGAAATACAAAAGGAGCAGTCTAAGCCTGCCCTCAAGCCCGAAGCTGAAGTAAAGAAGGTCGCAGGGGCCCAAACGACACTCTACGATCAGTTGGTCAGACCATCCACCTCTACACTGGCTGAAGACTTCCAAAAACTGAAGAAAATCAAAGACTCCCTGACGATCAACCAGAAATTCATGTTCACCAAAATTCTCTTTAATGGTGACTTTGAGCTATTCTCGGATGCCATCGAGCGGCTTGATCAGCTGGATAATATTCAGCAGGCACTGAGCTATCTTTCCAATAACCATGGTGAATGGAACAAGGACACGGAGGAATACCAGGAGTTTATGGAAATTGTTCAGAGAAGATTTGCCTGATTACTGTTCCCTCAGCACCTATATCCTTTGCAGCACCTGACCCCTGTGCGCATCCAGTTTCAGCAGGATGAAGAGCAGGATGGTGAATCCCCATAATGAAGACCCTCCATAGCTGAAGAAGGGAAGGGGAATGCCAATCACGGGAAATAGCCCGATAGTCATGCCAATGTTGATGGCAAAGTGGAAGAAGAATATGCTGACCACACTGTAGGCATACACCCGTGTGAAGCGATTCTTCTGTCTCTCGGCAAGGTATATGATTCTTAACAGCAGGGTCACGAACAGCCCGATGACGAGAAGGCTTCCGATCCACCCGTGCTCTTCGCCGATCGTGCAAAAAATGAAGTCAGTACTTTGTTCCGGCACAAAGTCAAATTTGGTTTGAGTGCCCCTGAGGAATCCCTTACCGGCGAAGCCCCCGCTGCCGATGGCGATTTTTGACTGCGTCACGTTCCATCCAAATCCAAGTGGATCAGCATCAGGATTGATCAGTGCCTTGATTCTGTTTTGTTGATGAGGTTTGAGCACATCGGTTATGACGTAGTCAACACTTTCGATTACTCCCATTATAATGATGGCACCGAACGTAAGCAGAAGGATGCGCTTCACCTTCTTTTTGCCGAAGGCGATGAGGAGAATCAGGATAACCAAAATAGCCCCATGCAAATAAAGCTGATTGGGAATCAGCAAGGTCAGGATGAAGAGAACGGCTGCACAGAGACCCACAATCATCAGAAAGGGCGACATCCCCTCACGGAAGAAGACAAAAATGAAGGAAGTGAAAACAAGGGCCGTTCCTGTATCCTTCTGAAGCAGTATGAGTGCCATGGGCAAGCCAATCAGTCCGAAGAGCATCATCTGATTGCGCATACTGTCCATTCTGAAGCCCACTGAGCCTATGTATTTGGCTACCGCCAGTGCTGTGATAAACTTTGCGAATTCTGACGGCTGAACGCCAAACGAACCTACACCAAGCCAGGCCTTGTTTCCTCCAACTTCTTTGCCAATGATCGGGACAAGGAACAGCAATACGATAATGATTCCGTAAAGCACATAAGCAAACGCCTCGTAGAATCTCAAATCCAGAATAACGATACCGCTGATAAGTATGAAGGAGGCGAGTATGAAGATTAATTGGCGCCCGGAGTTCAATGACAGGCTGAAAATAAATTGATGCGTGCCTTCATCGTACACGACGGCATAGATGTTGAGCCAACCCATCAGGACGAGGAGAAAGTACAGGCCAATGGTGGGCCAGTCTAGTGTACCTGATATGTTGTCTTCCCTTCTCAATTGTCCTTGTCGCCGAAGTCACCAATCAACACATAGTCCTCAATCCATTGCCGCTGTGTCTTGCCAAGGAGATATTTCTCTATCATGAGGGATGCTATCGACGCTGCTGCCCGCGCACCTTGCCCTGCATCCTCCACATAGACCGAAACTGCAATTCTGGGATTCACCCTTGGCGCAAATGCAATGAAAACAGAGTGGTCATGGAGTGGCGGATTATTTTCAACAGTGCCGGTCTTTCCGCACACTACAATATCCCGGAGTTTGGCACGGTATTGCCCTGTTCCTGCCTCCACCACCAGTTGCATGGCATCAGCGGCTATCCGGAAATAAGATGAATCGATCGTGGTATAGTGTTTTTCAAGATAGGCTGGAAGAGGCTTTCCGCTGGTTCCAACGACTTTGACAATGTGAGGGGTAATATAATAGCCCTTGTTGGCTATAGTGGCAGCGAAGTTGGCCATTTGAATAGGCACCACGAGATTTTCGCCTTCGCCAATGGCAATGGAGTAAATGTTGGAGAACTTCCAGGGACGGTTGTTGTAGGCACGATCGTACATTTCAGGTGAGGGTATCTGACCGCCTTTTTCATTAGGGAGGTCAATGCCCAATGGCTTTCCAAATCCGAAACTTGCCATGTGCTTGTCCCACTCCGACAACCCGATCCGCGTATCCTTATAAGGATCATTTACCTCACCTTTGTTCAGCATCCGCCTGAGCACATTATGAAAATAGGGATTGCATGAATTGGCGATGGCGCCCCTGAGATCTTCATAGCTGTGGGCTCCGTGGCAATTGATGATCGTCCGGTCGCAGGTGATTCTGGTGTCAGGCGTGATGACCCCTTCTTGCAAGGCTGTCATGGCTTGCGCAATCTTGAAGATGGAGCCCGGCCTGTATTGAGCCATAAGCGGCCGGTTGAACAATGGCTTGTTGGTGTCGCTGCTGATGAGCTTGAAATTTGAGCTGTATTGCTTCCCTGTCAGCAGGCTGGGATCGTAGGAGGGACCTGATACCAGGGCAAGAATCTCACCGGAGGATGGTTCAATGCAAACAATGCTTCCTGACTTACCCCTCATCAGTTTTTCTCCGTACAGTTGCAGGTTAAGATCGATACCGGTCACCAGGTCCTCGCCCGGGATGGAAAGCGTATCATAGGCTCCGTTCTTGAACGAGCCCTTGATGATACCTTTCACATTACGCAGCTTGAACCGCACCCCCCGTACCCCACGGAGTTGCTGTTCATAGTAGGCCTCTATTCCACTTTGTCCGATGTAGTCGCCCTGCCGGTAAATCCTTTGCTGATCCTTTTCAAGCTGCGTCTTGCTGATTTCACTTACGTAGCCGAGGGTGTTGGCTAATGCTGTGGTAGAATATGCCCGGGTGGTCCGGGCCTGAACATAGAATCCCGGGAACTCATCCAGATAGTCCTGTACCCTGGCATAGTCGGCGTTGGAAAGTTGGTCGAGGAAGACGGTGGGCTTATACGGAGAGAACTCCTTTCTCCCCTTCATGTCTTTGAAGGCTTTCCTGAGTTCTTGCCTTGACATGGAGAAGACACTGCAAAATTTGGCTGAATCAAAATTCCTGACATCCTTTAGCAGGACTTCCAGTTTGAATTCGGGTGAGTTATAGACGATGAGTTTGCCATTGCGGTCGTAAATCAGGCCGCGGAATGGGTAATCCACCTGCCGGAGAATGGCATTGCTGTCGGCCATTTCTGCATAGTGACTGCTGACAACCTGAATGAAGAAAAGTTTGACCAGGAAGACCAGTCCGGTCAGCACAATGACAACCTGAAATATCTCTTTCCTCCCCTCGTTCATCGTCTTCTGTCAAAAGAAAAGTACTGTAAAAATAGTACAACAAAGAGTGTGAAAAGCAGGCTCGACATCACCTTCGACATGGTGAACCAAAAGACCCGGAAGCCACCCGCTTCCGTGAAGAAGAGAACAAAATGATGGATAAAGAGGAGGGGTAGGGTATAAACCAGAAACCATTGCAATCCATTCGCTGCCAGGGTAGGCCCTTCTCCGGCATCATAGCCGCCCTGGGGTGTAATGGTGACAAGCCAGTAGTTGCGGAGATAGGCGATCAGGACCAGGCTCATGGCATGCAGCCCCAGGCTATCGTAGAATACATCCACCAGGAAGCCCAAGACAAAGGCAATTAACATCAAAGCCAGGTTATTCGTCTCAATGGGCAGCATCAACACAAATGCTACGTAGAGAAAGCAGAAGGCTGTGTTGAACAGCACCAATTGTCTGAACAGCATGACCTGTGCCAGCAGATAGACTACAAATGAAATGACAATAAATATGGCAGACCGGTTCATGGTTCTTTTCCCTTCGTTACCACCTCAAGTGAGTCCAGCTCCTGTTTCAGGCGGCTCTTTACAATTTTCAGATACGACAACCGCGTGAAGTCCTGCGCCAATTCCACTTTGATGTCATAAAACGGGGCCTCTTCCCTGAGTTTGACATCTTTCACAATACCGATTAAGACACCATCCGGGAAGACAGCATTGTACCCTGAAGTGGCGACAGTATCTCCAGCCTGAGGGACTACATGTCGCGGTATATAAAGCAAGTTTACCGTGCGGGGATCTGTTCCATCCCATTGTACCGTACCGATGCTGCCGGTGCGCTTCAGAACGCTGGATACCTGTTCATCAATATTAAGAATGGAAATCAGCACAGCGAAATGCTCTGACACTGCCTTCACCTTGCCAACTGCACCGAAGGTACTGATGGCCGCCATGCCGGGCTCAATCCCGGCATCTATTCCCCTGTTGATGGTGATGAAATTCTTGAACTGGGCAACCGAACTGTTGATGACTTTTGCACTTGTAAATTCATACCTGATGACGGTGTCCTGCGAGGTGAATGGATTGCGGGATTGTTGCCGCTGAAGTTCAAGAGCGGTTTTCAATTGTGCATTCTCCCGCGACAGTTCTGTATTTACATCTCCCAGTGAAAAATACGCTGATGCTTTCTGTGAGAAACCTATGATGTTGGCGGTTAAGCCGTTGGCAGTATTGAAGTATGCTGTTGACTGGAAATCATTGTTTAGCACCAGCATCCAGGCAGAGAGGAATTCCAGCAGAAGGAACGTGAAAAACGCACGATACTCATACAGGAAGTTAAGCAGACGCTGCATGCATCAGGTCATCAACACTTTTCTGTAATGATTCAGATTTTTCAAAGCTGCCCCTGTTCCTCTTACTACGGCCCTCAACGGATCATCGGCCACGTGAATAGGAAGTTTGGTCTTGAGGGAAAGTCGTTTGTCCAGACCTCTGAGCAAGGCACCACCGCCAGTGAGATATATTCCGCGCTCGTAAATGTCGGCGGAAAGTTCGGGCGGTGAAAGTTCGAGCGCTTTGAGCACGGCCTCTTCCAGTTTGGAGATCGACTTATCCAGTGCAAAAGCCACTTCGCTGTAGGAAATCTTGATCGTTTTGGGGATACCAGTCATGAGATCGCGTCCGCGGATTTCATAGTCATCCGGACCGTCATCCAGTTCGGTAAGCGCCGAGCCCACTTCAATCTTGACGCGTTCAGCAGTACGTTCTCCTATCAACAGGTTATGCTGCCTGCGCATGTAGTCAAGGATGTCCCTGTTAAAGGTATCACCCGCAATGCGAATGCTCTGATCACAAACGATGCCCGACAAGGCAATCACAGCAATGTCGGTTGTTCCACCGCCGATATCGACAATCATGTTACCAATAGGCTGCTCAATGTCAATGCCAATTCCCACAGCAGCTGCAATCGGTTCGTGAATCATGTATACCTCTTTCGCGTTGGCATGTTCGGCTGAGTCGCGAACTGCGCGCTTCTCCACTTCCGTGATGGCTGAAGGGATGCAGATTACCATGCGCAATGACGGCGGGAACAGACGCTTGCCTGTATCAATCATCTTGATCATGCCGCGGATCATCATCTCCGCCGCGTGAAAGTCGGCGATCACCCCTTCCTTAAGGGGCCGGATGGTCTTGATGTTCTCGTGCGTTTTCTCATGCATCTGCATGGCCTCACGTCCGATGGCCAGCACTTTGCCGCTGAGTTTGTCCAGTGCGATAATGGACGGCTCGTCCACAACCACTTTGTCTTTATGTATGATCAGGGTATTGGCAGTACCGAGGTCGATTGCAATATCACTGGTGAAAAAATCGAAAAGTCCCATGCTTGTTTACTCCTTCCTGTTTGTTCTTGTGGAAGCATTTGAAAATTGCCCCGAAATTACGAGAAATAATCGGGGGTTATGCAAGTCAATGCTTAAAATGCCGGTACCCGGTAAATACCATCGACATCTCGTTCTTGTTGCAACTGTCGATGGAGTCCTGATCCTTGATTGAACCGCCCGGCTGGATCACTGCCTTAATGCCTTCCGCCGACGCAATCTCCACGCAGTCCGGAAAAGGGAAGAAAGCGTCTGAGGCCATCACCGCCCCGTCAAGTGAAAACCCGAACGTTTTTGCTTTTTCTATCGCCTGTTTGAGGGCATCCACACGGCTGGTTTGCCCTACACCACTGGCCACCATCTGACCCTCTTGCACCAATACGATCGTATTGGACTTGGTATGCTTGCAAATCTTGGAGGCCAGCAGGAGGCTCCGGATTTCCTTTTCAGTTGGTACCCGCTCCGTCACAACTTTCAGATCTTCTTCCGTATCCGTCTTCCAGTCGTGGTCTTGCTCAACGACACCGTTTAAAAGGGTTTTTACTTGCCTGCCCTGCGCAACCGGCTGCAGTTGCCTCAGGAGAATCCGGTTCTTCTTTGTTTTAAGTAACTCAAAGGCTTCCGGACTAAAGGAAGGAGCCACCAGAATTTCGAAAAACAATGAATTCATGGCTTCAGCTGCTTCCAGGTCTACAGGCTTGTTGGTAGCCAGAACCCCGCCAAAGGCTGACAGCGTATCCGCCTGGAATGCCTTGAGATAGGCCTCCTTTACACTGGGTGCTGTGGCCACCCCGCACGCATTGGTGTGCTTGATGATAACAAATGCCGTTTCATCAGGGAACTCATTTAAGAGGTGAATGGCAGCATCTGTGTCAACAAGGTTATTGAAGGACAGCTCCTTACCGTTCAATTGTTCAAACAATTCATCCAGATTGCCATAGAAAACTGCTTTTTGATGGGGATTTTCCCCATAGCGAAGCGCCCGGCCACCCATAAGGCTTGACTTGAAGCTCAATGTTGCGGCATCGCGGTTGAAGTACTGGAAAATGGCTGAATCATAGTGCGAGGTGACATCAAAAGCCATAGTGGCGAATCTCTGTCGGTCCTCCAGCTCTGTGGAACAATGCTTATTCCTGAGCAAGTCGAGAGCTTCCTGGTATTGCGTTCTGGAGGACACAATGAGTACATCCTGGAAATTCTTGGCAGCAGCACGAATGAGTGAAATACCTCCGATATCAATTTTTTCAATGATTTCCTCAGTGCTACCCCCTTGTGATACGGTTTCTTCAAATGGGTATAGGTCAACCATTACCAGATCAATTCCTGAAATGGAAAACTCCTTTGCCTGGCTCAGGTCACCTCCATCATCCCGCCTGTACAAAATGCCGCCGAATACAGCCGGATGCAGGGTTTTCACCCGGCCGCCGAAAATGGAAGGATACCCCGTCAGTTTCTCGACTGGCGTAACAGGATATCCGAGTTTTTCAATGAATTCCTGAGTGCCCCCGGTAGAGATCAATTCTACTTTCTGGGAGGCCAGCGCCTCTATTATCGATTCGAGGTTGTCCTTCTTATAGACAGAAATGAGGGCACGGGTGATTTTTCGGCTGGACATGGAGGCTTTGTTGAGGCCGCAAAATTACCGGTATTTTCAGGCAATTAGAAGGTTAAGACCTCATTTGATTTCGAATGAATCGGCATCCATCCACGCAGGAAACCTGGAGCGATATTGCGCAAGAATTTTCGGGTCAAGGGTAGCCGACAGAATGGTCTCTTTTTCTTCTTCGAAGCCCAGCACTTCTCCGCGCGGACCATATATTGCCGAGTGTCCGTCGTATCCGATACCCAGTCCGTCAACACCGGTACGGTTGACACCGACCGCATATGAAAGGTTTTCAATCGCTCGGGCTTTAAGCAAAGCATCCCATTGCGTGACCCTGGCAGAAGGCCAGTTGGCAACATAGATGAGCAAGTCATAGTTCATCCTGTTGTTTTCGGCATCCCAACCGTTGCGACTCCAGACGGGAAAGCGAAGGTCGTAACAAACCAATGGACAGATTCTCCACCCTTTCCAGGTGCCCACCAGCCGGACTGAGCCTGGTGAATAGGCCTGATGTTCATTAGCCATTCTGAAGAGATGACGCTTGTCGTAGGTTTTGAACTGCCCATCAGGCTCCATCCACAATAGACGGTTGAAATAGCGGCCATTTTCCTTTGCAATAAAGCTTCCCAGGAGCAATGCGCCAGTTTGAGCTGACATCTGCTTCATCCACCTGAAGGTTCGCTCACCCATCACTTCGGCAACCGATGATGCATTCATGGTAAATCCGGTGGTGAACATTTCGGGAAGGACAATAACATCAACAGGACCTGAAAGCTGCCAGATCTTCTCCTCCAGCATCGCCATATTGGCCTGAGGATCTTCCCAGTGCAGAGCAGATTGAATCAAAGAGACGCTTAACGGGGCCATTACAATTTTCTCAGGATTTCACCTGCCTTTGAAAGTGTTTGCTGACTTTTTGCAAAACAGAAACGAAGTATCCTGTGGTCGCTCTTATTGTTATAAAATACCGAAACGGGAATGGAGGCCAGCTTGTGTGCTTTAGTCATCCAGGTTGCCATCTCCACATCGGGTCTCATGGAAACATTGCGATACGACATGAGTTGAAAATAGGTTCCATGACTGGGGAGAGGTTCAAATGATGATCCCCGTATCTGGTCGAGGAAGAAGTCACGCTTCTGCTGATAAAACTGACCCAAGTGAATATAGTTCTCCGGGTTTCGCATGTATTCAGCCAATGCGAGCTGAACAGGTGTGTTTACACTGAACGTAATAAACTGGTGGGTCTTCCGGATTTCTCGTGTAAGATTTTCTGCAGCCACCACATACCCAACCTTCCATCCGGTTGCATGGAACGTCTTCCCAAAAGAGAATACTGCGACTGCATTTTCTGCGAGTGCAGGATATCTAAGTACGCTCTGATGTTCCATTGAATCGAAGATGAGCCATTCATAAACCTCATCGCTGAGAATGATGATGTTGTGTCTGGCAACAATATCCTCCAGCTCGCGCAGATCACGTTGCTGCAGCACGGTGCCCGTAGGATTGTGAGGCGTATTGATAATGATCATCCTTGTCCGGTCACAAATGCGTGCCCTTACTTCATCCCAGTCGATCCAGAACTTTGGCATATTCAGGTCAATATGAACTGGAACTCCTCCATTCAAACGGATAGAGGGCCCATAGGAATCATAGGCTGGATCGAAGACAATAACTTCATCACCGGGGTGGACCAACGCCGCAATTGTTGCAAACAGCGCCTCGGTCCCACCGGCCGTCACGGTTACTTCTTTCTCCGGGTCTGTGGGTCTCTGATAGCTGCGATGCACGGCTGTTGCGATTACCTGCTGTAGTGCGGGTACACCCGGCATAGGCGCATATTGATTGTGCCCGGCCAGCAGGTTCTGATGAATCAACTCTATCAACGCCTCTGAAACCGGAAAATCGGGAAAACCTTGTGACAGATTGATGGCGCCATGTTCCACAGCCATTTTGGACATGACCGTAAAAATGGAAGTGCCGGTTTCCGGCAAACGAGAGATGATTTCCAAAGAGTGATCGTTTGAGGGCCAAAGGTATTGAATCAGCGTTAACTCCACATCGGGAATTTGACGGCGACCGTTAACTTGCACCTATGTTTATAGAACCGCAGCTGGGAGGAACAGAATCGGAGGGCCGTGTTGGCTGGATCGAAGTTGTTTGTGGCTGCATGTTCTCGGGCAAGACCGAAGAACTTATCAGAAGACTGAACCGGGCGCTTATCGCAAAACAAAAAGTCGAAATCTTCAAGCCCGCAATCGACCGGCGATATCATGAAACGAATATTGTGTCTCATTCCGAGCGGACAATCAGGTCCACGCCTGTACAATTTGCCAGTGATATCCTTCTGCTGGCAGGAGACTGCAATGTTGTGGGCATCGATGAGGCCCAGTTCTTTGATTCAGCAATTGTTGATGTGTGCAACCAGCTTGCCAATTCCGGTAAGCGAGTCATTGTAGCGGGGCTTGATATGGATTTCGAAGGCAAACCATTTGGCCCCATGCCTGATTTGCTGGCCGTCGCTGAATTCGTTACAAAAGTGCACGCAATCTGTGCACAAACAGGCGAATTGGCTTCCTATTCTTTCAGGCTGAATGATACCAGTGCGCAAGTCATGCTTGGGGAGAAAGACACCTATGAGGCAAGAAGCCGGAAGGCATTCGTGGAAGGAATGAAAGAAAGAGTCGAACGTTTGAAAAAGGGGTGAAGGAAATGTCTCTTTGATTCTGGACAGGAAGAGGGCAACAAAAAATAATCAATCATGCTTCTGAAGACCCGTGGCATTGTCTTTCGCTGTACACGCTACGGGGATACATCAGTCATAGTCAACATTTTTACGGCAGCATCTGGTCTACAGGGCTACCTTGTCAACGGAGTGCGTTCAGGAAAGAAAAGCAGAATGGCTTTGTTCCAGCCTTTGACTTTACTCGACATGGTGGTTTACCACCGCGAGAATGCAAACCTGATGAGGATTAAAGAAGTCAAGTGTGTTCACGTGTACCGGCAGATTCATCAGGACTTGCGAAAGTCCGCTATTGCCATTTTCCTTACCGAGATCCTGAACAAGGTGGTACGCGAAAAGAGCCACACGGAGGAAATGACTGATTTTATGGTGGCGTCCTTTATTGCACTGGATCAAACACAAGAGCCTGAAAACTTTCACCTTCTCTTCCTGCTCAAGCTGAGCCGATATTTGGGATTCGAAGTACAGACGGCTTCGGAAGTATTGGCCGGGCATCGCCCTGAGCCTGGTGAAGAGGAGTTGCTGGAATGTTTGCTTCAGGCGCCGTATGACCAGCCGATCCCCATGAGCTATTACACACGAAGAAATCTCCTCGACCACCTGATTCGCTTCTACGGAACGCACCTGGAAAATCTTGGCCCAATTCGTTCTCTTGAGGTACTCAAAGACATTTTTAAATGAAGGATTTGTTTCAAAACCCCTCACGGATCATCGTTACATGCAATAAACGCCTGGCCCCATTCCTGAAGTTGGAGACGGAAGCATTGGGCTATCAGGTTGATCGTGTGTTTCCGACCGGGATTGAGTTAAAAGGGACCATGAAGGACTGCATTCATCTGAATCTTCGCCTTCGTTGTGCCAGCCAGGTCCTTTATTCGCTGAAGACTTTTCGTTCAGATAAACCTGATGATGTATACCGGTCACTCGTAGCGTACGCCTGGGAGGAGGTAGTGCCTTCCAACGGATATGTTTGTGTGACCAGCACGGTAGACCATTTCACGGTTAACAACAACCTCTTCATTAATGTAAAAGTCAAGGATGCCATCGCCGACCGCATTCGTAATCAATCGGGACAAAGGCCGGATTCAGGTCCATTGCTGGATTTTACGGTAGTACATCTCTACTGGAAAGATGAACGAGCCGAGGTTTTTGTCGATACTTCCGGTCACACGCTTGCCAAGCATGGCTACCGCAAAATCCCCGGAAAGGCCCCCATGCTGGAAGCCCTTGTTTCTGGAACCTTGCTGGCAACGCAGTGGGACCGGAAGAGTCCATTTGTTAATCCCATGTGTGGCTCCTCCACGGTAGCCATCGAGGCTGCATTACTGGCCACCTCCCGCTATCCCGGCTTGTTCAGGCCCGCCTATGGATTCATGCACATCAAGGGCTACCAGACTTCTTACTATGAGGAAGAATTGGCACGCATCAAGGCTTCGGTACAGGAGAGACCAGGTCTGAAGATCATTGCAACTGACAACAGGGAAGACGCAATCGCTATTTCAAAAGTCAACGCCGAAGCTGCAGGAGTGCTGTCCTGTCTTGAGTTTTCTGTTTGTGATTTTCGCGATACGCCGATTCCGTCACCGCCTGGCGTTATCTTTTTTAATCCGGAGTATGGTGAACGGCTGGGTGAACTCAAGGAACTGGAAACAACCTATGAGCAATTGGGGGACTTTCTGAAGAAAAGTTGCCAGGGATACATGGGCTACATTTTTACCGGTAATATGGAGTTGGCCAAAAAAATAGGATTGAAAGCCAAACGGCGGATAGAATTCTACAGCGCTAAATTAGACTGCCGTTTATTGGAATATGAACTCTATGCCGGCACGCGGAGAAGCCCTAAGGTTGAGTCTGAAGTCGGAAACCCACCCCATGATAATTGACAATCTCGATGGCGGGATCTGACTTGAGGTATTTACGGAGCTTTGAAATGAAAACATCCAGACTTCTGCCCATGAAGTAATCGTCATCACCCCAGATGCTCTTGAGTATCTCTTCTCTTTTCAGAACCCGGTCGCGGTGGGTGCACAATAGCTTAAGTACTTCAGCTTCCTTGTGTGTGAGCGTTCTCGGGCCTGATGGATGAAGAAGTACAAGGTTCCTGCAATCGAAGACATAATGACCAATTCTCAATGTCTCTTCAGTTGATGTAGGTTGGCTTCTGCGGAGAAACACTTCCATCCGCAGCATTAACTCTTCCATGCTGAAAGGTTTGACAATGTAGTCATCACCGCCTGCACGAAAGCCGGCTATGCGGTCTTCTGCCATAGACTTGGCCGTAAGAAAAAGTACAGGAACCCTGGTATCCTTTTCCCTTATCTGGCTGGCAAGTGTGAAACCGTCCTTTCGGGGCAGCATTACATCGAGGATGCACAAATCAAATTTGCCCTTACTGAAGGCTTCATAGCCCTCTTCACCGTCCTTGCATAGACTTACGGCAAAGCCCCTGATGGTCAGATTATCTTTAATGACAAATCCGAGGGCAGGGTCATCTTCAACCAGAAGTATTTTGGTCATACCTGTTCAGGGTTGATGGAGAGGAAATATCATGTGAAACACTGAACCTTTACCCGGTTTACTTTCAACGTAAATACTGCCTCCAAGTTTCTCTGCTATCCATTTGACGTAGCTCAAACCAATCCCAAAACCTTTTACATTATGAATATTGCCGGTAGGGACACGGTAAAACTTTTTGAAAATACTTTTCAGGGCATCAGCTGGAATCCCTACCCCGTTGTCACCGATACCTATTCTGATCTTGTTCCCCTCTTGTGCCGTTTTAAGGGTGATGAGCGGCTGTCCCTGATTGTACTTGAGCGCGTTGTCAAGAAGATTGTAGAAAACATTGGCAAGATGCAGCCTGTCACCCATGACAATTGGATGGCCTGCCGATAAATCAAGGAAGATTTGACCGCCGGTGGCTTCCAGCGCGGGTTGATGATTGGCAACCGCTTCATGTATCAAGGCGTGCAGGTCCAGGACCTCCAGCTTCAGCCCCACGTTTGACTTCTCCATCTGCGCCATTTGCAGAACCCGTTCCACCTGCTGCTGGAGCCTGTTCGCTTCTGTTTGAATGATCGTCGAATAGTTGAGCAGTCTCTCAGGCTGATGAACAATGCCGGGATCCCTCAAAACCTCCGAAGAAATGGCAATGGTGGAAATGGGTGTCCGGAATTCATGCGTCATGTTGTTGATAAAATCCCGCTGAACCTCGGAAAGACGTTTTTGCTTCAGGATTACGAGCATCGTATACACGAAGAAGAATATAACCACAAGCAATACAGCCGATGAGAATCCCCATATTCCCATCTGGCTGATGAGATTAGCCTGCAGGCCCGGGAACTGGACCGCAAAATAGTAGCCGTCATTATTGAGTCGCGGTGTCTCAGGAAAATGAGCTGACACTTTTGTTTTTCGCGGAGAAATGTAATTGCCACCCACCATGCATCTTTCGGCACAATCATATATTCCATATTCAAATTCAGCCGTGATGTTTCTTTTTTCAAATTCAGAAATCAGCAGGAACTCAAGGATACCGGCGTCGATCGGACCATTGACCAGGACCACGAAATAATTGGTGGCCATTTGCTGCACAGGATTATTGGAAGGCGAAGGTGCACGATTGATTTCCAGAATCCTGGAGGCTACGTTGCCCAGAGCGGTATTGACGTCACGATTGAACTGGTTTTCGCGAATGTCAAAAGCCTTGCGCACCCAATAGACCTGCGTGAAGGCAATGCCTGCAATGCTGACAGCAGCGAGAATAATAATGACCCTGAGTGTATTACGGCTCACCTTCCAAAGGTAAAGCGTATACATCCGCCGGGTGACTGGATTAACAAGTCATTAACATTCATTTGGTCCTCGTTAACAGACTGGCGCAGCTTTTGATGCGATGTTTGTGGCGTTCAACGGAACCCAGTACCTTTAAACCATTAATATCAGAATCATGAAAAATTTAATGTTTCTAGCGGTTTTTGCCCTGATAGTAGGGACCAGCTATGGTCAGGCCACGGCCCAAAAGGCTGAAACCGGTGTGGCTTCATTCGACAATATGAATTTCGATTTCGGCAAGATCAAGCAGGGCGTGCCGGTTACCCATGAGTTCAAATTCACCAATACCGGCAAGGCTCCGATTGTGATTACCAACGCCCAGCCGTCATGCGGATGCACCATCCCCGACTGGTCCAAAGATCCGATCCCTCCCGGTGGAAAAGGTTATGTAAAAGCGACTTATAACGCAGCTGCTCCCGGCGCTTTCGATAAATCCATCACCGTGATGGCCAACGTGGAAAACGGAGTGGTCATGCTGCGCTTCCATGGAGAAGTGGTTGCCAATACACCCAACAATTAATCTTCTGGCAATAACAAATGAGAAAGTCAGGCGGGGAGCCTGACTTTTTTTGTTGAATCAATTCCAGGGGAAGCACAGTGAATCTGTCAAAGTTCCCGCAACCAGACATTTCTGTAGCTTACAGGATTGCCATGGTCCTGCAGCTTGATGGATGCCTTGCCATGAGGTTGGTATACCGGCATACCCTTGAACTCGCTGGGACCGATGATCTGCGTGTTGTTCTGAATCACAACACCATTGTGCAGTACAGTCACGTAGGCAGGAGTAATTACCCTTCCATTTTCACTGAACCGGGGGGCAGTGAAAATGACATCATATGCCTGCCATTCACCTGGCTTCCTGCAGGCGTTGACCAGAGGAATGGATTGTTTATAGATAGAACCTGCCTGACCGTTTGAATAGGTTGCAGATTCATAACTGTCCAGCACCTGCAACTCATATCTTTCCTGAAGAAAGATTCCGCTGTTACCACGTCCTTGCCCTTCACCCTCCACTTTTTCCGGCGCCCGCCATTCGATGTGAAGTTGAAAATCACCAAAGGCCTGCTTTGTTTTGATGTCACCGGTTCCTTTCACAATCGTCATGGCTCCGTCCTTCACCTCCCAGCGGGCATCTCCTCCTTTTGCAGATGACCATGCGCTCAGGTCCTTTCCATCGAAAAGAATGATTGCATCTGACGGGGCCTCACCGGGTTGTGCGCCCGGCGTAATCTTTTTAGGTTTTAGATCCCACACTTCAGTTGTGGCAGGGTCCATCTTATCCCTGGGAATCCCCTGGCCAGATACCGAAGCAGACCAGATCGATAGGGCAACGAGAAATATTTTCTTCATGGCGAATGTAAGTTTATCCGGATCAAGGTAGATAATTCTGACGCTGTTCGAATGCCACTTTGATGTGTGGCGGCAAAGTGAGGGCAACTGGCAGTTAGGATGGGAACAAATTATCCCTGATACCGGTCGATAATCTGCTGGCTCAACAGCTTATAAACGGAAAGCAGATGTTCCTTGTCTTTGAGTGCTTCCAGGTGCTGGTCGAGCGTCTCAAGATCTCCGCGCATGGCCGGGCCGGTTTGTGCAAGCTCAGGCCCGATCGTGAGGACTTTTTGAATGGTTTCCTGAATCAGCGGTTTGACCAGGTCAAAGTCCATGCTGTTTTCCTGAAGAATGTCTTTGGAAAGGGTCAGGATATAATTTGAAAAATTGGAGGCAAAAACCGCGGCTACATGCAAGGCTTTGCGTTCATCAGAGGTGATTTTCCTCACGTTGACGCTCAGCATCTTCGCAATTCCCATCAACAGTACTTCGGCCTCCGGATCATTGCTCTCAATAAAAAATGGCACATTCCTGAAGTCTACCTTCTTATGTTTCGAAAAAGTTTGAAGCGGGTATATCACTCCGGTTGCTGAAGCAGCAGCAAGATCCAAAAGACCCAACGGCATGCTTCCTGAAGTATGAACAAGAATGGAATCCTCCGGCAAAATTATTTCAGTTACAACATCGCGAATAGCACTATCTGAGACGCAAACCACAAACAGGCTCGAACGGCTCGTCGAAAAATCAAGGCTGGCCTTGACTTCAGCCTGGTAAAGACGTTCGGTCAGGGCTGCGGCATGTTTCGGATTCCTGCTGTACACTTCCCTCACCACGTAACCTGCGTTGTCGAGTGCAGGTGCCAGATGCCACGCCAGATTGCCCGACCCAATGAAGGAAACATCCATATCAGACGGCAACCCCGCAGATTTGCGAGAGTTTTGTTGCTGCCAGATCAATTTCCTCAGGTGTATTGTATTTGCTGAATGAAAACCGGACAGCCCCTCTTCTTGATTCGGGGTATAAGGCGTTCAGGACATGGGAACCTGTGGAGGCACCGCTGCTGCACGCACTTCCGCCTGACGCTGATATCCCCTGCAGATCAAGATTGAACAGTATCATATCATTTTCATCAGATTCGGGAAGGCTCACACTCAATACGGTATACAGGCTTCGGTCAGGATTTTCGGAATCGCCATTGAAGGTCACACCGGGAATCAACTCGCGAAGCTTGTCGATCATTCTTGACTTCAGCCCACGGATATGCCTTGTATGAGCATCCATATCGCGATAGGCAATTTCAAGTGCCTTTGCCAATCCGATGATACCATAAACATTTTCGGTACCGCCGCGCATATCACGCTCCTGTGATCCTCCATGGATCAACTGACCGATCTTGTGATCCTTGCGGATATACATCAAGCCGATTCCTTTGGGTCCGTGAAACTTGTGAGCCGCAGCTGTCATCCCGCACACATAAAGGTCCTTCATGTTATGCCGGTAGTGTCCCATTGCCTGCACTGTATCAGAGTGGAAATAGGCCTGATATTGACGGGCAAGCTCGCCAGCACGTTTCATGTCGAGCAGATTGCCAACCTCGTTGTTGGCCTGCATGAGTGAAATAAGTGCATTGGGATACCGCTTCAGCAGATCTTCAAGATGGGCGAAATCAACGTGACCCTTTTCATCAAGATCAACATGATGTATGCTGATCCTTCCGAATGAGGCCAGTGTCTCAAGCGTGTGGATTACGGCATGGTGTTCGATGGCGGAAGTTATAACATCACGGATTCCATAGGTCTGAACACTGCCCAGGATCAGGGTATTGTCGGCTTCTGTTCCGCCCGAAGTGAAGATGATTTCACCAGGCGTACAGTTGAGCAACTCGGCCACCTTCTTTCTTGCCGATTCAATGGCTGCCCTTACTTTTCTGCCATGGGAATGGGTCGAGGAAGGATTGCCAAAATCCTCCGTAAGAAAGGGTTTCATGGCGTCAAACACTTCCGGGTCCAACGGAGTGGTGGCAGCATTGTCTAGATATATGGACATGGCCTCAAAATTAGTGTGTTATTGTTTATTGAAGCTAAAGCAGTTCCTGATTGTCCATAGCGCTATGCGATTCCGGCGGCCCTGGCCAGATCTTCAAGCATCTTTTTGGCCAGCGCATTGGCGGAAACTTCCGTTGCCGATTCTGCATAAACCCGGATGATCGGTTCTGTATTGGACTTGCGCAAGTGAACCCACTCGAGCCGTTGCTCAAAGTCGATCTTCACGCCGTCAATGGTGCTGATCTTCTCCTTAGCATATTGTTCACGAATCCTGGAAAGAACCTGATCCACATTAATGGAAGGGGTGAGTTCGATCTTGTTCTTTGAGATGAAATATTGGGGGTAAGTCTTCCGCAATTCAGATGCTTTCATCCTGGATTTGGCGAGGTGGGTGAGGAACAAAGCTACCCCGATGAGGGCATCTCTTCCATAATGAAAATCGGGAACAATGATGCCGCCGTTACCTTCGCCGCCAATAACAGCCTTCACTTCTTTCATCTTCGTCACTACGTTCACTTCTCCTACAGCCGCGGCATGATAACTGCCACCAGCCTTTTCTGTGATGTCGCGCAACGCGCGCGTGGATGAAAGATTGGATACAGAGCTTCCCTTTTTCTTCGTAAGTATGAAATCTGCAACGGCCACCAGCGTGTATTCCTCGCCAAAGGGCTTGCCATCCTCCTGGATAAGAGCCAGCCTGTCCACATCCGGATCCACCACTATGCCAAGATCGTATCTGCCTTTCTTTACTTCAGATGAAATGCCTTTCAGATGTTCAGGAAGTGGCTCCGGATTATGAGCAAATTTGCCCGTAGGCTCGCAGTTCAACTTCTTCACGGTTTTCACTCCGAGAGCTTTCAACAGCTCAGGAATGGCGATGCCCCCGGTTGAATTCACCGCATCAACCACCACTTTGAATTTGGCCTTGCGGATCGCGTCAACATCCACCCACTTGTACTTCTTTACCTGCTCAATGTGGAGTTGAATGGCATTGCTGACCTGTGAATACTTCCCAAGATGGGTCACTTCGGCAAATTCAAAATCCTCTTTCGATGCCTGGGCAAGGATTGCAACTCCATCGGCTGCCGAGATGAATTCTCCTTTCTCATTCAACAATTTCAACGCGTTCCACTGAGCAGGATTATGACTGGCTGTAAGAATGATTCCGCCGGCAGCCTTCCATTTGGGCACCATCATTTCCACCGTAGGCGTGGTAGACAATCCAACGTCGATAACATCCAGGCCGAGGCCCAGCAAAGTGGAAGCCACCAAACTGCTCACCATTTCTCCGGAGAGTCGAGCATCCCGCCCTATGACAATCTTTTTACCCTTTCGCGCATGGATCCAGCTGCCATATGCGGCCGCAAATTTTACGACATCAACAGGAGTGAGGGCATCGCCCGGTCTGCCTCCGATGGTACCGCGAATCCCGCTGATGGATTTTATCAGGCTCATTGATGAATGAGGGTATTAATGTGAAAGATGTGAGGTAGTCCTTACTTCCCGATTTCCGGCATTGGCGCCAGGGCAGGATCCTGCTGATCTGCATTGGGACAAGATTCTCCCTCACCCATGGTCCTGCCGCAATAACCGCAGACAATTCCTTGCTTGGCCAGAAAAGGGCTCTGAGTTGCGCATGTCCCCCTGAATTCGCCATTCTTGATAAATATCAACCGGACGGACATCAACAGGAAGAAGAGTCCGAATATGGCAAGCGTTAGCAGAAACAGCGTCATGGCGTTTGGAATTTGGACAGTCGGCTTGTGAATCAGAACTTGCCCAAAGTTACTCAAAAAACAATCATCCGACCTCTTAAGTTCGTTTATGAAAAAGCCTCCAGTAACCCCCGATCTTAACCGTGAAGCCAAGCTGAAAGCATTTGATCGGTTGTTAACCATCATGGACGAACTGCGGGAAAATTGCCCGTGGGACAAAAAGCAAACCTGGGAGAGCCTGCGGCACCTCACGATTGAGGAGACTTATGAACTTTCTGATTCCATTCTGGACGGCAATGTCGCCGAGGTGAGGAAGGAGTTGGGCGATCTAATGCTACACAATGTTTTCTATGCGCGCATCGCCTCTGAGCGGAATCAATTCGATATTGCGGATGTACTGAATGCCATTTGTGACAAACTCGTTGAACGACATCCGCACGTGTACGGTGATGTCGTCGCACAGGATGAAGATACCGTCAAGTCAAACTGGGAGAAAATCAAACTGAAGTCAGGCAATAAGAGTGTGCTGGAAGGTGTGCCAAAATCATTGCCTGCTCTGGTAAAGGCCATTCGTGTGCAGGACAAAGCCAGAGGTGTTGGTTTCGACTGGGAAAAAAGAGAGCAGGTCTGGGAAAAAGTGGAGGAAGAAATGCGTGAGTTCCGGGAAGAATTTCAGGCGCAGGACAAGGAGCAAATTAATAAGGAGAAAGCCACCGCCGAGTTCGGTGATCTGCTCTTTTCACTGGTCAATTATGCACGCTTTATTGACATCGACCCTGAAGAGGCCCTGGAACGGACAAACAAGAAATTCATCAGGCGATTCCAGTACCTTGAACAGGCCTCAGCCCGCGATGGAAAAAAACTGGGTGAAATGACCCTGGCTGAAATGGATGTGTATTGGAACGAGGCAAAGTCTCTGTGACCTCAGAAACAGAAACCAGGTTAGCATCACCAATCAAAGACTTCATCCTTATCAAGCTCCACTTCTTTTTTCTTCTTGCCCTTTAGCTTCAACGCTTCTTTGAGTTCCTGCACTTCTTTTTTTATGTCACCGCTGATTTTCTTTCTGACGGCCTCTTTATCGTACTTCACTTCATATTGGTCCGTAGTGCCCGTGATCCGGAAGTACACTTTTGATCTTCCCTTCAGGTCGTCCTCTATGGCGCCGAAAGCTTCCTCAGGGTCGATCTTCTTCTTGTTTCGCAGCGGGGCCACCACACGATAATCGATTTTCTGGTCGAATGTATGTGTGCCGCTCAACTGCAGGGTGGTGACATTGGTTCTGATATCCATCTGTGGTATGTACACCGTCCTGTTTTCAATGTGTATGTCGTTGGACAAGTCAGCGAACCGGAGCTTGCTGAGTCCCTCGTCATCCAGGTATTTATTCAGCTTCTGGAGTGGCTGAAAGTCGTTGAGTTCGCCGTTGCGTATGGTGGCATGCACATCGGCAACCAGGGTCTCAGGATAAAGGTGCAGATCTTCATGCAGTGTTCCCTCCATGGAAATGTCGGCAACAGCCTGGCCTTTCAGGTGTTCGTAACCGATGAAATCCTGCTGGAAATTCTCAAAGACATAAAAGACGGAGTCAATATGTATGCCGTCAAAGGAGGCGGAACTGCTCAAATCGATGGCCTTCGGATTTTTTGCATCCACAATGCCGGACAAGGTGATTGCACCGCCCATGGCCCTAAGTTTGATGCTGCGTGAGACCGCCAGTTGATTCTTAACCAGAAGATCGCCGCGGATTTCCGTTGGATGAAATTTCCTGTAACGCAGCCGCTTTACGTCGCAATTGAACTTAAGATGCAGTTGGGGGGAGATATTGAACCCTGGTGTTTCTCCCGCCAACCCGATGGCAAACAGCTGGTCAGCGTCGACAAACTCGGATTTCAGATCGGCCTCGATGCCGATGGGTTGATCTTCAAACAGCAAGAACGTGACGGCGTTTTTGAAAAAGCCGTTAAGCAGAAAATCTGTGTTCTCAAATTTTCCGGCCAGCTCGCTCATGGCCACGTCGTTGTTGTTGAATTGCAGGGTGCCGTTCAGGTTTGCAAAGTGATGTTTCCCCTTGCCGGCAAGAAAGTCCAGGTTGGTCAGGGTAACGGTGCCCTGTGTCCTCACGAGTTGCGCTGTGCTTTTGTCCTTGAGCAAATTAATTTGCCCGTTCATGGAAATGTCAGCCTTCAGTTTTCCGGACACTTCAAATACATCCTGTCGAGGGAATAGGGCGAGAAGGTCGTCAGCGCTGAGTTCCCCATGGAAGTCGGCCACAACAAAAGGATCTTCGAGATTCTCGATATCGAGATTTCCGGTGAAAGGCGCGCCGTTAAGTTTTCCTGATACATCCTCAAGGGTGAGTGCGGCTTTGTTCCAACGACTCAACTGAGGAGAGGAAAAAGTTCCTTTGAAATTCGCCTCTTCAATCTTAGCCTTAAGATCAGGATGAAAAATTGTGGCTTTATCAAGCCCAAAACGTACGTTCAGCACCGGACTGGACCTGGGCGATATTTCTCCCCGCAGCCCCAGGTCGAAATACACATTGCCTTCGCTTTGATACTTCCTAAGGGATGTTGTGGACTTGACCGGGAAGAAGGACAGCAGCGTTCCAATATTCGTTTCCTTTCCCGAAGCCTTCAGGTCTATCAGATTTTTATCTTTCCAGGTGTAGCTGCCGCTTACTTCGAAACTTGCGGATTCCAGTTGCAGGGTGGAGGGAGCTATGATAATACTACGAAGGGCGTCGTCATAGTCCAGCGATGCGGTCACGTCAAACTCTTTCTTCTCAAAATACACCGACCCGCTGATGCCGATTTGCTCTGTTACCAGATCTCCCTTGGCCACAATGTGATACTTGTCGCCCTTGGCCACGATGGTGGCAACAAGAGCCTCGCTGGAAAATTCATGGTGGAGAACCCCTTCAAGGTCTACATACGACACCAGTGTTTTGTTCAGACTGACATTCTGGAGATCGAATGACACGCCGCCAGTGCCCCCGCCGGATTTGATGATGGTGTAATTGTTTTGTCCCTCTTTGTTAATAATAAGGTTCGTTTCGCTTTCCAATAGCTGAAGTCCGCGGATGGTGTACTGGCCCCGGTAAACTTCCAGCGGATTGAGCACAAAGGATACTTTTTTTGCAGTAAGCAGGGGATACTCACCTGGGTGACTGTCTTCAACATATACGTTGCGCAGTACGATGGCGAGGTTAGGGAAATCCTGAAAAGCCGACACGTCAATCGACCCGATTTTGATTGGTGTCCCCAGGCTCTTATTGGCTTCGCTGATAAAGCGCTGAATAATGCGGTCTTTGAAGAAATAAATGGATAGGCCAAGGCCACCGATGAGAACAACAATAGCGGTAACAGTATATAGAATGATCTTCCTGGCGATCCGCATGGGCTAAACGCTGGCAAAGTTAAAGCAATAATTAAACCGGCTTGCCCAGAACGATCACCCAGGAAAAAATTGTACGAAATTCCATATTCTTGGTAAAAGAAAGGGGACAATGATTTTTATTGCCGAATAATTGAAGATCATCCGTGGAAAAAGATCATTGTGCTGACAGTCATTGTGGATGCCACCTGCCAGGGAACCTTTCTCAAGAGAGCAGGCATGATCATATTTCAATGGCCCATGACAGTCGTCGCGATTTCCTTAGGAAAGGATTCGGTGTAATCGGGGCTTCCTTGCTGTCTCCTCTCGCAGCCTCAGCCCTTCTGGCGGAGGACGGTGCGGCAAGGAACAGGGAAATCATGCACAACAAGGCAATTCAGGATGGGAAGGCAACAGTCATCAGCCTGCTGCACACCGCCGACATCCATGCCCAGTTGTTAACGCACGACGAGTTCTTTGTGGAGAAAGGGAAGGCGGTGTACAGGAAAAGAGGAGGTCTTGCAACGCTCAAGAGCATGGTGAATGTCCTGCGACGTCAAAACCCGGAGCGTTCCATGCTCATTGACGGCGGTGACTGTTTTCAGGGCGGGGGAGTGGCGGCACTGACAAAGGGCCAGGCCATAGTACCGCTGATGAACAATATCGGTTATGACCTGATGTTGCCAGGCAACTGGGAGGTCGTGTATGGGAAGGAGATGATGATGAGAGACCTGTTCGGCTATACCGCAAACAAGACTTGCGCCAACATGTTTCACGACACCCGTGATGCCTCCAACGGTGAATTGATCTTCCCACCCTATCAGGTTCGACATTTTGGAAACTTCAAAATCGGATTCATAGGCTATAATGATCCCCTGACACCCATCCGGCAATCGCCGGCCTACAGTGAAGGCATACGGTTTGCGAAGCCCGAAGAAAATCTGGAGCGGTATGTACGCCTGCTCCGAGAATACGAAAAGTGCAATCTTGTCATTCTGGTCACCCATCTTGGATTGACCCAGCAGGTGGCGCTGGCCAACTCGCCCTATGCCAAAGGAGTGGACTACATTCTCGGAGCAGATACTCACGAAAGAATCAGGACGCCCATACAGGGTTTGCATGCCAGGGTTACTGAACCCGGGGCATTTGGATCCTTTATTGGAAAATTGGATTTCGTGGTTGAGAAAGGGGAGATCAAAGACCAGTCTTACCAACTCCTGGAGGTGGATCCTGAAACCTATCCGGAAGATCCTGAATTGAAGAAAATGGTCGAAGAAGCCCGGAGTCCTTTCCGCTCAGAACTGGACAAAGTAATCGGTGTCACGAAAACGCCGCTGCTCCGTTACTATGTCCTGGAGACCCCCATGGACAACTTCATCACCGACGCGATCATGTGGAAGTATTCACCCGATGTGGCCTTGAGCAACGGCTTTCGGTTTTGCCCGCCTCTCGTACCTGGCCATTCCGGTTCGGCAGAGATAACGGCAGATTACCTTTGGTCCATGCTGCCCGTCGATAGTGAAGCAAAGCAGGGCACCGTTACGGGACAACAATTGTGGACCTGGCTTGAAAAAGAATTGACCAACGCATTTGCAAAAGATCCCGCCAAGCGGTTTGGTGGATGGGTGGTCAGGTTCAAGGGCATGGAAGTCAACATCACGGTCAATGCTGAAGATGGGAAGCGCATAAATTGGATAAAGATTAAAGGCCAGCCCATCGACCGGAAGAAGTCGTACACCTTTGTCGCCTGCGAGCGGGAGGGTGATCCGGACACTACATTATGCCGCGTGAACGATGTCGGGTCACCGAAGAAGTTAGGCGCCACACTTCATTCTGTTATCCGGGAATACCTCGCACAATTCTCACCTATTAGTCCGGTGATGGAAGGAAGAATCACAGCAACGGATGCCCCTGAAGACCTTCTTACCCAGCTGTCCGGCTACGGTTATGAATTCCGGTGATGCAGCTTATCGTTGTTCATTGCCGGTAGGTGCATCCGTAAAATGAAACCCGCTCAGATCATCGACTTCATAAAACTCCACCTGCTTGCCGGCCAGGTGAAGCAAATGTTTCTTGTCGATGAGGATTCGCACACCGTTGATGAAATATTCAAGATCTGCTGGTTTCTTTTTGTCGAACCCCAGAATCGGTTCCGCACCGCCGCTGCATCCGCCTCCGCCCACCGCAACCCTTAGTGCGTAGTCAGGCGACAGGCTTTGCGCATCCATAATCTTCTTCACTTCTTCGATTGCGCGGGCGCTGAACAAAACGGGTTCGGGCATCATGAACGTGGGGATTGACATTCGTGGAATACTCTTACCTGGCAGGATGCACAAATCCCCTTATCCAGTTTAAGGAATATGGCCGCAATGGCCTCTTGTTCATTGAGAAAGAAATTTTCACTCCCAAGTCTTTCCTTAAATCCCTTGTCGAGAAAATCCCGCACCGGCTTTTTCAGCCGGCAATAATAAAGACCACCGCCGATGGACTTCAGCCTTTCTGACTCTGACAGAAGGAGCTCTGCTCCGGATGAATCAATGAAATTTATTCCGCTGCCAGCTATCAGGATATGCTTCTTTACGGCACTGAGATCATGAAGAAAAGAACGGATATTCTCCACAGATCCGAAAAACAGGGATTCATCAATCCGGATAATTTCAAGTTGCGGACAAGTGGCCTGACCATGCACGGACGTGTTCAGCAGTTTTCTCTTTCCATTAATGGTGTGCGGGGCCAACGCAACAATTTTCGGCTTGGAGGTTTTTCTCAGATAGAAGTACAACGACAGAATAATGCCAGAGAAGATGGCAAATACAAGGCCCAGGAACAGCGTCGAGATAAACGTGACGATCAGGACTATTGCGTCCGACCGACTGGTTTGTGTTAAGTGCAGGATGTAGTGAAAGTCGATGAGCTGGTATGCAACCAGCATGATGATGCCGCCCATGGTGGCCATTGGAAGATAGGCTGCAAAGGGTCCCACAAACATCATGATGGCCATGACCAGTATCGAAGCAAAAATTGCTGCCATCGGAGTCCTGGCACCTGCCGTATAGTTGAGTCCCGAGCGGGTGAAAGACCCGGATCCTGCATAACAGGAGAACATTCCGCCCACTATGTTGGACAACCCAAGCCCAATGAACTCCTGGTTGCTGTCAAGCCGCTGCTTGGAAAGGATGGCGATACTCCTGGAGATGGAAGTGACTTCGATCAGCCCCAGCATGGCAACGGCAAATGCGGCTGGCACCATGGAGGTGACGGTTTCATAAGAAAGCCCGGGTATCCTGAAAGCAGGCAATCCGGACGGAATTTCCCCGACCATGGGGATCGCATTCGGCAGCAAGCTTCCAGCCACAGCACTCAATATCATGGCGATAAGAAAGTAAGGCAGGGACCATTTCAGTTTCTTTATCAGGACTGCTGCTAAAATTGTCCCGAAGCCAAGGGTGACGGTTGTGAGGTTGATTTCCTGTCCGTGTGTGAAGGTGTAAGACCAGGATTGTATGAAGGTAGCGCCTGCAGGCACCGACAAACCTGTAAGGTGCTTGATCTGATTGGTTACAATCAATATTGCTGCGCCGGCAGTATAACCGGTAATAACTGACCGGGATACAAAATTCACCAATGAGCCGAGACGCGCGATCCCCATGGAGAATTGAATAAGACCCACAATCATGGTCAATCCTAGAGCTGTAGTCACAAACGAATCGGTTCCCGGAATGGCGAGCGTACTTACGGCTGCGAATACAGCTATGGAAGTGGTGGTGGTTGGCCCTGAAACCAGGTGATAGGATGAACCAAACAATGCGGCCACCACTGGCGTCACCATAGCGGTGTAGAGGCCATACACAGGAGGCAGACCTGCAATCATGGCGAAGGCAACTCCTTGCGGAAGGACTACAACAGCGCCTGTGAGTCCCGCGAGAAAATCAAATCGCAGCGTGACTCTGTTAACAAGGGGCAGCCATTGCAGGAAAGGAAATACTTTGCGTGTAGTCAGGGTACTCACACCATACCTCAGTCAGTGCTATTTCTCAATATAGTACGTTTCATCGACCGGGCGAAGAGCACGTGGAAACCAGAGGGGTCTTCTCAGGCCATCGGGACCCGGAGCAGGTCTGGTTTTGGCCAGCCAGTCCTTAAAGATCTGGAATGACTTATTGGTATCAACGGAAATGTCACCATACTTATCGTTTGGTTGGGCTTTTTCCAGTTTCACTTTTTGATGCCAGCAGTGCATTCCGCTGATGGGATCAGGATGGACCGCATGGGTGATGTTCTGATGAACGCCGCCATCACTCCAGAAGATCCTCGCCGAATCCTTGTCGCTGCTTTTGAAGGGTCGTATGCCCTCCATCTTTCGCATCGTCCACTTGCCACTGCCATCATTTTCTATAGAAACGGTTTCGGTGGCCCAGCGATTTCCTGAATCCTGCGGACGGCGCCAGCGGCCAATGTGATGCGAGCATGCCAGGATTCCTGGTTTGATGGACTCTGTCACCCACACTTTGTCTACAAAGTAACCGATGTCGGTTGTGAGCCTTACCAGGTCTCCGCTCTTTAGTCCGAACTGCTTTGCATCTGAGGTGTGAATCCAGATGGGATTGCGGTTGGCGATTTCAGCAAGCCATTTTGCATTCCCGGAGCGGGAGTGAATTAATACCGGCAGCCTGAAAGTGGGCACCAAAGGGAACTCACCCTTTGACTTGTCGATCACTTCGGGATGCACATGACTCTTGATGTAGGTTGGGATGGTGTACTCAGGCCACTTCCAGTCCACCATGGTGTGGGAATAGAACTCCTGCTTTCGCGAAGGTGTAGGGAATCCCACAAAGTTTTCTCCGTTAATGGAGACCCCGACTTCCTTCCCGTTCCGGCGGATGATCCCGCTGTCCGGATCTACCGTGGCTCCTGCCAGATCACGCTGGGTCAATGCAGTAAGGTGCTTGTTATAGGATGATTTCTCCACTTCAAACGCGCCATACTTTCTCATGTAATCCAGTGGAGTGAGCCCCTCGCTGGATGCCTTTTCTTTCAACCCGGCGGTATGTTCAAAAATGTACTGATAGTACTCGTCGACGGTAATCTTTTCACCTTTCCGGTAAGGGGACATGAAATGTTCCTTGATTCCCAATGAACCGTCCGGGTCTATGCGCCAGGAGAGTTCGATCCAGAATTCATCTTCTTCCCAAACTTCACCGGGATTTACTTCGTAAGTAAAAGTGAATTTTTTTCCTTGTCTCCTGGCGGCCTCTCTCAGCACGGGCTGCCTGAAGGCGATCCAGACACCGCTATGCGTTTCATAACTGTTGATGTCATGACGTTCGGATGCATGACCCATGGGCAGAACATAATCTGCGTAGTAGGCCGTTTCATTCCATGTCGGTGTAAGGGCAGCATGCAAACCAATCTTGGATTGATCGGTGAGGGCTTCAATCCAGGAGAAACCGTCAGGGTAAGTCCAGACGGGATTGAATACCCTTGTGAAGTAAACATCGAGCTTGCCCCTGCCATCCTTCAGCAGATGGGGCAACAGGAAACTCATTTCAAAGAATGACAGGGGATATTCCCTCGGAAAGTGAAGTTCATTCCAGAATTTCTGTGCCGGCGGATTGTCAAAGAAGTTGGGCTTGAATTTGTTCCATGCACTTGGCGAGGTACCGCCCTCAGTTCCTACGCTACCGGTAAGCACATTGAGAAAATGAAGACAGCGCGCAACAGCCCATCCTCCAAGATTTCCGGAACCTGCGCTTCGCCAGTTATGTGATGCAAACCGCTTGCCCGCCTTTCCGATTTCCCGCGCCACTTTCACGACCATCTCGGCCTTCACACCACTTTCCTTTTCGGCGAATTCAGGGGTGTACTCTGCGTAGACCTCTTTGAGCTTATCGATGAAGGCTTCAAAAGTCACAGGTGAATCCTTGTGCTGATTTTTGAGGAAGTCCTTCCAGTTGACCCAGTCTTTCACAAAAGAACGGTCATACAGCCCTTCGTCAATGATAACCCTGGCCATGGCGAGCAGAACAGCTGCCTCTGATCCGGGATAAGAGGGCATCCAGTAGTTTGCCATGCTGGCCGTGTTGGAAAGGCGCGGGTCCATTACCGCAAGTTTGGCACCAGCCATCATCCCTTCAATGATCCGCTGGGCATGAGGATTGAAATAATGTCCTGACTCAAGATGTGCGCTGATCAGAAGTATGAAACTCGCATTGGCATGGTCCGGCGAAGGTCGGTCATATCCGTGCCACAGGTTGTAACCGAACCGCGCTCCGGATGAGCAGACATTTGTATGACTGTTGTGGCCGTCCACACCCCAGGCCTTCAGCACTCGGTCCATGTATCCCTCGTGTCCTGGCCGGCCTACATGATACACCACTTCATTATGTCTCTTTTCCTGCAGGGCCTTTCTGATCCTGCCTGCTATGTCATCCAATACATGGTCCCATGATACGCGCTCCCACTGACCTTCACCGCGGTTGCCTTTCCTCCTGAGCGGATACAAAATTCTTTCAGGGTCGGTGATCTGATTGATTGTAGCTGGCCCTTTCGCGCAGTTCCTTCCCCGGCTGGCAGGGTGATAAGGATTGCCCTCGAATTTCCTTACCTGCCCTGATGACTGATCAATATAGGCCAACATGCCGCACGCCGATTCGCAGTTAAAGCATGTGGTCGGAACGATGGTATAGGTCTTCTTTTCCTTCCTGGCCCAACCCTTGGCTTCATATTCCTGCCAGTTGTCCCATTTTTCCGGAGGCGGATAACGTTCGAGTTTGCCTGGTTCAGTAATCCGATCCAGCATGGTCTCGTTTTTATGCAAATCCGGAATTAACCCGATCTTTTCAGCGAGTCTCTCGATGACAGATGGTTGATGATGGTGAGTTGTGCTTTTCATGCAATGAGGTCAATCATTAAGTCAGCGGAATCCTTTGTGGAGCTTCCACCCAAATGCGCTCGGTCATGTAAATGCCGGCCAGTGTCAGCAAGCCGGCCATTGGCGCAAGAGGAGCAATCCATGTCATGACCAGCGGGAGCAGATTTCCGGCGAGGATGGCTCCCAGCCAGAACATTTTCTGATATCGTCCCCTTACAATCATCTCTACGGTTCTTTTGGCATCATCCGTTGGATGCGTGACAGTCAATTCAATCCCCATCAGCATCAAGTTGATCAGCACTGAAATGCGGAGTATGAGGACGAGAAATGATTCCCATTGGTTATTGCTTTCGGCAAATACAGCAAAGACAATAAATAGCGCGGCGCCTGCCATGAAGGCATGAACCAGCATGTGCAGCACGAGGAGCGGACTCTGCCAGAAGTCCCGTCCTTTTGCTTGCGCGAAAAGAAAGGCCGTATAGACTGCCACCAGCACGGCAGCGGCAGCCGACAGGCTGTGCCATAAGAGGGATGTACCGGAGAACAGATAAAGAGATGCGAGCCACACGGAAGTCAATCCGCCAAATAGTGTTATGGCATATCCTCCTTTCGCCAGCCATGATTTCCATTGAGGCCTGAAGAGCACATAAAGAAAGCGACCCGGCTGATCCAAATCTTTAATAAGGAGTGCGCCGGTAGCTGCCAGGAAAATGAGTGAAAATATGGCGCTCGAGGCCAGCCATGATCCGGTAATTCCAAAGAGCAATGCGATGAAGGGAACCAAAATGACACCTGCAGCTATTGCTTTGGTCAACACATAAGCTGAAACCTCCCATCCCCAGAGGATTCCCTTGTCAGGGGTATCATACACTCTTCTCTGTTTGGAGGCTTCTTCAATAAGGTGTCCGATCGATTTCCTGCCTGTTTTTTCTGCGTATGTGATTTCCTGGCTGTTGGGAGTTACGGTGCCTTGTGAC
>JAFEAM010000019.1:76626-84324 GCA_018266395.1 Bacteroidota bacterium | reverse complement strand
TGTGAGGCGGGAAGACCCGCAGAGAGACTTAACCGCCGAGACGGGGAGGCGCGGATTATTTGTTGATTTTTTCATTTGGTAAACACCTTCCACGCTGAACCTTGAACTTTGAACATTTGAACCTTCAACTTCGAAACTCGGAACCTGGAACTCGGAACGCGCAACCCGAAACTAGAAACTTCCCGTCACCATCAGCTTCTCCAGTTCTTCTTTCTCCTTCATATTCACCCCCTTCATCTGCGTGTCCTTCTTCTCCTCCTTGTTGGATACGGTAACGGGCACGAGCGCGGGAATGTCACGGTAGATTACTCGCTCTACCACAATCGTATCGGGCCTGGATAGGATAGTAACAGTGTCGGTACGGGTTACGAGCCGTTCACGGTAAACTGGTCGGGCACCTGTCTGTAAACCGGCATACCAGCTGATTCCAGCAACCAGAGTCAAGGCAAGCACTGCAGCGTAGGCCGGAACCGACCATAGCGTTCGGATTCCCGACTGAGCGACTGAATGGGTTGCCTTCCAATGCTGTCGGAGAGAATGCAACTGTCCTGGTGCCGGGGACAAGGAAAGAGGAGTGAAGTGTTTCTCCATCTCGAGCGTTGTTCTGCGGAGGGATTCATATTCCTCTTCCGATGACACAAACTGACATACCCATGTCTTCTCCTCATGAGGCAATGACCGGTATTCGTAGGTTTTCAAGAGTTTCTCAAAGCGTTCCAGGTGTTCCATAAAGCCTCCTATTTTTCAATTATAATACGATAAGGTTCAAGTGCTGATGCAAGACGTTTCTTCAGGTAGAACAATCGCGACTTCACTGTGCCTTCCGGCAGTTCCACTATTGATGCAATCTCAGGGAAGGACATCTCCAGTTCATGACGCAGTACCATCATGGTGCGCATGTCCTCGCCCTCCTCATGCAAAATCCCCTCAAGCTTTTCCCTGAACGCCTCATGATCAACGCTGATGCCTTCGTGAGAGGGGACTGTATGTTCAGGTTTGTGGCCGTTCATAGCCGATTGTCTGAACAAGTGTCGCCGGTATTCGTTCTTGCAGAGGTTGTGCGCCACAGCATAGATCCAGGTTGAGAATCTTCGCGTCGGATCAACCCGATCCGGCCGCTCGATAATTTTCACGAATACATCATGAACTGCATCCTGCGCCTTATCCCGATCCTGCCAGAGCATACGATAGAAATACCGCAGCAGGAGAGGGGCATAGCGCCGGTATAATTCTTCCAGCGCCCGTCCGTCTCCTGCCTGCAGCCGGCCGACCAACTCTTCATCGCCCAGCCTGCCATGTGATCCTCTTAACAGTTCAAACTTCAATTGTGCTTCCTATTTTCATAAAGTGTACACTTTTCATATTTGTTGACAGCTGAACCAAACCACTACTCACTACTCACTACTCACCGCCAACCAACCACCTACCTCTCGACCACCTCCATGAACACCCTGAACCCAACCGTTGCGTCAGGCCTGTCGTAGGTTCCAATGCTCCTCATGGTTGACTCTTCCGGTGCCTTGTTCCAGCTTCCGCCGCAGGCCTTTCCTTTTTCGGCGGTCATCTCTGCTACATTTCCTACTACATCATAGAGGCCAATATCATTCGGAAAATAAGATTCAACTGCTGCCATGCTTGAGAAGCCGTCGGCGGCAAAGGGTGGACTGTTCGCCTTGATGGCACCAGGGCATGTGTTGGTTTCAGGTACCTTGAAGTTACCAAGCCAGCACCCCTTCATGTTCAGCGCAGTGTTACGGTAAGCCCACCACCGGAACCATGGGAACATGATTTCCGGATCTTTCAATGATACTTTCGTCGGCACAGCATGCTTTGTGAAGTCGGTAACGCCAGGAGGGTTAACCTTAACTTCCACTGTATTTTCATCCCAGTTCCACGAGACAGGGTCTTTGATGCTGGCTGCTGCCAGTTGCCATTCAGCAACGGTCGGGAGACGGAACTTTACCTTCTTGAATTTGCGCTCGGTAGTATGATTGTACTGTTCGGTAAGCCAATCGCAGTAGGCAAGAGCGGACTCGTAGCTGATCATCACAGCAGGGTAGTTGGTAAAGTACCTCTCTTTCTTGGTGGGCACACGGTCAGCAGCGTAATTCCGCATCATGGAAAGGGCGGGTTCTGTCAGTTGGCTGAAATCAAAGTTGTATTTGTCATAAAGCTCGTTGAGCCCATTCGTCTTGAGGTACTTCAGAAATCGGTTGTATTGCTCGTTGGTGACTTCCGATTCCTGGGCGTAAAGGGTGCTTGTAAAGTAACGAAACTTACCCTCGGTGCTTTTAGCGTCGAAGGCTGATGGAACGTAGGGAACCAACTCACCCTGTTCGTCACCCAGGAAGCGGGCCATGGCGGACTCCTTCCCGCTGTCTTTGGCGATTCGTTCCATCAGCTGTCTCAGTTCCAATGCCTTCTCACGCTTTCCTTCCTTGATATAGGCATCGTATAGTAATATCATTGGAACCAGGTAGTTCGCACTCAACACTTTTCCGGTTGCATCAGGTGATTCTCCATTGAAGTCCACCCTGAGGTAGTCCAGTAAGAACTCTTTTTCAAGGTTTCTGCGGATCTGCGCTACATTATCCACGTTTGTCACGCTGTGCAGGGATGCCAGTCCCACCACGTAGAGCGACTCTTTCATGGATGTTAGATTTTCCTTCGAAAGTGTCAAAGCATAGTAGAACTTCCGTCCCTGGTTGCTTGCAGGCAACAGCGCACAAAGGGCACTGCGCAGTTGATCACCACTCAGAGGCCCGACAGGGCTTAATCCCACCGACTGCAATTTCTTCTGAAGATATTCCGGGTTTGTCAGGAGGTCGAGATCGAGCACCGACACATCCTTCCTGACCTGAAGCACATCCTGCAGCACATAAAGGGGAACCGTTGTGCTTTCACCTTCGGTGATGAGCACAGCAGACGGTTCAACGGACATTAGCACATTATAGGAGTAGTTCAGAAGGCTTGAAGAAATCTGTGAGTTATCGGATAGCAACTTGCTGTATAATTGCCGGTTAGTCTGATTCAACTCCGCTTCAGAATTAAGCTGAAGAAGAACATGTGCTTCTACACGTGAAGGGGCAGAGGCATAGGCTTTTTCAAGGAAGGACCTGGCGCCGGTTCCGAAGCCTTCATTCCATCCCTTAGCAACCATCCACTCGTAGCTATTGGGTATGGCAGCCTGCATGTCGGAGACGATTTGTTTCAGTTCCTGTTCCGGCTTTTGTGCATATACAGATGCGGTATAGAGATTCAGCCAGGCCTCAGCGCGGGAACGGTTGGAGGCGACTTCATTCCGCCACAGGTCAGCCTGCTGCCGATAGTATTCGGCAGGCTTGAGTACCAGCGTTTTGGGAAGTATCTTCTCAGGCGCCGCCAAAGTCACTGCGGCTGACAACAAGAGACAAGAGACGAGGAGAGAATGAATAGGGATGTTTCTCTGCATAACGAATGTATTTTATGCTCAGTACACCTGAGAAGGCAAAACGTTCAATCCATTTGTCCAATTCTTTGCATAATTTCACTTTGAGACACGAAGACTCGCGGAGTGATTTAACCGCGGCTGGAAGGCGCAGGTTTAATTGCTTGGATGTCCAAAACTCAGAACTAAGAAGCCGAAACCCTGAACTCCGAACACGAAACTAGTTAAAAAGTCAAAACCTCTTTGAGTCAGGAAGACCCGCAGAGTGACTTAACCGCTGAGGCGGGAAGGCGCGGATTATTTGTTGATTTATTGATCGGGTAACCAACACGTTGAACGTTGAGCCTTGAACATGTCATGGACACTCAGAACTCAGAACTCAGAACCCGGAACTCCTAAACATCAGACATTACGCCCAATCATTTCCCAATCGCCTCAACCAGGCGTTTTTTGAACGCATGATAGTTCACGGTAATGGTATGCCTGGGGGTTTTCACCTGGTTGAAATCAGGATGTTGCACCTCATGCTGCGCCAACTCACCCACGTTTGATGGACGCTTCCACTTGCCGGCCAACTCACGTGCCATTATGCGGCTTTGTAGTTCCGATCCGGGCCAGATGCACCCCAGCGGCTGGAAGAGTCCTATGAAGTAGAGGTTCTGAATATCGGGGTGAAGCATCCTGAGATACAGGGGAACGTCTCCTTTGGAATAATCGATAAATGAATGTTCAAAGAAGGGGTGCGAGATGTAATAACCCGTACAGGCAACAATGGTATCGTACTCAGCAGAAGTGCCATCGTTGAACCACACTCTCTTGCCCTCAAAGCGGTTGATATCAGGTCTGGGATGGATCTTGCCGTGGCGGATGAAATAGAACAACTCACTGTTGACGGTAGGATGATGGAAGCCGAAGTCTTCAGCTGGTTCCGGCAATCCGTAGGACACATTCTTTCCCTGCCACAGCCGAATCATCAGGCTGGTGCTCTTTCTCCAGAAGAAGGAGGGGAGAAAACGCAAAATGCCGCCAACGGTGTCGGAAGGCTTGCCAAAGAAAAACTTGGGTATCACCCAGTAGCCGCGACGCCAGCTGATGTCGGTACTCGTGGATACCCTGGATGACTCGACGGCAACATCGCAAGCCGAGTTCCCACCCCCGATTACGAGCACACGCTGATCTCTGAATGCAGCAAATCGCTTCACGTCATGGGAGTGAAGATAGGTTCCGGTAAAGTTCCCGGGATAATCCGGGTACCGTGGTTTCCAGTGATGACCATTGCAAACAGCCAGCGCGTCGAATGTTTCAGTCTTCGATACACCATTGCATTTGGTAGTGACAAGCCACTGGCCATCAGCATCTCGTACACATTTTTCAACAAGCGTGTTGAACTGAATATGATCGTATATCTTGAAATGTCGGGCATAGTTCTGGAAGTATTCCGCCAACTGACGGTGGGAGGGATAGTCAGGGTAGTCGGCAGGCATGGGAAAGTCTTCATATTCCGACAATGTCTTTGAGCTGATGATATGGGTAGTCTCAAATACGCTGGAGTGTGACGGCTCGTCGCTGAACACCCAGTTGCCGCCAACCTCTTTGCCGTAGTCGTAGACCGTAACAGCCATCCCTTCATCCAGGAGGTTCTTGGCTGCTGTTATCCCGGATGGACCGGCGCCGATTACACAGACTTTCTTTGATGGAATGGAATTAGTCATTTAGCACTTTATTTCACGCAGAGGTTCAGAGCCAGCAGAGATAATTTCTTCCCTTCGTTGGGATACGGCACGGGTGACCTCAATTCGCACAATATATGACTTCTTACAAGACCTTATGAACGGATTCATAATTGTCAGTGTAACGGTGCTTAGCGCAAGGACTTGACAGGTCCCGCGCATGGGCGCATCTCCCGAAACAACAGGAACGAATCATTGCATCCCGGCAAAAAAAGTGATAAGTTCATTTAGAGACTTCACCATCTAACCCACCATATCATGAACTTCAAGCCGGAATTCGAAAAAAACGTAAAAGAGAGTGCATATGAGTCGATCATGAAATACATGGTCCCGCTGGACCAAATGATCACGTTCCGGCCGGATCAGGGCATCCAGGAAGCCATTGATATCATCGTGGAAAAGAAGATTTCCGGGGCACCCGTTCTGGATGAGCGCCGTCGCCTTGTAGGGAACCTGTCCGAAAAAGACTGCCTCAGGGTTATCGTGGATCAGGCCTATCACAACATGCCGGTTCAATCCAAGACAGTGGCGGATTATATGTCCACCAACGTCAAGTCCTTTCCACCGTCCACGAATGTGGTGGAAGCTGCCATTGAGTTCCTGAGTTCTCCCATCCGCAGGTATGCCATTGTTGACAATGGAGTGCTGATCGGGCAGGTGAGCCGGAGAGAGATACTGAGGGCAGCAAGGAGTATCAAGCCAACTACGTGGTAGTTAACCGCGGAGTGATATTAACCGCAGAGGCGGAGAGGCGCTGGAATACTTTCTTTTGTGTGACGCTAGATTAAGTGCAAATCGATACGATTGATCAGAAGTTGTTGACAAACCTCCTGAACCCATCTTTCAGCAATGGGACATTGAAATTGATAAGGAACCCCAGCCTCTTGCCTGACAATTTCAGATAGCTGATGATTTGTGCTTCATGAATGGGGAGAAGTCCATCGATTGCTTTGAGTTCAATGAGAATCTCCTTGTCGACTATCATATCAGCAATATACTGCTTGCCAAGTTCTATGCCTTTGTAAATAAGGGGTATGCCAACGGTGGACTCCACCATTATTCCACGGGACCTGAGTTCATATACCAGGCACTGGTGATACACGCCTTCAATCAGTCCCGGACCCATTTCACGGTGCACGGCCATTGACGCATCCAAAAGCTGCGCTGAGAGATTATTGTATTGTTCTTTCGTCACGACCGCAACCTACCCACATGCCACAACTCCTCATAGATATTCACTCAAGGAATACATGATGAAATCGCCACCGGATAACAGGACATAAGGCGAAAAACAAGAGACGGGGAGTCACTAAGAATTTCTTTGAATGCGTCTTTTGTCAAGACAACCAACCAATAAATTCCTGCGCCTCCCCGCCTCAGCGTTAAAGAACTATTACCGCGCCTCACGGGGCTAAAGCCATCCATACCTAAAGCAAAAGGCGGGGAGCCACAAAGAATTCAGTTGATTCTGTCTCATTAACAGCAATCAACCAGCATTCCCGCGCCTCCCCGCCTCAGCGGTTAAATCACTCTGCGGTTATCTCAAAGATCGAAGCGGTCAAGATTCATCACCTTCGCCCACGCTGCCACAAAGTCCTTCACGAACTTCTCCCCGCCGTCAGATGAACCATACACCTCTGCGAGTGCGCGCAGCTCGCTGTTGGAGCCGAAGATGAGGTCGGCACGCGTGCCTGTCCACTTCACAGCTCCTGTCTTGCGGTCGCGGCCTTCAAACACTTCGTTGTCGTCCGAAACTGGCTTCCATGTTACATTCATGTCTAGCAGGTTGACGAAGAAATCGTTCGTCAATGTCTCCGGCTTCTGGGTGAACACTCCATGTTTGGAATGATCCCAGTTGGCGTTCAACACTCGCATACCACCTAGCAGCACTGTCATTTCAGGCGCCGTGAGCGTGAGCAGTTGCGCCTTGTCTACCAACAGTGTTTCCGTGGCTACGGAATACTTAGTCTTCAGGTAGTTGCGGAAACCATCTGCTGCGGGTTCCAGTACCTCAAACGACTCCACGTCGGTTTGTGCCTGGGTGGCGTCGCCACGTCCCGGGGAAAAGGGCACAGTTACATTATATCCTGCTTTCTTTGCGGCTTGCTCTACAGCGGCAGAGCCACCTAGTACGATCAGGTCGGCGAGAGACACCTTCTTGCTTCCTGTGTTGAATTCCTTCTGAATCTTCTCAAGTGCCTGCAGCACTTTGTTCAGTTGGGCAGGGTTGTTGACTTTCCAGTCCTTCTGTGGAGCGAGACGGATGCGTGCACCGTTGGCACCGCCGCGCTTGTCGGAGCCGCGGAAAGTTGAAGCCGATGCCCATGCTGTCGACACCAGTTCAGAGATGCTCAATCCCGAAGCCATGATTTTTGATTTCAGGGCTGTGGCGTCCTTGTCGTCGATAATTGGTTGAGCGGGGGCGGGAATAGGATCCTGCCAGATCAGCTCTTCCTTCGGAACTTCAGGGCCGAGGTAACGGGCACGGGGACCCATGTCACGGTGTGTGAGCTTGAACCAGGCGCGTGCAAAGGCGTCAGC
>JAFEAM010000019.1:0-76540 GCA_018266395.1 Bacteroidota bacterium | reverse complement strand
TTCGAAGCGTCGAAAGCATCCGGGATAGAGGCCGGTGCATTCTTCGCTTTCCACTGATGTGCACCTGCCGGGCTCTTGGTCAGTTCCCATTCGTAGCCGAACAGGTTCTCGAAGAAGTTGTTGCTCCATTTTGTAGGGGTCTTCGTCCAGATCACTTCAAGACCGGAGGTGATGGCATCGCCACCCTTGCCCGACTTGTATTTACTGTGCCATCCGAAACCCTGTTCCTCGATCGGTGCGGCCTCGGGTTCAGGGCCCACGTTGGTAGCAGGCGCGGCGCCATGGGTTTTGCCAAAGGTGTGTCCACCAGCAATCAATGCTACGGTCTCTTCATCGTTCATTGCCATACGCTTGAAAGTCTCGCGGATGTCGCGGGCAGCGGCAACGGGATCAGGGTTGCCGTTGGGGCCTTCGGGATTGACGTAGATAAGACCCATTTGCACTGCTGCGAGCGGATTGTCCAGGTCACGGTCTCCCTTGTAGCGTTTGTCGCCGAGCCATGTCGTCTCATTGCCCCAGTACACATCCTGTTGAGGCTCCCAGGTATCGGGACGGCCGCCAGCGAATCCGAAAGTTTTGAAGCCCATTGACTCGAGGGCAACGTTCCCGGCAAGGATCATCAGGTCGGCCCAGGATATCTTCTTTCCATATTTCTGCTTGATGGGCCATAGAAGGCGTCGTGCCTTGTCCAGGCTCACGTTATCAGGCCAGCTGTTAAGCGGTGCAAAGCGCTGTTGCCCTGCGCCGGCCCCACCACGCCCATCGCCTATGCGATAGGTGCCTGCGCTGTGCCAGGCCATGCGTATGAAAAGTCCACCGTAGTGCCCGAAATCTGCAGGCCACCATTCCTGGGAATCTGTCATTAGTGCTTCAAGATCTTTCTTTAAAGCTTTGTAATCCAGCTTCTTAAACTCTGCAGCATAATCAAAGCCTTCATCCATCGGATCAGACAGAGGCGACTGCTGCCGGAGAACATTCAGTTTCAAATGATTAGGCCACCAGTCCTGATTGCTGGTACCTGCACCTGCCGGTGCATGAAAGGGGCATTTGGCCTCACCGTTGGTGTGATGTGTCTTATTATCCATTATTAATTGTGTTAGAATTTTCGATTAGAACTCGCATTGTAAGTCAAGATTACCGCCGGATCAGTAATAAATCAAATTGATTGTTTTTATTATCCCATAGAACTAGTCTATTGCCTGCAACGTTCGACCCATTTTATGGCAACCCGACAGGTGGCCGTCATATTCATGGGTCCTGCTAACTTTGCCGCCTGAATATGCTCGTAGATCTTCGCACATTCCTCATCTCAAACCCTGAACTGCAAAACCGGGTCATAGGCGCCGACTTTCTCACTGTCGAATACCGCTGCCCGATAAACGTAGAGCAATTCCGTTTCTGGAATGACATGCATGTGATCAACTACGTGATCAGCGGCAGGAAGGACTGGATTGTGGATGGCCAGGTGCATGCCCTGTCCGCCGGGCAAGCCGCATTCATTCGAAAGGGTGTTTACAGTACCAAGCAGTACTTTGATGTGGAGCACTGCGTGCTGGTATTCATGATGAATGATGCCTTCATCCGGCAGTTTCTCAATGATTAATCCCAATCTTCAGCTTCCACCTGCGCCAGGGCAGGGCTTTCAAAACTATTTTGAAATTGACGTCAACGAATCCATCCAGTCCGTTCTCTTCAGCGTCAGCAATTATTTGCGCGAAGGAGAGCGTGTGGCCAAGGAATTGGTGGAGATCAAATTCAAAGAGCTGTTGCTGAATCTGGTTCTAAACCAGAAGAATCATGCTTTGGGCGCTTACTTCAACGCTGTAAGAAACGAGCGGCAGGATCTCGAGTACACCATGCGCAAGAATTTCCTCCACGACCTGTCTATGGAGCAGTTCGCGAGGCTCTGCGGCAAAAGCCTGTCGGCCTTCAAGCGCGACTTCACAGAACATTTCGGCAGCAGCCCCGGCAAGTGGCTGACCGAGATGCGCCTTAATCATGCCAAGGGTCTGCTGCTCACCACCAGTCTCTCCATAAACGAAGTGTGTTATGACAGCGGGTTCAAGAATCCATCACACTTCAGTCGTGCCTTCAAACAGCAGTTTGGAGTAGCACCCCAGAGCCTCCGCGACAGGGCCGCCTGAGCTTTTAAGTCAATTCTTTGAGCTTTTCAGCAATTCACTTGCTGGAATATCCCTTCACTTTTGCCATGCTAACGATGGTTTGAGAACATGACGCCAGAAATCGGGCGCTGTTTCTGATCATCCGAAGCATTGTCAAAATTCATCGACACTCATTATGAAAGAAACAACCATCAGAAAGATCCTGGCTGTCACTATCGGGATCTGTATCGCAGCATTCCTTGTCTGGAATATCCTGCACCCGGAACCGCAGAGTTTCCTATTCAGGAGTCATCAGAACCAAACCATCAAGTAATAAACATCTTAACAACACAATTATGGAAATGAATGCAGCAGTAAAATCGGTCGTCAATCCCAACAAAGTCCTTTGGGAAAAGGGAGACTTCACGCGCCTGGCGGCCACAATGCGTGAGAGTGGAGAAGAACTTGTGTCCCGGCTTGGCATTACGCCAGCCATGCACGTTCTGGACCTGGGTTGCGGAGATGGCACTACGGCCATTCCAGTTGCAAAACTCGGCGCACAAGTCACGGGAGTGGATATCGCATCCAACCTGATCCGCGCCGGAATCATAAGGGCCTTCCATGAAGGTCTGCAAAATATACGCTTCGAAGAGGGTGATGCGGCCGACCTTAAGCAGCTTCCCGACCAGCACTTTGATCTTGTGCTCACGGTTTTTGGCGCCACGTTCGCTTCCAAACCGTTCGATGTGGCCAGGGAGATGGTCAGAGTTACCAAGCCAGGAGGGCGGATCATCATGGGCAACTGGATCCCCGGTGACCCCACACTGGTAGCACAGGTATTGAAAATCAGTTCGGCTTACACCATGGCGCCTCCGCCCGGTTTTGTTAGTCCCATGCTCTGGGGCGACGAGTCCAATGTGCTAGAACGCTTTGCCTCTGCCGGCATCGATGGGTCACGCGTATCGTTTCAGCGAGAAACCTACACTTTTCATTTTAATGGAACGCCTCAGGCTTTTGTCGACACCTTCCGCAGATACTATGGCCCCACGATGAACGCCTTCGAGGCCGCACAACTGAATGGCAAGGCCAAGCAATTGCAAAATGAATTGAACGAATTGTTTGAGCGTCAGAACACCAGCGGCACCTCAAGCCGGACGTCCATTCCGGCTACTTACCTGAGGGTGACGGTGAATCTGTAGCCGCCGCAAGGTAGGTGAGGGGTCACCACGCTAATCGTGGGTAATCCCTCATCTCCAATCCGACTGATCGAAAAGACCACATACAACTTAATTATCTGCTTCTCCTATGAAAAAAGTACTTCAGTTTACTTTCTCTATCGTCTCCTACCTGATTGCCTTTGCTTCGCTGGTAGCGTGGATACTTTCCACTACTAACCTCATACCTCACATGGCCATTGACGGGCAACCTAAACTCTCATTCTGGTTGGCCGCGACGAAAGACTTGCTCCTGATCGGGCTCTTCGGCGCCCATCACAGCATCACGGCAAGGAAGCCATTCAAGGCATGGTTGACACGTTATCTTCCGGCCTCCATGGAAAGAAGTTTATTTGTTCTCATTTCTGGATTGCTGCTGGCCAATCTCGTAATCGGCTGGGAACCGCTCGGTGGATACGTGTGGAGTGTTCCTCCAGACAGTGCGTGGTTTCTTGTGCTGCTGGGCTTGTCTTTCCTTGGCTGGACCATCTTGTTCGTCAGCACCTTCCTCATCAACCACTTTGATTTGTTCGGACTACGGCAGACTTATCTTGAACTCATCGGCAAGCCGTACACGAAGCTGAACTTCAAGGAGGTATCGCTCTACAAGTACGTGCGTCATCCCATTTACCTGGGAGTTGTGACAGGACTGTGGTTCACGCCCACGATGTCGTACACGCACCTGTTGCTGGCGCTGTCATCCACTGCCTATGTGTTCATTGGCATCATGTATGAAGAAAGGGATTTGCTGTCCGAATTTGGAAACAGCTACCGGTACTACCAGTTGCGCGTGCCCAGGTTGTTGCCGTTTACGCGGATAAGTCAACGCAAATCAGAAGCATTGGAGAAAGTGGAATAGAGGCCTGTCATACCCGGAACATCCGGCGAAATTCCATATCTTCAAATCCGAACCTGAACTAAATATTCACGACTCTTGAAAAAGGATCTTTTCGGAGATACAATTTCGTCGGACTCCATGCTTCTATGATTTCAAAGCTGCTCCCTGTTTTGGTATTTTACCTGGCCTTCATCAACGCGTTGGCTGACCGTTATCCGAAAAACCCCAAAGTGGATGTTCTCCACTACTCTTTCCGGATAGAATTGACTGACGGGGCGGATGAAATAAAGTGCAAAGAGGACATCGAAGTCCGGTTCATTGATTCCGGTGTCAGCGCCTTGCGGTTTGACCTTGTTAATATTTCCGATGCATCGGGAAGGAAGGGAATGAAGGTGAGCCAGGTAATTACCGATGGAAGACCCCTGAGCTTTACTCATGAGAGCAACGAGTTGATTTTCAGATTGCCCTCTGCCTCTGTCCGTGAGCAGAAGAGCACTTATACCATTATCTATTCCGGCGTCCCGGCAACCGGACTGAGGATTGCCAACAACAAATACGGTGACAGGACCTTCTTTAGCGACAATTGGCCGGACAAGGGCAGAAACTGGCTCTGTCTGGTGGATCATCCCTATGACAAAGCAACTTGCGAATTTATCGTTACTGCGCCCTCGCATTACCAGGTTGTGTCCAACGGGGTGAAGACCGAAGAGTCATTTATCTCCAGTGAGATGAAGTTGACCCACTGGAAACAGTCAGTCCCAATAGCACCCTGGCTTTATGTACTGGGCGTAGCGCGCTTCGCCATTCAGTATGCCGACTCGTTTGATCATAAATCCATTGAAACGTGGGTGTATTACCAGGATCGCGACAAGGGCTTTTATGATTTCTCGGAACCATCAAAAGATGTGCTGGAATTTTACAGTACCATGATAGGGCCTTTCGTCTATGAAAAGCTGGCCAACATCCAATCCAACAGTGTAAGTGGTGGGATGGAGGCCGCCTCGGCCATCCTGTACAGTGAAAATTCAATAGTGGGTGACAGGAATGAGCGCTGGCGTAATGTAGTTATCCATGAGATTGCGCATCAGTGGTTTGGAAATGCAGTGACAGAATATGACTGGGATGATGTCTGGTTGAGCGAAGGCTTTGCCACCTATTTCACGCTGTTGTTCATTGAGCATCAATACGGAAAAGAGGCGTTTGCAAAAGGACTCACCGCAAGCAGGAAGACCGTATTGGACTTTGAGGCCAGGAATCCGAACTACAGGATCGTACACGACAATTTGAGTGACATGACAAAGGTCACCAGTTCGCACACTTATCAAAAAGGGAGCTGGGTGCTGCACATGCTGAGAGGAATGATGGGCGACGATAAATTCTGGAAAGGCATCAGGGCATATTACGGCAAGTACATGAATGTTAATGCGACCACAACTGACTTCAGGGAGGAAATGGAAAAGGCGTCAGGCCTTGACCTGAAAATATTTTTTGATCAGTGGCTGTATAGGGGTGGTATTCCAAAACTTGAAGGAACGTGGAAATTCAACAGGGCTAAAAAACAAATCGAAGTTGTGCTGAACCAGGTTCAGTCCGATGCAAGTCTGTTCCATATGCCGCTCCAGATCGGTGTGTACTCCACGAATGGCGGAGTACCCATGATCAAGACCGTAGAGATCGGGGAAAAGAAGAACACCATTGTGATTCCCTGGGACTCGCCACCTGCTGAGGTGCGACTGGATCCGGATGGATGGGTGCTTATGGAATCCAACTTCGTTCAACTGAAGAAGTGAGATTCCCCTTAGAAGCTTGAATCTTTTGACCAATTACTTAAATTCAAGTCCGGACCTGATCTAAATATTCACGACGGTTGAAAAAGAAGAATAAATTCAGTGATGCGGTTTCGATGATGCTGCTTGACGGCGATAACGAGCTTGAGATTCGGGAGCGCGGCAAGCGGACGTTCATCACCCGCAAGCAGGCCAAGAGGAAAAAGGATTCAAAGAAGCAGAAGGAGCATATTGAGAAGTTCCGCGACGCCGCAACTTATGCCCGGCATGTGATCAAGGATCCGGAGCTCAAGGCCAAGTACCAGGCCAAAGTGAATGCCCATCAGAAGAGTGCCTATACCGTGGCGCTGCGGGACTACATGAACGCACCGGTAATTCACTACATCAAGGTTACAGGTGATACTATCACCGTCAAAGCTTCCGATGATTTCATGGTAGTTACCGTTAAGGTCGAAGTATCAGATGCATCAGGAAAGATCATAGAAAAAGGTGATGCAGAGCGATATAAGCGTCATCATCTCATCTGGAAATATAAGTCTACAATTGATAGATTATCTGAACCCGGGATCATAATAAAGGCCTATGCTACAGACAATCCTGGGAATTTGGGGTCATCTGAGGTCATTTTATAGAGGGGGCTTGCAGGTGTAGGTGAATTCTGTTATGATTGCGCCTCCGGTTGTCGCACGGCCGTCATTGGCCAATTTAGTAATGCTGAATTCCCCGGGAATTACTTGAAATGCGCTAAGAAAACAGCGTTTTCATGACCACAAGCCTCGAAATTGCGACGAATTCGAGGAAATCCAAAAAAAAGTCTGGCCAAGGTATAGAGAGGCTATGGAGAGACTCTCCTGGGAGTCTGACCAGCGTTTCACAGAACTCTCATGCAAGTCTCTACCAATTCAAGCCGAAGTCTTGGTGAGGTCTGGTGGGCGGTTGGAGCTGTCTAGTTTGCATCCTTTACACAGCGAAACCCGGTGTGGCAGAGGCCAGTGTCCATAGTACTGCCCATTCTTCTGGATACACGATAGCCGGTGCAATACTCTTCACTGCATAGATAGGAACCGCCTCTGACCACATGGACAGGAGCGGAGGGATTCCTGGGATCGCGGTAGACATCAGAACCCTTTGGATCGTGCACTACGCCTTTGCCGGCATAGACAGCATAGATTTCAGCGTCATATTTGTCGTAGCACCATTCCCAGACATTGCCGGCCATATCATACAACCCGAATTTGTTGGCCGGAAATGACTTGACCGGAGCTGTCCCTGCAAAGCCGTCTTCAACCTTATTGTCATACGGAAAGAATCCCTGCCAGAAGTTGGCCTTATTGATTGCATTGCTCACACCCTCGTTTCCCCAGGGATATTTGATTTCTGAATCACCGCCAGACGCAGCCCATTCCCATTCTGCCTCGGTGGGCAGACGCTTGCCAGCCCACTTTGCATAGGCCTGCGCATCCAGCCAGGAGACCTGGACTACAGGATGGTTCATCTTTTCTTCGATGCTGCTGGCCGGACCCTCAGGGTGTCGCCAATCGGCGCCCAAAGCCCATGACCACCACAGACTATAGTCCGACATGTCGACGGGTCCGTTAGTCTTGTGAAAAACAAGTGACCCCGGTGCCAACAGGCTATCCGCGGGCTTGACTGTACCTTCGGGTAATTGTTTTTTCATCTCGTCCCAATCAACAGGGCGCTCGGCTGTGGTCACATAGCCGGTTTCCTTCACGAATTTCTCGAATTGGGCATTGGTCACCTCAGTGACATCCATGTAGAACGGTGAGAGGGTAACGGCGTGTCGGGGCCATTCTTCCGGTTCCGCCTCGGGAGATCGCGCACCCATGGTCAGTTGGCCGCCAGGTATCAGCACCATGTCTGTGGCCTGGTCATCAGTAGATGTTGTCGGCTTACAGGACGCCAGTGATATTATCAAAACGAATATTGCCTTCTTCAAATTCAGACTCACGTTACTTATGCGTACTCGACTATAAGGATCTGGAGTGGCTTGATGATCTTTCGAGGGTCAATGCAGCCTGGTTTGTACTTTTCACGCACAAAATTACCTGCCGCGGAGGAAAGGGCAAAACTGCGGCATCTTACGATTGATCAATCATTGTTCATTTTCTTCCCGTTATAACCCTTCACAGCTGTTGGTGGGTCCGTTTCAGCCATCGGTTTGTACCTAGTGCGAGACAAGGTTTGCCTTACCTTATGATTCCGGCTTATCTTCCGTTTCTTTGAAAGCAGGTGGCATGCCTTATTGGCATTCGTATGAACCAAGGCAGATTGTGACCTGGTGTTGGGGCTCCCCAGTATATTTCCCCGGGCATTGGCATCATAGCTTAACATTAGGGTCGACACCATTGTGAATGCCACTACTATGATTCCATTTCTTCTCATTGAATTACTAATGTGGTTCATGGTACTATTAAATGAAGTTTGCCACAATGCCAATAATCTCTATGCATATAATCACAAAATCCCGCGTGTGATTTCGTTGCAGACCCTTTTTGACGGGCTTTCTCTTTGTTGTTTTCATGCGCTAAGATTCAGTCGATTGAAAAATGCTTAAGGACTTGTGCATTTAATTCCCTGTTGAGCTTCACCAGCACATTGGAGGGGCGAATTGGCATGTAACCATGATCGCGGACGAATAACCCGATCAAACGGGTAAGTGACGTAATTTTGTCCTGCAAGGTCAGGCTCCTGAATACCTTGCTCTTCATCACATTCAGAATGAATAACTCATTGCGAAAGGAACATGATTGTGATAGAAATCTGTTGCGAAAGCATTTGATCAGGCGCATCAGAAAATTGTCTGTCTGTGTTTTCATTTTTTTGTCTGTTTTGTTGGGTCAAAGGTGGCGTGGGGCCACCCAACGAAACATCAGGGGAATCTTGAATTGGAATAAATCAGGTAATTCCCTGGAAAGCGGACTACGGGCAGGAAATAGCGAACAACTTAGCCGGAAAGAGTGCCTTGAGGAAGGGTAGAAGAGCGGGATCTCGGGGTAAACCCTGATGCATCAGATCTGATCTACTGAAATTATCTTGTTCTTGATGGCATACTTGACGAGGTCGGCAGTATTCCGAAGGCCCAGTTTTTCAAGGATATGGGTCTTGTGGGTTTCTACCGTTTTGATGCTTACGAACAGGGCTTCTGCTATTTCCCTGTTTGTTTTACCGCTGGCCACCAAGCCCAGTATTTCGAATTCGCGTTTCGTCAGTTCATGTGGCAGGCGGCGGTCAGCTGTTTTAATCCTTTCTGCGGAGTAGAAGTTCTCGAATACAAGTTTCATTATGGCGTCATTGAAATAGCGCTCACCGCCGTGCACGGTCCTTATAGCCTTTACCAGTGAGTCAGGGTCTGCATCCTTGGGAATGTACCCGTCAATACCCGCCTTGATCCCCGCCGCAACATATTCCTTTGAAATTTCCATAGACACGATGAGAACCCTTATGGTGGGATCTATCTCCTTGATCCACCGCGTGGCCTCTATGCCGGTCATGCCTTTCATCATGATATCCATCAATATCACATCCGGTCGTGTTTCCCTCACTTCATTGATAGCTTCCTCACCGGATGCGACGGAACCTATTACCTCCAGGTCCTTTTGTTGTTTCAGGATTGACAGCACGCCCTCTCGAACGAGCTTGTGATCATCCACTAACAATACTTTAATAATATCGCTCATACATGTATAGGTTGAAAGGGTATTACCACGGTGAAGCATGAGCCCTTTCCGGGCTCGCTCTCAAGCAACAGCGTACCTTCCATAAGTTCAACAGACTTTTTAACAATGGAGAGACCCAGTCCTGTGCCTGAAATCTCCATGGCTTCCTTTCCTCTAGTAAATGGTTCAAATATCTGGCTTTGCTCCTCCATGGGTATGCCTATACCGTCATCCTTAACGCTTAAGCTGAGTTGCCCCAGCTCAAGTCGTACTTCAACATACACTTTCTCCTTGTCCGGCGAGAACTTAATAGCGTTGGATAGGAGATTGGTGACAATACTCCTCATCAATTTGGTATCAATCGATAATTTGAATTCCAATGATGGCAGTGTTGCCTCGATTTTATGGGTATTCGCTGCAGATCGTCTTACATCTTCGAATATGCTTTCCAGAAATTCGTTGAGGTTCACCTCCGTTTTTACGAGCTTGATCTTGGCCTGATCTTTCTTTCCGTATTCCAGAACATCATCAAGAAGAACACTCATGTGATTTGCGTTTCTGGTGATGTCGTTGAGGTGGTTCCTCACATCATCCGCTGCCATAAATTCCACGTTCTTTGTCAGAACGGAACCTGTGTGGGCGATCGAATTTAACGGAACTCTGAATTCATGTGATGCGATGGACACAAATCTCGATCTTATCTCCAGGGCTTCCTGCTCTTTCGTGAGCGCCCTTTGCAGTTCCCTGGTTCTTAGTTTAACCATAGTTTCCAGCGAGGAGCGGTAATTCGTAAGTTCAGTGATGTCCTGGCCTATAATAGTGACATCAATCGGTACTTTGTTTGTCGAAAGCCGGGGTGTAACGCTCGCCAACAGATGATGAATCTTCTGGTCTCTTGACCGGATCGAAATTTCAAGGCCTGGAACACTTTCACCATCGAGAATCCTTTGGAGGTAGCCCTCAAAGAGACCAAGACTCTCATCGTCAAAGAGAAATTCGCGCACGCGACGGGCATAGACCTCATCCCTGGAATAACCGGTAATATTTGCCGCCTGCCTGTTCCATTGCGTTACGTATCCCCTCATGTCCAATCCGAAGATCATGGTGTTGGCGGTCTCAAAAAGTGTTCTTATATATTCAGTTTGACTCAATAACTTATGCTCGAAAACCTTATTCTCAGTGACATCAGTAATCATCAATAACAGGACATTGTTCAAATCATGTCGTTCCGTTTTGAAAGGAGCAGCGACGATCTCGAAATAGAGATCTGTACCGTATTTGTTCTGTGTTTCCATGAAGGCCCGCACTTCCTCGCCGCCTGTTCGCGACATCGACAGCAGGTACTTCATACTCCCTGCACTGGTACGACGCCTGACTTCGGGTATTTCCAATCCGATTACCAATTGTTCGTTGAAGATATCAGAAGATACTGTGTTCGCCGCGTCATTGAAGAAAAGTACTAAGTCATTCTCACTCACTGCAACCACTCCCTGAGATATATGATTCAAAACTTCTGAAAGCACGGTCTTCCAGGATTAACCAAGTGATGGACCAGGGGCATTCGGGAACCTGAGATAGACAGATGTACCTTCACCGAAGACTGAAGTGACATGGATGCTGCCTCCCATCTTATCCATGATTTCTTTTGCGACATATAGTCCAAGTCCAACGCCTTTACTTTGATTGCTGCCCCTGAAAAACATGTCATAGATTCTGGAAAGGCAAACCTGCTCGATCCCAATCCCGTTGTCGTGAATTTCAATCCGGAAGTCATTCGGGCTGACCACAGCTATTACCTTTAGGGTCTTCACATCTTTATGTTGATCCTGAAACTCAATGGCGTTGGAGATTACATTTTTTAACACTGTTACAATCCTGAAGTCATCACTTCTTACTTCAGGTAACCCAGTGACTTCTATTGACTTGATTGTATTGTTAAAGTTCTGCATTTGATCCAGGGAGGAGAGGCAGCGATCTATTAGGCCGCGAAGGTTAATGACTTCAATTTTGAATTCATTATGCATATTGAGCGCGAAGTCCAGGATTTCCTCAATCGTGTGATTTAGTTGTGTGACATTACTTTCGATCATGGACAAGTACTTTGCCGCAATGGTTTCTGTTATTTCGGATTCAAGCCTGCTGACATGCAGGACACCAAGAATAGTGGACACGGGTCCCCGAAGGCTGTGAGAAACACTGTAGACGAATGAATCCAGCTCATTGACAGCTTTCAGGAGTTCTTTGTTTTTCTGCTGCAGGCTGATTTCCTGCGCTATTCTTTCCTGTTCGAGGCGCCTTTGTGTCAGGGCGTGCCGGATGGCGAGGGGGAGTCTGGATAAATTGGTTTTCAGCACGTAATCGTCTGCTCCCTGCTTGAGGCTGCCAACTGCGAACTCTTCGGACACCATTCCTGTAACCAAAATAAATGGAATCGCAGGCATCTTTGATCTTGCTATTTTCAGGGCCTCCGTTGAGTTGAACTGTGGCAGCGAATGGTCGGATAACACCAGATCTGGTTCAAATTCGTCAAGTGCTGCAATGAATTCCTGCTGCGTATCAACTCTGCGACGCTCATATTGAATCTTTTCCTTCATTAGTACCCGGTCGATAAGACCGGCGTCCTCTTCAAGATCTTCAAGCATCAGGATTCTTAATGGCTTACTCATGGCCTTTGGACGCGGGGGTTTGATTCAGAACCATCCAGAACAGGCCAGTCTCAGTGACGGCCCTCACAAACTGATCAAAATCAACCGGTTTGACCACATAGGCATTGACGCCAAGATGATGCGCCTCAACGATGTCTCTTTCCTCTTTGGACGAGGTCATTACCACAACGGGGATAATCCTGCGTACAGGATCGGATTTGAGGCGCCGCAGCACTTCCATACCATCCACTTTGGGCATCTTAAGATCCAGGAGGATTAGCCTGGGGGCAACGCTGTCAGTATTGAACAGGAAATCCAGGGCCTCTTCGCCGTCTTCGAGGTGCAGAAGGTTATTGGCCAGGTTGTTCTTTCGCAACGCACGAATTGTCAGTTCGGCGTCTTCCATACTGTCCTCGACCAGCAGGATTTCAATTGCCTGATGATTCATAAAATTAATCAGTTGGTAAATGGCAATCCAAGGATAAAAGCCGAACCATCATTCCGCAGAACATTCTAAGTGAAAGGACTGATGATCCAATACTTTACATCAATACATGGAAATTACCGTAGGGTGCTAGTGATTTCCCTTTGATCCTGCATGAGTAATAGCTAATTCATGGCGCAGCTAAAAAATAGAAACCCAATTTACTTTTTTTGTTAGATAAAATCCAGGCTTAATAGAGGAATAACCAAAATCATTCAGGGTATACTTCTTTCAGCTACCACTTTCGCTATCACGTAATCATTTCATTGCATCCTCATGCCTGGATCTTCCGCATGGGTTACTTTATTATTCCCCACTCAAATTATTTCCTTATATGTCGATTTCTAGGGGTAAACCCTGAGTTTGTAGGAGCAACTCGTAGCGGTAATCCCTGTATAGTCCCGGGCGGATGTATTTATCCAAAAGGTCTTGGCTTGAGAAAAGCCTCATCTGCAGCCTTCCAGTGGCCGATCTTACTCTGAATTTCTCTGAATCATACCCACCCTGATGCATCAGGGGGTCGCAGGAGGCCACCTTTGATCCATCAAATCAGACGGAAAACAAAACAAAAACTAAAAAAACACAGTTATGAAAATCAGGACACGTTTCATTGAGAAGTTTATCAATGCAGGAATGGTGGTTTCAGTGATGCTCTTCAGTGGTCTCTATTCATGTGTAGCCCAGGCGCAATCACTGCCCACTTCCTACTTACACCCTATCAGCCTTGCAAAGAACACCACCAAGAAGATCAAGCTTAGCCAGAAGGTACGTTTGGAAAGCAAGGCCACGGCACTTCACGGAAGCATCAATGGTCCATATGCCGAGATGAAGCCTTCCGTCGCACCAGGAGGAAAAAGACTATACTTCAGCCGTGCAGATCATCCGGACAACACATTCGGCACCGCAGATCTTGAAGACATTTGGTATGCCGAACTGGACTCCAGTAACAATTGGACCGATCCGGTTCGTCTGCCCGGAGCACTGAATAACGCCGGGCCCAATTTTATCGACAATGTGAGCAAAAGTGGTGACACCATCATTCTGGGAAATGAGTACCTCAAGAAAGGCAGAATGAGGGATGGACTTTCCTACAGTGTAAATATCGATGGTCAATGGTCACAGCCGATGCCCATCAGAATTGAGAATCACTATAATATTTCCAACCAAAGTCATGCTTTCGTGTCGTTGCAAAAAGGTATTATCATCCTTGCCATCCAACGCACAGAATCTATGGGTGACCGCGATCTGTATGTGAGCTTCTGGGACGGAACCAAGGCCACGGAGCCTGTCAACATGGGTTCAGCCATCAATACAGAATTTGAGGAATCCTCACCTTATTTGGCAGCCGATAACCGCACGCTTTACTTTGCGTCGAAAGGTCACAATGGATACGGCGGACTGGACATTTTCGTAACCCGTCGCCTTGACGACACCTGGACCAACTGGTCAGAACCTGAGAATCTGGGCCCTGCAGTGAACGGCGAGTTGGATGAGGAGCACTTCAACATAACGCATTGTGGCAAGCGGGCCGTTTTTGCAAAACAGATCAGCGTCCACAACATCGATCTCTATACTATCGGCATGGATGAGCTGTTTATCAAGAAAACCTTTGGCGAAGGCGACGATGACATTGAAGGCGACGAAGTGAAGGCTACTTTCAGGTAATTGTAAGGACGATTCGATCCAAACAAAAAGGAAGGATCCGGTTAAGGACCCTTCCTTTTGTGCTTCAAAAGAATCCACGGAGTCAGTATGTGCACAACAGAATCTTTAGGATCTCCCGAAAGGTGATGATTACGACTCCACTTAAACTACACAAACCAGGATCTTTCCAAGCCGAAACAAATATTGTTAAGAAGGCTTAGGTAACATAATTTAGTATATGACTTCGGTAAAATCATTGACCAATCTTGACTTCCAGTCCCTGTTTGAAAATGCGCCTGGGCTTTATCTTGTGCTGCTCCCTGATCTGACCATTGCCGGAGCCAGCGATGACTACCTGGAGGCCACTTTAACCCAGCGGGACCAAATCTGTGGCCATGAAATGTTTGAGGTCTTCCCTGATAACCCTGATGATGCAGGCGCAACAGGGGTCGCAAACCTGCGGGCCTCGCTGAACTATGTAATCCAGAATCTTAAGGAACATACCATGGCCATTCAAAAATATGACATTCGCAAACCGGATGGCAGTTTTGAGGTTCGCTACTGGAGTCCTGTGAACAGGCCCGTACTAGATGACCGGGGAAAACTGAAATATATTATCCACCGCGTCGCTGATGTGTCCGAATTCATTCAACTCAAAGAAGATCAGGACAAGTATAAAGCAGAAACCCAGGAGCTGAAACATCAACAGGTTCATTGGGAAACTGAACAGTTCAGGCGGGCTCAGGAGATTCAGGCCATTAATAAGGACTTGATGAGAGAAATTGAAAGGCGAAAGATCGCAGAGTCAAAAGCCGTCTGGATGAATTCTATCCTTCAGTCAACAATCGAAAGCAACAGAGACGTCTTGATGTTTTCCATTGATCGGGAGTTCAATTTCCTGGCATTGAACTCAAGTTTCAAACAAGCTACATTCCAGGCCTACGGCACCGATGTTCATACCGGATCCAATTTGCGCAATATCATAACCGATGAGAACGATAGGGAAAAGGCCATTACAAACTGTGAGAAATCATTAGAAGGGGAGTACCACGTAACAATTGAAGAATTTGGCCAGTTGAACCGGTTCTATTTTGAAACACGCTATAACCCGATTGTTGATGAGGATAATCAGATTATTGGTGTTACCGTGTTTTCGACCAATGTGACAGACAGGATTAAATCGGAAGAGCAGATAAAGAACCTGAATAAGGAACTGGAGGCCTTTTCCTATTCTGTCTCCCATGATTTACGGGCACCTTTGCGCGCAATCAATGGGTATTCAACAGTATTACAGGAAGATCATGGACCCCGGTTGGACGATACGGGTAAGAAGATTGTAGAAATCATCAGGACCAATGCGACAAGAATGGGCCAATTGATTGACGATCTCCTGAAGTTTTCCCGACTCGGAAGAAGCGAACTGGCCAAGTCCTCCCTTAATATGGATCAATTCGTCCAACCAATTGCGCAGGAACTGATTGACCAGGCAGGTAATGGGGGGAGAATAAAGCTCGATGTGGGTTCCATGGGAGGCCCTGCAAATTTTGACGCAAACTTGATTCGCCAGGTGTGGACAAATCTAATTTCTAACGCGATCAAATATTCTTCAAAAAAAGAAGAATCGGTTATTCAATTAGGTCACATTGACGGAAGCCATGAACGAACGTACTATGTTAAAGACAATGGCGTAGGATTTGACATGACTTACGCCGATAAGCTATTTGGGGTATTTCAAAGACTGCACAAGGCCAAAGAATTCGAAGGAACAGGAGTGGGGTTGGCCCTATGCAAAAGGATAATCGATAAACATGGGGGCCGGATATGGGCGGAATCAACAGTTGATGTCGGGTCTACATTCTATTTCACCCTGCCAGTATGAAACAGTGGAATTAGCCGCAAAGGCTATCGCACCGTCGATTTTCGGAGACATGGGGCATCTAAACGGACTGCGACGCCCGTTGGCTGGCTTTTTGGAAGTGGGAGGGAGGAGCGGGCTGAAATATCGATTGATAATTCAGATTGAATAGCGAGGATCTCCTTCTAATACTTCCTGTTCCAATTTAGGCAACTCACCCTCTTTCCATAAACGGGTACGGTGTACAATGCGGTAAACCAAAGGACCACCGTCGGCACGCTCGCTTCTTTTCAGTGGCCGTGGGATGCAGACAAACTCAGTGGATAGCTGCTCATGATCCGCGGTTACCAATCCGTAGCCGTGGCCGCCAAGGTCAAGGAAAGACAAATGAGGGGCCACGTCAGGGTTTCGTACTGCGCGCGCCTGCTGCATATCTCCCGTTTCTTTTAGCCGCAGGCTTGAGCGGACACCATGTAGCGCAGTAACATTCATCGCAGGGATGACCGTACTATCTGCTCGATCGATCAGATGCAGGGCGCGCATGGGGTGATCTTTGGCCATGGTTACTTCCATCACCTCAAATGCAGTCTGCTGAGAAATTGAACCCGTAATAAATTCCACACCCAATGGTTCAAAGACTTTTGGAGGCAGATCTTTTGAAGCCAATCCGGCATAAAAAGCATGGCGGTCTCCGGCAACAATGGCAAAACCGGTGATCTTCTGGTTTTTCACATAATCAAATATCTCCGCTTTGTCGCGAAGGAATCGGGAGTCAATAAGCGCATAACCTGCATCTGCCGGCCACCTGGCACCCAGCTCCCCAGGCAAATTATGGTAATCACTCCGAAGCTCCATTGTGCCAAAGGAATGGCCCCAAATCTTCCATCGGGCTTTGGATCCACCGAGTTGATTCAAGAACCAGGCGCGCTGTTCCTTGCCAAGGAATGTCTGTGCGTGAGCGTCTTTGGCGGGGTTTGGAAAATCCTTGCCATTGAAACGGATGGTGGCAGGAGGGTTGCCGCCATCATAGTGGCGGCCATATTCAATGATTTCAAAAGGCACCTGAGGGTAAACTCGTGGATATCCGGGAACACTGAAATCGTTACTTTCTATATCCGGTGAGCGAAATGACCAATTATCCGTTAACAGCAACTCAACATTTTTACCGAAGCGTAAACCACGATGAACTTTAAGACTGTTGATAGCGATCAGGTTATTGGGCTCGTCTCCAAGTCCGTCTTCATTAAAATGCTCTATCGGTGCATCGACCACTGCGGGAGCCTGAAACTGATCAACGGATGAATCGCCAGGCTTTCGAACGCGTGCAGGGATAAACTCCCACCACGCCTGGTTCGCAAAAACTTTTCGTCTTTGTGCAGCCTCATCCACAGCTCCGCCGCCTGCCACGTACTGACTTTGGTATCCGGCCCACGCGAATTCATGGTTATCCCAGATGCACACAAATGGCCAACGGGCCCGGGCGTCCTGAAGGTCGGGGTCCTCGAGATAGGCGCGATAAAGCGTGCGGTAATCTTCCAGCGAAACCGGGATATGAAATTTGCCAACCTTCCGACCGTTCGGAAACTTATACAAGTTCTTGATCGTCCTTCCTCGATTTCCTTCAGGATTATCTTCGGCATACCAGGTAACCTCATAAATAAAATCTCCCAAATGCAATACGAAGTTTAGCTGGTCCTTCCTGGACCGTGCCTCATCTTCAAATATCATTCTGCGATATGCATTTAGTGCGCTTTCATTCGGGCTTTGACAGCTGACAAAAGTGAAACGGACAGCAGTGTCAGAATTATCGGCCGGGGCCGTGATGGTGCGGCCGGTTCGGCTGGCAAAACCATGTTCATCCACGAAGCGATACCAGTATACCTGGTTTGATTTTAATCCTGTCGCCAGGAAGCGGCACGTCCAATCTGCTTCTACACTTATTGTGGTCGTACCGCCTGCCACTGCATTTTTAAAGTCAGGATCAGCAGATAGCTGTACAGTAAGTCGGTTCGCTGAGCTTCCGGAAGCCACAGGGCGCCTCGTCCATACGATAACGCTGTCGGAAGTTGGATCACCAGAAGCAACACCTTGCGGGTATAAGTCACGTCTTTCACTAACCTGTGTGGGTAGTTTTTTGGCTGCACCTTTTGCTGTTGCCAAACCAAAGCCAAGGAGCGAGGCTTGCAGCAGAAAATCACGTCTGGATATACTCATATGAATTACTAACGGTGCCCGTTGTCAAGCTTCAATTTTGGGGTAAGATGTGGATAAGCCAACAATTCTGCCAAACATGAGTCAGAAAGCAATTCTATTTATGAATGGTTAATGGGTAGTGCGTTTGGTAAAGTCCACATGAGCGTGTTGATCGATATTGTTACATCCCAGTGCGGTTCCGGACAGGAGTCAAAAATGGCATTCGGGTGCCGGACTTGCAGCGTATAGCCTGGGCCGTTGGCATATTGCCCTTAATCGCCAATTCTCTAATGGCTTGTAGAAATTAGCATTATGCCTCCAGGCATCAGCACATTGGCCTGGATCTTCGAGGTATCTAGCCAAAGCCTTCATTCCAGCTCCAATATCTAACCCTACATCGTCTTATAATTTATATTATGTTAATTGGGACTGTGACGCCGCAGGACTGGCTATATGGCCAAGGCGCCCTCCGAATCATTCCTAATAGTCATGGATGTTCCTTAGCCTTGTCACTCCTCACCTGTAAAGTAACCGGTCCTAATAAGCCTGATCGCAGCAACGGCGAGTCGGCGCGGATTCTATTATAGTTGGTGGCAAAAGTATAGCCCCGGCCTTTCCAATGACCGTCAAATAATCCCGGGTCCCATTTGCCTTTGGAGATCCCCGGCTCCCGGACGGCTGCGTCGCCGATCAGCCGGTTGGGCCACAAGTTGGCAACCTGGATTTCCAGTTGATTATCTCCTTTCCTTAAGCAACCTGAAATATCGACCTGCCATGGCGCTGTCCAGACCACCCCAAGATCTTTCCCGTTAACTAATACCCGGGCCATGTGCTTCACTTCACCCAGGTCAAGGAAGACTCTGCTTCGGTCCAGGTATTCGTCGCGCATCACAAACGACTTCCCGTAAGATGCTATCCCTGAATAGTATCTTAGCCCAGGCTCTGCCCGCAACGACCAATCCTCCAGGCGATCGAAGTCAACGCGCGCCGGACCGCCCCACAAGGTGTCAAACGATACCTGCCATGGACCTTCCAGCGTTTGCACAGCGACTTGTTCCGGGAAGTTTTGTTCGTCCTGGGAAGCAATACCAACACTGCTACCGCTAAACACAACGAACCCGCTTTCCCAGCGATCCAGTACCAGCGGTAAAATGACCTGTCCATCCTTCTTTGCAAAAACCGGCAGACTCCTGATCTCACCTGTAACCGGGTTCCACCACTCAGGGGCTCCTGCACTTGTTCGAAATATGCCGTCTGTCTTTATCAGTCTGTCTGTCGTGTTCGAGACGAAGTACATGTCCCATGCATTGCCCGAACGATGACTATAACGCAATGCGCCTTTCGATTCAAAGTCTTTCGGTAATCCAGACCGATCCAGTACCCTACTGACTATTTCATAATCCGGATACAATTCCCCGGAATCACGAGCACCAAGATCTGTACCGGAGAAGATCCTTCCCTTTTTGAATTTTATTTCGTGCAGGCCTGAAGGAATTTCTGTTGTTCCCCACAGTTCTCTGGCCATGGACTGAATCTTCTGGTCAGACTCAGGGTATCCTGATAATCCCTGGGATCTCACGAAAGGATTTCCAATCACGGTGGCACCATCGGCGGCAAGGTTCTTGATTTTGGTCAGCAACTTTTCGCTGATGGCTCCCACAACAGGCAGAACAAGTACTGCATATTTTGCTCCTCCGGGAAAAACGATCACCCCTTCCCTCACCGTTGCCTCGTACAATTGTGAAGGCCAGCAGCCGTCGAAGCTATATCCACGTTTGTCCGGAACAAATACGTCCCCCGCAAGCGCTGATCGAGGCGGAAGAAATACGTGCGGCGCACCTTCCGGTGTGAGGTAGAGAATATCCGCTACCGGCTTGCCCTGCCGGAGCATGTACTGACAACGCGCCACATATTGGTGATAAGCCTGAGCCATGGGCCACCAGGTTTGATTGCGGTCCCAGTGAACTCCGTACGGCCCCATGGTCATGCCTGGTTTTATCTTGTCGTGAAATGGCTGATGCTGAAAAGTGTGAATGACAAATTTGTTTATACCTGCCGCAAAAGCCCAGTCGCTTTGGTTCTTCATGGATCCCGGATATTGGTTCCATCCGTCGCTTTCAGCGGTAAATGATTCTGCTGCGATAGTCGCGTGCCCCTGAAGGTGCCCGATCGAGGCCGCCTCCATGCAGCTGTAAACGGTGTTGAACCCATAACCCTTGCTCCAGAATTCACTCATGGGCACGTCTGCCACGGCTCCGAGTTCAAGATCGGCAGCTGGGTTCATATCATAGGGCTCAATGGAAAGACCCAATCCATACTTTCGTGCATAGCGCTTGACATATGAAGCGTGTTGGTCAACAACCAGCTCCTGCGATGTCAGCCTCATATCCCAAAGAAATCGTTCGGTGATTTCAGCACTTACCGTTACGTAGCCCCCATAAGCTGGCAGGTACGGGAGCGGGTCATATCCCCTCCTTCTTATAAATTCTTCACGAAATGATTTTGACCAATTCTGCGAACCCATTTCCCAGCTGTCCATGTGCAGCATCTTCAGACCACCGGTCTTGCTGCTGTCCCTCCTTCCAATTTTATCCAGCAATTTTCCCGGAAACTCCTGCAGGTGACGGGCCAGCGATACGCTGTCAAACTTGTCGCTTTCAAATCCAAGTCCGGGCACAGGCGCCGGGCGGGTAACCGCTCCATTGTTGGCCATTCCAAACCGAAGAATTGTCCAATTGCCATCGGGCACTTTCCAGCCAGAAAGGTTATCACCATTCAGATTGGAAGTGAGGTCCAGTACGTTGTCAGTTTTTAACTCTTCTGGCTTCTTCTCTGCTCCCACATAAGATTGTATAAAGAACGGTCTGATTCCGGGGGCTGAAGAATAAGGTCCCCTGTAGTAAAGTGCTTTCTCAAGGACGTCTGGAATCTTAGCTATTGAAGAAGTTCGAAACGCCAGTACGGCTACATCTTCATAATAAGCATCTCGTAGGTTCTTGAGTTCAGGGGTGAGTGACTCTTCTCCAAAATATGGTTTAAGTGGAACGGGTTTCGGAAGTCTGATGTCTTTCGATGATGGACCATCAATGGCTGTGACGCTGTAGATAAGATGTTTCATGGAGGATTCCGGACTGACCCAAGGGCCGCCGCTTCCTGTCCAACCCGGACCAATTCCCAGCGTGATATCAATACCCAGGCGATCGGCTTCCCGTTCTGCGTGCAGGAAAAGTTCCTGCCATTGTGCGCTGAGAAATTCCACTTCGCCGCGCGGGATGCCGACATTCACTTCGAGGAAAACCACATTGCCGATTCCGGCAGAAGCCATGGACTCAAGGTCTTTGGTTATACCTTCCCTTGACATGTTACCATCCATGAAATACCAATAGACACCAGGCCAAAACTCCTGCCCGGGAGATACGAAGGTCCTCTTCATTCCAAGGGACTGATCATGGCTTTCTTGTCTTGAACAAGTCGTTACAAGCGACAGTACACTTATGGTAATTGCTAGAACGAGGGCTGCCCTCACCGGGCGGAAGTGCAGAATATCCCCAATCAATTCCATTTGTGTTTTGGTGGTGATGAATATCTCCTGAATATACTGATGAGCGTGGCAATTATGGACGGATACTACCGATTACCATTCCGAAGGCATGAGAAAGCCTGACAATTCCCTATCTTCAGTCGCTTGAACTACCCATATCAAATATGAATTCGTACGCCCGTTTATGCTGGACTGTTTTCCTTCTTGCTTTCCTGGCCAGTTGTGACACCAGGAAGGAAAGCGCACCCGGTGATACATTCTCCTCTATTAGTACATCATTCAAACAACCTGGTCACCGATACGGGAGCGCACCCTTGTGGGTCTGGAACACGGATGTGGATACGGCAACGATACATGCCAACCTCAGGGACTTCAAGGACAAGGGATTTGGGGGAGTGTTCATCCATCCACGTGCCGGATTGATCACTCCTTATGCATCTCAACAATGGTTTGACCTGTGTGCCTATACATTACAAGAGGCCAAGAAGTTAGACCTCGATGTCTGGATTTATGATGAGAACTCCTACCCTTCTGGATTTGCCGGGGGCCGGGTGCCTGATGTTATGCCGGAATCCTACAATCAAGGCCAGATGCTCCGGCTGGAAAAAGCCAAAACTCTTCCCAAGGATGCCTCAGCATGGTTCATGGCGCTCAGGAAAGACGGTGACCATTTCTCGGATGTCACCAAAGAATGGCCGGCTTCTCAAGGTGACTACTACCTGCTTAAGAAAACCTTCTATGCCAGGTCCGACTGGTATGGTGGCTTTACATATGTTGACCTTATGGTGAAGGGCGTCACCGAGAAGTTCATAGAGCAGACCATGCCCGGCTATGAAAAGGTGTTTGGATCAGAATTCGGCAAGTCAGTCCCGGGTATATTCACCGACGAACCTAACATCGAGATCCAGGGCGAGCACAGCATTCGTTGGACTCCTGATCTGTTCTCGACTTTTCAGCAGACCTGGGGTTATCCGTTAGAGACCAGCCTTCCCTCCTTGTTTGAAGAAACAGGTGACTGGAAGAAAGTCAGACATAATTATTATCAGGTACTTATGCAGCTTTTCATCGACCGCTGGTCGAAGCCATATTTTGAATACACCAAGAACAAGAACCTCGAATGGACAGGACATTACTGGGAGCATGAGTGGCCCAATCCGCACGTTGTTCCCGACAACATGGCCATGTATGCATGGCACCAGCGGCCGGCAGTTGACATGCTGTTCAACCAGTTTGATGAGGTCAGTCCGCATGCCCAGTTTGGAAACATTCGGGCCATAAAGGAACTCTCCAGCGTGGCCAACCAGCTGGACAAGAAGAGAACACTCAGCGAGACTTACGGCGGCGCCGGCTGGGAGATCACCTACCGTGACATGAAGCGATTGGGCGACTGGGAATTTGTGCTGGGTGTTAATACACTCAACCAGCACCTGGCGCACATGACACTTATGGGGGCCAGGAAATATGATTACCCGCAATCCTTCTCTTATCACAATCCATGGTGGCCTTACTACAAAAGCCTGAATAATTACTTCACGCGGCTTGCATTCATGTTGTCTACTGGCCGTCAGCAAAACAACATCCTCATTGTCGAGCCCACCACTACCGCGTGGATGTATTACAACCGGGACAAACCCAACGCGCGCTTCACGGAGATTGGCGACCAGTTCCAGCAGTTCGTCACCCTTTTAGAAAAGTCCCAGTTTGAGTATGATTTGGGTTCGGAAAACATTATCCGCGATCACGGGAGCGTAAAGAACGACAAGTTTGTGGTGGGCTCACGGGAATATGGAATCGTCATTCTTCCGCCAGGGATCGAAAACCTTAATCTTGCAACATTTGACCTGCTGGAAAAGTACGGGGCTGCTGGTGGTAAGATTCTGCAATTCAATCCGCTCTCCGCCATTGATGGCAAGGAGGACAAGCGTATTGATGAGTTCTATTCCAAAAGTATGAGTCATTTGGAAAAGTTGCCGCCAATAGATGAAGTGCAGGATGGTCTCCTGAGTAATGAAGTCAGCAAGGGATTCAAAATCACTCGTAATAGACCAATACAGGGAGATCTCTACCATCACAGGAGGGTTGTTTCCGATGGCGAAATATTATTCATCTCGAACGCCAGTCTAAGTGAACCCGTGAACGGTTCTATACAAGCAGAGGGTGCTGGAGTGTTCGAAATGGATTTGTTCAATGGAGAAATAAAGATCTATCCAGCTGAGCCGACTGATCAGCTGGTTCGATTCGACTTTGACCTCCCTCCTGCCGGCAGCCAGATGTTTTTTATAGCAACCCCTGAAGCACTTACGGCTTCAGGGTCAAACCCTGCAGCACTAGGGGCTGCAGGGCCTAATACTGCAGGGGTTACCGTTAAACTTCCGGCGGAAACAGAGATCAGGCGAATGGAGGAGAACGTACTCGCTATTGATTTCGTGGATATATCCTTTGGAAAAACCAGGTTGAGAGATCTTAACGTGTATGATGCTACTGATACCCTGTTCAAGCACTATGGGTTCAAGAATGGCAATCCCTGGAATACATCAGTCCAGTACAAAAGCAACACCATCGCCAGAGATACATTCAAGACGGGTACCGGTTTTACAGCAACCTATCACTTAAATATCACGGCCAGAACTGATTTCTCTGCGCTTAAGGCAGTAGTAGAACGCGCCGGGCTTTACAGGGTCTCGGTCAACGGCAGTCTTGTTGAACCACTGCCGGATCGGTGGTGGCTGGACAAAGCGTTCAACGTGTTTGAGATCGGGAAGTATTTGCATACCGGTCAAAATGAATTATCACTCGTCTCTGATAAGATGAGCATCCACGCGGAGATTGAACCAATGTATATACTTGGTGATTTCTCCCTCTCACCTGCTTCAAAGGGCTGGGCCATTGCTCCGCCTGTAGCCCTGAGGCTCGGAAGCTGGAAGACCATGGGTCTACCCATGTATTCGCAAAGTGTGAGCTATGACAAGAAGTTCTCATTACAGAAACAGGCTGGGAAACAATACGTATTGCAGCTGGGTAAATGGGAAGGCGCAGTTTGTAGTGTGACTGTTAATGGAGAAGCTGCCGGGATTATCGCCTACCCTCCTTATCAGTTGGATATCACTTCTACGCTGAAGTCAGGGGACAATTCTGTTTCTGTTGCCGTGGTCGGCAGTTTGAAAAACCTTTTGGGGCCCTTTCACAACAGGCCTGCTCCCGGTCTTGTGTCGCCCTGGCATTACAGGGGTGTCAAGGCCTATCCACCAGGAAAGGACTACGATCTCTATGACTATGGCTTGATCACGGATTATACCCTGGTTGAAAGATGAGTGAGATGACAAAATCATTTCCTTTCAAGGTCGGCCTTTTCGGTATCGGGCTGGAAGCCTACTGGAGTCAGTTTGAAGGGCTGAAGCCCCGGCTGGAAGGTTACCTCCATATCGTTGAAAAAAAGCTCGCGGCACACCACGCTGATATCGTGAACCTCGGACTAATCGACAATCCGGAGAAAGCACTGGAAGCCGGTCACGCTTTCAGGCAGGCAGATGTGGACATCATATTTCTCTATGCTACCACTTATGCGCTGTCGTCCACCGTACTGCCGGTATTGCAGCGCACACGGGTGCCGGTGATCATCCTCAACATGGCGCCCGAAGCAGCCATCGACTACGATGCTTTCAACAAGATGAATGACCGGACCACGATGACTGGCGAGTGGCTGGCCTTCTGCGGGGCATGTCCAGTGCCTGAGATCGCCAATGTGCTCCAGCGGGCAGGCATTCAGTTCCACCAGGTCAACGGCGCGCTACATAACGATAACGACTGGGCAGAAGTCAGTGAATGGATCGACGCGGCCCGTGTGGCCCACACCATGGCCCACAACCGCATGGGCGTGATGGGCCATTATTATGGCGGCATGCTCGACATCTATTCCGACTTCACTCAGCAGTGTGTCTGTTTTGGCGGCCATATTGAGATGATCGAAGTGGATGAGCTCTCTGCTTTGCGCAGATCCGTTTCCGCACAGCAGATCAAGGATCGCGTGCGTCATTTCGGAGGGCGATTCGACGTCCAGTTCGACTGTGCGCTGGAAGATCTGGAAAAGGCCGCCAGGACTTCAGTGGCCTTGGACCAGCTGGTGGAGAAACACAAGTTGGGTTCTCTGGCCTATTACTACCAGGGAACCGGCATACAGGAAAATGAAGAGGCGATCAGTACAATCATCCTTGGGAACTCTTTGCTGACGGCACGACATATACCGGTCGCGGGGGAATATGAGATCAAGAATGTCCAGGCGATGAAGATCATGGACGCCTTCGGTGCAGGCGGTTCTTTCACCGAGTTCTACGCCATGGACTACAATGACGAGGTGATCCTAATGGGGCACGATGGTCCGGGACATATTGCAATTGCCGAAGGCAAACCAAAAGTGCGACCTCTTAAGGCGTACCACGGCAAAGTCGGCAGCGGGCTTTCAATCGAGATGTCCGTGAAGAACGGACCGGTTACACTGCTCTCGGTGGTGCAGCGTAAGGACGGGACGTTGATGCTGTTATCGGCCGAGGGCGCCTCTGTAACGGGCCCCATCCTGGAGATCGGAAACACCAACAGTCGCTATCGGTTCCCGATGCCCATTCAGCAATTTCTCCATGACTGGAACGCACAGGGACCTGCTCATCATTGTGCTGTGGGTATTGGTCACCTGGACAGCAGAATCATGAAACTCGGTGCACTGCTTGGGATGGATACGGTTTCAGTTTGCTAGAAAGAAAAGTACACAAGTGGCTTGTGCTGCTTGATAGTGTGCAGGCTTGTTGGTTTTAGAAACCAACAAGGGCGGTGTGAGTGCTGTTTGAAGGGAATACAAACAATGGCGAAAGGGAGCAATGGCGATGATTTGTGCGATATCTATATCCCTAAAATCAGGGATTTACAAGAAAGTGTACGGCGTCTAGCTTCACGTTTGTGCCTATGAAAGCTGTCTTTAATGGGCAATCCATTTCCAGGTTTCTGTTGATTCACTTGTGTCGTAAACATGATCCAAAGGAACAATGTTACCGGCTTTGCGAGCCCGTTACCCCTGTGGACGTGATTATTGACTAAATTCGATAGGTCATTGACTGGTTGCCTCGTCTGGACAAATAAGGTTGCATGAATAAAATTCAGGTCGTATTCACGTTTGCCTTGTTTCTAACAAGTGTAAACGGCATAGCTCAATCAGAATACGGATGGTCTCAGTTCGGCATCTACTCCCTGAGGGGCACCAGTATAGGCTCTTCACCAACGGGATCCACAGTGACAAACCAAATGGTTTCCACTCAGTTAGGCTTTGTTGCGGTAGGCGCATACACGTTTATTCAGCTTAGGGATGATTCCACGTATGCCACGGCGGGATTCTTTCGGTTCATGCGTATTGATTTGGGAATTGCAAGCAGATCTGGAGTTTTTGAGCCGTCACCCGGCAACCTCCTAAAGCTTACTACTGGCGATATAGATGTGTCGGCTCTTTTCCCTTTGTCATTCCCGGCGGCGAAGGAAATTGATGCCTATTGCGCCGCAGGCCCGGCAATGACTTACCAATACGGAAGACAGGTCTACTACCCTGCTCAACCACCACCACCCACATTCAGCAATTTCAAATATGGGTACACAATTGAGCTGGGCTTTAGACTCAAGAGTGGATCATTTATCTCTTACAAGACCATTACGCAATTTGGAGACTTCTCATTCAGAGCAGGTGCAATCGTGCTGGGGTTCAGCCCACAGATCCCGAATCGGCGAAGAAAGAAGTAGTTGAGACGGCGCGCCACTAGCCATTACTTTCGGATATGCGCTAAGCATGAAATAAGGACGGAGTTTGTGCGATACCCGATCAGGTATGATTGCACAGTTTACAAAGCTATTTATACCCTAAAGGGTATAATATTGACAATACAGGTCTGAAATATACCTGATCGGGTATATTCTATATAACAAAGTGACTATATTTATACCCGAAAGGGTATATTATGGAAGATTCAGCTACACCAATATCAAGATACTTGAGAGACAAGCGAAAAGCCCTCAGCCTGACTCAAACGGATCTGGCTTCAAAAGCCGGGGTTGGCCTCCGGTTCATCCGCGACCTTGAGCAAGGTAAAACTACAGTGCGGATGGACAAAGTAAACCAAGTGTTGAGACTCTTCGGGCAGGAACTCGGTCCAGTTCCTCTAGACCGTCAAAACCTGATTAAATGAGAAAAGCTGAAATACTCATGAATGGCCGGCTGGCCGGTCGTCTGTATGAAACTTCGGAAGGCTACGAGTTTGTTTATGATCCTTCCTATCTGCAATCAGATAAACCGGAACCGATAAGTCTTACCATGCCTCTTTCTGACAAACCGCTCAGGAGTGTGATCTTGTTTCCGTTCTTTGATGGCCTCATTCCTGAGGGATGGCTGCTCGAGGTGGCAGAAAAAAATTGGAAACTAAACCCGCGCGACCGGATGGGATTATTGCTCGCCTGTTGTAAGGATTGTATCGGTGCAGCAAGCGTTTTAGAGGACAATAAAGAATAGAGGGAATGCCTGTTAAACGCTGTTTATATTGCTATGACCCGCTGGGGGATAATGACATTGATTTTCATACTTCCTGCAGCAGGAAGATTTTTGATTCAAGTCAACCGCCTGAGCTGCCCTATACAGAACAGCAAATGATGCAATTGGGCCTGGAGGTAGTCAAGAACCACATTGCTGTTCCTGGAGTACAACCTAAAATACCCCTCGACCTTGAAAAAACCAAGACCGGAGAAGCTGCAAGCATCGACAAAAAAATGGGGAAGTCGCCAACTAAACCAAAGCGGTTTACCATTGTTGGATTGTGGGGGGAATTCATTCTAAAACCCCCGGCAAAAGATTATCCGGACTTACCAGAAATCGAGGATGCCACCATGCACCTGGCAGAATTAGCCGGAATTACTACTGTCCCTCATTCTTTAATACGGCTGCAGTCTGGAAACCTGGCCTATATCACTAAGCGAATAGACAGAACCAAAAAGTTGAAAATCCATATGGAAGACATGTGTCAATTAACAGAAAGGCTAACGGAGGATAAGTACAAAGGATCTTATGAACAAATAGCAAAAGCAATCGCCAAATTCTCTGCCAATCCCGGTTTGGACCTTATCAACTTCTTTGAACAAGTAGTGTTCTCATTTCTTACCGGAAATGCCGATATGCATTTGAAGAATTTTTCCCTCATCAATCAACCTGGGTTAGGATATATTTTGTCACCTGCTTACGATATGGTTGCCACTTCTCTTGTTGTGAAGGGGGATAAAGAGGAATTAGCATTGCACCTGAACGGAAAAAAGAACCGCCAAAAGCGAGAAGATTTTGATTCCATGTTTGACATGTTCCGCTTAGATTCAAAATCAAGAGAAAATCTTTACACTAAATTCGATCATGTATTGCCTCAATGGGTTGATTTATTAAAAAGAAGTTTCCTGCCTCCCGAAAAGGCAGCCTCATACACCCTACTCATAAAAGAAAGATTATCAAGGCTGAGATAATCAATCGGCATCAGTTTTACTGGACCAGGGAAGGAGGGTTCGCAGTTGTCAATCAAATAATAATAGAGATAGTGCGGCCTAATAATGTGTAGGTCTGTTGGTTTTATGATAGAAATCAAGGTGTGGTTGCTGCTTGAAAGTGTGTACGCTTGTTGATTTCTAAAAACCAACAAGGGCGGGTGGGCAGTCTGATACAACTTGTTACAAAATTTTACAATTGATTTCGGACGCCGTCCAGTCTTGGTAATCCGGCTTCTGAAGCCACTCCTGCTACTCCAAAAGGATTACAATTGATAATTGATTGGTCTGGAGTCTCACCGAGGCCGCAACCTTTTTTCTACATTACAGTAAACTCTTTATCACCAACCCCCCTGAACCCGGATGCTTCTCAATTACATCATCCTCACCTTGCGCAACCTGAGAAAACAGGGACGCTATGCGGCAGTGAACCTGATCGGTCTCGCCATCGGACTTGCGTCGGCGCTGTTTATCCTGATGTACGTCCAGGATGAACTGACGTTTGATAAGCTGCATCCTTTCGCCGACAAGACCTACCGCATCGGCTACCGCATAGAAATGCCCAACGGCGACGTGGAAACCTACCCGGCCTCACCTGCAGGATGGGACAACTACATCAAAGACAACTACCCCGGCGTGTCTGCCATCACCAGCTTTTCGAATACAGGAATGCCCACGAGCATCCACTACGAGCCTCGGGACAAGATCATCCTTACCGAAGATATCATCTGGGCCGAGCCCGACTTCAACAAACTCATATACATGCCGGTTCTCCGTGGTAACCCGGAAATGCCCATCAAGGAGATCAACAGCATGATGCTAAGCGAGTCGGCAGCGCGCTCGCTTTTTGGTGACGAAGATCCCATTGGAAAACAGATCGCCCTCTCCCACGCCTACATGACCAACGGGCAGAAGGTGGAACTGGTCGTCTCCGCTGTTTACAAGGACCTGCCTGCCAATGTGCACATCCGGCCCAAGTATGTGGTGAACATCTATGCCCTCAAACCTTTCATCAAAGACCTGGAACGACTGATCGTGTCCAGCATGGGCGACGGTGAAAGCAATTACTGGACGCAGAGCTTCTTTGTGATCGACGATGAGGCCAAGATCCAGACCATTCAGGCTGACCTGCAGAAGCGCGCGAACGATCTCATCGCCAAGTACAACCTGAAATTCAAATTCATCCCCATCATCCGAAAAATCACGGACGTTCACTTCGATCAGAGCATAGACTGGGCCATTACACAGAAGTCGACTGACAAGAACTACCTGTACGTCTTTGTCACCATTGCCATTCTTATCCTCATTGTCGCCTGTATAAACTACGTGAACCTCTCCACGGCCAAATCGGTAACGCGCGCCAAAGAGATCGGACTCCGCAAGACCTTCGGCGGACTCCGTACACAACTCTTCATGCAGTTTATGACCGAGTCATTTGTGCTGGTGCTGTTCTCCACGATCGTGGCCGTGCTGCTGGTAATGCTGTTTGTACCGCAGTTCAACATCCTCACGGGCAAGACGTTTACCGCCATGACCTTGCTGAACCCGATCATGCTTCAAGTGATCATGGGAACAATAATCCTGGTTACACTGCTTGCAGGCAGCTACCCTGCTTTCTTTGTTTCGGGCTTTGAGCCGGCTCTCGTGCTGAAAGGGAAGTTTGCCTTCCGCAAGGGGTCCAATATCTTCCGACAGGTGCTGACTGCGGTTCAGTTCATCGTGGCTGTGAGTCTGCTGACCGGCACGGTGATTGTGGTTCGGCAGATGAACCTGATGCGCTACTCCAAGCTCAATGCCGCAGGCAAGCAGATCGTCTCCATACGATATGGAGGATTTACAGGCAACGCATCTGATCAAAAATACCTGAGCTACAAGAACCTCGTCCTCCAGGATCCGGAAGTCATCTCCATGACGCTGGCGAACCACCTCCCCCGCCTCGATTTCTTCGGTCCCATCAACATGCAGATGCAGTTCCCGGAAGTAGGCGAAGAAAAGCACGAATGGTTTCAGCTCAACGGCGACTATGACTTTCCCAGAACTTTCGGGTTGAAACTCCTGGCCGGACGGGATTTTGATCCAAAAAATATCGCCGATTCCACTTCTGTACTATTGAATGAATCGGCGGTGCAGGCACTGAAGCTCACCAATGCAGAAGCCATTGGCAAGACCATCATCCGTCCCGACTATGTCATGGGTTATGCGCCACCCGATACCACGCGTCTGCCGGTGACAGGTCATGTGATCGGTGTGGTGGAGGACTTTCCCTATAAGTCCATGCACAAGAAGATCGACCCCCTGGCCATCGCACCCAAGCCGCATACGTTCGACCGCATCATCCACGTGAAGCTGCCTGCAGGAAAAATGGGTGAAAAGATTGCAGGGCTTGAGAAGGCATGGAAGCAGATATTCCCGGAGTTCGGATTTGATTACTGGTTTGTCGACGAAGAATTCGGTCGCATGTATGCCAATGAAAAGCAGGTAGCCGAACTTACAGAGAAGTTCTCGGCGCTTGCCATACTCATTACTTGCGTGGGATTGTACGGGCTTGCGGCCTTCCTTTCCGAGCAGCGCACCAAGGAGATCGGCATCCGCAAATCTCTGGGTGCCAGCAGTGGGCAGATCATGCAGTTGCTGCTTTCGGTCTTTGGAAAACTTCTGCTGATCGCCTGCTTGTTTGGCATCCCTGTCTCCTACTACCTGTCAGACCGTTGGCTGCAGAGTTTTGTGTACCGCACCGATATCACCATCTTCCTGTTCGCGGCCGTGATCGGCGTGATCGGAGCCATCACTTTGCTTACCGTCGGTTACGAGTCGCTCAAGGCCTCGCTGGCGAATCCGGTGGAGTCGTTGAGGAGAGAGTAGCGGGTGGTGGTGAGGGGTAAGTGGTGAGTGAGCGATCAAAAAATGAATGAGGCTGCCAATTCATGACAACCTCGCTCATATCTCTGCAGCAGCGACTACCGGGAGGACTGCTGAAGGAACTCAACAATCTTGTCACGTTCCTGTTGGGTTATGAGTGCCCTGGTTTGCATATGCATGCCGATCGTCTGCCATTGATCTGCCGAAAACGATGCAGGACTAGGCGTATTGTGACAGCGCTGGCAGTTTTCTGCCCAGAGCTGGGCGCCAGACTTGTTGGCAACCTTCTGACTGACTACGCAACTAATTACGGAAAGGCAGGTGATAACCACTAAGCCAGCGGCAAAGAGTTGGATGAGATGCTTCTGAGTAATTTTCACTGGATTGAGGTTTAAAGTTGGATGGAAAACTGCATATGAAATGCGTAGGATTTACTATGGCTTCCCTGCACCCCGATTTCAGGGTTCGTCAGGGTCGTGGTATCCAGGATTTCGTAAGTCATCCTCAATACCGTTCGCCATGTTATCCAATAGTTGATACCATAATCGGTTTGGGTGGTCTTATTTCCCCAAAGTGACTTTTCGGGCGAATTGTAGTATCCGTAACGAAAGGCTAATTCCACGTTCTTGAGAAACGAATTTCCTGAGTTAACAGGGCGCAGCGACAATTGCTGGTAGCCACTGCTGCTTGAATTGGTGAAGCTGTAGGTCTTTGTTGTATCCTGAGGATTTTTCAGATCCTGGTGATTCACGTTTACGAAGTTGTACTGGCACTTGATATTAATCTGCCAGGGGCTGATGTTCTTCACGTAATTGAGATCGAATGCATACATGTCAACCCTCGCATTCTGATACTGCGGGTTTCCGTTAGATGCATCTCCTGTCAGGCCGGATACGCCCAATTCAAGCGAATTATCAGAAAGGGGCAGCAATCCGAGCCGTCCCGTATACGTTCTTCCTCGCCCAACAGTACCAAGGTTTGTATTTTGGAGTTGTCCGTCATTCTGCAACACAAACCCGTTGGTAATGCTCAGGTCATAATTCCATTTCATGCTGCCCATCTGTTTCCCGCCTGAAACGCCAACACCGTAATCCTGGGCAGTGGGCAATCCGATTGGATCGGTTGCCACCTTGTTAATCCAGCCTGCGGCCAGTTTTTTCGAATAGATACCGAAGGGCAAAACAAAATAACCGCCTCGCAGGATCACATTCGGAGCCACGTTGTAGGAAATGGCAGCCCAGTTCACACCAACACCATCATTGTTGAATGATGGTTCAAATTCCAGCAAGACCTTGTTCCCCTGCCGCCACAGAAACATGGGACTGAACTCATAGGTATCAGCCGTCCCGAATCCACCTTACTTGGAGGTACTTTGATTCCCGGCATCATCCGTGGTAACGGTCCTGTTGCTTGCAAAGCCAAAAGTGGTGAGACCCACAATAACCAGATGGCTAAGGCCGGGGGTTTGTCTCGCAACTTTCAATTCAAGGGCTGCAATCCGCGCCTCCGTGGCCGAATCAATTTTGACAGGCGGAGTATGACGCTGTGCTTTCGAAGTAAACCCAACAAATACGAAAGCCAGGATTGCCAGAAGTTTCAATCTGTTTTCCATGGCTTCATCCTTTAGGTTTGGCTGCGAGAGTTCTGATGTAGTTCACGAGGCTCCATCGATCAGTCTCAGATAGGCTGGTCTAATAAGAAGGCATGGGGTTATGTCCTTCGGAGAGTTTCCAGAAAAGCGCTCCGTCAGATTCTTTTTGCACCGTCTGAGACGTATGGTCAGCGGGCTTGGGACTCAGGGAAGCCGCAGCAATGCCATCACCTTTGCCTTTATTCCCATGACATGGCGTACAGTTGGCTTCATAAAGCTTCTTTCCCGCCTTAACAGATACTGGGTCGCTGGGAACCGGATTCTTCAGACTGTTCACCGAAGGCGGTGATGACCAGGCCGAACTCTGTGCTTTGGTTTGGAATTGGATGAAGACCAAACCTGTTGTAATTAATACCAGTAAATTCAGCTTCATAGAATAAGGTTTGTCGGTTTAGATGCCTTATCGGTTCAGTGGTCAACCTTAAGAAGCATGACATTTGTCAATTGCACTTCGATATTTGTTTTTCATCACTGAATCTAATGGAATTGCGTAGGGATTTCGGTGAAGATCCGGGCCGGAGTTGTATTTGCCCTGCAGTCAATTGGGCGATGACTTCGGATCTAGTAAGAACAGTGCATCGAAAGAACTTGAAACAAAATGAAGATCTGTCAAGCTCAGTGCTCTCAGTCTAAGGTTAGGAGGATAGCATGGAGTGAGAAAACTATTGCAAATCTGAAGGCAGCGGATTCACATAATTACCCTGGTAGTTTCTCAGGCGGTAGAACATTGCATAACGCATGGGCTTTCCGGCGCGGCTGATCTCTATAGTGTCCATTGGTTCGATGCGTTCGAAATAGTTGCCGAACAATTCCTGCGGCTCACGATACAGATTGCTCAACGCGATGTGATAGTAATCCTGACCCTTCTCAAGTCCGTTGCGATAGTTGTAGATCCAGGCGTACATGTGAATATCTTCCAGGGTGCCGAGTGCCTGGAGTTTGCGCTCATTCGGCTCAGCCACATAGAAGTCCAGGTGTGCTGCAGGAAACATTTTGTAGGTGAGAATGCCCGCCCCTGCGGGCATCGTACCGGCTTGCTCTTCGCGCGCCGCTACCGTCTCAAAAGCCTTTCTCACCTGCTTCCATCCGTAGAGGTCCTGCGTGAAATCATCTTCACCAAAGTGAGCAATGTCCGACTTCTTTCCCAACTGCACCGGCGAGTAGTTGATGAGCCACAACGCGACTGCCAGCAGGAAGGCCAGGAAATAAGCCCCTGCCTTCATCCAGAAATAAGCTTCCTTCTGGTTCTCATGGCCGGCCCAGTACGCTGCGGCGAGAATAATCAGGGATACAAACGCAGGCGCTGACCAGTGTGGCAGGGTGCTCCGGAAGACCGAGAATCCTGTAAATACCAACCATAGCGGAATCGCCGGCGAAAGCAGGATGCGGTGAAATTTGGTGTCAATGAATTTCTTTCCTTTGAACAAGGCTACCAGTGCGATAACGATCAGCACATAGACTACGGGGTTATTGTAGGCAAATTGTCCCGACAGTTCCGTGAAAAAATAATCAGCCCTGAACTCCCATTTTGGCGTTACCCGCCCGGAGTGGTAATTGAAGGTTACAAAATCATTGTTGAGGTTCCAGATCAGGATCGGCAGCAACAGAATTGCAGAAATCACACCAGATAAGTAGAAGGAAAACTCCTTCAGCCAGTTCCGGTTGTACAGGAAGACATAGGCAAACACACCTACCCAGAGAAAAGCCCCCTGGTATTTGGAGATCATGGCAAGTCCGGCAAAGACGCCAAACAGAATTATTTTCCGGCGATGGACTGAATCAATGGTCTCTGCACCCAGAAAGTCAAGCATCAGGTTCAATGCCAGCAGCCAGAAGATAATAAGCGGGCCGTCGGGTATGTAGGAGAACCCGGCAATGATGCTGCAGTAGATCGATCCCGTAAAGAGCAAGGCGGCATAGAACCCTGTCCTTTCATCCTTGACCTTTGTGCCGATCCTGAAGATGATCCAGGTACTGAGGGCCGACAAACAGATGGGACCCAGCCGCAACAGGAAGTCACTCCGGAAGGTGTGATGCAGGGAGAAGATATCACCCAGCACGCCCACCATAAGCGGGTGATCAAAATAACTCCAATCCGGGAAGATAACGTAGTTCCAGTAATACACTTCGTCGATTCCCAGCTCCAGCTGCGTAGCCAATAGTAGTCTGACGATGGTGGCGGCGAATATCCACACAGCGGTGTATCTCCGATAGTTAATAAGAACAGTTGATTGCATAGAAAAGCGGGTGCAATTTAGTCAGAACTGTTCCTGCAAGGGATACTCGCCGGCAGATATAGTTAGCCCCCTACGAGAACGACGACGGGGCTGTATGACCCCCTCCCACCAACGGGTACTTCCTTCCGTTGAGGAACTTACCTATGAAAGTTGGTCGCACGGCGTAATGATATGATAAGTAACAGATAACCGTGGTCGCAAACAGTGACAGCAGAAACTTCAAGATTGCCGGAACAGCCCACCCTGCCATGAGGCCGGGAAATAAGATCGTGAATGGCAGATGGATCAGAAACACCCAATAGGATGAATCTGAAATATATCTGGCCGTAGCGGACGCCTTGCTGCCATATCGGATGAATAAACCCGTGAATCCAAACACGAACATCCAAATGATGGACGCCCTGATCACCCCCACCATTATGTCACCAAACCATTGTCTCCAGAAAAACCCGGCTGTGAAAAGCGCAATTGAAACAAGTACAAATAGTCGATCATACTGCATAAACGTACCGATCAGTTCATTTGACCTATACAGCATCCATCCAAATAGATAGAACTGAACCAGGAAAAGGAAAGCGCCAAAGTCGGGAATGAAGTGTAAGGGTGTAGGCACCGTGTAATCCCAACGGTAAACCATAACGAGGAATAAAATGATCCCGGGAATCAATATCCCGGCCCATTTACGATGCACCAGCCATTCAAATATTGCAGTGATGTTCTGTTTCGGAATCGCCGTTTTTCTGATAATGAGTGCAACAATAAAAGTAAAGGCCGTCACAAGAATGAGGTAGTACAAAAACCATAAGTGATAGGTTATCTGCGGAAAGAATGTGATTTCTGTGGAGAGTTCAGTCAACGTAACACTGAAAGCTCCGGCTGTGAACCGGGTTGTCAGCAGAATTACAGGATGAAGGATGAGCAGAAAGACCACGAAGGGGAATACGATCCTTTTGATCCTGTTACTGAGCATAGCTCCCGTTCCACGGCCATAGAACAACATAGAGCCAAAGAATCCGGCCATGACAAAGAACACCGGCATACGGAACACGTGGATCAGGGAATTAAGGTAATTGAGAAATACACTCTTAGCTGCCGGGTCACGCGGCCAGATATCGTTGGGTGAAAGAGTGTATGATTCTGATGCGTGCAATACGATCCCCAGCAACATCATCACCGCCCGGAGCAGGTCAAGGGCGTGCCATCGCTTTGACGGGGTGGTGATGAGGGTCATCCTAACGAGACGTCTTGGGTGGTTAACAATATACCTGATTCAAGGATAGGACACGCCAGTTGGCTCTTACCCCTATTCGCAATTGCAGCTAAGTGAAAGTCAAGCTGGCCGGGAGCCGATCGTGCGTCCCAGATACCGCTCCAGCCGTTCTGACACCATGGCTGGCATGATGCCAGTGATGCAGGGCCGCGATTCACAACTGGTCTTGCGATGATTGGTTGCACTCACGCAGGGAGAGCAGGGCAATCCCAGGTAGAATGCTTCGGCGTTGCCTCCCATAGGGAGGTATAAGGCAGGTGTTTCTGGACCGAAAATCACAAACACTTTCAAGGGCGTTACGGCCGCGAAATGCGCCGGCCCGGAATCGTTGGTTAGCATCAGGGTGCTGATGGCATAGAGGGGTACCAATTCCTCAAACGAAAATACACCTGAAGAATTGACGCAGCGCTCATCTCCAATCATGTCCCTCACCTTTTGCACGTATTCACGCTCCGGAGTTGAACCTGTGAGCACTATCAACGCGTTGGGGAAGCGCATGAGTACCTTCTTTGCTACGGCGGAAAAGTTTTCCTGGGGCCACCGCCGCTGGGGCAGCAGCTCGGATGCGTTAACATTCAGTAGTACAATATGCTGCTGGTCAAGTGCAGGGTACAATGCCTTCAACTTTGCCCTGACATTGGCGCGGGCTTCTTCCGGCACATCGGCTTTGGCAAGTTGCAACTGGTCAGGTGTCACCTGCTGCGTGGCGTAGGCATTATCAAACAAACCCAGCGCCCTGTTTGCCAGCGACATGAAGTTGACCACCATGTGTACATGAGGGTTGTACCGGACTGACTTATTGATAAGGTTCCCCCGGTAGACCCCTTCATCGTGCAGGCTGGTAAATCCAACCCTGGAGCGTGCACCGCTGAACAAACTCAGTAGGGCTGTGAAGCGTGAGAACAGCTCCAGGTCGACAGCCGTGGTGATTCCATTCTTCCGGCACCACCAGGCAAAGCGAAATATTTCTGAAGTCAGCTGTATGATGCCTTCAGACTTCATCATGAATACGTTTTCATTTGGTACCGTCTTGAGCAGCGCAAGGCTGGCGTAGTTCTTCGAGAAGATCGCAAAGTACAAGCTTGCCTTCCCTTCCTGGCGGAGCCGGCGCATGGCGGGATCTACAATAATGGCGCTGCCCATTTCGGAAAGTTCAATGAAGAGCGTTCGGCAGAGGTCGGGTGTACGCTTCCCACCGCGGAGGATATCAATAAGGAATACAAAAGGGCTAAGCAGCAGGCATAAAGGAACACCTGCCCACCGGTCCACCTTCCGCATGGTATCGACGGTCATGTAAGGGGGTTTAGGATAAGTAAAAAGAAGTATCCTTTTGTGGCGGCCATCGTCGCCGCCTTATTGTCGATCTAAACGTAATTTATGTTTAAAGTGTTTTGGATTCTGCTGCGAAGACACAGCGTAAGCCGCAGAGTGGATTGACCGCGGAGGCGCCGTGACGCAGAGAAAAACACAAGATGCTAATTCAACAACCAGCGCTAGATTGAAAAAGCCTGGAGCCCACTTCCGCTTCAAGAAAGGCCCATAAGTTTTTTCTAGTTTAGCGAAGACGCGGAGTATGCCGCAGAGTGAGTTGACCGCGGAGGCGCAGGGGCGCAGGGATTTTGCTGATTAGAAGTGGTGCGGAGGCAGGGATGAACTGGCGCGGCGTCTTCGACGCGTGCCTGAGCCAAGCTTGCAAGAAACGTTAATCACGCATGCTTTTAAAATGAGACCTTGAACATTTAAAATGAATGATAAATCTCGAATAGACAACCACTGCCAACCTGGAAATGCCTTTAAGCTTTTTTCTACTCCAGTGAAGACGCTGAGTATGCCGCAGAGTGGGCTGACCGCTGAGGCACGGTGACGGAGAGAATAAATTAGACTGAGAATTCAATAGGTTGAATCAGGCAACTATTACCCTTCAATCAATCGAAGAATCTATCGCACTACTTGACAGGCAATATTCGCCATTATCTCTGAGGCTGACATTCTTTTGCCAGCAATCGTGCGATACTCTTCAGGCCGATCGATTCTCAATATTGCAACCTTACCTTTTAACAGTTTAGCATCCACTTTATTTAGATAAAATTGATCCATGCTATATGTATGGAATCTCTTTCTAGGCTTAGTCTTGATTTGCACAGTATCGGAATGGCTCTTAATAAACTTACGCGTAGCGTTTTCATTAATCAGAAGTGCTATTTTAACTCCGAAATGATACGCGGTATCAGCCCCTAGTTGAACATTAAATATTTGAACTCTATCAATAACACTCCTGTCTCCATTCTTACTTATCAAATTTACGAATCCGGTTTTTGCTTTGTAGGGATAGAGAAACCCGCAACCATCAATTGCCAAATACTTCTCTCCATACAATTCACGAAGCTCTGAAGGCAATAGTAAAGAACGTGCCGAGCCCAGTTCGTGGGCCAAGACTTTCTCTGCTTCACTTGGCCAAAGTATCGCCAACGTGTCTGAACCAATAAGATGATTTGATGGGAAAGTTTTTACTGTACTATCACACTTAAATAGATCAACATTAATACATATTAATTTTGCGTCATTTGAATTTAAGAAACTAATCGCTTTAGCTAATTCCAAACGATTATCCTTGACAGATATAATTACCAGCTCCTTTTCGGATTGAGCCAAACATACTCCAACAAACCATTGGAATATCACTATTAGCAGCTTTGCTCTCACCATAGCCAAATCATTCGTTGCTGACCTTCCACAAATGACGTACAAAATACAAAGCTTCTGGTGATAGTTGAACTGACAAGCCCAACGGTGAGTCTATGAGGCCAAGCAAATGCCGAACGCTATATCCACAAGGCGAGCCAGTGCAAGCCATTGCAACGCCAAAATCAACTGATATTCTCCTGCAGAGTCCTCTGACGAGAGACTCTGCGAGGAAACGAGCCTCCAATCAATAAATCACTCAATCACCCAATCAACAAATACTCTCATTCCGATCTTAGGCTGCTCACAGGGTTGGACAGTGCTGCCTTGATCGATTGGTAGCTCACGGTAAGGAGTGTGATAAGGAGTGCTCCAAAGCCGGCTGAGGCAAATACCCACCAGGCAATGGTGCTGCGATATTCATATTTCTCCAGCCAGTTGTTCATGAAATACCAGGCCGTGGGAATAGCAAACAGAAGGGATACCATCACGAGGATGACAAAGTCTTTCGACAGCATGGCCCACAGGTTTACGACCGAAGCACCCATCACTTTGCGCACGCCTATTTCTTTGGTACGCTGCTCTGCCACAAAACTGGCCAGTCCAAAAATGCCGAGGCAGCTAATGAAGATGGCAAGACCTGCGAAGAAACTTGAGAGTTTGCCGATGCGTTCTTCATCCGAGAATTTACGCGCATTGGCCTGATCCACGAATTCATATTCGAACGGCTCAGCAGGGTTATACTGTGTGAATATCTTCTTCACCCCATCGATCGACGCATGAGCATCCTTGTCAGGGTTAAGCCGGATGGTGGTGACATTCCCGTCATCGCGGTTGATATGGAAAAGCGACGGCCGTACAGGCTCATAGGGCGACTCGGTCACCATGTCCTCGATCACCCCGACGATGGTGTAAGGCTTGTCGTTCCAGTTGAGGATTTCTCCGATGGGCTTCTTGAAGCCAAGGAATGTGGCTGCGGCTTCGTTGATGACAAACGCGTTGGAATCGCTGGCAAAGTCCCGCGAGAAATCACGTCCGTCCTTGAACTTCCATCCAACTGTTTTGCCAAATTCATAGGTCACAGCATTGTTAGGAAATGACACGGCAAGCGACGGGTCTTTTCCCTGCCATGTGAAACCCCCATTGGTATTCCACACTTCCGTTGCCGGGCTCCCCGATTCAGTCATTTCAACAATGGCACCTGATGATTTCAGTTCATTTCGGATGGCATCAAAGTGATTGTGTATCTCCATGGTTGCCATATAGATCATGATCAGGCCCTTCCGTTCGTACCCCACAGGACGGCTCTTCGCATACTCGATTTGGCGGAAGACTACCAATGTGCCTATAATCAGCGTCACCGACACTGTGAACTGAATTACCACCAGCACCTCGCGGGGGAGCGATGCCAACCTGCCTGCCCTGAATGTTCCCTTCAGCACTTTCACAGGCTGGAAAGAACTCAGGTAAAGGGCAGGATAGCTTCCTGCCACTACTCCGGTTAGTAGTGTGAAACCTACACCCGCCATCCAGAAGACGGGATTATCCCACGGCAGTGACAAGCGTTTGTCGGCTACCGGGTTGAAGTAAGGCAGTGCAATTAACACCAGGACCAATGCAAGGATGAATCCGAGAAATGCCATGACCATTGACTCGCTGAAGAATTGATTTATCAACTGAAGGCGCATTGATCCTACAGATTTCCTTATACCAACTTCCTTCGCGCGCTTCTCGCTGCGCGCTGTGCTCAGGTTCATGAAATTGATGCAGGCAAGCGCAAGCACAAAGACGCCAATGATGCCGAACAACCAGACAAATTCAATTCTGCCTCCAACATTAATACCGTTCTTGAATTCTGAATACAGGTGCCATTTTCTCATCGGATGAAGAAAGACCTCAGGCTTGTTTTTGTGTTGATCTTCGCTCACCTTGTTGTACTTCACATTAATGATCTTCGCCGACACGGCATCCATATCTGCCTGATCTGCCATTTGCACCCAGGTCTGAGTGAAATTGCTTCCCCACGGATCTTTCATTTTTGGAATCCAGTCGTTCAGGGTGATATAGAGTTGCCATGGCATGAAATAGTTCACTTCACGGAACGAGGAATTGTAGGGAATATCCTTAAACACACCTGTCACCTTCAGATCGGTCTTGTTGTTCAGCCTTAGTGTTTGACCAATGGGGTCATTGTCGTCGAATAATGACGTGGCAACCGATTCGGAAATAAGGATGGAATATGGATCGTTAAGGCATTCAGGTGTGCCACGCGTGAGTTCAAGTGACAACATGTCTATCACTTGCGGCTCAAAGTACATTCCGTCTTTCTTGAACTTCTTTTCTCCAACGGTCAGAATATTGCTGAAGTTCCAGGAAGACTGAAGAACGTATTTGAAGTCCGCGCCGAAATTATTGCGAATCTCCTCTGCCATCAGGTATGGATTGGATACCTGTGATCGCTTTACCCCATTGTACAGGTTGTGCTGCCAAACCTGGGCAATGCGGTCATAGTTTTTGTGATACTTGTTGTAGGTCAGTTCGTCCCAGATCCATAACCCGATGAGCAGGGCAACCGCCATCCCGGTGGCGAGGCCTGAGATGTTGATGAAAGAGTAACCCTTATTTTTGATCAGGTTACGGAAGGCAACTTTGACGTAGTTTCTCAGCATGGTCAGGGACTTTAATGGGCCTATTGAGTGGATACTTCAACCCACCAAAAAAGTTTCAATCCATTCAACAAATAGTTTGACCGGTAAGTGTATATTATATGTGGACTGGGGGTGAACTTGTCCCTGGCGTTAAGGGAGGATTGGTTTTATGTTCCCGTTGTTAGTAGCTGAAAAAAGTGCTTGGCTGTGTGAGAAAACAATAAAAATATGGTCAGACATACGCTGCTCTATTTTTTTCGCCTGGTGCGACGAGATAAGTCCTACTACTTTATTTCCCTCTTCGGTTTAACCATCAGTCTGGCCGCCTTCTTCCTGATCGCCCTTTACATTCTGAATGAACTCTCCTTCGATCGTTTTCACGACAAACACGATCGCATCGCACGGGTGACTACCCACCTCAGGCTCAACGATGTGGATTATGATATGGCTACCGTCCAGTTTCCTGCTGCCGCTGCGCTGCAATCTGAAATTCCTGAAATAATGAACGCTATACGGGTCTTCCCTGTGGACCTTTTGGAGGAATCCGGTGACAAGAAGTTCCAGCAACACATTCTCTTTGCAGATACTGCCTTCTTCGATGTCTTCAACTTTCCATTGATAGCCGGCGACCCTGCCACGGCGATGCGTAACCCTGCCGGTATGATTCTCACCCGCAAAACTGCTGTAAGATATTTCGGCAGTGAAAACCCTATAGGGAAGCAACTTATTTCGGACAACCAGACTTTTGAGGTCACCGCCGTGATGGAAGATTTGCCGGAAGTATCGCACGTCCGCTTTGATGCGGTAGTACCACTCGCCTGGATGCTCAATCTTTGGAAAAGTCAGAGCGGTATCGAAGGGCGAGAGAACAAATGGTTTTGGGTGGGATCCTACACTTATCTGCTTCTTAAGTCGTCACAGGATTATGACAGGGTCAGAATGAAATTACCTCAGATTGTGGACAAGTATTTCCCGGAGCGCTACAAGAAGAACGGAAGGCTCGAATTGCAGCATTTGGATGACATCCATTTGCAATCTCATCTCGAAGGGGAACTGGATCCTCCGGGAAATCTTATGTATGTCGAGCTCTTTGCGGCCGTTGCACTGGTGATTATCATCGTATCAGGGTTGAACCTGATCAACCTCTCCTATTTCAAACTGGCCCGCCGCACCACCGAGGTGGGAATCAGAAAATTCCTTGGGTTAAGCAGCAGGAAGATTGTAGCTCAAATCACCATGGAAAGCGTTCTACTGGGAATATGTGCTTTCATTCTTTCGCTGGCACTATGCCAAATCGCCTACCCCGCCTTCAACACGCTGGTTGAGCGAAAGATTGACCCATGGTCTGGATTGAACCCGCTCGTATTTCTTATTGGCCTCGTGCTTATAGTCTCTGTTTCAGTAACTGCAGTGTTGCTCCCTGCAATCAGATATGGTTCTGCTCCCTCGCGGGTGCTGCTACTGGGAAACTCGTCTGGCACAGGAAAGTTTCGCTTTCGCAACGTGCTGATGGGAATACAGGTGGCTTTTTCATTTATTCTCCTTGCCTTTTCATTCATAGTCGGCGAACAGATCCGCTTCATCCGCTACAAAGACCTGGGATTCAACAAGGACAATGTCGTTGTCATCCACCTCGATCAGCAGGCCGGGCAGAAGTTCGAGGCATTCAAAACCGAACTGAAAAGACTGAACTTTGTGCAGGACGTGGCGGGCTCGGAGATTCCGGGAGATGCCATTGCCGGCTGGCGGTTTGTGCCTGAAGGCGGGTCCTATGAAAAGCCCATTATGCTGCCATTCGCATCGTGCGATTATGGCTTCCTCTCTACGCTCCAGGTGAGGCTGCTCGAAGGAGTAAATTTCAATCAGGACGAAAAATATGACTCGCTTCCTCCCTACCTCATTAACAAGAGGGCCGCAGTTGAATTGGGATGGCAGTCGGACGCCATCGGAAAGAAGATGGAAGTGTTTGCTCCCGGACAGGCAACCATCATGATGAAGGGAAGGGTGATTGGCGTTATCGACGACTATCATTTTGAATCATTGCACCGGCCAGTGAAACCACTGGTACTCACCCTATCACCCTACTTCCCAGCTGCATTGATCAGGCTCTCAGGTCCGGCGAATAAAGAAGCCATTGACGATATTGCAAAGGTCTGGAAGTCCGTGTCGGACAAGCCTTTCGACTATGAAATGCTTGACGAGAGACTCGCGAAGCTCTACACCAACGAGTCACAATTAAGTCAGGTGATGCAGTTCTTCACGTTCCTCGGTCTCTACCTTACGTGCTATGGACTCTTTGCTATGAGTTCATTGGTATTTACAACGCGCCTCAAGGAAGTTGCCATCAGGAAGGTGATGGGCGCCAACCAGCTGAACATCGTTCGTCAGCTTTCAGCGGGCTATTTGCTGTTTACTGCGCTGGCCATCCTCGTGGCTGCTCCTATTGCGGTCTATGTTTCCAATGAGTGGCTTAACACCTTTCAATACCGCGTTGCTTTGGGACCCGCAATGTTTATAAGGTCTGCACTGGTGATCCTTCTCGCTGGCGTGCTCTCTGTGAGCTATTATCTTGCTCGGGTGGCAGTGAGCAATCCGGTAAAGTTCCTCCGGAATGAGTAACCTTGGAGAAAAGTTCAATCCAGCGGCACCAAACCGGAATCCATAAACACTATCCCATTGTGCTTCATCTGTATGATGGCCCGTTCAGAGTCACCAGCTTTCGCGTCGACCCCTTTGACCGCGTCTTCCACAACAAACACATTGAATCCCTTCTTCCTCGCATCGAGGGCGGAGGCCAGCACACAATAATCGGTGGCGAGTCCACACACGTAGAGATCATTTACCTTATTCTCCTTTAGGAAGCGCTCGAGGTTGTCGCTCGTGGCATCAAAAGCAGAGTAGCCGTCATTCTTTTCATCCGTGCCCTTAAGAAAAGTCTTCTGAATTTTCTCGTCATCCAATTGCGGATAGAAGGCTGCGCCATATGTATCCTGGACGCAGTGCACCGGCCACTTCTCGAAGTGTCTGCTGCCGGCAGGGTGCCAGTCTTTCGAGGCCACAATCACCTTGAAGCGATTCAGGATGCCGTTGATCACCGGCACCACCTTCTCCCCCTCTGGCACGGCAAGTGTGCCGCCTGTGCAAAAGTCATTTTGTACGTCAACGATGAGCAAGGCTTTCATAAAGGATGTGACTTAAATACAAAAATAGCGGGTAGACAAGAATTATGTCCATTCAGTTGTACGAATGATATCTGAGAATAAAAGCTCGTTTGTACCGAAATTTGCAATTGATGTTCGACCCCGCCGGGGTCGTATCCTTCACCACCGTGTCCGTGTCTATAAACCTTGAACCCCTACGGGGTTTGGAGAACCAAAGTCGTTAGAATCATTTTCTGGAAGCGAGCCTCGAATGGTGTAAGTCGGCTCTTTTAATCAATCATCTCCAACCATTCCGATACAGGTAACCCTGGCAGGGTTCCAGGGCTCCAGTCTGATCTTATCGCGATTGAAGAACCATGCCTTTACTGCCTTGAAACGTTCTTCCCTGGTTTCGTTGACGAGCGCCACGAAGCCTACGCTGACATTGTCGCCGTCTTTGCAATCACCAATACTCAATGTTTGGTTGGCGAGCACATTTCTAATCTCGAGTACATCCAAAATGACGCTGCCCTTATCTCCATCCTTCTGCTCAAAAAACGCTACGATCAAATTGCCCTTGCTGTACCAGGAGGCGCTCAGACTGACGGGATCGCCAGGATCAGAGAGCAAGGTGCCGCCCCTGGAGGTAAAGCCGTACAGGATGGTGAGTTCTTTTTCATCCCTGTAATTCTTGCCGATGAGCGATCCATACCCGCCTGCAAACTTGCCCTGGGAAAAGCCTGAAAGACAGAAGAAGTACAGGAGTAACCGGATGTGTTTCATAGTTACGGAAGATTACGTATTAGCTTTTGCCTTAATCAATCTATCCCGCAGCTGCATCAGCTTATCGCTGATACCTACTTTGTACACATGCGGGTATTCAAACCGTTTGTGTTCAGGGGGTAATTGTTCCAGCCGGGATGCTGCGAAGTCGGCAATCACGTAGGGCGACTGCCGTGAAATCAAGGGAGCTCCATTTTTCCAAACGGGTTGGAGGAGTTCTTCCTTTTTGAGTCCACGTAGATCCAACTGCTTTAGCGGATGCAGCGGATGCACCATATGATTAATCTCATTCTCCTCCAGAAGCAGCACGGCATCAGCAAAGAAACTATTGTCGGAATCGTAGTAACGGAAGGTCTTTTTCTTGCCGGGCAACAGCACTTTTTCGATATTCTCTGAAATCTTCAGCTTGGGCTGGCCGTCAAATTCTGATAGTTTGTACACGCCATCCAGTGCGGCATCTTCCTTTCCGGTCACAAGACTGGTACCCACACCGAATACATCAATGGGTGCGCCCTGCTCAAGAAGGCTTTTGATAATATGCTCATCCAACTGATTGGAAACGGTAATCTGCACTTCCCTCAAACCTGCCTTGTCCAGCAGCATACGCGTCTGTTTGCTCAGGTAGGCAAGGTCGCCGCTGTCGAGTCTCACGGCCTGAAGCCGGTGCCCTGTCGACTCCATCTCTTTTGCAACGACTATGGCGTTGGGCACACCAGAACGCAACGTGTCGTAAGTGTCCACGAGAAAGACACTCCGTTCCGGGAATATCCGTGCGAAGACACGGAAAGCCTCCAGCTCCGAATCAAAGCTCTCCACCCAGGAGTGAGCCATGGTGCCGGTAGGACGTACGTCAAACTCCATGGCGCTAAAAACATTTGAGGTAGACTCTACACCACCAAGGATTGCCGCGCGGCTCGCATGTATACCTCCCAGGCCCTGTGCTCTTCTCAATCCAAAGTCGATCACAGTTTTCTCACCGGCAGACCATTTCAGTCGCCGTGCCTTTGTCGCGATCAGTGTTTCAAAATTTAAGAAATTGAGAACCAGCGTCTCCAGCAATTGGGTCTCAAGGATATTTCCTTCCACCCGCAGGATGGGTTCGTTGGGGAATACCGTCTCCCCTTCCTGAACTGACATCATGGTGCCTGTGAATTGAAAGTCTTCCAGGTAGTTCAGGAAAGAATCAGCAAATCCCTGTCGTTGCAGGTAGTCAATCTGCGGGGCGCCGAATCGGAATTCCGGGAGGTAGTCCAAAAGGTCTTGCAACCCGGCAAACTGGGCGTAACCGCCGTGGAAAGGTTGAGTCCTGAAGAAATAGTCAAAACAGGCCTGCTTCTGCCACTTACCGCTGGCGAAATACCCCTGAGCCATGGTAAGCTCGTAGAAATCGGTGTAGAGTCCGGAGATCAACATGTGAATATAGTCAAGCGAAATATTATACCGCGAAGGTTTTGTACCGCGGGGACGCGGTGGCGCCGTGAGTTTATTAAGGCATGTGTTTCAGAATATGATTTATGGTGGAGATTTCCAAAGGCGACTAAAGTTGATGGAAGATTGGTTAAAGGGCCTGTGAGGACACAGGTACCTATGTATGAAGGTAATCGACATGAAAGTTTCAACACGGTCCATAATTATAACAGACCTTCCCATGAAACCACCGAAATTATTTCCCCAGCATCGCCTGCAATTCTTCCAGTTTGAGGTTGTCAACAATAGCTTTGTGAAAATCCATAGTGGCTTTCACGTTGTTTTCATACTTGATATAGACGACAATGAACTGTGGAACGGAGGCAGGCAGTTTCTTGTCGAAATAGTTGGGGTTGTCCTTTATAACCATGACTGCGTTGGGATCACCTGCTGCTTTGGCAAAGCCACGAAAACTTCCATAAGGCAGGATCACCGCCGGGGCATCCGGATCACCTTCAGTATTGTCGGTTACGTTAATCAACGCCAGGTACTCCTTTCTGGTCATCGCGGTAAAAGGGAGTTGGTCTTTCCTGGCTACCAGCCATGCTTCCTGGAACGAGCTGCCGGTCTGATAGAGTTTGAAGTACATAAAGCCGTTCTTCACTTCTGTCACCGGCCTGAGGGTTTTATATTCTTTTCCGTTAATCTTCATGGTATTGTAAAGGAATCCATACTTGTTGACCTCGATGTAGAGCCAGGTGCCGGTCTCCCCGCCGAAGATTTCCTTGTTGTTGATGCATCTCCAGGTGTAGACGGGAACAACCAGGGAGTAGGCGCTGGGGTTAGGATAATAATCCAACGGATTGTTCTTGTACTGTCCGTACCACTTTGGCGAACAACCAAGGGGATTGGGGTATGCCTGCTTCACCTTGTCAAACAATTTCTGAACCATCACTTTCATTTGTGGCAATTGCTTGGGGTCGGGCCCGCTAATAAAGGCATCCTGTGCGCGGCCCCAACTGCCAATCTTTGAGTCCATGTCTGCCTGGTTGCACTGGGAATATCCAGGCAAGATCATTAGAGAAAAAATCAACAACAATAAGGTCTTCATAATGATTGGTTTAATGGGTTGGTATGTCAGGTGGTCAATTTTTCACTATTCGCAGAACCACTTCATACAAGTTGCCGTCTACAATAGAGGTTTGAAGCAGTCCAAGGTTGGTGATCCACTCATCCGTAAATTCACGTTCATCGAATATCCTCACCTTGGCGGTTTGCACTTTGCCGGTCTTTGCATTGGTGAGTGTAAGTTCACTGCCTTTGAGTACCCAGGTGCCATCACCGACAAAACTGGTGGTAGTTTCCTTGATAGTATAGTCATCCACACGGTTGGAGGTGCTGAAGGCACTCCCGCTGGCATAATGTCCGTTTGCGGCGAAATCATAAGTGACCATTCCTGAATAGCTTCCCACCCGCCACGATCCGAGCAAGGCTTTGGATAAAGGATTGATTTTTGGTTTCTGGTATCCTTTAAAATCAAGGCTGTGATAAAACAGCTGCCAGTCTTCCTGACTGCGCTCTGCAAGGAGATCCGTGGAGTTTACATACGTTCCTGCGATGACGGCTTCTTTCCCTGCCACGTCGGCAAGAAAAACAAAGCCATAGATTTCCATGTCCGGGTTGTCGGTTTTGCTTATCCCCAGTTCCTGCCGGTAGTATGCCCATCCATTGGCTGAAACCCCTCTTGCATAGATGTGGTGATCGATATTGCGCCGGTCCACCTGCCAGCCATCAAAGACTTCCCAGAAAATGGATTGCATATCCGCCTCCAGGTTGCCTTTACCTCTCCGCATGGGTAAGATCGTCAAGACAGAGTTGCCATCTGGACCCCTAAGGACGACAGATCCGTTTTGCTTTTCCGATTTCCAGCCTGGAGGCAAATTGTATGTGTAGTCATCAAATGATCCAGACAGGACAGGCAAAGTACCAGCCACTGGCTTTGCGTTGGCTGATTGCTGTGTGCTGCTACCGGCAAGTTTCAACTGGCTATAGAACTTCCTGTAATCGGCCAGGTATGTAGTGTCGTTGGTAAGGGTGACAATACTCATCGACCTGGTACCATCGCTGAGGTTAGTGAGGATAGCAAGTCCAGTTGCATTGTTTTGAACGTAGGTCCCTGCACCCACACAAACATGAAAGCCGTCTTTAGGTGAGCCTTCTGACTTTTGGGGTGGATCGCTGACATTCAATGGTTTAGAAATAAGTTCCTGCCAATCAGCTTCAAAGTCTTTGAGCGGATCGCCTTTGCTGTCCGTGCTTTGGTACAAACCAAGGACACAGTAGCCTCCTGTCTTGTTATCGGTAGTGGAAAAGGTCCAGACCGTAGGTCGCTGATCGGACTTCCATCCAGATGGCCTTGCAAAGGTTGCGATATCAAAACGATCCTGGGCAAAAGCAGAGCTAAACAGCAGTGCTGCGGAGAGAGTCAAAATAGGTTTCACGCCGTTATAGAAGGTGGTTCTCAATTATAGCAAGTTTGAGGCAGTTGGTACATGATCTTGGTCAGAACCTGGCAGGATCGTGACTTGACTTGTAGTGGCATTTTTTCTTTAAATTTCAGGTCACCTTGGGCCCGATGGGGAATCTCAAGGTTTTGCCGAACCAGAAATGTCCAAAAAGTCAACCGATACAAAGGATATGGTCCTCATAGGGGCCGGTATCATGAGTGCTACCCTTGGGATGTTGGCCAAGGAACTGGATCCGTCATTATCAATAGAGGTCTTTGAACGTCTGGACTATGCGGGTGGGGAAAGCTCCGATGCATGGAACAATGCAGGCACTGGTCATGCAGCATATTGTGAACTCAACTACACGCCGCAGAACAATAAAGGCAATGTTGATGTCCTGAAGGCCCTCAGGATTTCCGAGTGGTTTGAAAACTCAAAGGAATTCTGGGCATACCTGGTTGAACGGAAACTGCTGCCTGAGCCTTCAACTTTTATCCGCAAAGTGCCGCATATGAGCATTGTGTGGGGTGATGAGAATGTGGCTTACCTGAAAAGGCGTCATAAGAACCTTGTCGCGTCTCCCCTATTTAAGGACATGACCTACACGGAAGACCGTGCTCAAATGGAACAATGGTTTCCCATTGTGATGCGGGGAAGGAAGAAAGATCAGAAGCTGGCAGCCACGCGCATGGAGATCGGCACTGATGTGAATTTTGGTGCCCTCACCCGGCACATGTTCGATAACCTTAAAGCAATGCCTGGTGTCGGACTCCATTACGAGCACGAAGTGGAGGATCTCAAGCAGATGAAAGACGGTATTTGGGTGATCACGGTGAAAGATCTGAAATCAAAGTCACGGTTCAAGATTCAGTCCCGGCGCATCTTCATAGGTGCAGGTGGTGCCACCTTGCACTTGCTTGACAACGCTGACATCCGGGAGGGCCGCGGGTATGGAGGATTCCCTGTTGGTGGACAATGGCTGAAATGTGTGAACCCTGAGTTGATAGACAAGCATTGGGCCAAGGTATATGGCAAAGCATCTGTGGGATCTCCGCCGATGTCAGTGCCGCATGTCGACACCCGGTTCATTGATGGCAAGAAGGAACTGTTGTTCGGACCATTTGCCACCTTCTCGACGAAGTTTCTCAAGAATGGCTCGTATATGGACCTTCCAAAGTCGATAGAGTTGGAAAACCTTATTCCGATGATATCCGCCGGCTATCAGAACATCCCGCTCACCAAGTATCTTATTGAGCAAGTCCGTCAGTCCCCTGAAGACCGCCTTGCCGCATTGCGCGAATATGTACCATACGCCAAGATGGAAGATTGGGTATTACAAGATGCAGGTCAGCGGGTGCAGGTGATCAAGAAGGACGATGAGAAAGGCGGCGTACTGGAGTTTGGCACCGAAGTTATTTCTTCCCAGGATGGGACTGCAGCGGCGTTGATGGGCGCCTCACCAGGTGCATCGACAGCGGTCTCCATCATGCTCAGCCTCCTGCCGGTATTCTTCCGCGAGAATTCTACCAAGGCCCCCTGGAAGAGCAAGCTCCAGGAAATCGTCCCTACGTTCAGAAAATTTGTCCGTGAGGATGAGGCACTGTTGAAAGAAACAAGGGAAAGGACCTCATCCATCCTTGGTATTTAAGTATCCAGGTTGATACTTCAACATTGGACATTGGACATTCAACATTCATTTCATCTGTATCCTTTCGCCTGCAGCTCAAACAACTTTGCGTATTTGCCGTTGGCGCCCATGAGTTGTTCATGACTTCCAATTTCTGAGATCTTGCCGCCGTCGATGACGGCAATGCGATCGGCGATTCTCACAGTAGAGAACCGGTGAGAGATGACGATGCCGATGCGGCCATGAAGGTTTGCTTTCAATTCGGCGAAGATCGCTGCCTCCGCCTCGGGATCAAGGGATGAAGTTGGCTCATCGAGGATCCATATATCTGCATCGCGGTACATGAGACGCGCCAATGCAAGCCGCTGCCATTCTCCACCTGATAGATCGTGCCCGCCTTCAAAGAGCCTGCCGACTTTTGAATCGAGGCCTCGTGGCATTTTCTCGACCAGCCACTCGCTCCTGGAATCTTTTAGTGCCTTCCTGATCTTTTCATCATCGGGAGTTTGTTCGGGCCGGCCCATCATCACATTCTCCCTGACGGAAAGCTCGTAGTTCATAAAGTCCTGGAACAGTACACCGAATCTGTAGCGAAGGATATTGGGGTCTGTTTTCTTCAAATCCACTCCTCCTACTGTGATCACCCCATCGTTGGCGTCATAGAACCGGAGTAGCAATTTGATGATAGTGCTCTTGCCCGCACCATTCTGTCCAACGAGAGCCACCAGCTCATTTTTCCCGATGGTGAGATTCAATCCTTCCACTGCAGGACCATCGCCTCCGGGATAGGAGAAAGTAACATTCTCAAAGCGTATGCCTTCCGGAAGCGGTGTGGGGACAGGTACCGGATTTTTGGGAATTTGTATGAGCGGCTCAATGGCGAGAAAGGAGAAATAATCATCCAGGAATGTCGTGTGCTGATCCACTGCCACAAACGTGCTGGACACCTGGCTCAATGTGACCAGAACAGAAGCGTAGGCACCGATCACCAGCACTACTCCACCAGGGTCGATGGCTCCTGACGAACCTTTAATGGCCACAAATACATAAGCCAGGGCCAGTGTCGTACCGGCTACAAGGCCGATCAGCACCGCCACACGGGTTCCGGATCGATACATCATTGCCCTTTGACGAAACAAATCTTCAGACAGCTTGCCGTGACGACCCAGAATATAGTCTGCCAGGACATTCGCCCTGATTTCTTTTGTATTGCGCGGCTGTATCAGAAGATCTCCAAGGTATTCCCTCTCCCGCTCCTCTGGAGTTTCCTTGTAGAAGAATTCATACAGCTTTGAATTCACCCGACTCTCCAGCAGCAGTGATATAAATGAGGCAGCAAGTGCCAGTAATACCAGCAGATAATGAAGACTTGCCAGGAGGCTTGCCATCAGGACGATAGTGACCATGTTTCCAGACAGGCCGAGAACAGACCACGTCAGATCACCTGGTCTCCAGGAGACATCGCGCTTTGCCCGCGACAAGCGGTCGTGCCAATTCGAATGATCGAAATGTCCCAGATCAACTTTGGAGGCTTTGTCCAGGAGACGGCGTTCGGCCTCCAGCTGAACGCGACGCACAAACAGATTTCTACCGTAACTCATGTAGGCGCCCAATGCACGCTGAATGGATGCCGTCAACCACAGCCCCACCAGTATGGGCATCATATCCGACAATGTAATTTGATGCAGGCGGGCCTCTGCAATTCTGTTCACCAGTTCAGCCCCAAGCCATACCCCTAACGGCGGCATCGCCGCATGGATTATGCCCAGGGTGGAATACAGCATCAGCGACCTTGGGGATGCGGCCCAGGCCAACTCCATTCCCATATTCAGGTTTTTCCAGACCCGTTCAAGGCGCTTCCGCTTTGTCCTGGATTGCATTTCCATTATGAAAGATAACCAAGAAGGTTGAATGCGCTGAGTTGCCGGTAGCTTACAGAATAGATCAGAAACTGTACTTGAGCCTAAAGTATATTCGATGAGACAATCCAGCGAATGCATCAGTTTGCTGTGCAAAAAAAGATTGCCAGACCAGGTTGATATCCAGATCAGTGGTCAATTCATAACCCACCTGGGGCAGGATGATCAGGAGTTTGGCCTGTGGAGCATAGACAAATCCTGATCCGGCAGTCAGCAAGGGTGTGATCTGTTTGGTTGCCGTGTAGAGCACATTCCATTTCGTAGGCATCAGGTTTTTGGGAGAGAATTGAAGGTTGATAGTGGACCAGTCCGGAACCGGTTGATCGATACCTGAGCTGTTGTACAGCATGCCTGTATCCATGTACCACCCGCCCTTAAAGGTGCGGTCCGCTTCCAGCACCAGGTTTGTCTGCGCCCCGACATTGCCATGATTCACAAACTGCTGGAATTCTCCCTTGAAGCCGGTCTGACCTATACTTCCCGACCATCCCAGACCAAAAGTTGGCTGGTTGATGTACCACCCGCCGATGAACTGGATGTCGTAGTTCTTCCAGTTCATAAAATATCGCGCCGCTGATATGCCGCGAAGGTTGCCTTCTTCCGTAAGCGCACCCGTCACTTCCAGGTTGGACATTGGCCCTGTCAGGTACTGGAACTTTACTGCGTCGCTGCCAGGGCGTTCTTCATAGTCAAAGTCGATGAAATTGAAGGTATTGAACAGGTCGTTGGGATTCCATGTAGAAGCAATTCCCCAGTTGATCCTTTGTCTTCCGATACGGGCATTCCATTTCTGTGTCGCATATTCCAGCCATAGCCTGTCTATGTTGGTATGCAACACAAGGCTGGTCGAGTTGATCCAGGTGATGGACATGTTGAAAGCTTCATTCTTGTTTCGAAGATTATCGGCGAAGTTGGGAGTCATCGACACCTGTTCTCCCCAGTAAAGCCGGTTTCGCAGCTCCACTCCTGCCTTCCAATGCTCATCGATCTTCCAGCGCATGTTAAGTCGGTTGTGAATGAGATTGCTGGTAATCAAAGTCTTAAATCCACGATCGTAATTAAGAATCTGCATGTCTTTTACGTATCCACGCAGTTCAAATCTTTTGACGGCAGCGGAGTCCTGAGCCGCGCTGATCCTTGCGAGTAAGAGGAATAGTCCGATCAGCGTGAGCCGCATCATGGTCAGGTGGACTCTGTTGCAACCCGTGCCGTATCCGATACAATGGCACCGTCAACCAGGGTGATCACCCTGCGGGCCCTCTCGATCACGCGCTGGTCATGGGTTGAAAAAATGAACGTCATCTGCTCTTCCTGGTTGAGCTTGAGCATGATGTCAAGGAGGTTGCCGGCGGATTTTGAATCGAGATTGGCTGTAGGCTCATCTGCGAGAATCACCTGGGGCTTTGAGGCCAGTGCACGTGCAACGGCCACCCTCTGTTGCTGACCGCCCGACAACTGCGAAGGCCTGGTATTCATTTTATCTTCCATCCCTATTTGCCTGAATAGTGCCTGCACGCGCGCTTCAATTTCGCTTCCTTTCATCCCCTGTAATTGCATGATCAATTCAACATTCTCCCTGGCGGTAAGCACCGGCACGAGATTAAAGGATTGAAAGACAAAGCCAATGTTGCGAAGACGAAAGTCAATCAACTGATTGGCCGACAGTTTGGTGATATCCGTACCGTGGATGAGAATACTCCCTTCATCCGGGCGGTCCAGTCCGCCGATCAGATTCAGCAGGGTTGTCTTTCCGGATCCTGAAGGCCCCACCAGTGCGGTGAATTCTCCCCGTACGAGGTGGAGGTGCACATGTTGTACGGCGGCAACGGGAATGGTGTCCCGGTTGTAAGTCTTGCTGATATTATGTGCATCAATTACATCTTTCATGCAAAAAAGGTTAATGCCTCATCGCGTCTACGGGCTTAAGTCTCAAGGCCTGGTAGGAAGGGAAGATGGAAGCCAACAAAGCGGTGATAACTACTACATATACTACCATGAGAAGCTGCCCCCATGGAAATACAGGATAGATGATATTGCCGAATCCAAATCCGGCCATGGCCTCGCCGGCCGAAGAGTAATCAAGGCCATGCGTCTCGAGATAGCGCAGCAATAGCCATCCCATTCCGAACCCTGCAGGCACGCCAGCAAATGTCAGCATCACGGTTTCCCACAGAACCAGAAGAAACAGTCGTGCCTTGTTCATTCCCAGCGCAACCAGCATACCAATTTCATGGGTGCGCTCCAGGACGGCCATCAGCATTGTATTTATGATTCCAAATGCGAGCGCCAGCATGATGATAAAAACGAATATGATAGAATACTGATCGGTGGTCGCAATCAGCAGTCTCGTTTCGACTGAAATGTCCTTCCAGCTCTCTACTTTCGAGGAAGGATAAATGCCTGAAATAACCTGCTTCATGGAATCAGTCTCATCATCACGCTTGAGCAGAATGGCCCACTCATGACATTCATTACTGAGCCCAAGCAGCGGATCCAGCTCGGCCTTCTTCACATATACATTGACTTCGTCGAGTCTTGAATTCTCGGACTGGTAAACGCCAGAAACCCTGAACGATGCTGAGATGATGGAGCCGGACTTATCCGTAAAGGTGAGGACTACCTTACTTCCCAACTTCAATTTCATCTTGTCTGCCAGTTTCTTTCCTACCAGCAGTTGATGCTTCTTTTCCGCAGATCCAAATGAGCCTTCTTTGATTTTGTTTTGGAGCTTCGACACCCTGCACTCCTCTTCGTATTCCACTCCCATAAGCTGCACGCCCGAACTGCCTTCCGCGGTGGCCAGCATGCCCAGCGCGATTGAGCGCGCCGCTGTTGCCTGTATCAGCGGATGATGCAGGAGAATACTGTCAGTCTTATCCAAATCAGGCATGGTAAATACAGCCTCATGGTCATCTTCAAACTTCGGATGATGCATCTGGATATGGGCTACCTCTTTGTCGATGACGGTACGCATGCGGTCGTTGAGCATCCCTGCATACAGGCCCATGACAAAAAGCCCGGCAACAAGCCCCATGGCAACAGAGACCATGATGACCAGGCTCCTGACCCTGTTCCTCCAGATATTTCTCCATGCCATGATGAGCAGCAACATAATTTGTGCTTTAGTTTTTCATCGCCAGGACCGGGTTCATGCGCAACACTTTGAACATGGGGTACAGACCAAGCACCAATGCAAGCGCCAGTACAATGATACCCTGCGTAAAGAAAATGGTGGGATTCATCGACGCTGGAAAGATGGGTTCGAAACCGTACCTTTTGTACATATCGGCCATGTCTCCTCCGAATCTGATGGGATAGTTTTTCAAATAATAGGTGACCGCCACGCTTGCGAGCATTCCTGCAAGGCAACCCACCAGAACGGTAAGCACTGATTCAGCGAGAACGACCTGAACCAGTTTGGCCTTCTTCATTCCAATGGCAATAAGCATACCCATTTCATGCTGTCTTTCAGCCATCATCATCAGCAGGGTTCCGAAGATTCCAAAGCAAATCAGCAGATAAAGGATTATCTGGATGGTGTACATGCCACTCTTGTCCGTATTGATATGTTGTTCCACCTCTGGCATCATCTCACCCCAGTTCATCACCTCCATTTGGCTGCCAAGCGCGGACTGCAGTCCCGCCTGCACCTGGCCCTGCACATCATCCGATTCAAGCGCCAGCACGTACGAAGTCAATTGACCGGGTGCGGAAAAAAAATCCTGTGCTGAAGGCAATGAAAGGTAAAGAAGCTGATCATTCAGTTCAGGGCTCCCGAATTTCAGGACTCCGGTAATGGGGAACTGTCCTGCGGCCAGTGCGCCATGATAACCCTGGCTCAAAAGGATCACGGTATCACCCAATGCAAGTCCAAGCCGTTGCAATAATCCTTCCGACACCAGCGCCCCTGAAGCGTTGGCATGCGGAAAGTAGGCACCAGCAACCACCTTGCTTTTGAGCATCGTGATCGCGTTTTCCTTCTCCGGGTCCACACCTACAACCATGCATCCTTTTGTGACTTCACCAGCGGAAGCCAGCGCGTAAGATTCGATGCGGGGAGAAAAAGCCGTCACGCCTGGCTCCTTTCTGATGCTTTCCTCAATTTGCTCATCCCGCGTCATGCTGTTATCCAGGACTTGCTGGTCCCAATAACCTGACTGGTGAATCTGGATATACCCGCTGTAGAAACTAACCATGTTGCGGATCAGGTTGGCAAATACGCCATCCTGAAGACAGCCAGCTGTAATGGACAGAACTACCGCAAAGAAGACAGCAGAAATGGTAACCGCGGTGCGACCACGGTTACGCCACAAATTCTTCCATGCCAGTTTCAGCACCCACATACTAGTTGAGGTTCTTTAGTTTTGTCAGGGTAAAGAAGTTGTCATCGATGGGAGCATCATATTGAAGTCCCAGGTAAATAATCTCAGTCTTTTGATTCTTCTTGTCAGCAGGAATCATCTCTACTCGACTGGGGACAAGCCGGCCTCCCAGTACCTTGATTTCCGTAGCAATCATAGTACTGGCCAACGTACCATCCTCATCAAAGAAACGCGTGTACAATTCCAGGTAATCCTGTTTGTCTATATAAACCAGTAACTTACCCCAGACAATGGCAGTCTCCGGCTTTGGTATCATTTCTATGATGTAGCAGGATCGGCCCATGAGAACAGTATCACCCACAAATTTCTGATCATAATCGTTGACCATCGAGGATTCCCGGACCAGGTCATCATTAGTGAAGTCCGTTCCCATCCAGGATTGCGACATCATTGATGGAGGCAATTTGATGCTTCTCTCCAGCGTTGGGATCCAGTTCCACACTTCCTTTTTCCTTTTCAAAAAAGCCACCCCCTTATCCTTGGGAGGTGCCATAACCTGGACGACCGCATACTCTTCTCCTTTGGACCAGGTCCTTACTGTCATTTCTCTTGACCACGTTGGCCGGATGGTTCGAATCGTCATCTCTGCCCTTGAAGTCTTACCCCTGACATGGTCCATGGCCTTCTGCATCACGTCTTTGGCGGAAATGGACTGACCTTTGACAGCTGGACTAATAGCGAGAAGCAGGATAATTACCTCATACCACCACTCAAATGATTTGCGCTTCATGGTCAAAAATTAAGTAATTCCCTCCTGTGGTCGGCAGGTTCAGCGATGAATGACGAGCAACGGTTGACGGGCCACTCCGCTCAGGGTTTTTACCATGTCTTTCTCAAAAAGGCGCTCCACCAATGTCCTATGATGAAATGACAGGGTAAGTAATGCCGGTTCATTATCCGACAGCACTTGATCCAGCGCGCCGGCCGGGTCAGCTGAAAACTCACGTTCGAAGCCCCACTGGAACCCGGCAGAATCCCGGGCCTTCAGGGTGGTTTGCAATACTTCCATCTGACGGTCTGTTTCCTCACTTACAACATCGGTGAGCACGTGCAGCACAATCACTTTGGAAGGAAAGGCTGCTGCCGCTTCGCCCAGCTGATCGGCCAGGTAAACCGGATTCATCTCCGGATCAAATACATAAACTATTTTTTGGATGTTGGCATACTGGCATCCTTCCGGAACAATCACAAGAGGACATTTGGTCTCACTGATGACATGATAGGCGTTGCTTCCAAAAGCATACTGGTAAAAATCATCAGCACCATTGGTACCCATAACGATCAGGTCATAAGACGCTGCCTTTTCACCGATTGCTTTCTCAATTGTGTCGACTGTGTGCGTAAGATGCCAGTCGCAGGTAATATTGAATTCTGAGGTAATTTTTTCTTTCAGGAAATCAAGCTTGTTGCTGATGGACTCTTCTGCACCAAGGACTTCGCCTTCCATATGCACGGCCTCGGGCCATATGGACGGAACAATGTGGATGAGGGTAAGACGCCCACCCAGTGACCTGGCCATCTGGGCGGCATATTCCATGCCTTCCAGTGCCGGTTCGCTGAAGTCAACGGGACAGAGTATGTTTTTCATGTACGCCCTTTTTATAAGTCCCCATCAATTCTCCATAGGCCAGAATATGGCCTTCCATCGCTGCACACAAACTCCGGATGGACGCCCCTGCCCTCAGTGAAATCAGGTCATCGAGTGCATATAGTTTGAAGTAATACCGGTGTGTTCCGGAAGGAGGGCACGGACCCCCATAATCATTTCTGCCAAAATCATTCTTGCCCTGCACGCCGGGAATTTCATCTTCCTTCAGGTGTTGTGTAATGGGTATGTTCCAGACGGACCAGTGCAGCCATGTGCCAGCTGGTGCATCCGGATCTTCCACCACCAAGGCAAGGCTTCTGGCTTTGTCAGGAATTCCATCGATATCCAATGGCGGATTAACGTCCTCACCTTCGCATGTAAATTTTACCGGAATCATCTGTTCATGGTCGAACCAGGGCGAGGTAACACGCATCGCACGAAATTCACCTGAAGTCATGCTCATGTCGTGATTCTTCCCTTCCATACACAGGCATTGTTGCTACACCCAGGCGAGAAAGGCTTTCTTCAAACCTTCAGGGAGAGTTCCAAAGGCCTCTTCAAGCTCGCCCTTGGATACGTAGTGGTTCATCGTCTCGACCACGGCGCGAATGGCAAAAATCACATCTTCGCGATTTCCAAAGTCACGCCAGGCGGCCCTGCCTTCCTCCTGTACAATTTCATTCACTATATCATCGAAAGTATGGATGCGCTCGTGCGGCTTGTTGATCTGCCAGCCATCCACATATACGCTCTTCAGCGCCATAGGGAGCTGAGCGAGCAGCTGAACAGACTCTTCAACGCTGAGGTGTCTTCTTAGAGAATGAAATACACTCCTTACTACCCTGGCAGCGCGGTCACGGTCTGCCTCGTCACCCAGTTTTTTCGCGAGAATATTGAGGAATTCATTTCCCTTCATCGCGTATTTTTCAAAATCAAGTGCCATATAATTGAGGTTAGGGTTAGAGTAAGGAATGCACACGATTCCTTTCATTTTCATTTAAACATACCCGTGAAAACCCCGACCATCCATGACAGGAGTCACTGCAGTGAATGATTCAAGTCAGGGATAAGAAAGGGCATGTAAACAAATAATGGTTGATTTCCAGCTGCACTGAGACTCTGGCTACGCTTACCTGATCACTTCGATGGGCACTTCAGGAACAATTTCAAGGAGACTCTCAACAACGATGACACCGGGGGCAGACCATGCTGCATTTTCAGCCTCCTTCTTTTCAACCCATGATCTTACTTTTCCTTTCAGCGTCACTTTACTACCTTCTACCTCCACCCGCACATGGGCTGCATCAATTGAGGCACTACGGTGAAAAGCCGCAGCTATTTTCCCCTTAATGTCCTTTACTTCCGGACGAGGCCGCAGCGTGATCAGGTTCCGAACGCCCAGTACGCCCACCAAATCGCGGACCGCATTCTCAACTGCACGTCGCTGATATTCCCAATCCACCTGACCCTCCAGCGTGATCCAGCCATCTTCCACTTTCAGGTGCACCCGCTGGCTGTTGAAGGATGCATTCCACTGAAGGGCGTTCCTGGCAGCGGCTCCGATCTCATCGTCTGTTTTGAGCGAATGCAATTGAGGCCGGATAACAATGTCATCCCTTACATCCCTCACGCCAGCCACCCGCAGCGCAGCTTCAACCGCTGCACGCTTTTTCCTGAGTTCATCCACGGTGCCGGCAATGGCAACCATGCCATCACGGACCATCACGCCCAGCTGATCCGTACAGTCTTCCAATATGGGATCCCATCTCAGCTCTTCAAGCACATCCTGCTCCAGTTCGAGGTCCTTCTTCATATGTCTGCTTTCAGAAAATATCCCGGATCAAATAATTTGTCTTGCGAAAGGTGAATGTTTCACCCGCCTGCTTCCCCTCCATGATCTTGAACAGGGGGCTGTTGACAGACAGACAAGTATATGTTTCACCGTTTACATCGAAAGGCTTGATGCTTCCCGAGATAAAGAAATTTCCCTTGTCTGTAACCACGACGGCACCGCGTTCGGCTTTATGATGAATGACATTCACGTAAGACTGCATTTTGAAAAGGCTTTCCATTTCCTGGTTGGCCACATTCAGTTGTTCTGTAAGCAAGTTCACTTCCTTGCTGGATCCTGCATTGAAAGCCTGTACAGACTCATCATATTCCTCCGCATTTACCGTGCCTTCGTTGTCCAGGATGTCTTTGATCCGCGATCGATAATCGTCCAGTATGACCTGGTGCCGTTTAATGCCCTCCTCCAGAACCTGTTGTTTAAGTTTGACCCTCGCCATGATTGATCATTGTTGCGAAAAAATAGAGCAGACACAGAAAGGTTGTTCTGACCAAAATGCCCCAGCACAATTGATTTTTGTCATGCAGTTCAAGACGGCGGTATTCTATTTTAGCCGCGTATTGATATCCCATGACTGGATTTCTAAGCCCTGAACAAATTGAATCGGTACTTCGCGGTCAGAAGATCGGAAGAATCGGGTGTTATGCAGACGGTAAGGTCCTCATCTCACCACTCATGTATGCTTACGATGGCAGCACGATATATGCACATTCTGATGAAGGGTTAAAACTCCAGATGATGCGCAAAAACCCCAACGTTTGTTTTGAGGTGGAGCAAACTGCTTCGCTAAGCAATTGGCAGACTGTGGTGGTGTGGGGAACCTTCGAACTGTTAAAAGACGATAAGGACATTTCTCATGCAAAGAAACTTCTGCGCGACCAATTCAACTTTGAAGAGCACGACCCTACCCGTCCTTCAGCGCGAATGTTTGAACCTACTTCAACAGCAGTCGAAATGAAATCATTCATCTTTCGCGTGAAAATTCAGGAAAAGACCGGGAAATTTGAGCGCACCCGATAGGCCCATTAATTAATACTGTTTTTTCACTTCGCTGCTCTCCCACAGCCTGAATGACTCCATTGCTTCGTCCCGCATCATCTGTTGGGTTGGAAGTGAGCGGCTTACGTGAGGCAGGGCTACTTCATTGTAGATAAACTGGTCATCGAAATGGATGGAAGCAGCATCCTGCTTGGTAGCAGCAAAATAAAGCCTTGAAGGCCGTGCCCAATAGATTGCGCCCAGGCACATAGGACAAGGCTCACAACTGGCATAGATATCACATCCATCAAGCTGATAACTGCTCAATGCCCGGCAGGCGGCTCTGATTGCGTTTATCTCTGCGTGAGCGGTCGGGTCATTGTCTTTGGTTACTGAGTTAACTCCAGTGGCTATGATCTTACCTTCCTTCACAATCACCGCACCGAAGGGTCCGCCAAGACCTTTGCGGACGTTTTCTGAAGCAAGCCGGATTGCTTCCAGCATAAATCGATTTGATTCCTCACTCATCATGACTGCTTCAGATGAAACGCTTTGGGGCGCGTGAAGGCCCTGAGTCCGGCATGTGACAGCGTCATGCCTATACCGGAATGCTTGCGCCCACTCCACGGCACTGCCGCGCTGACACGGTCGCAGCAATTCCAGTACCCCGTCCCTGCGTTGATTTGCCGAAGAATCCTTTCTGCCCTTTCCCGGTCACTGCAGTAAACGGATGCAGTAAGTCCATAGTCGGTATCCTGCATCAGCCGGATTGCCTCTTCATCGTCAGCGACTTTCATAATCCCGATGATGGGGCCAAATGATTCATCCCTCATCACACTCATCTGGTGTGTCACTTCCGTCAATACGGTAGGCTCAAAGTAATTGCCTGTGCCTTCAGCCTTCTTCCCTCCGGTGCGCAACGTCGCCCCATACTTTACAGCCTCAGCCACCTGCTCCTCAAGAAATTCAACCTGGGCCTTGCGGGTCAACGGTCCGATATAGGTGCCTTCCTCCAGCGGCGATCCCAGCCGATAGGACTTCACCTCCCTGACAAATTCCTCCACATATTGATCATACACCTTTTCATGCACATAAATCCGCTCGACCGCGCAACAGCTTTGTCCGCTATTATAAAAGGCGCCATCTGCAGTTGCGACTGCCACGCTGTGTATATCACCGTTGTCGTCTGCCACGTACAAAGGATCTTTGCCGCCCAATTCACATTGGCAGGGTATCATGCGGGCGGATACCCGTTCGTACACATGCTTGCCAGTGCGGTAGGAACCCGTGAAAAAGAAGCCATCAAGAGGCAGGTCCAGCAAAGCTTCGCCAACTGTGGGTCCTCCAATGGCTACCTGAAAAGCATCCTCCGGCACGCCAGCCTTCTGCAACAAGCGGGCAACCTCAAGTCCTGTCAGCGAAGCATACTCTGACGGTTTGTAGAGAACAGCATTTCCTGCCAGCAGCGCCGGCACGATTACATTTGTACCCACGAGGTAGGGATAATTCCAGGCAGAGATATTACAAATTATACCAAGAGGCTCGTAGGAGATTTGCTCCACCATGCCGGGCGCCTCAGTCATCACTTCATCCGACAGATATCTCTGAGCATTATCGGTCATCCATTGTATTCGTGATCGGGCGCCGTTGATTTCGTTGCGCGACTGCTGAAGAGGTTTGCCAACTTCGGCCGTCAAAACCTTTGACAGGGATTCTGTCTCATCCTTCAACAATTGGGAATACCGTCGCAAGGTTTCAACGCGATCCACAAGCGGAACATTCATCCACTGCGAACCGCCTTTCCGCAACTTCTCAACTTTCCGGTCAAGGCTTTCCGGAGTGTCTTCCTCCAGTTCGCGGATTACTTCATCGGTGGCGGGGTTGATAATTTTCATATTGATTTTGCCCTGATGCTGGAAAGAAATTTTTCACGGATATTCAATGCAAATGGACTCGACGGGTCCTGCATTCGTTCGGGATGCCATTGAACCAGGAGGAAGAAAGCCCGGTCTTCCCGGTCCCTTTTTTCCAGGCCCTCAATGAGACCATCCGGTGAAACGGCATTCATAGTCAGGCCGTCGCCCGTGAGATCCACACACTGATGATGGGCGCTGTTTACCTCGCCAATACGTGTACCGGTAATCTCGCGCAGCAGGGTGTTGTCCGTAAGCCACACAGGATGATAACGATCTTTTCCTTCCTCCAGTTTCACGTGGGCAGGCTTGCCAAACGACTGGATATCCGGGAGCAGGGTGCCGCCGAAGAAAACGTTTGCTATCTGCAACCCCCGGCAAATGCCCAGCAGAGGGAGATGTTTGCGGTCAGCGTAAGAAAGGATGCGCATTTCAAATTCATCCCGCTTTTCATCCAGGTCGGTCAAAGCATACTTGTCCACATACTCGGGCTTTTTGTAGAACTTCGGATGAACGTCCTCACCGCCGGACAGAACCACGGCAGCGCACTTCTTTATCAATTCAAAATTGTTCTCCTCGTAACTCAGCGGCACCAAATCCACCTCATTGGTCTCGGTGAGCCAACGCCGGTAATTCTCAAATTTTCTGCCGGCAGTGAGGCCAACTACTTTCTTCATCATAGCGCCTTACGGTACAGATTGAAAAAATCATCCCTGCTTACTGGCTTTGGATTGTTAGGATGTGCGAAATCTGCAAAAGCGAGGTCGGCCAGGGTGGCTAAATGCTCTTCCCTGACGCCAACATCGCGAAGGCGGTGAGGAATTTGAACACGCTGGTTCAGGTCGAAGAGATATTTCACCACGGCTTCACCTGATTCTTCAGGGAGTTCAATTGTTCGGGCTATCCTTCTGAATTTCTCTTCGCACCCTGCGATATTAAATTCCATACCGTATGGGATGTTTACCGCATTCGCCAAGCCATGATGCGTGTCCAGCAGCGCTGACATGGGATGTGCCAGCGAGTGGACGACACCCAATCCCTTCTGAAAGGCAACTGCACCCATCAGGGAAGCGATAAGCATTTTGCTGCGCGATTCGAGATCAGGACGATTGACCGCCCTTTCCAGGGATTCGTGAATAAGGTGAATTCCTTCGAGCGCTATTCCTTCGGCGAGCGGATGAGGCATCTTTGCCAGAAAGGCCTCCATGTTATGCGTGAGCGCATCCATCCCGGTTGCAGCCGTGATTCTGGCTGGCAGCTCCATGGTAAGCATGGGATCGGCGAATACAATTCTCGCCAGCAACTTGGGAGAAAACAGGATGCGTTTCTGGTGCGTTTCATCATCTGCGATAATTGCACTCCTGCCCACTTCGCTTCCTGTTCCCGCCGTAGTTGGTATGGTAATAAACGGAGGCACATCATTGGTCACATAGACGTCGCCGCCAATCAGGTCATCATACTTGAATAAATCTTCACGGTGATGGATACGCAATACAATGGCTCGTGCCACATCCAGTGCGGCTCCGCCTCCAATCCCCACAATGCAGTCACGTTGTGCGCCATCGTATGCATCGGAGCCCTTGTACACATCGGACTTGACCGGGTTCTTGTGTATGTCCTGAAAGACTTCAACACTTATGGATTTCTCTGCCAGGTCTCTACAGATCTTCCGAAAGAATTCAAGCTGGGATACTGTAGGATCGGTAACTACGAGTGGCTTCTTCCAGCCGTTTTTCAAAAGATAATCCCCCAACTCGTTTGCAGCGCCATGGCCAAAACGGATGGTGGTAGGGAAATTATACTGATAGACTTTATCGAATGTCATATGATTTCAAAATACCGGCGATACTCCCAGTCTGTCACTGCCTTCAGGTGCTGTCGCCATTCCCATTCACGGGTTCTCACAAAGTGATCTACAAATCCCTCTCCCAGCAGCTCTCTCGCAACATCAGAATTCTTCATCAGCCGTGTGGCTTCCTCTAATGTGGTGGGGAGCTTGCCGTGGGTAAAATCCAGATATCCATTACCCGCGGTAGCAGGCTGCCTGAGTTTAAGTTTCTTCTTCACGCCATAAAGACCGGACGCGAGTGCGCCAGCCATTGCGAGGTAAGGATTCACATCTGAACCAATCACCCTGGTCTCCAGCCTGCAGGACTTTGGACTGTTATTCAGCACGCGCAAGGCAACGGTCCGGTTGTCCACAGCCCAGGTGAGCGTCGTCGGCGCCCATGCACCTTCCACCAGTCTTTTATAACTGTTTACCGTGGGCGCGAACAGCGGCAAAATGTGCGGAAGGCAGTGAAGTTGTCCTGCGATATATTGCTTCATCAGTTCGCTCATGAGGCCGTGATCTTTGGGATCGTAGAAGAGGTTCTTCTTCTCTGATTTATCCCAGAGACTTTGATGCACATGTCCGCCACAACCCGGAAGGTCCTCGCTGATTTTCGCCATGAAGGTCGGAAGGATGCCATGCCTGTAGCCAATCTCTTTGACACCGGTTTTGAACAGCAATGCGCGATCAGCTGCCTCAAGAGCCTCGGCGTAGCGTATCGCGGCTTCAAGTACGCCGGGTCCCGTCTCCGTGTGCAAACCCTCAATCGTAACGCCGAATTTATTGAGCTGCGAGAACAGATCTTCAAAGAAAGGATTATTGAGTGTGCTCCTGAGGACAGAATACCCGAACATCCCTGGCGACAAGGGTTGCATTGCCCTGTAGTTCTTATCCCTGGCTGATTGAGGTGTCTCCTTGAAGTTGAACCATTCGAACTCCTGAGATAGCACACTTGTGAACCCCATCTTAGTCGCCTGGTCACGGATTTTCTTCATAAGCTGCCTGGGACATACATCAGCAGGCCGACCCTTCTCGTCAACCAGTTCTCCCAGGAAAAACGGAAGGTCTCCCTCCCATGGGATCTTACGGAATGTCTGGAGGTCGATTCTGGCAGGTGCATCGGGATAACCTGTATGCCATCCGGTGTACTTTCCATTGTCGTAGGCCACGTCATTGGCATCCCACCCGTAGATCACATCGCAGAAACTTGTGCCGCCGTCGGCTGCCTGGAGAAACTTCTCGGTCGAAATGTATTTGCCGCGCAGGATGCCGTCAATATCGGCGTAGGCGATTTTTACCCGGCCGGCAGGATGAGCTTTTACATAATCAACAATGGCACGTGTGGTCATGAGTGGCGCAAGGTTCGGAGTTTAAATATACCAAAGCAACCGGCGATTATCAGGCAATAGATCAAACAAAGAATGGGATGATACCACGCCAAAGCAATCCAGGCCATCACTGCCATCACGAATGCGATAATCGGAAAAACCGGGAAGACCGGTGTCAGAAATGGCCGGTGTAACTCAGGCTCCTTCCATCTCAGCCTCATCATGGCCAACATGGAAAGGGAATACAACGAAAGTGCACCCAATACCGACAGCGTGATGATCTCACCGGTTTTGCCTGTAAGCAATGCCAGCAGACCGACAAAAAAATTGGCGATCAGCGCACCGGTAGGCGCCTGAGATCTGGCCCCTATCTTGCTGAATACAGAATAGGGTGCAGTCAGTTTACCGAATTCAAGCGTGGATCTGCCCGCAGCAAGAACCAACCCGTTGAGCGAAGCTACCAGTCCAACGACTCCAACTGCGGCCATCACATAATACAGTCGATGGCCATCCCCCATCACTTTGCTTACCGCCATAGGCAAAGGTGCGTCAGAAGTAGTGCCGTCCGGTTGTAGCACCACTGCCTCCCAGCCGCCAACGCCAACGGCTGATATGAATGTAAGTGCGCAGACACAGATGAGCGTGAACAGTGCCGCAAGAAATCCAACCGACATGGTGCGATTGGGATTGACAGTCTCCTCAGCGAGGTTGGCGACACCTTCAATTCCAAGAAAAAACCAGGCTGCATAGGGAATTGCCGCAACGATGCCACCATAACCCTGAGGCCATGCGTGAGAAGTCAGGTTTGTCCACTGCACTTCCGGAAGCAGGAACCATGCAAATAGCAGCAGGCCTGTTACGGCTATGACTGTTACGATGAGCTCAAATGAAGCAGCGACCTTAATGCCCAGCAAGTTGAGGCCAGTAAAAAGAGCATATACGGCAATGGAACCCACGAGAGGGTTTATCCACGGAAAAAACAACCCAATGTATGATCCGATTCCAAATGCAATGGCTGGCGGGGCAAATACAAATTCAACATTTTGGGCCATGCCGGTTACGAAGCCAAAGTCAGGTCCCCATGCCCTGTATGCATAGTCAAATGCTCCACCCGCTTTTGGAATGGCGCAGGCCAATTCTGCGTAGCTGTAGGTAAAAGTAACATACAGCACTACCGCCCCCAGGGTAGCGATGGCCAATCCTCCTGTTCCACCTGCAGCCAGTCCCAGGTTCCAACCAAAATAATTGCCGGAAATGACGTACCCGACACCCAGTCCCCAGACCATAAGTGGAGTAAGTATGCGACGAAGTTCAGCCATAAGTTCTTGTTAACAGGATTGCCGTCCTGTCAATACAATTCATGAAGACTCGACCATCGTAAGTTCCACATCACCACCAACTGGGAATGACTGGCAGACCAGCACCCTGCCTCTGGCAATCTCGTTGTCCGTGAGCACTTCATTGTACCGCATCCAGACTTTTCCTGAAACACATTGCGCAACACAACTGCCGCATCGTCCTGCCTCGCAACTGTAAGGCAAAACTATTCCCAGTTTCTTTGCTGCGGATAAGATAGAATCAGGATAAGCCGAAGTGAAAGTATGATGCCGATCTTTCGTGAGAATGGTTACCTGGTGGACTGACTTATCCGGAGGAACTTCTTTCACCACCTGTGGCAAGGGCGCAAAAATCTCCCTGTGAATTTGTGCCGCATTCGCCCCGGCATTCTGCAGCACAATGGTGGCCATCCGCATGTAGTCAAACGGGCCACATAAATAGAATCGGACCTTATCTATGGGAGATCTGAGGTGAACAGATAACAGTTCCTGCAGGAGTGTCTTGCCAAGACGGGCGCGTCTCAGATCACGGCTATCGCTGAACAACCATTCGATCTTCATCCTTCCATCCTTCTCAAGCTGATGAAGTTTATCGCGAAAGATGGCTGAACTCCGGGCGCGATTGCTATAAATCAGAACGGGGTGAACTTCCGGGTAACGGTGAAGCAGGCGTTGGATAATCGGATAAACTGGCGTAATTCCGCTGCCTGCCGCCAGGAAGAAAATTTGTTCAACGTGAGAGAGATCTTGCTCCAGGGTAAAGAAGCCAGTGGCCCCTCCTACTATGGTGAGGATATCCCCGGCTTCAGCATGGTCAAGCAGGGCTCTCGAAAATATGCCATTGGGCACCCTCTTGATAGTTACAGCCATTGGCTCGCCGGCTTCCTGCGATGAGGATATGGAATAGCTCCTACGGTATTCAACGCCATTCTGCCCGAAGACAAACGTCAGGAACTGCCCCGGGAGATAATCAATCGCTTTTTGAACAGGTTGTAAAATGAAAGTGGATGCATCCTTTGATTCCCGGACGACCTGCTCGATTCTCACCGCATGGTAGATTGAATTGTGTGCAGAAGGAGGATCAAAAGGTAGCATGCAAAACAAAAAAGGCCGGCAGCGCAATGCTACCGGCCCTCAAGTTAAGGCTTCAGACGGTTAGTCCAGCAGGCCCAATGCCTTCATGTGCTTGCTTACACGGTTAACCTGGGCCTGGTTATCCAGGTCGGTGTACATACCCAGCAAAGTGTCAAGCACCTTTGCGTCATCAGGGTTCATTTTCTCGCATTGTTCCCAGTAGGGCAGCGCAATTTTCAGTTTGTCGACATAGACTTTATCCAGTTCAAATCTCTTCTTCTTGTCTTCTGCCGTTATGCCCAACTGGTTCATTTCCGCCTTAACCTTCTTGGCGTCGAGGTAGACCAATTCAGCGAGCGCATAACGGGGTTCATAATATTTAGGGTCGACGTTTATGGCCTCTTCATAGCATTTGCGGGCGGCGTCATGATCATTGAGTTCAGAGTTGATCACACCCAGGAAGTACCGCGACTCCTTGTCGGCCGGATTGGCTTTCACCTGCTTTTCCATGGCGACTTTTGCATCCGGGAGGCGGTTCATCTTGATATACATATCCAACTCATACTTGGGAAAGTCAGGGTTATTGGGAAATTTCTTCACCGCATCCTGAGCAGTTGCAAGTGCCTTGTCGAAGTCCTTCAGCTTGTCACGATAGATTGCGAACATCTGAATGTAAGCCTCCGTAGATTTGCCACCTTTTGCTATGTATTTATTGATGTATTCAATGGCTTCCTGATTAGCTCCCGCAGCAGGCGCAAAATATACTCCCACATTCAAAAGAACGGCTGTGTCTTCAGGAACGAGGTAAGACACCGCCTTCACATATTCGTAGGCTTTCTTGTAATCCTTCTTGTCCTGATATTCAGTTGCAGCCTTATTGTAGTATGCATTGGCAAGATTGGCTGAAGCCGAAGTGGTAAGGATAGGCAGGAACGAACCGGGTTCTGTCAGGAAGCTGGCCGTTTTGCCCTTGTCGATCTCCTGACATTTTTCGAATGCCTCCTTGGCAATTGGCCAGGGGTCGGCCTCGAGGCTCTTCCACTTTTCGTTCTTCGTAGTGTCGATCGCACAGTAAATAATGCCCTTCAAATACCATGATTTGGCAGCATTTTTGGTAGGCTGTCCTTTCTTGTCCACCAAATATTCCTGGCTGGTGGTTGTGGCATCGATAATTGCTTTCGCTTCATCCAACTTCCCGGCACGCCAGGCCTGCTCAGCCTTATTGACGTTCGGCTTGACCTGACCCCATACGAGGGCCGGCATCAAACCCACCAGCATAACTACTAGCTTTTTCATTTTCAATTCAGATTGGTTTATAGTTCAAGTTTAGTTTAAGTCTTTCTCGTTGTCGTTACCATCTTCTATCTCCTCAATTTTCTGGATCTTCTCTACCGATGAAATGGCGTCATCCTCGTTGAGCCGTATCAGCCGGACTCCTTGTGTGGCCCTTCCCATCACACGAAGTTCCTCAACCTTAATGCGGATACTCAATCCCGAACGGTTGATGATCATCAGCTCATCGGTATCGCCCACTTCCTTGATTGCAACAAGCTTGCCAGTTTTATCGGTGATATTGATGGTTTTGACGCCCTTTCCGCCTCTCCTGGTGATCCTGTAGTCTTCAATGGACGATCGTTTGCCATACCCTTTCTCGGAAACCACCAGCAAGTTAGCACCTTCGTGGGTGATACAGACCATCCCAACCACCCGGTCGTCCTTGCCCTCCAGGGTTACGCCTCTTACGCCTGCGGCGGTCCGGCCCATTGGCCTGACATCAGATTCACTGAAGTGGACCGCCTTACCGTCCCGTTTGGCGATCACGATATGATTCTTTCCATTGGTCAGGGCCGCCTCCAGCAAACGGTCACCTTCATGCACGGTAATAGCCGTTATGCCGTTGGCCCTGGGCCTTGAATACGCTTCCAGTGAAGTCTTCTTGATGGTACCATGTTCAGTGCACAGAATTACAAAATTCTGATTGATGTATTCCTGGTCCTCAATGCTCTTCACATTGATTACGGACCTTACAGCATCACCGGACTCAATGTTCAAAAGATTCTGGATGGCCCTGCCTTTGGAGGTCTTTGTGCCTTCCGGTATTTCGTACGCCTTCTTCCAGAAGACTTTGCCCTGTGCTGTAAAGATGAGCAGGTAATTGTGGGCATGAGCAATAAACAGGTGCTCTGTAAAATCATCTTCCTTGGTCGCCACACCCTTTGAACCCAGTCCACCCCTTCCCTGGGTGCGGTATTCTGAAAGTGAAGTGCGCTTGATATATCCCTGGTTGGAAATGGTGATAACCATCTCTTCGTTAGGGATCATGTCTTCAACGGTTATATCATCTTCGGAGGCCACCACCAGTGTGCGGCGGTCGTCACCGTAACGTTCCTTCATCTCCAGCAGCTCGGTCTTGATGATATCCATCCGCATTTTCTCGCTGCCCAATACTTCCTGCAGGTGCGCAATGAGTGCCTTGACCTCCTTGTACTCATTTTGAATCTTCTCACGCTCCAGCCCAGTCAGGCGCTGCAGACGCATGTCGAGGATGGCCTTGGCCTGAATTTCTGACAGCTGGAAGGTTTCCATCAACCCCACTTTCGCCACTTCCGGATCCTTTGAATTCCGGATCAACTTGATCACTTCGTCCAGATGATCCAGTGCTATGAGATACCCCTCAAGGATGTGGGCCCTTTTCTCTGCTTCCGCGAGGTCAAACTTTGCCCTCCTGATAACAACCTCATGGCGGTGATCAACAAAATGAGCAATCAGTTCCTTCAGGTTCAGTGTCTGCGGCCGTCCTTTAACCAATGCCACGTTGTTCACGCCGAAGGAAGATTGCAGCTGGGTCTGCTTGAAGAGGTTGTTGAGTACTATGTTGGGAATGGCATCCTTTTTCAGATCATAGACTACCCGGAATCCATCGCGGTCCGACTCGTCCCTGATATCGGTAATGCCTTCAATCTTTTTCTCGTTGATGAGTGCGGCAGTCTTCTCAATCATCAGCGCCTTGTTCACCTGGTATGGAATCTCAGTCACGATGATCTGATCCTTGCCATGTGCATTGGTCACAATCTCAGCCTTGGCCCTGACAACGATTCTGCCTTTGCCTGTGAGATAGGATTCCTGCACACCAGAGATGCCGTATATGATACCACCAGTCGGAAAATCCGGGGCTGTTACAAGCTTCATCAATTCAGGAATGGTGATCTCCCGGTTGTCTATGTACGCAATGGTGCCGTCCACAATCTCGGTAAGGTTGTGGGGAGCCATATTGGTCGCCATTCCCACGGCGATGCCTGAAGATCCGTTGACCAGCAGATTGGGGATCTTGGCTGGTAATACTGTCGGCTCTGTAAGCGAGTCGTCAAAGTTGGGCTGGAAATCAACGGTGTCCTTGTTGATGTCCGCCAGCATTTCCTCTGCAATACGGCGGAGCCTTGCCTCCGTGTAACGCATTGCCGCAGGCGAGTCTCCGTCAATGGAGCCAAAGTTTCCCTGCCCGTCAACCAGTGTGTACCGGAGGGACCAGTCCTGGGCCATGCGGACCATCGTATCATACACGGATGCGTCTCCGTGGGGGTGATACTTACCCAGTACTTCCCCCACAATTCTTGCTGACTTCTTGTAAGGCTTGTTGTAGTTGACACCCAGCTCCTGCATGCCGAAAAGCACCCGGCGGTGAACGGGCTTTAGTCCATCCCTCACATCCGGGAGCGCACGGGAAACAATGACTGACATCGAGTAGTCGATGTAAGCTCCCCGCATTTCGTCTTCAATGTTGATGGGGATAATATTCTGCCTGGCCGGGAGGCCGCTGGTGTCTTCTGCCACGGGATACTAGGTGTTTCTGGTCAATATTTTTTAACGCGCGAAGATAGACAAAATTGACCGAATGGAGATGATCGTTGGGGTAGTAAAAATGGGCGAATTCAGGGCGATTTGTGGCCTTTTCGGGAGCGGTCAGTAAGGGTTGAGTTTGCGCTTGTTTTTGCCCTTGTACTTGATCAGGTTGGGATGATTTTCTCCGTACTGGGGGTTCTGCTTTTTGTAGATGGGATGCACATTGCTTCGGTACTCCCGGTCCCCATGCGCATGGTTGATCTGGATCCTGCATCCGGGTATTTTGCACTTGGGCAACTCAGGAATGCTATAGGAGAATCCAATGTTCACGTACAGCGCATTCATGTGATGGGTCAGGCTTACGCCGCCCTCAGGCAAGGCAAGTGTGTAACTCTTGATATCATAGGATGGACGAACAAACAGCCTCAGGTACTCCGACAACTCCCGCTCGATGGTTACCCCAACATTGAAGTACATTCCGGGCGTAACCACAGCCGGATTGAAATTCGCTCCCGGCGAAAACCCTCCCACCTGAAGATCGCCGGTAAATAGGTAATTGCCCAGGCGGTAAAATGAAGCCCCGAAAATCGCATAGTACTTGCTCATCCACCCTGAGGGTGCCGGCATCTGAAAGGAAGATATTTTGTTTCCATAATAGGTCGGATGCATTGAACCGATACTCATGTATTCGTAGCTGTAACCGCCTCCTATCCTGTACTTGCCCTTGAACTCGTAATGCAATGAAACCTGAAGTGGAATGTTCATCGCATTACCTTTGAATCCCAGTTTAGTGGTATCAGAGGTGGCGTAAAAGCTGCCAGGTTTGATGGCCCTTTTGTCGATGGCGATATTGTTCACCCAATTGGAATACATGGTTCCGGGTGTCGCGGAATTAAGGAAAATGGCCGGGTACCCACCACCGGCAGGCTGATAAACGCCGAAGCCTTCCAACTGGTGTGATAAGAAAGTATTGCCGTATCCCGTGCTGAAACTGAACCTGAAATTCCTGAATATGGAACGCGGGCTCTTTTTGATTTTTGCGTAGAAATTGTCAAGCGGAAACGTCACTTCTTCATCCTGGGCAGCACCCTTAAGGGGCCATAAAAGCATCAATGCCACCATGCCCCACAGGAGGTATCGATAGGACTCAAAAGCAACCCTGGTTCTCAAGAAGGGACTATTCAAGCTTATAAAGTTATAAACTTAACCCGGTTTAATTATATCCGTAGCTGGGATAGAGGCTCTCCAGGTTGGTAAAGGTATGAAAACGGGTCTCGCCCATCTTTCCCTCATAGGTAAATTCATGGTGTTGAACACGCCCATGGACATCGGTAACGTCAAGTGTGAACCTGTTCAGACCTACTTTGAGCGGGACCCGGGCATAAAAGATGCTGTGCGGAAGGGTCTGCCAGTTCCGGGTGTCCGCCTTCTCTGTGATCGCATTGATAATGCTCAGAACTGCCCCAGCCGTAGCATCCTGCTTGCGGACTTCATACTCTTCGAGCTTTTTTATTGCAACCCTTAACAGTGCCTTGCTGAACTCAAGCCCCATGCGCTCCTCGAGACATTTGAACGCCACTTTATTTACATCCTCCAAAAGCATCAGCGGGTACTGCAGACTGTCGGATGAAAGAGTCGCGTTGGTGTAGTATTGAGGCCGCTCAACATATTTCGGAAATGCCACCCGCATTGCTCCCATACTCGCTAAACCCTGTACCTGCTTCTCATTCAAGCCACTGATCTGAAACGGGAAACTCATACCCAATTGGTCATTGTTGAAGAAAACAACTCCGCCCTGCCTGCTCACCACAAATGTGACGCCCCATTCCACTTTAACCGGACTAAGTCCGTTGTGCCAGAAGAAGACCAACTCACCTGCATTGTTGGCCTGGTACTTATAATCATCCATGCCGAACTGTTCCTTGTATTTCTCCATTTCATCGTCCATACCGCTCAAATGAGCCGTTCGCAGAATATCAACCTTAAGCTGCCCGGGAGGCCCCAAATCAAAGAGTTTCCGGTATTCATCTTCATACACTTCCAGCGCCTTGCGGTAGGCTATAAATGCGTTGTTATAATCATGATCAGCCTCGTAAATGATCCCCATCAGGGTATGAATGAAGGCATCATCCCTGAACTTGGTCTCGGAAGCATAGCGATCT
>JAFEAM010000018.1:36552-87509 GCA_018266395.1 Bacteroidota bacterium | reverse complement strand
AGTACGCATCGTAACGGCTGCCTCCCTCTTTGACGGACATGACGCCGCCATCAACATCATGCGACGCATCATTCAGGCAACAGGTTGTGAAGTCATTCACCTGGGCCATGACCGCAGTGTACATGAAGTGGTTAACACCGCCATCCAGGAAGATGCCCAGGCTATTGCCATCACCAGCTACCAGGGGGGACATAACGAATATTTCAAATACATGTATGACCTGCTCAAAGAAAAAGGGGCAGGCCACATCAGGATCTTCGGCGGTGGCGGCGGTGTAATCCTTCCGGATGAAATCCGGGAACTGATGGACTACGGTATCACGAGGATCTATTCACCGGATGATGGCCGCGCAATGGGGCTGCAGGGAATGATCAACGATCTGGTTGAGAAAAGTGACTTTCCTTTGGGAGAAGCGCTGGCAGATGAAGTCCGAAACCTGCAGTCCCGGAATCCCCTCTCTATAGCACGGCTTATTTCTGCGGCTGAGAATTACTACGATAAACATGAAAACACCTTCAGGCAGATAAATGAGCTGGCGTCAAAGTCGAAAGTGCCCGTTCTCGGCATTACGGGTACCGGAGGCGCCGGGAAGTCATCGATGGTGGATGAAATCGTAAGAAGGTTTCTCATCGACTTCAAGGACAAGACCGTCGGTATCGTTTCTGTTGATCCCTCCAAACGCAAGACGGGCGGTGCCCTTCTCGGAGATCGCATCCGCATGAACGCCATCAACCATCCCAGGGTGTATATGCGATCACTGGCGACACGACAATCCAACCTGGCCTTGTCTGCGTATGTGAAAGAAGCCATCCAGGTGCTGAAGGCTGCACATTATGATCTCATCATTCTTGAAACTTCAGGCATCGGGCAGAGCGATACAGAGATACTCGACCACAGCGATGTGGCACTGTACGTGATGACCCCTGAGTACGGGGCTGCGACGCAACTTGAGAAGATCGACATGCTTGATTTTGCTGATATCATTGCGTTGAACAAATTTGACAAGCGGGGCGCCCTTGATGCCTTGAGGGATGTAAAGAAGCAATACCAGCGCAACCATCAGTTGTGGGACAAGAAAGTGGAAGAGATGCCTGTTTTCGGAACGATTGCATCTCAATTCAATGATCTGGGCACAAACCAGCTGTACAGGAAAGTAATAGAACGGGTCGTTGAGAAGACCGGCGCAGATCTCAAATCCACCTTTCACATCACGCAGGAAATGTCGGAGAAGGTCTACGTCATCCCTCCGAACCGCACCCGCTACCTGAGCGAGATTTCAGAAAACAACAGGAAGTACGATCAATGGGTGAAGGACCAGGCGTCTGTTGCACAGGGGCTCTATGCATTGAAGAAATCCCTTGAACTGATAAAGGATGAAAATGTCCGCAAGGCCATTGAAGCTGAAATAGAAAAACAAAAACTCAATCTTGATCCGCGTAACTGGAAAAGGATTACCGAAGAGTGGTCCGAGGTGGTGAAGAAATACAGGGAGCCGGTGTTCAAGTTTAAGGTTAGGGACAAGGAGATTGGAATCAAAACTCACACCGAATCGCTTTCCCACTTGCAGATACCCAAGATTGCACTGCCGAAATATGAAGCATGGGGCGATCTGCTCAAGTGGGTCCTGCAGGAGAATGTACCCGGCGAGTTTCCCTATACAGCAGGCATCTATCCCTTCAAGCGTGAGGGTGAAGATCCGACGAGGATGTTTGCCGGTGAAGGCGGCCCGGAACGCACCAACCGCCGCTTCCACTATGTTAGCATTGCCATGCCCGCCAAGCGGCTCTCTACCGCCTTCGATTCGGTAACACTTTATGGCAGCGATCCTGATTACCGCCCTGACATCTACGGTAAAATCGGCAACTCAGGTGTGAGCATATGCTGCCTGGATGACGCCAAGAAACTATACAGCGGTTTCAACCTTGCAGATCCAAGAACCTCGGTGTCCATGACCATCAATGGACCCGCACCCATGCTGCTTGGGTACTTCATGAATGCGGCCATCGACCAGCAATGCGAACTCTATATCCGAAAGAATGGCCTGGAAGCTGAGGTGAAGCGGAAGATTGATGAGTTATACAAAGAGAACAAAGACAAACTCCCTTCCTACCAGGGCCATTTGCCTAAAGGCAATGACGGACTGGGATTGTTGCTACTCGGCGTAACAGGAGACCAGGTCCTGCCCGCTGACGTCTACGCAAAAATAAAAGCCGAAACACTATCACAGGTAAGAGGAACGGTTCAGGCTGATATTCTGAAAGAAGACCAAGCACAGAATACCTGCATCTTCTCCACTGAGTTTGCGCTGCGACTGATGGGCGACGTGCAGCAGTATTTTATACAGCAGAAAGTACGGAATTTCTATTCGGTATCCATATCCGGTTATCATATTGCCGAAGCCGGGGCCAACCCCATTTCTCAACTGGCCTTCACTTTAGCCAACGGCTTCACTTATGTAGAATATTACCTGAGCCGGGGAATGGATATCAATGAATTCGCCCCGAATCTCTCCTTCTTCTTCAGCAACGGCATCGACCCTGAATACTCTGTAATTGGAAGGGTGGCGAGAAGGCTCTGGGCCAAGGCCATGCGGGAAAAGTATGGCGCCAACGCGAGAAGCCAGATGCTGAAATACCACATTCAGACTTCAGGCCGGTCCCTGCATGCCCAGGAGATCGATTTTAATGATATCCGCACCACACTGCAGGCACTCTACGCGATTTATGATAACTGCAATTCATTGCACACCAACGCTTACGATGAGGCCATCACCACCCCAACTGAAGAGTCAGTAAGAAGGGCTATGGCCATTCAACTCATCATCAACAAGGAGTTGGGCTTGGCGAAGAACGAAAACTCCCTGCAGGGTTCATTTATTATTGAAGAACTGACGGACCTCGTCGAGGAGGCCGTACTTGCAGAATTTGACCGCATCACTGAACGCGGTGGCGTGCTTGGCGCAATGGAGACCATGTACCAGCGCGGCAAGATTCAGGAAGAAAGTCTTTATTACGAGACCCTCAAACACACCGGTGAGTATCCCATCATCGGCGTCAACACCTTCCTTAGTTCCAAGGGATCCCCAACTATTATTCCCCAGGAAGTCATTCGTGCCACCACGGAAGAAAAGGAATACCAGATAAAAATGCTGCGCAATCTTCATGAACTGCAAGGCAATCGCTCCACAGCTTTGCTGGACAAAGTCAAGGAAGCCGCCATCCAAAACCGCAATGTTTTTGAAGTACTGATGGAAGCCTGCAAGGTTTGCTCGCTTGGACAGATCACACAAGCACTTTTTGAAGTGGGGGGTCAGTACAGGAGGAATATGTAGATAATACGTTCGTGGTTACTTGGTTTCTGTTTGGCGTATCCTTTGACGTAGAGTTTACTAACTCACAGCCTACCCTGCAAGACTTATCTACAATTGGACTTTTCTAAAAAAGAGATCAGGAATTCCAGATTGATTTGATTTGTTTTAGTCATCACATTGCGTTTGTGCACAACCGCGTATTTATCCTTGATATTAACCTGATAGTTATTCGCTTTCCTATGATCGCCTATGATTAAGAATATTGTCATACCAGATGAGGTAGTGATGAACAAAATCTGGCTGATCCGAGGGCAGAAAGTAATGCTTGATCGAGATCTGGCCGAACTGTATGGCGTTAAAGCGACAAGGCTTCGCGAACAGGTAAAACGCAATCAAAACAGGTTTCCAACAAATTTTATGTTCCAAATGACCGAACTGGAGGTAGATAGCATGGTATCGCAAAATGCGATACCATCGAAAAAGCACTTAGGTGGTGCATTACCATACGCTTTTACAGAACACGGAGTACTGATGCTTGCCAACGTACTAAAAAGCGACCAGGCAATAATCATGAGTATCCGAATCATTGAAATTTTTGTCAAGCTTCGAGAGTCGCTTCTAACACACAAGGAAATTCTGATCAAGCTTGAGCAACTAGAAAGAAGGGCTGTTAAACAGGACGGTGATATCAAGTTGATATTTAAGTACCTCAAAGAATTGTTGAATCCCAAGACTGAACCCATTCGCAAGATTGGGTTTAAACAGAAGGGCGAAGAATAGCCCTTTATTCACCAAATAATCCGCGCCTCCCCGTCTCGGCGGTTAAGTCACTCGGTGCCGCTGCGCCTCCTCGCGGTCAATACCAAACTTCGCCCCTTCAGGGCTTCGATGAACCAAATGCCTTTAGCGCCGCGCGATGCGCGACGCTAAATAAACTATGCCCTTTCAGGGAATGCAAACTATGGATGTCTTCAGTATACGACTGACATTTTTAACTAACCTTAGAGCTTGATCCAAGCCTTTATGATTATACCCTTTAATCGCCAAATAATCCGCGCCTCCCCGTCTCCGCGGTTAGTCTATCCTCCGCGGTAAAAAGAAAAACCCCGCCTTGCGGCGGGGTTCTCCACAACCAAATAAGTTTTCTGCTTAGTACTTAATGGTTTTTACATTCCCGGTCTGGTCGGTGACTTCGAAGGTCGGCATGCCCTGCACATTGCGCAGGTTGTATACCAGGCCCGTAGCACCGTTGATGGTGAGGTCCTCTTCGTGCACGAGTTGGTTGGCACCGTCGAAGATGCGGACATTGATCTGCTCAGGTCCGTTGCCGGGAACTGCCAGCAGATACTTGCCTTCTTCGTTGATGCGGGCTACGTGTACGTTTTTCACCGGGGCTTCAACATTGTAGCTGATCTTCTGGGCCTGCTTGCCGTTGGCATCGATAATCTCAATGCTGTACTCGCCGGCTTCCATACCCGTGAAATTGACAGGACGTGCGAAGGCACCAATATTGCGGATGGTCTCCGTGAAGACAACCTGGTTCTTGCTGTCCCGGATTGTCATGGTCACGTTACCAACTTTTTCTCCCTCGTAAATCACCTTGAAGGTTCCGGATTGTTTCTGGTTCACCACCACAACCTTCGGATTACCGGGACCCGCAAATGCAACCGCACTCACTGCTACAAAAAGGGCTGCGAAAAATGATTTTGCTTTCATAAGTCTGTAGTCGTTTTAGTTTTTTGTTTTGACTACAGTGCAAATGTACGGGCATGTTTTACCGGCGGTTGTCTGTTGTAAGAAAACCTGATTTAAACTTCAAAAAAACGATTGCGGTTCCGGAGGGGAGTCAAATACAAATATTCGATGACCAAAATCATGGATTCACGGCATTCTCGTTGTTGAAAGTGATCAGACAGTTTTAGTAAACGATTGCAATTTTTGATTGCCGAGCTTCTGCAAAATTTTTAGTGATGAGAAGCAATTGCACACCGATTGAGCAACGAAATTGAAAAAGGCTGACTGATTTGTGAGCGCCAGGTGAAAATGAGTGCAAAAAATGCAGCGGCTCCATGATGGACCAAGACCTCACAAAAGCAAAGTTGGCCGGCAAATGCCGGCCAACACCACCTCAGCTAACCTACCCGATCTCGAATTTCTTCTGCTTATTTATTGAGCATCCTGGTTCCATGTTTCCCGGAGACCTCAAAGGAAATCACACCCTGACGCCTGCCCAGATTGTACAATTGGGCAAATGCGCCCTCCACTTTCTGACTCCCCTCATACAGCACAGCACCATTTTCGTCGAGGATTCGCACAGAAATTACCTCTTCTCTATTGCCGGCGCGTGTGAGCAGGTAACGCTCCTGGTCGACTTTCACGATATGGAAAGGGTTAGGATCCACATCTGCATGATACGATACAGTCTCAGACATCCAATTTGCCCCATTATCAACCCGGATGGTGTAATCGCCCTCCCTCAGATTAACGAAGTTGTAAGGACGCGCGAATCCATCGGACTTCGGAATGACTTCGGAAAAGATGACTTTGTCGTCCGCATCAAAGATTTGGACCTTTACGTCGGCCTTCTCCTCGCTTTTGTAGTAGAGCTTGAATGAACTTTCATCATTCCGTACTACTGCGATACCGGTTGCGCCCTTCGGTGTTTCATAACCAGCGCCTGCCCATGACACTCCTGCCGTCAACACGCCGGCCAGAAGCAATGTGATTTTTTTCATAACCTAAACCTTTTATGATGTTTGTTATGAGACGCTGCTAACTCATGGAATGTTTCAGAAGAATTGTTAATTACTTTTTAAAAAATTGTAACCTTCCACAACCGGACGCCGATTGTTTCAAAAGCGAACATAGATTCAACTGAAAATATTTTTCCTCCAGGATGCAACCATGAGCATTTACTGAGTTCGTGATTGAGCGATTTGTAGGAAGTCAAGGAAATGGAAACAAGAAACCAGTACCCAACTATTTAGACACTCTCGCTGCGCCTCCTGCTCCTGTTATTTCAAAATTAAATGGACCACTAAACCCGCCAAGGTTGTATATCTCCGCGAAAGAACCCCGAACCTTTCGGTTTCCCTCGTACAACAAGGTTCCATTCTCATCCGTAATGCTGATTCTGACAGTTCCCTTACCGCAGGAAGGGCACGTTAGAACATATCGTTCATCGTCCATCTTAACGACCTGTGCGATTAACTTTTCACCCGGAAGCCGGTAAGCAACCGTGCGCTCCATCATTGTGGCTCCATCTTCCACCCGGAAAGTATAATCCCCTTCTTTCAGATTATCGAGGTTGTAGGAGCGAAGAAATCCCCCGGATTGGGAAACATGCTCTTCATAGACGAGGTGGTGGTCGGCGTCAAGAATCTTCACCCTCACGTTCGACTTGTCATTTCCCTTGTAAATAAGACGGTACGAACCTTCTTTTTGATGGATCACGACCATTTCAGGATCGGCCGATGAAACCCCCTTCCCAACTCTGGCAGCAGCAGCAAAGGCGGCCAGCATTCCTACGATAATGAAAAGTGTCTTTGTCATAACATTGTCTGATTTGTTATGATCATAAGATGACCTGGCTCTAACAGGTAGTTTTACAGACGGAGTTAATTAAGGTTAAGACTTTGTTAAAGTCCCGCAGAATGCGTCACTAGTTCAAATGAAATACATCCCTGGATTTTTCTGCCTGCGATAACAGGTGCTTTTGGAACTTGATCCGGGATAACAGGAATTGCTCTTTCTTAGTTGTGTCCAGTCCGACTAACCTGAGCTTGTCATCGAAATCAAGGCTGAGCTCGTTGGCAACATGATAAACCGAACAAGGGAGTTGCACCCTGTTGAGCTTCAACAAGCGCATGTATTCCTCAAACTCCTGAAACAGGCGCGGGCTGACAGGAGACTGCAGGTCAATCTCCCAGAATTCCACTTCGCCACCCGGATATAACTTGTCCTTAAAGCTGCGGTACAGCTTGTCAAGGTTAAACAGGTCCTGGCACTTCACAATGATATCCGATTCTCCGCCTTCATAACGCTTAATCACGCTCTCCAGCTTGACCAGTGATCCCAACTTATCCTTGTTGGATGCATGATTGAAATAGATTCCGAAGGAAATATCCCTTTCCTCGGCATCTTTCAACAACTGGCGGTAGCGGGGTTCGAAAATATGAAGCGGCACCATTTCACCCGGGAGGGGGAAGATGGTAAGCGGAAACATAGGTATGCGGACTAATCCTGCCATTGGCCTAATAACACCAAAGGTAGCAGAAAGTTTAAGTCAGAAACTGATCAAAAACTGAGGCTGAACCGAGAACTGCTCTTTCAGTCTCTTTTCACCATCAAGGAACGACAGATTAATAAGGAAAGAATAGCCGGCGACTATACCCCCCAAGCGCTGGACCATCTTTCCTGCTGCCGCGGCGGTACCTCCCGTCGCAAGAAGATCGTCATGAATGATCACCCTTGTCCCCCTGGCCAGGGCATCCTCATGCATTTCAATTTCGGCGGTGCCGTATTCAAGCGCGTATTGCTCATGAATCTTGCGGTAAGGCAATTTGCCGGCCTTACGAACGGGCACGAAGGAAATTCCCAATTCCTGCGCCAGCAGCATTCCGAATATGAACCCTCTGGCTTCTACTGCAGCAATGGCCTCCGGTGAAAATGGGCGTACCTGATCTGCCATGGCCTTCACCACTTCGGAGCGCATCTCAGGAGAGGCTAGCAAAGGCGTAATATCCTTAAAGAGCACCCCTGGCTTTGGGAAATCGGGAACGTCGCGCAAGAAAGGTTTGATTTTTTCGGAGAGGGTCATGGCGCCAAAATAGTAAATTTACCTCCCGAAAATCAATTGAACTACCAGACAAAATTGACATGAAGATCATTACCCACATGCTCGGCGATGAAGTATATGAGGCCACCAACGAGAACGGCAATACTGTAAAAATCGACATGCGAAAAAAAGAGGAGAAGAAGGCGCTTAGTCCCATGGAACTTGTTCTTTCAGCCGTTGCGGGTTGCGGTGCTGTGGATATTGTGTCTATGCTGAAGAAGCGGAAGAAAACCGTTACGAAATTCGTGATCGATGCCGAGGCAGGCCGAATGGAAACTCCCCCCAGATATTTCACCAGCATCCACTGCAAATACATCATCACCTCTCCTGACGTCACGGAAGAAGAATTAACCAAGGTGGCGGCCTTGACGCTGGAAAAATACTGTTCAGTCGTTTCCTCTTTGAAAGCGGAGGTAACGTTTGATGTGGAGGTGATTCGTTCCTAATTGGTTATTGCTTGTTAGTAGATTTTGATTCTGCTGACTTAAAAAGAAATGGCCGTTATATTGCGATAGAAATAACCCTCAGGAAGCTTTAAATTAGAGGAAAATTATGGCAGCAAAAAGACTACAAAGAAAGCGTAAGTCAGCAAAGGCCTTGACCATCAGCAAGAAGGTGAAGAGCTATGACAATGCTACCTTGTTTGCGAAGAAGGCCAACTCCATGGAAGTAATTTTGAAGAAGCATGGTTTACCTAAGGAGTCAGTAGGAGTTTGATGATATTTGTCGGCTGGCTGATCGCCCCAATTGCGCGCAGATGATTCTTGAATGTGATCCCGAAAGTGATTGTCTTAAATCATGATCACTGCTGATCGATCACTTCAACATTCAAAATTCTCTGTTCTTCATTCAACATTCTGAGATTACTCTGCTCCCACGATCTTTCCCCTTCAATATGGTCTGCTCCACCGACCTCCTGCCAAAGCTATAAACCAGATAATTGATGGAGCGCATGGGTGTGGTAATGAGGACATCCGCTGATTTTCCTAGGTTATGCTGCCGCGGGTGGAAAGAAGTCCTAGTACATAGGCGACATTGATGGTGCACACATTGATGGCCTCGGCAGGCGTGAGACGCATTCGTATGCATGCCAGTGACATCATAAATGGCATGTTGCCCGTGCGTGGACTTATTCAAGCCATTCTCAGCAACGGTCGCGGCTACCTACCATTATAATCGACTGTCCATCCCATCCAACCTCAGCACCTAAAGCTCATTTATTCTTTCCATCACTCTCGCGGTAAATGGATTGCAATAGGACAAGTTAAATTCGAAGAGTTCATCCGCAGAATATGATTTCTCTATTTCGCTTCTCAGCATGGCCTTGGCTCTGTTGAGACGCACTTTTACATTGGATTCACTTAAATCCAAAAGCTTTGCTGTTTCCGAAACATTAAGCCCGGTCATTTCCCGCAAAGAGAAGACCATACGGTAATCTTCGGGTATTTTGCCAAGTGATTCTTCTATGACATGCCCCAACTCACGGTTGTGAAGGTGTTGATTGGCATCGTTATGCGTATTGTTAAACATGGGTTTTGCGTTTTCATTGATACCGGCCTGAGCATGCTCGTTTCTAAATCCGGCTTTTCTCCTTTTACGATAACAGTTATTGAGCATGATGCGGATAAGCCAAGTCTTAAAATTTGCCCGGTTTTCAAATTGGGATAAACTCTTGAAGGCATCCACATAGGTATCCTGCATCAGGTCCTGGGTATCCTCATGGTTGTAATTGTACGACCTGCCTATCTTATACAAATACGGATTAAACCGCCTTACGATAATTTCGTAAAGAGGTCTTTCTCCTTTTAAAATCCGTTCAATGACTTCTGCTTCAGTTAGTTCTTCAATTCGCTTCATCCTTTCAGACTTCAATTTTGACATCCTTCCCCGTATAAGCCGCAAGGTTCATCATCAGATCCTGTTCTGTCCATTCACCCTTGCAGATTATTAACAAAACTAAAGCACTTTATAGCCAGCCCGTCAGCCCCTTGGTTCATTTAATTAGAGTTAACGAGAGTTGTAATGGTTACAAAACAAGGGAAGTATATTAAAAGGACTCTTTTATGATGCTTTCTTCGGGGATACCTAATGCAGCAAGGTGCTTTTGTACGGCCGCCATCATTTGTGGCGGGCCACAGAGATAGAAATATTGGGCATTGTTGCCATGCTTCTTTATCAGTTCTGCGGTAATGAAACCGACCTCGTAACCCTCATGATTTTCTTCAGAAAGGACATTGATGAAATTGGTACCCAGCAATCTTCTGAATTCACGTTCAAGAATTATATCAGCTTTTGTCTTATTGGCAAAAAGCAGCTTGTTGTCTCCTATCCTATTAACCTTTTCAAGCTGCTTTAAGATGGCAATAAATGGGGTTACGCCTGCTCCGCCCGCTATGAACATACCTTCGCCTTTGTAGGCGATGTCTCCAAAAACGCCGCCTATAATCAGGCTATCACCGGCAGCAAGTGAAAGGAGCTTATTCGTAACCCCATTATGAGATGGATAGGTCTTAATGGTAAATTCAATTAGCTCCTCGCCAGGCAATGAGGTGAATGTAAATGCCCTGAACTCTTGTTCCCAACCCGGTTTGTCGATGGCAACGTCCACGGCTTGCCCCGGTTGATAAGTTAACTCAGCCGGCCTGTCGGCAACCACCCTCAACACATCATGTGTTAGGTGCTCAATAGAAATTATTTTAACTGATTGGGTCATCGCGATCATTTGTTGCGGATATAAGCCAAAAACTCCAGCCTGGTTGTGTCATTCTCAAATTCGCCTGAGAATTCCGAAGTCGTGGTTGAGCTGCTGGTATCCTGAATGCCTCTTGAAGCCACACATAGATGATCAGCCTCAATTACAACCGCAACATCATCGTGCTGCAAAACTTCTTTCAACCTCGCTGCAATTTGCATGGTCAGGCGTTCCTGAACCTGTGGTCGTCGCGCATAATACTGCACCAAACGATTGATTTTTGAAAGCCCAATGACCTGTTTACCTGGGATGTACGCGACATGAACCCGCCCAATAATTGGCACAAAATGGTGTTCACAGCAGGAATAGAGTGTGATATCCTTTTCAACAAGCATCCGGTGGTAGCCATAGTTATTTTCAAAGAGGCTGATTTCAGGTCTTGCTTCCGGGTTTAGTCCGCTGAACATTTCCTTCACATACATTTTGGCCACCCTGCCTGGCGTTTCAGTAAGGCTGTCATCATTCAAGTCAAGCCCCAATGTTTCCATTATTTTCGCAAAATGAAATTGAATGATTTCAATCTTTTCATCATCTGGCATATCAGATGCCTCGCCAATAAATGGTGAAGATATGGCTCTCTTTAAAGTGGTGTTGCTGAGGATTGCTTCCATAATTCCTTTACATCGGATTGTACAACATAATTAGAGTAAATGAGAGCCTAAAAGGTTACAGCTCTAGGTCAAACTTCTGGCTCGCACTTCTCTCTATGGGCCAATTTGTTCAGTGCACAACTATAATGTGCCTGTGTCGACCCGAATCAGGCAAGCTGATTAATGGGGAGGTTCCGGCTATAAACTCCTCCCCCTTCATAAATTCTTTAGAGATACTAAATTCTAAACCTGCGCATTTTCCAGTCCTTAATATTTTACGACTAATTTGTCGTTAATGTGAGAGGATCGGATTATATTTGTCTAACCCCATCATCTAACCTACTAATGGTCCGCGCCTCCGGGAGGCTCGTGGTTACGTGTTATATCCAATTTTAAGGACAGTATAACAACACGTGGTTATGACCATACAAAAAGAAGTTTTTCTGGTATTCATTTTGATGTTCCTTATCATCGTTTCTGTCTTCTTTCTTGTATTCCTCTCATCAAGAAGAAGCGGCGCGCTTCAAAACGTCAATAGCAAGCGGGCCATTTTCTTTTTTATTGCCTTCGGAACGGTGTCGCTGGTACTGGGCATCTCATTGCCAAAATCACCTTACTTTCTTTATGCAAAGGAAGCTCCGGCTCAAAGAATATTTGTGGTGGCCAGACAGTTTTCCTTTACACTTTCAAAATCTCCAATCAACTCAGCGGATGATCTTGGCAAGTCCGCCGGATCCGAATTCAAGCTCCCGAAAGATGAAATAATAGAATTCAATGTCTCCAGTCTTGACGTAAACCACGGGTTTAGTCTTTATAAAGATGGCGTTTTGCTGGCGCAAGTTCAGGCCATGCCAGGCTACGTGAACCGGCTACGATGGAAATTTTCAGAAAGCGGCAACTACGACATATTGTGCCTTGAATACTGTGGTATTGCCCATGGGGGGATGTCAGCAAAAATAACTGTTGAATAAAGTATCACTAAGTCATGAATACTTCTTACAAAAAATCTACACTGCTTTGGCTAATCACAACACTGATTGTTTTTCTTGTGGCCATTGCATTTGGGCTAACCATGCGCATGGAACAGGCCGAAATGGTTAAAATAGGTCCTTTGAACTTCTATGTCCTCATGACCTCACATGGTCTGCTGATGGCGGGTGTCTGGTTTGTCGCAGGCATGGCTGGCATAGAATATATCCTTAGCACGTATTTCCCTGTTCCCCGTTGGGGAGGCATGATTGCTTATGTCTGTACCATAACAGGCGTTGTGATCCTATTGATCTCAACATTCCTTACAAAATTTCATGCCGGGTGGTATTTTCTTTATCCGCTGCCTTTCTATGCGAAAGTGATGGAAAGCGGCCCATTACTTTTTCTTGTAGCCCTCACCATTCTGGGAGTGGGATGGCTGATATGGTCATTGGTTTTGATCTTCACGATTCTCAGGAATTTCACGGTTGCGCAGGCACTCGCCTGGCATCATATTAGTGGCCGTCCAGGCCCCACAGTCGCTCCCTTCATTCTTATTTCATTCGTCTCATTAATTGGAGTTACTGCCTGCATACTGGCGGCCGTCGTGTTATTGGTCCTCTATTACCTGGAATTTCTAAAAAGCGGATCCATGTCTAATGACCCGTTGTTGATGAAGAACCTGACTTTCTTTTTCGGGCATACGCTTGTTAACGAAATGCTCTACTTGGGATTGGCGGTTCTTTACGAATTGTTTCCCAGGATGGCCGGCAAGCCGGCGTACAAGACCAGCTGGTATGTCGGTTTATCGTGGAATGCCACCTTGCTGATTGTCCTGTTCGCCTACTTCCATCATTTGTATATGGATTTTGCACAGCCGGTTGCCTTTCAATTTGTTGGGCAGATCATGTCATGGTTTGCACCGCTGCCTGCAGCATGTGTTACTATTTTTTCAGTGCTCACCACCGTTTACCGTTCCAACATGAAATGGAGCCTTGCTTCGTTACTGTACTTCTTTGGCGTTATGTTTTGGGCCATTGGAGGGGTGGGAGCCATCCTTGACGCAGTCATTGCCAACAACTTTGTTCTGCATAACACCCAATGGGTGCCGGCTCATTTCCACACCTATAATTTGTTGGGCAATGTTTTCTTCAGTCTTGCCTTTACCAGCTGGTTTGCAGATGAAATTGGGAACAAGAAAATCGCCCCTGGACTCGTAAAACTCATTTTCAGCCTGCTGGTGACAGGAGGCGTCGGCTTTGTCCTAGCCTTCTACCTGGGTGGGGCATTCTCCGTGCCGCGGAGAGTGGATACTTATAATGATGTGGTCAATAAAGGAGTCTCACTTGCTCAAATGGCTGTGGTATTTGCCTCTCTGTATCTTGTCGGCATGGTTATCTACACTTTTGATTTTACAAAGCGATGTGCCCGGCAATTATTCTCCTGAGCGCCCTGTTGCTGCAAAGTCCGGACGAGGCGGACTTTTTGCTCACGAACATAGCGGATGCCAGAATCAGGACGTCCGATAATTCCTCGGCGCAACTTTCTTCCTGGTACTCACGGAAGCCTATCATCATGACACTGGTCTACAGCCGTTGCCCGGGGGTATGCAACCCTTATTTGCTCCAGATACGTGATCACGTTCTCTTGCAGGCTGCTCCCGTAGAGAGATTTCAGATGCTAGTGCTAAGCTTTGACACTGAGGATAGTCCTGCACAGTTAAGGAAATTGGCAGGCTTTAACGATAGCAGTCCTCCCCCGCCTAACTGGACTTTCGGCGTTCTTGAAAAAGAGAACAGCGCCGACTTACTGTCATCGATTGGATTTCAAACACAGCCTGTTAATGGCACATATGATCACAACACCGTGATGGTTCTGGTAGGACAGGACGGGAGAATCCATCAATGGATAGAAGGCCTTCCTGATAACAGGCAATGGGATCGTCTTTTCAGGGAACTGACAAATGATTTTGTTCCCGTCTATTCCACGCTTAACCGCAACGTCTGGACAAGTTGTTTTCAGTATGACCCGGCCAGCGGATATTGGAAAGTTAATTGGGGCTTGTTGATGATCCTGGCTCCTTCCGCTCTTACCGTGTGCATCATCATGATTTTGCAAGCAATAGCAACCAGCGGGCGCAGGAAGCGAAACCTGCTTATCCTAATCCCTAACAACCATGAATACATTGAGTAATCTTTCATCCCTGGAGTGGAACCATATTCTGCTTCAGATTGGAGTCAACGCTCTTCAAATGAAATTGATCCTGTACCTCTCGATGGTGATCGTTGCGCTCACCATTGTAATTCTAATCTATGTCCACCGGGCACTCCACGTCATATTACGTGCATCCGGGCTTGAAACGGTAGCTGAGGATGTGCTTACGGTCGATTGGATTAAATATTTGTTTGTTTCCACCATAAGCCTCGGGCTGATTTCGCTTTACGTTTATTCGAAATTTGTTTAGCCAGACGCTGCGCTCCTGTTCTAAGGCGGAGAACTTCGCTCCTCCCGCACGCTAAAAGCCGGTTTTGCCTCTATCCGTAACGTTGAACATATTTAAGACATATGTGTCGTAAATAGATCAGAAGTTTCCTTAGATTTGCTTCGCAAAGACAGTGACCCCTCCATGTTTTCCAAAGGATGTGAATACGGAATAAAAGCAATTATATACATCGCCACGCAGTCCCTGGAGGGTAAACGGGTGAAGATTGGCGATGTGGTGGAAAATTCCGGTTCACCGGAAGCATTTACCGGCAAGGTCTTAGGGGCCCTCACCAAGCATAACATAGTTCATTCCCTCACTGGACCGCATGGAGGTTTCTACATTGACCCGGGACGCATGAAGCGAATCACGGCAAGCGATATCGTGTTTGCCATAGACGGCGATTCTGTATACAACGGTTGTGGATTAGGGCTGTCACAATGCAGCAACACCCGGCCCTGTCCCATGCACGACAAATTTGCGAAAGTGAGAACTGAGCTAAAGAGAATGCTGGAGACGACAACTGTTTACGACCTGGCCATTGGCCTTAAATCCGGTAAAACGATTCTCATGAGATGAGCAAAAATTTTGTCCTTATTTACGACACTTTTGTCGTTAACTAACGAAACAATAGAAACTTTTAACATTACATATTTATGAATATCGAATCAGACAATATCGTCGGTGAAGTGGTAGCACAGGACTATCGCACAGCGGCTGTGTTCCAGGCCCATGGAATAGACTTCTGCTGCAATGGCGGACGCAGTATCTCAGAAGCTTGTGAGCAAAAAAACATCGAGCAGCCCGCATTGATTGAGGCGTTGAAGAAGGCCATGAAACAGGCTGAAGACAAGTCAATGGATTACAATTCATGGCCGCTTGATTTGTTGGCAGACTACATTGAAAAGAAGCATCACCGTTATGTAGAATCCAGGATCCCTGAGATTATGCACTTTCTCAATAAGGTTGTAAGTGTCCACGGAGAAAGGCATCCTGAACTTGAAGAAATAGCGCAGTTGTTTCATGATTCTGCAGGTGTGTTGACCATGCATATGAAAAAAGAAGAATTCGTGTTGTTCCCCTTTATACGCAAAATGGTGAAGCAAAAGTCCGCCGGTGAACCCCTGGCAGCGCCGCCATTTGGCACCATTCAAAACCCCATCGCCATGATGCACCAGGAGCATGATGGAGAAGGCGAGCGATTTCGCAGAATTGAGGCATTATCCAATCATTATGCACCCCCGGCTGATGCCTGCAATACCTACAGGGTTACCCTGGCCATGCTGAAAGAGTTTGAGGATGACCTTCACCTGCACATTCATCTTGAAAACAATATCCTCTTTCCAAAAGCTGTGGAAATGGAAAAGTCAGTTTTGATGATTGCATGACACATCTCGCAATTCTATGAGATTACAATCGTGATTAACTTCAATTCCCTGGCTTTAACACCATAAACGAGTGCCATGAAAATTGTACGTCAGCTATCTGCCATTGTTCTTTTATTCTTCGGGCTGGTTACCCTGTTTATGAGCACTTCGGTTATCTATGATCTGTTCGGGATCCGGGCCAAAGAAGGAAACTATGTGCCGTTCATTGTCTGGTCCAATCACATCTGCGGATTCCTGTATGTCTTCTCAGCCTATGGGTTGTTCTCTTCAAAACCCTGGACGACAAGGATCCTGCTTATAGCCTCAACGATTTTGCTGCTAAGTTTTGCGGGATTGATCTGGCATGTAAACACCGGAGGGGTTTATGAGCAACGAACAGTTTTCGCCATGCTTTTCAGGATAGGTGTGACCATCCTTTTTGCCGCATTGTCATGGCGATTCGTAAGAGGGGCGAATAGATAATGGAATAATTTCTGTTTACAGATTCCGACTCTTCAGCCATGATTATGCTCCGAAAGAACATAAAGCTGAACCCGTGATCGATCACTTCAACATTCAATATTCTACAGTCTTTCCTTTCAATATGGTCTGCTCAACCAATCCGCTTCCAAAGCTGTAGGGCAGATAGTTGATGGATGGCATCGGTGCGGTGATGAAAACATCCGCCGATTTTCCTCTGGTGATGCTGCCATGGGTGGAGAGAAGTCCTAATGCATAGGCTGTATTGATGGTGCACGCGTTGATGGCCTCGGAAGGTGTGAGACGCATGCGTATGCACGCCAGTGACATCATAAGCGGCATGTTACCGGTGGGTGAACTTCCCGGGTTGAAATCACTGGCGATGGCGAGAGGAAGGCCTTCGTCGATCATTTTTCTGCCAGGCGGAAAGGGCAGCTGCAGAAAAAAAGCCGCGCCTGGCAATACCGTGGGCATCGTACGTGAACCTTTCAGAAGCTGGATCTCCTCCTCCCCCACATTTTCAAGATGATCGACACTGATGGCGCCGGTCTGCACACCCGCCTGAACCCCGCCAGAGCGATGCAGTTGGTTGGCATGTATCCGTGGGATCATGCCAGCGCCCGTTCCTGCTTCGGCAATGCGGATGGTTTCATCTGGAGTGAAGAAGCCTTCCTCGCAAAAGACATCGATGTAGTCGGCCAGCCGTTCTTCGCGGATGGCAGGAATCATTTCATCCAGAATGATACGGATATACTGCTCTTTGGTGACTTCCTTGGGCACGGCATGTGCCCCAAGAAAGGTGGTCTTCACTGTAAGCGGTGTAATCTCACCGATACGACGCGCTACACGCAGCATCTTCATCTCGTCTTTCACCGTGAGACCATAGCCGCTTTTGATTTCCACAGCTCCTGTTCCGGTCTGCATGATCTCGTGGGCGCGCGGCAATGAGCGCTCCAGAAGTTCATTCTCCGTTAACTGCCTGAGTTTGACGGCTGAGTTAAGAATACCTCCACCCTTCGCAGCTATCTCAGCATAGGTGGCACCTTTTATCTTCATCAGAAACTCCTCATCCCTTGGCGCCGCATAAACCAGGTGGGTATGACTGTCCACAAAAGCCGGGAACACAAAACGGCCTGACGCATCAATAACTGATGCAGCAATCGCGGGCACCTGATCCATGGTACCATAGTCGGCGATTATGCCATTTTGGATGTGCAAATAGCCATTCTCCAGAACCGGCAGATTATCCATGTCCCGGCCGGCTACAAAATCAATTGTTGTTTCCCTGACCTGGACCAGCCCTTTAATGTTGACTATGAGCAGATCGGTGGACATACTACTCCACGGGGTGCATTTCACCGTGACGGAAATAGATAAACGGGAATTCGTCGTTGTCCCTTTGCGGTGATAACCGATATCCTGCAGTGAGCCCTGAAGCCACCTTGCCGTCTTTCTTCCATCCATCCTGGAAGTAGACACCATATTGCTTCATGGACTGGCCAATACACATCATGAAGTCATATCCGATTTTGCAGTAGTTCATGTATTCAGGGGGAAATGAACCGTGCGTCCTGATGAACTTCTTCCTGAAATCAAGGAAGGGAGGAAAGTTAAGCGGCGTAAAATTGGGCGCTGTCAGCATCATGTGCAGCTTTTCGTACTTGTTGAGATCGACGGAGGGGTTGTCGAGCCATGCCTCAGAGCCCACGATGATGACAGAGTCTCCGCGGCTTTCCACGCTGCTGATCACTTTGGTATAGATCAGGGGATTATCTGAAGCGACATAAATGCTGCCTATGCTGTCCAGCGCAAGTTTCCATTGTGACGGATTCTTGAATTCATCAAACTCTGTGGGAGTGGCCAGGATGGTGATGATCCGTGCGGCTGTTTCTTTCTGAAAGCGCTCTGCCCACACCACATTAAGGCCGAGATCCTTGGCCCGGGTGAGGAAACTCGCAGCCTGAATGCTGTCTTTCAATTGGTCACCGTAGAAGACCATGCAGTTCTTGTTCCTGATTCTCTTCGCCAGCAATTCTGCAGAACGGCGCCCAAGGGTTTCCAGCGACGGCTGATACAAGAATGAAAATGGATTCTGTCCCACGAATTCCGAGTTGTTGGAAACCGGATTGATCATGTTCACCTGGTATTTTTCAGAGAACTCCAGAACCGGTTTGATCTCTTCCCTGAAGATCGGACCAACGAGTAAATCGGTGTTCTTGACTTCATCTTTGTCCAGCAGCCTCCGCAGCACGGCAGGATCCCGTTCCGTATCATAGGCCAGAAGGCTGATGTTGACACCCATTTTCGAAAGTGTATCGTTGGCCATTCTCATTCCTTCGTACAAGTCCAGCACCAATTGATTCTTCTTCTTCACTGGAGAAGGATCCAGGGTGGCTGTCAGAAAAGGAAACAGCAGCGAAACATTATAATGATCTTTCAGCACCGGCTGCACGTTGCTGGCCGCTCCATATTTTTCTCTGGGCAGCTGAAAAGTCCTGATCACGGTATCCAGCAGCACACGATCCTGCTGCGCGAAGGGTTGCTGTGCAATGGAGCGGGCAAGCGAACGTCCAATGTCGGGGTCAGAGGGGTACTCTTCCCACAGCAGGCGCAGCACTTCCGGGTCTTCTATACGGTTGAAGTAGTGCCGCTTGAGTCTGGCCACTTCTTCTTTTTCAATGTAGTCCTCCTGTTTAACATCTCGCAGGGTATTCATGGCCTGGAAAAATTCTCCTTTGTCAAAGTAGATTTTCGCCAGCCAATAGTTCACTTCGTTCTGTTGATCCCAATCCGGGTATAGTTTTTTGATCTGAATGAACATGTCACGCGCCACAGCGATGTAGCCCTGATTCAGCGCAGCGAGTGCATAATAGAACGATGCATACTCGAGGTAGGGGTTATTCTTGTCGTACACGAGCAACGGTTTGAAAGACTCCATCGCCAGGTTGTACTTGCCTTCCTTCAGAAAATCTTTGGCATTCTTATACTGTCTTTTGAAATCCTGCGCATGGAGAGTTGAACTGCCAAGAATAAGCAGGGCCCAAGTCAGCACAAGAAACAATCTCAAGACGGGATTTCTTTTTCCACTCATTGCAAATTCACTTACTCCCATTCAATCGTGGCCGGCGGTTTTGAACTAATGTCATACACCACGCGGTTAACACCCTTTACCTTGTTAATGATCTCTGAAGAGATCTCGCTAAGGAACTCATAAGGAAGATGCGACCAGTCGGCCGTCATCCCATCCACACTCACTACGGCACGTAGGGCCACCACCCGTTCGTATGTACGTTCATCCCCCATTACTCCTACCGATTGAATTGGCAGCAGGATGGCCCCAGCCTGCCACACCTTGTCATATAATTGATGGTTTTTCAATCCCAGTATGAAGATATAATCAACCTCCTGCAAGATCTGTACCTTTTCCGGCGTAATGTCTCCAAGGATGCGGATTCCCAGCCCCGGGCCTGGAAATGGGTGCCTTCCGAGGATATCTGGCACGATATGCAGGGTCTTCCCCACCAGCCTGACTTCGTCCTTGAAAAGGGTATTGAGGGGCTCCACCACTTTCAGCTTCATCTTATCCGGCAGCCCTCCCACATTGTGGTGCGACTTGATGGTTACTGAGGGGCCCTTTACCGACACAGATTCAATAACATCCGGATAGATGGTGCCCTGGCCCAGCCACTTGACATCTGAAATCTTGTGGGCTTCCTCATCAAACACATCGATGAAGGTCTTGCCGATGGCCTTTCGTTTTGCTTCCGGATCCGTAAGATCTTTCAGCGCTGAATAGAATTTACTCTTGGCATCGACTCCCTTGATATTCAATCCCATTCCTTTATACGAGGTCAGGACTTGCTCATATTCTCCTTTTCGCAAGAGTCCATTGTCAACAAAAATGCAATACAGATTACCCCCGATGGCGCGGTTCACCAGCGTTGCTGCCACCGTAGAATCCACTCCGCCGGAAAGCGCCATGACCACCTTGTCGTTGCCGAGTTTTGCCTTCAGTTCCTTTACGGATTGTTCGACAAACTGATCGGGAGTCCAGTCCTGCGTACAGCCGCAGATGTGCACTACAAAATTTCTCAGCAGATTCTTTCCTTCCAGTGTATGGGTGACTTCAGGATGGAATTGAATCGCATAGGTTTTGGTCCCCCGTTTGTGGAAGGCGGCCACTTTCACCGTAGCGGTACTGGCAATGATTTCATAGTCCGCACCGAGGGCGGTTATGGTGTCTGCATGTGACATCCATACCTGTGAATCGAGAGAGATTTCCTTGAGTAATTCATTATGATGATCCACAGTTGTCAGTCTTGCCCTGCCGTATTCCCTGATCTTTGACGGCGCCACTGTACCACCGGTTTTCTGTGCAATCAGCTGTGCACCATAACAGACGCCCAGCACCGGAATCTTGTCAAACAAGGCCAGGTCTACGTCAGGGGACCCCTGGTCGCGGACGGAACATGGACTGCCGGACAGCACTACGCCCCGTATTTCCGGGGTAATAGGCGGAATTTTGTTAAAGGGATGGATTTCGCAGTATACATTCAGTTCGCGTATACGCCTGGCAATCAACTGCGTGTACTGGGAACCAAAGTCAAGGATGAGAATTTGCTCTGCCATGCGCAAAAATATGGCATGGCAGGCGGTTTAAAAAATGAGCGTAAAGGAATTGCGGCCATCCAGGGAAGCTATTCCACATTCAGGAACAAGAGCGCCAGCCTGATGCCCGCGCTGTTGAAATTGTTAAAATCAAAATCCGAACTCTTGATGGTCGTGTAGTCCAGATAGGCAGCTGCCGAAATACCCCAGTTGTTGCTCCTTCCAAAACGATATATCACTCCTGCCTGTGGACGCACCAAGAGTCCCCAGCTACTGTCTGTCTTGCTGTAGATATTATAATAGGTCTTAAAATCTGCAAAGGCAGCTCCGATTCCCAGGCCTGCAAAAGGAACAAGTTTCTTATCGGAAGAAAAGAGGTAATCTCCGGTCAGTGTAAGGCCAAAACTCTGAACATAATTGAAATAGTCTGTAGTTAGCGCACCACTGTCTCCATAGTACGTTTTTCTTGGTGTGTATCCCTTGTACACGGCGTAGTTAAGATCCGCTCCAACCGAAAAATGCTCATTGATGCCTTCCCGGTAAATGAACTGGAGGCCTTGTGTGGAAAAGTCTGACACGAAGGCAGAGTTCGAGAGAGGTTTGTTCATGTTCCACGAGACGCCAATATACCTGCCCAGCGGAGAATCCGATTGCGCCTGACACCAGGCAACCGGCAGAAACAAAGTCAGCAGAAATAGTCGCTTCATCTTTATTTCTTTATGTAAGGAGATTGTTTGAACGCCTGCTGAATAGCCTCTGTCGTCTTGCCGAAAGTGTCGACGGAAGTAAGAAGATCGCCGGCATAGGCATTCCACACAATCAGTACCTTGTTGTTACTCTTGTTTTTTAAATCCACAAGTTCCAATACCAGCGTTGCCGTATTCACACTGTACGACTGATAGAATGGATAGCCGTAGTATCCGCCGTAGCCATAATAGCCGGGATAGTAATAACCAGGATAGTACCCGCCGCCATATCCCCCGTAAAAGTTGCTGTATCCTACCGACTGGAATACGCTGTAGTCTTCCACTACATATGCGTTCAGCGCCAGATCAGGTGATTGATTTTTTGCCACTTGGGTGTAGCCTATCTGATCCATCGTGGTTTTAAGTGTCGCAGTTACAAGCTTCGCGTAGTCCCCTACAATAAGCGTGTCGTTGGGGTCCTGGTTAAATACGTGCCCTATGGTATCCATCGGCATGGCGTACGTGGCATATGACGCAAAGTTGGTGGTATTGACATAGTTGGTCTGTACAATCATGTCCCGCACCCGGTCTACCATTTCGGGCTGAGTGGAACAGCCAACTGCCAAAAGTGTCAAAACGGACCAAAAGAAGGTGATCCTTGCTTTGCGCATACAATTACCTAACGACAATTCCGATGCAAAATTATGAAGAAAGTCACAGCGGGATGAAAGTCTGTGACCTGCTTAATGATGATTCTAATTATCAGAATCGTAGCAATATTCCTTCAGATACTCACCCGCCTCATCAAATCCCCAATAGAAGGCCTTATTGAGACAGCGGCATCCCTCCTCCTCCTTTTTCATTTCCACCAAGGCGACTCCTTTGTAGAACATCGCTTCTTTGTTGTGAGGGTCAAGCCGGAGCGCAAGGTTGAGATATTTCAGACCCAGTTCATAAGATCCATCTTCCAACGATACCGATCCGGCGTACAAATAGGCAGGCAGATAGGTAGCGTCCAGTTCGATGGACTTGTTAAACGACATGTATGCGCTGTCCTTCTTACCAAGATTATAGTAGCTTAATCCGAGGTAAGTTTCCGACTCCGGATCATCCTGCATTTGTATGGACCGCCGGATATCGTTCCTGGCCTCAGCAAAGTGATTTTTCTGGATATGCAGCAGGGCCCTCCATTTCAGAAAGTCAGCATTGGGCGGCATCATCTGAACAGCTTTGTCGACATTCTCAAACTCCTTGTCTTCGTCACCCATGTCGCGATAAATGAACGCCTTCAATACAAAAGGCTGAGGCGAACCGGGAACCAGCGCAAGGAATTCATCGACATCTTTCAGCGCTTTGTCCATTTGCTGGTTGCTGTAGAAGCATACGGCGCGCTTGTACAGCACACTTGCCATTTCACGATCGCGCTGCTTGCCTTTGTTGGCATCGAGCACTTTGGTAAACCATTTCTCCGCACCTTCGAAATCCTGCTTCTCGTACAAACTGTCGCCGGCAGCTTCCCACTCTTTCCACTTGGGAGACTGCGCAAAAACGCTTCCAGCTGACAATCCCAAGAGCAAAGCCGCCACTACCGCAACAGGGCGGAAATTGATGCTATGGATCTTTGGATTCAAGGCGGGTTGAGGGGCGTTACTGGTTCACCAGTACTTTATTTCTTTCCCGCTTCCGGTCGTTCTCATTAAGGAAAATCTTCCTCAGTCGGATCGACTTGGGTGTCACCTCCACGTACTCGTCGCTCTGGATGTACTCAAGCGCCTCCTCCAGAGAGAATTTGACTGCCGGAGCGATCTTCATCTTCTCATCAGAGCCCGACGCGCGGATGTTGGTAAGTTTCTTGGTCTTTGTAACATTTACCACCAGGTCGCCGCTTCTGCTGTGTTCGCCTATTACCTGTCCTTCGTAGACAGGATCGCTTGGTTCTATGAAGAACTTGCCGCGGTCCTGCAAATTGTGCAGACTGTATGGGATGGCCTCGCCCAGTTCCATGCTGATCAGCGAACCGTTGATCCTTCCGGGGATTTCGCCCTTGTAGGGCTGATATTCCTTGAAGCGGTGGGTGACCACAGCCTCGCCTGCAGTTACGTTCAACAAGTAGTTCCTTAATCCGATAATACCCCTTGACGGGATCATGAACTTCAAGATCATGCGGTCGGCCTTCGGCTCCATGTTGGTCATTTCACCTTTGCGCATCGACACCGTTTCAATGGCTTTACCTGCATCTGTTTCCGGCAGGTCAATGGTCAACTCTTCAACAGGCTCACACTTCTGTCCATCGATCTCTTTAAAGATCACCTGAGGCTGACCAATTTGTAATTCGTACCCTTCACGACGCATGGTCTCGATCAATACGGAAAGGTGAAGCACACCTCTTCCGAACACCAGGAAGCTGTCTGCAGATCCGGTGTCACCAACTCGCAATGCGAGATTCTTCTCCAATTCGCGATCCAGGCGGTCTTTGATGTGACGTGAGGTCACGTACTTTCCTTCCTTGCCGTAAAACGGTGAATTGTTGATCGTGAACAGCATGCTCATCGTTGGTTCATCGATGGCGATGGACTGCATGGCTTCAGGGCGTTCAATATCGGCGACCGTATCACCAATTTCAAAACCTTCGAGTCCCACCAGCGCGCAGATCTCTCCTGCCTTTACCTCTTCAGCTTTCTGTTTGTCAAATCCCTCGAAGACGTACATTTCCTTGATCCGGCTCTTGATTACAGGACCACCGTCCCGCTTCATCAGCGCTACCGGCTGACCGGTCTTTACAGTGCCACGGTGAACACGTCCGATGGCCACACGTCCGATGTAAGAAGAATATTCGAGAGAAGTGATCAGCATCTGTGTTGATCCTTCTTCTGTCTTGGGTGCCGGAATATGCTTGATGATACCATCCAGCAGCGCATTGATATCAGTTGTGGGCTGTTTCCAGTCCGCACTCATCCACCCTTGTTTGGCTGAGCCATAGAAAGTGGGAAAATCTAGCTGGTCTTCTGTGGCATCCAATGCGTACATCAGATCGAACACCTGCTCATGCACCTCATCCGGGGTGCAGTTCTTCTTGTCTACCTTATTGATCACGACAATGGGCTTCAGACCCAGTTGGAGGGCTTTCTGAAGAACGAAGCGCGTTTGCGGCATCGGCCCCTCGAAGGCGTCCACCAGCAACAGACAGCCGTCAGCCATATTCAGCACGCGCTCCACTTCTCCGCCAAAGTCGCTGTGGCCTGGCGTATCAATGATGTTGATCTTATAGTCGTGATAACGAACCGAGACGTTCTTGGCCAAAATGGTAATGCCCCGCTCCCGCTCAAGGGGATTGGAGTCCATAATCAGTTCACCCGGATTCTCATGAGCCTTGAATAAATGCCCTGCATGGAGCATTTTATCCACGAGGGTGGTCTTTCCGTGGTCAACGTGAGCGATGATTGCTATATTTCTGATCTTACTGACATCCATAAACTGCGCAAATCCGGCTTTTTGATAAAATGAGGCGCAAAGATAGCTCAAAAATCCTCAACGGCAGTATAGTCCCACAAGGATTCCGCTTATGAAGTTGTATTGCATTTTGATCATCCTGTTGGGCTTGTTCATTTCAGCGCGTGCTCAGAAGGGACTGATCTTTCAAAAGCCGGGAAAGCATGGTGTAACCTATGAAACAGGTGAGATCATCACCTTTAACATCAAGACGCATCCATATGCGTTGACCGATCAAATTATGGGATTTGAGGATACCCTGATCGTATTCAGAAATTACAAGATCAGTCCAAGGGAAATCACTTATATGTGGTTGGATGAAAAGACCAAGGATTGGTACTTCATGAAATTCAAGTGGTCCAAATTGTGCTTTTTTGTCGGCGGCGGATATATGCTGCTGAACCTGATCAATGAAGGCGAACTCACCAAGGAGGATGCTGTCTTCAGCGGTTCCCTGATAGCAGCAGGTTTCATTACCAAAGCCATTATCAAACCCAGGGTAAAGATCAAAGGGGCTACGAGGGTTCAAATCTTGAGGTAATACAACTGAATAAATTAACTGCATGCCACATATAGCTATCATCTCCTCCAGCATCAGGATCAACCGCCAAAGCCATAGGGTCGCATTGTTCTTCAAGAAGTTCCTGGAAGATCACCAATTGGCTTCGTCCGAGATTCTTGACCTGGCCGTTTATCGCTTTCCCTTATTTGAGGAACGATTGCAATACCAGAAGAATCCGACTCCCGATGTGCTTGACTTTGCATCAAAAGTAAAATCAGCAGATGCGATCATCATTGTCACGCCGGAATACAACGGCGGTTATCCTGCAAGTCTGAAGAATGTCGTTGACCTTCTTTACAGTGAATGGCGGAGAAAGCCGATCGGTATTGCCGCCGTATCAGACGGGCCCTTTGGCGGAACCCAGGTTGTTACATCGCTGCAGTTTTCATTGTGGAAGATAGGAGCCCTCACCGTGCCGGCGCGTTTTCACGTAGCCAGCGTGCATGAGAATTATGATGAGAATGGGATTCCGAAGAATAAGGAGTTGACTGAGAAGATGGCAAACGGGTTTGTGGGGGAAATTATCCGGATGATACCAGTGCGTTAAGCGAAATAGTTCCGGGTTCTGAGTTTCGGGTTGCGGGTTTCGCTGGAACGACAGTCGAATGGTTACTTACTCGAGACATTTTTTAAGGATTCATCAATGTGGATCCCTTTCATGACATAGCAGTTTTAATCTCCGCGCTGTATTCTATCCAGCAATGCACGTCCTAGTCAAAACTTAATTGAAATCTCCAGGTGTCCCCCAAGTCCTTCTTTGATAATCCTTTGCAGTGTCGAAAACCGCACGTCCTTTAGGTCCTTTTCAAGTTTTGAAATGTATGACTTATTTGTCCCTGATAACTCTGCAACTTGCTCCTGCGTCAGACCTTTCTCTTGTCTCGCTTGCTGGATTAAGACTCCAAGTTTGAAAGCCTCGTAGTCTGCTTCAAATTTTTCCCTTTTTTTAGTACCCCTCTTGCCGACCTTATTGTCGATAAATTCGCTAAGGGATGTTACGTTCTTCTTCTTCATAATATTCGCACTTAAGTCTCTGCTCTATTTAACTCTCTGCTCGGTGTTTTTTAAGTCTTTTTTCAATACCCATGATCGGCATTAGAATACGTGCACTCTTTATGCATGAAATCACCTGACCACTACCAGCCTTCCGGTACTAACAAACTCCTTACCACCCAGAAAGCCGGTCATCCTGAAGAGGTAAATGCCAGTTGGCAACGGATTGTCCTGTGCATCAACGGCCGGTAACCATAAGGTGTTGGTGCCCGCATGAAGGGACGTGAGCATCTCGTTGCCGATACGTCGAACAAGGCTTCCTGTGGACGAATACACGTCAAGCCTGAAGTCTTGTAATTCATCTGTACCGGCACTGAACAGGTCCAGGTAAAATCCGTCAATTGCTGGATTAGGATAAACGTTTCGCACTGTGAAAGCTGGGTCCTTGCTGACGACCATGGTAACTTCATAGGGCATACTCCCCGAAGAATTGCCGCTTCCATCCACTGCTTCAACCCGAAGGGTATAGCTGCCAGGCGACCAGGTTGGCCGATATTGAAGGGTGAAATCACTCGTCGGCGTGGCAGGTGACCATTTCAAAGCCGGATCTTTAAAAGTAACGCGGCGGAAGTTGCATGAGTCGGGCTTGCAGCCAACGCCAACAAACAGGTTAATCCCAACTGTATCAACCTTTGGCATGAATCGATTTTGATCGATTATGCGTGCAAGGATCAATGGTGTCGGCCCTACCATATCGCCATTGAGGACGCGCCGGCCATCAACCGTCACATCCAAAATCGGTGGTGTGCGGTCGGCCTGGACGTTCAGATAGCTAAATAGCGTAATGGCGTTGTTGTCATAGTACTGTTCCGGCAGTATGCGCGGGTTGACTTCAAGAGTTACATCGTTGATGCCCGACCATCCCTTTGTGAGCAGAGACGCTTTAAACCAGGTCGTGTCGCGAGGCAATGGTGCCTTGATCTTCCACTGCCAACGTCCATTCCTGTGCTGGCTGGCATTGTAAACTGTCTGCTGAACCGTAAGTGAATCTGAAAACGTACGAGTTGATATGTTGACAAATCCGTACACAGCTTCCCAGGTCTGTCCCTCCTGCAAGGACGCTGGTTCCCTTGCACCATTATATATAATCGAACCTTCTGCAACAGGGGTGTACAAAACAATCCACCTGATCAGTTGTACCGGGTTCTGGTCGATGTCATCGGCAGTATTCAATCGCAACTTCAGATAAGGATAGCTGCCAGTTGGAACATCGGTCAACGTCACACCTGATGTAAGTCCTGTTTTGAGCACACTTTCATTGCCCTTAAGGTCTACACCAATTACATCAACTCCATATACATCATTGGGGCCTACTCCCCGGATCAAAAATGAAAGCTGTGACCAGTTTGTAGCAGGTCCTATGAGAACAGAAGTCAGGTTACCGGTTGAAAACCTTCCCGTCACGGTTTTGTTCACATGCACCTGCTGGGCATTGACTGGCGCAGATGATGGGCGATATACTTTCGCTGTGCCTACAGGTCCGCCCTTTTTTCCAAATATCACAAATGGTTCTCCTGGCTGCAGCGTACTCAACTGATTGGTTCCGACACCCAGAAGGGAAAGTTGGGTCAGGACATTTGCAGACCATGTCGCATAACCCGCATCTCCAATAGAGAAGAGCACAACAGAATCAGAAGCCTTGATATTGGCCACCCATGCTGTGATATCCTGATTATTGCCGGCATCGAGCTCGGAGGTGGTGAAGCTGTTAATCATTTGCGGGGCTCTGCCACAATCTCTTGGGTCGAAGAAGCTGAAAGTGAGTCCTGCATATGGCGCCGATGATGACCGGTCGAACGCAATCATATTGAGCGTATTATTCCTGCAGGACTGACCCTGTGACGCGACGTTCTGCTCATCACCATTGATCTTCAGGGACACCTGGGTATAAGGTGCAGGATTGGCGCTGCCATAGGTCAGTACTTCCACGGTGGACTTTGTTGAAGCGAACACCAGCTTTCGCAGGATAGAGTCGGCCTGCAACCCGGTAAGCACATCTTCTTTTAACTGCGGGAACTTCATTTGCGCCCACCCTTCATTCCCATTCTGGATGTAAGTAAATGAAGAGGTTGTCCATTGGCTGCTTTCTGTGGCCGCGGGCTTTTCAAACCGGGTCCGCCAATAATACACCAGCGAGTCCGTACTGAGCAATTGAATTGAAGTGGAACCATAGACGGGGGCTGTAACGGTTGTTCTCGCCAGGTATGGACTGTCGAATGTGGCGGCAGTATCTACTTCCACGAGGTATCCCCTGCTCGCTCCTAACAAATCGGTATTCTGATAAGAAAGTGAGACACTGCTTTTGTTGACTATGGAATACGGAACCGGATAGATATGCTTTGTGCCATTGAGCGGAACGAAGAAGTTGAGTGAGGCCGAATTATTGGCGTATGAGATCTCCGGGATGGCTTGATCACTATTGACCGTGACTGTAAAATTGTTGCTACCCGCCTCGTTACCGCTTCTGCCTTTCCTGATAATCATTTGCAAGGCGGTCTGATAGTAGACTGGTGAATAGACTGAATCATAAGTGATGGTGGAATTGTCTGAGAGTGTGCGCACCACCCTTACCTTCATGCTGACGGGCATCGCTCTTCCCGGATTACTCACCGTAAAATTGATGGCGAAGGAAGGAGATTGGGCTGTCACTGGTTTGTCATCAAGTGAGGTGACAGATAGTGATCCATTGCTGATCTGGTAGTCTGCTGCTGGCGCCGGAAACAATGCCACTGCAGGATCGCCGAGCAGCACCATTTGTTGAATTTGTGTGACCATGGTCAAGCTGGGACTTGCAGCATCCTGGTACCTTCTGCCCGTCTCTTTCTGAACATCCCCTATCCCCTTTCTCAGGAATGATGAGTCGGTGTAAGCCACCTGGTAAAACAGATTGGAGTAAAGATTCAGGTATTCATCAAAGCCGAAAGAGCTGTGGGCAATGAAACCCCTGGCACCTTTTGAGGCAGTCAGCATCCAGTCTTCTCCAAAGTTGACGCGGTTGTCGAAAAACCTGCCTGCATTGCAACCATTGATTAGGAAGGCGGGATATTTCCCGGCATTGTTGTACCCAAGGGTTGGGTCACTTACGTAGCCAATGTCAATATCAATGGTGCCGGGTCCGGAGTGTCCGAAGAAAGTAATCAGATTGAGTCCCTTGTTTACCTGGTCTTTGACATTGATCAATTCGACATTGAGGCTTTGTTTCGAGACAGTTTGCACTTGTGCACCCAGATAGAATCCTTCGGCTATCGTTTTGTAACTGTCGACATAAGCCCGAAATTTTTCCGGCTCTCCCGCCTTTATACCACCGCTGAGATGAAGCAGATCTTTTCGCCACAGTTCTGTGAACGGAACGGCATCCATCTCCTTCACTTTGTTGAGGTATGCGGCCACCTGTGTCGGTGTGCTGGCGGTAAGTCTGCCGGTGGCCACGGCAGGTTCGTAGCGTGTGCCTTTTAGTCCTGCGGTATAGATCATGTCAGATCCGGGTGTACCTGCCGTAGGAACCAGGTCCCGAAAGTCGGTTGGTGCCAATGAAGTGTTCCGGTAGAATCCCAGTGACACATCCAATCCTTTTCCAATCAGAAACAGGTACTTCGGGTTGCCTCCATTCACCATGAATTTCATGAACTGGAAAATCGCCCGTGGAGATGTTTCTCCATAGTCGAACTGATCGTAAAGCTGATTCATGGCGATTGTCAACGTGTCATATCCACCGCCTGGTTTTGAAGCACGATAGGCTGCATAGGCCTGCACGGCATCGGCATACCCCAGGGCCGGCTTCATGAGGGACCGGTGTGATATGATGATATAATTATGAAGGGATGGCGAGATGGACCGGAATTTCACGGGCTTGAGTGAAGGGGTCATTACGGTGCTACCTGCGTAAAGTTTTCTTGGTGTAGAGGTATTCAATATCACAGCACCCACACCACCGGTTACACTGTATGTTCCGTAAACAGAAGGGGCATCGGGATCGGTAATATCCCAGAGTCTGACACCTGTGGGAGGATTCTGGATTTCGATGTAGGATTTATTTCCTGAATTGGATGCAAGAGTCATGTACTTTTCGGGCGCGGAAGACATATTGAAGTCCTGCGGCAAGGTCACGCGTACATAACTAACGCTCAGCAAATCCTTCGTCCCCGATGGAACAATCCTTACCCTGACTGTCATTGAGCCATCGGGTGCGATATCGGTCCAGTTGATTGGAACAGTGACTTTGGAAGTTTGATAGTTGACGAAATTTGAATTCGTGATTATGCGCAACGACGACGCTCCGGCACCTGCAGATATTTCTGCCTGATGGGGCACTGCCTCTCGACCGACAAGCAGAACTTCCAATGCGGGGGTTCCCGCCAAAGTCACTCCATTTGTTAGCCCTGTTATGGTGTAATCCAATTGGCCGGTACAACTCAGCAAGTTGGTGCAGATGGTTGCGCCGGTCCAGCCCTCTCCTTCGTCAAATGCAGAATCCTGAATTTCGTCCAGTTCAGTATATCCTCCGGAGTATTCACTCTTGTTGATGACCAACTGTTCAGAAACCTGGCTTACCTCTTTTGATAGACTCCCCTGCGATTCTGTGTACGAACTCATCCGACGGCCCTGGACCGGAAGTGGGTTCCATGTAAGAAAGTACGCTGTTGTGTCGGAGTAAAGATTATAATAGGTGTGAGGCTGGAGGTTTGGGGATTTATATAAATCCTTGTCGAGTGTTCCGTCGTTCCTCGCACCGTAAAATTCCAGATAGTCGGGTGGATCGAAGGAGGCATCGCTTTCTCCCTGGATGAAAATGGCCTGTTCTACCCCCCGGTGAAAAAGATTGATGCGCCTGGGGTCGATAGATGAAAGGGGAATGCCTGCTGCCTGAAGGTCATTGTAGGTGAGGCGGTAAATGCCGCTTTTGGCGACCGGAATCTTGTAATAGGGTTGGCCAAAGCTGATCCAATCATTGGAATATTGGGCGCGCAGGACTGGAGATGAGGCCAGAAAGACCAAAATGAAGGCCGCGCAGTACTTCTTGATCTTCCAACTCATGCAAATAGCTGCCGATAACTGTATCCTGCAGACTTCAGGATGGTAATTCCAGACCTGCAAAATCCTGTAAAACTACCATTAAATACCAAGTCAGCTTGACAGGACCCAGAGAAAAGCCTCAAAAAAGGGGCATTCTGAAGATTTCCACAAAATTCTTCAATAGTACTTGGCCATACATAGTACTTTCCCGTATACAAACCTGTAGACGTTATTTAAATGTGGATGTATGAATCTTGAAAACACGCAGGTTCAGATGAGGAAGGGTATCCTGGAGTACTGCATCCTCCACATCATTTCCAGAGGTGAGGTGTACGCATCGGACATGCTCGATGAACTCACTTCAGCCCGGATGATTGTGGTGGAGGGTACCCTGTATCCGCTTCTGACCCGTCTGAAAAATGCAGGCCTGGTAGAATACAAATGGGTCGAGTCCAAATCCGGACCGCCAAGGAAATATTACAAGCTGACAGATCATGGAGCGGAATTCCTGAAGGGCCTAACGGAAACGTGGGACGAATTGGTCCACTCCACTGACAAGATCACGCAGAAATCAAAATCCATAATCTAACCCCCGACCCTCCTATTCATTTCAGGTATGAAAAAGAATATCAGTATCAACATCAGCGGCATCATTTTCCACATCGAGGAAGACGGATATGAGACACTGAGGAAGTACCTCGATTCGGTCAATCGGTATTTCGGTTCATTCGATGACAGCAGTGAAATCCTGTCTGACATCGAAAGCAGGATCGCCGAGATTTTCCTGTCCCGGCTCAATGAAGGCAAACAGGTAATTACTGCTGAGGATGTGAATGCCCTTATTGCCACGATGGGAAGTGTCAACGACTTCAAGGCTGCCGAGGAGACCGAGGCATCTTCGGCCGGCCCGCAGTCGCAGCAGCAGTCCACCGTGCCCCCACGGCCCTCTTCATCGGGTTCATCGCAACGCCGTTTGGTCAGGGACAAGAGCCATAAGATTCTTGGCGGTGTGTGCGCCGGATTTGGCAACTACTTCAATGTTGACCCTGTGTGGCCGAGGTTGATTATGGCCTTGCTGGTCCTGGGAACCGGCGTATTCCTGCTGGTCTACATCATATTATGGATTGTATTACCGGAAGAGCTGCTGGAAGAGCAGCCTTCTGTGAAAAAGATGTACCGTGATCCGGACAAGCGTGTCCTGGGTGGCGTGGCATCCGGAGTTGCTGCATTCTTCAACGGTGATGTTGCCCTGGTGCGCTTCCTCTTTGTGATCGGAACCATCTTCGGAGGAGTCGGACTGGTTCTGTACGTTATCCTCTGGATCGCATTGCCGGAAGCCAAGACGCTTACCGAGAAGATGGAAATGCAGGGTGAGCCTGTCACACTGTCTAACATAGAATCCACGGTTAAGAAAGGCAAAGCCGAAAGCGCTTCCCAGGAAGAAAGTACGCTCACCAAAATCATTCTCTTCCCCTTCCGTGCTTTGGGTACGCTCTTGAGGGCGTTGACTCCCTTGCTTACCATGTTTGTAGAAGTATTGCGTGTGGCGATTGGGCTGGTGATCACCTTCACGGGGATCATGCTCATCTTCGCCGTCCTTTTCAGCTTCGGCATTCTCATAGGATTATTCCATGCCCCTGACTGGACAATGTTCTCAGATTTCTATGTGGCAGCGCCAGGCTTTCCACTCAATACACTGCGGAATAGTTTCCCCACCTGGATGGTCGTCTTTACATTCCTAGTGGCACTTATTCCTTCATTGTTCATGCTGCTGCTGGGAAGTTCGATTGTCGCCAAGCGCATCGTCTTCAATGCCACCGCCGGTTGGAGCCTTTTTGTGATCTTCTTTGTGAGTGTGGCAGTTGTCAGCTTCAGTCTGCCACAGCTGATCCTTGGATTCAAGGAAGAAGGCGAGTATAAAACCGAAAAAGTGCTGGCACTTGATCAGCACATACCGGTGCTCAATATCCGCGAAACCGGCCTGGATGACTACAATGTGACAACACTGTACCTGCGGGGTTATGAGGGAAAAGACATCAAAGTAGTTGAACGCTTTCAGTCGCAAGGACCCACGCGGAAGATCGCAGCTGAGAATGCCAAGATGGTGACTTACCAGATAGAGCAAAAGGACAGCGTCATCACGTTCGACTCCAACATCACTTTTGACAGCAATGCCAAATTCAGGGCTCAACGCCTGGATGTGGATGTCTATATCCCGTTCCAGAAGCCGGTTGTGATCGATGCCAGTCTTTGGCGGATCATCGACACGAATGTGATCTACCGCAGAATGACTGATGACTTCAGTCTGAACGAAGAAACACAGACCTGGAAGATGACCTCAGTGGGACTTGAGTGCGTTTCCTGCAAGCCTGAAGATCTTGACAACTCCAACCCGAGGGATCAGTTTGGCCTCCGCGATTTCAATTCAGTCGACCTGAAAGGAATCGTAGACCTCCGCATCGAAAAGGGTGATGAGTTCGCTGTGGATATCAAAGGACCGGTTGAAGAGAAAAACAAATATGACATCTACGTTTCGGGTGAAACGCTCGTTATTGAATATAAAGACAGGAGGAAGAATTTCTGGAACAAGGACTTCCTTGTGAATAAGGACGTGAAGATATTCATCACCATGCCCAGCCTGCGCGAATTGGACGCCACCGGAGCAGGTAAACTGCGCATTCGCGGCTTTGATGAAGAGGATATGGACATAGAGATCATGGGTGCCATGACGGGTACCGGCGACTTCAATGCCGGCTCGCTCAACCTTAAAATCACCGGTGCCTCCATGCTGGACCTGGCAGGCAAAGGTCATTTTATGGATGCCGAGATTCTGGGGGCATCTGGATTACGTGCCTATGGATATGAGGTAGACCATTGCATTGTAGAAGCTCATGGTGCCTCCTCAGCAAAAGTAAATGTGACGGAAAAGCTGGAGATCAACAAAGGCGTCGCCAGCAATGTGACTTATCATGGCAGCCCGGAGGTGGTGAAAAGATAGTTTCAGATTTCAGGTTGCAGATTTCAGGTTCACCCCGACATTCATCGTCCCGACATTCATCGTCGGGACATTTATCGTCGGGGTTCCGTGGTAACAAGAAACCAGAAACAAAAACTTCACAATGAAATCATGGGCAACCATGATCAATGTCATTTATACAATGTATTGATCATGTCAACTTGCGCTTCAATAGACAAATGGGTGATCTTCGCAATCGCATGCGGAGGATCACTAAACCTGAAAGCGCATAAGTATGACAAACGCCATTTACCTCACCACCACAGAACCCTATTCCGGCAAGAGTGTTATTGCCCTGGGTCTGATGAATTTGCTGGCTGAGAAGACAGCCAAAATCGCCTATTTCAAACCCATTGTCACCGGCTCCGGTCCTGAAAAAGACGGGCATCTCACCACCATCGCATCGCACTTCAACCTTCACGAGGCCTATGAGGAGATGTATGTCTTCACCCGCGGAGATGTGGTGAAATATTACAGTGCCGGCCGCGAGTCGTTCGTCCTGGATTCCATAATCGCCAAATTCAAGAAGCTGCAGGAACAGCATGACTTCGTAGTTGTGGAGGGTACCGATTTCCTGGGAACAGGAATGAACATGGAATATGACGGCAACATTTCCTTTGCGAAGAACCTGGGCATCCCGGCGGCCATTATCGTGAAAGGCGAGGGTAAGACAGTGCAGGAGATTACGGACACGGCTGTCGCTACAACCAAGAGCTTCCAGGACGAGGGCGTGCAAGTGCTTACGGTCATCGCCAACAAGATTGACCCTGAGAAAGAGGAAGAGATACGGGCCCAACTTACGGCCCATCTGCCGAAGGGTCCTATCGTGACTTCCATCCCGACCAACCGCGACCTTGCCAGCCCCAGCGTCAAAGAGATATTCGAATCGGTGGGAGGAAAAATTCTGTTTGGCGAAAAACAGATGTCCAACCGGGTAGAACATAGCATCGTCGGGGCCATGCAACTGCACAATGCACTGACTCGTATTCAGAAAAATACGCTGATTGTCACACCGGGTGACCGCGCTGACATTATCCTGGGAGCCCTTCAGGCCAACCAGTCCAAGAATTACCCAAAAGTCTCAGCGCTCATTCTCACGGGTGGTCTCATTCCTGAACCCACGATTATGAAGCTGATCGAAGGTCTTGACTCGGTAGTGCCCATCATCGCCGTGAACAGCGGAACATTTAAGACGGTTACACGCGTGGCTAACGCGCCAACCCGCATCACGGCACATGACAAAGACAAAATTGAACTGGCCATCAGCTTGTTTGATAAACATGTGGATGTAAGTACACTTGAGCGTAAAATCGTAACCTTCCGGTCAAAGAATATTACACCCAGGATGTTCCAGTACCAGATTGTGAAGAGAGCCAAGGAGCAGAAAAAACACATTGTATTACCCGAAGGAGACGATGACCGAATCCTTCAGGCCGCCGACATGCTCGTGCGTCAGAATGTGGTTGACGTTACCATCCTTGGGAACCGCGATGCCGTACTCCAATCCATCAAGAGGCTGAATCTTTCACTGGATGAAACCAAAGTCAAAATCATCAATCCCGGCTCTTCCGAACGCTATGAAGATTACGTCAAGACACTGATGGAATTGCGCAAAGGTAAAAACCTGTCCCTCGAGATGGCACGTGACCTCATGCTGGACGTTTCCTACTTTGGAACCATGATGGTGTATAAAGGGGAGGCCGATGGAATGGTATCGGGAGCCGGTCACACCACCCAGCATACCATTCGCCCTGCCCTCCAGTTCGTAAAGACAAAACCAGGGGTCTCTACAGTCTCATCAGTCTTCTTCATGTGTCTCCCGAACCGGGTTTCTGTGTTCGGCGACTGCGCCGTTATTCCGAATCCTACATCAGAACAGCTGGCCGATATCGCCATCTCTTCAGCCGAGACCGCCAAAATGTTCGGCATTGATCCCAAAGTGGCCATGCTCTCCTATTCTTCCGGAACTTCGGGTGAAGGCGAGGACGTAGACCGTGTAAGGAAAGCGGTAGAACTTGTTCATCAGCGCAGGCCCGACCTCAAAGTGGAGGGACCTATACAGTATGATGCTGCCGTTGACCCGGACGTGGCAAAGAAGAAAATGCCGAAATCTGAAGTGGCAGGCCAGGCCAGTGTGCTGGTCTTCCCTGACCTGAATACCGGTAACAACACTTACAAGGCCGTGCAGCGCGAAACAGGAGCCCTTGCTATCGGCCCCATGCTTCAAGGATTAAACAAACCAGTCAATGACCTTAGCAGGGGTTGCACGGTTGATGATGTATTCAACACTGTCGTCATCACCGCGATCCAGGCACAATCCAATAAGTAGCGCATGAAAGTTTTTGTGATCAATTCGGGAAGCAGTTCCATCAAGTATCAGCTTTTTGACATGCCTTCGGCACAAGTCATTTGCTCGGGCATCGTAGACCGCATCGGCCAGGATGGCGCCTCTGTTACGTACTCCTTTTCCAGGAGCGACAAGTCCGACAAACAGAAGCACATGATCCCCATCCGTGATCATGCTGCCGGTCTGCAGGAAGTGGCGAGGCTGCTGACCGATCCGGTGGTGGGAGTCATCCGCGATCCTGAAGAGATTGAAGTGGTCGGGCACCGGGTGGTGCATGGCGGTGAGAGTTTCTCTGATACGATGGTGATCACTGAAGAAGTAAAAGAAAAGATCCGTAATCTTTTCCCTCTTGCACCCCTGCACAATCCGCCTAATTTCCTCGGCATTGAAGTGGCTGAGAAGATCTTTCGGCATGCCAAACAGGTAGCGGTCTTTGACACGGCCTTCCATCAGACCATGCCCCCTGTCGCTTACCGTATGGCCATCCCCAACGAGTTCTACGACAAACACCAGATCAGGGCTTATGGCTTCCATGGCACCAGTCATAAGTATGTGTCCGAACGGGCTGCTGAATACCTGAAGAACTCAAAAGCGAGAATCATCACCATCCATTTGGGGAACGGTTGCAGCATGGCTGCTGTACAAGATGGGAAGTGCATCGATACCACCATGGGGCTGGGACCCATGAACGGCCTGATCATGGGCACACGCACCGGCGATATTGACCAGTCCGTGATTTTTCACCTGGTTAAACAATTAGGCTATAGCCTGGAAGATGTCAATACGATCCTGAACAAGAAGAGCGGCATGCTGGGCTTAACGGGGTTCAGTGATATGCGCGACGTGAAGGCAGCCCGTGAGCGCGGCGACAAGATGGCGGCGCTGGCTTATGACATGTATGCCTACCACATCAGGAAATACATTGGCGCTTATATGGCGGTGCTGAATGGTGTGGATGCGCTGGTTTTTACCGCGGGCGTTGGCGAAAACGATGCCCTCACCAGGGAACTCTCAACCCGCAACCTCGAATCATTGGGCATACGGCTCGACGCTGCAAAGAACAACGCCGGGGGCAAAGGCATCTTTGAGATCAACCCTGACAATGCGCTAGTGAAAATTCTCGTGGTGCCCACCAATGAAGAAGTGGAGATCGCACGACAGTGCCACGCCTTATTGAAGTGACCTTCCTATAATCACTAACACCCTTGCAGAGAGAATCCGTCTGCGTTACATTTAACAGATGGAAAATGAAAGGCTGCCTTCCCTCGATTTCTTCCGGGGAATTACAGTGGCTGGCATGATTACAGTCAATAATCCCGGGTCGTGGGACAGCGTATATGCTCCTTTGCTGCATGCACATTGGAACGGCTGCACCCCCACCGACCTTATCTTCCCGTTCTTCCTCTTCATTGTCGGTGTATCCATTCATTTTGCCTATCGCAACAAGCGGTCCCAGGGCCTTACCCGTCAGGTGATGCGCAAACTTATCAAGCGGACACTCACTATTTTTCTTCTCGGCATGCTGCTGGCATGGTTCACCATCCCACTTTCAGGTATGTTCGATCTGGAGCGGTTGGCGCATTTGAGGATTCCTGGCGTGCTTCAGCGGATCAGCCTGGTATTCTTTGCTTGTTCTGTTTTGTACTTCACCACTGGATGGCTTGCGCAGATACGCATAGCGGGCATTCTTCTGCTACTCTATTATATAGTCATGACTATGGTCCCCGTTCCTGATGGCACTCCTGCCAACCTTGAGCCCTCCACCAACTTCGCTGCGTGGTTCGACAGGCTCTTCCTGGAAGGGCACATGTGGTCGCAGTCAAAGACGTGGGATCCTGAGGGAATTCTGAGCACGGTGCCTGCCATCGCCACAGGTTTGATGGGTGTGCTTACCGGTCATCTTTTTGATGCAGTTAAAAATCCCTCAGAACGCGTGAGCGCTCTTTTTTTTGTTGGTGGATGTCTCATCGTGTCGGGTCTCGCCTGGGATATGGCGTTTCCGATCAATAAATCCCTCTGGACAAGCAGCTATGTACTGTACACTGGGGGACTGGCGATGCAATTTCTCGCTGCGAGTCATTGGGTCTTCGACATCCATGGTCGCGATTCATTGATAAAACCCTTCGTTTATTTCGGCATGAATGCCATTTTTGTGTTTGTCGCATCGGGGATCGTTGCTAAAACGCTGACTCGCATTCGCGTGAGCGACGGAACAGAAGAAGGCACATCTCTATGGAATTATTTATACCAACATGTGTATGCCAGTTGGCTTTACCCGAAGGTAGCTTCGCTTCTGTTTGCTTTAACTCTGGTCCTGATATTCTACTTCATCCTGCGCTGGATGTACAACAGAAAAATCTTTATCAAGGCATGAGACGTGGGGCTGTCAATTTGTGTAACTTAACTTCAGCACCGACGGCCCTATGAAGTTACTCCTTGTCATCCTGGCGGTATTTTGCGCGTTTGGCGCCACCGCACAAAAGCAAGGCATCCACGGGCAGGTATTTTGGGTTTCGGGCAATCAGATGCCAGGCTCTGAGTCCATCCTTTCGCCCAACCAGGGCGCAGTGCGCGAGATCCTTGTCTACGAGGTTACTTCCTTCAAAGACGCCACGCAGGTTGGTCCTTTTTTCCGCGATATCAAGACCAAACTTGTTGCCTCCACCTGGTCCAAGCCGGATGGCAGTTTCAAGATTAAACTGATGCCCGGCGCCTATTCCGTATTCACCAAGGAGCGCAACGGGCTGTACGCCAACCTCTTTGACGAGAAAAACAATATCAATCCAGTCATCGTTAAACCCGGTCAGTACGCCTGGAAGACCATTACGATCGACTACGAAGCCGCCTACTAGGCCTTTTCAGGAGTTTTTTATTATCCAAAGCAACCCTGCAGGGGCAACCTGCATCTTATTGCTGAAATGCAGTTCCAGATTTACCGCGCGCGCGAATCCGAACTAATCGACGCCTGCAAAAAGCAGGACCGTGCAGCCCAGGAGGCCGTCTACCGGACCATGGCCGGCAAGATGTACGCCTTGTGCTGCCGGTATGTAAAGGATCGCATGGAGGCGGAGGATGTGCTGGTGACATCATTCACCAAAATATTTGACCGCATTCATCAGTTCAAAGGCGAAGGCAGTTTTGAAGGCTGGGTGCGGAGAATAGTGGTGAACGAAGCTTTGTCCTACCTCAGGAGAAACAAGAGTCTGTACCTGGAGATGGACATTGAACACGCGAACGGTGAACCGGACACTTCTACACTCACGCAGCCGCTCGAGGCAGAGGATCTCCTCAAGCTGGTTGCGGATCTGCCGGTCGGGTACCGCATGGTCTTCAACCTTTACGCCATCGATGGCTATTCGCACAAGGAGATTGCTGAGCAATTGGGAATAACCGAGAACACTTCAAAGTCCCAACTCAGCAGAGCCCGCGCATGCCTGCAGGCCAGGTTGGAGGAATTGGAAAGAGAGGTAATGCTTAAAAGGAAAGAACAATGAACGCAATGGATAAGTTGTTTCGTGAGAAACTGCAAGAGCACAGCCTGCCTCCAGGCCCGCAAACCTGGGACAGGGTGACATCAGCAATGACGCGGAAGAAGTCGACCGTGTGGTATCGCTGGGCAGCTGTACTTGTCATCGGCGCTTCGGTTGCAACAACCATTTGGTGGACGCGCAATCCAAATGAGATTGCTGAAACCAGTTCTGCTCCCGATAAGCAACCGCTGGCCACCACGCAAGTACCTCAGACCAGTAAGGCATCGCCATCACTAAAGGAAGAGAAAAAGACCGTCACTAAGACCATCGAAAAGAAAATGCCACAACCTGCTTCACCTTCGGAAGCGGAGGCGTTGGATGAAGTGATCGTCACAACCTTACCGGAAGAGGAGATCGCCATCGCAGAAAGCGAACCCTCGGCTGATCCTGTGTCTTCATCAACAGAAAAGTCCATGGTACTGGTCTACACGCTAGAGCCCATCGAAACGGCGGAGCACAGTGCTCCTGAAGAGGTAAGGAAGGAGTCATCGCTGAACAAAGTGATGGACTTTGCCAGGAACGTAAAGAACGGCGAGTCTGTACTCGGAGATCTCAAAGAAGCTAAACTGGAATTCTTCGCATTGGATCACAGAAAGAAATCAAATTCCAAAAACAACGAATGACATTATGAGAAAGGTATATATATCCTTCATCGCACTTTTTGCCTTGTTCACCACATCTTCCTTTGCACAAAAAGGTGACTCTGTGGTCATCAAGGTAGGCGACGGCAGCCACGTGACGATCCTGATCCGAGACAAAAAGGATCTGGAGACACTCAAGCATTACAACTTCCAGGCTTTAGTAGATGACATGATCTCCAAGCTTGAAAAGCGGGATACCACTCCCCTGGCCAAGAGCAACGAATCATACCGGAAAGACAGCACGACCACCACGCAACCCACCATCACAGTGGAGAATTGGGATCGTGACCGCGACGACGAAGATGATGATCGCGACAAGCATCGTCACTATCATCATAGCCGCACCCATCACACCATCAACTTCGACCTGGGTACCAACAACTACCTCACCGGCGGCAAGTTCACGGATGGCAACGCGCTCTATACGGTGAAGCCATGGGGTTCCTGGTATGTGGGAATCAATTCCGTTTGGCGCAGCAGGATGGCAAACAAGTTCTTCCTGGAATGGGGCGGCGGTGTGAGCTGGTACAACTTCAAGTATGAGAACGAGCGGACCGTCATGTCCAAAGATGACAACGGCGTCATCTATACCGAAGACACCCGCGATCTGGATTTTCGGAAGAGCAAACTCACAGCCGCCTACATCAATGCCTTCCTCGTACCGCTCATTGACTTCGGCAGCAATGGTCATAAGCCTTCTATTTTTGACGGCGGGCGCAACAGGGGTTTCCGCTTCGGCGTCGGACCGTATGCGGGCTACCGTATCGACAGCTATTCAAAGCAAACTATAGTTGAAAATGGAGAAAAGAACCGCTACCACAATCATGATAACTTCTATCTCAACAACATCCGCTATGGTCTGCGGCTTCAGCTCGGATTCCGCGATGCGGACGTATTCTTCCAGTACGACATGAACGAATTGTTCACCGACGGGAAGGGGCCCAAGCTGAACGCATTCAGTTTCGGCGTAACGCTGTAGGGTCACGCATATTCAAACCGTTCCGGGGTTGCCATGACGGGTGATTCCGGAACGATTTTTTTGTAGCCAATTCATTTCGGCGTATCCAGGTGCTTCAGCACCATTTCCTTCTCACTACCCTGCAGTTCAAGTGACCTGCAAAGGCGGGCAGGTGTAGGCCAGGTGAAGCTGACAAAAATCATCATTATCAGGAACGATGCCGTAAACATCACGTGGCCTGTAAAGAAGAATGCAACGGCAGACATCAGGGACCATGAGCAATACGCAACCATTTTGAGAATGGTAGATGCTGCGTAGCCTTCCATCCTGCCGGTCAATTCCGGCCTTTTAAGGTGCCTTTTGAGCTTCATCTCCGCGACCCAGTGAACAACTGTTAGGTCGAGCAGCCCCACGATGACAACCAATGCGGCAGCAATAAAAACCGACTGATCATCGGTGAAGGCCGCAGGAAACGAGATGCCGAGGTAATACAAAAAAGTAAACACAACCAACGGCACCAGTAGGAGGATGAAACCGATAGTGTTAAGTTTGTAGAAGAATTCTTTGACCGTTAGAAATTGCATTTTTTAATCATACGAAGATAGCAAGTTAGGACCAGATGGATACCTCTGTAAATCTGAGCCGGAAAGAACAAGTGATCAGAAAGGCTGCCGAGCTTTTCCGGGAGAAGGGATATGCAGCCTCCTCCATGCGAGACCTGGCACAAAAGCTGGGCATCGAAGCAGCAAGCCTATACTCTCACATCAAGTCGAAAGAAGAAATCCTCCAGAGTCTCTGCTTTGACCTGGCGACAGAATTCAGGAAGTCGCTGGAGGAGGTTGAAAAACAAAAAGGTCCTGCCAGTGAAAAACTGCGCAAGGGCATCATCGGCCACATACAGGTGATGGCGAAAGACCTTACCGCGGCAGCCGTATTCATGAATGAGCACCGCCATCTTAGCCAGCCCTATCTCCGGCAATTCCTCCTGCTTCGCATCAACTACATCAACCGCTTCAAGGACATTATTGAGGAAGGCATACAGACAGGAGAATTCAAGGAGAATATCGACAAAAAACTTGCCGTGATGACGCTCTTCTCCTCGTTGAACTGGATGCCCCAGTGGTACGACCCACACAGCAACATCGTGCCACAGGATCTTGGTCAGCAGCTTTCGGATATGCTCATCAACGGACTGAAGCGTCAGAAGCACTAGGTCAGCGTCACCGGGTTCCGGCGATGCGCCGAAACCATTTTTTTACTTACACCGCCGGCAACCTTCGTCCTCCATTCTTTGTTACCTTTGCAAACGGTCGTTAGGGCACTACGCAACCTATTTATTACTATAACAAACACACCACACATGTACGGAGGCGGAAATACTTTTGAGGGCATTAAAACCGACAGCCTGGCCCAGGAAGATCCCCAGAAACTTGCTGCATTCGAGGCCAGAATCGCAAGGGGCGAAAAGATTGAACCGACCGACTGGATGCCTCAGCTTTACCGGAAGCAATTGATCAGGATGATCGAACAGCATGCGCACAGCGAAATCATCGGTGCGCTTCCCGAAGGAACATGGATTACAAGGGCCCCGGGCTTTAAAAGAAAAATGGCCCTCATGGCCAAGGTACAAGACGAAGTGGGTCATGCCCAATTGTTATACAGCGCAGCCGAAACACTCGGCAAGTCGAGAGAAGAAATGATCAACGATCTCATTTCCGGCAGGTCCAAATATTCCAACGTGTTCAACTATCCCACTTTTACGTGGGCTGATTGTTGTTTCATCTCATGGCTGGTGGATGCCGGTGCGATTGTGAACCAGCTCGCCAATGCCAAAGGAAGCTACGGTCCCTACTGCAGGGCGCTGGACAGGATTTGTGCAGAAGAGTCGTTCCACCTGAAGTATGGCCATCATTGTGTCATCTACCTGGCGTCCGGTACTCCTCATCAGCGTGAGATGTTCCAGGAGGCCCTCAACCGCTGGTGGACACCCATGATGCATTTCTTCGGGCCGTCAGACAAGATTTCCGCTCACACCGAGATCCTGATGCGATGGAAAGTGAAGATGGGCACCAACGATGAAATGAGGAATCAGTTCCTCGACATGTATGTACCCAAAATATGGGAACTCGGATTCACCATTCCGGATCCTGCGCTGAAAAAAGACCCCGCCACAGGAAAGTGGGCTTACACAGAACCTGATTGGGAGGAATTCAAGCGGGTCATCAATGGCGACGGTCCCTGCAACAAAGAGCGGCTGGCTGTTCGCCGGGTTGCTGAAGAAAGAGGCAGATGGGTGCGCGAGGCGCTGAAGTCTCCCAAAATGAATTACGTTACTCCGTTGGCCTGACACCATGAAATCACTTGATCCCCGTGTACAACGGCTTCCTGAAGAACTTCCTCCCCTTCAGCCAAAGGCTCCGCTCGACCAGTTTGGATCGTTCGAAGTATTTGTGCAGCCCAAGGAAGGCAAGCCGTTCCAGCACGAAGGCATAGTACACGCACCCAGCCTCGAACTGGCCTTTGTACTGGCCAAGGAAGCATTCACCAGACGATTCACCTGCACTTCCCTGTATGTGACCGATACGCGAAACGTCATGGTCTCTCCTACCACGGAAGGAAATCAAAATGCCTATGATCTTATTCCATCCGTGACAGAACATCAGGGTGGCGAACCCTTCGAAGTCTACCACCTCATGAAGAGAGGAAAGCAGCACTTACATGCCGGAACTGTGGAAGCCAACAGCCATGAGGAAGCTTTTTCAAAAGCCAAAGCCGCTTTTGGCAGCAAGCAGGTATTTAATGTGTGGGTGGTCCGCCGGTCAGATATTCGTTTTACCAGGCCTGAAGAGCAGGACCTTTGGCTTACCCTGCCTGAAAAGAAATTCCGCGACGCATCTGATTACAAGGGAGGAGACAAACTGAAGGAATTCCTGGAACGCCAATCGTCGAAGTCATGAACAGTCAGTTGCAGCAACGGATTCTGGAACTTTGTGCCATCGTCGCCATGATAGCGGGGATTATTCTCATGTGGATGAGAATGGATGCCCATCATATCCTGATTTATGTCGGTTTCTTTCTCCTTGCAACAGGAAAGTTGATGGAGGCCCTGCGGGTGACCGATCCCGGTTTCAAGATCATGAAGGTGAGCGCCCTGGTTTGCATCTACCTGCTGATCATACTGAACATCAGCTACGGCATCCGGTCGCTTTCTTACATCATGATCCCCCTCGTTATCTATTATATTCTGCATTATCGTTGGGCACTTAAGAAAAAGACCTATGAATGAGCAGGCACTGAAGGAGTTTTTATACAAGATGGCCGATGATACCCTTATCATCGGGCACCGGAATTCAGAGTGGACCGGCATGGGTCCCATCCTGGAAGAAGATATCGCGTTTTCTTCCATGGCGCAGGATCAGATCGGCCAAAGCCTCGCTTTGTTCACACTGCTGCATCAGTTGGGTGAACAAGAACCGGATACAGTTGCTTTCATGCGCAATGCCAACCAGTTTCACAATTGTATACTTACAGAACTTCCCAACCAGGAGTATGATTTCAGCATCGTACGGCATTTTCTTTATACGACATCGGCCACACTTCGCTGGGATATGTGTACGCATTCATCCTATGAACCCCTCGCACAGTTGGCCAAAAAAGTGAAAGGCGAATTGCGTTATCACTCGCTGCATGCCCGCACATGGATTCAGCAACTGGGCTCCGCCACAGAAGAGAGCATCTCCCGGCTTCAGCGCTCACTGGAACTGGCCATGCCCTATGCGTTGGGAATCTTTGAAGAATCTCCGTTTGAAAAAGAGCTCGTTGCTCAACACATCTTCGAAGGCGAAAAGCGGCTCATGGAGAAATGGCTTTCTGCTATAGAGGAAGTACTCGGCAAGACCCAGCTTGTGATACCCGATCTCAAACTGATTCAGCCGGTACTGGGCGGCAGAAAAGGTCAGCACTCAGAACACCTCCAGCCATTGCTGGATGAAATGAGCGAAGTATTCCGCACCGAGCCCGGAGCCGAGTGGTGAGCCAAAGCATCATGTTCGATTCCAAACAAATCCTGGAATGGCTCGAGGAGGTGAAAGATCCTGAGATACCGGTATTGTCGCTTGTGGATCTGGGTGTAATCACCAGGGTGGAATTCAAAGAGAACAAGTGGTTTGTGGATATGACTCCCACCTTCGTGGGATGTCCCGCCATGGACTATATGAAGCAGGACGTGGAAAGAGTACTTCAAGAACACGGCATCAAAGACTTCGAAGTTCGTGTAACCCTTGCCGATACCTGGAATTCAGACAAGATCTCGGAAAAAGGTCGTCTCGCCCTGAAGCAATTTGGTCTTGCTCCTCCGCCCGGATTGTCGACACTTATAGATGATCTTTCCATACTGGAGCATGTTGCCTGTCCACGTTGCAACGGAACCCACACCGAACTCCGCTCGCCATTTGGTTCGACGCTCTGCAGGAGTATACATTATTGTCATGAGTGTAAGGAGGCATTTGAGCAGATGAAGCCACTTGGACACGATTGACAGGATGACAGGATGACACGATTAACTTTGCTTGAAATGAGTTTTTAGGTATCGGTTCGCGGGATGGGATAACTTGTGGGGGTAACGAGCCTCTTGTTGTAAAGTCTTTTGAATTCAAGAGACATGCTTCCGAAATTAATAAGCAATCCATCAGCCACGTTGTATGTCTCCAAATAATTGATGGCTTGTGCTTTGTGGACATCTTCTATTTTTTCCCTGGCCTTTAGTTCAAGCATCACCAAACTTTCGACAAGAAAGTCAACTCTCCTGGTTCCAATTAACCGGTCTTTGTAACGAATATCCATTTCCATTTCTCTTTCGAATGAGAGATTATTCAACTGCATTTCGATGGCCAAGGCTCTTTGATAGATGACTTCCTGAAACCCACTACCCAGCGTGTTGTGCACTTCCATCGCGCATCCAATTATCCTGTGCGTAATATCATTGACACTCATCAATCCTATCCATTTTATGATCGTGTAATACTGCTCATCATGCAATCTCGTTCATCTTTATTCTTTTTAATCCTGTCCATCATGCCTATCCTGTAATCCTGCTCAAATATTGTCCACCCACTCCACTCTCACAATCAGGAATTCCTGATCATTTTGCATCAGCTGTCGTACCGGTTCCGCCCCTTCAGGTGAATCCACCAGGAACACTATGATTCTTTTCCGGCTTGTTATGCGTGGTCTGAAATCAGTAATCTGCAATTTGAAACCATTTTGTCAATGTTGCTCCAGCATCCACTTCAACAACTTCTCATCGGCAGGGTCCCTGAATGTTCTTACAACAGATCATTGTGGTGGGTACCCTTACTCAATCGTCAATGATATCTTTCTCCCTAGTCCCAATTCAATTAATTTAAACAAAGTCGATAGTTGAATGTCGCTGTGCCCATTCTCAATTCTTGAAATGAAACTCTTCTTTGTTCCCGTTTTATCTGCTAACTCGTCTTGCGTCATGTTAGCAAGTCGTCTCTCTTCCTTAATTATTTCTCCAATTGCATAGGACTTAGCTTTGATTTCAAACTCAGTCCTTTTTTTAGTCCCAATTTTTCCGTGTCGACTCTCAATTAATTCATCAAAAGTCTTAACAGTCTTCTTTCTCCTATTTTTTCTTTCCATGTCCTTTTGATTTAACTTTTTCGATAAAATATTCAGCCTTTATCTTTAATGCTCTCTCCATCTCTTCCGTTGGCGTCTTCTGCGACTTTTTCTGAAACCCATTAAATAACACCACTAAATTTCCCTCATCAAAACATGAAAAGATTCTGTAGATATTTCCTTGATATTCAACTCTCACCTCGTAAAGGCCGTCAGTCCCGGTTAGGTGTTGAAAGAATTTAGCTGGGATTCTATCCGCCACCGATATTACAAATAATACGTGTTCAATTTTATCCTTGACTTTTTCAGTCTGGCCGTTAAAGAAGTCAAGGAAATAGTCCCTGTAGAATATTATTTGTCGGATCTTCTCCACTCCGGCAAAGTTAACTTAAACGTTAACAACGTCAAATCTCAAATGGTTCAAATTTCCGTATATCCAGCTGTCCCAGGGTATGCGCTACAACGGTAGGCAGCTACCCGAAGTTTGGCGATTTCGAAGCACTTTCCTGTCAATCAAACGGAAACTTTGATATAAACACAAAGCTTGATTTACCCACTGAACCGCACTTGACCGAGCAGCCAAGGAGAGCAAGGATAAGACAAATCGAAAGTAGCTTAATTTTCATTTGTTGGTCAACTAACACACCTGACGCTTATAAAGTGGCCCACAACGTTTGTGTTTATGCAGTGCGGGGAATAGGAGCGCTAAAAAATGAAGCGTAGCGGAATGTTTAGCGCGACCATCTCCGAAACTGTCCCACGTTACTGAACTAAATTAAGAAATTACTTTTAATACCTACACTGAACCCCCGCATTGCATAAACATGCTGTTGTGGCCAGTGTTTTTTAACTCTACTTTTTCTTTTTTGGAGTTTTTTTTGTCGGCACTTTTTTAGCTTTTGGAATTCTCTTTTCTGAGTTAAACTTAACAAGTTTGTCCCAGTCGATTTCACCGGAGGTTTTACAGAAGTCTTTTAAAAATTCTGCTGTGAACTTGTTAATCATTATGGCATACGACTTATTAAAGTCATCATTCTTTTCCTTAGCCTTGTGCCCGAGTGGTTCAATAATTTCTAAATATAGACTTGGGTCACCTGAGATAAACTCCCAAAAGTCCTGTCCACATAGTTTTAAATAGTCAATCCCTTTTGCTGGAAATTTGTGAGGTTTTCCATCTCGGCCGTAGCAACAACCATTAACACAAACAATATTAGCTTTGTGTCCACTAGTTTGAATTCTCTTTTTAGCGTCTGAGAAGTCTGAAAGCATTTTAGCTTTTTGACTCTTATTAGCCCAGTGGGGGCCTGATTTTATCGCAACAATATATCTGATTCCACTGTTGTCAAACTCTAAATCAATTCCATCCGTGCTGGATTTATTTCCGCCATACACTTTGTTATTTATGAAAATGGCGAGGCGTTCAAGCCAATCCCCAAATATTGTTTCTTCTTGTGATGAAATGTGAGCGTCAACAATGCCTTTGACAATGTCTTGTGCTGTTAAAACATTTTTGGCTTTGTATAGGTAAGGATTCTTCCTTTTTAAAACGTCCTTTAATTTAAGGTCATCAAGGCTCTGTATCCTCCTTTGATGAAAATGTCCTATGTTATTTTCAACGTATTGCGATACGTCTGCTAGGTTTAGTTTTACCATACTTTTGCTTAGGGTCAAATAGAACAAGTTTTACAGGTTCGATTTGTTCACGAACCATGTCGTAGTACTCCTCCATAATTTCGATTCCAATGGAGTTTCGTTTCATTCTTTGAGCAACGATGTTTGTTGTCCCAGACCCCATAAAAGGGTCAAGTACAACGTCTCCTTGTTTTGTAAATAGTTTAATGAACCATTCAGGTAGTTCCTCTGGGAAGGCGGCACTGTGTTTTTTGTTACTGCATTCTGTCGCTAGGTGAAGAACGTTTGATGGATATGCTTTGTCCCTATTTAACCAGTTCGAAATATTTTTTCCAAATCCACTTCCAACTTTAGAATTATCTCTTCGCTTGTCTGTGTCACTTAATTTTCTCAGCCTTGTTTTAGCCCAGTCACCCATTGGTACCATTACCTCGTCTTGATACATGGTGAATTTCTTGTCTTTATTGAACTGAAGTAGTCGTTCCCAAGAGTCCCGGAATCTGTTTGGCCATTTTCCTGGATAACTATTCTTTTTATGCCAAATGAATTCCTCTGTCCAAAGCCAGCCTTGCTTTCTCATGGCCAGGATTAATTCCATCACATATGTACTCCTTTCTCCCTCTGTTACCTTCTCCTTAATATTGAGTACAAAAGTCCCGGTCGGCTTTAGTACCCTTAGAAGTTCTTTTGACAATGGGAGGAACCATTCAACGTATTTGTCTGGGTGAATGCCTCCATAAGTACTTTTTCGTTGGTCTGCGTAGGGCGGAGAAGTGAATATTAGGTCGACTGAGTTGTCGGGTATTTTCTTTATAACTTCTTTACTGTCACCGAGATACAAGCTTGCTCTTACTTCCATGTCTTAAATTAGTCGCTGTCGTTTGGAGAAATATAGTCTAAAAAATCGACTTAAATTTAAGTCTTTCTTGGGTCAATTTCTGTCAAAAAAAACATTGGCCACAACGTTGGTGCATATGACTTTGCCGGTTTAG
>JAFEAM010000018.1:31536-36456 GCA_018266395.1 Bacteroidota bacterium | reverse complement strand
TCTTAGTTCATCAGTAACTCAACTGATCAAATGCTGCTTCTGATTCCAGGAAACGGACTCCTAATTCTATTCTCAGCTGCCATATCAAGAAACGCGCTTGCCGCTAACGTTTGGCTATATGACGTTGTGCGTTTGGGAGCGCTTGTTAAATGCTTCAGCATGACAAGTGCGACCGTTACCAACTTCATCAACATAGACCAAACTCGATTAATAAATGTAAACTACGAAATTCACTTTCACCGCACAATGGCATATAGCTTATGTTGTGCACTGGCATGGCTTACTAATTCTCAAAAAACTCAATTGCAATCTGATTTATGAGAGTAGGTCGCTCGTGAAATACTTGATGGGACGTATTAGGCAAAATGCATAATTGGCTATTCTTAATTAAATGATGCATCTCCATGCCATGTTCTAATGTCACTTCATCCCTGTCTCCCAAAACAATCATAACTGGAATTGTTATTTCCTTCAATACATTGGGTGAAAAGTATATTTCTTGGTGCCACATAATATTTATGTCAATTAGAAACTTTTTCCAGTCTCTCGGGTACTTCTTCACGTATTGTTCAATTGCCTCTTTGTTTTCAATCGCGAACTCTGGACTATTAAATTGAGCTTTCCAATCAGAACTATCATTCGCAATAGATGGATATCCGCTTAACAAATAGTTAGCTCCAGATGCTAATACTTTTCTTATTTTATCAGGTCTTTTGTTTGCCAGTATTAGTCCAGTATTTCCTCCATCACTCCAACCCATAACATACGCACTGTCCAAATTCAATTTGTCTATTAGTTGTGACGAATATTCAGCCAGCAAATAATAACTCATACTGTCTGCAAGACCTGATCGTCCCTGACCAGGTGTATCAGGGGCAATAACGCGAAAATGCTTTGAGAGTTCAGGTATGCATAGTGCAAAATTAGAAATTCCACCCATCCCACCCTGTAACAGAATTAATGGAGGTCCTTGTCCGTACTCTTCGTAGTAGATTTCTGTATTTAGAATTTTAATATACTTTCCGTTATTTGATCCATACGGAATTTCCTGTTGCCCAAGTGCCCCAATGAACACAAAGCACAAGATGATGATAGTGATCAATTTGTTCATATTAGTTCAGAGTGAATTGCCATGCTTGTGCACAACGTTGGTGTTTATGCAGTGTGGGGAATAGGAGGCTTTAAAAATAGAGCGCAGCGGAATGTTAAAGCCGACCTGCTCCGAACTGTCCCCCGTGACCAAACTACATTTTGAAACATAAACTTTAATTTAACACCAAACCCCCACATTGCATAAACATTTTGTTGGTAGCTGTAGGGCCCTTCTCCACACTTCATTCGTAGCCTTGTCTTTCGTCCCCCATTAATTAACACTAATCTTTTTTGTCAGTCGTGCGGTGGGGCATTTTTCATTTTCTACTCCGTCTATTTACACTGAACTGAGCACACTTATTGACTGGCTTTGGATGTGTGCGGTATGTGCGGCCAGGCAATGTGTGTGCGACTTGGCGTTAGGCAGTCTGTCAGCTTAAACAGGTTCCTGTGAGCTTCAGTCTCAGAGCACTATTCATAACGCAATGAATTCACAGGATTCTCACGAGCAGATTTTATTGTATGATAACTTATCGTAAGCATTGCAATAATAATTGCGGAGAATCCACCTGCAAAAAATGTCCATGGACTTATTGAAATTCGATAACTAAAATTTTCGAGCCACTTCAACAATATGTAATAAGTTATTGGACAAATAAGAATAAAGGAGACCAGAATTAGTTTAGCGAAACTGGAAGACAACATTGAACTAATCTGAATATTGGTTGCTCCCAATAACTTACGAACTCCAATTTCTTTAACCTTCTTATTCGTAGTAATCGTTACAAGTCCGAATAAACCAATGCATGAAATAACTATGGCTAAAATTGCGGTGATGGAAATAACCGAACTCACTTGCTGATCAGATCGGTATAAATTATTAAAGTGTTCATCTAGAAATGAATAAGCAAAAGGATATGTGGAAATGTTTTTATCCCATACTTCTTTAATAGCAGCAATTGCTTCTTGTGCATTGGCTCCGTCAATCTTAATTGATACCTCATCATATCCCCATTCAGGTTTACATACGATGGCAAGCATTCCGATTTTGGTGTAGAGCGAATTGTAATTGAAATCTTTCACAACTCCAATAATCGAGCCTAGTGAATTATCCTCATACCAGGACTGCCCGGCCGGGGTACCAATCGGTTCTTTCATATTGAGTTCGCGTGCCATAGTTTCATTGATCAGAAAGGCCATTCCATTATCCGTAAGAAAATCTCGGGAAAAATCTCTGCCTTCCAGTATTTTGATCCCATATACTTTCAAATAGTCAAAATCAACGTTTAGATTAGATGGCACAAAATTATACACCCCGGTATCCGTTTTTACTTTAAAGCCCCATCCATTCAGGTTATTTCCAAGTCGTTGGCTAGACGCTGTTACTCCTTTAACATACTGGCTCTGCATCAACTCTGTTCTTAATACTTGAAGTTTTTCATTTGCTTCTCTATTCATCGCCACCAGCATTATTTGATCTTTCGTAAAGCCAATGTCAGTGTTCTTCATGAAGTAAAGTTGCTGTAGCACAACAAGAGTGCTAATAATTAGTCCAATTGCCAATCCGAATTGAAGAACCACCAAAGAACTTTGAAAGATTGATTTTCCATGGATTCGATTCCCTCCCTTCAGCACGTGGCTCACATTGAATGAGGTCATGTAGAATGAAGGATATATTCCAGTTAATAAACCAAGGAATAAAGTTGCCACTACCAGCAAACCAAATTGAATCGGATACGCGATCAAAGCCGATAACTCTAAATGTCGCCCGAAGAGTTGATTTAAATACGGCAGAAAGAATATATCAACAAGTAATGCCAACGCCAGCGCAAATATTGCCAACAATGCAGATTCAAAAATAAATTGGCCGAAAAGTTGTGATTTCCGCGCTCCAACCGATTTGCGAATACCAATTTCTTTCCATCTATACAATGCACGCGCGGTAGTTAGGTTCATAAAATTTACGCAAGCAATTAGAAGAACAAAAAAACCGGTGATTCCAAATACCTTTATATAAGTTGCATTGAATTTGCGATAATTGTTGTAATCATGATCAATATTTGATGATCCTAAATGAATATCTGACAGTGGCTGCAATAATAAAGTTGTTCCTTTGTGACGATCTGTTATGCCTGTGTGACGAGCCCAGAAATCAGGAAATTTCGACTCAAGCTCTTTCTTGTCAACGTTAGTTTGAAGCTGAAGGTAGGTGTTCAGGAAGCTGCCTTCCCAGTCAGAATTGAACATACGATTGTTTTGGGCCAAGGCTGAAATTGGTAGAAGTGCATCAAACCTCAGATGCGAGTTTTCAGGAATATTTTTCAGAACACCTGTAATTTTACATTCAGTGTTTTGAACTGTAACAGCTTTTCCCACTGATTCATTTGCATTCTTAAAAAACTTCAACGCGGTCTCTTCTGTTAGCACAACCGAATTCGGCTCGTCCAAGGCGGTGGCTCGATTGCCAAATTGAAGTTCAAAGTCGAAAATATCCAGGAACGTGCTGTCTACTGCCACTACGTTATTTATCAAAAATTGAGCTTCCCCATTTTTGAAACTAGTCTTTCCCTGCGACCAATAGCGTGTAAAATTAGCTACCTGAGGAAAGTCTTCCGCCATGGCAGGGCCTGTCCATCCATTGGTAAGTGCAATCTTTTGGTTCCCATTTCCTGAATAATGAGGCACTCCGCATACACGGTAAATGGCCGCTTTATTTGAATGAAAAGAGTCAAAGCTAAGTTCATCGGAAATAAAAAGATAAATAATGATACACGATGCAATGCCAACTGTTAGGCTGAACATGTTGATAAAAGAATAAAGCGGACTTTGCTTAATATTCCGAAGTGAGATCTTAAAATAGTTGCGTAACATAATGATGTTGATTATTTGAATTGAAAACTTATTTCGCAAGACGATGCCCGGTCTCAAAAACCTAAGAGATGAAATGAGAAAGTTAAATCTTGCTTTTCGCCTCCCAACAGTTTTTAAATCGTGATGGTATAGTTCCATTAAATCCCCTTCGATTTGTTCATAAAACGCTTCTGGGGAAATCGCCCTAAGTAGTTTTTTTAGCCATGATGGAGGAGATTTCATTTAGTTAACGGTTTTCAACTGTGGAACCAACTTCCAAATTTCTGTTCTCATTTCCTTCATGGAGCGTAGAACAGCGAGTCCTGCATTGGTAATGGAATAAATTCTTTTCCTCCTTCCACCTCGTTCATTGGTTGCACCTCCAACTTCTGATTTTACATAGCCCTTGTCCTCCAATCGATACAGTATTACATGCACAGCGCTTAGTGTTACTTTCCGACCGAGCCACCGCTCAATTTCGACAGTAATGGCAGCTCCGTAGGCATTTTCACTTAGGATTACAACCAGTGTTAGAATCAATTCTTCGAAGTCATTCAAGAATTCTTTTCTCATTATGTTCTGTTTTCAGAAGCAAATAAGCAAATTAATTGAATGAGTGCAATTCTTGACTGGAAATTATTCAATTGAGTCATTTAAACAGCTGCAAGAGACATGTAGTCACCGGTGCCGGGCGGAGATTTGGCTCTTGCCATAGCTTTGGTGTCGCGGTGGGTTTACGCGGCTATGGCATGTGCCAAATGCGCGGGGCAAATCGAAGCACAATCTTCTTAAAAATGCGAAGGGTCGGCTGTATTATTTTTTAGTCTGTCCCACGTTTTAATTTTTCAAAGTTCAAGTTGTCTGCGAAGCCGTTCACTTGTCCCCGTGGGAAATTTTGTTAGGAGAGTGTCCACCGTTTTTCTGAAACACAAATTTGTCCGGGCCCTATTGCTACCAACGTTGGTGCATATGACTTTG
>JAFEAM010000018.1:0-31334 GCA_018266395.1 Bacteroidota bacterium | reverse complement strand
AAAAAGACGCGCTTGCCGCTAACGTTTGTGCATAAGCAGTGGCGGGTCTTCGAAGCGCTTCACTGTCCCCGTTGCAAAAACGTTTTTTGAAAGATAACACTTTTACCTTAAACTGAAACCCGCCATTGCTTATGCATTGTGTTGGCGGCAGTACCATGTCACGGTCTATAATTTCCAATGAGCCCACGTATGTCGTCTACACTTTTGTCCAACGGGGATAAATTTACTTCGGCAGTCCTCGTGTCCGACTTAATGGTTAAAATGTCTACTTCACTTTTTCCGTTCTGCCGTTTCTCAATCCTTAAGTCCGTTATTTCAGTCCATGAGAATGTCTGTGGTTTTCCGTCCTCGTTGATTTCAATGCACCCTTGTGTCAACGTTACGATAGAACTATTGTCTAGCAGTCTTTTCATTTGTGTGAAAATCATGTAAAGAGCAAATATGTTCACTGGCACAATCAAGAATTTAGCATTTTGATTTGTTGCAAATTTGTCCGTGAAGAATACAAAATATGTCGACCCGATAATACATACACCAAAGAAGATAATAAATAGTAATAATTTTTTCTTGTCGTACTTGATTTCAATTTTCTCCATTGTCTCAATTTTTGTTTGGTATTGCCGCCAACGTTAGTATATATGACGTTTATGTCCGATATATCCTTATTGTGAACATCAGTCTAAAGTAGCCATAATCATTGAAGCACAGAAACTCGGAACCCGGAACCCAGAACATGGAATGACACGGAACCCTGAACCCGAAACCCGGAACATCCCAAAACCGGGTAAGAACTGAAACCCACAACTATCTCTCCATATCTGGGCTATTCTCCAGCCGTTCACTAGCCGTTCAAAAGGCCTTTTCAGCCATTTTTAGCCCTTCATTTACCCTTCTCAGCCGTTCACTAGCCGTTCAAAAGGCCTTTTCTGCTCTTTTTAGCCCTACGTTTGCCCTTCCCAGCCGTTCACCAGCCGTTCAAAAGCCCTTTTCTGCCGTTTTTAGGCCTACGTTTGCCCTTCTCAGCCGTTCACTGGCCCTTCAGATGCCCTTCAAGAACCATTTCAGGCCTTCATTTGCCCTTCGCAGGCCTTCACTAGCCGTTCACTTGCCGTTCAATGGCCTTTCCCAGGCCTTCATTGCCGTTCACTTGCCGTTCGATTGCCCTTCAAAGGCCTTCATTGCCGTTCACTTGCCGTTGCTCAGCCGTTCACAGCCCTTGCCAATACCTACGGCTGACTACATAGCCTGCCCTCAACCGGCTTGAAACAGGAAACCTGAAAGTCTAACTTTAGCCTATGAACCTTCCCAGGAAGATTGGCTTCTTCAGCGCCTTCATATTGCCGGCACTGGTCATCGCAGGCTGCTACCTGGGCGGATGGTATAACTGGATAGCCATCCTGTTCGTTTTCGTGCTCATGCCGCTGATCGATCATCTTGCGGGTATCGATAAACAAAATGTACCAAAGGATCAGCAAGCCTCGGTCGGACAGGAATTCTACTATCGCTTCGTCACATACGTGTGGGTGTACGTTCAGTTTGCTTTCCTAATCTGGGGGACTTCTATCGTCTCTTCAGGGCGTCTCACTCAACCGTCCGAATGGATCGGATTCACGATTGGCTTTGCACTTGTCACGGGCGGCATCGGCATTACGGTCGCCCACGAACTGGGTCACAAGAAGTCTGCCCTGGAGCGATTCTACAGCAAAGCCCTGCTGATGACGGTCTGCTACATGCACTTCTACATTGAACATAACCGCGGCCACCATGTCAACGTGGCCACCGCGCTGGATCCGGCGACGGCAAAAAAGAACCAGCACTTCTATTCCTTCTGGCTGCAGTCGGTGATCGGCAGTTTCCAACACGCATGGGAACTGGAGAAGAGTTCATTGAAACTTAAAGGACAGAACGTTGTGAGTGTGCACAACCAGATGATCTGGTTTGTGTTGCTGCCCATAGTATTCTGCGCTGCCCTGATGTTCGCGTTCCACAACTTCACCTGGGTGATACCGGCGTTCTTTGTTGTTCAGAGCATTCTGGCCTTCAGTCTGCTCGAGCTGGTCAACTACGTCGAACACTACGGCATACTTCGCCGCGAAACCAGCCCCGGACAGTATGAACGGGTCAATCCCCTGCACTCCTGGAATGCGAGTCACCTGATCAGCAACTTCTTCCTGTTTCAGCTTCAGCGCCATTCGGATCACCATTACAATGCGATCAAACGGTACCAGGTCTTGGACCACTATGACCAGAGTCCGCAACTTCCGTATGGTTATCCTACCATGATTCTCGTGGCCATGGTCCCACCCCTCTGGTTCCGCATGATGGATCCGCGGCTCGACACGTGGGCTTCCCAGGCTGCAGATCCAGTTACCTATGCTTTCAAATCCTGACCTGACATGTTTAAACGTATTCTAATCGGCGCTGCCGGCCTGATCCTAGCCGGTATTATTTACATGGGTGTCTCATTCGTTCCCATCATGGCCGGGATGGCGACGAAGACCATGTGCACCTGTGTCTTTGTCCTGAACAGAACACCCGAAAGTGCGATCGAAAAGGAATTGTCTGTCTTTCCCGGTCTGGGATCAGCCAAATTCAACTTTGAGGATTCATCTGCGGTCACGGGCAAGATTCTTTGGGTCACGAAAAAAGCGATCTTCAGAAAGGGACTGGGATGCACGCTTCTTTCAGAACGATCTGAAGCCGAGGTGCGCAACCAACCTGTCCTGCTTCCCTCGCCTCCGAAAGCCGACCAGGATACCATCAACTGGCCGGATGGCAACATGTTATCCTCCATCGAGTGGCCCGGCGTTCAATACACGAAAATTCACGAAGCGCTAGATGACGCTTTTGTCGAACACGATCCGGCCAAACCAAAGAATACCCTTGCGGTGGTGGTGGTGTACAAAGGCCACATCATTTCTGAGAAATATGCAGAAGGGCTGAATTACAATTCGCGGCTCACGGGCTGGTCCATGACCAAATCCATCACCAATGCTTTGGTGGGGATACTGGTGAAGGAAGGCAAGTTGAAAGTGGATGAACCCGCACCGGTGGCAGCCTGGGCCAACGATGACCGAAAGAAGATCACACTCAACAATCTGCTGCAGGCCAGCAGCGGACTGGAATGGAACGAATCCTATTTCCTGCCAGGGGATTTTCATAACATGTTCATGCACAGTGACGACAAGGGAGGCTATGCAGCCATGCAACCGCTGGATCACGAGCCGGGAACGTATTGGGAATATTCGAGCGGGACCACCAACCTCCTGTCCAGGATCATCAGGGAATCCCTTGGTGATTCTGCCTACTATCGTTTCCCGTATGAGAAACTCTTTTACAAGATCGGAATGTATCACTCCATGATCGAACCTGATGCATCAGGCACTTTTGTCGGATCCTCCTATGGTTATGCCAGCGCCCGCGACTGGGCCCGGCTCGGACTCTTGTACCTGAGAGACGGGAAGTGGGGTGAGGAGCAGATTCTGCCCGAAGGATGGGTTGCCTATTCACATACTCCTGCGCCCGCGTCGCCAATCGGTCAGTACGGGGCGCAGTTTTGGCTGAATGCAGGAGCAAAGGATCACCCGGAGAATTGCTATCATCCAGGGCTGCCCAATGAAGAGTACGGCGCCGAAGGATTTGAAGGGCAGTATGTGTTTATCATTCCTTCGCGGGAGCTGGTGGTAGTCCGGCTTGGCGTGAGTCACCATGGCTTTGACATTGCAGGCCTCACCCGTAGAATACTCGAGGCACTGCCGGAGCCCCAATCCTGAGATGGGGCGCTTCTCGTTCAGGCAATTCGAAATCTGCGATGATGATGCCACCATGAAGGTTGGCACGGACGCCGTGCTGCTGGGAGCGTGGGCCCAGGTATCCGGATGCCAGAGAATTCTGGATATTGGCACCGGCAGCGCCGTCATCGCGCTGATGATGGCACAGCGCACCCCACCTGGTACGACCATCGATGCGATTGACATCAACGTAAAGGATGCAGGTCAGGCGCAAAGAAATGTTGCTGCATCTCCGTGGGCGGCGAGAATTCATGTGATCCACACTGCAGTTCAGGAATTCCACCCATCATCATCCTATGACCTCATCATTTCCAATCCACCGTACTTCTCCTCCAGCCTCTTGCCTCCCGGGGCTGAACGGGCATCCGCTCGGCATGACCTCCAACTCTCTGCAGTTGAGCTCCTCACCGCAAGCCGCCGGCTGATGACAGATGAAGGAAGCCTTGCTTTGATCCTGCCTTCCGCCGAAAGCGAATCATTTTTCAGTCTTGCGCTTTCCAATAAGTTGTACCTGTCCCGGCTGACCCGTTTCTATACGAGGAAGGGAAAACCCCAGGAACGATCACTGATGCAGTTTCATGCCCACGAGGGACCGGTCATGGAAAATACACTTACATTATATGAAAGTGATTCTGCCTGGTCATTTGAGTATACCCACCTTACACAAGATTTCTATCTGCCACGGTCATAAGAAGCTGCCATAATTCTGAACATTTCCTTAATGTTGCAGCCGTGAAAAAGACAGCCGCTCTCCTCAATCTCCTTCTGGTCGTTGTCTTTTCCGCCTTTTCACAAAGCAATGAACCGCTGCGCATCCAGAGAGCAAAAGGTGCCATCAAAGTAGATGGTGTAATGGATGAGGCCGACTGGGCGGCTGCTGACGTTGCGGGAAATTTCAGGCAATACTTTCCATTCGATTCATCCTACGCGGAGACCAAGACAGAGGTAAGGGTTACCTACGACGACAAATTCATGTACGTTTTTGCCGTTATGAAGAAGCCTCTCCCGGGAAAATATGTTACCCCTTCGCTGCGAAGGGATTACCGTGGGGAAGCCTACGACGCCTTCGTAGTGGTGCTCGACACGTATAAAGACAGGACCAATGCCTTCCAGTTTGGCATAAATCCATACGGAGTCCAGCGGGAAGGTCTTGTATCCAACGGAGGAACCAATTCAGAAGATCTCAGTCTTAACTGGGACAACAAGTGGTACTCTGAAGTGACCAGGCAGGAGAATGGCTGGAGTTGCGAGTTTGCCATCCCCTTCAAGACCATACGCTATAAGCATGGGCTTACCTCCTGGTATGTCAACTTTTACCGAATCGATTCGCAGTTTACCGAACGTTCGACCTGGTCGCCGATCTCGAGGGCCTATCCCCTGGTCAACCTTGCGACCCTTCGCGAACTGGTCTGGGACAAACCTCTTGAGCATCCCGGGGGAAATGTTTCCATTATCCCTTATACGGCAGCAAGGTCTCAACAGAACTTCGAGGACGGTACTCCCAAGCAAAGCGAAGTTACCATTGGTGGAGATGCCAAGATTGCGGTGGGCCCGGCCCTTAACCTGGATCTCACCGTCAACCCGGACTATTCCCAGGTGGAGGTGGATCAACAGGTTACTAACCTGAGCCGGTTTGAAATCTTCTACCCGGAGAAACGACAGTTCTTTCTCGAGAACGGCGACCTTTTCGCCAATTTCGGATACTCCAACATGAGGCCGTTCTTTTCACGACGCATCGGGGTTACGAGGGATCCTTCCACGGGACAGAATATCCAGAATGCGCTTTATGGAGGCGCAAGGCTCAGCGGCAAGATCAACAACAACTGGCGTGTGGGGATGATGACCATGCAGGCAGCAGAGGACAAATCCATCGGCCTGCCGACCACCAATTATACAGTGGCCGCCGTGCAGCGAAAAGTTTTCTCCAGGTCCAATGTCAGCTTCATTGCCATCAACAAACAAGCGTTTACTGATACTGCTTATAACCGGCTGCTGGGACTGGAATACAATCTCGCTTCAAAGGATAACAAGTGGACCGGCAAGGCATTTTATCATCGTTCCTTTGATCAGCACAAGAAGGACAGCACATGGGCCAGCTCCATGCAGTTCACTTACCAGATCCCGAAACTGGAGATAGACTTTCTCGCACAGTCGATCGGCGCCAACTATAATCCTGAAGTGGGTTACGCGCCGCGTACAAGGTTCACACGTGTGGCGCCTGAGGCCTATTACAGTTTTTATCCTCATTCAAAGATCATCAACAACCACGGACCGGGAACCGACATCGACTACATATGGACTGACATTTGGGGTGCGACAGACTGGGACGCTAACATCTGGTACAAGATCACCTTTCAGAATACCGCACAGTTCTTTACCCGAATACGCCGCGATTATGGAAAGGCCTACTTTGCCTTCGACCCAACCTTTCCTGCCGACCCTGCCAACGCTGTGAATCTTCCGGCAGGATCGGAATATTGGTGGAACTCTGTCATCCTGAACTACTCCTCCAACCAGCGGAAGAAGTTCTTCTTCAATTTCCAGTCCAGGTTGGGCGGCTACTACAATGGTGAGCGACAGAACATTGATGGCGCTGTCAATTACAGAATCCAGCCGCACGCCGTCATCTCGATGAACTTCAGTTACAACAGGATTCGGTTGCCCAAACCTTACAACAGCACCGATCTGGTGCTGCTGGGTCCAAAGTTCGACATCACTTTTTCAAGGAAAGTCTTCTGGACCACTTACTTCCAGTATAACAACCAGATCAACAACCTGAACATCAATTCGAGGCTGCAATACCGGTTCAAACCGGTGTCCGACTTTTTCCTGGTCTACACTGACAATTACTTTGCCGAAGCTTCATCACATGACCAGATGTTCTACGTTGGCCAGCCCAAACTCCGGGCGCTGGTTCTGAAGCTCACCTATTGGTTCAATTTGTGATAAAGTTGTCTTGCGCTATTCGTTGCGCAAAGACTTTACCGGATTGGCATGGGCAGCCCGCAAAGCCTGCGTGCTCACAATGATGACCGCAAAGAACAACGCAGCCAATCCCGTCAAGGGAAACACCCACCACGGTACTTCAGTGTGAATGGGATACCGCTCCAAAAACAGGTTCAGCAACCACCATGCGACAGGAGCTGAGAACAAGAAAGAGACTATTACCAGTTTGGAGAAATCTTTCGATATCAGTCCGACGAGATTGAATACCGAGGCACCCATCACCTTCCGGATGCCGATCTCCTTGGTTCGCTGCTCCGCAGTGTAGGCCGCCAGTCCGAATAAGCCCAGCCCGGTGATGATAATAGTGAGACTGGCAAAAAGTTGTGCCAGCCTGCTGGTGAGATTGATGGTCGTGAACTTCTTCTGGAATTCCTCATCGGCAAACTTGTATTCAAAGGGATAGGCAGGGGCGTATTTTTCAAAAATGCCTTTCACCACGTTAACAGATGCCTGCAAGTCCTTTGTCTTGCTCAACCGGACACTGACGACGTCAATCCATTCGGGGTCAAGAATGGCAAACATGGGCTTGACGGGATGAAATGGTGAGCCCATAAGGACGTCATCCACAATGCCGATGAGCTTTCTTTTCTTTCCCCACAAATCAAGTTCCGTTCCGATGGGGTCCTTAAGGTTCATCAGGTCTGCCGCAGTCTTGTTAATCAGAATGGAGGCGGTGTCGCTCTTGAATTCCTCGGAGAAATCCCTCCCATCAAGGATTTTGATTCCCATGGTCTTGGTATAGTCATACTCCGTAGCGATGGTAGTGAAGATCACCTTTTGCTCATCCGGCTTTCCGGGCCAGCCGAGGAAGTTGTTTGAATTGATATCCGTGATGGCACTGTTGGATTTGGTCACCGCCTCCACCACCCCTGATTGCAGCAATTCCAGTTTAATCGGCTTATAGTTCTTGGCCACCTCATTGGTGTAGTTAACGGCCATCAGGTTCTCCTGATCATACCCAAGCTGACGGCCTTTTGACAGTTCAATCTGGCGGTAGACGACGATGGTGCCAATGATCAGCAGTATCGAGAATCCGAATTGAGTAGTCACAAGGATTTTACGCGGTGTGCTGGCGCCGCGACCAGCTGTGATTTTTCCTTTCAACACACGTACCGGTTGAAAAGAAGACAGGTAGAAGGCAGGATAACTTCCGGCGAGCAGGCCGGTGACGGAAATAGCCGCCAGCGAAATCAGCCAGAAACCCGGCGAGGTGAAGTCAATGAAAAGCTTCTTTTCCACGAGTTCGTTGTATGAAGGCAGAAGCACCCACGCCAGCAGCACTGCGAAAGCAAAAGCCAGGAAGGAGATGAACAGAGACTCTCCTATGAACTGAAGGATTAATTCCCTGCGTCCTGATCCCACGCTCTTTCGTATTCCCACTTCCCGGGCCCTCCGCTCAGACCGGGCGGTTGCAAGGTTCATGAAATTGATGCAGGCGATGATGATGATGAAGATGGCGATGGCGGTGAACAGCTGAACATATTCTATCATCCCTCCGGACTCCCTGCCATTTTCAAAGTTGGAATGGAGTCTCCACCGAAGCATGGAGAACACAAAGTACTCGGGCTTCATCTCCTTTTCGCCATGATCCTGGAGAATCATGCGGATGCTTTTCTCCACATCGGGACTGGAAGCAGGATCATCCAGCTCCACAAAGACCTGGAAAGAATAGTTGCCCCAGTTGGTCGTATTCTTTCTCACCCATTCGTTTACCTGCTCGCGGAACTTCCATGGCATCAGGAAGTCAAATTGAAAAGTGGAATTCGACGGTACGTCAGCCAGTACACCTGTTACCTTCAGATCATGCTCATTGTCGATGCGGATCATCTTATTGATGGGATCCTCATCTCCAAAGAAGGCCCTGGCCACTGAATGTGAAATGACAATGGAGCGCGGATCATCCAACACCTGCTCATGCGTTCCCTGGAGCAGGGGAAATTGAAACATGTCCAGGAATTCCTCACTCACATAGTATCCCCGCTTGTTAAAGCGCTTATCTCCGACGGTTAACAGATGGCTGCTTCCCCAATCGGTGACGGTGGCACGCTGGATGTGATTGCTGGCCGTCTTCATCGCCTCATAAGTAGGCAGCGGAACAGATTCCCATGCATTCAGCTTGCCGTCAAATTGCGCGCGCACCATTACCTGGTACAGCCGTTCTGCCTTGGGCAGGAAGCGGTCAAAGGAAAGCTCGTCAAATACCCAAAGGAGAATCAGGATGCTGCAAGTCAGCCCTATGGCCAGTCCCGTTATATTGATGAAGGAGTAGAACCCGTTTCTGAAGAGATTTCGAACGGTAACCAGGAAATAGTTTCTGAACATGGGACCTGTTTCGGAGAAATACTCCGGAAACCGTAAAAGGTTGCACCACATGACGGGTTATATGTGTGAAGGACCGGATCCATGCCGTAAGTCGTATATTACTGAAAACGAGCCCCATGATCCTTGCGCTGACCGGCGGTTTTCTAGGAAGCGGAAAAACTACAGCCATTACGGAAGCCTGCCGTAGCCTGATGGACAAGGGGATTAAGACTGCCGTGATCACTAATGATCAGGGGATACAACAGGTCGATAGTGCACTAACCACCTCCCTGGGTATTCCAACAGCCGAAGTAGCCGGTGGATGTTTTTGTTGCCAGTTCGACAAGCTCCAGGAGAATCTGCAATACCTCGTCCGCACGGTCAAACCTGAGATCATCTTTGCAGAATCCGTAGGTACATGTACTGACCTGGTAGCTACGGTAGTGAAACCCATAAACCGACTTGATCCGGAAGTCAGGGTTGTGGTATCCATCTTCGCCGATGCAGCTTATGTGAAGGGGCTCATTGATGGAAGTCTTTCCTTTGAAGACGAGAATGTGCGCTACCTGTATCAGAAGCAACTGGAGGAAGCTGATCTGATCATGCTGAACAAGTCCGATCTGTTGACAACCGAACAGATGAAAGATGTGGTCGGCTTCATTCGTAAGGCTTATCCAGGTAAAAAGGTCAACACGATCAGCTCTCTTTCGCCCCGTGACATTGCTCTTTGGATTGATCTCCTGAAAGACTTCTCTATTGCGACACGCCCTTCACTGGACATCAACTACGACATCTATGGTGTCGGCGAAGCGGTACTCGCGTGGTTCGATAAGGAACTGGAAATTCAGAGTCCAACAGGGGATGCGATTCGCGTGGCATTGCAGGCCATTCAAATGATCCATCAACAGCTGATCTCGCGCAGGGTACTGATCGGCCACCTGAAGTTCTTCATTCAGGCACCCGGCTGGAGCCAGAAGATCAGCATCACACCTACCGGTGCCAGCCATTCACTCCGGCAGCCTGTGCCTTCGGCGGCAAGCTTGAGAATGATGATCAATGCAAGAGTGCAGACCAGTCCGGAGACGCTCTCACACGTTGTTGAAGATGCACTACAACACACAGTCACGTCGATGCAGGCAGTGTTGGTACCCCATACGTCCGCAGCTTTTGCGCCGGGTTTCCCCAGACCGACTTATCGGATTGCCTAGTTGATCGGTATGCAATCAATGATTGCTCCCATCCCACACGACTTGACCCCCGACGATGGTGTAATCAATGGATGATTTCAGCCAGGCAGAGGGCGGCGTGCTGAAGAGGTCATCATGCAACACTGTGAAATCAGCCAGCTTGCCGACGGTTATGCTTCCCTTTGTCCCTTCCTCAAAAGCCCCGTAAGCCGAACCATAGGTGTAAGCTCTCAGGGCCGCTTCAAGACCGATACGCTGATCCGGAAACCAACCCTCTGCCGGCTCGCCATTGGTGGTCTGGCGGGTGACGGCGGCGTAGAGCCCCATGAGCGGATTGTTGGGATAATAGGACGCATTAGTGCCAGGCCAATCCGAGCCAAAAGAGAGTACACAACCATTGTCCATAAGGGTCTTGAATGCATATGCACCCTTGCACCGTTCATGTCCAATCCGCTCTTCCATCCATCGCATGTCATCGGTAACGTGGTAGGGCTGAACCTCGGCGATCACTTCATGTTTACGAAAGCGCTCAAAATCCGAGGGCCGGATCACCTGGGCATGAACAATTCTGAATCTCCGTGGCCGGACTCCATTCACCTGATCGAGGGTATCCAGGAAATCCAGCAGGATGGAATTTGCTTCATCTCCGATCGAGTGTATGCGCAACTGGATATTGGCGGCATCGGCGGCAAGGAGCATGGATTTGAAAGATTTCATGTCCCTTGAAAATTCGCGCCAGCCTCCTCGCCAGGCCACATTCTCCACGTCGTTGTCAGAGTAGGGTTCGAAGAACCTGGCGCTTCTGCCGCCCATGATACCGTCGATGTGTGTCTTGATGGTGCCAAAACTGATCCACTCATCCCCTGCGGGATGCGGATGCTTCGGGTCGTCCCAATTGATGATCCAGCCTTTTTCCTTCATGGACGTGTATTCAATCAGGCGTGAAGGGCAAAAGTTGATACGGCAGGTAAGTTCACCATCATCGCGAAGTTTTTGATACACCTCCAGTTCATCCGGTGGCGACATATCCTGAAAGGTGGTCACTCCCCATTTCCTGCACTCCTCCAACGCACGGCGCGCCTCAGCAAGCTTTTGCTCAAATGACTTTTCAGGGATTCGTTTCAACAGGCTGTCCAGTTCAGCTCCTTTCACAATTCCATCATTTGAATCAATTCCGAAAAATTCAAGTGCGGCCGCATTGGCCAGACCCATCTTCCTGTCGTAGCGGGTGACCAGCAGAGGATAGTCTTTTGTAAGCGAGTCGATCATGTCGCGGGAGGGCTTGAACACGGACTTTTGCTTTCCGCCAGATGATCCCATGGACCAGGCTTCATAGGCACCCCAATCGCCGCCTGTTATCCAGCTTCCGCCGGGGAGTCGTTTCGTGGTCTGGCGGACAGCCTCGATAAAAGATTCGGGTGTGTTCACATCCAGCAGATTGACATTCAGCAACAGGTGGCCTGCCTGAGCAAAGTGAACATGTGAGTCGTTGAACCCCGGTATCATCAGCCGGCCGTTGAGATCGATCACCCGGGCAGCCTGGCCTCCGAAATCCCCTTGATCCCCCAACGCAAGTATTTTTCCTTCTTTGACTGCAACCCAGGCTGCCCATGGCTTATCACTTTCACCTGTCCAGATCTTCCCATTCATAATAAGCAGGTCCGCCTCTTTCTTTTGGCAGGAGGAAAGGATAACCAGAAGCAGGAGAATGTGGCGCAGGTTCATGACTGTGTGGATAATACTCCAAAATAGTAAGGGTAGAGGCAGGCTGCAAGCTAATCCGGGATGACAGGTCAAGGCCTTCACCTTACCTAGGATAAAAATATTGAATTGACAATCAATGAATTATAAAATAAATAATATATGTTTAAACATCTAATTGGACTGGCACGTTAGTATTGCAAACCAAAATTCAAAAACCAACTATGAAAAAAGTATACGCAATGCTGGCGTTCGTTCTGATGGCCGGCGTAGCCAGCGCCCAGACGACCTGGAGTGCTGACAAGGCTCACACCAAGATAGGATTCATTGTGACCCACATGATGGTGTCCGAAGTGGAAGGAAATTTCAAGGATTTTGATGCGAAAGTTGTCAGCAAGAATGCAGACTTCGACGGCGCCGAGGTAGAATTCACTGCCAAGACCGCCTCCATCAACACCGAAAACGAGCGCAGAGATGGTCACCTGAAGTCAGACGACTTCTTCAATGCCGAGAAATTCCCTGATGTGACATTCAAGGGAACGCTTGCAAAGGCCGGTGGCAAGTATCAGTTGAAAGGCAAGCTTACGCTCCGTGATGTGACCAAAGACGTTGCATTCGATGTTACCTACGGCGGAACCATAGACGCGGGTAAAGGAGGCGTAAAAGCCGGTTTCAAACTCGCAGGTAAAATCAACCGTCAGGATTACAACCTGAAGTGGGCCAATAAACTCCAGGATGGCAGCGCAGTAGTAGGTGACGAAGTTGCACTGAATTGCCGCATTGAGCTGAACAAAGCTGCTCAATAAGCCAATCGGGAACAGAAGGGGGGCGAAGTCTCCCCTTCTTTTCTTTTTATGCCATGAAGATCGAAGAGGAAATCAAGCAAAAGAAATTCAGAAATCCACTGCAGAAAGTGGCGATCAACCTCTTCTTCACGGCAAGCTGGCTTCAGAACCAGCAACAGCAATTCTTCAAGCCATTTGGCATTACCCCTGCTCAATTCAACATCCTCCGCATACTCCGGGGCCAGGTGCCCAATAAGATTTCCGGTGCGGAGATCAAGTCCAGGATGCTCGACAAGAATTCTGACATTCCCCGGCTTCTGGACAGGCTCATCAGCAAGAAACTTATCAGCAAGACCCCCTGCCCCAATGACAAGCGTGCGGCAGATATTACCATTACAGAAAAAGGGCTTGATGTACTGAAGCAAATAGATCCAATCCTGGACAGTACAGAAAAAGCTAATCTTCACCTCACGGGGGAGGAGGCAATCCAGCTAAGCAATCTTCTCGATAAGGCCAGGGGCTAGTTCCCGCTTCTGAACCGCACAAAGGTGCCCATGGGCAGCGGCCTGCCTGTTCGTGGTTGCAGGCAAAACTCTCCGTATAGCAAATCCTGGCCGGGAAAATGTGTTTCAACCACATTCCTGCCAACCAGTGCTGACAATCCCACAGCGTACATCGATAGGATGAAGAAGGGATTTTGATCCGACAGCAGTTGTTTGGTCATGCCAATCAGCTCGTCGAGTTGCTCTTGCAGCGTCCACTTTTCACCTTCGGGTCCGCGGCCATACGGTGGCGGATCCATAATGATGCCGTCATACCGGTTGCCTCGCTTCACTTCTCGTCTTACAAACTTGAACGCATCCTCATATACCCAACGAATATCCTTCTGATTGTTCATCTGCATATTCTGATTGGCCCAGTTCAATCCTGGTCGTGAGGCATCACAATGGGTAACCTCGGCTCCTGCCATTTGGGCTACTACAGAAGCAGCTCCTGTGTAGGCAAAGAGATTTAATACCCGTCCGCCGCTTTTCCATCTGCGAACAGCATCATAAACAAAGTTCCAGTTGTCGCCCTGCTCCGGAAAAATACCAACGTGGCCAAAACCAGTCAGCGCTAGTCGAAGGATCAATTTGAAATGTTCAGACTGATATTGAATGTTCCAGCTTTCAGGAATATCACGCAGTCTTTTCCAGCCGCCTTTCACTTCATCTGTAAATCTGAATTTGTCCTTCTGCTCACGTGTAAAGTGGGCGTGCGCTTTCTGCTTCCACTCTGCAGCTGACAGGACAGGCTGCCAGATGGCCTGGGGTTCAGGACGGATCAGTGTGTATCTGCCAAAACGTTCCAGCTTTTCAAAGTTGCCGGAATCCAGGAGCTCATACTCCGTCCATGATGATGGGTTAATGACCGGGAGTTGCAATCGTCAGAGGTTTATTCTGATCACAAGTTAAGGACAGTCGCCGAGATTCCTTCTTCACCGTTGAGCCTGCAACTTCAGTTCTTCTGCGACCAACTGCAAGTTCTCCTCATCAAAACATACAAGTGACACTTCCTGGATCTCTTCGTGCTTATTCAAGAAAGCCGTCACCGCCTCTACGGCGATCCTGGCAGCCCGGGCTTTCGGGAAACCATAGATGCCGGTACTGATATTGGGAAAGGCGACAGTTTTGCAGCCATGGTCCAATGCAAGTTGAAGGGAGCGCGCATAACAGGATGCGAGCAGTTTATCTTCTCTGTGAAGACCATCCCGCCATACAGGCCCAACGGTGTGAATGACATTCCTGGATGGCATGCGGCCAGCTGTGGTGATCACGGCTTCACCCGTAGGGCAACCACCCTGCCTCGCAACAATTTTCCTGCATTCATCCAATATCGCGGGTCCGCCTGCCCGATGAATTGCACCATCCACACCTCCATCACCCATGAGGGAGTTATTGGCAGCATTGACAATGGCGTCCACTTGCATCCGGGTAATGTCCCCCTGCAATGCTCTTATCCTGTCAGTTGCCTTTTTCATTCTCCTATTCAGAAGTTAATGAACCATTGGCCAAATTTCTGCCAGAAACTGAAGCGGTAGAAGTTCATAACGGAATAATGATATGTCAGCATCACCAGCAACACGACGGGGAATACCCATCGTGTCCGGGATGACTTCCAGTCCGCAATACAGAGTATTGTCAGGATGACATCACAGAGAATGAAACCCGCTACGGGGCGGATGGGGTTGCCCTCAATGAGAGGAAGATAGCGGGTGAGACCCGGGAGATAGAATGCAATGAGCCGGTCGGTCACAGGGGTAAACATGGGAAACACGGTAGAGAGCATGAACCTGGAGTGCAACGCAACAGTTTTGCGGTATTTGATCGCCAGGATATAGAAGATGAGAAGGGCTATGACCGCATTCAGCACGAGCGAAATGAACCAATAGTCCATCGCCGATGGTGCCGCAAGATGATCCACTTTATATTTCAGAAGGTCAATGGTAGTGAATACCATAAACGGAATCAGGAAGTATGAAAACTTTCCGAGGCCGCGGTGCAAAGTATTCCTGTTTGAGCGCGCGAGGATTGCCTGTGTGATGAGAATGGCACACCAGAGAAACAGCGCGATCCCGTGAAGGTGCATCCTGTAATTTTCCTGCTGGCCCAGCCGCGTCCAATACGTGAACCAGAATGCCGCCACCGCCAAAAGGAGAAAGATGACGAAGAACAGGTAACTTCTTTGCAGAAGACTTCTGTCAAGGTTCATGGGTGGGCGGTTAAGGTTCTACCTGCCAAAGTCATCCTGCAGGCGTACAATATCATTTTCGTCGGATGGATTGTTTATGTCAGTGTGCTGCCATATCTCTGCAACCATTCCCCACCCGCCGGGCAAACCCACCAGGCGATGCCGTTGCCCTTGTTGAAGTCTGATGATTTGATTCAACTGCAGTTCCAGCAAGGGTCCCTCCTGGTCTGTATCACTGGTGACAACGCCAGCGTGTCCGGCGACTAACTTCCAGATCTCGGCTCTCCTGAAATGATATTGCCACGACAGCCTCATGGAAGGCTGCACCATGAGAATCTTCGGGCTGAGCTTGCCGCTGATCTGAAGGGAACGAACCTCGATGCCGGGAAAGAAGTGACCGCCGAAATCATGAGCCTGTGATTCATCAATGACGAAGAAGCCACCCCACGGGCGATTCATGTCCCTGGAAGTGGCACGGAGTTTCAGTTCATCGAGGTGGCGTTGAACTTTTGCAAATACTGATTCCCTCGTTTCGCTATCGTGAAATTTAATATTCATAAGCACATTTGCTGCGAAAGTACCGAATCCCAGTCATCTATGAATATCGGGTACTGACAATTCATTCATCTATCCGTACCTTTAAGTTTGTCTCATGAAGTCCGGAACGGTTATCACCAGCCCACACAATCCCAAGGTAAAGAGCCTGCTGTCACTTGAAAAGCCGAGGGAGCGACGCCGGCAGCAGCAGTTTGTTATTGAAGGTAAAAAAGAGATCACCCTGGCATTGAAGGCAGGGTACCGTATCGGTAACCTTTTTTATTGTGTAGATATACTTCCCGAAAAGGACCTGTTGTCTCTTGGAATTGATGACAAGTTTCTTGTTCCAGTTACCCAGGAGGTCTTTGACAAGATTGCCATACGTGAAAATTCCGGTGGTGTGGTGGCCGTGGCCGAAATGAAACCCCATCGGCTGGAAGACATACACCTGAGTACCAATCCCCTCGTGTTGATTCTGGAAGGCGTGGAGAAACCGGGAAACCTGGGTGCCATTCTTCGCACCAGTGATGCGGCGGCCGTAGATGCCGTAATCATCTGCGATCCTCAAACAGATTTCTACAACCCGAACGTGGTACGATCAAGCCTCGGCTGTCTCTTCACCTGTCAGATTGCCTCTGCTACCAATGAAGAAACCATCCGCTGGGTCCGCCGACATCAACTCAGGATTTACTGCACCTACCTAAAGGCTTCCAAGCGATATACAGAAACGGATTTCACCCTTCCGTCAGCTATTGTAATGGGCACCGAGGCGACGGGTCTTTCCGATGATTGGGTGAAAGCCTCGGACGCCAACATCATCATCCCGATGCTGGGCACTATCGACTCGCTGAATGTTTCCAATGCAGCGGCCATTGTGACCTTTGAAGCATGTCGTCAGCGGGGATTCAAAGTTCCCGCAAAAGCGTAAGTCTATTCTACCCGGAGCGAGTTTACCGGATTGGCCATGGCCGTTTTCACCACGTGATAACCCACCGTCAACAAGGTTATCGTCATGGCTGCAAACGCAGACAACAGGAAGGTCAGCCATTCCCCGTTCATTTGAATCCTGTACGTAAAATTCTGCAGCCATTGGTTGGTGAAATACCAGGCGGCAGGAAAGGCTATGATCATACCGATGAAGACCAGTACGAGAAACTCGCCGGCCATCAGTCGCACGAGGTTGGGGATTCCCGCACCAATCACTTTCCTCACGCCAATCTCCCTGGTTCTTTGTTCTGTTGAATAAGCCGCGAGACCTAACAGTCCAAGGCAGGCGATCACCATGGTCAGCATTGAAAACGCAGTGAAGATACGGCTCCTCTTTTGGTCTGCCTTGTACTGGGAGTCAAGATCTTCATCCAGAAAGGCATACTCGAATGGATTATTGGGGAAAACCTCAGACCATACACGCTGCACATTCTTCAGCATGGCTGAAACATCGCCTTTGGATAACCGGACAAACATGTAGTTGCAGTTTTGGTCCTTGGCCAGAAGGATAATCAGCGGTTCAATCGCATCATACAGTGAATTCTGATTGTAGTCTTTTATCACCCCCACCACGCGCTTATCAATTGATCCAGGTCCCCCACCTGCCTGGAATTTCTTCCCCAGCGGATCCTTCCAGTTCATTCTCTTCACCATGCTTTCATTGACGAGGATGGCATAGGTGGTATCTGAAGGATTGTCCTTGCTGAAGTTCCGACCCTGAACGATCTCCATTCCCAGCGTGGACACGTATTGGTAATCGGCACTGTAAAGGTCGACTCCGCGGTCCACCATTTTTCCATCCGCATCCTCCACCTGCATCAATGCCTTTCCAATTCCTTCGCCAGGTGAAGCATCGGACTTGCCGATCGACTGTATTTCCGGAAGCTGGCGCAGATGCTCTGCCAAAACTTCACCCTGCTTCATCATGGCCTGATTACTCAGGTTCAGGCGCAGCACATTCTCCTTGTCAAAACCAAGATCCTTTTCTCTCAGGAACTGAAGTTGATCAAATACGATCCATGTGGAAATCAACATGAAGATGCTCAGGGCAAACTGGAGTACCACCAGGGATCTCCGGAACAATTTGCCGCCACCACTGGCAGTCATCTTCCCCTTCAGCACGTTCACCGGATTGAAGCCGGAAAGGTAAAACGCCGGATAGCTGCCACCCAGCACACCGGTGACGAGGATCATGCCGGCTATACTGAACACCACCTCGGGCTTCAGCAGGTAGGAAAGTGTAATTTCCTTGGACGTGAGGGTATTGAATAGCGGAAGGAGGAAGTAAATCAGGATTAGTGCGATGGCAAGCGACATCAGCGTTACCATTACCGACTCAGTGAGGAATTGTGTCACCAATTGAGCCCGCTGCGAGCCCATCACTTTCCTCAATCCAACTTCCTTGGCACGACCCGCCGAACGCGCCGTTGCCAGATTCATGTAGTTGATGCAGGCAATGAGGAGCATGAATGCCGCGACGGATCCAAAAATGTAGATATAGGAAATATCCCCATTTGCCTCCGCTTCATCCTGTATCCTGGAATAGAGGTGAATGTCCGTGATGCGCTGAAGGCCATACTGCACTTTCACCCCGACTTTTTCAAAAACGGGATTGACTTTCTCTTTTACCACTTTGTCCAGGACGGGCTGCAATTTGGAGGGGTCATACCCTGAAGGAAGTTCTATATATGTGGTGATGCCAAAGCCGCCCCACGATCCCTGGAACTGAGGTCGTGAGCTCTTGGACATCAGCGCATCAAATCGAAAATGTGAGTTAAGGGGAACGTCCCTGATGATACCAGTGATTTTGTAATCCTCCTGACGTCGTTCTGCGTGAATGGTCTTGTCCAGAGCAGAAGCTGGATCACCAAAGTACTTGCGTGCCGTCTTTTCAGTGAGTACAATGGAAAGAGGTTGATCAAGGGCAGTGGCAGGATCTCCTGCTATGAATTCATAAGAGAACGTATCAAAAACTGTTGAATCGGTAAAATAGAACCGTGACTCGTAGTGCTCCTTGTCGCCAACTTTGAACAGGTCACGCTGCATGGCGAAGAACCTTACAGCATTGAGCACCTCCGGATAGTTGTCTTTCAATTCGTCTGCCAACGGCATCTGCACAGCTGCCCAGGTGAACGCATTATCGGGCTCCTGGACATTAGAGACAAGGCGATAAATATTCTCAGCCTTCCGGTGATACCGGTCGTAACTCAGCTCATCAAGAATGTAAAGCAGCAGAAACAAGCTGCAAGAAATTCCTATGGCCAATCCCAATACATTCAGTGAAGTGTACCCCTTGTCCTTGACAAGGTTTCTCAGGGAAATTTTCAAGAGATTCTTCAGCATAACAACCGGAGTAATGGAATGAAACGAACGCCTGGCAAACTGGGTTTTCTTATGGATGCACCACCAGCCTAAAAAGTTCTGTGATGAATGAAGATTGCCCGGAATCGGGCACAAAAAAAGGGTTGAGGACATCCCCAACCCTTTTCTAATTCGTCTGATGGCTTTCTTATTTGGTCAAGCCAGGTTCACGCTTCAGGAATTCCTCATATAGCAACGTTTGGCGGCTCTGCATGGGCATCTGCCAGCCTGCAACAAAGACGTGGCTCACCTGGGTCTTCGTTTCGAAAATGTCGCCATTGCATACAAAGAGATTGGCCACCTTCCCCACTTCAATAGAGCCCAACTTATCGCTGACACCGAGAATTTCTGCCGGAACAATGGTGATTGCTTTCAGCGCGTCCTCTTTCGACATGCCATAGGCAACAGCAAAGCCTGCATGGTAAGGCAGGTTTCTGTAGTTTCCATTGCCGTCTTCATTGGAGCGAATGGCGACCTTGACTCCCGCCTTTCTCATCAATCCCGGATTAGCATACGCAGCATCGTATCGGTCGTAATCGCGGGTCGGGATGGCAATCACTGGCCCTGCGATAACAGGGATGTTGGCTTTCGCCAGATTCTCCGCCTCACGCCATCCTTCGGCGACTCCGGTGAATATTACTTTCTTCACCTTATGGTCTTTGACCCATTTGGTGGCAGTCTGGATGTCTTTTTGTGCATTCACTTCAATAAGCAGCGGCATCTGTCCCCGAACTACCGGCAGCAATGCTGACATCTCAGGATAATACGTCACGCCCTTCCCTGCCGAAGCAGAATCCAGTTTGTGATATTGAACTGCGCGTTCCCAAACATCATTGAGCAGCTTGAGTGCCTTCTCCGATGCCTTCTTGATATCATCGTCCGTACGGCGATCAAAGAAACCACGCCGTCCGGTTGTAGGAAATGTTACTACTACGCCCTCGAACCCTGCATACATCTGGTCAGGTGTGTACCCATGCAGATTGACAAGCGCAGCGGTACCCGGGAGCAATCCTCCTTCCGGGTAAACCAAGGCGGTAGTCACGCCAGCTATTCTGGTGACGGGAATGGCTGTGGCATTGGGGTTCACTGCAGTCAGCGCCCTGATCTGAGGAATCACTTCGCCACTTTCACGCTCATCTGTTGCCTGTGCAATCTGGCCGATTTCGAGAAGACCTATCTTGGTACCGCCATCAATCATTCCTGGGTAGATAGTCATTCCTGCACAATTGATGACTTCCGCACCGGAGGGCACCTGCACATCGGCACCAACAGCCGCGATCTTTCCATCACTGATAACTACTGTGCCATTACGGATGGTACCCTTTGTTACTGTTTCAATGGTGGCGCCTGTGAGAGCAAACGTTCCCTTTTTGGCTTTCGGTGACTGCGCATCCACGTTCATGACCACAAGGCAGATAACGGCCAGTACAACGCCGTATATTGTCTGAATCTTTTTCATACTGTTAATCCTCATTTGTTTTCTGATCCTGACTCCTCGAACAACAATTCACCGGCGACACCCTGCATGCAATTGTCATGCACATGGCCGCTTTCAAAGAATGTCACATCTATGGTTTCCCGTGGTTCGGGCATCAGGCGCATGTCCGCGGGGTCTTTCTCGCGATCAAACCTGACAATGCCGTCCACTATAGAGTATTGGGGAACGCCATAGATGGAGAGCGGATGATTCTTGAAAATGGCGAAGTCGGCATCTTTGCCCACTTCAATCGATCCTACCCTCGACTCTATGCCAAGTTGTTTGGCGGGGTTGATCGTAATCAATGAGAGCGCCTCGTCATCGGAAAGGCCGCCATACTTTTGTGTCTTGCCGGCCTCATGATAGAGGTGACGGATAAGATCCGGCGAATCGGAATTGATTGATGTGACTACGCCATTCCTTACCAGGATAGCTGCGTTGTAGGCAGTTGAGTAATAGACCTCAAGTTTGTATTGCCACCAATCCGCAAACACCGATGCCATCGCGCCGGCCGCGGCCAGTTCAGGAGCCACTTTGAATCCTTCATTCGTGTGCTGGAATACAACCCGTTTGATGCCGAAGTCCTTGCAAACCCTGAGGAGCATCTGGATTTCGTCAGCGCGATAGCTATGGCAATGCAGGATGATCCGGTCACGAAGGATATCGGCCAACGTCTCCATGCGGAGATTATATGCAGGCGGTGCTCCCCTGAATCCTTTGACCGCCTTGTTCTTGTTGTAGGCATCCCATTTCGTCATGTATTCCTTAGCCTCGGAGAAGGCCTTGCGGATGACAAACTCAACACCCATACGTGACTGGGGCTGAACACCGTCTCTTCTGCCATGTCCTGTCGGGTTTTCACCCAGAGCAAATTTGATCGTACGCGGAGCGCCTTCCATCTTAAGCTGGTCAGGGTCAAACACGCCATAGCGATGTTTAATCGTTTGAGACTGACCTCCAATGGAGTTGGCTGATCCATGCAGGGCATGAGAAATGGTGCAGCCTCCTGCGAGCGCACGATAGATGCTGGTCTGAAATGGATTGATGACATCGCCGGTATAGACTTCAGGCGTTATGGCATTGGTCCCTTCGTTGATGGCATCCAAACCAATGTGTGAGTGCGCATCGATTATTCCCGGCATCACATACAACCCGGTGGCGTCGATTACTTTCACCCCTGCGGGTGTTGCAATATTTTTTCCTACCTGGGCAATCTTGCCGTCCTTGACCAGCACGTCCGTGTTCTCCATTGTTCCTTTAGTCACGGTGAGCACGGTGCCATTCTTGATCAGCATATTACCCTTTTCAATTTGTCCGAACCCGGTCGAGACAAATGCAAGGGCGAGAATGATGGATATTATCTTTTTCATGAGATTCATCTTTAGCTGTTATTTTTTGGGATCGCGGGTTCCTTCAATGGATGAACTTCCAAAGCGACCCGCTGTAGTGGTACCCTTGAAAGAGTCTCCCTCTACGGAAACCTCCACATCGATCTTTACCGAGTTGCTGCCGAAAGTGACGGTGTAACTATAGGTGAGGCTATTGCCATCCAATGAGACCGACTGAAGGTCCACAGGACTGGTAAGCCGTCCGCCTGATACTGTGCCGGAATATCCGGAACCATCCTTCTTGAATACCACCTTGCCATCACTGTTGCCTTGCGGGCCCTGTGTCACTGTGCTCCAGCTGCCTTCAATTTCCACTTTGGCATTGGGATCTGATTTCTTTGTCTCCTTTACTTCCATTTTGTACGCCACCCCATCGACGAATACATAGCGCACTTTTGCCTTCTCGTTAAAGTAAGGCTTATCGGAAATAACCAGGTTGGCCATCTTACCATTGTCTATGGTTCCCATTCTATCGGACAGTCCCAGCATTTGAGCGGGAGTGGTGGTCAAGGCGGCAAGAGCCGCATCTTCGGGCAATCCAGCGGCGATCATCCTCCTCAGATTGGCCTGGATATCTTTGGATTTGGCACTCATGCTGGTGAATCCGAATGGCACTCCTGCCTTCTGAAATGCAGCTGCCTGAGCGGTATAGTTTGCGATAGCCTCTGCCTTTCTTTTGTCCAGTGCTTCTTTTTCAACCTGTGCGGGTGTGGAGGCTTTAGAATCCTTGGCATCCTTCTTACTGTCTTTCTTCAATTCTTCCGGAAGGTCGAGTGACAGAAACACGCGAGCCCCTGAGGACTTGATCTTATTAATAAGAGGCCATCCGTCTTTCAGGTCTGCCAGTACCAGAGAAAATCCGAGATCGTTCTTCAATGTCATAGCACGGTTGGCATCCAGAAGCTTCTCCGTGCGAAAGAGCACAGGTACCCTTTGGTCAATTACAGGATAGAAAGCTTCCAGAATTTTATCATTGGCCGGACGCTCCAAACCGTTGCGATTGGAAGCATAAAGCGCTTCGTAAGACTTTGCCTGTGCCGCCTGACGGTATAGATCCCTGTACTTCGACATCACGCCCAATACGGTAGCGGGGTATACACCCTGTGCGGGAGTAAATTCAGAGTAAAGTGAAGCTTTGTTTATCAAGACCATTGCATCGCCACTGCTGCCTGCAGTATTGACGATGGCCGACTGCCCAGGCAGGAAATTTCCGTAAGGCACCACCTGAACGGTTGTGAAGCCCAGGTTCCTCAATTCTTCCAGGCCTTTGTCGGCGGGGTTAAGGAATGCTCTGACATCGGTCTGGGGAGTGATACCTGCCCGCTCCGGGGTTGGATTGCCGGGGTCTTTTACTTTTTCTCTTTGTTCTTCCTTTGGCTTTGTCACGCCTGCACGGGTAAGCCCATCAATAAATCCGGCATAGGCGTACATCGAATCGGCCTTGATGACAACAGCATCGGAAGGGATAGCGATGCCTTTGCCGGCATTCACAATCAGGCCATCCTTAAGAAGAATGGTGCCCATTTCAATTTTACGGCCAGGACCCTGGATGATATTCACATTGGTGATGGCATAGGTACGGGTAACCGGTTTGAGGTCTACCTCGTCCTGCGCGCGCAGCCAGGCAGGCGTCAACATGACGACGGCCATCAGGATACTTCGCATAGAGAACTTCATAAGGTGTTGCTGATTTTTTGGAAAGCGGCCAATCTATAAAGAAAATTCCGCCCAACACCTGCACATTACAGGAATGGCAAAGACCATGTTGATCCTTCCAAATTTCATTACTTTCACCCCAATAACACTTTCTAATAATGGCTATAGATTCCAACGCCCTCAGAAGTCAATTTCCTTCCCTTTCCAGAACCTATCGTGACATGCCGATGGTGTATTTTGATGGTCCTGCAGGGACCCAGGTGCCCCAAGGTGTAATTGATGCAGTGGTTCATTATTACACGCACTCGAATGCCAATAGTCATGGTGCATTCGTGACTACGCAGGAGACTGATACCATCATAGATGACATGAGGAAAGCCATGGCCGCCCTGCTGGGAGCGCCAGGGGCAGAAACAATATCCATCGGTCAAAACATGACCACACTGAATTTCTCTCTTGCCAGAGCCATGTCCAGGATATTTCGTGCCGGAGATGAGGTGTTGATCACACAACTGGACCATGAAGCCAACCGCGGCCCGTGGCTGACCCTGCGGGACTTTGGAGTCAGGGTCAGGGAAGTGAATCTTCTCCCGAGTGGAGAGTTGGATTACGAAGACTATGAGAAAAAGATAAATGAGAACACCAGACTGGTGTGTATGGGCATGTCTGCCAACAGCATCGGCACTGTCAACAACTTCAAGCGGGTTCGCGAGCTGACCTACAAGTACAATGCCTGGTTATTGCTGGATGCAGTTCACTATGCGCCGCACTTCAGCATAGATGTTGAAGATATCGGATGTGATTTTCTGCTTTGTTCTGCCTATAAATTTTACGGACCACATGTTGGAATTTTGTACTCCAAGCCAGGCGTACTGGATCGCCTTCCTACAGACAGGCTGCGCACCGCCCCTCAAATAGCGCCTGGCTCCATAGAAACGGGAACGCTCAACCATGCAGCTATCGCAGGCGTTGCAGCAGCTGTAAAGTTTATCGCAGGACTGGGAACAGGCGAATCATTGCGCTCACGCCTCGTTACCGCCTATGATGCCATTGCAGCCCACGAGCATAAGCTGGCCGGAAAATTGTACGAAGGTCTCAATAAGATAAAGGGTGTGAGTGTGATCGGTCAGGACTTTTCGAAAGCTTCAAGGACACCAACGGTTTCTTTTACTACGAAAGGGAAAACTCCAGACCAGGTCTGCGCCCTTCTTGCGGAAAAGAACATCTGTGCCTGGGGTGGACATTTCTATGCCATGCACGCTATCGAAGTATTAGGCCTTCTTGAAAAAGGTGGTGTGACCCGAATGGGTATCTCGGCCTACAATACAGAAGCAGAAGTGGACTTTGTCCTGGAACAGGTTAAGAGGATTGCTGCTTTATAGCCGACAATCAAACAGAATCGATATTGAAGCATAAATCATCTAAATTGTAATTAATCACTTTGTAAGTAAATATGGACAAACGCACATTTCTCAAGAGCCTTTCCCTGCTTGGCGCAGGATTGACCGCCTCAGGCCCGCTCAAGGCCATGGATGAGTGGATCGCCGAATCGGGTGGTCGTTCTGCTGATCAACTTGCCGGCGACGAAGAGTTTTGGGCCGGAATAAGAAGCGGGTACCGCCTCAAACCAGATTACATCAATCTTGAGAATGGCTACTACTGCTTCCTTCCGCAGGAGACCCTTGAACACTTTATCAATCATGTGAAAGAGGTGAACTATCAGGGCTCCTATTACATGCGAACGGTGCAGTGGGACAATAAGAAAGCGATGGCAGCCAAGCTCGCCGATATGGCAGGCTGCCCACCGGACGAACTGGTCATTACCCGCAATACAACAGAGTCACTGGACATGGTCATTGGTGGACTCGATTGGAAGCCCGGTGACGAAGCAGTGATGGCCGAACAGGATTACGGCGCGATGCTGGATCATTTCAAGCTGATTTCCAAAAGGTTTGGTGTAGTCAATAAGATGGTGTCCGTACCTAATCATCCATCATCAGATGAAGAGATCGTAAGTGTTTACGAGAAAGCCATCACGTCTAAAACAAGACTCCTGATGGTTTGCCATATGGTCAACATAACCGGCCAGATTCTGCCGGTCAAGAAGATTTGCGATATGGCACATAGCAAGGGCGTGCTCGTAATGGTGGACGGAGCCCATGCTTTTGCACATTTCCGTTTTAAGATTCCTGACTTGAGTTGTGATTTCTACGGCGCAAGCCTTCACAAGTGGCTCAGCGTTCCTCTCGGGGCTGGCATATTGTATGTGAAGAAAGAAAACATCAGCAAAGTATGGCCTTTGCTTGCAGACGGAGAAAGAAAGCCTGACGACATCTACAGGCTGAATCACATCGGCACCCATCCGGTGCACACTGACCTGGCTATTGCCAATGCCATCGATTTTCACAATAAGATCGGGTCTGAGAGGAAAGAAGCCCGCCTTCGATTCCTTCAGTCTTACTGGACATCGAAGGTGCGTGATCTCCCTCGCGTGGTGGTGAATACTCCTGCCGATCCTGTGCGTCACTGCGGCATTGGCAATGTAGGTGTCAAAAGCATGAAGCCAGGCGATCTCGCTGACACACTGATGAAGAAATACAAAATCTACACCGTAGCAATTGACGGCGCCAACGTCCATGGATGCCGGATCAGTCCCAACCTTTACACAACGACGGCAGAGCTGGATGTATTGGTCAAGGCACTGACTGAACTTACGTGATTCGCGCCAAATTCGGGTGAATGCTGCTGTACAAGATTAAGTCCGGCGTAGTCGTTGCACACGAGGAGCGCTACTATGCAATCGACGGCTCGTGGGAGAAGATCATCAACAGGAATGACCTCCACGCCTATCTACTGAATACAATGACCGGGGCCAAATCACTATCGGGCTTCGGTGAGACGCCACTTGCCCCCATTGATCAACAGGAAATCTGGGCAGCCGGCGTTACCTATCGTCGCAGCAAAGAGGCGAGAATGGAGGAATCGAAGGAGTCGGGAGGCGCCAATTTCTATGACAAGGTCTATGATGCCGAGCGGCCGGAGCTTTTCTTCAAAGCTCTGCCCCATCGTGTGGCCGGGCCCGGCGAGGCAGTATATATAAGGAGAGATTCCACCTGGAACGTACCGGAACCCGAATTGACCCTTTTCATCAATAGCCAGGGAAACGTGCAGGGTTATACCATTGGAAACGACATGAGTTCAAGGAGCATTGAAGGCGAGAATCCACTTTACCTTCCTCAGGCCAAGATTTATGACAGGAGCGCTGCACTTGGTCCCGCTTTGCTGGTAACAGAAACACCGATTGCACCTGAGACTATGATCAGAATGGAAATTCGCAGAAATGATAAAGCAGTTTTCAGCGACGGCGCACCCATCAGTCGCATGAAACGGTCGCATGCAGAACTTGCAGAATATCTCTTTCGCGAAAGTACATTTCCGCATGGATGCTTCCTGATGACCGGCACCTGCGTAGTTCCCGGAAACGACTTCACGCTGCAGCCGGGTGATACTGTGGAAATTCAAATTGAAGGCATCGGCACGTTGACCAATACGGTGCAATACGCGAAAGCTTGAGTTGAATGATGATCTAATTAAGTTCCGGGCGGAAATTATTCCGGAATTCTTAAATTAGACTCCCATCATTCAATCGCCACATGAAGAACATGCTTGCCCTCCTTTTTGTCCTGACCTCTACTATTGCCTATTCTCAGGATTCTTTCAATGGACTTGGTGTCGGACTTGATAACCTGTTCCGCCTTTCCAAGGCGAAAACCCGTTCCATCAGTGCAGAGAATCCTACGGGAGAGAAGGGAAAAGGCGGAATGGCCAAGGAAGGAGTGGCTTCCAACAATGCGCGTGATCTGGGACAAGGATGGAAAGTCAATCCCTACGTCGTCATCGACCCAGGGAAAACATATACCCTTGCAGAGATTACAGGATCCGGAGCCATCCAACATATCTGGTTGACACCCACCGGAACCTGGCGTTACTCCATCCTCCGCATGTACTGGGATGATGAATCGCAGCCCTCGGTCGAAGTGCCGCTGGGAGATTTCTTCGGAATGGGATGGGGAGAGTATTCGCAACTGAATTCACTGGCTGTGACCGTCAATCCCGGCAGCGCTTTTAACAGCTACTGGGTGATGCCTTTCAAAAAGAAGTGCAGGGTTACGATTGAAAACATCAACACGGAAAAAGTAACCATCTTCTATCAGATAGATTACACACTGACCGATGTTCCCGACGATGCGGCCTACTTTCATGCGCAATTCCGACGCACCAATCCGGTGAAGTACAAGGATGTATTCACCATCGTTGACAATATCAAAGGGAGGGGGCACTATGTAGGCACCTATCTTGCCTGGGGTGTGCACAACAACGGCTGGTGGGGAGAAGGAGAAATCAAGTTCTTCATGGACGGGGACAAGGACTTTCCGACGATCAATGGCACCGGAACTGAAGATTATTTCTGCGGATCCTACGACTTCGATACGAAAAAGAAAGAGCCCGCCATCGACATGACTGCCTACACTGAATTCTCCACAGCGTATGCCGGCCTTCATCAGGTAGTGAGGGGTGACGGGCACTACAAGGTGATGCAGCGTTTTGGTATGTATCGATGGCACATCACAGATCCCATCCGTTTTGAACAGGACCTGCGCGTAACCATCCAGGACCTGGGGTGGCGCAGCGGCGGCCGCTATCTTCCTCAGCAGTCAGACATCTCGGCAGTCGCCTATTGGTATCAGTCTGAACCTCATAACCCTTTTCCCAAACTTCCATCCAAGGATGAACTGGAAGTGAATTGATCTGCCCATGAGAATATCCTTCCACCTGCTTTTTACGAGCACCATCGTCGTTGCACTGTCTCTGAGTTTGTTGCTTTCGGGTTGCGGCACCCGACGCCAGGAAGAAACGGTAACCTCTGATACGGTGAGTTTCGCCAAAGGATCTTTTGGTTATGATGCGAATTTCCTTGCGCGCAATAAGGAAGTCGTCATATTACAAGATCTAAAAGGCCAGGGCAAAGTGCTGGTAGTTGGAGACTACCAGGGGCGTGTGATGACTAGCACTTCACGTGGCGATCTCGGCCTGAGCTACGGCTGGCTTAATTATGACCTGATTGATGCCGTAACCTCCCAACCACACATGAATCCGTATGGTGGTGAGGATCGGTTTTGGATCGGACCAGAGGGAGGTCAGTACGCCGTGTTTTTTACCAAAGGGAAGTCATTCGATTACGAAAACTGGCAAACTCCGGCACTCATCGATACAGAACCATTCGAACTGAAGACCAGCCTTAATGGTCAGGCAACTTTCACCAAATCAGCCATGCTGACCAATTACGACAGCTTTACTTTTGAAATGGAAATCGAAAGACAGATAAAACTTCTTGACGACAAGGAGATTGAAAAACTTTACGGAATTGATGTGAGGAACCTGAGCAAGGTCTGCTTCCAGACGGTAAATACCATAAAGAATACCGGACAGGAAGCGTGGACTAAAAAGCGTGGACTTATATCCATTTGGATCCTCGGCATGTTCAATCCCTCCCCTGCCACAACTATTATCATCCCTTATCGCAATACCCCTTCCTCAGCTGCCAAAGTCGTCGACAATTATTTCGGGAGTATTTCATCCGAGCGCCTCGTTAAGACAGATAGTGTATTGTTCTTCCGGGGCGACGGAAAGTCAAGGGGAAAGATCGGCATCCCTCCTTCCATTGCCAGAAACATCCAGGGGAGTTACGATGCTTCACGGCACGTTCTCACACTTGTAACTTTCGACATCCATCCTGACCGTCCGTATGTCAATTCCAAATGGGAGACTCAGACGAATCCCTTTGATGGTGATGCAGTTAACGCCTACAATGACGGTCCCCTGGTTAAAGGAGGACAGCTCGGACCCTTTTATGAGCACGAAAGTTCTTCACCGGCTCTTGATCTGGCACCCGGGCAAAAATGGACACATCATCATACTACCTTGCACCTCGAAGGAAGTGAGAAAGAACTGGATGCCATCATGAGGAAGGCGCTGGGTGTCTCCATCGAAACAATTGAAAAAGCCTTTATCAAGAAGTAAAACCACCCTATCAATCCCCGCCTATGAAAGGACTCATGATGGATTTCCAATTGCTGCTTCCAGCCGTATTGAGAAGGGCAGAGACGTTTTTCAGTCATAAGGAAATTGTGACGCGTCAGCCGGACAAATCCCTGCATCGATATACGTATGCCGATATGGCCCGACGCACCAAACAGCTTGGCGTTGCTCTCAAGAAGTTGGGTGTGAAGGAAGGTGAAAGAGTGGCCACACTTTCGTGGAATCACTACCAGCATCTCGAAGTTTATTTCGCGGTACCGTGTATCGGGGCGGTGTTGCACACACTGAATCTGCGGCTTTCGCCTGACGATCTCACTTACATTGCCAACCATGCGCAGGATAAGGTCATTATTGTGGACCAGGTCCTGCTTCCTCTCTTTGAAAAGTTCAAGGACAAAGTAAGTCCGGAGCATATCATCGTCATTCCCAATGGCAGCGGTTCGCTCGCACCAGGGTATCTGAACTACGAAGAATTGCTCGCCGATTCAGACCCTGCTCACTATTTCCCTTTTGAAGGAGATGAGAACACCGCTGCTGCGATGTGCTACACCACGGGCACTACGGGCCGTCCGAAAGGAGTCATGTACTCACACCGCTCCATAATATTACATTCCATGGTGGGCGCATTTGCAGAAGGTCTTGCCGTGCGTGAGGCTGATATAGTATTGCCAGTAGTGCCCATGTTCCATGTGAACGCATGGGGACTTCCTTTCGTGTGTACCTTCCTTGGCACCAAGCAGGTATTTCCCGGGCCTCATCTCGACGGCAACAGCCTGATTGAATTGTTTGAAAAAGAAAAGGTGACCATCACAGCCGGAGTTCCAACGATATGGATGGGTATCCTTTCGATTCTGGATGCCAACCCCGGCAAGTTCAATCTTTCCTCTCTACGATATATGGTCGTTGGCGGATCCGCCGCTCCCAGATCCATGATCGTAGGGTTTGAAGAACGGCACAAACTCAAGATTCTTCATGCTTGGGGAATGACAGAGACCTCTCCCATCGGCACCATATGCGGCCTGACTTCCGAACTGCAAAAGGAGCCCAAGGAAGTGCAGTATGATTATCGCGCCAAGCAGGGACTGGCGGCACCCATGGTGGAAATTCGTGCACGCAACGAAGAGGGATTCGTGCCATGGGACGGGATCACCATGGGAGAATTGGAAGTTCGTGGCCCCTGGATTTCTAAAGCCTATTATAACACCGACGAGCAAGATGACAAGTTCACCGTGGATGGTTGGTTCAGAACGGGCGACATCGTAACCATTGATCCGAGAGGTTACATTGAAATCCGGGATCGCAGTAAGGACGTCATCAAGTCCGGCGGC
>JAFEAM010000017.1 GCA_018266395.1 Bacteroidota bacterium | reverse complement strand
GCCGCAGCTGCATGATCCTGCGTGGAAAAGATATTGCACGAGGACCAGGATACCTCTGCGCCGAGCTCAACAAGTGTTTCGATAAGTACAGCGGTCTGGATGGTCATGTGAAGACAGCCGGCAATGCGTGCGCCTTTCAGCGGTTTGGAGGGGCCAAACTCTTCCCGGATGGCCATAAGGCCTGGCATTTCTGCTTCTGCAAGTTTGATTTCCTTCCTGCCCCAATCCGCCAGACTGATGTCTTTAACTTTGTATTTTACCTTATCTGCAATCATTTGAATGGTTTTTTCTGATGAAGGGGCAAATGTAGCAAGAAGCATCGAAAAACCGGCACATTTGCGGTTTCCTGAAACTATCCGGCCACCATTTTGTGTTAAACATCCCAGTTATATAAACCATGACGAGACCCTTAGTAGAAATTGAAATAATCTCCGACGTTGTTTGTCCCTGGTGCTATATCGGCAAACGAAGACTCGAAAAGGCCATGGCGAAGCGGAGAGATGCATACGAGTTTAAAACCTGGTTCTCACCATTCGAACTTAATCCCTCACTGCCGGAGGAGGGGATCAATCACCACGACTACCTCATTTCCAAATTTGGGGGTGGAGAAAGATTTGACGAGATCACAGCCTATGTGACAGAGACGGCAAGAGAGGAAGGTTTGACATTCCGGTTTGACAAGAACTTGATGTCACCCAACACCCGTTTCGCTCATCGCGTTTTATGGACTGCCAGGAGTTACGGGATGCAGGCAGATCTGAAAGAAATGCTGATGAGCTCCTATTTTGAAAAGGGTGTCGATCTCACGGGAAAAGAAAGGATCATTAAGATAGCCAAGGAACTGGGACTACCCGATGAGGTTTGCAACGATCTGCTAAACACTGACCTTGCACTTCAGGATGTGATTGAGGCGGAGGCGCTTCATCACAGACGGGGTATCACTGGTGTACCATTCTATATTATCAACAATCGCTTTGGTATTTCAGGAGCACAGAAACCTGAAACATTCATTCAAGCGTTTGATCAAATCACAAAACAGACCTGAGAAGATTCCCTACCTGGGCAGATCGCTTTCTTTGATGACGGCTGTCCACACACTGGTCTTCCCATTGTCCATTCTCGTCCATATGGGTGTGATGATGCCGTCATGGGCTGAGATATTGTTATAGTCGCCGAAAAAGAACTTCTCATCCGGCACAAATGGCGTTTCGCTGATCTTCACTTCCTTAAAAGAATTTCCACCATCAAATGAATATGCCAAATACACATCAGTGCGCAAATCCTCATAGGCTCGCCGGTCGTAATACACAATGTAAACGTGTCCGGTTTGCTGATCTACAGCCATCCATGGCAGGAATTGATGGCGACCTGGCTCATCCCTGTTGATGCGTTTGGGAGCCGGCCAGTAATCACCCTTGTTAGTCGAGCGGGCAAAGAAAATGTCTGTGTCCTCTGGCCCATTCTTCTGATCTGCATATACCAGGTAGAGGCTACCACGTGACTTTGAGGAACTGTTGTCAATAGCGAGAACCGGCATGCCGTTGCAGCGGCTTATCCCCGGAATATCCATGGTCCAGCCTGCCTCCTGTCTGGTGACCAGCAGATCATTGTATAGCCACGTCTCCCCGCCATTATAGCTGCGGTCAAAGTAGATTCCACCATTCCGGGCCCAGGTCACGTATATTCTTCCCTCCATGTCTACAACCGGAACAGCGCCTTCAGCAGTAAGATCATTGTCGAGGCAGTCGCCAGGGTCTGCATTAATTTGCACTGGCTTAGACCACTTGCTGCCTGCATTGGTCGACATGCTGAACATGATGTTTGACTGACATCCGGGTTCCTGACTCCCATATTTATCAAACTGCGTCCATGTTACGTATGCAATCTGTTTTTTGGGATGGATGGCCGCCCAGGGTTTGTCCTGGTCTTTGGGAGGGTTGTTGCCGATTGAAGCACCCTTGGTCCAGGTTTTTCCCCCATCCTCTGATGTCTGGCAGACTATTCGGTCCAGCCACGCATCATCGCTCCTGCCCTTGGCAGATGGGTCGGAAAGATGGAAGTAATACAACTGACCTTTTGCGTCTGAAACCAGTACCGGATCTCCAAATACACCATACGGTGACTGCAGGACCGATTCATTCCATGTTTTGCCGCTATCGAGGGAATAAACGGCTCGATCCAGAACAATTCCTGCCACAATATTTGATGTGTTGCGGCTGTTCACGACGATTGTGGGCTCCACCGGCGGGTAGACACCTTCACGCTGCTCGGCCAGCATGATGTTCTTGAATTGACCCGAGGTTTGCAGGGATAGCGGAAGCAGGATAAGAAAAATGAATCTCTTCATAACAGCATCACGAAACGCTCAAATGTATTTGTTCTTTTTCAGAAAATCGACCCAGTGCTGATATCCTGCTCCATTCAGGTGCAGTCCATCATTCGTGTAGCGGGAATCCAGCCGCTGCTTTTGATCCGAGAACTCCTGATGGATATTGATGAACGTGTATTTCAATGCCTCCTGGTATTTCTTCAACTGACCGTTGATTTCCACAATGTCAGCTGGTTTATTGAACCTGGTCATGAATCCCTGCACCTCAGGATTGACCGGCAGGATACTGTGCACAAAAATCCTGGTTTTGGGCGACGCCGCATGAATCCTGCTCACAATGGAGAATATGTTTTCTATTACGATTTCATTCGGGATGTTCTTGGAAAGATCATTGACACCAATGAGCAGGTAAACCCTGGCCGGCTTGTGTCTGGTAATTTCCGGCAGTCGCTTGAGCACTCCAAAGGTATTGTCACCTGAAATACCCCTGTTCATTATGGAGGAGTCTTTGAGTAGTTTCTTCCAGTTTCCCCCTTCAGTAATGCTGTTGCCAAGGAAGATTGTCACCGGTTTTTTTGCGGCCGGTTCATTGCTGAACTTCTCTGTCATCAGAAGATAGTGATCCGGAACATTCGGGATCGTATCATACTTTGCCTGTGCCAATGTCAACGAAGCATTCAGCGCCAGGGTAATCATTATCAGAATTCTCATGCGTTTATTTCTTCACGCCCTCAACCTTTGTATTGAGTTTCTCTCCACCGCCAATTTCAACCATAGATGAACCATACACTTTGATTTCTGACTTAATAAAATCCTCTTCATTCGCTTTATAGATGTTATCCACATATTTCTGAGGGTTCCGGTCAATATAGGGAAACCAGGTAGAATGAATCTGAATCATAACGCGATGTCCCTTTCTGAAAGTGTGCAGGATGTCTTGTAAAGCAAATGCAACATCCGTTACCTGCCCGGATTGGAAAGGTTCAGGCTTCTCAAAGCTGTTCCTGAACCTGCCTCTGAAGACTTCATGGCGTACAAGCTGCTGATATCCCCCCATGATGATATTCGATGGATTTCGAGGGTCATTGGGCTCATTATCCGGGTACACATCAATCAACTTGACGATAAAGTCGGCATCGGTTCCGCTCATGGATACTTTCAGTCGTGCAGCGATCTCACCGGCAAGGGTCAGATTGTCTGTCAGGGGTTCTGTCTCAAAGGTCAGCACGTCGGGCCGGTGCGAAGCCTGACGCTGGTCATCGGTCATAAAACGACGGGGGGTAAAAATCATTCCTTCAGTCTGCGAGGTGTAGGGCACAGGATGAGCCGGGTCGCTGATGTAAGAGAAGACGGCGTCTGACTTAACCGGTCGGTTTAAGGAAAGTTTCCCTCCTTCCGCGAAATAGAGTTTCACGGGAGGTATTTCCTTCGGTGGCCACTGGGCAAATTGCTTCCATTGTTTCAATCCGCAATCGAACATGAAGGCTTCAGGCAGGTCAGGTTGCTGGTTTTCTTTAAGAATGGCATTAAAGAACTTCCTCTCAATATTCCGCTGGTAGAACGTAGATATGCTGTCGCCAAAATAGATGTGGTTGACCATCTGATATCCCTTTTCACGTGACCAGTCGCCATGACTCCAGGGTCCCATTACTATTGTATTATAAGTGCTGGAGGTGGATTCTATTCTCTTATAAATATTCAATGGACCATAGAGGTCTTCGGCATCATACCATCCGCCTACAGTCATGATAGCATGCTTCACGCCTGTAAGGTGAGGAAGCAGATTTCGCTTTTGCCAGAACTCATCGTAATTGGGATGTTCCACCACCTGCTGCCAGAAGAAATTATCCTGATGGAACCGAGTGGTGGCATTCTTAAGTGGTCCCACACGAAGGTTGAAGTCATAGCCGTCCTTGACCTCTTCCGAAAATCGGGCCATCTTGTCGTCATACCAGCTTTCTGCAGTCGGCTTGTCATGCTGATATCCAAATACACCAAAAGCTGCGAGGTAACTCTGAAGAAAAGCCCCCTGGTGATGAAAATCGTCAAAGAAGAAATCAGATATCGGAGCCTGGGGGGAAGATGCTTTTAAGGCTGGGTGTGCATCAGGAATACCTGCGGCTGTGTAAAATCCAGGATATGATATACCCCACATCCCCACTCTGCCATTGTTGCCTTTGATATTTCTGATCAGCCAGTCAATTGTGTCCCATGTGTCGCTGGCCTCGTCAATGGCCGTCTTGTTTCTGGGGTCGTTGCCGGTAATATTGGGGCGCATGTTGTCGAAGGTACCTTCACTCATCCAACGTCCTCTCACATCTTCATAAACAAATATGTATCCATCTCTCATCAGGAATGGTGAAGGGCCCAGCGTCCGGTTGGGAAAATTGGTCACTCCATAAGGCGCAACACTGTAACAGGTTCGCTGCATGAGAATAGGATAAGTGTGGGTCTTATCTTTGGGTATGTAGACGGCGGCAAAGAGCTTTATACCGTCTCGCATGGGGATCTGGTATTCGAACTTGTCATAATGCGCCCGCGCATATTCTTCATCGGAAACCTGTGCCGAAACGGAATGCATGACCATCAGGCATGCCAGGGATATTAACAATTGCTTCTTCATGGAATAATTATCCCGTTAAGGTAAATAGCCGTTTCCCCAATATCAAAGCGTATTACATACCGCATTGTATCTTAAATTTGTGAATGCGTGCTACAACCCATTACCTTCTTGCTTTCCTGCTGTTTGCACCTTCTGTTACATACGCGCAGGGTCCCTCCTCTAATACTCTTACCCGAATTGCCTTTGGATCCTGCAGCAAGCAGGACTCTGCCCAGATCTGGAAAGCAGTCACTGCACTAAATCCTCAGCTGTGGATCTGGTTGGGTGACAACATCTATGCAGATACCCATGATCCGAAACTCATGAGGTCTTACTATGACAAACAGAAGCATAATCCGGATTACCTTCAACTCATCAATACATGCCCTGTCATTGGCATCTGGGACGACCATGACTACGGACAAAATGACGGCGGCAAATATTATTCACGCAAGAAGGAAAGCAAAGAAGAATTGCTCCGCTTTCTTGATGTCCCGGCAGATGATCCGGTGCGAAAGCACGAAGGAGTTTACAGCAGCTATACCTATGGAAAAGGCCGGCAAAAGATTAAAATCATCCTGTTGGACACTCGCGCCTTCCGCGATACGCTTATCAAGTCTACGGTCAAGGGAAGGAAATATGAAGTCAATCCGGATGGGGACATCCTTGGTGAGGTGCAATGGGAGTGGCTGGAAAAGGAGCTGACGAACTCCGATGCGGCCATTCACCTGATAGGATCGGGCGTGCAGTTCATTTCAAACGAACACACCAATGAAAAATGGGGCAACTTCCCTAAGTCCAGGCAACGGCTGCTCAGCCTTCTCGCAAGGCTTAAGCCATCCCAACCGATTATACTCTCCGGCGACCGGCACATGGCTGAATTTTCCCGCATGACTGTTGACGGTCTTCCGAATCCACTGTTTGACTTCACCTCGAGCGGTCTCACCCACACGTGGGCTTACAAAACATTGACCGAACCTAATGAACACAGGGTTGGCAAAATGGTAATTGCAAAGAATTTCGGAATGCTCCTGATCGACTGGTCAGGCAAGGAGCCGGTCGTCACAATGGAGATTCATGGACCAACAGGAGAAGTGCTTGAAAAAATACTGGCGAAATAAAGTCAATGTACACATTCTTCTGTCTTAGGTCGATTGCGCATAGAACACTCCTGACCCTTGGGGCTTTCCTGTTGATCCTCTGTACTCAGGCACAGGACATCAGGCCAAAGATCGGGCTCACACTCAGTGGCGGCGGCGCCAAGGGACTTGCCCATGTCGGAATTCTGAAAGCCATAGACAGTGCGGGCCTCAAAATTGACATGGTCACAGGCACCAGCATGGGCAGCATTATCGGGGCGCTGTACGCTGTTGGCTATTCCGGGAAGGATATTGAGAAGATAGCAAGGAAGCTTGACTGGAGCAGCATGTTTTCCAATCGCCCGCCGATTAGTATGGTGAACATGAATGAAAAACGAGAGTTCGGAAATTATGCTCTTGAAGTGCCTTTTGAGAATGGTAAAGCAAGGTTTTACACGGGTCTGATTGAAGCGGAAGAAATCTGGCTCACTTTCGGGGAGTTGTTCTACCCGGTGCACAACGTCAAGGATTTCTCCAAATTCAGTATTCCGTTTCGGTGTGTGGCAACCGACGTGGCCACGGGCAAACCTGTGATTTTCAAAGAGGGCGAAATCGTTAAAGCCATACGCGCCAGTATGGCCATACCTTCCATATTTTCAGCCGTTCCCTACAATGACACGAAACTGGTGGACGGCGGTGTTGTTCGGAACTTCCCGGTACGGGATGCAAAGAGCATGGGAGCCGACTATGTAATTGGTGTACTCCTTTCACCGCCCCTTATGCCCGCCGATAAACTCAACTCAGCGATCGATATTCTCTACCAAATCGGATTTTACAAAGATGCAGAGGACTTCATCCAGGAACGAAAACTTACCAATCTGCTGATTGAACCTCCGCTGGACAACTTCTCGGCAGCGAGTTTTGATCAGGTTGACAGTCTGCTTTGGATTGGCAATGAAATGGGCAGGAAGTACTACCCCCACTTCAAGAAGATCGCGGACTCACTTCGTGCCAGGTATCCCGATGCAGTGCCTTTGGCAGACCGCCTGCCTAAAACCGACAAGGTTGTTATTGACGAGATTACTGCAACCGGCCTCAAGACCATCAACATGAAGGACTTTACGGGTAAACTCGGCCTCGAAACGGGAAAGGCGGCGGGGGCCCGCGAACTATCCATGGCGGCCAGGAAGGCATTTGCCACGGGTTCTTTCAGAAGGCTCGCTTATTTTGTCGAGCCTACAGCAGAAAATCACGCCAAACTGAACTGCGAAGCTTTGGAGAATGCTCCGACCACTTTGAAAGTGGGGCTTCATTTCCACTCCTACACTGACGTTGCGCTCATAACCACACTTGCGAAAAGAAATCTGCTGTTCAATCGCTCCAAAACCTTCGTCAAGGTGAATTGGAGCTCCAACTTCCGTGTTCTTGCCCGATACGATCAGTCCTTCGGCCGTCGGGAAAGGTGGGGTTCATTGATATCCTTCTATCATGAAAACTTCCGATTCCCTTTGTATTCAGATTACGAGCAGGTAGCGGACTATAAAAGCGATTACACAAACCTCGATTTCAGGCTCTACCGGCTGCTCGGAACAAAAGCCATGGTAGGTGCCGGCATCATGCACGAATGGTTAGGCCTCACACCCAAGCTTTCACCTACAGCAGAATTCCGTGGTACCAATGATTATTGGAATGCCTACGTGTATTATCAACAGAACACACTTGATCTGAAGGTATTTCCAAGGGAGGGCTCTTATGTCGATATCCAGGCCGGCATAGTCTTCAACCAGCGGCCTGATTATACTTTTATTTCAGAAGGAATTGGATTTTCCTCCGACACGCTTAATGTCAACTTTCACTCTTATGAACAATTGAAAGTGAAAGCTGGACGCTACTTTGCGCTAAACAACAAATGGACCCTGATGGCACAGGTGAACAGCGGGATCAACTTCAATTACCAGCAGGCTTTCCTGAATTTCTATTCAGTGGGTGGGATTAATGATTTCATCCGCAACCAGATTCCGTTTGTAGGGCTCACCGAAAACCAGGGGAACACCCGGAGCATTGCAGCATTTCTGGCAGGTGTACAGTTTGAGCCCTACCCCAACCTGCTGGCGACGGTGAGAGGCAATGTGGGGCTGATTGATTTCCTTGACAAACAACTTGATCAATTGACAACCGGCAACCTTCTCAGTGGCTATGGTCTTTCAGCCGGGTACCGGTCTCCCATCGGACCATTTGAAATTACGCTGATGTACAACGACAAAACCAATCAGTTCAAAGGATACGTAAACATGGGCTTCACATTCTGAAGCGCATTTCATAAGACAGAAAATTATTCTCAACTTCTCGCCTTCTTATAGCCAATGGAAGCACCCACTAAATATACATTGACGGTTGGTATTACCCTGGTCATCGCCAACATGATCGGCACGGGCGTATTTACCTCGCTGGGTTTCCAGGTCGGTCCCCTTCCTTCCGGTTTTGTTATTATCACGCTCTGGACCCTCGGCGGAGTCGTCGCATTATGCGGTGCCTTAACCTACGCTGAGATCGCGACTACCCTTCAGCGGTCTGGAGGTGAGTATCTCTATCTGGGAAAAATCTTCCACCCTCTTCTCGGATTTCTCAGCGGGTGGATGAGTACGGCCGTGGGTTTTGCTGGGGCCATCTCCGCGGTGGCGCTGGCCATCGGATCCTATTCGTTTGAATTATTTCATCTTCCTGAGAAATTGGTTGCAACAACGGCCATTCTCCTGATTTCAGGTGTGCATCTGATGGGCGTAAAAACCGGCGGTGCGGCCCAGAATGTACTGACAAGTCTGAAACTTTTTCTCATCACCTTTTTCTGCATCGCACCTTTTTTTGCGAATGAGACCTCATTGTCGGGAATCACTTTTCTGCCGCAGTCCGGTGATCTCGAATTGCTCCTGTCACCCGGGTTTGCCGTATCGCTCGTCTTTGTAGTGTATGCCTATACCGGATGGAATGCAGCAGCTTACATCGCCGGGAACCTTGAAAACCCAGTAAAGAATCTCCCGCGGGCCCTATTGATTGGGACGGCAGTTGTGGTAATCGTCTACCTCGCTCTCAATTCCATGTTCCTGTATGTGGCCACTTACCACGAACTTGACGGACAAAGTGATATTGGCAATGTCGTTGCCATCAAACTATTCGGTCCGGAGATTGGCAAAATATTTTCGGGGTTGTTCAGCATGGCCCTGCTTTCGACCCTGAGCGCCATGACCATCGCGGGGCCGAGGGTTATGGAGGCGATGGGGGAAGATTACCCAAGACTGAAACCGCTGTCGGCTGCCAATCGAAACAATATGCCCTGGATCGCCATCCTGATCCAGGCGGCATGGTCCGTTTTTCTGGTAATGGTTAGTTCATTCAAGGAAATCATCCAATACATATCAATCTGTCTTTCCATCTTTTCGCTTCTTACTGTTATCGGAATCTTCTTCCTGCGTAAGCGTTTTGCGGATCGCCCATTCAGAACCCCGCTCTACCCGCTTCCCCCGCTCATCTTTATTGTGGTTACGGGCTGGATGATCTATTACATGTTCCGGGAGGATCCCAAAATCATCTTCTATTCATTGGCTACCATAGTTCCGGGTCTAATCCTTTATTATTTTAGCGCCGCCAAAAAACAAGCTACTTGAAAACCAGGTTCTATTTGCTGCCGGTCCTTCTCCTGCTGGCAGCCTGCTCCACGAGGAAGGACAGCACATCTCATACGACTGATTCTATTGTTGTAGACACCGACACCAACACCGTTCCCCACCTCAATCCGCCAGATACCTTGAGGCATGACAAGCAGCTGGATGCGCTTGGCAGATTCATGGCCGGCATGGACCAGATTGACTCCGGAAGATTCAGCGCCCTGGAAAAGGAAAAGAGCTGGAGAGAATACAAGTCCACCACCGATTCAAACTGGAACCGCCTGTACCGTGAGCGCCTGGGCAAGATTGAATCCTGGGAGCCTGAGAACCTCGGCGCAAGAATTGACACCAAACTCAGCCTCTTCTATCCTTTTTCAGGACCGGATTACCTGCATGCAAACTATCTTTTTCCATCAGCTCCAAGCTATACGCTTGTGGGCCTGGAACCTATCGCCGATATCGATCCGCTTGACACCCTGACCGAGGCAGGCCGCAAGGAATTTCTTGACAGCCTTGGACACTCCCTTCGTGATGTCTTTCGCAAAAGCTTCTTTGAGACCAACAATATGCGCCAGGATTTCAAGAAAGTCAGGGGGGTACTTCCTTTGATTATCTTCTTCCTGGAGCGCACAAATCATGAACTGGTTGGAAAACAATTTCTATATCTCGATCCCGAGGGTCAACCGGTGTTCACCTCAATGGAAGAGCTGAATAAAAAGAAAGGGCGGCGGGTGAAAGGAGTTAGAGTTGATTTCAGGGACCGTGAAACACTTCAGTTCAAACAACTCTACTACTTCAGCCAGAATGTTATTAATGATGATCTGAAGAAAAGACCTGAGTTCGGCAAGTTTCTGGCGAAGAAGAAGCCTTTCAATACTTTTATCAAGTCGGCCTCCTATCTGATGCACCGGGAGACGTTCACCGAGATCAAGCGGCTCATCACCGACAACTCTCAAACGGTCTTTCAGGATGATACCGGAATCCCGTACAAGGAGTTTGCCTCCAAAATGGGTTGGGATATGCAGTTCTATGGCGAGTACATAAAGCCCATCAAGCTTTTTGAATCGCGTTACCAGCCCGACCTGGATTCAGCCTTCAAAGCAGCACCAGGGCGGGTCCCTCTGCCGTTCAACCTTGGATATCACTACGGTTCTTCCAAACATAATTATATGCTGGCGAAGAAGGCACCGATAGGACCCAACCGATAGATATTTTCAGCCAAATCTTAAGAAAGAAGCCTGCCGGAAACGACAGGTTTTTTTGTTATTCATTTTTTAGATTTACCTAAATTTTTATTTTTGTATTCCTAAATACCCGGCATGACGCCCCGCTTGTTTCTGTTATGGCTGATGTCCATTCCGTGCTTTGCCCAGCCAGGCAGTATTCATGGAGTAGTCCGCAGTGAGGGCCAACCGATACCCTTCGCTCACGTTCAACTTGACCGTCAGCAGGCAGTTGCCATCACCGATACACTAGGAAGATTCACCATAGCCAGAGTGCTCCCGGGCCATCATACCCTTCACACTTCCTCAATTGGATACTTTCCCTCAACCGTGACCGTCCAAGTTGCGGCGGGCAGAACCACGGAAGTTGAAATCGGCTTGAAGGAGGACGTTTCGCAGCTGGACGCAGTAGTGGTGACCGGCACCATGCGGGAGGTGACGAAACTGGCATCGCCCATTCCGGTTGAAGTGTACAGTCCCTCTTTCTTCAGGAAAAACCCGACACCCAATATCTTTGAATCTCTGGCGATCGTCAATGGGGTGCAGCCCCAGATCAACTGCAACGTCTGCAACACCGGCGACATTCACATCAATGGCCTTGAAGGTCCCTACACGATGATCCTGATTGACGGCATGCCCATCGTCAGCAGCTTATCCACCGTTTACGGATTATCCGGGATTCCCAACAGTCTAGTGAAGAGAATGGAGATTGTGAAAGGCCCGGCATCAACGCTTTATGGCTCCGAAGCAGTTGCAGGCGTCATCAACATTATTACCAAAGAGCCATGGTCCTCCCCCGCATTTAAGGCAGATGTATTTGGCACAAGCCTGGGTGAATACAACGCAGACATAAGTACCGCTTTTAAGATAAAGAAAGTCAACAGTCTGCTTGGACTCAATTACTTTAATTATTCCCGCCCCATTGACATCAATGGAGATAATTTCACCGATGTCACGCTTCAGGAACGGGTCTCTCTTTTTAACAAGTGGGCCTATGAATGGCCATCAGGAAGAAATGGAAGTGTGGCTATGCGCTATGTTCATGAAAACCGCTGGGGAGGTGAGTTGCAATGGACCCCGGCCTACCGGGGAACAGACATATATTACGGGGAATCCATTCTTACAGATCGCGTTGAGCTTATAGGCAATCAATCCTTGACGAGGGATGGGTCAATGCAACTGGATTACTCTTTTAATGATCATCATCAGGATTCCTATTACGGAAAGGTAAAGTATGACGGGCATCAACAGGTAGCCTTTCTCCAGGCACGGTGGAAAGGCACCGCAGGCAAACACGATTGGCTGGCCGGTCTGCCTTTCCGGTACGTCTATTATGACGACAACACTGCAGGAACAGCCACGGTCTCCGGAGCCAATCAGCCTTCTCTAACTTATTTGCCCGGATTATTTATACAGGATGAAATGAATGTAAATCCGAATCTAACACTCCTGGGGGGCGTACGGTATGATCATCACAATATCCATGGAAACATTTTCACAGAGAGGCTAAGCCTCAAATATGGATCTCCCAGTCTGGGCACTTTCCGGCTTACAGCAGGGAGCGGCTACCGGGTCATTAATCTCTTCACTGAAGACCATGCAGCTTTGACAGGCGCGCGAACGGTGGTCATCCGCAATGACCTCAAGCCGGAACGATCCTGGAATATCAACGCCAACTACTCCAAGACCATTGATCTGCCCAACGGTATTCTCAATGTTGATGGCAGCCTCTTCTACACCTATTTTACCAACAAGATTGTTGGAGATTTCAATACGGATCCCAATCTGATCATTTATGACAATCTCAACGGCTATGCGATCTCTCAGGGGCTGACATTGAACACCGACCTCTCCTTCTCATCAGGGTTTAAACTATTGTCAGGCATTACCCTTATGGATGTTTATCGCATAGATCGTGGATACACTGATAACAAAATTCCCCAACTATATGCCCCGGCCTTTTCGGGAACCTTCAGCGCAAGCTATACATGGGAACCTCTTCATCTGTCCATCGACCTTAATGGAAAAATCAATGGACCCATGCATCTTCCGGTTGTTCCAAATGATTATCGGCCTGCAATGTCTCCATGGTATGCACTCGTCAATTTACAATTGACCCGTTCCTTTTCTTCCCGCTGGGAGATTTATGGTGGTGTGAAGAACCTCTTCAATTTCATCCCGGCAGACCCGCTACTCCGGCCCTTTGATCCCTTCGACAAGAACATTACAGTCAATAACCCATATGGGTATACGTTCGATACGAGCTACAATTATGCTCCCCTTCAGGGCGCAAAAGCATTTCTTGGTGTCAGGCTTACAGTAAATTGACACAGAGATCGCCGAGATAAACCTGATACTTCGCGGCCTCAGGGCATTTCACTATACTTGCAGCGGTTTCGGTCCCCGGTTACAACCGGGGTGAAAAGGGAATCCGGTGCGAGTCCGGAGCAGTTCCCGCTACTGTAACCACCATAATACTTTTGCAACTGCGTCATTGTGACCAAAAGTCATGAGAAGACCGCAAAAGGGGTGGAAGCCAGGAGACCTGCCGCAACTGCTGATTTTATTACAGTGCTTCGGGTAAAAAGCTACTGGACATCTGTACCGGGATGGAAACCCGGTCTGTCTCCACAAAGCCTTTTACTCTTTTTTCAACATTCATCATTTCAGCAATGAAAAAAGAGAAAAGCGTCTGGGCAATCGTAATCATTGCCTTTTGGTGTGCGTCGCCAAATCATGCAAGGGCGCAACAGGACTCGCTTGCGGCACGTCAGTTGGAAGAGGTGGTCGTCACAGCCACAAAGTTCCCCAAGAATCTCAGTGAGACCGGAAAGGTCCTGCTCATCATTGATGAGGAACAACTCCGCCGTGGCGCGGGTAAGGATATAGCTCAATTATTAAACGAACAGGCGGGTGTTGTCATCAATGGAGCGAACAGCAATCCGGGAAAAGATAAAGCGGTGTATCTGAGAGGAGCCAGCACACAGTACACGCTAATCCTTATCGATGGTGTGCCCGTGACCGACCCTTCAGGCATTGGCGGCGCATTCGATCTCAGGCTGCTTCCACTTGATCAGATTGAACGCATTGAAGTACTGAAGGGAAGTCAATCAACCTTATATGGGACAGATGCAGTGGCCGGTGTCATTAATCTTATCACAAAAAAGAAACAGGACCAACACCTTTCCGGTGCTGCTGGCATGGCAGGAGGAAGCTACGGCAGCATGAAAGGCAATGTGTCTATCGCCGGTAATGCGGGCAAGTGGGATTATCGTTTCGGCTATTCGGGTTTCAGGTCAAACGGTATCAGTGAGGCCAAGGATCCGGGCAACACTGGAACCTTTGATAATGACGGTTTCACCCAACATGCCTTCCAGGCTTCTGCAGGACTTCAGGCTACCCGGGCTTTTGTCCTGAGACCTTCCTTTCGATATAATACTTTCGACGGCAGGTACGATGAAGGGCCATTTACCGATTCAAAAATAAATTCATTCCAGACCCGGCTGATCAATGCCGGGTTGAGCAGCCAATACGACTATAAAAGCGGCTCGTGGAATCTTCTATACGGATATGATCAGAATGATAGAACTTTTACGTCCACTCCGACCTATGTAGGCCGCTTTCATCATGCAGAGACTTTTATGCAGCATAATTTCACAGAGTATTTACAACTACTGGGTGGCGCCAGTTATCAACATATCTATATGCAGGACGACGCTGCAAGCGTAAAGAATCCCAATGTCACCATCTTCAGCCCCTATCTCTCCCTTTTCCTGCGAAATCTGAAAGGTATTTCTGCGGAACTGGGGGGCAGGCTAAATCAACACTCCGCCTATGGGACAAACCTGACCTGGAGTTTCAACCCTTCATGGCAGGCCTCGCGTTCGTTGAAAGTATTCTTCAATGCAGGGTCCGGCTTCAAGGCGCCGACGCTCAATCAACTGTATGGCCAGTACGGGCCGAATCCGGATTTGCGTCCGGAAGTAAGTCAAAGCCTTGAGGCCGGCGCACAGTTCGCTCTGCCACACAAAGGCACCGACATCCGGTTTGCCATATTTCAACGCGATATCCGCGATGTTATTTTCTTCTCTTATGATCCTGTAACTTCCAACGCATTGTATGTAAATCTTAACCGCCAGCACGACGTGGGGCTCGAGGTGGAAACTTCAGGAAAACTAAATCCGTGGATTACCTGGCGCGCCTCCTACGCCTATGTGGATGGACAGATTACCGACCGGAGCGGCTCAAAAGACTCAACCTACCACAACCTCTATCGAAGGCCGAAACACACGGTTGGGTTATACCTTGGGTATCAAATGACAAAGACATTCTTCGTGAGTGGCAATCTCAAGACCTTCAGCAAGCGTTCGGATTTATACTTTAATTTGTCCAATTTTAAGACTGAAAATGTGACCTTGGATGCCTATGCATTGCTGGATGTTTATATCGAATATAAACCAGGTAAGGAACGCTGGAAATTGTTCTTCGATGCAAAAAATGTACTGAATCAGGATTATATGGAAGTGTATGGATATAATGCCATGCGCTTCAACTGGATGGCCGGAATAAATGTTGGATTCTAAAGTTTTTGAATATGAATGAAAATAGTCTAAGACCCCGTACGTTGGTAGTCATTCTCATGATCGTTTCGGCCGCACTCGTTCGGTTTCTCCCTTCCAGCAATTTGTTCGGGATACTCAGCAACTTCACCCCTATCGGCGCCATGGCGTTATTTGGCGGCTGCTATTTCAAAGACCAGTTCAAGGCCTATTTGGTACCTATTCTTGCACTCTTCCTGAGCGACCTGCTAATCAACCGGTTGTTCTACTACGATCACTGGATACTTTTCTATCCTGGAGCTGCCTGGGTTTATGCAGCCTTCGCCCTTTCCGTCATGTTGGGTCATCTTATCAGGAAAGTGTCATTTGCCAATGTTGGCGTTGCAGCCATTGGTGCGGCCACCCTGCATTGGCTTATTTCCGACTTTGGGACCTGGGCCTCCGGGTTTACCAACATCGCGACAGGCAAGCCATTTGAACCCACTATTGTAGGGCTGATGCAATGCTATGCCCTTGGATTTCCGTTTTACGTTAACATGATCCTGGGCAACCTGTTCTTCAGTCTTGTCCTTTTCGGCGGATTCGAGTGGCTGCAGCGTCGCTATCCGAAACTAAGCCTGGCAGCCTGAAACTACTTACTTATAAGAACAGCGTCAGTGAGCATAAAATTGCCGTGCTCAATGTCGGCTTCATTGAGTTTCAGTTTGCCTTTAACACGCAGGTATTGATCCATCGTAAATTTGCTGCCAGGTTTGACCTTGAAGGTAACCTCGGCTATGGATTCCGGTCCTGCCCCGCCGCAGAAAAAGCATTGGCTGTACGGAAATTTTGACAAGATGATATAGGCATCATCCTGAATGTCAATCGGTAGATAATAACCCTCCAGGGAAATTTCCTTTCCGACGAGATCCTTGAGTTCGTTGGCAAATACCGGAAACAGGAAGTACTCCCCCGCCTGCTGGCTGTACTTGGCCTCAAATTTTGTCTTCGCGAAAAGTGCCCAACTGTCGGACTGCGCGTTGGCTGTAATGTCCGCCATACAGAAAACCAACACAATCAACTTCTTCATAGAGATGGGTTACCCGGATTCAAAAGTAAAAACCTTTCTGCAATCTCAATTACCGGCCAACACTTTGTGGATATCAGTACGGTAGGCCTGAAAGGCAGGGATGAAAGAACAGATGAAACCCAACACCAGGCTCCCTGTCAACATCCAGGCTTCGGCTGGAATGAAAGCCGATGCTGAGAGCCCGGCCTTCTGTCCCTCTGGAATGATTACCATGAATGCAGCAATGGCCACATGTCCCATCCCCAGGCCCAATAAACTTCCGGCACAGGTAAGAAACATTCCTTCCAGGAGAATGGTTACAAACAGGCGCGTCCTGCCGGCACCCATTGAGCGCATGATAGCCAGATCGTACTGCCGCTCCTTAAGTGAATTGAAGAGCGCGAGGAATATGCTTAAGGCAGATATGAGAATTAATACAACCGCAAACCCGGTAAGCACTTCGGCACCTACTCCGATCATGGCAAACAAACGCGCAGTTTCAAAAGACGGTGAAGCTGCCTGTAGATTACTAGTGGAATTAATGAACCTGGGCAACTGAATGACGGCAAGGGGGTTCCGGTACTGAATCAGCAGTGTTGTCAATTCACGCAGTGAGTCCCTGGCCTCTACCGACGGCACCAGAGTAGAAGGCAGTTGTGGCTTGTTGAGATTTGCTTCATAAAGCTCATGCACCATCCAAATGCTCTCCACATTCGTCAGAATCATATTGTCCAGTACGGTTCTCGACGGCTTAAGAATACCGGTGATCTTATATCGGTGAGCCTCATGATCATGTCCATCGGTGGTAAGTCCATGGGCGCTTGCAAACTGATCACCAACTTTCATTCCCAGCCGACTGGCAACCGCTGACCCGACTGTCACTTCGAATGCTTTTTCATTCCATGCTCCCGACTGAAGTTCTGCATTGTATAGTTCAGCATAGGCGCGCGTGGTACCGACTATCCTGTATCCTTGATAGCTGTCGCCCAGCGCCATTGGAATAGACCGTTTTACGAGCCGGTGGCGGCTGATTCTTTCTGCCTCGGACAGCTTGATATTACCGGTCGGAACATCGATGTGGAATACGCTGCAGAGAATTAGCTGCATAGGGCTGCCTTTGGCTCCTACCACCAGGTCAATACCCTTTGTATTAGAAGCGACCTTGTCGCTAACCTGCTGGCTAAAAAGCAGCAGGACAGTCACAACCGATATCCCCAGTGCAAGCAGAAAGATGTTCAGGACCGTATGAAGCGGTTTTACCTTCAGATAACTCCATACCAAAATCAACTGATTCATGCCTGCGTCAAATTGATCTGATGCGGAATCTTGTGCTTAAGCCGGTGATCATGGGTGGCCACCACCAGGGTCGTATTGTTCAGTCTGGAAGCGTCAAGCAACAAATCGATCACCTTGTCGCAATTGTTGTCATCCAACGCCGAAGTGGGCTCATCTGCCAGAATAACCGTGGGCCGGTTCAGCAAGGCGCGGGCGATGGCTACTCTCTGCGCCTGACCATAACTCAGTTCCCTGACATTGACGTCAGCCTTGTCACTGATCCCAAGCTGTTCAAGCACTGCTTCCACCCGCCCTGCATCCTGCCTGACGCCTGCGAGGTAAGGTGCCAAGAGAAGATTTTGTCTTACGGAAAGCGCTGAAATGAGATGATTGCGCTGAAAGACAAATCCTATGTGTTGCCCCCTGAAACGATCAAGGGCAGCTTCTGACAAACCCGAAATGTTAGTGTCCTTAATGATGATCTGACCCTGTTGTGACCTCAGGAGTCCGCCTATCAGATGAAGCAACGTAGTCTTGCCGCTGCCTGATTGACCCAACAAAAGCCACGGCTCCCCTTCAGATAAGGAAAAATCTGCAAAGGCTATTTCCCTTTGACCCGGGTATCTGTAACGGAGCGCCTCAATCCTGATCATGCAGACAATTACTGGTGACCGCAGTAATCGAAGTCTTCAGACCCGATGGGCTGACCCGGCGGTGGTGGAAGGAGGAATTCCGGTTTAAAGTCAGCCGGTTCCTCACGAAACTGGCCTATCTGACCGGCGAGATATGAATAGAAAGCCTTCCACTGCTCATCGGCTGTAGTATTCACTCGCGAAAGCAGATAGTTTTTCAACTGATCAAGTTTCAACATCATAATCGCCTTGACTGCAGCCTGGGCGTCTTTGTGAACAGCCAGTTTCATAAGGTTAACCAGCAACGCATAGTCTGACGCCATCTGGACTGCGCCTTCATAACCTGTCCTGGGATTTGACTTCAACGTGGCACTGATAATTCGGTCTGTTAAGCTTTCCAGCGAAGGCAGTTTTGCATCCCGCGAGTGGTGCTCAAATATCCGGTTGGCACGCGCTGGATGGAAGATCAGACTGAACGTCATGTCAGAAGCGGTTTCTGCGGCTGTTATAGGATCGAAGGTCAGGTCTGTTTTGGTTTTCATCAACTCACGGTGTCGGGTATACCCCAGGGGCCTGGGTGGAATGCTGCGCAGCAGGTTTTCGGGCAGCATCAGTGCCGATGGCTGAACGGTCTTCAGCAGTGCTTCCAGGGCATTGAGCTCCTGCTGAGGTGTAAGTAAATCAGCGACCGGTTGCCCATCACCCCGCATGGCGTATCGGTAGTTAACGCCTCCCAGCACTTTGGACGTCGCTTCCGTCTGATAGCGGTGGAAAAAATACATGGGCACAAGCACTTCCTCCAGCAGGGCCATTGGCGTGCCTGTGCGAATATTTCTTTCACCAAAATTTCTCAGTGCGACGGCGCGGATTTCCATAACACGGTTCAACTCTTCAGAAGGTTCCTTCCCATTGTCCCAAAGGTGGGTGTAAGGATGGGCACCTCCAAGCGGTCTGCCGTCCTGATCGGATAAGAAGGTGAGTCCAGCCTTCAGCGAATTTGCTATGATCTCATTGAGCAGCTTGGGCTCATCAGCTCCTTTGGGAAAATCCTGGTATCCATAGGCAATAGAAACCTTGTCGAAAGCTCCGATCCCAACTGCATAGGCATCGCTCAAGTCAATCTTACCATTGGTCAGCTTGATCAAAGGATGGGGATAATCCATGACGGAAGCTCGGTTTTCAGTGCTGGAAGAATACGCATGTGAGAGCCCCAATGTGTGCCCCACCTCATGAGCTGCCAGTTGTCGAAGGCGGCTGAGCGCCATCTGCTCCATCTCTTTTGATACCGGCTTTCCTTCTTCATACGGGGCAAGAAGTCCTTCAGCAATCAGAAAGTCCTGTCTTACCCTCAATGAACCGAGTGTGACATGACCTTTGATGATCTCACCCGTGCGTGGATCGGTAACACTTGCGCCATAAGACCATCCACGGGTGGAACGATGCACCCAATTGATCACATTGTAACGGACGTCCATAGGATCGGCATCCTCCGGAAGGAGTTCAACCCTGAAAGCATCCTTGTAGCCTGCAGCCTCAAATGCCTGATTCCACCAACGGGCCCCTTCCATAAGTGCTGAGCGGATGGGCTCTGGCGCTCCGGGATCCATATAATAAATGATGGGTTCGACTGGATCACTGACTGCGGCACTCGGATCCTTCTTCTTCAATCTGTGACGGGTAATGAATCTTTTGTCAATAGGCTCGCTGATCGGTGTGGCATAGTCATACCATGAAATGCTGTAATAGCCGGCGCGAGGGTCGAAAGTCCTCGGCTTGTAATCCGCGTCCGGCAGTTCTATAAACGAATGGTGTTCCCTGATGGTAATGCTGGATGGAGTAGGTGTAACGGATCTGATGAATGCACCAGTAGGTTGACCCGTTAGTGTGAGGGTTACCTCAACTTCTGTATTCTTTGGGAAATTTTTTGTCCGCGGCAGGTAGAAGGCAGAACGGGATTTGTCGAGAGCGTAGTTGCCTTGCTGTGTATTACGCAAGGTACCGGTTACATCATGAGCATCCTGAATAAAGAAGTCCGTGGCATCCACCAGCACTTTCCCGATTTCCTCAGCAGTGACAGTAAAGCCCCAAATCACCGATTGCGCAAAAGCCTCTTCCACGGCCCTCCTTTCGGCAGCATTATCACTGACTGCCCTGAAGCCGAGATTCACTTCGGTCATCAGAACTTTAGGACCTCTGCGTTCAAATCTGACAACTCTCTCCCGGCCCAGTTGATTTCGGTCAAGGCCAATATCATTCGAACCTACCCCTGCAGTGAGAGACTCAACGTAGAGAAATTCACGGTCAAACTTGTCTATCAGGAGGTGGATGCGATCCGTCTTCTCATCATAAAAGAAATTGAAGTACCCTTCGAATTTCCTCATTCCGGCTGTCTTTGAGTCAATACCGGAGACAGGTGTAGCGTTGGCGCCGGAAGGTTCTGTAGAAACAGGCTTCTTCTTCTGACCATAGAGGGCTGTCGTCGTCAAAAGAAGGACAGCCCAAAGCATTCTATACATAGCATTTACCTTAAGGCCAAAAGCTAAGCATTCACGTCAGAGTTAACAAGAACGGATAAGCCGGAAGGTCAGGAAACAAAAAAAGGTGGCTGCCACGAATCCACCCATGACCATAATGGCAGCCACCCGACCTTACCCAAATAACTCAGACAAAGATACCCGGGGCACCCTTCAGGCCCATCACCTCCCCGGTGGGATTTTACTCAGATCAGCTTCTCCTGCGCCGCCTTTGCGAGGGCCTGGGATTTGCTGTTGACCTGGAGTTTCGCGTAGATGTTTTTGATGTGCGTCTTGGATGTTTCCTTGGAGATAAACAACTCTTCGGAAATCTGCGTGTACGTTTTACCCTCTGAAATTAGCTGCAGAATTTCAGTCTCGCGCTTCGTCAACGGTGAATTGGGATTGATGTGAAAATTGTCAATCACCAAACGCGCGATCTTCGAGCTCATGGGAGCGCCGCCCTTGGAAATCTCATCCAGGGCAGAGAGCAATTCCAGGTGGTTGGAGCTTTTGGTAATGTATCCGGTAGCCCCTGCCTTCAAAGCTTCAAAAACCAGTTCATTGTCCTCATATACGGTAACCATGATGATTTCCGTATTCGGACTTTTGTCCTTGATCACGCGGGTTCCCTGGATGCCGCTCATGCCAGGCAGTTCGATATCCATGAGCACATAATCAGGTTTATCCTGAGCAAGGTGCTTGATTGCCTCCTCGCAACTGCCGTAAGCATTGACTACCCCAAATTTGGGGGAGCTGTTTACAATCAGTACGAAGCTGTTTCTGATTTCAGCATCATCTTCAACGATGAGAACGCGTTTTTTGGTCGCCGGCATCATAAGTTTTGATTTTGATATTGTTTAATCTCAATACTACCCTTGTTCCCGGTGAATCGGGTATTCTTTCAACCACAAGCGAAGATTGTATTTTTTCAGCACGTGTCCGAATGTTTTTTAAACCATTGTGTCCTGATAGCACCTGAGGGTCGAACCCTTTGCCGTCGTCCTGGAGTACCATTTCAAATACGTCGCCCTCCTGCCTCAGATAGAAGGATACGTTTTCTGCGCCGGAATGTTTGAAGGCATTCGTCATGGCTTCCTTGAAAATCAGATTGGCCTCACGACTGAAACCGTAAGGGAGCTTCACCTTCCCTTTCAGGTCATTGTAGGCCCGAAAACGTATATTCTTCTCTTCAAACAGCTTTTCTCCAAAGTCCCTGACATGCAGAAAAAGCTTCCCCAGGTCGTCGTTCACTGGGTCAATGGCCCAGATAAAATCCCGCGTTCCGTTGTATAAGTATTTTGCCGACTCCTCGACTTTCTGGTATAAATCCGTTCCCTGTCCATTGCCTGTCAGCCGCATCAGGCTCACATAGTTGATGATTCGCGTTAACTGATTCCCCATCTCATCGTGGAAATCGCGGGCTATCTCCTTGCGCAGCGCCTCCTGCTCCTGCTGACGAATGTGTTCCCGCGCTATCGCATTGGAGACATTCCTTCTCATGCGGGTCAGCGTAAAAAGGGCCAGCGATCCGACCAAAAGGCCTCCCATGACAAGATAAAAGGCAGAAGTTTGATAGAAAGGCGCTTTGATGGAAAATGCATATTCAATCGGCCAGTCATCCCATCGGCCCTCGTTGTCTGTAGCCAGTACCTGAAACACATAGTCACCGGCGGGTAGATTGCTATAGGTGACACGACTCTGGGCTGAGGGCTGGGACCATGACTTATCAAAGTTCCGGAGGAAGTAGCGGTAACGTACGGCCTTGGGATAACGTTTGTCAACACGGTTGAAGGTAAAAGTGATATGATTGTCATCCGATGAGAGTACCAGGGAGGCAGGGAGTTTGAAGAATCCCATCAAACCCTTCCCAAACTGACGGACTGGAATTTCTCCATACCTTATTTGAATGTCGGTAAGGTGGACCGGATAAGGTTTTACTCCTGCATTTGCAGATTCGAGAAATTGGTACAACCCGTCTATCAATCCAAAATATTTCTCTTTGGGTGACAAGTAGTATGCATTCTGACTGGTCTCAATTCCATTGAGTCCGTTGTCAAACCCAAAGTCACGTGTCTCCACGATTTCAAGCTTGGCATCCAGCTTCATTCTGGTAATGCCTTTCTCCGTGCCAAGCCAGATACGGCCGGTTTCATCTGTTGCCACGAAGAACACAAACCCGGAAGGAAGACCTTCATGCGGGCCGATGAGTTTGCTGTGTCCTCCTGAAGGGTCAAGAATAGCAAGCCCCGCACCGCCGGAGGCAGCCAGCAGGATACTGTCGCGCAGAATCGCCATTGACAGTATGCTGGTGTTTTCAAATTCAGGCAGCTCGATTGAACGAATCTTTCCTTCCTTCCATTGCTGAAGTCCCACCTCCGTTCCAATGAAGAGGGAACCATTGCTGCGCATATAGCAGAGTGATGTGACATTGCGTGAAGTCAGTCCTGCGGCTTCGCCCACTGCTGTGAACTTCACACCATCAAAATAATTCAGTCCACCGCCGGTGGTTCCGATCCACACTCCGCCTTTTTCATCAAAATCAATACTGGTGATATAGGCGCTGGTTAATCCGTCTTGCCTGTTGTACCAGGTGAATTTCTTCCGGTCAGGAGCATACTGACCAAGTGCCGAGTATGAACCCACCCACACCTGCCCATCTGGGGCAGTACGGATGGTGTGTACCCCGTCATCGTCTCCATTGGGCAGAGGGAAATTGAGTTTCTTCCCCTCCCTGATATAAGACAGACTCTTGCCACCCACCCACAATCCATTGAAGTGATCTTTCTCAATGGCCGTCACCGCGCCAGGGTCAACCGTAATCCTATTGAAATCTGTGGCATAGTAGCGGTACAACCCTTTTCCTGCGCTACCGAGCCATGTATTGCCTTCCGTATCGACGTGAACGGAAATAATCGGCACGTCCATCAGCACAGTGTCTGTTTTAAGCAACTCGCCAGACATATACTCGCGGTAAAGTGTCCTCTCATCACGCGTCCAGTAATGATCCATAGCGGAATCATAGTAGATAATGTAGCGGTCAACCACTTTTTGCCTCCTGCTGAATCCGCCTTTGAGATCCATGGCGAAAGTGCCGCTATCGGTATCCAGCCATACTTCACGACCGTGATTGAACATGTTGTACGCTTTGTTGAATACTCTGTCATGAGGGAATCGCAGGGGGCCTTGCTCAGAAATGACCATAAAAGAGCTGTCACTCAGGTAATAACAAATGCTTCCGTCCGGAGCCACATGTGTGAAGAATATCGACTTATCCGGGAGAATTCGTTTCGACCAGTAGTAAACTGAATCCTCGTGAATCTTACCGATCAGACCTGGATTGGAAACCATGAAAACGGTGTCATGATATTCCACCATTCTCCTTACGCGCCTGGCAGCCGTTCCTTCCGGCTGAAATTTCCTGAAAGACAGTCCGTCGAATTTGGTAAGACCTCTGGGATGCATGACCCATAGGTTCTGATGTGAGTCAATAAATAGTGATGAAACTACATTGCTCAGCAATCCATCGAGCGTAGTGTACACCTTGAATTCCCTTCCATCGAAACGCGCCAGCCCGCCGCCAGAGGTTCCGATCCACAAGTAGCCCAGCGGGTCCTCCACGATGGCATTAACCTGAGACTGGGGAAGGCCATCCACAACTGTGTATTGCCTGAGCGTGAACCGTTGTCCTTCAACTTCACGGACACCAACCACGAGAATCAGCAGCAGGAGAATAAACCTGTACATGAATGAATCTCCAAAATTCCGTATAATGAATACCAAATGGTTACCTCAAGTTACGTGATAATTGGGAATAGGACTGACAGCGGATTGTGTATCAAGCCTCCCCTATCATGTGACTTAATTTGATCACCGGGATTATGAAGTCGGCCACCCTCCCATGACGGAGTCAGAAATAAGCAAAGAGAACGAGATCATCGAAAGATGCCGAAGCGACTCCCGTGCCTTCGGAGAATTGTATGAAAAATATTTTGACCGCATTTACCACTACCTGCTTCGCCAGACCGATGATGAGGACATGGCAGGTGATCTCTGCTCCCAGACTTTCGTCAATGCTCTGAATAACCTGAACCGTTATGAATTCAGGGGACTCCCTTTCTCAGCCTGGCTGTACAAGATCGCTGCCAATGAAGTCAACAAATACTACAGGAGAAAGAAGACAAAGAAAGTGTTCAGTATAGAAGAAGACACCATCCGCCGGCTTGTTGACCGTGGCGCGCAGCACCAAGGCGATGAAGAAAAAGAAGATTTGATCAGCAGGCTTGTCACTTACCTGAAAGACCTCCCGACTGATATGCTGCAGGTGTTGGAACTGCGCTATTTCGAGGATAAGGACTTCAGGGAAATTGCCTTCATACTGGACATTACAGAAAGCGGCGCCAAAATGCGGACTTACCGGGCGCTGGACAAACTGCGTCGTCAATTCAACATTCAAGTAAAGTACGATGAGTAAGAACGAAATCAGACTCAGAAGACAGCGGATGGGCAGCCACCGCACGGAACGCTATCGCAACTATGGGGCAGTTCTGGAACGGCATGAAAAAGACATGCGGTTGAAGAAAATACTGCGTGTATTCGTCATGTTCCTCATTACCCTCATCGTTATGGTACTGCTCATTATTGTAATCAGGGTGGAGAACAGGGCGAAAAAAGAAGCTAAAGCAGGAAGCAATACCAGCCCCAAATCGGGTGTTTACGCAGATTGAGGAAGTGATCAAGCCGCAGCTGTCCCGTCCACTGCAGCTATCAATCCGGATATCCATTACTCTAATTAGGTATTGCCATCCGGCAACCAACCGCATAGATTTGAGATATGATAAGATTGGCCATCGTCGATGATGATTTGACGCTTGCAAATGCTCTGAAAAAAGAATTGATTGAATTCGAGGAAATCTCTTCAATCAATTGCTATGATGGAGGGACCCGCCTGCTGGATGATCTGGAGAGACAGCAAGAAGGTCAGCGACCACATCTTATCGTTATGGACATTTCCATGAGGCTTCCCGACGAAGGCATAACTATTACCTCGCTGGTCAGATCTCGTTATCCGGACATCCAGGTCGTAATGTTTACAATCACCGATGCAGACGACATGATTTTCAATGCCTTCAAGGCAGGTGCAATGGGGTATTTGCTCAAGAATGAGAAGCCGGCCTTTGTGCTGAAAACCATACAGGACGTGCTGAACGGAGGAGCACAAATGTCACCCAGCATTGCCAGAAAGACCATCTCATTCCTGAATCCTGCAAAGAAGGGGGAGAATTCGGCAGCATCAGGAAGTGAATTGCTTTCGCCGCGTGAACTGGAAGTTCTGCGTCAGGTTGAGAAAGGCATTACTTACGACAAAATCGCAGAGTCGCTCAACATCTCCACCCACACAGTGAAGAAACACATGATGAACATCTTCCAGAAATTACAGGTGAAGAACAAGGTCTCGGCACTGCGCAAGGCTGAACACCTATTTTGAAGGATTAAAGCGAACCGCGACCGTAGTCCCAAGGCTCTGTTCTGACTGAAGAACCAGTTCCGCACCGATTTCGCTGGCCCTGCTTTGCATATTACGCATCCCATAGTGTCCGTTTACTGCTTTGATTTCTGCAAAGCCCTGGCCATTATCCTGGATGGCAAGGTAATACCTTCCGTTTTCCTGCTTACACAACTTGATGAAAATGGTGGATGCTTTGCTGTGTTTAAGACAATTGGTCAGAGCCTCCTGCGTAATCCTGAAAAGGTTAACTGCCTGTGTGGAGGTGATCAGGTCGTGATCCGACAGGTTCTCTGTTTCAAAGTCCACATCAATGGCAATGTCGTTTTGCCTTAACCTCCAGAGCAGGTCACGGACTTTGTCAGAAAATTCAGGTATCGTGATTTTCTCCTGCTCGATGGCCCAGATGGTATCCCTCAAATCCCCCATAGCCAGGTTCAGGCCGTTCGCGACAAAGTCAGAGTTCTTGCCGCTGATGGCATTTTCTTTCACCACTTTGTCGAATACCAGTGAAATGGTCGCGAGACGGGAACCAATATTGTCATGCAAATCACGGGAAATCCTTTCCCTTTCACGCTTCAGTTTCTGAGCGAATTCAATTTGCTCAAGCCTCCGCCTGAACTTCTGCTTGTAAATTGCGCGGATGACCGCCGTGATAGCAAGCAAATAAAATGCTATAGCCCACCATGACTTCCACCAGGCTTGCTGAATGACAAATTCCTTGACCATCCCTGCCCGTTGCCAGTTCTTCTGGTCGAGTGAGTAATCGATTTCCACTGCATACCGACCCGGGGCCAGCGAGTAGTAATGTATATGCCGGTCATAAATCATGTTCCAATCCATACCTGGACCTGGGCGGTGGCGGATAAATATATTTCGATTGTTGAATGATATGAACCCGAACTCAAATCCAATGTTGTTTTCACCGTTGCCCAGGGCCGTGTGCGACGTCATGACCGTCTCAACTCCGTTCACGATTATGGCTTTCTCATAAAACTTAACCTCCTTGCTAGAGAAGTGACACCGGTCGTCTACAATACTCAGGTGATCATTGCCAAATGCCCACACCTTGCCGTCCAGGAATTCAATGTGACTCACAGCCCCACCCTGCAGGCCCGACGCCTGATCCAGGCGTTCACAATCCCATGCTCTCTGGGTGAGAAGTGAGGATAACCCCATACGCACAAGTCCCTGAGGTGTACCCAGCCACAACTCATCGCCACGGATATTGATGCTCAGTATGTCATTGGTCGGAAAGAAATTATGACGATTGAAAGACCATGTGGAATCGCCTTTTATCACCACCAGACCGTCACCCATGGTGGTGGCGAGCACATAGCCTTCCGACGTCTCTATCAGATTGGTGATCTTTCCATTCTTAAGTTCAGGGATCGTATCAATCTCATGCAAATTGTGGTCCATCCGGAAAAGTCCCGTAACGCCCGCAAAAAAGACATCCTCATCCGTGATCAGCACATTGCGGGTCCAGAATTTCAACGGATGCACACCCAGCAATTCACCTTCTTTGCTGAAACGATTGAGCCCCGAATAATTCACCCCGAGGATGACGCCATTGCGCTCAACAAATTTCTTTATACCCCTGACGGATTCGTGCCGGTTAATTTCCTTTCCCTTCTCATCAAGCAAATAAGTCATCGCGCCAGTGGAAGCCCAAATGCGGCCGTTTTGTCCCATCAGTGCAGTGACAGGTCCTACCAGCGTAGCCAACAGCTTCTGATGACCGAACTTGTCGATGCTGATCAATTTGCCATTGTAATATCCGCAATACAATAGATCATTGCTTTTGGCCACAACATTCAATTTCGATTCCTCAGGAAGTTCAACCGTCAGTAAATGAATATTGGGATAATAGAAAAGACCCTTGTCCAGCGTGGAGAACCAGTAGCCGCCCTCACGGTCGAGGTGAACGGAAGTGACCGTGGAGTTACTCAGCATTTCGATTCGTCCGGGTTCAGTGAATCTTTGGTCCACAAATTTGAGCACGCCACCGTTAAAAGTGCCAACCCAGAAAATATCATCACGGTCCACAGACAAGCTTATAATTGGCTTATCGGCATACAGTACCTTTCTGAATGCACCATGATCATATTGAAAAAGACTGTGATCCATGGAAACATAGAGCTTGTGGTGCCACCAACGGTAGCACAAGGTCCCGTTATTCTCCAGCGCACTCCCGGGCTCAATTGGGAAGATATCCGACCCCGTCTGAAAATGATGAAGATGGCTGGGAACGCCACGGGCTCCTATGAGTCCTTTTTCACCAATCACAGGCTTATAAAATAACAAGCCTGGATCCACCCGGTACGCATCAACCCGACCCGCCGAGTCAATGGAGGCCACCAGGCCTGTGCCATTGGCAAACAACAATGTGCCGTCGTCCTTCACCATGAAGGACCTCACGACATCTTTCCCATTCAGTTGTGCTCCCTGAAAGTTATACGGGTACGGAGAAAATCTGCCGTTTTCGGCAACAGAGAAGTAACCGTTGAACCCCCTTACCCAAAGGCGGTGGCGGCTGTCTTCCGTCATCTCAAAAGCCACGGGATCCGCCAGTCCTTCCTGCTTGCCAAACACCCTGAACTCGCCGCCATCATAGCGAACCACTCCGTTGTCGGTCATGAACCAGAGAAACCCTTCATGGTCTTCAAAAATGCTGTACACCTCGGCACTTGGCAATCCATTCTCATCGGTGATATTCTGAAAGACCGGCTGCTGGGCATGGCATACGCCAGCCAGAACGAACCAGAATAAAATCAAAACTCTCATGGGTTGGGCATTCAAACTTATCAAAAATTAACCATTCATTTCACCTCCTTTCTGCCGGCGACTGGGGCTCGCACGTGCCGGTAGATGGATCCTTCGATTCAAAATCCTTCCCTTTTTTCCATTGGTCTCTTTACCTTACCGTGTATTCATTCCATAGCCCGGTTTTGTAAATTCTGCCGGTCACAGAGGGATTGCGGTTATGTTTGAACAAAACGCCAAGTCATGAAGAGAACCTTGCCATTCTTGTTTGTTGTATTGAGCCTGCCATCGTGGTCCCAGATGTCTAAACAGGACATAGTCAAATCAATCGATGCGAAATACAACGTCTACTCAGACAAGGCTAAACAAATATGGACCTATGCCGAGGTGGGCTTCCAGGAATACAAGAGTTCGGAACTTCTCCAGCAGACCCTCAAAGATGCCGGGTTCACGGTAACGAATAATGTGGCAGGCATGCCCACCGCTTTCGTCGCCACCTTCGGCGGTGGGAAACCTGTGATTGGCATACTCGGTGAATTCGATGCACTCCCTGGCGTGGCGCAGGAGGCGGTGCCGGAATTAAAACCCATCCCCGGACAGGTGGCGGGTCATGCCTGCGGGCATCATCTCTTCGGCGTTGCTTCCAGCGCGGCAGCACTTGCCGTGAAAGAGTGGTTGGTAGCCAACAAGCGCCAGGGCACTGTCCGGTTCTATGGAACTCCGGCCGAAGAAGGAGGCTCAGGAAAAGTCTATATGGTACGTGAAGGACTTTTCAAAGATGTTGACATCGTATTGCACTGGCATCCCTCGATGGCTAACTCTGCCAGTTATGGTTCTTCCCTTGCCAATAAGACCGGCAAGTTCAGATTCTATGGAGTTGCATCACATGCTGCTGCTTCGCCTGAAAGAGGTAGATCAGCACTGGATGCAGTCGAAGCCATGGATGTAATGGTGAACATGCTCAGGGAACATGTGCCACAGGAAACAAGAATACATTATGTCATTACGCGCGGCGGCGAAGCGCCAAATGTAGTGCCAGCCTTTGCTGAAGTCTATTACTACGTGCGCAACCCGAGGCGGGACAACGTGAAGACGATATGGGAGCGAATTGAAAAAGCCGCGCAGGGCGCAGCTATGGGAACGGAAACTCGCGTTGAAGTTGAAGTCACCGGAGGGGTTCACGAATTGCTGGGCAATGAAACCCTCGCCAAAGTGATGGACGCCAACCTGCGCACGGTAGGTGGATACACCTATACACCTGAAGAGCGTGCATTCGCCGAAAAAATTCAAAGAACCTTTACAGGGCAAGTGCCTACCCTGGAATCCACCAACATTATCGGTCCCTTGCGCCAGTATGACGGCAGCGCTTCCACCGATGTCGGAGACGTGAGTTGGGTTGTGCCAACGGTTGGACTTGGTACTGCTACATGGGTTCCCGGAACATCAGCGCATAGCTGGCAGGCCGTTGCAGCCGGAGGAACCACCATCGGCTACAAGGGGATGATGATGGCCGCAAAGGCCATAGCCCTTACTGCAGTGGATCTTTTCACCACGCCCGCTACAATTGATGCTGCCTGGAAAGAGTTCAAAACCAAGACTGGACCAGAATTCAAATACGAGGCGCTGATTGGAGACCGTAAGCCCGCACTGGACTACAGGAAATAATTGATAATAAGTCAATTGCCTGGTGAGAACCTGACTTGGTTATCCCTTGGCTGGTACGCCGTTTGAAGTTGCACTGACCGCAGCTCCCTTATCCTTCTTTTTTGCGGCCTTTTTTTCTGCTTTTTCTGCCTTCTTGCTCAATGAAGCAGATTTTTTCAGGTCTTTAATAACAGCCTTGGTCAGCTTCTTTGAAGCCTTTTTCACTGCTTTCTTCAACTTCCTGGAAGGCTGCTTCACCGACATAGCTTCGGTAGTCTGCATGATGCTGGCGCTGAATTTCAATTCAGCTTCTTTCTTTACGCTCTTGTCGGTCTTGGACATAAGACTTTGCTTTTCTCAAATCTAAAATGCCGTAACAATATATTAAAGTCCAGCGAAAAAACTTAACATTAACAAGTCCAAGTAGCTAATTGTCAATTGCTTAATTAGATACTACCTTTTAATAATCCCTTCCATCAGCTTGCCTGCCTTGTGTTCCGGTGGAAGCTGAAGGCCTAAAAGTGAGACAATGGTTCTGGCTAGCTGATTCTGATAGTTCTGTTCCTGATTCCGGCGCTCGCCGCCAGCTGGTGTGTCTGGTCCAATCATTGCCATCCAAATCTGATCGGCGCCTGACACGCTGATTCCATGATCCCGCCAATCGGATTTCCCCACATTTCCACGTCCATGATCGCAGGTAATAATAAGCGTGGTGCTGCCTCGATATTGTGGATCAGACTGGCAGAAATTCCATATAGACCGGATGAAGAAATCCGTGTAATGCGCAGATCGAAGGTACCATTCATACCTGCCCTGATGAGCAAAATCGTCGGTTTCGTCAAATGACAAATACATCAACCGGGGTTTGTTCTTCTTCAGGTATTCGAACGCATAGTGATAGGTAAATGCGTCCAGCCGCACGTCACCAAGGGGGTTGGGTAACTGGAACATAAGGTCATTCAGCAGCCGTTCATTCTCTGTTACAGCCGGCGACTGTGTGACCAGGCCTGAATTTACCCTGACACCGCTGCGCTCCGCATTAATTATAAAAGGGAAAACATCCCATGAAGTATAGGCAGCAACTTGGCCTTTGAATGCCGACTGATTATTGATGTATTCAAGTATGGTCTGGTTTGGATTATTGAATTTGTCGTTGGAATGAATGCGCTCATCATCGGCGAAACCACAAAGCAATTCATTGTAGCCCGGATAGGAAAACCATTGACGGTTTGTCACATTCACAAAATTTCCATATTGACGGTTGCCCAGTAACTGGCCCTTCGTTGCTATTTCGGTCCACACAAAGGGCATTAGTCTGGATCTCCTGATTTCAGGCGTCTCGCCCCAGAAATCTCTCACTACAGAAGCAGAATCCTGCACGAATTCTTTGCATATAAGCCGCTGCTCCGCCCCGCCGAATACCTCCTGCCATCGCATTCCGTCCAGCGTAATAAGGATTACATTTTTTGTTTTGTGACCTGACTGACCAAACAGAAGGCTGGTGACGGTAATCCAAAGAATGCATGTTAATCTGATTGTCCTCATGAATAGATGATGTCGCTACAATATAATAGTTTGCGGTACCATTGGAGTTTTAATTGAGATTCATGTGGACCAACTTTCATTGCCATACACGCTATTGTGACGGCAAGCATACAGTTAATGAAATCACCGATGAGGCTGTCAGGTTGGGTCTGCGGGCAATTGGATTCTCTTCGCATGCACCATTCCTTCCCAAACTGCCCTGGTGCATGGTCAAAGATCATTTCCATACTTACCTTGAGGAAATCAGGAAAGCAGACGAACTGCATGAAGGAGTGGAAGTTTACGCCGGGCTGGAAGTGGATTACATTCCCGATGTAATTGGACCAGCTGACTTTCGCAACCAGCTCGACTTCACCATCGGCTCGGTGCACCTGATTGGTGGAGTGCCAGGTACCGCAATGGAAATTGACGGGCCGCACGAACGGTTCAAAACGGAACTGGCCAGGATCTATCAAAACAACTTTCAGGAGGCTGCCAGGGTCTATTTTGACTCAACCCGCAGGATGATCAGGGATTCACGGCCTGATATTATCGGGCACATGGATAAGATCAAGATTCAGAATCTGCATGGTCAATACTTTAGTGAGAATGATACATGGTGGCGGAATGAGATTGAACTAACGCTAATGGAGATTGCAAGACATGGCTGCATCCTTGAAGTAAATACGCGGGGAATCTATCAAAAGAAGTATCCCACCACCTACCCCAGCCCCTGGGTTCTCGAACGTGCACACAAACTTGGCATACGGGTCACCATTAGTTCAGATGCGCATGTAAAAACCGACCTGGTCAGGGAGTTCACTACCGCTGCTCATGTTCTGCTGCAGGCCGGTTACAGGGAGATTCATATATTGTCGGCGGGAAAATGGATATCACAACGATTCAATGAGCAAGGACTTACCGGCTGACCAAAGCAGGATCAGGAAATGGCTTCAGGAAAGTCACCCTCTAACCCTTTCACTATTTGCTGCCATCAGTGCCTTCTGTCTGTACACCTGCATCTATGCGCTTCGCAAGACATTTGCCGTCGCCACATTTGAGGGTTTGTCGTATGCCGGCGTCGATTATAAAATCTGGCTGGTGACGTTCCAGGTGGCAGGCTATGCTTCGTCGAAGTTTGCAGGTATCAAGATCATCAGCGAACTCAGGGCCGCTTCGCGCGGAATGGGGATTCTGATCTGCGTGATCATTGCAAGCCTCTCATGGCTACTGTTCGCCCTGGTGCCCGCTCCCTACAATTTGCTTTTTCTGTTTACCAATGGATTTCCCCTTGGGCTGGTTTGGGGAATGGTGTTCGGTTACCTCGAAGGCAGACGCAATACGGACTTCCTCGGTGCATCACTCGCGGTAAGTTTTATCTTCTCAGCAGGACTTTGCAAGTCTGTGGGAGGTTTCATCATGCGCGACTGGCACGTCTCAGAAACATGGATGCCTTTTGTTGGCGCCCTGGTGTTCATGGTGCCCCTGCTATTCTTCCTCTGGTTATTGAATCAGGTGCCTCCTCCAACGGCAGCTGATGAGCAGCACAGGACAAAGCGTCAACCCATGCCAGGTCCGGAGCGAAAGGCATTTATTTCCCGTTTCTTCTTCGGCTTGGTATTGATTGTGCTATTCTATGCCATGCTCACCACATTCAGAGAGTTCAGGGATAATTTTTCTGCTGATATCTGGAAATCACTCGGGTATGGCAATTCTCCGGAAATATTTACTGCAACAGAGACACCCATCAGCATCGCCTGCCTTGTAATGATTGGAAGCATGGTAATGATCCGCGACAACCGGACAGCCCTTCAGGTCATTCACTGGCTCATCCTGGCAGGCAGTATCCTGGTGGGGGTAGCCACATGGCTCTTCCAGGAGCAGATGATCAGTGCACCCGTGTGGATGACGCTGATCGGGTTCGGCCTGTATCTTGGATATATACCTTTCAACAGTTCCTTCTTTGACCGCCTGCTTGCAACATTCCATGTCTCCGGAACCGTGGGATTTGTAATGTATGTCGCCGACTCAGTCGGATATGTCGGTAGTGTTTCAGTGATGTTCTACAAGCAATTCGGCCATCGCAATCTCAGCTGGCTTGATTTCTTTTCGGGGGGCGCATACGTACTTTCCATTGCGGGAAGCCTGCTCGTTATCGGTTCTATGATTTACTTCAGTGCCCGATGGAAATCACAGGTCAGGATCTCAGAGGCGAAATAACAAAGCAAAAGACTACTCCAGAAACAACTTAAGATCCGGCTCCAGCCACATGGCCCGTGCTTTTGTGGAGAAAAGTCTTTCCTTCGAGTAGTACTGCAGCGGCAAATCTTTTGACGACCATTCACTCTTCAGAAATTCCTGACAAAGCAGAAGCAGGGGCTTATCCGTGTGCGCTTTCACATATCCATCGATAACCCTGCACCAGAAAAGCGTCATCGTTTCATGATATCCCTCCGTAGCCGTATTGCGCCCGCCACTGGAAGCATTGTAGGTAATAATGCCCGCACGCATAAAGCACACTGCCTCATCCGAGTTAAAATTAGTATGCGCCCATAGCGCTGTGATAAGATGCGCCTGGTGGTTCCATTCGCCGGAAGGAAGAGTCCGGTCCTTGAAGCCCTCGATGATGTGAAGAATTTCGCCTTCTGACTGAATCATTCTTGAATGGCTTTGGCTGACACCTAGCCCACCCTATAGAACTCCATTACCCAATTGGTCTCCCAGGTCTTACCGTTGTCACCAGAGAGTGCCTGCTCCCAACACACGAAGGTCTCACACACTTTCGTCCACTCCACCCACACGAGAACATCCTGACCTTTGAATATCCCCCTGGAGAGGAACCTGCCCTTGCCTGCCCAGAAAGAGCCAATCAATTCAGAAAACCTTACAGGACTCATGGCATCCATCCGGCATATTTTCCAGAATTGGTCCAATGGACTATACTGCCGCAGCACGCTCCTTGCAAACGCTGATCCCTCAAGCAGGTATTCATGCATCGCAAAAGTTCCCAGACCGCTGGCCAGTTTCTTTTCCGTGTGTACAGATTCAAATTCAAACCACTCGGTCGAGTCGCAAAGCCAGTGACGGAGCCTGGAATTCACCACCCTCCATTGCCCGATCAGAAAATCAAAATCATTTCCCACAAGCCAACTGTTGATCAGCCAAAGATATTCTTTTGATTCCAGAAGAAATCCTTAGTAGTCAGAATATTCTGTGGGGGTAAGAAAGTGTATTTCGATCCTGGAAACGGTGTGCTGATATTCCGGCTTGGCTGACAGCACCTTCCATTCGGGGTCATCACCAAATAACTTCCAGTGGCTGTCCCGTTCGGCCATATTCTCAAAGGAGGTCATGTACATCAGGTTTGGCATGCGGGACCCTGCCAGGGTCTCTGCGTAGAAGATCGCATTGAACTTAAGACGTTTAAAAAGCCCTATCTCCTTCCCTTCGTTGAACATGTGCACTTTGCTCCGGTAGAGTTTTTCTGTAGCCCCTTCATAACTGCGCAGTTCGTAAATCCTGTTCTCTCTCGGTCCTTTGAGTCCCGGTTTCTCCAATTGCGGCATATCCTTGAATGCTTTGAGAACAATTGTCTCGATTCGCTGGTACGGTGGCTGATCCCATGGCGCATTGAGGTAGGCCTCGCCTGCTTTTAGAAAAGCCTGATCGTTCCAAAGAGTTGCATTGACCTTGTCCATCTGATTGAGGTCTTTATATGGGATAAGGATATACAGGCTGTTCTTGTGGATGGTGTCCCTGGCCGCAGGCTTAAAGACCCCGATTCGGGTAATACCTTGCTGGTGGAGTGCCGGAAGTAGGGCATTTTGAAGGAATTGCTCAGTAGTGGCATAGCTCTTGGCTTCGGCAAAATGGTAGATGCGGAGTTCGAAGGATTCGGATTGGGCAGCTACTGTGAAACTTGTGAATAAGATGAAGAGAAGAAACAAAGCTTTCATTTCTTGGGCGATTTTACCAAAAGTAACACTGTCCTGCATGAAGTTCATGATCATCTAATCCTTTATAATTACTTGCTGAACTAGCAAACAGAAATTCAATGATTTGGCCATTGATTCTTCACAAAGAATCTTCAATTGATGCAAAATGGAATTGAAATTCGGGCGCATATTCTTAATTTCAGAAACCTAAACCCCACCACCCATGAAACGATTATTGGTATTACTATTGACCGGCTTGTTGCTTACCTGCAACGGAAATAAAGATAAGAAGAGCAACAAGGAACTTAGTTTACAGGCAGAAGGTAAGCGGCTTATACCCAACCGGTATATTGTTTTCATGAAGGGTTCATCTGAAAATGCACTCATAAATAGTTCAAACAAATCGGATACAGCATCAATAAGGACTACGAGGAATGCTAGAATCGCTGAGTTAAAGGGAGCTCTTAGCACCAAATATCGAATTTCCGCAGATAGCATAAGGCCATTCGTTGACATAGCAGTAGGGGCAGTCTTGAAAATCGACTCTGCAAAAGCAGAAGAAATCAGAAGAGGAATTAAGGATGCTTCCGGAGAAGAAGAGATCTTGATTCAAGACTTTGAAATCAAAAGTGTTGACCCTGTCCAACAAGGCCAACCCATTCAGCAAGGCCAGCCTATTCAACAAGGCCAGCCTATTCAGCAAAATCTGGTTTCTGTTCCTGGAGGTGCCAGACAATTCTTAAGTTGCGCAGTTGATAAGGCAGGGGGGTATAAGGACGCAGCTGGGAAAAAGACTCGTATTTACATAGTAGATACTGGGATCAGCCCTCACCCTGATCTTCAGATTGACTCTACCATTGGATACAACTATGTTGGTAGCAACTACATGACCAGCGATGACAATGGCCATGGCACTCATGTTGCTGGTATAGCTGGAGCTAAGCAGACTGGGTTTTTTGTCAACAACGCTGGACAATCAATTAATATTAATACTGGGGTTTCTTCGGGCGCAACCTTGGTGCCAATCAAGATTCTCGACGCTCTAGGAAATGGACAGTGGAGTAACTTGCATTTAGCGCTGGACCTTGTACTAGCAAACCAATTACCTGGTGTTACCGGTGATGTGGTTAATTTGAGTCTTGGGGCATATTGCATTACTAACTGCGATACTTATGATAACACGATAAAATCAGACATTGAGACGCTTGCTGCATCTGGCGTTTATGTTGTTATGGCTGCTGGTAACGATGGCGGACAGGCGGCGCTGAATTATCCTGGTTGCCTCAATGGTCCTGCAGGGAATAATCACATCTTCACAGTTGCGTCAATCGGATGTGAAGAACGATGCGCATCGTATTCGAACTATGGCGCAGGAACAGTCGACATGGTAACCGTGGGCACGATGGTCTTCTCGACGTACCTAAAAGATCCTGTGACAAAGAAATGGACCTACACATTGATGAGTGGAACCTCTATGTCCGCCGCGGTGGTCTCTGGTGTGCTCCATGCAACTGAGGGAACTTATTTCAAGAGGCCTTCCAGGTGCAAAAGTGCCCCAGGAGTTTTCTACAGTGAAGCCAGGGTCAAACCATAGGACTGTACACCATAACATATGGAAAAAAACTTGCGGCAAAGTTGACTTTAATTGCTGATGGGGTTTCATAACAAGTACTTCAAAGTCTGGAAGTGCTGCCTAACTAGTCGTCAGCAACCAACTTACGCATCAGGCCAGCCTTGCGTCTGACAAGTTCCACGTGAGCAAGGAAAGCCGCGTCAGCTCTAAACTTCGCAAAAAAAGGCCCTTGAGTAACCTGCATGTGATCCATCCAGCCTGCATCTACTGCCTTTTGCAGCCACTCCAGTGAAAGAGCGCGGTTGCCGCGGATGGCGTAGACGGCAGAAATGAAGATGCGTGGTTCATAACTCTCTGAGCCGTTGTCAATCTCCTGCTGCATCATGTTCATGAAGTGGGTCAGGTACACATCGGCATCGACTCTCCTGCCTTCCTCCAATAGCAGCTGTCCCAACCCTAACGGAGAGAGCGTATTGGGATCATCCTTGTAGGAGTCATTCTTGTCAATTGACATCTGGTAAAATAGCCTGGCGCGTTCCTTGTCACCAGCATAGTGTGAAATCAACGCCGCCTTCTCCAGCACCCTCGGATCTTCCTTATCGATTTCAAGGACCTTCGGCACCAGCTTAATAGCCTCATCACTCCTCCCTTGTCCGATGTACGTGTAGGCCAGTAGCTCATAGGTATCCCAGATCGTAGGCTTGAGTTCGATGCATTTGGTGAACCAGGATTCAGCCTGCGGCAGGTCTCCCAATAGCCGATACGTCCAGCCCACTATCTGGTACGGGATCCAATTCTTCGGATTCATCCCGACTGCCTTCTTCTCCCACTTCAGCGCATTTGGAAGATCATTTCTGAGCATGTAGTTCGTACCCAGATTTCCAACCGCCCTTTCGTTGCTGGGGTCCAGCTGCACCGCTTTTACAAGCAAAGGAAAAGCGCGTGTATATTGCTTTTTGTAGCTGTATGCATTTGCCAGTGCCTTGTAGCTCTCTGAGAGATAACGGGCCGCCTCCGGAGAGCCATCTTTGTATAATTTCGTTGAGTCCAGTTGAATCGCCGCCTTACCGCAAGCTACGCTTGAATCCAGCCAGCTGATCCCACGCCCAAAGCGCATGTTCATCTGGCTGTAAGCATCTCCCAATCCAGCCCACGCGCGCGAGTACTTGACGTCAAGAGCAATAGCCTTTTTGAATTCTTGAATGGCAGAATCGTTCGAGGCAGGTGAATACTTGTAATACAGACTGCGACCTCGCAAATAATGATCGTAGGCTGTTGCATTATCCGTCTCGACCAGATTCAATCTGGTTTTCTCAAGGGTACTCAACCTGATCTTAAGCTGATCTACCACAATCCTTGGCAGTTCTGCCTGCATGCCCACGATGTTATCCATGGTACGGTAGAACGTATTGCCCCACAAATATTCGCTGGTCCTGGCATCGATAAGCCGTGCGCGAATAATAATGTCCCGTTCATGCCGTTGTACGCTGCCGGTCAAGATAGTCATGACTTGCAGCTGTCTCGCGATCTCTTCAACGGGAAGCGCATTACCCTGGTAGACCTGCACATTGGGATGGAGTTCAACCCTCAATTGATGCACTACAGTCAGTCTGTTAATGATGTCATCCGTTAAGCCATCGGCGATGTATTTATCCGCGATATCAGGACTGCGGTTTTCGAAGGGCAAAACTGCGATGGATATCCTGCTATTACCGTTTGCATCCACCTCTGGTTGCACCGGCTGAGGTCGAATGAAGTGATAATAGATCAGCTGAAGCAAAAGAACGCCAAAGAGCGCTGTGAGCATCGTGCCCTGTGTAAGGGGTTTCTTTCTTTGAGGCGGATATGGATTGCTCAGTGAAAGCGGATCATCAGTACGAATGATTCCATAAGGACTCAATTCATAAAACCACGCCAGCACCATGGCCACCGGCAGGCCCAACAGCATAAGCAAAAGAGCTGCACTCATGGTCCTGTCCTCAATCCTGAGTACAGGTGTGAGATAAAGCCCCACCTGGTAAATCAACAGTGAAATCACCAGATAGGAAAATCCCGCCCTTAGCACATTGCGACGGATCAGCTCAGTCCAGAACCCTGCAGGCTCAGGACGAGCATCAACTTTCGGCTCGACAGTTTCCTTTTGCCTTGCAACAGGAGCATGGCTCGAGCCCGTCATCACCTTTAACAAATTGGCAATAGCGTTGGCTGTTTTGTTGATCTGGTCCCTGTAATAAGTCTTGTGAAAGTTATCACCCTTATTGTCCATCGGCGTCAACGGCCGGTTCACACCAGGGGACGCGTAGATGAACTCAACAGAGCGCAATGGGTTGCCCGTCGTGGTTTCAAACAACACCTGGTCAGAAGGATCCAGGTCATGTATCTGAACAGGTAAGATGCGGCTTGCCACGTTGCCGTTGGGTAGCCTTATGTCGAGACCAAAATGGTCACTGGCGGACTGCCTGCAGAACACCAGAAACTCATTACTCCACGCATAACTCCGGGGATCGCAGTACGTGTGAGAGAGTATCGGCAGAAAAATCAGACAGCGAAGTTTGCCCTCAAGACTCTTATCCACGTGGTGAGACTCAAGCAAGCCGTCATGAGGATTCTCGTCAAAGTAGATGGTAACCTCCTCCTTCAGGATGGAGTTAAGTTCGGTACGCAACGCAGCGGCAAACTCGCTGACCCACTTGTAGCCGGACGACTGTCCAAATCCGCCAGCAGGCAAGTTATCCTTCTGCCGGTAGCTTATGAATATGTCGTACTCAAAGCCTGGGACAAGGGATGACATGCTGCGGGTAGTGTTTGAGTGTAACACCCGCTCTCCTTCAGCTCGGCCGGTATGCTCATACACAAGGGGTGTGTTATCAAATATAGTTATTTCAGATGGCGATTTGCGAAATTTCATGGCACCGGATGTCCTTAATTCCGTGTCTCCCTCTACTACTTACTCTTTATAGTTAGGAGTTGTTAAGGTTGGTGACCATGTGGCCCAAAAGTCACCCCGGATCTACACCTAAACCTTATTCCGCAAAACATTGCACATTATACTGCGACAAAATCAACCCATTGTGAAGTCAACCCTCAAATGCGTAGCTTCAGACAAAACCTGAACTTTGAGACGCAGACAATTCCTTCAAAGCTCCGGACTGCTGGCCGGCGCCTTAGTCTTACCCAATGACTATCTATGGAGCCATGAAAAGTTAGCTGATGGCGATTACCTCACCTTTGATTTTCACGCGCATCCAGGAGCCTTCTATGCGAGGAACACCCCCGAAGATCCGGGTGCCGCGATGCTTAATAGTACGCTAAATGCAATGAAAACAGGTAAACTGTCGGGGGCCTTCTTTAGCCTGGTGGCAGATATGAAGGTGTTGCAACGGACCCCTACCGGCATTAAGCCCAATGGCAACTACGCCAAAGGCGAAGGCTGGCTTGAATACAAACGCCAACTGAATCTCTTGACCGAAATTTGGAAAGCCAACGGAATCATTCAAGCAAGGAAATCATCGGACCTCGACATGGCCTTTAAGACTGGTAAGACGGCAGCTTTCATCAGCGTTGAAGGAGGTGACTCCCTCGAAGGTGATGTCGGCAAACTGGAGGAGATGTACCAAGATGGCGTGCGTTCCGTTCAGATCGTCCATTATCATCCCAATGAACTTGGTGACCTCCAGACCGAGGTACCGCAGCACAATGGGCTGTCGCCGGAAGGCAAGGAGGCCATCCGGAGAATGAATAAACTGAAGATACTGATTGATCTTGCACATGCTACTTATGAAACCACTAAAGCAGTGGCCGGCATGACAGACACTCCTCTCCTGCTGTCACACAGCATCCTGCAGATGGAGGGCGACCGGCCACTGGCCAAGCGTGCGATCACAGCCGAACATGCCAAAGTGATCGCCTCCACAGGAGGAGTCATTGGCGCATGGCCCAGCGGTTTCAACAAAAGCTTTGACGAATTTATTGACAACATCAAAAGACTGATCGACGCGGCTGGCATTGACCATGTGGGGCTCGGTACCGACATGGACGGGAACTTCAAGCCTGTACTGGCGAGCTATGACGAATTGCCCAAATGGATAGGGGCGCTGAAAGCCAAAGGTCTTTCAGATGAAGAAGCGCGGAAAGTAGCAGGAGGAAATGCGAGGAGATTGCTGGCGAAGGTGGTGGGGTAGCAGGGAAGGAATATCCAATAATGAATAATCAATGATCAATTTTGAAGTCTGCTGGAGACATGATTCAGGTGGGTTGGATTTTCGCCTGAATTCAAAAAATGAAAAAGTCCCAGCATGCCGGGACTTCATAATCGGAGTTACTAAACTGTGAGCCTGCAGGGATTCAAACCCCGAGTCTTCTGATCCGTAGTCAGATGCTTTATTCAGTTAAGCTACAGGCCCTTTTTATACTGCCTCAACCATTTTTTCGTTAAAACAGTGCGCAAATTTAATGCTTTAATCTACTCTGCAAAAAGTCGAGGTTTTGCCCCTAAGTCAAAAACGCTATTTTTGGGCCTTCTTAATTCAAAGTGTATGACTTTACGCCGGATTGCCGGACTTCTTCTTGTCTTTGTATGCTCTGCTTCCTTTGCCCAGGAAACTTCCGAAAAATCGGAACAACCAGCTAAGAAGAGCTTTCGTCCAGATATCCCCGGATCCATAATGATTGAACTAGGAATTAATGTCTCTTCTGGAACCAGACCTGCCAATTGGTCCCCTGGATTCTGGGGCTCACGCACATTTAATGTCTATTACCAGTACCCACTGCGACTTTTTAAATCGAACGTAAGTCTTGTCCCTGGAATCGGCCTCAGCCTCGAGCGCTGGAAAATGACCAACTATTATACTCTTAGTCCTACTGCCAATACGGACGGGACTTTCCCGCTGGTATCTGCAAATGACCTGCATCAATTTGCGACGATCAAGAGATCGATGATCGTAAACAACTACCTAGAAATACCCCTTGAGTTGCGCTATGATACCAATCCTGAAGACATTGCAAGAAGCCTAAGTGTGTCAATCGGTGGGCGTGTAGGCGTACTTTATGATTCATTCACCAAACTGGACTACCGTGAGTTTGGTGAAAACAAATCCCTGAAAGACAAGCAGTGGCATGGTATGAATCAGTTCCGGTACGGCATTATTTCGCGTATTGGAATCGGGGGCTTCAGCATGTTCGGCTACTTCAATCTTTCCCCTATGTTTGAAGCAGGTAAAGGTCCGGACATGACTACCATGAGTTCCATGACATTCGGTATATCCGTTAGCGGATTCTGATTCGATTTCTTGGGAGTAACCTAAGCCCAGCGGCTAAGCCTTACGGACTTCTTTATAATTCTTATTGCTTCAACATCGCCTGGCAGGCAACTCAATCATTGCTTTGATTCTAAAGGGCATTCTGAAGGCCTATCCCAATCGGTAGACAGTCAGTCTGGTTAAATCATCTCACCATTGATTTGATTGGCGGTTGCCACGCTCCAATTCAGATTCTTTGATATCCCACGCCTACTCGTAACCCGGAATCAGGGATGGCATAGAGACTGGATGGGGTTATTAAAGTTATGAAATTGCCTGAATGTAATTTACACACGGTCTGCTGGTGACTTTCGAGATGCAATTCATAAATTGAACTTCAACCCTGATCCAGAAACCAAAACAGAAATAACATGAAAGGAGTACGCGTACTGGTGGGCACCAAGAAAGGTGCATTTGTCCTCACCTCGGATGCAAAGCGACTGAAGTGGGATGTAAGCGGTCCCTTCTTTGCAGGATGGGAAATCTATCACATGAAAGGATCGCCTGCCGACCCGAACCGGATCTATGCATCCCAGAGCAGCGGATGGTTCGGTCAGATTGTACAACGATCTGATGACGGCGGCAAGACCTGGTTCCAGCCCGGCTTCAAACCCGGTGAACCTACCACGAACGATCAAGGAATGCCCGTAACGGAAAGCAACAAATTTGCATATGATGTGTCAGATACAGACGGCAAGCCTCTCACAACCCACCAATGGTACGATGGCACGCAACATCCCTGGGAGTTCAAGCGGGTGTGGCACATGGAGCCGTCACTTACAGATCCCAACACCGTTTATGCAGGTGTGGAAGATGCCGCCCTTTTCAAATCCACTGACGGAGGAAGCAGTTGGAAAGAATTATCAGGGCTGCGAGGGCACAAGACCGGCGCACAGTGGGCGCCTGGTGCCGGTGGCATGGCTGTGCACACTATCATCCTGGATCAAAAAAATCCACAACGTATATATATAGCCATCTCCTCAGCCGGTGCTTTCAGAACCGATGACGGTGGAAAATCCTGGAAACCAATCAACAAAGGTCTCTCCTCTCTCTACATCCCCGATCCTCATGCCGAGGTGGGCCATTGCGTCCATCACATCGCAAACCATCCTTCCCGTCCCGAAGTGCTGTTCATGCAGAAACACTGGGACGTGATGCGTAGCGACGATGCCGGCGACTCCTGGTACGAGATCAGTGGCAACCTGCCGTCCGACTTTGGATTTGTGGTAGATGTACATGCCCATGAGCCCAATACCGTCTACGTGATTCCCATCAAGAGCGACTCTGAGCATTTCCCGCCGGATGGAAAACTGCGCGTGTACAGGAGCCGCTCCGGTGGCAATGAGTGGGAAGCGCTTACAAAGGGACTTCCACAAAAAGATTGCTACGTGAACATTCTGCGCGATGCGATGGCAGTTGACACCATGGATCCCTGCGGAATCTACTTCGGCACTACAGGCGGCCAAGTCTATGGATCTGCAGATGGCGGCGACAACTGGAACCCCATTGTTCAAAACCTTCCTTCCGTTTGCTCAGTTGAAGTGCAGGTGATTCCATGATTCGTGTAGTACTCCCTTACCATCTCCGCAACCTGGCGATGATCGGATCGGAGATGCAGCTGGAAGTGTCCGGAGATGCCACAATTGCATCGGTGCTGGATTCCATTGAACAATACTATCCCATGTTGACGGGAACGATCCGCGATCACACGACAAAAAAGCGCCGTCCTTTCCTGAGATTCTATGCATGTGGTGAAGACCTCTCCCTTGCAGAACCGGGAACTCGATTACCGGATAAAGTGATAAACGGAGAAGAACCTTTCCTGGTGATCGGAGCAGTGGCTGGGGGTTAGTTGATGCCCAAACTCCATCACAGGACCAAGTTATGTATCAAGCAATCTTTCGAACCTGCTGTAATTCGTAGAAGCTCTTGCAGCAAATAGACTTTGAGAACTTATCCAGATCATAATGATTTAAATCCATGCCCTCAGGATGTAATATCCATTGAGAAATCTTCGTAGTTCAAAAAATCAAACCCCCAACGGGGAACGGAAATGTCCGTTTCTAACTAGAAAGAAGTATCTAATCAGGGTTTCAATTGATGTAATAAAGAAGTACAAATGCCAAAAATAACATTCTAATCCGTGCATATGTTTGCAAACACTCGGTCATACCCAAACAGACATGAAACATCTCTTACTTATCCTGCTGATAACAAGTTTATTGTTCAACTGCTCAAAGGACGGCACGAAAACGGAACCAGTGGTTTATGTGATTGGGAGCGATAATTTCGATGCAGCCTATTGGAAGAATGGAGTCGAGTCAATTATTCCAAATTCAACACCTGACATAACTTCAGGATTTGTTTCGGGAACTGACATCTATTTAGCCGGAAACACCTTGACAGACAGACTGCCAGCATTTTGGAAGAATAATAACATGAGTATGCTTACCTTCAATGGATCTTTGGCCCGCATATACAGCATGTCTGTTTCAGGTAGTGATGTGTATATCGCCGGGGATCAAGTTGACACTGGAAACAGTCCGATTTACTGGAAGAACGGATCCATTGTACAGTTACCCTTTAAGACAAATTCAGTTGTCTTGGGCATATTTGCCTCCGGTACCGATGTATATGCCTGCGGATATGACTATCCTGATGCGGTCTATTGGAAGAACGGCGTAGAGACAATTCTCCCAAAGACTTCCTCAATGTCCCAGGCGTCTGGTATCTATGTAAGTGGCTCAGATGTTTACATTGTGGGGAACGATAATGGAGCGGTTCTTTGGAAGAATGGAAATGAAACTGCGCTACCTTTGACAAGTGGTGCTACTTATAGTAGTGCATCATGCATATTCGTTATTGGAGGAGACGTATATATTGGAGGTTACCAAACTATTACCAAATCCGCTGCAACTTTCTGGAAGAACAACACCCCAACTGCATCTAGTTTAATTAATACTGAAGTAAACTCAATATTTGTCTCAGGCCAAGATGTGCATATGGCAGGTTTTCAAACATCTGACACTGGCGTGCGCATACCAGTTTATTGGAAAAATATGATTTCCACTTTTTTGGCGCCTTCTGGACATTCAGGACAGGCAGTATACGTAGTCGTCAAGTAATAAAATCAAACGATCCCTGAAGTATAATTGGAGTTTCAACTTACGCTTGATTATCTACTCGAAATACTCCACATCACCTTCGCCACTTTCACATCACGTGAATTCGTGCCGATGTAGATGTTAAACTCGCCGCTCTCCCAGTCATATTTCAGCTGGGAGTTGTAGAACTTCAGCATCTCTGGCGTAACAGTGAAACTTACTTCCTTGCTTTCGCCCGGCTTTAGCGATACCCTCGCAAAATCCTTCAGTTCCTTTACGGGCCTGGAAATAGTTGCCACAGGGTCGCCGATGTACAATTGCACAACTTCCTCGCCTTCATAGCTGCCGGTGTTCTTCAGGGTGACGGTAGCAGTCAATGATTCATTTCCAGTCAGGTTCGTTTTACTCAGGCTGATATCAGAATAATCAAAGGTGGTGTAACTCAAACCAAATCCAAAAGGATAAAGGGGATCATTCGACTCATCCAGATAATTTGTTTTGAACTTGGTTTCACTGACACCGTCCCACGGCCTGCCGGTGGGGAGGTGATTGTAATAAAGAGGAATCTGCCCCACACTCCTCGGGAACGTGGAAGGAAGTTTCCCGGATGGATTATGAACACCAAAGAGCACATCTGCTATGGCGTTCCCCGCTTCTGTGCCAGGCGCCCACACATTGAGTATTGCATCCACATTCGCCTCCTCCCAGGTCAGGGTAAGCGGTCTGCCCGTAAAAAGCACCAGCACAATCTTTTTTCCAGTCCTGGCAAGAGCCTTCAATAATTCCTTCTGACTTTCCGGTATGTCCAGATTGGTACGGCTGGAAGATTCGCCGGACATGCTCTGCGATTCGCCGATCACTGCTACCACCACATCGGCGCCGGCCGCCACCCTCAACGCCTCCTGTTTCATAGCGTCAGTACTGCGTTGGTCCAGCGTGACCATCTGTTGATTAAAGAAGTTCAGGCGTTTGATAAACTCCTTGTCTTCTGTAATGTTCGAGCCTTTGGCATGCACCACTTTTGCTCCACCAGCCTGGGCTTTTACCCCTTCCAGCACACTCACGGACTTTTCCCACTCGCCTGCGATAACCCAGGTACCCAGCATATCGCGATGATTGTCGGCCAACGGACCGATCAATGCGATGGTCCCTTGCTTTTTGAGGGGCAATACCTGCCCTTTGTTCTTGAGCAGCACAAAAGAATGGGCCGCCACTTCCCTTGAGGCTCCGCGGGTTTCAGTGTTGAGGACTTCATTCTTCGCCCGTTCTTCACTGACATACAGGTATGGATCTTCGAACAAGCCGAGTTTGTATTTTGCCTCCAGGATTCGCATGCATGCCTGATCAATTTCCTGTTGTGTCACCTTTCCTTCGTCCAGTGATTTTTTCAGCGTGGTGAGAAGACCTTCACTCACCATGTCCATATCCAGTCCTGCATGCAGAGCCAATGCAGACACCGTCTGAATATCGCCCATTCCATGATTGATCATTTCACTCACTGAAGTGTAGTCTGAAACGACAAAGCCCTTGTACCCCCACTCGTTGCGAAGTACATCGGTCAGCAACCAGCGATTACCAGTAGCAGGGATACCATCCACCACATTGAACGAACTCATGATGCTGCCCGCGCCTGCATCGAGGGCGGCTTTGTATGGTGGCAGGTAATAGTTATACATGGCGATGCGACTCATATCTACGGTGTTGTAGTCTCGTCCGGCCTCAGATCCTCCATAGAGCCCGAAATGTTTCACACAAGCCATGATCGTGTTATTGCGGGAGAGGCCGTCTCCCTGGTAACCCTTTACCATGGCCGCAGCTACAATCGAGCCCAAATGAGGGTCCTCGCCATTTCCTTCCGAAACCCTTCCCCACCGCGGGTCGCGTGCGATATCTACCATCGGTGAAAAGGTCCAATTCAATCCCTCTGCAGAGGCCTCTTGCGCTGCAACCTGTGCCGACTTCCGTATCAGATCAGGATTCCATGTGGCAGCAAGTCCCAATGGAATCGGGAAGATGGTACGATGACCATGAATCACGTCCAGTCCGAATATCAGCGGGATTTTGAGCCTGGATTCGTTGACAGCGACCTCCTGGACCTTCCTGACTTTGTCCGGACCAAAGACGCCGAATATCCCACCAACCTGTCCCTTCCTTATTTTGTCTTCCACATCCTTGCTGATGGCAATGCCGGTGACAGCACCTCCGGCTACCGGAAGGTTCAGCTGACCAATCTTCTCTTCGATTGTCATCCTGGCCATCAGGTCGTTGATAAAGGTGTCCATTTTGGAGTCTCCACCAGTGCTCTTTTTCTCGGAGCAGGAGAAGAACACAGTTATCAATAGTAAGGCGCTAAGGGTTTTTTTCATGGGTTAGGATATTGAGGTTCCCAATTTAAGAAAGATCAAATAGAATCAGACCGTACATCTTTAAACGAACGTTGAACAGTTGATCAGGAATCTACCCTGTTCATGCTCCCTTGAACGCTGGCTTTCTCTTCTCCAGAAATGCTTTCACACCTTCCTGGTGGTCAGCAGTGCTGCCTGCGCTCTCCTGCATGTAGGCTTCATAATCAAGCATCTCATCGAGACTGGCAGTGGCCACCTTGTTCAGCATCTTCTTAATCATTCCGATAGCGCGTGTGGGAGCCTGCGCGAAGTACCCTGCATATTCCGCAACCGTGGTATCCAATTGTTCAACAGGAACGACTTTGTTCACGAGACCTAATTGCAAGGCTTCCTCTGCCTTCACTTTGCTGCCCATAGAACACAGTTCAAACGCTTTGGCCATGCCAACAGTCCGCGGCAGGAACCATGATGAACCTGAATCCGGCACGAGGCCGATATTAATAAACACTTCAATCAGTGTGGCTTCCGTGGAGGCGATGATCATGTCGCATGCAAGCGCCAGGCTGCAACCAGCTCCCGCTGCCACTCCGTTCAGCCTGCAAAGGATCGGCTTGGGCATGCCGCGCATCGCTCTTATGATGGGATTGTAACGCTTTTGCAGTGAGTCCATGAAAGATCTTTTGCCTTCGCCTGCGGCAGCTTTCAGGTCCTGCCCGGAGCAGAATGCCTTGCCGGCGCCTGTAAGCACTACCACGCGTGCAGCTGAATCCTTACCGGCTGCTTTCAGCGCATCCTGGAGTTCATAGGTGATTTCATCATTGAGGGCATTGTATACTTCAGGACGGTTGAGTGTGATGGTGGCTATGCCATTTTCCAATGAATAGGTAATGAATTGGTAGGCCATATCAATAGAATTAATGTCCTCTGAAAAGTAGCAACATCCCGGTGAGCCCGATCATCAATCCCGCTGCGCCGCCATACATCACCTGCCTCAGGGTGTGGGCATTCAGGTATAGCCGCGCCGACATAACGGCCCCGGCAATGACAATAATGAAAACTGACGGCCACAGGAGTGAATTGTCCGCGACTACCTTGTTCAACGGGATGATGATGCCTGCCATTCCTCCTGCGGCCATACTATGCACACTTATCTTCTCAAAGAAGGTAATCACGGTGGCTGTAACCACCAATACGGCCACGATCAGCATCACTTTGTTGAAATTCACATTCGTGGAAATCTTATAATAGAACATCCATGCCACTACGGCGTAGATGATGGAGATCAGCACAAAGGGAACGATGCGGTCCCTGCGTTGGTGCATCTGAAGTGAATGCAAGGATCCGAAAGTCTTGAACATAAGTAAATTCAACACCGGCAGCACGAAGGTCATAATGAAGACCAGTCCAATAAACATCCAAATTGAGGCTGTGGGGATCAGGAGAAAATGAGGAAGGAACCGCGTCAGAAGAATTACCAGGTAGGTGCACAACAGCAACGGATGAAACACCCAGGAGACAAGAATGGAAAGGTGTCTCATATCTCCCGCCGCAATCTTGCCACCGGAATGTTCAACTGCTCCCTGTACTTGGCAACAGTCCTTCTGGCAATGTTGTATCCCTTCTGATTCAGTATCTCTTCAATCTTCTCATCTGAAAAAGGTTTGCTCTTCTCCTCTGCTTCTACCAATTCCTGGATGATTTTCTTCACTTCCCTTGAACTTACTTCTTCACCTGAATCGGTGGTGATACCCTCTGAGAAAAAATATTTCAGCGGGTAAATACCAAAGTCAGTCTGGATAGCCTTGCTGCTGGCCACTCTGCTGACTGTGGAAATGTCCATGCCGATCCGTTCGGCAATGTCTTTCAATATCATCGGCCTCAATTTGGTCTCGTCACCTTCGAGGAAGTAGTCATACTGAAAATCGATGATGGCCTGCATGGTCCTCATGAGGGTGTGTTGCCGCTGCTTGATCGCATCGATGAACCACTTGGCTGAATCCAGCTTTTGTTTTACGAAAGAGACGGCTTCTTTAAGCTTCTTGTCTTTCTTGTCGCTCTTCTCATAAGCCTTGAACATCTCCGCGTAGGACTTGCTGATGCGCAACTCAGGGGCATTCCGGGAATTAAGCGACAGCTCCAGCTTGCTGTTGTTATTATGGAGAATGAAGTCAGGGATGACATACTGGTTCTTCACAAGTCCCGAGGTCACCTCTCCTCCCGGCTTGGGATTGAGTTTGATGATGAGCTCGATGGCATCGCGGATGTATTCTTCATCATCGAGGTCGAGTTTCTTCTGGATCTTCGGATAGTGCTTTTTGGTAAACTCTTCATAGCACTCCTGAATGATTCGTTTGGCCACGATCACGTCCACATCCTGGCCGTCGTCCATGCGGTCGAGCTGAAGCAGCAGGCATTCCTGGAGGTTGCGTGCGGCAATGCCAGCAGGGTCAAATCCCTGGATCATCTTCAACAGCCCTTCGACCTCTCCGATATTGGTCTCGATGTTCTGGGAGAAAGCAAGGTCATTGACGATGGACTCCAACTCGCGGCGGATGTAGCCGTCGCTTTCAATGCTGCCAATCAACTGCCGTCCTATGGCAAATTGCCTTTCATCCAGGCCGAGGAAGCCAAGCTGGGTTATGAGACTCTCGTGGAGCGATGAACTGGTTGCAATGGGAACCTCCCGATCTTCATCATCATCACCACCGTCGCTTTGAGACTTGTAACCGCTGTAATCGTCATCCTGAAGATAGTCCTTGATGTCCACCTCTGCCTCTGAGCCACTGCTTTCTTCCGGTGGATCATCCTGGGACTCTGCAGGGGCAGACTCTTCATCGGATGGGCCCTCTTCCAAGGCCGGATTGATTTCCAATTCCTCCTCGATTCTGCTTTCCAGCTCGGCAGTCGGAACCTGCAGCAGTTTGATAAACTGAATCTGCTGGGGAGAAAGTTTCTGCTGAAGGTTCTGGCTGAGTCCTAGTCGCTGCATGTCTTACGGTTGTCACAAAATTAATGCTTCAGGGCTCTTGTTGAAAGGATTTGTTCCGGCAGCTGCACTTCGGAGGCTTTGGAAGTGGCGGTCAAAATCACGTTTTTTGCAACCCCGTTTGATTTATGAAGCGCACCAAAATTAAAGATCTGCTCCAGACCCCTCCTGAAGGCCAAACTGTGCTCGTGCAGGGTTGGGTTCGGACTTTCCGCAATAATCAATTCATAGCCCTTAACGACGGAAGTGTAATCCACAACCTGCAGGTAGTCCTTGAATTGAATGCATTCCCTGAAGAAACGCTGAAGCGCATCACCACCGGCGCCTGCCTTTCGGTGACCGGCACCCTCATTCCCTCTCCTGCCAAAGGGCAGGCAGTGGAGGTAAAAGCATCCACAGTAGAAATTCTTGGCGATTGCGATGCAGAGAAATTCCCTCTTCAACCCAAAAGGCATTCGCTGGAGTTTCTTCGCGAAATCGCGCACCTCCGGTCCCGCACCAACACCTTTGGCGCAGTGATGCGGGTAAGGCATGCCATGGCCTTTGCCGTACATAAATTCTTCAACGATCGCGGGTTCTTCTACATCCACACCCCCATCATCACCGGTTCGGATGCAGAAGGTGCGGGCGCGATGTTCCGTGTCTCCACGCTCGATCCCAATAATCCCCCGAAGGATGAACAGGGTCACATTAACTATAAGGAAGACTTCTTTGGTCGCGAGACCAATCTGACTGTCTCAGGTCAGCTGGAGGTGGAGACCTATGCAATGGCTTTGTCGGATACCTACACCTTTGGGCCGACTTTCCGCGCAGAGAATTCAAATACAACCCGCCACCTGGCAGAATTCTGGATGATCGAGCCGGAGATGGCGTTCTATGACATCAACGACAACATGCAGCTTGCTCAGGATTTCCTACAATACCTGATGAAGTATGCCCTGGAAAACTGCAGTGAGGACTTGCAGTTTCTGGACAAGCGGGCTGCTGAAGAAGAAGCCGCCAAACCCCAGGACCAAAGAAGTGAACTCGGACTCGTCGACCGGCTGAAGTTTGTAGTGGAAAATGAATTTCAGCGGCTTACCTATACTGAGGCCATTGACATCCTCCGGAATTCCAATCCCAACAAGAAGAAGAAATTCCAGTACCTGATTGATCAGTGGGGCGTCGATCTACAAAGTGAGCACGAGCGGTATCTTGTAGAAAAGCATTTCAAGAAGCCTGTTATCCTCTATAACTACCCTGCCGCCATCAAGGCATTCTACATGCGGCAGAATGAGGATGGGAAGACAGTGGCTGCCATGGACGTACTTTTCCCCGGCATAGGTGAAATTATCGGAGGATCGCAGCGAGAGGAACGACTTGACCGTCTCTCCAGGCGTATCCAGGAACTCAATCTTCCTGAAAAAGATCTCTGGTGGTACCTGGAGTTGCGCAAGTTTGGATCAGCACCGCACAGTGGTTTCGGCCTTGGCTTTGAAAGGCTTATCCAGTTTGTAACGGGAATGACCAATATCCGCGACGTGATCCCGTTCCCGAGATTTCCCGGCAACGCAGAATTTTGATTTGATCACTTTACCCCTGACGGCCGGGCTGCACGATCAGCAAGGCTTACATGGCAGGGGATTGAATTCGTACCGGCGGTCGTGGGCAGGTGGCCGCTTTTCCCTACATTGCCCGGATTAAGAATTCACACCTGACTCATGATTGACAAACCACAGGGCAAACTCATTCCCACACTCAGTCTCTTTTCAGCTTTCATGCTCACCGTGAGTTCGGTGATCGGGTCAGGTATCTATAAGAAAGTGGCGCCCATGTCTTTGGAATTGATGGCGCCCGGACTGGTTCTGCTTTGCTGGGTTATGGCAGGTCTGATCACCCTGTGCGGCGCCTTGAGCAATGCCGAGATCGCCAGCATGCTTGCCGATTCCGGTGGTGAATACGTCTATTACCGTAAGATATACAACCGGTTTTTCGCTTTCCTTTATGGCTGGACATCCTTTTCTGTCATTCGCTCTGCCTCTCTGGCCTCCATCGCCTACGTCTTTTCACAATCACTCAACAGCCTGGTGCCGCTTCCTCAGTTTCCTGATTCGATTGCGTCATTTTCTATACTTGGCATCTTCACACCGTTCGACAACTTTGGCGTGAAGGCGGTAACCATACTGCTGATCATTGGACTCACATGGGTGAACTACCGCGGATTGAAAGGCGGCGAAGGCCTCAGCAGGAACGTCCTTATCCTGGTGACCATCAGCATTGTCCTGATCATTGGTCTGGGGTTAACGATCGGCGGTGGCAGCTTTACCAATCTTGCAACACCAGCGGCAGGCTACGAGGAACATTCGTGGTTTGACGGGGCTTTTATCAGTCATCTGTTTGCTGCTCTTCTTGCAGCTTTCTGGGCCTATGAAGGTTGGTCTACAACAGGCTATCTCGGCGGCGAGATCAAAAACCCGAACCGCAATCTACCATTGGCCCTTGTTTTCGGCGTCTTGTTTGTGATGTTGGTGTATGTCAGCATCAACTTTACCTACCTCTACGTGCTGCCTATGGATCAGATTGTCGACGTGGCACAATCGCAAAATACGATTGCCGCGGTCGCTGTAGTCAAGCATTTTCTCGGCGCGGGCGGAGGGCTCTTTATTTCACTGCTCATCCTGCTCACCACCTTTGGTGCAACCAATACTACGGCTCTCATGCCGCCGCGGCTGTACTACTCCATGGCTAGAGAAGGCATGTTCTTTTCATCGTCCGCCTACATACATCCCCGCTACAACACTCCCTCCAACGCCTTCATCATCCAGGCTTTCTGGGCCAGCATGCTGGTATTGTCCGGAAGCTTTGATCAGCTCACCGACATGCTCGTGTTTGCCTCCTTCATCTTTTATGGCGCCACCGCTCTTGGAGTATTTGTGCTGAGGATAAAGATGCCCGACGCACCAAGACCTTACAAAGCATGGGGATACCCCATCGTGCCTGCATTGTTCATACTGTTCTGTGCGGCGCTCATCATCATCACCCTCATTGGTAAGCCCAGGGAAGCCCTGCTCGGCCTGGCGCTGATGCTGACTGGCATTCCTTTCTATATTTACTGGCAAAAGAAACTTGTTAAAGGCTGAAGTGACTAAAATATCCTGCACGTGGAAACCATAGAAATATCCGGAATAATCGGCATGATCGCGATTGCAGCGCTGGCGGCGAACTTTGCCGTAGGGCTATGCATCTGGACCAATTCAAACTTCTCGTTACCGTGGAACCTATCGTTTCTTCAATTGCACAAATTCACTGGATATACTGCAGCGGTCACCATTCTTCTTCACATTGTTTTGATTCCCCTGGATCCCTTGTCGGGATTTACGTGGACAGATCTCCTTCTCCCGGCCTGGACCAAGCACCAGCCCCTGGCCAACACCTTTGGTTCGGTTGCGTTCTATCTGATTGGCGTGGTGATTATCAGCTCTTATTTCAAAGAGAGCATGAAGTATCCCTTATGGCGCACCCTCCACTACCTTTCCTATTTTGCCGCCGTGCCCCTCATCCTTCACAGTATCATCACCGATCCCAAACTTCAGGACCGGCCTATCGACTGGTTTGACGCTGAAAAACTGTTCGTGATTCTTTGTTGCCTGGTGATTACCGGACTGACTGCATACCGGTTCGTCTTCAAACCCTCGAGGCAACAGCCCAATCAATAGACTTCCTGGACCGCGTTCAGTTATCTTTTGCCCCTTGCTGAATCCAGCAGGTGATTCTGAATTTTTCAGATGCCGACAACGAAGAACCGCGCGGCATAGACCCATCCGTTACCACCCTTAACACATCACCCTGGATATCCTGGACATTCTTGAGAGTGGCCAATGGAGGCAAAGAATGATTGGACGCTTCATGGCAGGCCGACAATGTGCAATTTGCCGAGATCACTGACTGCACGTCATTCTTCCAGCTAACGGGGTGTTCGTTGCTGCAAGTGAGATCCGGAACCGCATGGTCGTTTACGCAACCTAACAGGATCAGCGAGAAAAGGGCAAGAAAGCGCATGAATAGAATGCGCGCAAATTATCAGCCCATTGTAAAGGGCGTGTTAAGCAGCTATTACTATTTCCGCTTGACGGCCAGCAACGGAACGGCGCCCATATAGGCAAGCGTCCTTGTTATGCTCTTCCCGAAAAGCTTTTCCACGAGGCTGAGCCGGTGGGTGAACGTAGTCAGGAGGTCTGCCCTGGTCTCCTTGATGTATTTGTCAATGGCGCCCGGTATGTCGTCGTCGATGATGACCTTGAAGTCCAGCTTGTTATATCCGGATTTCTTGATTACCTCGTTCACTTCATGTACCGCTGCATCTACTCTCTTATCCATGGCACTCACCACATGAATCATATGGATATGTGAGTTGTAGATAGCTGCAAACTCTGTAATGATATCCAGCTCCTTTGCCGTATTCTTGAGGTCGGTTGCTAGCACAATGGTTTGCAGGTTCTTGTATTGGGCAAATTCCGGGATAGCAAGCACGGGTACGTTGACCTCATCGATTACCGACACTGTGGTTCCTCCAAGACGGGCCTTCTTCAGTGCAGAAGCTCCCCTTGAGCCCATCACCACCATATTGGTCGGATTCTTGTCTGTATAGCGTTTGACCATCTCAGCCACGGTATGAGAGCGGATCCCCTTGAACTGAATTTTGGCCTTGTCAATCTTCAGGTCCTTCTTAAGCTCTTCTATCAGCTTCTCGCCCTCTTCATCAGTAATCTTAGACAATGTCTTCTCCACGCTTTTCATTTTAAGGCTGGCGCGTGGTGCACCTTCGACCCTGATTATGCTAAGAATGGTAAATTCTGCCTCCAGTGGAATCGCCATTTTCAAGGCAAACTTCATCGCCACTTTCGACAACGGGGAAAAATCAGTAAGCATTACAATTTTAGGGTGCGGCATGGACGTATGGCATTTAATCAAAAATAGATATTTGAAGGTACGGAACAAATAATGAACGTGTAAGGCGGCATTGCACTAGGCTGAAATTCTAATGCATACCTTTGCGGGAAATATTCAAAGTATGAAAGCTATTGTCGCTGCAATGTTCCTCGCCTTGACATTCCAGGCCGGCGCACAACCCATCAAAACCGAGAACCTGAAAAAACATATTACTACCCTCGCCAGTGATGTGTATCAGGGACGCGGGACCGGATCAGAGGGTGAAAGGAAAGCAGCAGAATACATTCAATCACAACTCAAAAAGGCCAAGGTCCAGCCTAAGGGCGAACACGGTTTCCTGCAGACCTTTGATTTCAAATCCGGGGTGCATGGAACTGGCGATGACGGCAAGGCCAGCAACATCATCGGCTGGATCGATAACGGCGCGGAGCACACCATCATCATCGGAGCACATTATGACCATCTCGGTATGGGAATGCAGGGAAGCTCACTCGATGCCAATCCTCAGGGAAAGATCCACAATGGGGCGGACGACAATGCATCGGGCGTCGCAGGACTGATTGAACTTGCCAGGTATTTTGCGGGAAACAAGAAGAAAGAAAGCAACAACTTTCTCATCCTCTCTTTTTCCGGTGAGGAATTGGGACTCTATGGTTCAAAGTATTTTACTGAACATCCCACCATCGATCTTTCAAAAGTTGACTTCATGATCAACCTCGATATGGTGGGAAGGCTTCAGCCCAAGAATGGCCTTTCTGTGAGCGGTTCGGGAACGGCAGCGGTATGGGAAAATGAGCTGAAGAAACTCAGCACCCCTGAGGTGCCCATTAAAACCGATTCTTCAGGCATGGGCCCGTCAGACCATACTTCCTTTTACCTGAAGAACATCCCCGTGCTGCACTTCTTTACCGGTTCCCACTCAGATTACCACAAGCCCACGGATGATGCAGACAAGATTAACTATGACGGAGAGGCCCGTGTTCTTGAAGTGGTGATCAAACTGATTGAAGACACGGATGCACAGCCCAAACTCGCATTCCTTCCCACGAAGAACAAGTCCATGAGCTCTTCACGTTCTTTTAAGGTCACCATGGGTGTAATGCCGAGCTACACTTCGGAAGAACAGGGACTGAAAGTGGATGGCGTGAGCGAAGGCAAACCCGCGCAGAAGGCCGGCATCCAGACCGGAGATGTTATCGTGCAGATGGGCGACATTGCCATCAAGGATATCCAGGCCTACATGGATGCGCTTGGAAAATTCGAGAAGGGCCAAACGGTTCCCGTAAAGGTGAAGCGCAATGGCGAAGAAGTGACCGTGATGGTCACTTTCTAATGTTCAGGGAGTCAGGATCAGTCTTTGTTCTCTACTTCATGACCACCGAACTCTTTCCTGAGTGCGGCGACCATCTTGCCTGAAAAGGTATCCTCTTGCTGCGAACGATAACGCATCAGCAGAGACATGGTGATGACGGGAGCGGGTACACCCATCTCCAGGGCTGTTTCCACTGTCCACTTGCCTTCACCGGATGAATGCACGACTCCCCTGATGGTTTCGAGATTGTGATTGGTTTCAAGTGCACGCTGGGTCAACTGCAACAGTTTGCCTCTCACCAGCGATCCATTGTTCCAAACCCTGGCAATATTTGCCAGGTCCATATCCGGACTGTGCTTATGAATCAGTTCAAATCCTTCTGCTATCGCCTGCATCATTCCGTATTCTATGCCATTGTGGATCATCTTCATGAAGTGCCCGCTTCCGTTCTTGCCACAGTAAACACTGCCGTTCTCCACTGAAATGGACTTAAAGAAAGACGCCGTGTAGTCCCACGCTCCTTTCCAGCCTCCCACCATCGTGCACACTCCCGTCCTCGCCTCTTCCACACTACCGCTTGTGCCGCAATCGAGAAGAAATACGCCAGCCTTCTCCAGATCCTTTGCCCGTTGAATGGAATCTTTATAGAAAGAGTTACCTCCGTCGATCACGATGTCATCTGCCTTGAGGTAATATTTCAGATTATTCAGGATCACATCCACCACCTGGCCTGCGGGCACCATCATCCAGATCACTTTGCGCCCGGTAAGGGTCTCTGCCAATGCATGCACAGAAGGCACGGTCTTGATACCGTCTTTCTGAATGCGGTCCATGGCCACCTTATTGACATCAAAGGCCACGACGTCGTGGCCCTTCTGTTTCATATTCAGCGCCAGGCTGTAGCCCATCTTACCCAAGCCGATCAAGCCTACTTGCATACACTTTATTATAAGAACCGGGAGAGAGCGTCGTTCACCCGGATCGTTTTATGCCTACTTTGCTGCTCAGGCCGCAATTCCGTTCAGGATCAGCACCCCTGCCAGGCCAATGACAGACACCAGTGTTTCCATCAAAGACCATGAAAGGAAGGTCTGACGAAGCGTCAAATTAAAGTATTCTTTAAACATCCAAAAGCCTGTATCATTTACATGCGAAAACATGAGACTGCCTGCGCCGATGCTCAAGACCATCAATTCGGGGATGGCGCCTGGTGCCTGCGCCATCGAAGACACTATTCCAGCGGCCATAAGCCCCGCTACAGTGGCAGAGCCAACGCAAATCCTCACCAGTGCGGCGATGGACCACGCCATCAATAGCGGTGACAGATTCAAGGACATTGCCTTGTCCGCCACTTCTTTCGCAACACCACTGTCTACGAGTACCTGTTTGAATGCACCCCCCGATGCAATAATGAGCATCATCATCGCAATACCGGCAATAGACTCTTGTAAAAGGCTCATGAGGTCCTTCATTTTCATCCCTCTGTTGATACCCAGTATCCATCCTGCGAGTACAAGACTGAAGAGCAGAGCAACTACAGGTTCACCAGCCAATTCAAGCCACGAATTTTCCACTTTGAATCCTGTACGAAGGGCAGTCGCTGATGCGATGAGGAAGACCGGCAGGATGGACAACACAAAACTCGCAACCACAGACGGAGGCTGAGTTGTTTCTGCAACAGTTTTGTCGTCTGTTGTGGCCAACGGAATTCGTCTCACCAGAGGTGCCAGCCCCGGTCCCGCAATGATTACCGCCGGCAAAGTGAGTACAAGTCCATAGGCAAGAGTCTTTCCGATGTCGGCCTTGAAGATGGATGCGATGGCCAACGGTCCGGGGTGAGGAGGCAGGTACCCGTGCGCCACCGACATCGATGCGCATAGCGGGATGGCCACCCACAACAGATGCACTTTGGATGCACGCGCCACCGAGAACACCAGGGGCACCATGATAACGAAACCTGCATTATAGAAAAGAGGTATGCCAACCATCAGCCCGGTCAGCATCATAGCCCACGGCAATCCGTTCTTTCCGAAGATGCGAAGTAAAGTGTCGCTGATCTGCTTAGCCGCCCCGCTGATCTCGATCATCTTGCCGAACATGGCGCCCAGGCCAAGCACCAGCGCCAGCCCTGCCATGGTTTCTCCCACGCCGGTCTGAATGGAATGAACAACTTTCGCCGGCGTCATACCTAGCATCAAACCGGTCACGAGCGAAACCACAATCAGCGCCAGCATCGGGTTGAGCTTGAGGATAATCAGCACCAGGAGCAACGTCACTGCCAGCGCAACGATCAGAAAAGACATAGAAAGGCACTCATTACTTCATGAAAGTAAGGAATGACCGGGATCGAAGGAAATTGAATTCAATTGGTTAGCCAGACTCGCAGACAGTCTGGCAAGAGGTCACCTCTTAAGGAACTTATACGACGCCCTGCTCTCATTGTCTTTCAGGGCAAGCAGGTAATAACCTGAGGGAAGATCCCTCACTTTCAGCCGGACTTCATAGTCGTCGATGACCTCGCTCTCCACTTCCATGGCGTTGCCTATGATGCTATGAAGTGTCAGTTTGACTGTTTTGGCGACCGGGGTTTCGAACCTCACACTGACGTAGTCAATGGCTGGATTCGGATACAATTTGACTTGTTTAAGGGGTTCCTGGGAGGGAGAGGCAAAGGCATCATGCTCCTGGGCGAAAACCCCCTGGAAGGCCAACATGATCAGAATCAGTCCAAAAAATGCCTTCATACCCTATTTCTACGCAATTATTACACTTTAGATGCAAATGGTAAGCCAAAGGTTTAAGAAATGGGGATGAAAGTGATAAAAATCACGACAAACGGGGCAATTTACCTGGAATCGCATCGTTGCCACCGCCAACCAGGAACCAGAAACCACCAGTGTTCTACCCAGCAAGGGACTTGAACGCCCCAGGCATAAATTCTGCAACATCAGATGCAATCATACCTTGCATTGTTCTCTCCTTCGCCGCCAAATCTCCTGCAAGGCCATGCAGGTATACACCCAGGATGGCAGCTTCTTTACTTTCGTATCTCTGTGCCAGCATCGCAGTGAGAATTCCTGCAAGTACGTCGCCGCTTCCGCCAGTCGCCATACCCGGATTACCGGTGGAATTAAAATACACTTTGCCTGACGGAACGGCAACCGCGGTAAAGGCCCCCTTCAGGACTATTATGCTTCCGGTATGTTTCGAAAAATCAATGAGCTTCCTCAATCTTTCAAAGTCATCACTCCAATGACCGGCAAGTCTCTCGAATTCTCCAGGATGAGGAGTGAGAATGCTTCCTTTCGGGATTATGGAAAGCAATTCTTTATGGGCGCTGATAATGTTCAACGCATCCGCATCAATTACCATTCGCTTTCCCGATGACAGCACCTTTCTCAAACCTTCGACGGTTTCATGACCCTGCCCCAGACCGGGTCCTACTCCCACCGCATCATAGGGTTGAAAGTCCGGGGGCACTGAAAAGAAATGATCCTGCGGATCAATGGAAGCCATCGCTTCCGGCACCGCCGTTTGGATGATGTTGTATCCGACCGATGGCACGTGAACTGTAAGCAGCCCCACACCACTCCGTAGCGCACCTCGTGCTGACAATATAGCCGCACCCATTTTTCCAAGACCCCCCGTGATCAGCAATGCCTTGCCGTTGTCGCCTTTGTGATCAAACCGCGAAGGGAATCTGATAATCTGTCGGACCGATTTCCTTGTTACGAAGTTGTACGGAGTCTCAGTCCGTTTAATGAATCCTTTGTCAAGACCGATTTTCACCACTTGCCACTCTCCCACAAAGGGATGATTCTCCGGCATGAAGAAGGCCAGCTTAGGCAGTTGGAAAGTGACTGTGTGACGAGCTTTGATAATTGATCCACTTGAGTGTTGGTCCGCCATGAGTCCAGACGGAATATCAACTGCGACTCTCACTGCAGCAGTGGAATTGATCCGGTCGATCGCTTCTGCATAGATCCCTTCAACGGGCCGGCTTAATCCGCTTCCGAAAATGGCATCAATCAATACTTCACGTTCCGACCAATCTGCAGAAAGAGAATATTCCTCCGGCTTGAGCCTGCTCTTAAGCCGGTCCAGGTTGGAGGTAAAGTCTTCTGAAGCAGAAGTTCCTCCTCTCACGATCCAGACTTTCACATCAAATCCCCAGTCCGTCAGGATGCGGGCGATGCCTAGGCCGTCTCCTCCATTATTGCCTGTGCCGCAGATGACGCCCACTTTTTTGGCGGCATCAAAACGATCAGCAAACCACTGCACAAAGGCATCGCATGCATGCTCCATGAGATCAATGGATGCGATCGGCTGATTCCGGATGGTGTAGGCGTCCAGTTCGCGGATCTGAGATGTGTTGAGGATTTTGAGCATGGTGAGTATACAAATTTACGCATTCGTCGCTCTTACCATTACACTTTGTAATTATTTGACGTGCCGTTTGAAAGCAAATATTACGTCCTCCTGGTTACACGAATTGAGTGTACCTATATTTATTACTGCAATGGTCAGCATTACAACCATTCACGTACAAATCAGGATTGGCTTCGCTGCCTGGATCTTTTTGATTCTTTTCTTGCAGAGTTACACCATCCGGTCACAGAATTTGATGTGGGTAAAGCAGCTCGGAGGAACTGCCTCAGATGAGGGTCGCGCGATTTGTGTAGACGATTCCGGAAACATACTGGTTACCGGCGCATTCGAACAGAATGTTGACTTCGATCCAGGTCCGGCAATACTTGAATTCAATGCGCCGTCCAGTAACGGTGCATTCATCACCAAATTTGATCAGACCGGACAATTGCTTTGGGCTGTTCCATTAGTAGGCAACGTGAGTAATACTAATAATTATGGACTCGACATAGCCACGGATAGATCCGGCAACGTTTACGTTTCCGGATTCTTCACAAACACAGTTGATTTTGATCCCGGTCCGGCAGAGTTCAATCTTACCGCATCTGCACAAGATGTGTACGTACTGAAGTTGGATTCGTATGGGCATTTCGTCTGGGCCAAACAATTTGGAGGCATTTCTGCAAATTTCGGATATGGCATTGCCGTGGATGGAAGCCAACAGGTTTACGTCACAGGCTATTTTCAGTATACAGTTGACTTTGACCCAGGACCCAATACACATTACCTCACACCCGTCCCGGGCATCGGAGGAGATATTTTTGTTGTAAAACTGGATGCTATTGGCAATTTCATTTGGGCTGAGCAGTTGGGCGGGGCCGGAATAGACCAGGGAAATGATATCGCTGTTGACAAAAATGGTAACATTTACCTCACGGGTACCTTTCAGAACACAGTTGACTTCGATCCGGGAAATGGAACCTACTTGCTCAGTTCTCTGGACTTTGACGGCTTCGTATGCAAACTCGGAGCGAATGGCTCATTCATTTGGGCACGGCAATTTGGTGGGCTCAACTCCGATGAAGGAAGAAGTATATGTGTTGACGCCGGTGGCAATGTATTCGTGGCAGGTGACTTCCATGGAAATGGCTCGTTTGGAAGTTCTTTAATCATCTCGGCAGGCAATTCAGATGCTTTCGTCATGAAAATGGATCCCAACGGAAACCTGGTTTGGATAAATCAATACGGAAGTTCAGGTGATGATTTTGCTAACGGTGTGACAGAGCGGGATGGTGTAATCATAGTAGGTGGTGGATTTCAGGGCGCTATTGATTTTGACACCAGTCCAAACACATATAATCTTACAGGGCCTGGTGCTTTCGTTACAAAAATGAGTTCGGATGGGAGGTTTTTGTGGGCCGACAAGTTGGGCTCAATGGTATACAGTGTTGGTATTACCAGCATGTATGAATCTGTGGCTAGCGGCTATTTCTGGAATAGTGTTGATTTTGATCCCGGCGGGTCTGACTTGACATTGACTAGTGCTGGCTATTCAGATATATTTATTTGGAAGGGTTCATCCTGTTCCACCAGTTCTGGTGATACCACTCCAATTGTCGCGTGCGACTCATTCAAATGGATCAATGGTGTGAATTATAGTGATTCAAATAATACCGCAATCTTTAATGTGGGTGCTCGAAATGGCTGCGATTCTCTGGTCAGGCTTCATTTAACTGTACTCAAGAGCACTTCGTCCATTCAGGCTATCACTTCCTGTGGAAGTTATAAGTGGGTGGATAACGTTACATATACCAGCTCCACGTCAACTCCTTTTATTACTCTAAAGAACAAAGCAGGTTGCGATTCTCTCGTACACCTGAATCTCAAAATCAATGGCCCAACCTACTCGACTCAAAATATGGAAGCCTGTTCCAGTTACAAATGGATCGATGGGGTTACCTATACTGCCTCAACTAATACTCCCTACGTTACCCTGGTAAACAAGTCGGGATGCGACTCCACCGTAAATCTGAACCTCAAAATAAGATTCCCTTCTTCATCCACACAAAATATTGAGGCGTGCTCCAGCTTCAAGTGGATTGATGGTGTTACCTATACGACCTCTACCAGCGCCCCCTTCATTACTTTGGCAAACAAGGCTGGTTGTGATTCAATCGTACATCTGAACCTCAAAATAAGATCCCCTTCTTCATCCACACAAAATATTGAGGCGTGCTCAAGCTACAAGTGGATTGATGGTGTTACCTATACGACCTCTACCAGCGCCCCCTTCATTACTTTGGCAAACAAGGCTGGTTGTGATTCAATCGTACACCTGAACCTCAAAATAAGATTCCCTTCTTCATCCACACAAAATATTGAGGCGTGCTCCAGCTTCAAGTGGATTGATGGTGTTACCTACAGCACATCAACAAAGGATCCCATATGGATTGTCCAGACCAAATCAGGCTGTGATTCTGTAATTCATCTGAATCTCACCATCAAAAGAGTTGACACTTCAATAAGCACGGATGCCAGCTCAATCATGGCACTTGCTCAAGGGGCTACTTTCGAATGGATCGATTGTAACACCGGAAAATCTATTAATACTACAGGGCCCGTACTCCAACCCGGCCACAGCGGAAGTTTCGCAGTTGAAATTACTCAAGGGGGATGTACAGCCATTTCATCATGTGCCACCTTTACTATCACCGGCCTTGAAGCCACCTCGGGCAGAAACCTGATATCACCAAATCCGTCAAAAGAAACTTTCGCCATCATTATGGACGCACCTGTTGAACATGGTGAAGTTTCTGTTTTGGACGATGCCGGTAGGATGATCCTCTCTATGCCAATTGAAAATCAACAAGTCATACCCATCCGCTTTGACGGTAGCCCCGGAGTATACTTTGTGCAATGCCACATTCCTGGCCGAACGGTATATACATTCCGTATCATCAAGGAATAACAAATACACATGTCCGCCAGACCGAGGATACTTAAATTCAGTTATCAATTTCTGGCTCCAGGAAGGAGGTAAATGCAATTGACGGCCCCAGAACTATATGGGTTTCCCAGGTCAATTATTTCAATGTTCCGCTACCTTTGAACAAACTCCAAAAGATGAAAACGCTTACCACCTTTATTCTACTGATTTCAGCATGGGTTGTGATGTCCTGCGGCCCAAAATGGAAGGAGACCGAAAACAACGGAATCAAAATCGTGTCCAATGAAGGTGGCAAGACATTGGGTTACTCAACCTCTTCCGGGCTGAGGCTTCTGACGAAAGACCGTCTCGCCTTCAAGGATTTTAACAGGAATAGCACCCTCGACCCTTATGAAGACTGGAGGCTTCCTGCAGACGATCGTGCAAAAGACCTGGCGTCAAAGCTTTCGGTGGAACAAATCGCCGGCCTGATGCTTTACAGCCGCCATCAAAGGATTCCGTCGGGTAGTGAGGGATTCATGGCAGGCACTTACAACGGCAAGCCGTTTGCTGAAAGCGGTGCCAAAGCTTCCGACCTGTCGGATCAACAAAGGAAATTCCTTGGCGAGGACAATGTCCGCCACGTGCTGATCACCATCGTCGAAAGTCCCGAAGTGGCAGCACAGTGGAACAATAATGCGCAGGCGTTTGTGGAGGGGCTTGGAATGGGGATACCCATCAACACCAGCTCAGATCCCCGGCATGGCACTGTGGCAAACGCGGAGTTCAATGCCGGCTCAGGAGGAAATATCTCCATGTGGCCAACGTCCATTGGTATGGCCGCAACTTTTGATCCCGAACTTGTGAGGAAGTTTGGGAGCATTGCATCACAGGAATACCGCGCGCTTGGCATTACCACTGCCCTCTCGCCTCAGATCGACATTGCCACCGAGCCGCGCTGGAACCGGTTTAACGGAACATTCGGAGAATACCCTCCCCTTGCAGCGGATATGGCAAGAGCCTACGTAGATGGATTCCAGACGTCTGCACCAGAAAAAGAAATCGCTGACGGCTGGGGCTATACAAGCGTCAACGCCATGGTGAAGCACTGGCCCGGCGGCGGATCAGGAGAAGGCGGGCGCGATGCGCACTATGGATTCGGAAAGTACGCCGTCTACCCGGGCAATAATTTTGAGCAACACATGATCCCGTTTACTGAAGGCGCATTTAAGCTCAACGGGAAGACCGACATGGCTGCCTCCGTAATGCCGTACTACACCATTTCATACAACCAGGACACGAAGAACAAAGAGAACGTCGGCAATGCTTACAACTCTTACATTATCGGCGACCTTCTGCGCAACAAGTATCAATATGACGGAGTGGTATGCACCGACTGGCTGGTGGTAGCCAAAGAGACTGCGATTGATGTGTTCATCACCGGCAAGTCATGGGGTGTCGAGGGACTATCACTCCCTGAACTGCACTATAAAGCCCTCATGGCCGGTGTGGATCAATACGGCGGCAATAATGAAATGGGCCCTGTAATAGAGGCATACCAGATTGGCGTCAAAGAGCACGGCGAGGAATTCATGCGCAAGCGTTTCGAGCAATCTGCTGTGCGTCTGCTAAGGAACATATTCCGCACCGGCCTGTTTGAAAATCCATACTTGTCCACAGAGGAGTCGAAAGCCATTGTGGGAAAACCTGAATTCATGCAGGCCGGCTACGATGCCCAGCTGAAATCCATTGTGATGGTGAAGAACAAGGGCAATGTCCTGCCGCTTCAGAAGCAGAAGAAAGTGTATGTCCCCAAGAAGTTCACCCCCGCCGGGAGAAACTTTCTGGGGGTGCCCACACCAGAAAAACTGGATTATCCGGTCAGCCTTGACATCGTGAAGAAATATTTCACTGTGACTGACAATCCGCAGGATGCAGACCTTGCCCTGGTATTTATTGATGGAGCGTATTCAGGGAACGGATTTGATTCAGAAGAAATGAAGAAAGGCGGTACAGGCTATGTGCCCATCAGCCTGCAGTATAATGAGTACACGGCAAGGACTGCTCGTGATCCCAGTATTGCAGGTGGTGATCCCCTCGAAAAATTCACCAACCGCAGTTATAAGAACAAGAAGTCGAAGGCCATCAACTTCACGGATCTGGGTATGGTTACCGAAACTTACAAGAAGATGAAGGGGAAGCCAGTGATAGTCTCGGTCAAGCTGTCCAATCCATCCGTCTTTGCTGAGTTTGAAAAGTTTGCCAACGCCATCGTGGTGAATTTTGGTGTACAGGACCAGGCGTTAATGGATATTCTTACCGGTGTAACAGAGCCATCTGGCTTGCTTCCCCTTCAGATCCCCGCGAACATGGAGACAATGGAGAAACAACTCGAGGATGTCCCACTCGATATGGAATGCCATGTCGATACTGAAGGAAATCGTTATGACTTCACTTTTGGTTTGAACTGGAAAGGTGTGATTGCAGATGAGAGAACGGGGAAGTATCAAAGGAAGTAAGTGGTGGTAAGGTGAATGGTGGAGTAGTGCAGTCTGCAAGCCCTGAAGGGGCGTAACATATCAGCGGCGCGCATCGCGCGCCGCTGAAGGTTACCCTGTAGGAGCGACGTTTGTAAGCACCACACGGCCAAATGGATCACTTCGCGACATATGGATGATTGAGAGCGAAGCGCATCTGTCCGCAAATGCCCGCTTTAGCCCTCTCCCTTATTCCCTGATTTTCAATGATTTGGGTCTCAATCCGTTCTTCATGACGGATGTTTTATGCGACGCGCATGCGACACTCATGCGACGGGTATGCGACGTTATGCGACAAATTCGCTGGAAATCCCTGAAGCAAATCGACTGAAGTCGATTGCTTCAGGGCAATAAAGCGACAAGCCTTTACAATTACCCTCTTAGTTTTGAGAGATTCCTAAAAGCTTGTCTGCTTTATTGGCAGGAGAGGGACTGGGGTGGTAGGCCTTGATAGGCCCCCTGAAAGGGGGATTAACCCTTCACTTCAATCAGTTTTCCTACATTGTCTTTATACATCCTTCCCACTGGTATCTCGAGCCCCGACACCATAATCTTTCTCGCGCCCACGGCGGATACTTTCTTCTTCGCCACCAAATAGGATTTGTGTACCCGTACCATTTGCCCCTCAGAAAAAAGGTCCTCCACATTTTTCAACGTACCCTTCACGATAAGCTTTTCATTGGCCAGGAAAAGAATGGCATAATCCTTCAGTCCTTGCACGTACAAGATATCGTTGAGGTTGACACGCACTTGCCTGGTGCCCGATTTAACGAAGATCTCAGCGCTGCCTTCCTCGTGCTCCAACGAAGCTTCCTTGTCTTTCAGCTCTTTAATTTCCTGTTCGAGTTTATCAATATGCTGCTTCTGCTCGTACCACTCCAGGGCTTTGTAAAAAACAACCATTAAGATGAGATACCACAGGGTGGTTACAGCCAAATAAGACGACACTCCCTTAAAGGTGTAATCACCACCACCCAATACAAAACCGTAGAGATACACATCGTAGGCCTGCTGCACGAACAGATAAGCCGTCACAGAAATTGACAGCAACAACCCATACGTGAGCCACTTCCCTTGCTCCAGCCAACGCGACATCAGCACATTGAGGTTGAGATAGGCCAGTGCCATCAGCAGACCCACCCGCACCACTGTACATTCCGCAAAATGCCCAAGCCCTATTTTTTGGATGAGGAACCTGCGGTCGTACAAGATCATAAGCGTGATGACGATCCAAAACAAGATGATGTAAAGCTTGCGCCTGCCCGATTGCATAAAAAGGAAAGTAACGTAGGGTAAAAGTACTTGAACCCAGGAGAATCAGCAGTTGAGAGGAACTGTTGTTGGTCGAAAAAAAGCGTAGGTGGTCTATTTTGAGGGTTTTCGCCGCTACCCGGTTGCTGTCCCCGCGTATCATTGCCTGGGAATGATTACTCAACTCATCTCTCGCGGCCTTAATGTAAACTACTAATAGATGAAATCGCTGCTAAAACGTGAAGCTATCTGGTCCCATGCCATTTGCATTTTAAGGATCTGGGTTGGCATCATTTTTATCTGGTATGGACGCAATTTCTATGACACAACCAAAATGCAAAGGTTTGCCGACTTTCTCGATGGATACAATATCCCCTTACCCCTTTTCAGCGCCTATCTTTCAAAGACCGTTGAGTTCTTTGGCGGTTGGTGTTTGGTCTGCGGCCTGTTCACAAGGATCGCATGTATTTTAATGGTCATCAACATGACCGTTGCAACTTTCATAACACAAAGAAGCGATTTGTTTGGTGATGCCATTCACACCTTTCTTTTGCTGTTGATAAGTGTAGTCATATTTTTCTCGGCGCTGGATAGATTGACCCTGGACGCACAAATCAGGTTAAAACCAAATAACCAATGAGATGTATTGTTTCAACTTTAGCATGCGTAATGATTCTATCATGTTATTGCTATTCCCAAAAGCAGGGCATAAACTTTGATATAAAAAAGATTGCGGTTGGAAAGGGCGCAGCAAGTGTTGAAGTGGCAGATTTTAACAAGGACAGCAAGGTGGATATTGCCGTTGCCAACGCGGAAGACAGCAGTGTCACTATTCTGCTCAACACCGGCAAAAGAGAGTTTATAGCAGCTACTGGTTCGCCATTTTATGCGGGACATTTTCCCAACGACATCAACATTGCCGATTTCAACGGCGATGGCAATTTGGATTTGGCTTTCGCTAATCATGAAAGAAAATATCTCACCATTCTCCTTGGCAACGGGAAAGGGCAATTTCAATCTGCCCCAAAATCACCTTTTGCTGTCCAGGTGAAACCGCATACTCACGGCATCATCTCTGCAGATTTCAATAACGATGGAAAGCTGGACATTTTAACAGACAGTTGGGGTGTTGACAGCATCGTGAAGTTAAACGGCGATGTAAGGGCAAATTTTACCAACCCCGCTTATTATGCAACGGGCAAGCACCCGTACCAACGGTTAAGAACGGCAGACTTCAATAAAGACGGCAATGCCGACGTGGTAACGACTAATCTGGACGCCAACAGCGTGACAATTCTATCAGGTGATGGAAGGGGAAATTTTTCAACTCATTTATTTGATGCGGGAAATACTCCGTTTGGTGTAGCCGTTGGCGATATTAACAACGATGGCAACCTGGATTTGGCAATTGTCGATGCCCCGACTATTTCTGGTGGAAAACCGGGTAAGGATGGGTTAACTGTTTTGTTAGGGGATGGTAAAGGAAGCTTTTCAACACTACAAGGTTCGCCATTTGAAACAGGGCTTGGACCGGCAAGAGTAGCAACAGGCGATCTAAACAACGATGGCATTGATGACATTGCCGTGAGTAATTACAGGAGTAATTTCATATCCATCTATTACATGGGTAAAAAAGGAGTGCAATCGTCAATGAAGCTTCCCATCGGAAACCACTCAGACGGCATTGCCATTTCCGATATTGACGGAGATGGCAAAAAAGACATTGTAGCAACCAGTTCCGATGATAACAATGTTGTAATTTTTTTCAGCAGGTGAACAACAGTACTTCTGAAATCCACGATTGATTCCATTATCGGCGGAACGGCACACAGTCAACAGTCAACAATCTCTTTCCGGGAAGGAACCAATGGGATCTACATGGCCACATCACCAAAATTAATCGCCTGAAAGTGGCGGCCCTTCTTAAACGCCTCTATCAGGATCCTGGCTTCTGCTTCTTCAAGCCCGAGCGCAAACCGCACAGTGCTGGCTCCGTAATCGAATTTCAGGGCTCCTCCTCTCCAAGCCGGGCGACTGGCCAGGTCGCCGCTAATGGAATCGGTAACAACCGCGTTGATGCCCAGGTGCCTGATCTCAGTGATCTGGTATCGCTTGGTCCACCGCAGACTGAACACCTGCTTCGAGATTTCCAGGATACCTGAATCCGTTTTAATAATTTCTTGTCCGGCAATCATCCATGCCAATACCAGGAAAACCAGTGCTCCTCCGGCTGTCCATAGCAACAGCCATACAATGAGGAATATCCTCGTAACAGATTCTGATTCCTCCATGAATAGTGAGGCAGCGATCACTTCTCCAAAAAACCACCCAAGCATCCAAACCGAAACAAAGATGATTACTGCCCAATTCCTCGGCGCCGGTACCTTAACCTCTATTCCACCGAGGTAGTTGTTGATGGTGGCTTTTCCGGGGGTGGGTTTTTCAATCATTTAGAAGCGATAATTAAAGTTGACCTGGTAGATGTTTCTTTCACCTACATCTCAGGCCATTCTTAATAAGTAGACGGAGCTATTAATCATAAATGTCTTTACGGTGCCCTACACTTCTGATATCCACGATTCTGACCACATCATCGATAGTGTAGACGACCCTGTAATCTCCGACACGAATGCGCCAGACATCCTGATTTCCCTTCAGTTTCTTGCACCCTGCTGGTCGTGGGTTTTCTCCTAATTCTTTGATTGCTGGAATGATGCGACTAACAACCTGGTTGGGTAGATCGGCTAACTCTTTGGAGGCTGTTCTGCTGATTAAGACCTTATACATCCCCGGTCAGCTTGCCCTTAACCTTCAGATCACGGATTACGTCATCAAGGGGAATCTTCTCTTCATCCTTACGCAATTCTGCAATCAGGCTGTCGTAAAAGTCCTCCCATAATTCACCATACTTCCTCAAGTCAATTTGGACAGCGACCTTTTGGTTCTTGTCATCGGTCACATAATTAATTCCTTCCATGGGTTTCTGCATTTCCAACAACTAAGTTAACATTTTTAACCCTTTCATTGGTTCATTTTCATAAGGCGAAAATGGGCTCTCTCATTGAGGCCTGACGAAACGCAAAATGATAAGTAACTCAGATTAAAGTTCACATAAACATGAATTGTTGTGCGACCCCGCTGGGGTCGTCAAACCAACCCAAATGATCTGCTATAGACCTTAAACCCCACTGGGGTTTTTGTTCTCAGATAATGCTGACTTGCCATGAGTTTCTATTTGGACCTCGATGAAAGCTGATCATATAGGGATCGCTTGTCCCATACTTCAACATTCAAAATTCATCTGTTCAACATTCAAAATTCTCTGGCGGCGAGTCAGGTCATTACCTATCCACTTCCCCCAACACGATATCAATCGATCCCAGAATGGCGATCAGGTCGGCCATTAATACGCCGCGGCTGATCTCGGGAAGAAGAGAGAGGTTTACAAGACTGCAGGACCGTACCTTGCACCGGAAAGGAATATCCGACTTGCCGTCGGCACGGAAGAAGAATCCCAATTCTCCTTTGGGGTTCTCGGCCCGGATATAAAACTCCTGTGCATGCGGACGGATCTTTTTGGGAAGAAGCGCCTGCGGATCGAATTCCACTGTTCGCCGGTAATCGGTCGTAAGCCTGTGGAGGCATTGTTCCATGATCTTCAGCGACTCTTCCATCTCCCTCACACGCACCCAGGTGCGATCCCAGCAGTCGCCGGTGGTACCTACCATTCCCTCTCCGATGGGTATCTCAAATTCAAGTTCGGGGTAAACGGAATAGGCGTCCACGCGTCTCAGGTCGAAGCGCAACCCTGATCCGCGCAGCATGGGACCGGTGGCGCCTCCGTTGATGGCGAGATTGAGAGGAAGCACTCCCACGTTGGCAGTTCGTTCAATAAAGATCTTGTTTGAAATGAGCAGGTCCTCCAGCTCTTTCACCTTAGGCCTGAAGTACTGAATAAACTCCTTGCAACGATCCTCAAAACCAACCGGCAGATCATAATAAAGTCCGCCGATCCAGATGTAATTGTAAAGCAGCCTCGATCCGCATACCCACTCCAGAAGTCTAAGGATATGTTCGCGGTCACGGACAGCCCAAAAGAACGGGGTAAACGCTCCAATGTCCATGCCATAAGTACCGATGGCTATCAAATGGGAGGCAATGCGGTTGATCTCTGCCACCAGCACACGGATATATTCCACACGCTTTGGAATCTGGTCACTGATTCCTATCATGCGCTCCACGCCCATCACATAAGCATGCTCATTATTCATGGAGGCGACATAATCCAGCCGGTCTACAAACGGAATGATTTGGTTGTACGGCAGGTTTTCAGCATGTTTCTCGAAACACCGGTGCAGATACCCGATGTGCGGCACTACTTCCTTTATCACTTCACCGTCCGAGAGTACCTCCAGCCGCAACACGCCGTGTGTAGACGGATGCTGTGGACCCACATTCAGGATCATCTCCTCGGAACGCAGGTTGCCGGCGTCGAACTTATTGGGTTCGGACTGCTCCAGGCTGCTGCCGTCGCCGCGGTACTGGATTTTCGATTCGGTTACTGTTGAGTGAATCGCCATGACCTAGCTCGAGACTTTGATTTCACGATATGTCTCCTGTTGCAGGTAATCCTTCCTCAGCGGATGCCCCTCCCAATCAGCGGGCATAAGTATCCTTCGAAGGTCAGGGTGATGGTTGAAAAGGACGCCGTACATGTCAAAGACTTCACGCTCCATCCAGTTGGCACTTTTCCAGATGCCGCAAAGACTGTCAAATGACGCGGCATCACGGGGAAGGATCACTTTCAATCCCAATGATTGATTGTAGGGAATAGAGTACAGATGATAGATAACTTCCATCGTGCCGGCTTCGGGGCCATTATCGAGTCCGGTCACGCAGGAGAGCTGATCAAAGTAGAAGGCCTTGTCGCGGTGCAACGATTCACACACAACGACGAGATCCTTTGCGTCAACCACCAGCGTTGGCGGGATGGAAATTCCCTCCGCCTTCTTCAGACTGATCTGTCTTTCAGCTGCAAATGCAATAACTTTATCAACTTCCATGTCAGGCATTCAGGATGCTTTCTCCTCTGATCTTTTCATGCAGTTTGAGTATCCCGCCTATAAGCGCCTCTGGCCGTGGTGGACAGCCGGGAACATATACATCCACGGGAATAATCCGATCAACCCCTTTGACCACATGGTAGCCATGTTGCCAGTATGGTCCTCCACAATTCGCGCAGGAGCCCATGGAGATCACATACCTCGGCTCCGCCATCTGCTCATAAAGTCTCCTGATGCGGTCTGCCATTTTGAAAGTGACGGTACCTGCGATGATCATCACATCACTTTGGCGCGGAGAGGATCGTGGCGCCATACCGAAACGGTCCATGTCATAAGGTGTAGAGCCAGTGCTCATAAATTCAATGGCGCAGCAGGCCAGTCCGAAAGTCATGGGAAAGAGCGATGACAGTCTGCTCCAGTTGAAAAGGTTGTCCAACTGGGTGACAATGACGCCGCTGTTCCCGAATGATTCCTTATAGGCTGTCGCCCCCGATGTGGAGTCCAGCGGAATAATCTGCCCTGTACCGGAAGTATTATTTGCGCTGATGTCGTTCATTGAATGAGCGGTATAGTTCAGGGGGGACTGGCGACGAATAATCATCGGTATGTGGCCGTGGTTTAATCCAGTCCAGGTAGCCGTGTACCCATGCATAGATGAGTCCGATGGCCAGGACCAAAATAAAAACGACCATTTCACCAAGAGCAAACCATCCCCATGTACCCTTTGTAGCCTTATTCATATCCTCGTCGGCAAATACCGTTGCCCATGGGTATATAAAAACCATCTCTACTTCAAACAGCAGGAAGATCAAGGCCAGTACATAGAAACGAAGATTGAATTGCACCCACGTTGCGCCGACCGGTTGCTCCCCACTTTCATACGGCGTGTTTTTTGCTTCGCCGGGTCGCGAAGGCCGGATCATCCTGGACACGAAAAGGGCCGCCAGTACAAACACCCCTCCCCCAATCAGGAAGACCAGAATCTTGGCAAACTCGGACAGGTAGACACTGTTGGTCATCAGGCCAAAGATAAGTAGTTAGTTAATGAGTATTGAGTAATGAGTCCTTAGTACTTAGTATTCGGCGAAAGGCTATCTCAATCGTTTCTGCCAACCCACGTAGTGGTCGAGGGTGCCATCGCCATCGAAATCAACGTTGCCTTCAAAAATCACTTTTCCTTCTTTCAAGGTCATGTGCATTCTGTAGGAAGAAGCCTCCGGTTTGGATTGCGACATCGCGAGCGTATCACCTGTTACATTCCACGTGCCTTCTGCCACCCGGATGACACTGTCTTTGAGATTGCGATACTCCGAACGGTAAGTGCCGTCTTCCCTGAAAAGAGTATATATCGGTTTGATCCCCAGTACCTGTTCCCAATTGGTGCTGTCCGCATCACGATTGACCACTGAATCTCCCTTGTTCAGAGAAATGTGCAGATAGGTGTTGGACCACTCTCCGCTGAGGGAGGACGGTTTTCCGGTGCATGCGGAGAGGATGAGAAGGAGCAGTAGGATTCTTGTGTTCATGTTATTAAGATAACCTTATAACTCTCACATCACAAAGCGGCCGGAGGACAGAAGGAACGTTAATTTAGATATGGACGGTCTGTGAGGACACAGACCTGTTTACCTCTAGGACAACCTCACCAAGACATCAGATGCCTGTTTCCTCACTGGCATCTTCAAAATCAACATTGCAATTCCTTCTAAAGCCAACTCATCGCAACGCCCCTTACCTTAACCTGTTGCCGGATCCCCTTACGTCAAATTCCATTCGGCAGACTCCGCTTTTCCATATCTTTAATCCATGAAAAAAATACTTCTTCTCTGTCTCCTGCCATTCATCGGACTGGCTCAAACCAACAAATCCGTACAGGCCAGCCGCAACTGGATCAATAAGAATGGTCCGGCCATCATCAGCTCTTACGCCGAACTCCTCGCCATGCCAAACAACGCGATGGACAATGTCAACATCCGCAAGAATGCGCAATACATACAGAACATGTTCGCCACTCGGGGCTTTGCCATGCAATTGCTCGAAGTGGAAGGAGCACCGCCAGTGGTATACGGCGAATATAAAGTCCTCGGTGCCACTCGCACCTATTGCATCTATGCCCATTATGACGGTCAACCCGTAGACCCCACCACCTGGAAGAACGAACCATTCCAGCCTGTGCTTTTCGACCAGGCGATGTATAAGGGCGGAAAACCAATTGCTTTTCCCAAGAACGGAGAAGCAGTCAATGACAATTGGCGGATCTACGCACGCTCGGCCAGTGATGACAAGGCCCCCATTATCGCGTTGATGGCGGCCGTGGATGCGCTGAAGACTGCAGGATTAAAATACACCTCCAACATCAAGCTGTTCTTTGATGGAGAAGAGGAAGCGGGCTCCCCGCACGTGGGCACGTTCATTAAGAACTACCATACGCTTTTTGATGATGTGACCGTCTGGTTGCTTTGTGACGGGCCTGTGTTCCAGACCGGCGATCCAACCTTGAAGTTCGGAGGCAGGGGTGTTACTGATATGGAGCTGACGGTTTATGGTGCCAGTCGACCGCTGCACAGCGGGCACTACGGCAACTACGCACCTGATCCGGGGTTCATGCTGTCGCAGCTCCTCGCTTCCATGAAAGATGAAAAGGGAAACGTGATCATAGATGGATACTACAGTTCTGTTGAACCTATCTCAGCTTTCGAGCGGCAACAACTGGCCCGCGTACCCAATATTGAATCAACCCTGAAAGACGACCTCGCTCTCAATTATACGGAGGGCAGCGGCCAGACCCTGTTCGAGCGACTGCTCCTTCCCTCACTGACTGTTAAAGGCCTGTACGCCGGCAATGTCGGGGCGCTGGCCCGGAATGTCATTCCCAATACGGCAGTCGCATCACTGAGCATGAGACTTGTGAAAGGAAATGATCCGGAGAAAATGCTCGACCTGGTGGAAGCGCATATCCGTAAGCAAGGCTGGCACATTGTGTATGAAGATCCGGATCATGAAACCCGGATGAAGTACCCGAAGATTGTCAAGGTAGATCGCGACAAACACGGATTCCCTGCTGCGAAAGTCTCCATGGATCATCCGGATATACTGCCTGTCATTGAATCGGTGAAGGGTTTCACAGGAGACAAACTGGTGCTGTTGCCCAGTGAAGGGGGATCCAATCACATCTTTGAAGTGATCTTCGACGAAATCAAGAAACCCGGCATCTCCGTCAACATTGTCAACCACGACAACAACCAGCATGCCGAAGACGAAAACGTAAGGATCGGAAACCTCTGGTATGGAGTGGACCTCATGTGCGTTTTGCTCACTATGCCTCAGACTGGGAAAGTGGTGAAGAAGTAGTCCGCTATTGACTGGATGCCCTGCTTGTCAGCACTTCTCGCCAGATGTCAGGCGAGAAGAATTTTTTTTACTTTTTCTGTTACTTATTTGCCGAAATTCTATATTGCCATCATCTGATACAGGATGCCCGGCTTGGGCTCCACGCCCTGCCTCCGTCAATTTCAGACGGAAAATTAGAGCGAAGACCGAGCGAAGGATGAGCGAAGAACGAGCGAAGAGCCAGCGAAACTCGAGCGAAAATGGGATAGGCTAAGCCTTGCGAAGGATTGAGTAAGCACGGGAGAAGCCTTGAAAATGCTTGCCAAGGCTTGGGTAAAGCTTGCTTATTGGCCTTCTAATCCTGCGTCAATCGGTTCCCACAATTCTACCTTGTTCCCCTCCGGATCCATGATCCAGGCGAATTTTCCATATGGGAATTCCTGCATTTCACCCACGATGGTTACACCCTCCTCACGCAACGCTTTTAACAACTCCACGAGGTTTTCAACCCGGTAGTTGAACATAAACGGCTTGGTGCTGGGATTGAAGTAGTCCGTATTGGCCTTGAAAGGGCTCCATTCAGTCCGGGCTGGTGATTTTGCATCCGGCGCATTCAGGTCCTTCCAGAGAAAACTGCATCCCCATTGAGTGACATCAAATCCCAGATGTTTGCCGTACCATTCTTTGATTTTGTCCGGTTCTTCTGCCTTGAAGAAGATACCACCGATACCTGTTACTCTCTTCATTGTGGTTTGGGTTGTATTGTCAGATAATCCAATTTGCTTAAGCATTCACTACCTGGGGCGGCAGAAATTCCTTCCTCCTGAGTAATCCGGCGCTGGCAAAAGAGATGAGTGCTCCAACAGGAAATATCTCCATAAGGGTTATTCCGAACCTGACCGGGAACATCTCGTAATAGGGAGCGAAGGTTTCGGCCTGCTTCCGGTAGGCTGCAATCTGTTCGTCTGTCTTCCCTGAAGCTTTCATGTCTTCATAGCTGCGTTCCATCATGGTTTTGATGAAGTCTTTCGACATGTTATGGTAGCAATATTCCCAGGCAAGGGCATACATGACCGAGGCTACCAGCGTAATGAGAATCCCAATCCTTACCCCTTTCCAGAAAGAGATGGCTCCGTTTTGGTGGTTATCCCTGTAAGACTTGATGCCGAAGAACACCATGGAGAGGGCTATGACCATGCTGGTATAGCCCAGGAGTTCGCCATTGTGATAGTCCAGCGTGTCGTCCTTGAACAGCGGCATCGTGATCAGCATGAAGGCCGCCACAATGGTGCCTCCTATGAGACCGTAAGTGAGGATGATCTTTTTCATATGTTTTGTTTTTTGCCAAAACAAGACGTGAGGGGTGGTGAATCCTTCACCCGAAAGGATGATTCAAGTCAAATTAGGCAAAATCACCCTTTGGTTCAGGGCATGAATAAGGAATTGTCCGTTTTTTCCCCACTATGGGATGAGACCCAGTTCCTTGCCTTTCTGGATGGCCTGGGTTCTGCGCTTAACCTCCAGTTTTAGGAAGAGATTGGAAGAGTGGGTCTTAACTGTATTCAGGGAAACAAATAGCCGGTCTGCAATCTCCTGGTTTGAGAGGCCGCTTGCTATTAACTCAAGCACCTCATGCTCGCGCCTTGAAATGCCAAGCCGTTCAAGCATCGACTCATCCAGTTTGAAATCTCCGGAAACACGAATCACTTTCTTGTATGTCAATTTCCTCCCCACCCACACACCGAGCCCGGCAAAGAGCGTGGCTACCACGGCAAGGTAAAATTCCAGTGAGAGTTGCCTGACGAAATATTTGTATTCTATCAACTTGAGTATCGTCACCATGGCAGCAAGACCGAGGCCGTAGAGGATGATGGTGCGGTTCATAGGGCAAAAGTAGCAATTGGTGGCTACTGGCTGCTAGGTACTGGCTACTGGCTTACCGAGGTCATAACTCAAACTGTTTAAAGATTGAATCTCTTTATACCCCGCCAGAAGCCAGAGACCAGGAGCCATAAGCTGCCAAGAATTTTGAATTTTGAACAGATGAATTCTGAATTTCGAAGTGTCGTCAATCTGTAATCAACAATCAAGAAATATACGGTTGAATCCGATCCATCGGGTGTCAACGCATCCTGGATCAGAACAGCAGCAGGGTTCAAGGTTTATAGTAGAATTCTGAATTTTGAACAGATGAATTCTGAAGTTCCGTCAATCGGCAATCATTAATTTAGGATTATACCGTTGAATCCGTTGGATCGGGTATCAACATTCCATACCAGAACGGGTCTGGATCAGAACCCCAGCGGGGTAGACATCTATAGCAAATTGGGATTTGGTCAAACGACCCCAGCGGGGTCGCACAGAGAAGAATCAACCAAGCTTGTGATTGTAATGGCACGATTTTTATTTACAGAATTGCAAAGGACGAATTTGAAATCTAAACAAACATCAACCGCCGCCATATTTTGGATAGTGGTTTCCATTGTATGGGTGGGATGCACTAATGCACGCGAGAAGGAGACGACAGAACCATTATCATTTTTGAAAATCAGCTATGTAGCCTGGAAGCCTGGTGAGCCAAACTCTATTCCAGTGGAATTGCACAATACGGCCGCCATCACCGATTATTTCAGCACCGGACTTTTGATAAGTTATTTTGATAAGGAAGGAAGAAAACTCGGCACAGAACGACAATCTTACCACAACATCATCAAAGTCGGCGAGAAGGTCGATGTAGAAGTTGTTGTTCATCCAAACATCTATCCGTTGGAGGCAACAACAGAAATAAAAGTTGGTGTTGAGTGGACCCTGCCCGTTCCCGAATGTAACCATGCACTGCCTACTACCTACCTAGCCACCTCTTACCTCTTACCTCTCACCATCTTCTTGAACAATCACCCCGCCCAGCCTTCCCTATCCAGGCTCCTGTACTGAATAGCCTCCGCAAGGTGTTCCGTTCTGATTTCGGTACTACTGGCCAGGTCGGCAATGGTTCGCGAGACTTTCAAGATGCGGTCATAGGCGCGGGCAGAAAGGCCAAGTCGCTCCATAGCAGTCCTCAGCAACGTTATGCCTGCACTGCCAACCTCACATATCTCCTTCACCATGTTAGAAGGCATCATGGCATTGCAATAGATATGATCATGGTCCCTGAACCGCTCCGCCTGAATCTGGCGTGCCGCTACCACACGGGTCCGGATTTCTTCGCTGGACTCAGAAGTCCTTCTCGCTGTCATTTCATCAAATCCCACCGGCACCACTTCCACATGCAGGTCAATGCGGTCTAGCAGCGGTCCGCTGATCCTGCTCAGGTATCGCTGCACAATGCCGGGACCGCAAACACATTCCTTCTCCGGGTGGTTGTAGAAGCCGCAAGGGCATGGATTCATGCTCGCCACCAGCATGAAGTTGGCTGGAAAATCAATCGACACGCGGGCACGCGATATGGTGACCCTCCGTTCTTCCATGGGTTGCCGCATAACCTCCAGTACGGTGCGTTTGAATTCGGGCAGCTCATCCAGAAAAAGCACACCGTTATGCGAAAGCGAGATCTCACCCGGCTGAGGGTTTCCGCCGCCTCCGACGAGCGCAACATCTGATATGGTGTGATGAGGACTACGAAAGGGACGGGCTGTCATCAACGAAGCATCCTTGCCGATCTTTCCCGCCACTGAATGTATCTTGGTGGTCTCGAGCGCCTCCTGCAACGACAACGGCGGCAGAATAGTAGGTAGTCTTTTGGCCAACATCGTCTTTCCTGCACCGGGCGGACCGATCATGATCACATTGTGCCCACCGGCCGCGGCGATCTCAAGCGCACGCTTGATATTCTCCTGGCCGCGAACATCCTTGAAGTCGGCCTCATAGTGATTGGATTTCTTCTCAAACAATTCCTTCACATCCATATGTACTGGTTCTATGGGTGCACGGCCTTCAAAAAAATGAATAGCCTCCTGCAGGTGATCCACCCCCAGTACGTTCAACCCGCTCACGATGGCCGCCTCGCGTGTATTTGACTTAGGCAGAATGATTCCCCTGAAACCCTCCTTCTGTGATTGGATGGCTATGGGCAACACACCACGAATCGGTCTTAGCGCGCCGTCGAGCGCCAACTCTCCCATGATCACATATTGATCGAGATCCAGGCCTGCCATTTGTCCCGAAGCCTGCAGCAGGCTGAGGGCGATGGGTAGATCATAGGCGGAGCCTTCCTTCCGGATGTCGGCGGGCGCCAGATTTACCACCACCTTGTTTCTCGGAATCTGAAAGTTTGCGGACTTCAAGGCTGATTCCACACGGTGGGCACTTTCTTTCACCGCGAGGTCCGGAAGTCCGCTGATGTTGAAGTTCTTTCCCTGCGTCACGTTGACTTCAACGGTGATGGTTCTGGCCTCTACTCCATGAACTGCGCTGCCGAATGTTTTGGAAACCATGTGAATGTTTCTTGTTTCTGGTTTCTGGTTGGTCAACGACCTACCGTGTCGCTTGACGATGAAAGATGGAATCAGAAACAGGAATCTTCCAGTGGAAAGTGGAAACGATCAGGAGAACTGATCAGGAAAAGTGAAGGAATACCTGACGATCAGGCCAGGCCTTTCTCGATAAGAAGTATCAAGATATGAATAACCTTGATATGGATCTCTTGTACACGGTCAGCATAGCCGGTGTGCGGCACACGGATTTCCACATCCGCAATGGGGCCCAATTTACCGCCATCTTTCCCTGTAAGGGCAACCACCTTCATGCCCTTTTGCCTGGCGGTCTCCGCCGCCTTCAGGACATTGCCGGAGTTGCCACTTGTACTGATTGCCAGCAGCACATCGCCTTTATTGCCAAGCGCTTCGACGTATCGTGAAAAGACGAATTCATACCCGTAGTCATTGGCCACGCAGGATATGTGACTCGGATCTGAGATACAGATGGCAGCAATGGCTTGTCTGGGGTTGCGATACTTGCCGGTCAGTTCCTCTGAAAAGTGCATGGCATCACAATGTGACCCGCCGTTGCCGCAGGAGATGATCTTCCCGCCGCCCTTCACCGCTGTGATCATAAGACCGGCAGCCATATCAATGGCCTCAATATTTGCTTTAGATTCGAGAAAGCTTTGGAGTGTATGCGCCGCCTCCCGGAGTTCAAAAAGGATGGTTTGGGCATTCATACACGTTCTGCCTTCTGTTTCAGTGTTTCGGCAATCTGGATATCCCGCAGTTTGGTTTTGAGATGCTCGTTCTCTTCGCGCATTTTGATCAGCTCAGCATGATCCTTGCGCTCCTTCCATGACCAGAATATGTCCAGTCCGATCAGGATCATACCCAGAAAAGTGATGTATTTAAAGAGCGGGATATACTTCAGGAGGGCCAGCAGGTCCAGGTGGCCGTCCACCATGATGGTGAAGACAAAAGCGCCGATCTGATATCCGGCAAAGGTACCGTAAAGCAGAATTCTCTTCAGATTCATTGCATTTGTCGGGCGTAAACTTAATGTAATTCCTTTAATTCACATGATCTCTCATCGCGATCCCCAGACATTGATGTCAGGTTTTCTGTATTGATGACAATTTCCAATATAATCCCTTCAATTCAATAAGCTGATCGTGGGTTCCCCGCTCCACAATCTGGCCCTCATGTAAGACAATGATTTCATCCGCATGCTGGATCGTACTCAATCGGTGTGCGATGACCAGGGAAGTTCGGTTCTTCATCAGGTTGAAAAGGGCTTCCTGAACCAGCTTCTCCGACTCGGAATCCAATGCAGAAGTGGCCTCATCCAGTATCAGCACGGGAGGGTTTTTGAGGATTGCCCTGGCTATGCTGAGCCGCTGTCGCTGTCCTCCCGAAAGCCGTGATCCCCGCTCCCCGATAAAGGTCTGATACCCGTGTTCAGTTTGCAGTATAAACTCATGTGCATTGGCGATTTTGGCCGCCTGCTCCACAGCCTCCTGACTGACATTGGGCATGCCGAAGGCAATGTTATTGAAGATGCTGTCATTGAAGAGAATGGACTCTTGTGTGACCACGCCCATCAGCTGGCGAACGGAGTCCAGGTCATAGTCCTTAAGCGACGTTCCATCGATGCAGACTTCCCCTTCCGTTGGATCGTAAAATCTCGGCACCAGATCCGCCAGCGTCGACTTGCCTCCGCCTGACTGCCCCACCAGCGCAACCGTTTTACCTTTTTCAATGGTGAGGTTGATGTTCTTCAGCACAGGTTCTGTATTGTAGGCGAAGGATACGTTCCTGAACTCGATCGATTTTGTGAACGACTGAATCTTCACGGCTCCCTCCTTATTGCGAATAGCCGGGGTGAGGTCCATAATCTCAAATATTCTTTTTGCCGAGGCAGTGCCCCGCTGCAACGCGGTTATGCCATTGGAAAAATTCTTGGCCGGCTGAATGATCATGGAGAAGACCGCCAGGAATCCAAGGAATACTTCCGGCCTGAGTGCTGATTCGTCATTGAGCACAAGGTTTCCTCCGAAGTAGATGATACCTGCCACAATCATGACCCCAAGGATTTCAGAAACCGGTGATGCCAATTCGTTCTTGTATGACATCGACTTGTTCACCTTCCGGTAATAGGCTGTTTCCTTCTCGATCTTATTGAGGATAAAATTCCTGGCGTTGAATGCCTTGATCACCCTCATCCCGCCAAAGGTCTCATCGAGAATATTGACAATCCTTCCAAGGGATTCTTGTCCGGCTTCAGCCTGCTTCTTAAGTCGTTTGATGATCTCGGCCAGCACACCACCCGTGATCGGCAACACCAGAAGTGTGAACAAAGTGAGTTTTGGAGATATGGTGAACAGTACAAAGAAGTAGACAATAATGGTAAGTGGCTCTTTCATTACAGCTTTCAAACTGTTCATAACCGCATTCTCCACCTCCATTACGTCATTGGTGAATCTTGAGATCAGGTCTCCCTTTCGTTCGTTGTTGAAGAACCCGATGTGCAGAAGGGAGACTTTCCGGAAGATTTCCAGCCGGATGTTACGGACCAAGTCAACCCGGATTTTCGTGGCGATAACGCGTTCAAGAAAACGAAAGAGGTTGGCCAATACCACGCAGATCACGATAAGCCCGCAGACAAACAGCAGGGCATTCAGTTTGCCGTTGTCATGAATCACCTGCCGGTAATAGTGATCGAATACCCCAGTGATATATTTCGTGTCGAAGCTGAATGCCGGGATTGGCGGCACTGAAGTTTCAGTCACCGTCCGGTCAAACAACACGTTGAGCATCGGGATTACCAGAACTATGTTAAATGCCCCGAAGATGATTCCCATGATAGAGTAGAAGAAGAACAGCGGCAGCCTGACCTGGAGGCGATTGGCGAAAGACAATATGCGTTGAAAAATCCTCATGGCTTAGAAATCATAGGTCCTGCCTGCAAAATTCCACCTGAGGCCCACGGTTGTCAGACTGGTATTGTTGTTAAAGAATGCATCATCACTTTTGCTGTTGCGGAAAGTCTGATGAAGATCGACAAAGAAGTTGTGGCGTAGCATATAGCTGGCCAGAAGATCGCTGCTGACAATGGTATTGACGTTTCCCTGGGCAATTTTATTGCCGTAGTCCTGCTGCCGCAGATGATAGCTTTTGTTGATATCCTGGCCCCAATCCAGCAAAGGCGCTACGCCTGAGGGATTATCACGCCCGGTCTTGATCACGAACGACTTCCAGGTAAGGTTGAGCCGGGGAACGGGCTGATATCGCACGATCGCCACCCCTTCATAGAAATTGGCGCCCATCGGATGAGCAATGGGCTGCATGTAGCCTGAGTAGTTGGTAAACAGATCTTTGTGAGAGTATGTATAAGGTCTGACCAGGTTAAGCTCCAGCTGCAGATCCAGGTTGCGGATACCGGCCACATCGATGTATTTCATTCCACCCTGCACCGAGAATTTGTTTGCCCACCAACCTTTGCCGGAAGTCATCTCTTTAAGAACAAATTCATCCAGGACAAACTGGCCATAGAAGGAAAGTCGCTTCGCTGCGATCCACTTCCAGTCCATCCCGAGCAGTACATTATCAGCGCTGCCGTTTTGCTGCTCGATGGCGCGGTAGAAGATCACGGGATTGAGATAGTTCAGTTCGAATGTTCCGCCATTGAGCGAGTCCTGTGGCGAGAATACTACCGATTCAAACAGACCCAGGTTGAACTTCTTCCCTATGTTGATGCTGGCATGGTGAAAGGCTACAAATTTATCAGGATAGCGTTTGGAGGTAGAACTTCCTGATGCGGTAGCCGTAGCAGATGCCGTCATCCGGTTCAGCTGAAACAAGTAGTTGATCTTCCAAATCTTGAGATTGAAGCGCAGGTATTGGCTGGGTGGCGCAAAATCCGACCAGATGAGCGACCTGAATCCGTTGCCGATATTCATACGGTCGTGCCCCAGCTGAAACCAGATATGTTTGGAGATGTTGAAGTCGATGTAGGCGCGTGCCTCGAAGAAGTCCACCCCGCCGTTCTTGAAATCCTTCCAGAAACCCTGATGTGGAACGAAGAAATAGCCATAACCATTGCTGTAGTCAGTCACATAGGCCGGTAGTCGAGCCTGGTTGTCGCTGAAGTAGGTATAGAAGCCGATCTTCTTGTCGATCATGCCTCTGAGTTCAACTCCTCTTGTATTGTAGTAAACGGGATTACCCAGTCTTGAATCTTTGCCCGCACCCACATACAAGACAGGACTTACATGCAGGTCAAAGTCAGGATTGTCCACATAGGCCAGATCGGATTTCTTTCTATAAAGGCTCTTCAGGAATGGCTTGCGACTGTCGCTGGAAGCGGCACGCGACCATTCCCAGCTGTCATTCCTGAAATATTCAAGGTTAAACTTGTCAGCTGCCGACTCAAACACGCCTTTACCTTCGAGGGAGTCCATCATGGCCACCACAGCTGACCGCTTGTATGGTTTGACGGACGTGAAGATCTCCGGCACCACCTGTCCAAGTTTGGTTTCATAACGATCGATCCGGTGGTAGTAGTCCTCGTTAAGGGGGATGTTGGTGCTTTGAGCCAGCAATACCGGTCCGGACAGAATGAGCAGGCAGAAGAGCAGATTTCTCATGAAAGGCCGTTCAATTGAGGTCCGGCAGAAGGGTTCATTGTCATTCCTGGGCTTTGTATTGTCTGGATTCATACCCGAACGATACCTTCCGTCACCAGGACCTGTCGCTCGGAACCGGCCTGAGGGTCAAACAAAGCCCCAAAAGTACGTGGAAACCCCATTTTTAACAACCTGCCTGACTTTGTAAATCCCCGCCGACCCATTATCTTTGCATCCCTTATTGAAATCAAGAAGAAATGAAAAAAGGAATTCACCCGGAATATAAAGAAGTCGTTTTTTGGGACACTTCCAGCGACTTCAAGTTTCTGAGCCGCTCTACTACCAAAACCAAGGAAACCACTACCTGGACGGACGGAAAAGAGTACCCTGTGATCAAGGTGGAAGTAAGTTCCGCTTCCCATCCCTTCTTCACCGGCAAGAAAATGTTTCTTGACTCCGCTGGACGCGTTGAAAAGTTCCAGAAGAAGTACAAGAAGTCATAGGTCTTAATGCCATAGTTAGTAAGAGAGGCCTCCATACGGGGGCCTTTTCTTTTGAAGGTGATTTTCGTTCTGAAAGGACTATTTTAGCGGCATGAACGTGATACTGTTTGATGATGCCACTATCCGTAAGGAACTGCTTCCCTTCACGTTCACAAGACCCATCGCAGCCCTCCGCACCGGCATACTCACCATTGGGGAAAAATGGGAAAAGTACATCAGCGAATCTGTCAGTTACCTCACCGAAGATTACCTGCAGGAAAAGTTTCCTGTCCAATTGTCGGGTGATCATCTGTTTGTAAACGGCGCCATTTGTCCTGATCCCTCACTTGTGCAGGCGGTGCGTTCGCTCGCTACCGGCCAATCGCTTATGAAAGGTCAGCTGCACATCGCAACCCGGACAGGGGACAAGAATCCGAAGGCGGAGGGCACCCATGGCATTGAATATGCCGGTACATTTCACATCATTGATGACCCCTGTAAACTCTTCCAGGATAACGCTCCACAAATTGTGGCCGATTTTGAACTTATTACAGCCGGAAGAAAATCTGCAGGATGGTCTGACCCTCACACCCGCGTGTATGCAGCCGATCAGATCTTTGTTGAGGAGGGCGCAGTCATTCAGGCCGCGGTACTGAATGCATCAACAGGGCCCATTTACATCGGAAAGAATACTGAAATTCAGGAAGGAAGTCTCATCCGTGGACCCTTTGTATTGGGCGACCATTCCGTGCTGAACATGGGAAGCAAGATGCGGGGCAACATCACGATCGGGCCCATGTGCAAAATTGGAGGTGAAGTCAGCAATGCCGTTGTGCTGGGTTACAGCAACAAGGCGCATGATGGATTTCTTGGGAGTTCCGTCATCGGTGAGTGGTGCAACCTTGGTGCCGATACCAACACCTCCAATCTGAAGAACAATTACGACGCTGTCAAACTCTGGAGTTATGCAAAAGGAGGCTTCAGGAACACCGGTCTCACTTTCGTGGGACTGATGATGGGCGATCACAGCAAGTGCGGAATCAATACGATGTTCAATTCAGGTACAGTAACAGGAGTCTCAGCCAATATTTTTGGCGACGGCTATCCGCGCAACTTCATCCCCAGCTTTGCCTGGGGCGGCGCGGCCGGGTTCAGCACCTTTCAACTGAGCAGGGCCATGGAGACTGCAGAACGAGCCATGGGAAGAAGAAGTGCAAAACTTTCAGATGCTGACCGGCACATACTTACAACGGTATTTGAAATGACGGCCCACGAGAGAGTCTGGGAGAAAAAACCATGAGGTTCGCTGATATCCCCGGCTTGAAAGAGACCAAGGACAGACTGATCCGGTCTGTCAAAGACGGAAAGGTTGCGCACGCTCAGTTGTTTATGGGACGTGAAGGTGCACTGAACCTACCCCTGGCCATCGCCTATGCCACCTATCTCCACTGCCTGCAGCGCGGCGAATCAGATGCCTGCGGAACATGTCCGGCCTGCGCCAAGAATCTCAAGTATATTCATCCTGACACTCACTTCGTATTTCCGCTCAGCAATATCAAAGGCGATAAAGATGAAGACCGGTTTCGGGCGGACATCATGAAAAGCTGGCGGAGCTTCCTGCTGGAAAATCCATTTGGCCAGGCAGGAGACTGGACGTTGCATTATGGCGGTGAGGACAAGATGGCTATCATTTCAAAAGAAGAGAGCCGGGAGATCGTCAAGGCCTTATCCTTAAAACCCTTTGAGAGCTCATTCAAGGTGATGATCATCTGGCAACCGGAAGCGATGCATCCATCTGCCGCGAACGGAATCTTAAAAATACTCGAGGAGCCCCCTGCCAATACCTTCTTCATCCTGGTATCCAATAACGCAGAAAGACTGCTTCCCACCATCATCTCCCGCACACAACAGATAGTAGTTCCACTCCTCTTCGATGACGATGTCATCAGCTACCTCATGGGAACTGAAGGTGCGGATAGAGAAAAAGTAGTCCGTGTGGCTGCAGAGGCGGATGGCAACCTCAGGCTTGCGGCCGAGCTCATGACACTTGAGGAAACAGACCATCACAGCCAGATGGCGGAATGGCTGAGATCCTGTTACAAGAAAGACTTCCCAAGACTGGTTTCCTTTGCGGAGGAGTTTCATGATTTCGACAGGCTTCAGCAGCAGACCTTCCTCCAGTACACCTTGCACATGCTTCGGGAAACCCTGCTTGCACAGGCCGGGGCCGAGGAACTCTTGCGGAGCCGGGGAAATGAGCAGAAGTTTATTCGGGATTTTTCAAAAGTGATGACTGTATCTCGTATAGAAAAAACACAATCCTTGCTTACAGAAGCGTCCGGCAATCTTGAACGGAACGGAAGTGCCAAGATGATTTTCCTGCACACCAGCATCCAGGTGTCGCAATTGCTTAACTCCTGAGCTTTTCTGGTACCTTTGCGCACCTTATTTTTGGCCGCGCTATATTAAAAGATCACATGACACGAATTGTAACCTTCCTGCTGGTATTGGCATTCATCGGCACCAGCTGTGCACAAAAGAACGACTACGTCATCACTTTCAAGACGCCCTATGGCGACATGGTGGCCATTCTGTATGATGAGACACCCAAGCACAAAGAGAATTTTATCAAGCTTGCGAAAGAACACTACTACGACAGCACACTTTTCCACCGCGTGATTCAGGGATTCATGATCCAGGGCGGTGATCCCGACTCAAAGAAAGCCCTCCCGGGTCAGCGCATTGGAGCCGGCGGACCCAAAGATGAGATTCCTGCCGAATTCAATCCCAAATACTTTCATGAAAAAGGGGCATTGTCCGCGGCCCGGAAAGGTGATCAGCAGAATCCAGAGAAAAAATCGAACGGCAGCCAGTTTTACATTGTTCAGGGAACCGTGCTGAAGCCTGAAGAAGCGGAGAACCTTCGCTACGACCAGATGAAACTGATGACGGGTCTAAGGCAGATGTTCGAGAAACCCGAATACAAGGGTCTTCTGGACTCACTCAATCAGCTTTATTATTCTGGAGACATTGCAGCCTACCAGAAGAAACTGTTTGAACTGGCGCCAAGAGTTGAAAAGGCCACAGGCACGAAAGTCACCCGAGATATCCCGGCTGAACGTATCCAGGCCTACACGACCATCGGCGGCGCTCCTCATTTGGATGGCGAATACACGGTATTTGGCAAGGTCATCAAAGGGCTCGAGGTAATCGACAAGATTGCCGCAGTGGAAAAGGATGCCGCTGATCGTCCCCTGCAGGACGTGCGTATGATGGTGACGGTTGAGGAGATGTCCAAGAAGAAGATCACCAAGGAGTACGGTTACATCTATCCCGCAACTAAGAGGTGATGCGTATCCTGGTCACAGGCTCAAACGGCCTGGTCGGCCAAAAGCTGGTCCGGCTGCTGGATCCGGATTCAGGGGTGGATTTGGTTGCCACGGCAAAGCAGCCGGTAAAAGGACTAACGAAAAGTCCTTTCCATCCTATGGATGTTACCAATCACGGTCAGGTGATGGGAACCATTCAATCCATTCGTCCGGAAGTTGTCATCCACACCGCTGCTATGACTCAGGTGGATCAATGTGAGACCGAGCAAGAAGCCTGCTGGCTCAATAATGTAACTGCCGTTGAGCATTTAGTGACCGCTTGTGCGACAGTCGGTGCCCATCTCATTCACATTTCAACAGATTTTATTTTTGACGGCAGTTACGGTCCGCTCGATGAGTCCGCAGTCCCCCACCCCATCAGCTATTACGGTGAGAGCAAGTTGGCAGCAGAAAAGGTGGTCACTGCCTCCTCAATACCCTGGACCATTATCAGGACGGTTCTGGTCTATGGATATAATCCCGGGATGAGCAGAACGAACATTGTCCTTTGGGTGAAGAAGAGTCTGGAGGAAGGCAAGACGATTCAGGTCGTGGACGATCAGTGGAGAACACCCACGCTGGCTGAGGATCTTGCAACCGGATGTGTGCTCGCTGCCAGGAAGAAGGCCAGAGGGACCTTCCATATTTCCGGTGATGAAATGATGACACCTTATCAGATCGCACTGAAAACTGCTGACTTCTTTGGCCTCGATAAAGGCCTGATCAGGAGGGCGGACTCCTCCACTTTCACACAACCCGCAAGAAGGCCGCCCAAAACGGGCTTTATCATCGACAAAGCAAGAATTGAGCTGGGGTACAACCCCCATACTTTTGTTGAAGGACTTGCGATCATAGCCCGCCAGTTGAAGGAAAACATTTCGTGAATACGCGAATAATTCCTAATCTGCCGGCCATTTTATCTTTAATCCAATTATTATGTCGGGTAACAGAGGACAATGGGGTTCCAGGTTTGGTTTCATAATGGCCGCCGCAGGCTCAGCTGTGGGACTGGGTAACATCTGGAGATTTCCCTATCTCACGGGGGAGAATGGCGGGGCTGCATTTGTATTTATTTATGTATTGTGTGTGGTGCTTGTAGGTGCCCCCATGCTCATCAATGAGATAGCTCTTGGCAGGCTTTCCGGAAAAAGCCCGGTTGCTGCGATGCAGGGTTTTGGCGCCAACAAGTTTTGGACCACACTCGTCGGCATCCTTCCTCTGATCGTCACCTTTACGGTGCTCACCTACTACAGCGTTATTGCCGGTTGGACCGTAGGTTATATTTACAATTCCCTCTTTGCTATCGATATCACCTTTACTGAGTTCATTGCCACTCCGGTATATGTGGTGCCATTGGGTGCTTTTGTAATTATTGCCACTGCCTGGATTGTACTGGGTGGGGTATCCGGAGGGATTGAGAAAGCCACTAAAATCCTGATGCCCGCCCTGTTTGTCATTCTCATCATCATTATCATAAGGAGTGTCACCCTGGAAGGTGCGGGGAAAGGACTAGAGTATTACCTCGTTCCAGATTTTTCCAAGATCAACGGGAAAGTAGTGCTCGACGCCCTCACACAGGTTTTCTTTTCCCTCGGTATCGGTTGGGGGATGATGATCACCTACGGGTCCTATCTGCCTAAAGATCAGAACATCGTCACTTCAAGTCTCTGGGTTGGCGCGATGGACACCTCAGTAGCACTGCTGGCAGGGTTCATGGTCTTCCCTGCCGTATTTGCTTTCAATGGTTCAGTGAGTCAGGGGCCTACACTTGTATTCACCGTACTTGCAGACATTTTCAAGGTCATGCCCTTCGGCCATATTGCCGGCGCTTTATTCTTTCTCCTCCTGTTTTTCGCCGCCATCACTTCCACGATATCGATGCTGGAGGCTCCCTCGGCCTATTTCATCGACAATCGCGGATGGAATCGCAGGCAGGCAGCCACGCTGGTGGCTGTTGCAGCATTCCTGATCGGAGTCCCATCTGCGCTTTCATCAGGAAGTTCTGATTTTCTCACCAACATGACCGTCAATATGTTTGGGACAGAGGTGAAAGGATTCTCCGATATCCTTGATCATCTTTTTGGCAAGCTATTCATGATGCTGGTGGTACTGTCGACCTGCGTCTACACCGGATGGTTTTTCAAAACCGAAACTTTGGTTGATGAAATTGCGCAGGGTGCGCCCGGATTCAAAACATCACGGGTAATGGGCTTCTCACCGGCACAGATATGGGTTTTTGCGGTGCGCTACGTCTGCCCCATCATCATCGGGTTGGTGGCACTTAATGTGCTCGGTGTATTTGGCGGATAATTTCCGCTATTTCAGCACTTCGGCCGCCGGCTGGCCCGTGCACCCAGAGGGGAACTTGATCTTCAGCAACACAGAGAGGGTTGGCGCAATATCTGTAATGGGATGATAAGCGAGTGAGCTGCCCTTGTTGATGCCATAACCATAGAAAAGCACAGGCACATGGGTATCGTAGCTGTAGCCTGATCCGTGAGTGGTCCCTACTATACCCTGCCATCCAATATAGCCTGGCTCCTCCAGTACCACAATGTCGCCGGAACGCTTATGATTATATCCGCGGATGATGGCACCCTTTGCTCCGCCCTCTGTGAAACTGCCGTTTTTGAGAGCAGCACTGTTGTAGACCTGGGCCACACCATTAAGGGTGATCAGATATCGCGCAATCAGGTCACTAACCACGAGCATATCTACGCCAGCTGTCTTGGGATCTCCGGTAAATGCATCCGTACTTAAGAAGACTTGCTGGTTGATCACCCGTTCCACCATTTTCTTGTCAGGATAATATTTCTTCAGGTATTCGGTGATGCCGGCCTCCATGATGGTCTGCCTCAGTATGCCGCCGATCATCTTGTTATCCTTCAGAAACTGGGGCACTTCCGCTACCGCATGATCGGCGGTGAGAAATACTACATACTGCCCGGCACCCACATGCCGGTCAAGCTCTTTCAGCAATGTTTCAATATTTTTGTCAAGCCGCAGGTATGCGTCTTCCACTTCAACGGACTGCGGTCCCATTGCGTGGCCGATGATATCCGGACATGAGTAAGAAATGGTCAGAAAATCCGTAACCTCATCCTTGCCCAGTTCTTCACCATCAAGTGAGGCCTTTGCGACATCGGTCAGCAGGTCATCTCCAAAAGGGGTTGTGTTAATCAATTCGAAATTGCCGTAAGCAGCTCTCATGACCTTCAACGGATAAGGGAAGGTGGGCCGCTGCTCCTTGCCCTTCAATTGGGTTTCATAGTTCGTATCATCGGGACCGCTTTCTGTGTACTGCTCGATAGGCAGCAATGTATTCCAGTCCTGATTGAGATATTGGTCTGCCAGGTTCTGTCCATTGAACTTATCAAGCCACAGCGGAAGTCCGGGTTTGTAGTATGTGCTGCTGATAAACTTTCCTGTAGTGCCGTCAAACCAGTAAGCACCATCAGCCATATGGCCAGCGGGCAATACTGCTCCTCTGTCCTTCATGGAAAATCCGACTACCTTGGCCCTTTTCTGGGTAGATATCTTAAGTTCATCAGTGACCGTGCTGGAGAGCAGTCTCCAGGGAGATACATCACCGTTGCCCTTTTCACTTCCAACAGGTTTCTGGCGTTCATCACCCACGCAATTCACATCTGTCTTGGTAGTCCTGTCATACCAGTCATTTCCGATGATGCCGTGGATGGCCGGTGTGGTGCCGGTGTAGATGGAGGCATGGCCAGGGCCGGTGAAAGTGGGGATATAATTATAGTGTGCATTCTTCAGCATGAAACCGTCGTTCATCAGCCGCTTGAATCCACCTGTGCCAAACTTCTTTTCAAACCGATATAGATATTCCTGACGCATCTGATCCACGACAATACCAACAACCAGTTTGGGGCCCTGGGCGTGTGCACTCGTTATTAAAAAGAGCGAAACAACAAAAACGATTCTTTTCATATGAATAGGGTCCTGCGAATATATCAATAAACCAATAAGCATACCGGAAATTCCCACCGGCGGCATTGACTAATTATCGCAATAAATCTTTTCGAATTCTGAGGCCTCCACCGCCTGCTTGCGAATTATTTTTCCCGTTTGATCATAATAAATCACTACGGAGATCGCGGCCTCCTCAATGTGATGTTCGGTGAAATACAGCGGCTGTTCCTGCGTCCCTATATTGACAATGTCGCTGTATTGAATCGGTACCACGACCCCAGATTGACTGCTGATCACACCAAAAGCATTGTCTTGTCTTACCTGATAGACCTTGTCATTAGGCAGGTCCCTGACCGGGCTGAAGGATCGTATCCTTTCCAATCTGTTCTGCTTGTTGCGAATATCCCAAAGGGCCCATTGTGATCCCTTCTTCACCCATGCAACGGAGTCGTTCCAATACAGCGTTTCTTCCCATTCAAAATTTCCAACAGGCTTTCCGTCGGGTGTTATAAAACCATAACCGGTACTCTTGAATCCAACACGATACTGGCGGTTATAGGGTTTTATATTACGGTCGAAGGTCGGTTTCGTCAACATGCGCGTATCCAGGTCATACCATCCGAACTTCCGGTCTTTGAGTAAAGAGAAGGAAGAGGGGCCGCTTTTCACAATTGCGTCATATTCGAGTGGGACCAAACCTTTGCCCTCAGCGCTGTACAGGCCTTTTTTCTGACCTCTGGTTATCAGGAATGCATCTTCCCTGACCGGTTCGATAAGATCGAAATCCATGGTAAAGATTTTCTGACCGGTAGTGGCTTCATAAACCGATTTGAGTTTCTTCTCCGGCACAATGAGCCAGGAACGATCGCCAAATTCCCTGAGCTGAAATTTCTCATCCGAATGAAAGTCGAGCTTGAGTCCTGAAGGCAGAAATGCATAAATGGAATCACCTTTTGCCATAAAGGCTACCGGCCCCTGAAACCAGACACTGTCACCACTTTCTGTGATTTGGGTTGTCCGATCGTAAAGCAACGTAGGCCCACGTTCTTTTTTCAGACGAACCCATGATCCCTGTTCCGTTACCGAAACGAAAGCATCGTTCTCAAGGGAAGGTATTCCTTTTACGTATATTTTATCCTTTCCTTTCAAGAATCCAAATGAAGTCTTCTTCAGCACCTGGCGATCAAGGGGAATGATGAAATTCAGCCGGGCATCCACCACTCCTTCAAGCACGCCATTGCGAACCCAGTATTGTTGCGGACCCCAGCGGCGCACATCGTCATAAACATGATCTTCAACCAGATTATTTCCTTCTGCCACAGCTGCGATTCTCATGGGCAGGGTAAGGACTTTTCTTCCATTCCTTGTGAGAACGATTAATGTATCAATTGCTGCTGTCTCATCATACAAATGCGGCATCAACAATCTTCCGGTCAGGGTATAGAGCGCCCACTTTCCACCCTTCTTCAGCGTGAGATAACGGTCTGCTATGACATCGGACGCATCAACCGCACCTTTGCCAATCGTGAACCCTGATTCGTGAAGAACGAAGTTTCCGGAATCGGCATCAACTTCGATGAAGCCGCCCCCAATGTCCACTGCGTCGTCAACATTACCGCGAAAAAGTACCTTACCATTCCTGGCCACCAGGCCCGTGTTGGTGATCAGCCAGCGATCTTCAATCTTACCACATTGATACTTCTCATCAACAGAAGTAAACTGCGGCGGCATTACTTCCTCACCCGTTGCAGTCATAAACCCAAAAACCCCGGCCTTATATATGGGTACCCAGTATGTGCTATTGAGCGCTTCAACATGCTTCACTGAGTCCGTCCGCCAGTAATCCGGCAACTGATCACTGCTTTCAGGTTTCAACCCCATCAGAATGTCCTTGCCGATCACTGCCCAGCTACTTCCGGGGTACTGTTTGATAAAATGAACGAAATCCTCCGGCTTCCCGGATGCGGTGGAAAGTTCAAAGATGTAACGTTCCGCAATTCTGCGATAAGGACTTTGCGGATACTGATGATAAAATGTGATGTAGCTCTTGAGCTTATGATCGGAAGTCTTGTCATCAAACAATAACTTTTCATACCGTTCTCTGGCTTCTCCAGCCCGATGTGAAGCAGGGTATTTGGTGAGGAAGATCTGGAAACTGTTCCATGTGTTTCTTTTCAACGCTTCCGTGAATGCGATTTCATCCCGCAATTCCATGGCAGCCCGTCTTTGATCGGCATTCGCAAAATGATCAATGAATCGCTGATAGGCTTCAACGGAGTGAATAGACTTGGCTCTTTCAAATGCGCTGCTGTCGATGTGCTTTCGGAGCGTTGACAATGAACCGCTATCCATTGGAACCCGGAGTAGCCGCTCCCGTTCCTTAACACTCAAATTCCGATATCTCCTCACCGATAGCTTGCAGTAATGGTCGGCCGAGTCAATCTGATAGGCGGGATTGTCGGGGTTGAGGTAATATAATCCCAGCAAGTAGCCGGTCTCTGCACTTGAGGTGTCCTTTCTCGCGGATTTGTAGAGCGATTGTCCAGCCTTCACCCACTTTGACTTATCCATGGTTGACATGAGTTTGTCGGGATTGACCTGGGAAAAGGAAAACCTTGACGACAAAACCATGATTAGAACCAAAGTGAGCCTCATCAATTCTTTAAATGAAACGTAAGTATCGATTATTCATTTTGCAAGGGCAAACCAATCCCTTTAGATTTATCTGTTTAATGTCACGTGTACCACTTAGTGTTCGCAATCTCTTCTTTACCCTGGTCCACCCCGGACTGGTGGCCGGTCTTCTTCCATGGTTGATTGCCCGAATGTATTGGCAAAAACTGTTTAAGGAACCATTTCATCTTGCAGTCTTCATTGGAGTTTTCATATTTCTTTCCGGGCTTGCAATACTCGGCCTTTGCATCATCAGGTTCGGCAAGGATGGGAAAGGAACCTTGTCTCCTGCAGACCCCACCAAAGTTCTGGTAACAGGTGGACCTTACAAGTACACCAGAAATCCCATGTATGTGGGAGTATTGCTTATGCTTACAGGCGAATCCATCATGACCGGTTCGACTGCTCTCTGGATTTACACCGTCCTGATTGGTGTCGGGTTCCACCTATTCGTTCTCTTCCATGAAGAACCGAGAAACCGCAGGGACTTTGGCGTCGATTATGCACAATACTGTACCAAAGTCAAAAGGTGGCTTTAGCGTCTCCGGTCATCCGCAAATTCTTCCGACGGTGTAAGGAATAATTCGATACTTATAGATGTCTAATCCTGCGACTGTCAAAGGCGCATTTTTGCGGTCAATTGAATGTGACAACCCTAGCATGATTTCATCTCAAGCCAATCCATCCACCACCTTCATGCCTGCCCCTTTACCTTCAGTGCAAAACCGGACGAGAACAAATCTTATTCCGCTTCTACTCATAACATTTTTGTTCATCAGGTCAACACTTGCTATGGGCCAGGTCAACCCCAATAAAGGGAATTACAGGATAACGGGCTCTGTTGCGGATTCACTGACCCACCAGCCGGTAGAGTTCGCCAATGTGGCAGTCCTCGACCCTGCAACAGGCAAACCGGTTAACGGAGCGGTGGCAGATGAAAAGGGACGCTTTAGCATAACCAAAATGGGGGCCGGGCGGTATGATGTCGTTATCTCTTTCATTGGCTACGAATCGAAGAAGATACCGGTCGTCGTGGGGTCCAGGAAAGATCTCGAAATGGGAACCCTATCGCTTTCGGTCTCAGTAAAGTTGCTTGAAGAGATTGTGGTGAAAGGAGAAAAGAACCTGGTGGAAGAAAAAGTGGATCGAACCATTTATAACGCGGAACAAGATGTTACCACAAAAGGTGGTGATGCAACAGATGTATTGAAGCGTGTGCCCATGCTCTCTGTCGATATGGACGGAAATGTATCGTTGAAGGGAAGTTCCAGCGTCAGGGTGCTAATCAACAATAAACCTTCTACCATTACTGCCACGAGTGTAGCAGACGCCCTCAAACAAATTCCGGCAGATATGATCAAAAGTGTGGAAGTCATTACATCGCCTTCCGCGGCTTATGATGCTGAGGGTTCTGCCGGCATAATCAACATCGTCCTCAAGAAGAATACACTGGAAGGGATGTTCGTTAACGCTGATGGAAGCGCCGGCACCAGGGGTTCCAACGCAGGAGCCAACGTGAGCTACCGCAGAGGCAAGATGGGGGTGTCCATGGGCGCCTTCCAGCGCTGGCAGTACAATGTCATTTCTGACTTTCATAATGAACAGACCACCAGGTCCGATAAGGACACCCTGCTCAATGTTCAGACCAATCACAACAGAAGCGACGGGCTCAACAATCAGTTTACTTTGAACTGGGACTATGACATCAACGCGAAGAACTCCGTGAATGTCAGCACCCGCTACGGGCAACGTTCAATGAATGCGTATCAGGATGACTTGCTGACCAATACCTACCGGCACGACAGCCTGATCAATTCAACCTTGAGAAATGTGAAAACCATCATTACCGGTGCCAACCTGGACGGCAGCATAGGTTACACCCGCGACTTTGAAAAGAAAAGAAGGCAGCTCAATATGCTGGCTATCTTCAGCCGTAATGACCAGAACCTGGAGTACACCTCCTCTACTGAGCAGGCCACAAACCCTGCTGACCTTTACCGTTACAGGAATGTTAATAACGGTTTCAACCAGGAGACCAGTGTGCAAATTGATTATCAGGAACCCATCAGCGAAAATCAGATGCTGGAATTCGGAGGCAAGGGAACCTGGCGGAATGTCAGTAGTGATTACACTTACTATAAGGGACAAGGTGATTCAGGCCCTTTTGTTCCCTCCACTGCACCGGGACTGAACAATAATTTCAACTACCAGCAGGACATCACGGCAGCCTATCTCAGCTATTCCATTGACTCCAAAAGCGGATGGTCTGCAAAGGCAGGCGGACGCTATGAATACACCAGCATCAACGCACACTTTGAAGGGCAACCCGATCTGAGCATCCCCTCGTATGGAGTGATGGTCCCCTCTGTGAATCTGACACGCAAGCTTACAAAAGGACGGCAGTTGAGAATTGCCTATAACCGGCGGATTGTCCGCCCATGGCTCCAGGCGCTGAATCCCAATCTGCAGGCATCCAATCCGCTCAATGCAACCCTGGGCAATCCAAACCTCAAACCTGAGTTTGCCGACAATTATGAAATTGCTTACAAAACCAATCTCCCCAAAGGAACCCTAAACCTTTCGCTTTGGTCCAGGTACAACACCAACGATATTCAGCCCGCACGTGTCGTAAAAAATGACACCATTATTTCCGTATACCAGAATCTCGGTTCGGAAGGAAACTATGGATTTACAGCATTTGCAAGCATCAATTTTACAGAACGTTTTACCCTGAATGGCGGCATCGACTGGATCTATCGCATACTCAGGAACAATTCAAATGTTGCCATCCTAAACACAACCAACAGCGGCTTCACACAGAACTACCGGCTTTCAGGTAACTATAACTTCAACAAAGGTTGGTCAGCACAGCTGTTTGTTGTTTTTCAGGGTAGTTCCTTCAACCTGCAAGGATATCGTACAGGGGTGAACACGCAGAGCTTCGGCGTAAGAAAGGAAATCTGGAATAAGGCAGGGTCGCTGGGCATGGGCGTTGACAACTTCGCCACTCCGAATTTCAACGTCTATTCAGTGTTGGATTCTCCATATGTATCACAACGAACCACGAGCACACTTCACAACTTCATATTCAAGGTGAACTTCAGCTACAGGATTGGCAAGAAATTGCAGGAAAAGGAAAGAAAACTGAAAGCCGAAGAAACCGACAATTGATGTCAACTGCGGCATCTCCTTTGCTTACTTTGCAGATGGAATACTGCCAACACCCATGATCTCTTCATTTGTATTCAATCCCGACAGAAACCATAACAGGCATTTTTTCACATTGCTGATTGGTTTAATGCTGGTAAGTCACGTGTCTCACGGGCAAGCAAAACAAACTATACGTGGTCTGCGCTACCTTCAGACCTTCACGATTCCTTATAACACGTCCTTCGAGAAGACACGGGTTGGAGGTCTTTCAGGTGTTGACTATATACCGGAGGATAAGTCTTTGATCTTCATATCTGACGACAAACAGGCAAGATTTTACGAGGCAAGACTTCATATTACAGGTACACGAATCGACAGTCTGCATTTTCTGAATGTCTGGCCGATGGTAGGAAGCCGGCCTGGAAACGCCGACGCCGAAAGCATCAGGTTCAACAGGCAGACTCAACAATTGTTCTGGTCTGATGAGGGTGAAAGGAAAGTGGGGCAGCCTGGATCACTCATCAATCCTTCGGTCCATATCGCCGATCTGACCGGCAAGGAAACCGGTCAGATCATTCTGCCTGAAATTCTTCACATGAAACAGGCGGAAGGCGGTCCAAGAAACAACGGAGCGTTGGAGGGCATAACCTTCAACAAGGAATACTCGGAATTGTTCACCTGTCTTGAAGAACCCTTAATGGAGGATGGTCCCCGCGCCTCATTGGACAAAGGGCCATTCTGGGTGCGATTCTTTCAACTCGGGTTGCCGGAGGGCAAGCAGAAGGCTCAGTACGCCTATGCGCTGGAGCCTGTTGCGTACCCTTCCGCTCCTGCAGATGGTTTCAAGGTCAACGGGATTTCCGAGATACTCTATCTTGGAGGAAGTGAATTACTGGTCATTGAACGGTCGTTTTCAACTGGAAAACAAGGTTGTGTTATCAAAGTCTTTAAGGCTGATTTTAGCAAGGCTACAGACGTAAAAGAATTTTCGTCGCTTGGCTCCAACCAAAGTTTTGTTCCGATGCAGAAGACGCTGCTGTTAAATATGGAATCATTGGGGGTTTATGTGGATAATGTCGAAGGCGTCACTTTTGGTCCAGCGCTTGCCAATGGCCACCGCAGCCTGCTTTTTGTCAGTGATAATAATTTCCAGGAGACTCAGGAGACACAGTTACTGTTATTTGAAGTTTTCCCTGAGCAATAACCTCAGCACCACCGATTACTTCAGCCGAAAGGGACTACCTTTGACCTTCTGTGACATTTGTCGCAGACCAGACTTCTGAATTTCCGTCCTTTGCACAAAAATTCCATTATGAAATATTTCCTGTCAAAAACTATTAAAAATGCCACGATGGATGCTGTTCGCACCCAGGTAACGGCCGCTCTGCAAAAGGAAGGATTTGGTGTACTTACCGAAATAGACCTCCAGGCTACGATAAAGAAGAAACTCAACAAGGACTATCTTCCCCATGTCATACTCGGCGCTTGCAATCCTGTTTATGCGGACAAAGTCCTGAGTACGGACCCACACATGAGCACCATGCTGCCTTGCAATGTAACGCTGCGACAGACAGAGTCCGGCGAAATAGAATTGGCGACCATTGATCCGGTAGCGGCAATGAATCCGGTTGGAGACAAGAACATTGAAACCCTGGCAAATGAAGTGAGGAGCAAACTTCTGAAAGTAATCGAAAGCATTTAGTCGTGAATTGATTAGCCTGGCAAACAAAAATGAAAAGCCGTAAGGAACACTGGGAAGCAATCTATCAAACGAAGAAAAGCGAAGAAATGAGCTGGAGCCAGCTCACCCCTACCGCTTCGCTGGACTTCCTTCACGGTTTTAACCTTGAAAAGAACACTCCGATAATTGACGTAGGGGGTGGCGATAGCCGTTTGGTAGATTATCTTTTGAATGAAGGGTTCAGTGACCTTACTGTGCTCGACATTTCAGCAGTTGCCTTGCAGCGCGCCAGAGAACGATTAGGGGACAAAGCAACCCGGGTGCAATGGATTGAAAGCGACATCATTGAATTTGTACCGTCACGACAATACCATGTATGGCACGATCGCGCTACTTTCCATTTTCTGACAGATGAAGCTCAAATCAAGAAATATATTGCAATTGCCTCAAAGGGGCTGGATCATAATGGCTACATGACCATTGGCACTTTCTCATCTACCGGCCCTAACAAGTGCAGCGGTCTTACTATAAGGCAATATTCTGAAGATGCTCTTGCGGCAGCACTTAAGTCGGACTTCAATAAACTCCGGTGCATTACAGAGGATCATGAAACTCCATTTCACACTATTCAGAACTTCTTGTTTTGCAGCTTCAGAAAGGCTGCATAGTCCAGACAAAGGATTTAGGCTACGCTAAAATCGAAGACATTCAGTGGTCTGTACTACCAGTATCAAAAGGAAGTGGTTGAGTTCAAGCAATCAATCGCCAATGGCATTTAGTCAATAAGCGCTTAGTATGAATTAATCATTCCTCATCGCTTCCGCGATCTCAGCATCGCCCATGATAGCCAGCGCTGAAACACTTCCGTCTTTGGAATTTATGTTTTCTGGTCTATCTCAAGAACAGAAAGTGAAACGATAGAGTTGAAGATTTAAAACATCTTCCGATTGATTTCTGTTGCTTCTCAGCTCCATTTTAAGATGTCAACAGACGAATAAAGGTTTCTTATTTTCTTAGTAAGGAACCAGGCAGTTATGCCAAGATAAAAAGGCAGAGGCATCCACAGGAGCAACCACACTATTGGTTCGGCATTGGAAAACCCGTGTTTGTCGCCAAAGAAAAGCTCCACAATTGGCAATGTGAACTCAACTTCACTGGGATAAGTAATTCCCGCCGAGATGAATAGATAATAAATCAAACAACATGAAAAGAAAATGATACCCAGAGTCCAGGTTACCTTATTTCTTAGGCTGAGTATCACAATAATAAAAACGTGAACGAAGATTCTCGTAAGTGGAAATAAGCCAAGATTTATATTCGAGACAATCCTAAAAACCAGTAGGATTATGAAAATATAAGTTAAGGATTTGAAAAGTGTCCTGGTTCTATTATCCATCAATCATGTGAAATTGTTGTTAGTTTTTTGTAAACAAGTATGGTACCAAGTATCATTCAGTTTGTTCAAGACCATATCCTAGCTACAGAAGCATTTTAAAGGAACCAGTTAATCAAAATTGATAAATAAAAGTGTGGAGACTTTCCACATGTTGGGTATAAAACCCACAAAAAACTCAACTAATTGAGTCAACATCATCGCGCGTCTTTGCAGAGCGCAATATGATGCAAATGAAAGACCGCTAAAGTTTACAATGAAAAGCAAACTTCAGCTGCGTAGTTTAAGTCGGTGCTTGCCCCGACGAAGGCCATTGCAAATGATCTAAGCAATGCAAATGAAAGACCGATGAAGTTTACCATGAAAAACTAACTTCACCGGCGTAGTTCATGTCGGGGCTTGCCCCGACAAAGGCCACATAAAATGATCCATGAAATGCACAAAAAAAAGACCGCTGAAGCCTAACTATGAAAAGCTAACTTCAGTGGCGTAGTTCAAGTCGGGGCTTGCCCCGACGAAGGCCAATGCAAATGATCTATGAAATGCAAATAAAACGACCGCTGAAGCTTACTATGAAATGTAAAACTCAGCGGCCGAAGTCGGGGTGAGAGGATGATAACCTTTCTCACAACCCCCTATTTTACAGTAACTTATAAGAACACTTTTTTGGAGGTCACCGAATAGTTCACCAAGCGTTTAAGTCAAAGTGAATCAATTCGTATGTGACGAACTCATTTATAAAGATACGATTTAGAGAGATTTGATGGAAAGAAAATGATTCAAAATGACATTGAATTTTATTGAATCACTTCCTCTCCAGAGCCTATATAAGCCCTTCATCGGCAAATGAAAAGTAGCCTTCACTTGTGACGATTACATGATCAAGAAGAGGCAGTTCGAGAAATTGCCCTGCTTGCTTTAGCTTCTTAGTGAGGTCAATATCTGACTGGCTCGCTGTCAAATTTCCCGAAGGATGATTGTGAGCCACTATAAGCCCACACGCGCACGCTTTAAGAGCAGCAGCGAAAATTACTTTTGGATCGGCAACTGTTCCGGTAACTCCTCCCGTTGACACTTCCAGAATTCCCAACACTTTGTTGGCACGATTCAAAAGCATTACCTTGAATTGCTCAAGGAACTCAATCCTAGACGGATCCCAGTTACTTTTCAGAACCTCATAAGCGTCCCTTGATCCTGAAATCTTGGGCCTCATTGAGGGCTTCACATTGGACTTGTAGGTGAGCTGAATTTCGGCCACCTGTTGCATTTGTTTTTCATTTAATGTTTCCATAATCGTTTGAGTTAATTATGGAGCACCGGCAGGCTTATGAAGGAATTTGCGCAAGGAGGAACGGAATAAATGGGGGTTCCTGAAAGGAGGCACGACTGCCAGGGGGAAACCGTTTATGCCGGAAATTCCTTGCTAGCTCATTCCGGCATAAGCGTAAATTTGAGTAATGATTAATGAAAAGAATAACCCCCCCGTAGAGAAATCAAGGCTCGATGTCGAGGGCCGTCTTCGAGTATACTTCCCGGTATTTTTTGAATTACTTGGGGACAACAAATTGGACTGGACAACAGCAGCAAAAGCCCTGACAAGAAAGGTTAATCAATGGAAGGCTAAAGCAAATGGTGGCACCATTCGGGTTGAAGCATCATTTTATAATATTATTACTGCGGCGATTGAAGGCAATCAACAGGCTGCCACCCATCTTGACTTTATTAAAAAGGTTTTCGAAGAGTTGATCCAAAGGCTTGATCGAGACGAACGAAGACTAGTCGTTCCTGCTCTATATGGTTTACTGACCAACATTGATAGAAAGTTCAGAAATTTCCTCGGCGAGCTTCTTGTGTTAAATAACATGAAACGTAACACCCAATTCAAGCTACAGAATGCTGAAGTCCCTGTGGTGAGTTCTGTTCCCAACGGACCTCGAATTGATTTTCAATTCCTTGACGTCAATAAATCATCCACCCTTTTGGTAGAGGTTGTGAACGTTCACTTAACCGATATTGCCAACTGGTCGGATGAGCGAGTAAATAATCTTCTTCATCAGAAAATTCAGCACAAACTTAATATCACGGGCATTCGGAAAAATCCAAATTTTCAGCTTATTCCGGTCTTTTGGGGATCGTTCGAAGAGCTCGTCCGGATAGACTTGTTTTACCGGGTGAGCGGGATCAGTTTTAGGAATACAGTAGAGCCTACGAGTTTTGCATCCTTTACACGAGCGAATGGTCAGAAGGTGCACATGTTTGGGACGATTCGATCAATAGTTGATTTCTATAACAGCAATCAAGAGGCCTAAAATGACAAGTGTCGCAGCTAGAATTTATCGTCGGCTAGTTTCTCACTTTAGGCGAGTATGCGGAAGAAGACAAATGAAAAAGAATAACATTTCCTTGTTTGATGATTTTAAAAGAACGGATGGTGCTAGGGCGAGCCACACGAGCTCTGCGTATGACTTCTTGAACAAGTCTGCTTGGAAGGCAGCCTCCTATGTGAGAGACAAAGTGACGGAATGGGCTTGCGATTTTCCGATCGACAAAGACTTTGTTGCCAGGTTTACATCTCGTGACGATAAAGAACATGCGGGGGCATTTTTTGAATTGATCACTTTTCAATTGCTACGCCACCACGGATATAAAGTTAGTTTTCAAACCCATTCAGTAGCAGATTCAAGTCGACGTCCCGACTTCACGGCCTATAAAAGAAAGCAGGAAATTCTAATCGCCGAATGCACGTTATCTGGTCTTCCAAATCATAATCCAGGTACAGAAAGACTGGAGAATGAAATCAAGGAAATAATAGAGTCAATCCCTTCACCCCAATATTACGTCAATGTGGAGTTTGAACGAGCCGGTACGGCATCCATCGCGAAGAACAAGATTATCACCTTTGTCAAGAAGGTAATAGGCGCAGGACAGCAGCCCATAACTTCTCTAATTGATCTTAACAAATGGATCATGGAAGAGGGTGAGTGGAAAATTATTTTCTCGTTGATTCCTAAACCAAAAGGGCGTCCACGAACGCTCGGAATAAATGGAAGTGGTGGCGCTGAAATCATTGATTCTATCAGCCCGCTTCGGAATTCATTGAATCGAAAACGCGCAAGCAAATACGGAACTCTTCATCTCCCGTATTTGATTTGTCTGAATAGTTTCGATATGTACTTAGATGAAATAGATATTATGCAGACGTTGTTCTACGAGGATGGCTACTGGAAATGCAATGGTCGTCCACAGAATAAAACTGTATCAGGTATCCTGCTTTTTAAAGATCTAGGTCGATGGAGCCTCGATAGCGCGCGTCCCGTTCTCTGGCACAATCCCTGGGCTGAGAACCCGATAAAGACGACACTGCTCAATGTTGACCAATACATATTTAACGACACTGATCAACTCTTTCCAACCAGAAAACTTATCCAAGGGAAAGGCATTGGAGAAATTCTTCATATTGATTCTGATTATCTGAGTCAAGACGTGAGTTAACGAGACTTTGACAGTGGGAACGTTTTCAAAAGAAAATGAAAAAACAGAAAAAAATAAAAAGAAAGCCAATTGCTAAGGTGCGAAAAAGAAAATGACAAGGCTGGGTAATCCCATACAGATAACAACAACAGATTACCCATTCACCACGGCCTTTTCGTTTTCGGATGAGCACCTACTTTTGCGTCCTTTTTACTTTTTGACGTTGATGACCTTACAAATTGCGGCAATGGAATTCAATCAAGCATTTTGCAAAGCATTCAAACAGATCAAGTCTGAAAAGGGGGTTTCTAACGCATCTGTTATTACTAAATCCAATCTTTCGGAGCACCTAATAAATGAGGTTGAAAATGAAACTGCTGATCCACCCTTGACTACAATTAAGGAACTAGCGCAAGGCCTAGATATTAGCGCCTACGAGTTAATGTCCTTGGCGGAAAAGATTTTTATGGAGAACGGGGGTTCATTACGATGAACCCTGATTCACTTGATTCATTTTTTCGTATTCGTTAGCGACGATCCGCAGAAGGTCATCGGGTGCCTTATCCAGCGCCACCGCGATCTTAATGAAGTTGAAAAGCCTGACACCAGTTTCACCTCTTTCAAGGACACCGATTGTCGGTTGTCTAAGGTATACCAAATGGCTGAACTGTCTTTGGCTGAGTTTCAGACGCTCTCTCAATCGTCTCATTACAGTTCCGAATGCTTTCTGAACTGCAACCTCAGTTGGTGTTACATTGAGCCTTTCATTGTCCTGAAGGTCAATCTCCACCACTGCGGGCGCAAACCAAGACTTTGGAGCGTCCTCGGCTTGAGATTCTTCCCTTACTCTCATGATTAACTCACCACCGTCAAACGTTCCCTTTCTTGCATCTACTGGCTGTGTCGTGATCATTTCTTTTACTGCCGCCCTTGCCACAAGTGGTGACGTGGCCTCAACCACAAATTTTCTACTGAATCTGTTCAATTGTGTTACTAGTACTTCAAATTTTTTTGTGTTTTCCATAATCGTTTGAATTAATTATGGTGCGCAGGCCGGCTTATGAAGGAATTTGCGCAAGGAGGAACGGAATAAATGGGAGTTCCTGAAAGCGATAGCTGTAAGGGGGAAACCGTTTATGCCGGAAATTCCTTGCAAGCATATTCCGGCATAAGCCTAAATTCGTACGATGATTAATGAAAAGGAATAAGAATCTTTGCGTTCTTTTTGTTTTGAGCGTTTGTCGGTTTGAACTGATACATCGAAATCATTGGATGCTAACCGGCAGCTCAATTAATACTTTTTCCCACCTGATTGAAATGGCACCGGCGTCAGACGATTCAGATTTAATAGTGAATTGTAGACGTTCCTGAGGCAGATCATTAGCGGCTGGCTTTATATTCACCCTGACGACATCCTGGCTCATGTCGTAGTCATCGGCAAGGTGTTGATCCCAATTTTTATTGAGGATGAGGGTCCACTGATCTTTGCCGGGAATAGTGAACAAACTATACTTGCCCGGCGGAACGATTTTCTCACCAATCTTCAAATCTTTATCGAACTCAATATTTGTGGCCCGGTGCGCACCTGTCACCCACACCTGATCGTAAGGAACCAGTCCGCCCCAGATGATACGTCCCCGAACAGCCGGTGAGTAGTAGTTTATAGTTATCGGTGCATCGCCTATCGTACCCATCGCCTTCGCTTTGATGCTACCTTTTACAGTGTCAGGCTCCTCTTGATCAGCGATTACTTTAAAATCAGCCTGTTCCTTTGCGACAACTTGCGAGGTCGAAGTATCTGCGGTTTGATCTTTATTCCCCGTGCACGCAGCGAACGAAAGAATGGTGAGTAGAATGATGAGTGGCTTCATAGTCTTTAGAGGTTAATGGATACTGTCTTAATTGTCTTTTCTTTATCATCGGTCCACGCTGCTATCGCACGGCCACCGGCGATGGTCAATTGTGGAAATCCGCTGGTTCGCGCGTCTGATGAATTTGCCAAGGTAACGGATGGTTCTTTTAATCCGGCGGATGTTACTTTAGCCAACTTAATTTCTCCTCCTTCCATCCAGGTCACTAAAGCTGTATTCTCATCGATCACATCAATGTCTACTCTACCGATTGCGTTTCCTTCATCGATCCTTATCGGTTGTCCAAATGATTCTCCGCCATCATTTGAAAAAATCACATCCACACGCGCTGTATCTGTTGCTGCCGAGAACCACGCTATCGCCAATGTATTGCCTTTGCTTGTAGCTCGCGGACCATTAACAGGACACCCGGCAATCTTCCAATTGTCATTGTGTATCGCTTTTGGAGTTGTCCACTCGCCGTTGACCAGTCGCACAATGGACATGTCTCGAATTTCGTCATCCGATCTGTCGCGGTAAACCACTACCGGACCTTCGGGCGTAATGGCCGCACTCGTTTGGCAGCAATCACACGTCTTGTTATCCAATTCCCATTCTTTGATGTTCTTTCCTGAATAGTCGATGATCGCTGCGCGCAAGCTCATTGCTCCATGATGTCCCTCATGATGATCCATTCCCTCAATGCCTTCCATTGCTGTATTGCGTCCATCAAGCCACGTCACAAAGAAATTTTCCTTATACGGCAGTAAGGTTACAAATCCATGCTCGGCTTCCTTTCCATCGTCATTGAGTACACCCGGAGTTCGCCAGCTTTCACCTCCATTGTCAGAGAACGTAAGCTTGACGTCATACGCATACTTGCCCTTGCTGCTCTTGTCTAAAAAATGTGCGATCATGTTTTGCCCCTTTGATGCGAGCATTGGATAATCAGCCCAATTCACAAACCATGTGTTGCCCGTCGCGATTGTTGCGGGCTCAGACCACTTCGAATTTTCAAGACGTGACATTTTGAAGGCGGTTCCTGAATCATTTTTCTCAATCCATGACAGGTAGACCGTGTTGCTATCGGAGAACAGGAATGGCTCGGCACTTGAATTTCCAGAAGGAACGACGAGTTCTTCAACTTTAAAATTGCTGGATATTTGCTGCTTTGAACGTGAACAGGATGTAGTACCAAGGAGCAAGGTCACGATGCCTATGTAAGTCCATTTCATTTTGTTATCAGGTTTAGGTTGTTTGGTTCACTCCAGTCCCTTGTCCCCGTTTCAGAGAACTTGAGCTTGCCTGCTTCGTCGAAAATGTAGGTTGTGGGCAATGCGGGGATCTTCAACTCTTCCATATTGGTAAGTTGCACGTAGTGGAAATTGAAAGGTCGATTTTCCATAAACTCTTTTATCTCGGCGGGTTCTTCATCGGATGCAATCAGGAAAACCACGCCCTTGTCTTTTAAGGCGATCTGAGCCTTGTCGATGGTCGGCATTTCTTTGATGCACGGACCACACCAAGTCGCCCAGAAGTTTATGAAGACAGTCTGACCTTTGTAGTCGGTGAGGTCGATCTGATCACCGTTCAGTTCGGTCAGTTTGACCTTTTCAATATCGGCCTGCTTACACCCCGAAAGGGCAGCCACGATTACACATATATATAGAGTGGATCTCATGCTGCTTCGATATTTGAGGCTCTTAGCCGAAGGCTATTGACGATTACTGAAACCGAACTGAGGCTCATCGCTAACGCGGCGAGCATTGGACTTAGAAGCAAACCAGAGAAAGGATATAATACTCCGGCGGCCACCGGAATACCGATGACGTTGTAGATGAATGCGAAAAAGAGATTCTGCCGGATATTGCTCATCACTTTTACGCTGAGCTTGCGTGCCCGGATGATACCTTTCAAATCGCCTTTCACAAGAGTAATTCCCGCGCTTTGAATAGCGGCATCCGTACCTGTTCCCATTGCAATCCCCACGTTTGCCTGAGCGAGAGCCGGAGCGTCGTTGATCCCATCACCCGCCATTGCAACGATCATATTTTGGCCTTGAAGTTCTTTTACTTTGTTGAGCTTGTCGGCGGGCAAGTAGTCAGCTTCATAACCATCCAAACCCAATTCTTCCGCCACCCGTCTAGCCGTATTCTTGTTGTCGCCTGTAAGCATGATCACTTTTAAACCTTGCTTCTGTAATTGTGTGATGGCACTTTTTGAATTGTCTTTTATCGGATCGGCTGCCGAAACATATCCAGCCAGTCTATTATTGACTACAATGTGCATAACGGTTTCTCCGTTTGATTGCCTTGTCTCAATGTCGGCAACGATCGTTTGTTCCGGTTTTAATTGAAGAGATTGGATCAGTTTTGTATTACCAACAGAAACGTTCTTGTCCCCAACAATACCTCTTATTCCCTGGCCCGTGATTGATTCGAAATTCTTTACTGTTTGCAGTTGAATTCCTTTCGACTTTGCCGCCTGAACAATCGCACTGGCAAGAGGATGCTCGCTATTTGATTCTATTGAGGCTGTCAAAGTCAGTAGTTCATTTTCAGTAAGTGAGTTGTCAAGTACTTGGATGTGTTGAAACGACGGCTTGCCCACTGTTATCGTTCCGGTCTTGTCTATAACCAGCACGTTGACTTTCTCCATGCTCTCGATAACCTTGGCTTCTTTAATGAGGACTCCTGACGAAGCGCCCTTACCTGTTCCAACCATAATCGACATCGGTGTTGCCAGACCAAGCGCACATGGACACGCTATGATAAGCACAGTGACTGCGTTGGCGAATGCGAAAACATACGCTGGATCAGGACCCCAGATAGCCCACACTGTGAAACTCAATATCGCGATGACAACAACGATCGGGACAAAATATCTTGAGATCCTGTCGGCCAGGTTTTGAATCGGTGCTTTCGAACGACTCGCCTTGTTGACCATGTCGATGATCTGTGCGAGCAGTGTATCGGAACCGACTTTGAGTGCCTTCATTTCAAAGCTTCCGGTACCATTAACTGTTCCTCCTGTCACGGTATCACCCTCGGCTTTTTCTACAGGCATAGGTTCACCGGTGATCATTGATTCATTCACCGAACTGTTGCCTTTTGTTACTTGCCCATCGACCGCCACTTTTTCACCGGGCCGTACTTTGATTATATCGTTCAGAACGACCTGCTCAAGAGGTATAGTTTGTTCGTGACCGTCTCGTATCACTGTCACTTCCGGTGGCACAAGATTCAACAATGCGCGGATAGCACTGTTTGTCCGCGACCTCGCTTTAAGCTCCAACACCTGCCCCAGCAGGATTAGAGATAGAATAACTGCCGCTGCCTCGAAATATAAATGCACTGAACCATCCATCTTGAACTGGTCCGGGAATATTCCTGGAAATACCAGCGCAACGATGCTGAACAGGTAGGCTGCTCCTGCACCTAATGAGATAAGCGTCCACATATTGGGCGACCACCTTACAATAGATTGATAGCCTCGCGTAAAAAAGTCTCCGCTTGAATACAGGATTACGGGAGTTGCAAGAACAAACTGTATCCAACCCAATACCTGTGCGGACACGATATCGTGAAGATGCAGTCCAACCATGTCGCCCATTGCAATAATCAGGATTGGAACAGTCAACGCCGATGCAATCCAAAACCTCTTAAGCATGGCTTTGTATGCGGCTTCTTCCTCCTCATTGTCTTTTTGTGCGAGCCTCGGTACAAGGTCCATCCCACATATCGGGCAACTCCCCGGTTCACTACGGATAATCTCCGGGTGCATCGGACACGTATATTCTTTTACCGTTGGCTGTAGCTTTACCTCCTTGACAAGATGCATTCCACAAACAGGACAGTTGCCCGGCTTTGAATACTTTTTGTCGCCCTCACAAAGCATCGGGCAATAGTACTGCCCTTCTTCCGTTGTTTGCGTAATCGCGCGGTGATTATGCTCTTCGTGATGATGTTGAGGCGTGTGCTCATGATTTTCATGTCCTTTTTCCTTAACGGGCACCAAATTCATCCCACATTTAGGACATTTTCCAGGTGCATCCTTGATTACCTCGGGATGCATGGGACATGTATATTTCTGAACCTTATCCATAGTTACTTCACATTTTTCTAACCTGATAAAAATGGCCTCTTAGGGGAGGCCATAACAATGGCAGTTAATGAATTGTCTCTTTCACCGAGCCACACTTCAGCATCATATCCCCGAAGTATGGATTTTTAATCTCCTTCTCATTGGATAGCCAAAACGCGCCAGCATTGTTATTGGCCATCGGGCAATATTCCAGGTATATAGAACCCATTGACAGCTTTCCAGCCTTTACGAGTTTAGCCATCTCGTCACTGAGTGAACTAAAAGATTTACGCTGTTCTTCAAGTGAACTACTTTTATTAATTGAAGCAGCGATTTCAGACGCCTTCGATGAATTGGCAACGCCCGTTAGTGATTTTTGTAGTTCCCCTGCGGCGTCCTTTGCTTTTGCATTGTCCGACGCCACAAACGCGTCCTTCAATAGAACATACGCCCCGTAAGCATTGCTCATCTTTTCATCCTGGAACATTATGTGATTCATCTCATTTGACGCCACCGGCTTGTTATGGTCGTGTTGTGCCATCAAACCAGTTGAACAGCACGCGCAAAGTGCAAGGGTAGCTAATGTATTTTTCATGATCTTTTTTGTTTGTTTAGTTTGATTAAAGTGTTTCTTGCGTGCGACCGCATTTGAGCATTCTTTGTCCCATATAAGGATTAATGATCTCCTTCGTTAGACTCAACCAGTTCGCACCTTCATTGTTCCTAGCCATTGGACAAAACTGGTAGTAGAGCTCAACATCATTGGGGTGATAAGCCTTCGCCAATGAATACATGGCTTCGCTTAAAGATGCTAGCTCAAGCCGGGTCTCTTCGATGTCGGCGCTCTTTTCGATGTTACCCAACGCTGCGTTGATCTTCGAAAGTTGCATGTGGTAGAAATCCATTTGCTCCCCCTCAAGCTTCGACATATCGAATTTTCTCACCGTCTCCGAAAGCTTTTTGGCCGCAGCTTTGGCTCCATCCTGGTTGTCTTCGATCAGCGTTTGATTTAGAGCGAAGTAATCAGTCAGAAAGCCGTTGATCTGTGATTTCACTGACGCATCGACATTCTCGAATACCTTAACTTCCATTTTTGCGGATTCGGCCGATGCCGTGGCTGTTTCTGCTTCATGACTTTCAGCAGACTCCTTTTTCTCCCCTGAACATGCTGCCAGCATGACTGCCGAAAAAAGAATTGTGATACTAATTCCTGAGTGTGGTTTCATACAGATTTAAATTAGAGTTTATGGTTTTGTTTTTAGTTCATATCATGATGTCCCGCCATCGGATCGCCACCTTTTTTGAGCACCAGCTCACTGTAGAGTAAATAAGCCCCCGTGATCACGACATTTTCCTTTTCAGAAACGCCTTCCGTGATCTCAACCCTGTCAGAATTTTCCAACCCGGTTTTAACCATTCGCGGCCTGAACGCTCCATCGTTTGCTAGTACCCATACATGGCTTCCTTTTGCATCGCGAATCACTGCATCTACAGGAAGGGCAATAGCCTTCTTTTCTGAGTGCGAAAGAATGATGGTTGCCTGCATGCCCGGGATGAACTCCTGTTTCGGATTAGCAATGACAGCTCGCAGGGTAATGATCTGGCTTCCCTGCCGATATTCAGGGCTTAGGAACGTAACCTTCCCCTCAACTGTCAAACCTTCGAATCCGCCGATCTGTACTTTCACAACATCACCAGTTTTAACCAGCTGGGATTCGCCCGGATACAATTCGGCCTCCACCCAAACTTGATCGAGCTTTTCAATGCGATATAACGCACTGCCTTCCGAAACATACTGCCCCTCGGTTGCATCGACGGTGGCAATGATTCCAGATGCAGGTGCGAGAAAAGTAATTCGTGAATCGGTCTTTCTATTTTGAGTAAGTTGATCTACTTGTTTTTTGGTCATTCCGAATAGAATCAGTTTTTTCTCGGATGACTTGAGAAAGGATTTGTAACGGTTATCCTTCAATTCCTCAAACTGACGAAGGGCTAGTAGGTATTCTTGCTGAAGTGTCAGCAGTGGTTCACTGTAGATTTCATATAGCGCCTGACCCTGAACGACTTTTTGACCAACTTCTTTGAAGTAAAGTTTTTCGATGCGACCCTGCACCCGGCTACTCACCACCTCGGTTTGTTCTTCACTAGTCATTAATCGGCCAGTGAGGATGGTGCTTTCACCAATGTTCTCAAAGCGCGTAAGCGTGGTCGTGATGTTGGCTAATTTGATTTGACTTTCACTTAACATCAATGATCCATCAGAACTACCAGGATTCATTTTGACCAGTTCCATTCCACAGATCGGGCAAGTGCCCGGCTTATCCTGAATAACTTGCGGATGCATCGAGCAGGTGTATTTTATGCCAGAAGCCTCATGCTGGGCATGTTCATCTTTCGTTCCACATTTAGTCATTACAAGCACTGCAATGAATATGAAGATGATTTTTATATCCGCTCTCATAATTAATTTCTGACTTTAATGAAACTTTCACTGTCCACCATAAACTGTGAATTATAGGCAAGGCTGTCACCGGGCTCAACGCCTTTGAGGACTTCTATCCAATTATCGGATTGACGGCCAGAGGATATTACTTGAGGACGAAAAGTTCCACGTCGCTTAATGAATACAATTTCCTGTGTCCCCAGGTCTAGTTTGGAAGAAATGGGAATCCACAATCTATTTGCCGAAGAAGTAAAAGTTGCTGTCACCAATTCGCCCGCGTGATAGTGTTGATGTGGATTTTGCAGATATGAACGAACTTTAGTCAGGCTTTCACCATCTTTAATAAATGGCTGAATCAAATCTACTTTCGCTTGCATCCCTTCTGAAGAATTATCAACTGTTATCGTTAATGGGTCACTGAGCTTCACAGCAGGAACGTCACGTTGATGAACGTCAAACTCAGCCCATAAATCAGAATGACTCACGACTGTGAATATGGATTCGCCTGGCGTTACATACATCCCCTCTCGAACCTTTAACTCAGATGTTATCTCTGAACGACCCGACATTTCATCTTTGTCAGACCTTGGATGCTCCATGATGTATCCATTAACCGGGCTATAAACCGGAAATGAATACGATTCTTCTTTTGATGAGATCAATTTGTTAACCTGCGCTTCGGACATTCCGAGTAAACCAAGCTTCTGTTTGGATGCGTCAATCAGTCGAGTGTTGGTGCTATCCGATTTAAGTAGATACAACAACTCGCGTTGGGCTGTAATCAATTCAGGGCTATAGATTTCAAAAATCTTCTGCCCCTTGCTTATCGCTTGCTGGTTATACCTGATGAACAGTTTTTCAATACGGCCGCCATAACGCGCAGATATGGTGGCAAGTTTTCGTGTATCGTGAACAACAACTCCTTTGACTTCCGCTTTAACCTCCATATCCTTCCGGGTTGGAGTAATTGTTTTGATGGAAGAGGTAACTATAGCATTTGTGGGCTTAAGTAAATAGCCAAGCTCAGCCGTGATCTTAACTTCGTCTCCCTGTCGACTCTTCTTCACCAGGTCCATTCCGCAAATCGGACACGTCCCGGGTTTATCTTGTACAACAGTTGGGTGCATCGGACAAGTATACTCGTCATGCGCGGCATGGCTATCTTTTTTGTTGCACGATACCATCACCATCATTACGATTATGAATATCGCGAGAGCGATGAACGCGTGTTTATTTTTCAACCTGTTTCTCATAATTGACAATTCCCTCATAGTATTTTTCTACGGTGTCCAAGTACTGAATTTGTGTCATGCTCAGCGTCTCCCATGCATCGATCACAATAGGCAGTTCCTCCTTGTTCTCTTCGTATGAAAGCATAAGTGTTTCGTAGTTCTTCCGCAGTGCCGGAATAATTCTTTGCTCATAGTTCTCTATTTGCTTTTTCAGGGAAGCAATCTCAACAGCCATTGCAGCCGTCATTCCTTGCGTTTCATTGATGATTGCGCTCCGCTCAATCTTCATAGCTTCGATTTCCTTGCCCATTCCTTCAATGTTTGCTTTGTACATTTTTGATGACCATGGAGCGATAGGTATTGAAACCATCCCAAGCAACATAAATTGATTGGGCATTTCCTTGCTTCTCGCGAACATGTGATTGAAGCTCAGATTGAAGTCAGGTCTTGATTGGTATTTTTCCAGCGCCTGGTTCAACCTCATGGACTGGATGCTCCTTTCGATCCGTCGGACGTCACTCCTTCGTTCGGCGATTGACGTAGTGTCGACAGGCTCTGGAACAAACTGAGGCGTATAGGTCGTATCAATCGAGAAGCGAATGTCTTTCGGGATATTCATAAGCTGATCCAGCATGATATTTTGTTGAGTGATCTGATTTTCATTCATCAATATCATGTTCCTCGTTTCCTGAAGGCGCCCTTCTGCCTTGTAGATATTTCCAAGCTTGCTTTGATTGTAAGGATACCTGAGCTGGGCAATCTTTAACATCAGGGTAATGATCTCCTCGTTTTGCTTTAGAACAACTTTTTTCTTTTCGAGCACGATCCAGCGGTAATACGCAGATTTTGCCACGGCTCTCAACTCATTGAAAGTAAATGCTTCGCCAGCCCGCTCGATACCGGCCTTCGACTCCAGGTAGCCCTGGTTAGCCCGGAGCTTCGATGGATTGGTGAATTTTTGTTGAACTGACAGCATGATCTGCCCGCGATCACGGGGATCATCGACTTTGCTGTAAGGCAACATCCATAAACCTCCCCCGGCTTCCGGTGCCATCAGGCTTCTTGCACCCTTTGCATACGACCCCATCGCTTCCGCCCGGGATTTATAGACCTGTAACATCGGGTTGTTGTTCTTCACAACTGAAAGCACGCTGTCGAGAGAAAATGGACGCTGTGCGTGGACACTAAAAGTGACCAACACCGATACTATTGCGAGTAATGTTCTAGTGCTTGACATCATGGATCTCTAGTTTTCCGAATTTTCTCAATTCATATTCCTTTGTTAACAGAAAGATCAGTGGAGTTACCAAAAGGATGTGTGTCGATGAGGTCAGCACTCCTCCAATCATTGGCAGGACTATCGGCTTCATTACATCACTGCCAACGCCCGTAGACCACAACACGGGAATAAGTCCGAACAACGCGACACACACGGTCATCAGCTTGGGGCGCAGTCTTTTCGCGGCACCATGGATGACGTATTCCCTTAAATCTTCCTTCGTAATTGTATCGCTTGAATTTCCTTTTAATGCAACAAGTTGCTGCATCGCGTCATTGAGATAGATTACCATTACAACACCTGTCTCTACTGCAATGCCGAAAAGGGCGATGAATCCCACGGCTACGGCAACAGACAAATGGACTCCATAGAAGTAAATGATATAAGCGCCGCCGATAAGGGCAAAAGGAATAGTGATAAGACTCAGGAATGCTTCGCGTATAGATTTGAAAGCCAGGTAAAGCGATAGAAAAATGATCAGCAGCACGACAGGTGCGATGAATGCGAGCGTACGTTTTCCACGGATCAGGTTTTCATACTGACCGCTCCATTCGATGAAGTATCCATTGGGCAACTCGCCAAGCTGTGAATTGACTTTTTCAATTGCTTGTTGAACTGTGCTTCCCAAATCTCTTTCGCGAACGTTGAAAAGAACCGCTCCCCGTAACATCGCATTATCAGACTGGATCATCGGGGGTCCATCTTCGAATCTGAACTCGGCCACGGATGAAAGCGGGATCGTGCCAAGGCCCGGCGTTTTTATCGGAATCCTTTTAAGACGTTCTATGCTGTTGCGATAGTCCTGCGGTAATCGGAGGTTTATCGAAAATCTTTGCCGACCCTCGATCGTGTTGGCCAGCGATGTTCCGCCGATCGCCGTTTCAACGATCATATTCACATCCTCAACACCAAGTCCGTATCGACCAAGCTTATCCTTGTCTATATCAATCACCAGGTACTTTCCACCCGTAATTGGTTCGACATACAAGTCTTTAACTCCCGGTACATCTTCCAATAATTTTTTTACGCGCTGCGAAACGGTATAGATCGAATCGAGATTCTGACCATGAATCTTAACACCGACATCGGTCCGGATGCCGGTCGCGAGCATGTTAATGCGGTTAATGATCGGCTGCGTCCACCCATTCACTACTCCGGGAATCTGAAGCTTGGCATCTAATTCATTCACGATGTCAGCTTTGGTCTTTCCTTGTCTCCATTCCGACTTGGGCTTGAGCATGATGATCGTCTCAATCATGCTGATCGGGGAATTGTCTGTGGCAGTGCTGGCGCGGCCAGCCTTGCCCAATACCTGCTCAACTTCTGGAACGGATTTTATGATCTTGTCCTGAACCTGGAGAATGCGTTTGATCTCAGAATTAGAAACGTCAGGCAGTGTTACCGGCATGAACAGGATTGATTGCTCGTCCAACGGAGGCATGAACTCGCTTCCAAGGCTGATAAGCAACGGAACGCTAATAGCAAGCGCGAGAATGTTGATACCAATGGTGGTCTTTCTCCAATTCAAACACGCCCGGATCACAGGCTCGTAAATATTCTCAAGCACTCTTGTAAGCGGGTTGGCCTTTTCATTCTTGAACTTCCCACGCATAAAAAGCGAGATCATCACGGGAGCAAGCGTGATCACCAGTATCGCGTCGACGATGAGGATAAACGTTTTTGTGTACGCTAGCGGGTGGAACAACTTGCCCTCCTGCCCGGTAAGCATGAACACTGGCAGGAACGAAGTAATGATGATCACCGTCGAATAAAATACACCTCGTGAGACCTGCTTGCTTGACTTTTCAATAATAGCCTCCCGCTCTTCGCGCGGTATTTCGACATAGTCCTTCCTTCTTTTGAGTATCATAACTAGTCCTTTAATTGTTTATTCAGTTCTTCCTGTCTTATTGCCAGATTTCGATACGAGTTCTCAGCCATGATAATTCCATTGTCGACGATCACGCCAATCGCGAGTGCAATACCAGTCAACGACATGATGTTGGATGATATTCCGAATGCATTCAGAAGGATAAAACTGGTGGCAATGGTGATCGGTATCTGGATGATGATGCTGATCGCGCTCCGCCAATGAAACAGGAACAGGATGACCACCAACGACACAACAATCATTTCTTCGATCAATGTCCTTTTGATAGATGATACTGATTCTTCTATCAGTCCGCTTCTGTCGTAGACGATGTTGAATTTCATTCCATCGGGAAGACCCTTGGCAACTTCGCCCATCTTTGCTTTCACCGTATTAATTACCTCATCGGCATTTTCACCGTACCGCATGACGACGATGCCTCCAACTGTTTCTCCCTCTCCATTGAGATCAAATATTCCAAGTCTTGTTTCTCCGGTCATTTGAACGGTACCGATATCCTTAATCCGGATTGGCGTAGCGTTCTCGCTTTTTAGTGGAATGGATTCGATGTCCTGTATTGACTGGAGATAGCCTGTGGTTTTAATGATATACCCGATGTCGCTCAATTCGAACTTTCGCCCGCCAGCCTCATTGTTGTTGTTACGGACCGCCTGAATGACCTCCGGTATGGACAGGTTGAAATAGGTAAGCTTGTTGGGATCGACCGTAACCTGGTACTCTTTTTCAAATCCGCCGAAGGACGCTACTTCGCTAACGCCAGGAACATTTTGCAAAGCAAACTTCACGTACCAATCTTGTACGGCACGTAGTTCACCTAAATCCATCTCAGGTGCATCGAGCGTATACCAGAGTATGTGACCAACACCGGTGCCATCAGGACCCAGCGTTGGCGTCACACCTGACGGAAGCATTTGGTTCGCAGAATTGAGTCTTTCCAGTACTCGTTGTCTCGCCCAATAGACATCCACATCGTCATTGAAAATGACATAGATAAAGCTCATTCCGAACATCGATGCGCCACGGACGTACTTCACCTTCGGTAAACCCTGTAGATTGGTGAGGAGCGGATACGTGATCTGGTCCTCGATGATCTGAGGACTGCGGCCCATCCACTCTGTGAATACAATGACCTGGTTCTCCGACAAGTCCGGGATGGCGTCGATCTTATTGGTTTGCACGGAATAAATCCCCCATGCAAACAGACCTGCCGCGATCAACAGCACGAAAAATTTATTGCGTAGTGATATAGATATTAAGTTCTGAATCATAGCTGAAAATGAGTTGAATGACGAGCATGAAATGCCCACAAACAAAAAGTGAAAGCGTCGATCAGTTAATGAAATAACTGGCCGTTACTTTCGACAGCTATAAAATCAAATAAGAAAGGATTGGAACGCGACCGTCAGGTCGCAAGATCGCAAAGGTGGATCGTAGTTGTAATATCGTGGTGAGGAAACAGCCGTAGAGGATATAACCTCAGATAGAATAACTGCGGGCTCAATTACTTCGAACGTTGCATGAGATGTAAAATCCAGTTGAACCGGGTTTGCCTGAAAATCATCTGCATCATGGATGATCGTTTCATCCTGGCAGCAAGGCATCGATTCGTGTCTATGACAAGCTGGAAGTTTCTTCTCCTTCTCGCAGCCGTCGGCTTTTCCAAACAATGCAATATTTTGAATTTGCCCTGCACAGATGTGCAGGCCGACCATGAAGTTGCTGCTGGAGAATATCACCAGGAGAGCAAAGATCATCGATATAGTCGGTCGCAAAAGGCTCATTGACAATTCAAATCTAACGCATTTTCGGCGTTATAAGTTGATACCCGTCTGTAAATATCTAAAAACCAGTTCAAAATGGCAGGTTTTCGCGTTGAAAGCATAGTCTTCATTTGATCTTTGGAAAGCTAAGTTTGTATCCATTTTCAATTTTAATATCATCGACATGGCCCACAACTTGTTCACTGCCGCCAAGAAAGTGTGCATGAATTTTCGATGTGTGCGGAGTAATTATGCCCTGATGACTTGAGGAATAAAAACCTACAATGGTAACGGGTTCGTTGTTCAGCCTCCCGATTTTTGCAAACCTTTTATGAGTTGCCGTGGTGTGAGGCGTTCCTTCTTTCCAGTCAATCACATGATAGGACAAAGTTTCCTTCGACACGATGATCTTGAACGGTACTGGTTGGGTAAGGTCAAGTCCCTTTTGTTGCGCGATCTTTTCTACAATCAATTCTAAAGATTCCATATTATTAACCGGCTCATCCATTTGGATTATCTGCCAATTAGCAATCGATACATAAACGAACATTGACGCCTCTGCATCCGGTGTTTGCATCGTTACGATCTTGTCATTGTCGAGGTACGATACATGAGATACTCCGTCAAGCAAGATTATTTCACCCTTCAGCCAAGCCGCTGGGCCAAGTCCGAACGTGTGCTTACCTTTGATTGTATCCAGTTTGATGACAGGCGACAACTCGCCTCTTTGCATGATCCTTCGCATCTCGCCGGCGACAAAGACTTTGTATGGCTGGACGTCCACAGCGAAGGAGAAAATTCCGAGCACAAATATCAGAGCTAGTCGCACCATCATTGAATCAATGTACACCAATTAACAATAACCCGGACATTGCAACCATGAGCGCATCCTCGACAATTGTGACAGTGCTCATGGGCAAGTTAAATACCGCACCAAGACAGGCACAACGAATCTTTTGTTTACTCACCACACTTTGAATTACTCCAATGCTGCTGAATCCCATAACAATCAGCGTTGTCCAGTTCGTCACAATCGGGTTGAATCCAGTAAGAAAGGCCAATCCCAAAGCTAATTCAATGAAGGGGTAGACGTATCCATAGACCGGAAGTTTCTTGGTAAGGACATCGTACATCGCGTAGCTTGAAGCAAATGCCTTCAGATCAAGGAACTTGAAGAAAGAGAATACCAGGAAGAATCCTGCCATAAAATTGTTCATCGCTATACCTACATGCGCACTTGAAGTCAGGATGGAAACACTCCCGATGAAGGCTGCAATGATCAGCAATGGTTTATATGTTGCGAGCCACGACTTGTGGGAATCTTTGAGTTCCGCATGCGAGTGATCTGTTGCGTCGGCGCTTATCTGATACTTTGTGCCCCTTCCGATTGCCTCCTGCAGTTCGTCAACAGTCAAATGTCTTTGCATTGTAATTGTTGTCTTCTGATTTTGCAGCTTGACGTCTGCTGATGATACGTCGGGATGCATCAGCAGCTTGCTCTTTACTTTAGCAACACAGCCCTCGCAGGTCACGCCTTTCACTACATATGTGTGCGTCATAAATTCTGATAGTTTTGAATTCTGCACAAAGTAACGGACAGACTGAGAAAGGGTAGTTATACAATTTTGGCAAAGAGTTATAATTCATGGATCAATGGTGGCCGAGGCTTATTCCAAAGAGATGCAGTATCACTACGGTTATAAATAGCAGAATCAATCCGAGTATTAAATAAAAGCCCAGGGATTGCTTTCGCCGGCTTGAATCAGTTGGATTAGAGATTGAAGCCTGAATCCTCCCGAACGGTTTATATACGGACAGGGCCATTGCAACAAGTAGCACAAATATGGCAACACTTGCATCAGCAATAAGCTGAATCCTAAGCCCCTGCAATTCGCCTACATTAAGGCTTCGTTGAGTAGCAATTGAGGCCATGTGGGTGATCGGCTGCATGTGCATCATCAATACAATCGTTGCTACGGTCGTTAAGACGAGCTTGATCAATATCCAATAGTGTCGAAAAAGACCCCACTGAGTTGTAAGCGACTGAACAATGCCCGTAAGAAAAGCACTGATGCAGAAAGGAATGATGACGAACCATGCAATGACTTCCATCCCGATATACATGGACCGCACGCCTTCCGGGTTTTCTCCGAGCAGACCACCTATTGCCAGACTCAGGAACGCGACAATGGCTCCTATCCACCCAGCAGAAAATGTAATATGAGCAGTAAGATTGAGTTTTGAGGCAACGGGACTAAGGGTCATGCGATCATGGTTTTCGTTAACGGAAATAACGAAACACGAGGAAAAAGGTAGTTATATAATTTTGGGTAAAAGTTATACTTCGTCAATAGGCCGCCTTTTAAGGGCTCCGATCTTCTTGAAATGAGTCGGTGTCAGGCCCGTGATCTTCTTGAATTGACTCGACAGGTGCTGCACGCTGCTGTAATTAAGTTGATCGGCAATTTGAGCCAGCGTATACTCATTATACACTAAAAGCTCCTTGACGAGTTCGATCTTCTGATTGATCAGATACTGTTCGATAGTTGTTCCTTCAATACCTGAAAAAAGATTGCTGAGAGAAGCATAGTCTTTATGCACAACTTCCGACAAATAGGCTGAAAACTTGAGCCTTCTGTTTTTCTTCTCCTGTTCCCGAACCCATTCAATGATGATTTTCTTAATCTGGTTTACCTCACGGGCGGGCTTGTCTTCAATAAGCTCAAATCCAAGTGCCTCTATCCCGTCTTTGAAGCTCCGGAGAGAGTCTTCAGAAACATTGCCATCCAACTCAATCTCTCCCAGTTCCAGTGATTTATACGTCATGGCAGCTTTCTCAAGCTCATTTCGCACTGCGGTTTTGCAGCGGTCACAGACCATATTTTTTATATAGATTTTCACGCGGGCTAAAATTATGTCTTCATTTCCTAATTACAGTTTCATTCTTTGAATTCGAACTGCGTTCAGGATCGCTAGCAAAGCCACCCCGACATCGGCAATCACCGCCTCCCATAAATTAGCGACACCTCCAGCGCCGAGCGCAAGAACGATTACCTTGACGGTCATTGCCAGGAATATGTTTTGCCATACAATCCGTCGCGTTATCTGCCCTGCTTTAATCGCTGAGACAATACGCGATGGTTCGTCATTTTGAATAACCACATCGGCAGTTTCTATTGTTGCATCACTACCAAGTCCACCCATTGCAATGCCTGCATCGGCCAATGCTACAACCGGCGCGTCGTTTACTCCATCCCCCACGAAAGCAATATGTCTACCTTCTTCCTTGAGAGTTTTGACTTTATCAACCTTGCCCTCCGGCAACAGACTACCAAATGCCTGGTCAATACCTAACTGTGCGGCTACCTTATCCACAACCGATTGCTTGTCACCCGATAACATCACCGTTTTAAGATTCAACCGGTGCATACTTTGAATAGCTTGCTTTGCATCCTCCTTGATCTCGTCAGAAATGGTGATGTAACCTGAGAACTCGTTGTCAATAGCAACAACTACAATCGTGTCGACTTCGTTTTCAAGTTCAACAGGATATGAGACTGAGAATTTTTTCAAAAGTTTCAGGTTCCCGGCAAGAATCTGTTTGCCATCGACAGTTCCCTTCAGACCGTGTCCGGCAATCTCTTCAACACTTTGCGCGATTGAGTCCGTGGTTGTATTTCGAGCGTACTCCACAATTGCCTTTCCGACTGGATGAGTTGACTTTCTTTCAATCGCTGACGCAATTCTTAGGAGTTCATCTTTACCGATACTTTTTGGTTCGACTTTCTGAACTTTGAAAACGCCTTTCGTAAGCGTACCTGTCTTATCCATCACAATCGTATCGACTTTAGTCATGACATCCAGATAGTTTCCCCCTTTGAACAGTATTCCGTTACGTGAGGCCAAGCCTATCCCGCCAAAGTATCCAAGCGGTATCGATACCACCAAGGCACACGGACAACTGATCACAAGGAAGACAAGGGCCCGATAAAACCATTCTTTGAAAACATAGTCTGCTTCGAAGAAATAAGGACCCAGGCAAACTCCAATCGCCAGGGCAAAAACAATCGGTGTATACACCTTTGCAAACTTGCTGATGAACAGTTGAGTCTGGGACTTTCGTGCCGTAGCATCTTGCACCATCTCCAGAATCTTGCTCAGCTTGCTGTCTTTAAACAGGGCCGTAACTTTTATATCCGAGACTGTATTCAAGTTGATCATCCCCGCAAAGACCTTTTCACCTTTGACCTTGCTGTCAGGCTTGCTTTCTCCGGTCAACGCGGCTGTGTTAAACGAAGCACTCTCCGACAACAACTCGCCGTCGAGAGCAACTTTTTCTCCCGCTTTCACCTGAATCGTTTCGTTGAGTTGCACGGTTTTAGGGTCCACATCTTCTGTCTCTCCATTGCGAATAACCGTAACCTGATTGGGCCGAATATCAAGCAGAGCCTTGATACTTCTTTTTGCACGGCTGACAGCTGAGTCCTGGAACCATTCTCCAATAGAGTAAAAAATCATAACAGCCACGCCTTCACTGTATGATCCGATAGCAAAGGCGCCAATCGTTGCCACACTCATCAGGAAAAATTCATTGAAGAAGTCGAAGTGCTTTACTTTCCGCAAAGCCATTAACAGTACGTTGTAGCCCCCTAACAGATATGCCGCCAGGTAAATGATCAGGTCAGTCGGAAATGGCGGCGCGTACTTGAAGGCGAACTCCATCGTTAGCATAACTGCCAGAATTGTCAACGACAGCAACAGTTGCCAGTGATCCTGCCAGCTTGCTTTTTCGCCTTCCTCATCGTCGTGAGAATGACCTTCCGCCCGGATCTTCAAATCCTCTTTCTGATTTAGGGAAGTTGTTTGTTTGATTTCCATAGCAAGTATATTAATGAATGAAAAATGAAATTATTCCGGTAACTACCAGAGTCAGGCCGGTAATTATCCCGGCATTGTGCTCTAAAGAATGCCAATTAAATCGTACAAGTCTGTTATATGTAAACCCTACCCAGGCCATCATGCCGGTTACCGTTACCACCGTGTATAACATAGCCGTCAAAAGAATGATCGGCCATCCCATCGTACCGGCCATCAGGAAATACGCCTCGATTTCCAGACAGGGAGAAAAGAACATAGCTATTGCTAAACTTAGAATTATCCTGTTCTTGGGTATAGAGGTTTGATTCGCCGGAATGTGAAAATGATGATGTTTATGATTCTGATGCTGATAAATATAGAATAACCCAAGTGCGACCAAGATAGCTGGCGAAATGAAGTGAGTGAAATACACCACTTTTTCGGCCATTGTAACGCCAACCAACCCAATGACAACGCCAATTATAGCCGTACTTGCTGCATGAGCCAATCCAGCAACCAGGGTGACTGATATTGCTTCGGCCCGCGACCAGTTCTCACTTTTCCCTATGGACAATACAGGAAGCCAATGACTTGGTATCAACGCATGCAGCATGCTTAACAAAAGGCTTCCTGTGACGAGTGTTATCATTTATTCTTCATGAATGATCCATGATTCATTACTCCTCTTCCTCACTGTTCTTCATCTTAGAAAGTATGGCGTAGGCGTTCTTAACCGCAATTTGAGCGGTCTCCGATGGAAAATTCTCCGGCAGAATCACTTCTGTGAAACCCATTTCACTGTTGCCTGTCTGCACTTCCATCATGATAAAGTGATACTCGTTTTCATGTTCGACCTGACTCTCATCCTTTAATGCAGCATGTGGTTGGGCAGCCAGTTGATAGAAAATGTACTTTTTTCCTTGAAAATCTATCACTGCACGATCCGGCAAAGCAGGAACTTCGATCCCACCCGTTTCGACAATTGCCTTGAGGTACATCCCGGGGAGCAGGTTAGTATCCTCATTATCAATATGACAATGAATTCTGATCGTTCGGTCTTTGCTAATCTCTCTTCCCAACAAATAGACCGTGGCTAGTCTTTCCTTTGTTTCGTTGGCAAGAGTGAACCTTACTTTTTGACCGATCTTTAGCTTTGGGACATCCTTTTCAAAGACTGTCAATTCAGCATGAAGATGTTCAGTATCTACAATCTCGAAAAGGATGTCAGCGGGATTGACAAACTTCCCGATGTTGACATTCACTTCTGTTACATATCCATTGATTGGTGAGTAAAGGTTTATCTCGCTGGAAACCTCACCTTGGCTCAACCGATCTACAGAGATGTTCAGGACTTTCAGTTTTTCTTTCAATCCAATCACTTTTGATTGCCAGCTAACGAAAGTCGTTTTCGCCTGTTGAAGAACTTTCTGTGCCGCAACGTTTTCTTTTGCCAGGTCCTGTTGCCTTTCGTAATCTTTTTCTGCGAACTCAAGCTGATTCCTCGCTTCAAGATAGTCTTGTTGTAACTGCACAAACTCGATGTTCTCAATCGTAGCAATAACTTGGCCTTTCTTAACGCGCGTACCTTGAAGGAGCGGGGTATTCTTGAGGAATCCCCCAAGAGGTGCCGATACACTAACCTTTTGCTGTGGAGGGACATCCAGTTGTCCGTTAACCTTAATGGTTCCGCTAATCTGCTTGTTTTCGATTTTACCTAGCTCGATTGCAGCGGTCTTGTATTGAGACTCTGTGAATTCCACAGTATTCTCTTCCTCCTGGTGATGTTCCGACGTCTGTGTTTGCTCGTCTGGCTTATGTGTGCACGATATAATGAGAATCGAGAATACGATTCCTATCGTCATGCGGGAGATCCAATATTTTTTGCTCATGATTTTCATTGTCTGTTTCCAGCTAAGAATTCGATATAAATAATGCTTTGATTGTAGTCATTGAGTGTCTGTAAAAAACCTTCTTTGATGCTTATCGCATTGCGCACGCCAAGAAGATATTCGGCGTATCCGATGTTACCGCTTCGAAGCGCAGTCTGCACCTGCTTTAGGATCAAGTCGGCATTTGGCAATGCCGACTCGCGGTAATAATTCAAGCTACTCTTTGATTTTGCATATTGTTGTGCTGCTTGTTGCAACTGACCTTCAAGGAGCAACTTTTCATTTTGATAGTTGGCTTGTGCTGCTTGCTTTGAATATTCGGCTGCTTGAGAGCGGCCTTGATGCGGCACGAACCACAGTGGAAGTGAAAGTCCAACCTGAAACCCTGTGAACCGGTCTCCGGCCGTTGCTAGTGCTCCATTTTCAAGGTTGGGAACATCAATCAACGTTTGATTAAAGTAGCCTACCAATAAGTCGGGGGCGAACCTGGCATTCTCGACTTTTTTTTGCCTTTTGGCAACGTCTACTTGCTGTCGCATATATGCAAGCAATGGATTTGCTGCCAAGGCGGTAGTATCGGCAACATCATCAAAAACAAGTTCTGGCAAGGTCGCCTCTGCAATCTCAGGCAAGTCAGAGCTATTAAGAAGGGTCTTGAGTTGAGTACGAAGTATATTTATTGCAGCGTTGTTTTGGACAAGGAGGTTTTTCACTTCGTTACGCTGGGTTTCTGCTGTTGTTTGTTCCAGCAAATTTGCCTCACCTGTCTGGTATCGTAGCTTCGCCGATTTAAGGAACCCTTCGTAAATACTGTCTTGCTGAAGCAACAAGATTTGTCGCGCCTTGGTAAATGCAAGCAAGTAGTATACTTGCTTTACCTGGTAGATCAGTTCACTTTCCGTTGCGGTCTTCTTTAATTCGGAAGAAGCAATCAATGATCTGTTTAGCGCTGCGTGACTGCCCAATGTCGTGAACGGAATGGACTGCGTTATCGTAAAATTATTATCCCGTCGCGCATAGCTGTTGTACTGCCCATATAGCAGCGACACGTTTGTTTTTGGCAGATCGAAACCTGTCTTCTTCAATTGTTTTTGGGACTCCACTTCAAGGGACGCGGACCTGATTCTTAAATTGCTTTTTATCGCTTGGTCAGTGGCTTGCTGAATTGTCAGGCGCGTATTTTGCGCGCCAGCCTTCAGGATAAAAAGAAAGCATATTATCGTCGTGAATATTTTCATACCGATTGAGTATTAATTTGTTTTCTTCCAAATCTTTCGAACGCCACGTACAGGCAGGGCAGAACAATTAAAGTCAAGATGGTTGAGCTTACCAATCCTCCGATTACCACGGTGGCCAATGGTTTCTGAACTTCCGCGCCAGCACTGGTGGCTAACGCCATTGGAAGAAAACCGAGAGAGGCGACTGTTGCCGTCATTAACACGGGCCGCAAACGGGTCTGGGTTCCTTTTAAAATAATATCATTCAGATCCTGAAGTCCCTGGGCTCTAAGCCTGTTGAATTCCGCGATGAGCACGATTCCGTTAAGTACTGCGACTCCGAACAATGCAATGAAACCTACACCCGCCGATATACTGAATGGCATCCCACGCAAGAGTAATGCAAAGACTCCGCCAATAGCAGCCATTGGGATCGCCGTGAAGATCAAGACGGCTTGCTTCACGGAATGAAATGTGAAGAACAATAGCGCGAAGATCAACAGTAGAGCAGCGGGCACAGCGAGAGAAAGTCTTGCTTGTGCTTCCTTAAGATTTTCAAATTGTCCTCCATACGTGACAAAATATCCAGCAGGAAAATCAACTTTGTCGATCTTCTCCTGAATCTCGCTGACGATGCTCGCCACGTCTCGTCCCCGCACGTTGAAGGCAACAACTATTCTTCGTTTAGCATCCTCCCGCTGCACCTGGTTGGGTCCGATCTTAAATTCAATATCAGCCAGCTGTTTCAGTGGAACCTGTTCACCTGAGGGAGCCGTGACAAACAGATTTCGGACGTCTTCAATGCTTTGCCTGTTTTGAGAGGCAAGTCTCACTGTCAGATTATACCTTCGCTCTCCCTCAAAAACCAGCCCTGCCGATTGTCCAGCGAATGCGGTATTGATGGCTTCATTCACAGATTTAATGCTGAGTCCGTATTTGGCTATCTCGTCGCGGTCGATGTTAATTACTATTTGTGGTAGCCCAGTTACTTGTTCAACGTATACATCACGGGCCCCATCTGTTGACGCTGCGATCTTGCCAACCTGTTGAGCTAAGCCAGTAAGCACGTCAAGGTCTTCACCGAATATCTTGATAGCAACATCCTGACGCACCCCGCTTATCAGTTCATTGAAACGCATTTGAATAGGCTGTTGAAAACCGAAAGTTACCCCAGGAACTGTCTCAAGGGCCTCGGCCATTTTTTCGGCGAGTTCCTCGCGTCCGCTCGCTTTTGTCCATTGATCCTTTGGCTTCAGAATTATCATCAGGTCGGCCGCTTCAATCGGCATCGGATCAGTCGGTATCTCTGATGAACCGATTTTACCTACTACTTCTCTGACCTCATCGGGAAATTCTTTCAGAATGACGCCTGCAGCCTGTGTCACCGCATCAGTCGTGTAGGACAAGCTACTTCCGGTTAAAACGCGAGTCTCAACTGCAAAGTCACCCTCCTCCAGTGTCGGTAAAAATTCACCACCCATCCTAAGAAAAAGGACTGAACTGATCGCGAGTAACACGACTGATGAGGCTACAACAATAATCTTGTGGCGTATTGCCACTGAGATCAGCGGCTTATATCGTCGGTGAAAAAAGTCCATCATTTGGTCAGAGATATTTCGTTTATGGACCGGGTTCTTACTCAGGAAAAGAGCGGACATCATCGGAACGTATGTGAGTGAAAGAATGAATGCACCGAGAATTGCAAAGCTCACCGTTTGAGCCATTGGTTTGAACATCTTCCCTTCAACTCCAACAAGTGCAAGAATGGGCAGGTACACGATCAGGATAATGATTTCTCCAAACGCAGCTGACGATCTTATCTTCGAAGCCGATTCATATACCTCTGAATCCATCTCGGTTTGAGTCAGGCGCAGCGTGGTCTGGCGAAGGCCAAGGTGATGCATTGTTGCTTCTACGATTATAACCGCGCCGTCTACAATTAAACCAAAGTCAATCGCGCCAAGGCTCATCAGGTTGCCGGAGACACCGAACACATACATCAAGGACACAGCGAACAGCATTGCGAGTGGAATTACGGAAGCGACTATCAGCCCTGCCCGAAAATTTCCAAGAAAGAGCACGAGCACCAGGATTACGATCAGCGCCCCTTCGACCAAATTTTTCTCAACAGTTCCAATGGCGCGACCTACCAGATCGCTACGATCAAGGTAGGCGTCGAGGGTGACTCCTTCAGGAAGTGTTTTCCTGATCTGTTCCATTTTAACTTTCACCGCGCGGACAACGGCATTCGAGTTTTCACCTTTGAGCATAAGCACGATCGCACCGACAACTTCTCCGTCATTATTGTAAGTCATGGCTCCGTAACGGATCGCATTTCCAAATTGAACCTCTGCAATATTTCTGATGAGAATAGGGATACCGTCTGCTGTATTTGCGACAACGATCTTCCCGATGTCTTCAATGGACCCTATCAGTCCCACGCTTCGAATGAAGTAGGCGTTGGGCTTCTTGTCGATATATGCCCCGCCGGTATTCTGATTGTTATCCTGTAGAGCAGTAAATACATCATCAATGCCAAGATTGTAGCTCCTGAGCTTATCGGGGTTTATGGAAATCTCGTATTGTTTCAGAAGGCCACCAAAACTGGCAACGTCTGCAACGCCTGGAGTTCCCAGCAGCTGTCGCCGGACAATCCAATCCTGAATAGTGCGCAGCTCCATCGCATTATACTTGTCTTCAAATCCTTTTTCAGGACGCAGTATGTATTGATATATTTCGCCGAGGCCGGTGGTTACAGGTGCAAGTTCGGGCATACCAATCCCTGTTGGTATCTGACCAGCTGCAATAGATAGTCGTTCATTGACCTGCTGCCTGGCCCAATATATATCGGTGTTATCGCTGAAGACAATTGTCACAACCGACAATCCAAAGCGCGAGAAACTTCGCATCTCCACGATGTTCGGTATAGTAGCCATCGTTTGCTCGATTGGGAAGGTAACAAGGCGTTCAATATCAAGTGCGGACTGGGAGGGGGCTGTTGTAATGATCTGTGCCTGATTATTGGTGATGTCAGGCACGGCATCGATCCGCAACCGGGTGAGCGAGAAGCCTCCCCAAACGATCAGTCCGACAGTCAACAACCCGATCACAAGTTTATTCTTGATCGAATAATGAATAATTGTATCTAACATTTAGTGTAATGTTTATCTGTAAGATTTAGATGGGACATGAGCCAACCAATAATCATCAAAAGCAGAAAGAGCAGGACGATTAGGATATGCAGCACATACCTAATGAATCTCTTGACACCGATTTGTCGGTTATTCTGTCTTGTCTTGCTTGGTTTCATGCAAGCCCGAAATAGATTCATTCGCTGGACGTGATCGCCCAGGAAATCTATTTGCTCTAGAATGAAATCTCAGAGCACAAAAGTGGGCTTATGCTTTAGGCGGTTGCCAGATTGATGCGCTGTTGGAAATCGCAGGCCGTTCCACGTAGCGAGAAAGGAGTTGAGTGTTGTGAAGGAGGTCAAGAGAACTGGAATACGAAGAGTTAACCAGTTGAATGTGAGCCGTGCAACACGAACAAATACAAAACGGGGTACATAAATCCTGCTCCCCTGGCTCGTGGTTATGACTGCTTTGGTCGAAGATGGCAATTCCGCTTCTTTGCTCATCCAAACAGGTTTTGTCGTCACTGCAAGGATAGGCAGTCATGAACAATATATAAATCGCAAATATGAAACGGATCAATCTCACGGATGCAAAGGTAAACGATTAAAGCCATAGAAGGTTAGTCCTTGAAAAAAAGCCCGAAACCATCTCAAATTCGAAAGATTGCGGATGACGGTAGGTTTCGCTGCAAAGTTAGATACCGCGACGGCGACTGCCTTCCCTTGGCTTGCCGTGTACGGGTTTGTCGTCTTCAGTTTATGGTCAGGCAGCAGCCTGTGTATTGATGGGTCCCTGGTTATAAAAACGGAACTCTGTCTGTGGAAAGTGGTTGGTTACAACGTTGAGAATCTTATGAAAGGCATTAGGCCCATCACAGAAGATGTCAACCAGGAAACCTTCGGCTGGATTCTCAATGAAGTCAATAGCCCAATTGAATAGGCCTACCTCATTATTTATTGGGATCATCAATTCATTCCGAAAGCTCTCATCTGTGTCCACAAGGAAATCAACGAACTTTTGACTGAATTTACCCCGAGCTCTGTCTGTAAACTCCAGATTGGTATTCATCATCGCCCGGATCTTGATTGTTCTCTGTTCAGTTTTCATAATGCGTTAACTGTTTATTAGTTTCGAGAGCTTATCTCACTGTGGTCAATTCTGCCAATTCCTCTTCTGAAAATTGGGCAATAACATTGTCTTCTATAATTGCGGTTGTTAAATCACCGTCTCTATTGTACGTCACGACGTGCCCAGCACCTAGATTATGCGCGTGCCGCAAGCTGTGAAGTAACGAATCAAACTCCGGCTCTTTGAATGACCTAAACCTGAATTCCAATTTTCTCTTGTTTCCACAAAATTAGAGGGTTGTCATCAGAATTACTAAAATTGTTAGCAAAATAAGTCACAACTGGATTCCTTTGCCTCGATGGTCAGCGAGGAGGTCAAATTGGTCTTTGAAATGCCAAAAGCCGAAAAGGTTTGGTCCATTTTGAAAACAATAGGCCTCGATACCGAAGTCTTAACTGCAAATTTCAATGGATATTACCAGGGTCGCCGTAGGACTGATCCATATCTGCAACCAAGGCTTATTTTCCTGGAATGGGTGAGGAACAACTTCAACCCCTGATCAATAGGAAGTTAAATCGCATCTATGCTCACCCAACATTTAATGCATTGATGATGTATTGTCTCAGAGAGGAGATCAATTACTATAATTCACAACGCTCAGGCGGTAGGCAAACTGAGAGCCTTTAGACAATACGGATGAAAGCAATCTTTAGCTTTCGAGGGAAGGCCGTTCCTAGGTGAGACTCCAACTAAAAGATTGCTTTGTCGGAATCTCATTCGATGATAGGAGTAGTTTCATTTACTCGTCTTGATTAAAGCCTTTAAATGATTTCAGATATTCATCGAAATCATCGCTCTGCCTGATATGCCGAATTAGTTCGTACCTCGTCAAGGTATACAGGTGATCCTTGAGGACTCGATCACCAATGGAACTTCTGTCGTTCCAAAGAGAAACAAATACCCGTTCAAGGATTTTTTGCTGAGCGTTTGGTGAGATTACCTTGTTGGACACATACGCGTACAATTGCCTGACGTAGCGATTAAAAATTATCTCGAAAGCGACATGATCATCAAGCCGCATCCTGGATAACAATTCCTGATCGTCGTCAAAGATTTCCACTCAAGGTTTCTTCAATCGTAGTATTCATTGTTATTGTACTTCCCTTCGTCTTCCGCTAAATCAAGAACATGGAAAAACATTTCGAGGCCTCTTACTAAATCACCGTGGTAAAGAGGCACGCCTTCTTCGCAATTTTCTGAAATCTCTAATGTTGCATCACGCAAGCTTCGACTGAAGTGCTTCGGGGAAACGAATTCAAGAAAACGTGCAAAACTTTCTTGGAGTTTGATACTGAGAATCGGTTCGGATGTTTTCGATTTAGGCTTCTTGCTTTTCGCCTTTCTCTTCGTTTTCGTCGCCATGATCGTTTGGTTTAATTTGTTTCAATGTTCCTGTTCCTTCGCCTGACAATGCCTTCAATCTTGGGGACCCACTGTACTCCAGGCATCCGGCTCCATCAAGTCTTGCTGTCAGTTCATCTTCAATGGCTAAGATGACATTCCCGGTATCCTTGATCGTAACTTTCGCCGAGGTGGTCTCGAATTCAGAACCATCAATATTTGCAGTTCCGGTATTAAGGACAATAGTTTCGTCTGACGAACCAGTAACGGTAAGTATGCCGGACTTCGTGAGAGTAAGATCAATGACTAATGTATCAACATCGAGTTCTATCGAGCCGCGGCCATTCTGAATTACACCAAGCCTGTCGGTTCGTATTGTTCCATCTGTGGTGAGCTTACCACAATGATTGACCACCAATCCGTTTAACTTTTGGTAGGTAATATAGATGGTCGCCTGTGTGGGCCTTGGGTCAATCTTGCCGGTGGAAACGAAAAGGCGCTTGTTCTCAACGAAAGCAACTATATAATTGTCTGGATTGGAGCCTGAGACAATTTCAATTTCTTCTTTATCTCCATGTTTGAGAACAACGTCAGCAAAAGTCTCAATGGAAATGCTTTCAAAGGGTGAAATGTCACGAAGATCCTGTCTTGACTCTTTTGACCTTGGGATCGTTTCGAAGCCAGTTAGTTTGACATCGTTTCGGAGTTTATTTCGGTGTTGGGCTCTTCGTTCGATTACAAGATCAACATAGACTGTCAACACCTGTCTCATAACTGACTCGCCATCGTCTGCATTGACTTTCGATGAATGTTTTTCGAGAAGGTCGTCGATACGGGAATACATCGTGTCGGAATGATCCTCCAGGCCCATGTAATGTGCAATAGGAGAATTGAAGTGATGTTCATACGAGCAATCGTCGAGGCCTAAATTTCTTAGGCCGTTGAAAAATTTGCGGCTCTTCAGTTCTTCCGCGATAAGAAAAAGAGCCATTTCCACTTTCCTTGGCAGTTTGATGAATGGGTAGCGCATTGGATTTTTGAGTTTTTATTTAAAAAGTCGGTTCCTGGTAAAATCAAACAAATATGATCCAATTATAATAATAAATATTCCATTTTGGACTATTAATATTCCAAAATAGATGTTTTACCGGCCAAATTGGGCAATTTTTAGCTAGATATATTTGTCTGAAAGCGACGGCTGATGGCTAAAAAGGTGTATAACAGAATTAAGGCGATCCTGGCGGAGAGCGGGCAATCCAGCAAAGAACTGGCTGAGGCGCTCAAAGTATCAGAACAAACCGTCTCGCGTTGGTGCACTAATACCAGGCAGCCGTCAATAGAAACGCTATATGAGATATCGAAAATATTGAAAAGGGATGTTCGGGATTTCCTTGTTCCGAACTGATCGGCTAGCAATCAAATTGGAAAGGCATAGACATAGATAGAAGGTAGCGTTAAATCCAAAGTGGACTCCGGGTTCTATAATCTGTCAAACACCTGTTTTACCTGTTCAGCTGTGGACTTATTGCTGAAACTTGCTAATACGATACCATTTTGAGTTCGTTCATGGAGTTCGATTTCGCCAGAATGATGATTAAAGCCCAAGGCATACCTGTTTTGGCCAACCGTTAGCCATAAGATATTGGCAGTCTCATCGCCATAAGTCCTTACCTCAACGTCTTGTGTGGCTTTCCAAATCACAGCTCCTGCCAACGTTAAAACGATTTCATTGACACTTTCCGCATGGTGCTCAGCTCTTTGCATCACGCCATTGATATACCCATTAAGTAGTTTAAGGGTTGTAATTGTAAGAGCCATATCTATCTAAGATTGCTTTGCTATGAAATTCATTTTGCGTTGCATTTTCCTCCTCAAATTCAAGTCTCTGCCTTTGCGCAATCCCAACAAATAGTCCTCGAAGATATTCTTTACCTCTCTGTGGAATTTAGTCCGGTTCAAGGAAATACCCTGACTTATATCGTTCGGATCAATCCAAGCCAAAACCGGTGTTCCAATTCTATAGTGAATAATCGACTTCTTTTTGGTTTGCGCTTGATGCAAGATGCCACACCTGATTTGATTATAGAAAACTCTTGTCTTGTCAGTTGTATTGAAGAAGGACGCAAGAGGTGTAGATCTTTGAAAAAAATCATGAAATATCTTTTCATCCTCGTCCTTACCAGTCCGTTTCGCTCCCCTGTTAAATTGCTCCAATGTTTCTATCAGTAAACAATCAATCGCAATAATAACAAATCCGGCAAATGACCTAATACCTTTGTTTTTGTTTGCCAGTAATTCATCAACTTGTCTTAGAAACCTTCCCTCGATTCGATCTTGAAAAATGTCGATCGCCACTTTCCAATCAGGGCTACCTACCAGTCCCAGGTCGAGTCCCGTCCAATCGTTCAAAGAGTATTTAGGGCTTATCCGTATTTCTTTCATTAGAGTTGCCCAAGTAAGCTGTCAAAAAGTTAGCATAGTTACTGGGCCATCAAGTTCAAGCCTCATTTGTTCGGGAAGAGCAGATACGTTAAATGAAAATTGTGTTGGTACCTGCGATTGCATATCGATGGAATCTCTTTGACTCCCTGCAAGAAAAGTTGCAACTCGCTTAAATACCCGGTCTCTCCAATTGAAAGTATTCGAGTTGTCATTAAAGTCCTGAAATATCCCGCTAAAATTATTGTTTCGTTGTTTTTTAAGTTGAACGAAATAGTCCCTAAACTCATTATAGGTGCCGTACGGAAGTAATTCATCTTGAGAAATAGATTCCAGCGGATTGATCTTCAAATAGTCAGCCAACATCAGCAGAAGATCAGTATCGACTATATTCAACGGCGATCTTTGTTTCAAGAACTGATCGCGGAGAAAAGTTAATTTGGTAAGTATTATTTCTGTGATCACGCCTTCATTAATATTCTCTTGGCGTAGTTGAAATGGTTTAGATGAAATTTCGCGTCGTTTTTCGTCCAAGTAGCAGGTGCGGAAATGGTGTGTTGAATTATCATAAAGATCGACACCTGCATTGCTTGCCTCGTCGTCAATTTCTGGTAGGGTAAGAAACGATGTGTGCAATAACAGATCCTCTTGTAACTTATCAAATGCATCAAGGGAAGTGATACGCGGAAACGCATACATAACGCTGTTTGGTGAAACGCCATTGGCGTGTAGTTGGTCAGATAAGGACTTTAAGGTGGCGTGCTGATTATTGTTTGAATTATCGTTGAAATCAAATTCTGCATGTTTATTTGGCGTCTTCTTCTTTAAATTAAAAATGCTATCAGCTAAATCATTGCCCTCGCTGTGCTTGCCACGTTTGAATTGAATGAATATCGCCCGGCTGCCATTTTTCCCTGTAGGTATTACGACTTTGCTGTCCCAGCCACCACCTTTGTTCTCCTCATTGGGAGTTAATCGGTAAATTTTTGTCTTCCTTCTGTTGAATGCATTCAGATTTATTCTGGAGAAATCAAATAACCACCTTAACCGCGCAGGATAACCGAAGTTGAAAGGATTATTGAACAGTGCGGCGATCTCACCAACAATATTAGTTTCTAGGGTGCTCTCGTTTAATGAGATAGGCTCCGTCCTGACCGCAGTTGCCATAATTGTCAATTGAGTTCACGGGTCAATGGCCTGGAAATGGATGAGGCGAAAATAAAATTAACCCGAATTAAATATATTCATATTCGATTTTATAATCAAAAGAAAAGACCTGCCGTTGCTGCGGCAGGTCAAAAAGGCGCTGATTCCCTACTTAAACCCTTGCACCTCGTTTTCTTGTTCTTTGCTTTTGTTGCCCCACTTCACTTTCATCATCAGATTCCTGCTTCTTAGTTTCCTTTTTGTCTTTCGACTTCTCTTGCTCTATTCCCTTTTCAGGCTCTTTCACTTCCTTTCTTTCAATTCCTTGAAACACCTTCTGCATTTTCACATCATAAAGATTCAGGGTCTTAAACTGCGGGTTCGCTTCGATGTGCATCTTATCTTCCTTTCCTTCTTTCAAGAAAGTCACTTGATGCACGTTGCCTTTTTCGAGTGACCGTATAATCTTAAGCCTGTCGTCATCGCTTGAGAGTTCTTTGATTGGGTAGCGATTTAGTACCGCCTCCAGGTCGTAACCATATCCGGAATGATACTGCTTCACTTTGAAGTTATCGTTCTTGTCCTTCTCTTTGAAGTCGAGCTGAAGCCAGGCGTTGAAAGGCTGACCTTCTTTATTTGTCAAATCTTTGTTGACCGATCGCCCACTCAATAGATTGTACGCTTCCTTGGCGGTCATTCCTGAGTTCTTGGTCACATAGAAAGTCTGTGACTTGTCCTGCGAAGGATCTTCCCCCTTGAGCGTAGCTTGATACCGGTTGAAGAAATACATATCGGTCTGATCGGATTTCTTAAAGTCAAGCTTGTAGTCCACTTTATCTGTGACTCCGTCTCTTTTGAACTCGCCCTGGAGCGCGAGTTGGAATTCACCAGGTTGTTCTTTGATCTTCGTCTCAAGGTCAGTATTGAGCTTCTCGCCGAAGCCCATGTATTTGAGACCATCTCTTAAAAATTCAAAATTTTTTGTGTTCATAAACGTTCTGTTTAAAAGTTTGTAATAATGATTTAAATCTGAAAGCATACTCTACTCAAGCAGCCTGGCGTTTACAATTGTCTTGTTCTTGATGTCGATATTTAAGTGTCTACCTCCGTTCTTCTCGAACAGTTCTATTTGGAGATACTTGGCTTCAGGAATGGTTAGTTTTTGCACCGCATAGACAATCTCAGTCGATGAATTTCCATCTACTTTTTTGTCGTTGCCGTAGACATAGATTGGTCTGACTTCGACTTCCTGGGATGCCGTTCTCTTTATTCTCCGTTTATCGCGGATGTAGAATTTCAGGAAATCAACGTCGTAATCGATGTTGGAATGATTAACGATCCTGAATCGGTAAAACATGACATCGCCCTTGATATAGATACCGAGTAGCGCCAGACTCATTTTATTGTCACTTTCATGGACACTTCGTACTCTTCGCTTGTCATTTACTATTCCGGTTGAATAGTTCTCCATGTCGGTCTCCGTAAGTTCCGTTTGAAACACAAGCGAATTGGTGTGAACGTCATCAGTAGAACCGGTGAGCACTGTCAGGTTCAAAGGTTGCTCTGAGTAGTTGACAGTGAAGTGGTGAAGAACGCCGTCCGCAGTAATTACCGTGAGGTTGGTCTGTGCGAATCTTTCTCTTCCGGCCTTCAATTGAAGTACATTTCCAACTCCTTTTGCTTTTTGTGCCAGAACATCACGGCTGCCCTTGTCCACCGATTTGATAACAGCGGGAAAAACAATACTCGAGGTTTTGTTGAATGCAATTTCCAGCGTATCGGATTCGACTTTCGATTGAGCGTTTGCTTTCGTTACAAACCAGCTCAAGAATCCGCATAGAATGATTCTTATGTAGAGGTTATTGATGAAGTACATCATGGCTTTCGATTTTAATTTGTGATTTACATTGTCAGTCAACACAAGACAACTGCGGTTCTTCTTTACTGTTTATCCATAAGCAACACTTTATACCCTGCCTTCACTGTTATCTTGATCTGCTTTACTTTTTTGCTGAACAGTCCCTTTGCTGCTTGGATGCCGGCACTTGCGGCTTGCGCACTTAATGATTGATCCATCGTCAGGAATTGAAGGCTTTGCATTGCCTGATCGGAAGATTGCTTGGCAGCATCGCGGGTGATTGCACCTGGGATGTAAATTCCTTCCATGCCATCCAGATCAAAAGCCGACATCGATACCGCAAACAATGAATTATCGTTGCGAATGGAATTGATTGTAATTGTTAACCGTTCTCCATTGATCGCGGTAGTTCCATAAACGAATTGATCTTTGGGAATAAGTTTTCCATTTATGTAGACGTCATTTAACAGTCGCATTTTTACTGTCGAACCCGCTACGACCTCTTGCGTTTCGTGAACTATGGCTTCAATGGCATTACCTTCGTTCTGCTGTTCCGGGAGCTCATCATCGAGGCCATAAAATTGATTTTGTTGATTTCGTGAAATCATCCTGCCTAACGGTTCTGCAGAATCAGCGACTACCCCTTGCTGTTCAGTCAAGTGTTTGATAACCGAAATGTCTTCTTCCGCCCTTGATGTTTCTACCGGGAATACCTTACTCTTTTTCAGTTCACTTTGCGCTTTGATCTTATCACGAACCCTGTCAGGATGTTGTATATCCAGGATCTTGTCCAACATGCCTCCGAGTTTTTGCATTTCAGGGTCTTCGCCATCACCGGATTGCATCATCTGCATCATCTCCTCTAGTTTCTGTACGTCTGAAGAAAACTGAGGATCAGGAGTACTGCTCGGAATCGTTTCCCCGGAACTATTATGGACTACCGGATCGTTCGCTTTGTTCAACTCCCGGTATAGCTCATCAAGTTTTTGATTTACCCTCGCTTCATTCGGGTCCGTGAATGTCTTTTGTTTTGCCTTTACAAAATCAGCCTGCCCCTTTGGCTGTTGCAGTTCCTCTTGCACTTCTTCATCTTCCAATGTGGAGAGGTCGAAGTATGGATCGTTTTCTCTTTCTTCCTTTGACTTGAGGGAATCCCGTTGAGCCTTGTCGTAAAGAGCCAGCTTGTTCAATTCTTCGTTTCCAAAATGGGCGTCGGGGAGTTGAAGATTCAATCCTGTGCTCGACGAAGAGGTTGTTGCGCCATCCACGCCCTGCCCACCGCCGAGCGCTAAGAATATCCCGGTAACGAAGGGTAACACCAGCATAGGCATCACCATCACAAACTTTCTTCTCTGCAAAAATCTCTGTGTATGCGGTTTCATATTCATTGGTATATTGGTTTCAAAAATTCGTTTCTCATTCACCGACCTAAGCCCTTTCGCCTCGGAGGTATTAAGTCGAGCTCTTTCTCGAAGAATTCGAGCTGCTGCCTGCTTATCTGTTCCCAGCCGTTGGACTTATCGTATGCGTTTTCTGAGTACTCAATATTTCTGTTGATAAAGACATTACCTTCCTTGTCTACGGCCATGTAGAAGGATTCAAATTCTCCGTCTATTTCGCCCTTCATCTTTCCGACTGGAGTTAATCGCTCTGCTTTTATTGTGTCCATATAGATGTCCTTTGGTAGTGATATATCTTCTCTTTCCAAAAAGTCTGACTTGCCAGACTGAAACCCGTTCATAGTTATGACGGTACACATGCACGCCATTGAAACACCGAGAAGCATAAGGCTCCATTTTTTTGTCCGTGGTTCCAATGCGTTGAAATTCTTGTTAAGTACATTGACTCTGGTTTTCGCTGCGGCTCTCACCTTTTCCGATAGATCTTCCGCCTTCTTTTTCAATTCTGTCATCTGTTCTCGGTTTTGATGTCTTTGTTTTCTAGTGTTCTCCATTTCTCGATCAGGAAGCCGTGAGGATTATTGTCCGACCGGGATACGTTTCTCAGGTAGCCTTCAGTGACCAAGCTTCGGGTCACGATAGATGTTGTCCTGATAAGCTTTTGTTTGGCATAGCTTCTGAAGTAGAATGGGTATTGGTTAATGTCTACCTGGATACTGTCAGTCACTATCTCCTGGCTGATATTGCCTGAAATGATATTCGAGTAGAACCTGCTTTCTTTTAGATTATCATATTGTCGCTTCGCGGATACGTCTGCGAGGTATAGAGCCTTGGTGACGTTTGCTTCTATTACTCTGTCATCCGGGTCGAGCGAAAAGAAGTAGTGATGGAACATTCTTACATGATCACGAGCCTCCACTGGCATATTGTCCCGGCGTTCGGCTGACCAAGCCTCCAAAGCCTTTCCGTTCGATAGAATGTAAATACGTTCCTCGATGTGCCTTATCATTTGGAAACTCTTATATATAGTGTAGCCGCAGATCATGACACAAGCCGCAACGAGCCCAAATGAGAATAGCCTGATGTGCTTGAATGCTGAATCAATGTTCCTCAACTGGCGGAAAATTGTCCTGTCGTTCATTTGCCTGAAAGTTTATCGTGCATGTAATCACCTGTTGCGGAACGGCTTCCGTCAGTTCCATTTCCTGTTGATTGGCTTGAGCCAGTTGCATTGGCTTGGCTGGATGAGGAATTGAGAATTGCGCTAGACCCGGCGGTAACCGTACTGACAGCGGCCATTGACCCTCCGGTAAACACATTTGAGGCTTTGTAAAGCAGAGCGTTGCCGCCTCCGGCGTGTACGATATAGTTGGCGACACTAGGTACTGTGAAGTATCCAACTATCCCCATCACCAGGAAAATCAGGTAAGCGGTGTCATTTTCGCTAAAAAAAGTATCTCCATACTTCGTTACCTGCTGAATGTCTATCCTCAACATGTTCTCCTGTACCTTTGAAATGATCGCTCCAAATATGTTGGCCACGGGAAGCCAAAGAAAGACGTTGATGTACCGAGCGATCCATACGGTCAATGTATGCTGTAGTCCATCAAACACTGATATTCCAAAGATCAACGGCCCAAGGATTGCCAGTACAATCAGGTAGAAGGTTCGGATCGTGTTGATACAAAGAGCTGCGGCCTCATAAAGAATATGGAGTATCTCTGACATCCATTGCTTTACCGTATTACGGAAATTGTACGATGCCTTCGCCATCGCGAACTTAATGTCATTGCCCAAGCCATCAAGGGTTCCTTCTTCTGTTCCGTCAGGATGAGTATAGCGGTACCATTTGTCACGATCACCACTTCCGTCCTGACCAACATACATTTGCCAAGCGGGAGTCTTTTTAATTGCCTCTTCCTTCAGTTTCAGTAAATAGGCAATCGCATTGTTTGATCCATTAACCATCGCCGCCGTGCCCGTTACAGTTGGTTGAAGAATTCCGTTGATTACCGCCAGAACATAAGGGAACATCATCACACAAAGACCAAGGGCGAATGGTCGCAGGAGAGGATAGAAATCAATAGGCTCGGCATTGGAAAGGTGCCGCCATACCCTTGAAGAAATATACCACAGCGCTGCAAAGCCGGCGAGCCCACGCCCAACGGCGACGAGTTGACTGCACAAAGGCAGCATTTCATAATACAGCTGGTCCAGGACACTTTGCAGGCTGTGGATCTCTCCTGTGAAACTCTGAGCATTCAAAACGCCAGGCAAAAAGCTCACAGAGAGAAATAGCATTGTTACTTTATAATATTTTCGTTTCATGATGTCGGTTGTTTAATTGATACCATACAAATGATTAAGAGTTCGCACATCGTTAGCAGCCCGCGCTCTTTGAATTGCCAACAGTTGAGTGCTGCTATTAAAGCTTCTGAGGAATCCAACCTTACTTTCCATGTCATAGAATATGCGGTCAATAGCCCTCATGCGCTCATCATCACTCATTCTCAGCTTTGTTGCCGTAGTGATCATAACCAGGTCGTCGATGTTCCTGAGACTGGCCGTGAACAGGTAGTTGTAAACATTAGCCACATACTCGATCTCTTGCGGAGTGAAATGCGGGTCGCTACGAAAGCGGGTGTAGGCGTTCTTATATTCCTTCACCAATAATTTTTGGTAGTCAATAATGAAGGGAATTCGTTTGTAATTCCTGACAGCAGGACTAACCGCCATGAGTCCATCAAGGAATAGTTGATGAAGTGTGTAGTTGCCTTCTGAAATGTTCTTGATGGTTGTGTATCCCTTGTCAAGGATTTTATACCCGACATACATATTGTCGAGTATCTTTTCGAGCTCCTGCAGTTTCTCCCAATTCAAAAGCAACTGCTGCGCTTCATCTGATTGGCCAAACAACCGGTTCAAACCCGAGAGGCTTAGACAAATCGTTATCGATATGAGTATTCTTTTCATGATTCTCTGTCAAAGGATGTCGTAATTCTTTTTGAGCAATTCAGTCTCACTTGCTTCCTTTTCTCTTTCCATTGAAATTACCTGGGCATCACTTCCGAATTCGCGAACGAATGCACATCTGTCATTCATCTCATCATAGATTTTATCAATGCGACGAATTCTTTCATCGTCTGTCATTTCTGTCTTGCCTGGCTGAATGATGGTCAACAATTCAGAAATCGAGGCATCGCAGTAGACCAACATATTGGTGTGAACCTGTGCGATGTACCTGATCTCTTCGGGTGTGAAGTGTTTATTACTGGAACAGAACCCGTAAACCCTCTCTAATTCGCGACTAATAAAAATCTGGAATGCAATGATGTCAGCGACCTTCGCGGTATTCCTGATCGCAGGGTTCACATTTTTCAGCGAGCTAAAGAAGTCGCGGTCAAGATTGAAGCTTCCGTTCTTGATGTTCTCGATGGTATTGAGGCCATTGTGTACTACCGTATAGCCTTTCTTGAGATAATCGAGGTAGACCCGCAGGGCTGCGATCTGTTGAACGAGGTACTTCTTTTGGGTCTTTTTCTGCTTGAACCACTCATCCCAGGTCTGGGCGTTTGCACTCTGGAATAGCAGCACGGTAGCGATAACTAAGAGTATTGTTTTCATAGCGTTCTATTCGATTGGGAGTCCATATAATTTTTTGACAGCATCAACTTCTTGCTGATCCTTCGCGCGATCGATGCTTACTTGTATGTTCTGGTTATTGAATTGTTGTAGATCGCTATAGTTCTTTTCGATTCCTTCACTCGCTTTATTGATGATCTCAAGCCGTTTTGCATCAGACATCTGAGTCTTGTAGGAATTGATGACCAGAAGGATCTGATCGAGGTTATAAAGACTGTCGTTCAAGATGCCGGTGTAGACCACGTAGATGTAATCAATCTCGGATCGTGTGAAATGTTTATCCTGGCTGACCATTTGCCAGGTGAACTTGTATTGGGCAACCAGTTGTTTCTGGCGTTGTATCGCTAATGCGATCCGATGATAGTTGGCTAGCGTGCTCCTTATTTGCCAGAGTTCATCGTAATACTTCTTGTACAGTTGCCGTTGCTTTTCAGTCCATTGTGCGATCTCGTCAAGTTTGAATTGCGACAATTTGTTTTCCAATACCTTCTGGGCATTCTGAAGCCAGATTGTCTTATTCTGGATTCGCTGGATCATGAGGTCAACGGCTTTGATAACCTTGATCACCGCCTGTCTGACTATTTCAAGAATTGCAATCGCTTTGGCTTCGCGCACTGGTGTCGCCACGAGTGTTATGGTTCCCAAAAGCGTGATAAAAAGTGATTTTCTGAATTGATTCATAGTGTTTGCCTTTAAGCTTTTCCTGATCGTATGTCGTTTGCCAACTCACTGATTCCTTTGCGGACATCGCCACCCCATTTTTTGGAGTAGGATTGAACCTTGATCTTTTCGGATTCCTCCGTTGTGTAAGCCAGATACTCCTCCAGGGAAACTTCAGTGGCATAGACTTTTGAAAGCATTCCTCCAAGGCTGATAAACACCTCTTTGTACTTTCGGGAAGGATCGTTGCTCTTATTGATAGAGAGCACAAGTGCTTTTTCTTTCTCCGTCAGCCCGAGGAGTTCTTGTATCTGATCGAATTTATTCTGGTACTTACTCTGATCCAGAAGGATCTTGCAGTCGGAGTTATTGATAATAGCCTGCTTGACTATTGGAGAACTGATAATATCCTCGACCTCTTGCGTCACAACTATCGCCTCCCCATAGAATTTCCTTACCGTCTTGAACAGGTATTTGATGTACTCCGCCATGCCTTCCCGCGCTATTGCTTTCCATGCTTCCTCGATAAGGATCATTTTACGAATGCCTTTGAGCTTACGCATCTTGGAGATGAAGACTTCCATGATGATGATTGTGACTACCGGGAACAGGATTGGATGATCCTTGATGTTGTCCAGTTCAAAGACAATGAACCGTTCTTTTAAGAGGTCAAGATTTTCCCTGGCATTCAGCAGATAGTCAAACTCGCCTCCTTTATAGTATGGCCTGAGAACGTAAAGGAAATTTTCTACATCGAAATCCTTCTCTTTAACCTTGTCCTCTTTCAGAGTGAGTACAAAAACATCCCGAAGGAATTCGTAGAATGTGTCAAAGCACGGGAACAGGCTCTTATTCTCGTCCAATTGCTTGTAATACTTCTGAAGAGAAATCGACAGTGCCACGTATTCCGAGCGATTGAATGTCTCGTCATCCTTTTTCCAAAGAGCAAGGAGAAGTGTCTTGATGCTCTCTTTCTTTTCTGTGTCAAGCGTGTCTCCCTGACCGATATAGAAAGGATTAAATCGAATGGGATTGGCTTCATCGTATGTGAAGTAGTACCCATTCACCAGGTCACATAGTCCTTTGTAGGAATGGCCGACGTCCACAAGTACGATGTGTGTACCCTGCTCGTAGTACGACCGGACCATGTGGTTTGTAAAGAACGACTTGCCGCTTCCCGATGGCCCGAGTATGAACTTGTTCCGGTTTGTGCATATTCCTTTCTTAACAGGCTCATCGGAGATGTCAACGTGAATGGGACGACCTGTTAGTCGGTCACCGAGACGGATTCCAACGGGACTAATCGATGACTGATAGATTGTTTCAAGGTTTAGAAAACAAGTTGCTTGCTCGGCGAACGTGTCAAAGGTGTCATTCATCGGAAAGTCAGCTTCATTTCCCGGAAGACCTGCCCAGAATATCTGTGGGGCTCCGTCAGTTTCCTGCCGGGCTACTGAATCCATTTGAGCAAGAGCCGATGATACCTGAGTCTTAAGCTCCTTCAACTCATTCCTATCCTCTGTCCAAATCATAACATTGAAGTGCGCTTTCACAGGAAGCTTTTGTGAGGAAATAGCTTCATTAAGGAAGTCATTGGTCGCGTCGCGGCTGATTGCATTTTCCCTTGAATAGGTTGACAGGGATTGGAGCCGTAGGCGCTTGCTTTCGAGTTGCTTGATTGTCTTATGAGAATCCTCGATGAATATGTACTGGTTGAAGATATGATTACACGAAAGCAATTGTCCTAACGGTGATGCAAACCCAACACTGAACTTTGTCTTGTCTGTAGAATATTTATCGTAATTGATTCGTGAACCACAAAGGGACGGAAGGTCTTCAACGTCGGCCAGCGAATACAACTGGCAATGCTGGTCGCCAATGCGAAGCTCATCCTTGAAATGAATGTCGCTGATTACCGGTTTGTCTGATTCACAAAGAAGGAAACAATACCTTTCAAGAAGGCCGGGCTTTTCTTCTGTTCCGGCAAGTTGCTCATCTTTAATTCGCTCAAGTTTTGCAAATCCGCTGTCTTGAAGTATCCGTTCGAACTGGCCTGCGCTGTCAAGGAATTCTTGCATCCGTTGCGGATTGAGAGTTTCTTCAGGTACAATCGTTTTACGAATCAAGTTTGAAAAGACCGAGCTCGAAGGTTTCCTATTGGCAGGTTTTCTCGTCAGGAAGATCTGGGATCGATGATCGAGGTACGGACGTTCACTGAAAAATCTCTCACTGGCCCGTGAAAGAAACGAGGTGTCTTTGCCTTCAAAATCTGTGTGGTGCCCCTTTGAAAAAAACCAATCCTGTTTATGGAAGATTGAATACGCCGGAAGCACTTTGATTGCTTTGATAAGTACCTGGTGGAATGCTTCATACTCCTGATCGGACAAAGTGAATATCTCCGGTAGAGTCACCTCATAAGCAAGAGTGACATCGCCCTGCTTCGACAAAATGCAGTCGTTCTCAACCTTGTAGATTGGAAACACTTTTGAAAGCGGAATAGGCTGACTCATGCTTAGTGCTTCGTTAAGAGGTGCAGAAATATCTTGCGTGTTCGCCCTGTAATGGCATCGGGGATACTGCCGACAGCAAGCTTCTTGAGGAGACCATACTGTCCGTACTTATCACTCATTCGATAGACGGTCATGAAGTGAATCGAACCTAGTGTAACAACTAGGGCAAGACAGAAGAACATATTGACTCCTGCGATGTAGAGAATCGCAAACAGGACCAATAATCCAATGAGACCTATCGCGAGGTACGCTATGTATTGAGCCTTGAGGCCCTTGAACTCAATTGGCTTATTGATTCCTTTGTTGATCTTATAGACACTTGAAGCCATAACCGTGTTAATCAGATGCCGAAAAAAGATCTCAATACCGTCGCAACAATTACAAGGAATACACAGCTCCCAAACCAGGCTGCCGCCACCTTGCCGGTATCAGGATCGCCACTGTTCCATTTTTGATAAACCTTGACCGCACCGACAAGACCCAGAATAGCCCCAATTGCATACATAAGGCTTGTACCTGTGGTGAAATAGCTGCGCACCCTCATTGTTGCTTCATTGATCCCTGCGTTTCCATCTTGTGCCTGGGCAGGCAACAGAAATGTGAGAGCATAAACAATGATGGCAAGACCTAACGCTTTACCTTTTCTGATTGTGAATCGAATTCGCTTTTTCATAGAATTTGTATTTAGTTGATGTGAATTAGTTTATCTCTTCATTCTTGCTTTCATCAGTCCACCAAGATTTGACGTCATTTAAATCAAATTGAATCTCTGTGTTGACAGCAAGTGCATCATGAATTAACTCGCTCACCTCGTCTTGGAAGTTTGTCCCGACAAGCTGAGGGAACTTGGCGAACAGAGAACTGAATGCAAGCAGAGCTTCTTCCTTGTCGCGTGGTGGGAATTCAGCGAGTATTGATTTGGCCTGATTAAGAAGTTGTGAAACAGCTTTCGCTAGCGTTGTTTCCGGTGTATCTGGAATTGAAATGATAATTGATTCTTCCGCTTCATCATGTGCTTTCAAATTCTCTTCATCAGAATTGATTACACTGACATCTTCTGCGTCGACACTTTTTTCATGTGGAACATTTACTGTGGTCGTGTATTTGACCTTTCCCATGAGATCGTTGGGTTCATTTGAATCAGTTTGATCTGTCGAGCTACTCTCGTCAATAGAGTTTGGTTTCTTTTGTTTGAAGATGGATTTGATTTCACCACTGTAGAGTAACAGTGTGCTGATTGTGTAGTAGGTTCCCAGGATCAGACTGATCGCTGTAAGGAATTCTTGCCAGGAAATTGATTGTAGCATAGCCTTCGTGTTTGATTACGAAGGCGAAAGTGGAAGCTAGTCAAAACGTGTATTCACAACTTCGGGCGTAGTTCGGGCAAAAATAGTTTGGTAACTTCACTTAGATAAAACAGGCTGACTATGTACAAGTTTCTAATTGACACGTGTGTTTGGCTGGATGTTGCAAAGGATAGTTCTATGCATCCCATACTCTCAGTTATTGAAGAGCTAATAAAACTCAAAAAAATGTCGTTGATAGTTCCCAGATGTGTGCTTGATGAATTTGAAAGAAACAGGGAGAGAGTTGCGCAGGAAAGCAATCAAAGCCTTAAATCCGTTATGGGACGAGTAAGAGACACAATTGACAAGTTCGGCGATGAGGCCACCAAGCAGATAGCAATTGACCACATCAACAACGTCAATTTTAAACTTCCGTTCCTCGGTGAAAAGTCCACCGAAATTTTACCCAGGATTGAAGCAATTCTTAAAGCAGCCGAAATTATTGAGAGTTCTGAGTCGATAAGGCTAAGGGCTATTCAAAGAGCAATTGACAAAAAGGCTCCTTTCCACAGGAACAAGAATAGTATCAATGACGCAATAATTTTCGAAAGTTATGTTGAATGCATGAAAGATGTCAATGGAGCAAAAACAAAATTCGCATTCGTCACTCGCAACAAATTGGATTTTAGTCAGCCAGCCGGTAACGAAAATTCCCCTCATCCGGATCTCGCTGATGCTTTCACTAAGGGAAAGTCTACTTATTCAATAAACCTGCCGCAGGCCCTTTACAAAATAGGACCTAGATTAATTGAGGAGTTGATGGTCGAATTTGAGGATTGGGCTCTTTTTTTTGAAGAGCGCAGCTATTCTGAAATCACGGAGGCTGAGGCTGAACTTGAATTGAAGATTTGGTACAATCGACACCAAGTAAGAGCCGAAAAGATTGACGACGGGAGAATTACTATTATTGATAAGGAGGATGTGAAAGACCCTTACTCTCCCAAGTACATACTAAAGGACATTTGGGAGGGTGCCAAAGAATCAGCCCGAAAGGTGGAAGAGAAATACGGTAAAGAGAATTTGCAATGGAATGATTTTGAATGGGGAATGCTAAATGGTAAACTCTCGGCGTTGAGATGGGTAATGGGAAATGACTGGGATAATTTGGACACATAGCTATCAAATAAAATGGAAACAACCAGCCTCTATCACTATTGCAAACTGGCAACAGCGATCGAATACATACTCCCAGCAAAGCGTTTGCTTTTGAACCAATTGGGGAAAACAAATGATCCACGAGAGAACAAGGATTTCGTATTTGCCGGGCTTAATATATCAGCTAACGAACCATTCAATTTGAATGAACAAAACGCCTTAATTACTCGTGAGTTGAGAAGAGATTGCAAATTGTTGTGTTTATGCAAGGATCATAGTCCGTTCTTTGGGTATGAGCTGTCTCGAATGTGGGCGCTTTATGGAGATAACCATAAGGGGATTTGCATCGAGTTTGACATTGAGCTTTTCAAGAAGGAAAATGCCTCCAAAATTGATGTCGCTAATTTTCGAGAAATAAAATACTATCGATTAGATGTTACACAGCCGATAGTTCATCGAGAAGTAGACTACGAAAGAGTGACTAGAGTCGGTCTGGCAAAGTATGTCAGGGAAGACTTTCGGCCTAACAATTTGGAGTATCTTTTCTTCACCAAGAATAAAGAATGGGAGTCAGAACAGGAGGTTAGGTTACTCTATTTCAGCGACGCCACAGAAAATGAATATTGCAGTATTGCGAAGTCAATTCGCAGCATCTATCTCGGAGTGGATTTTAACCATCAATATCTCCCAGCAATTAAAGCAACCTGTCAAAGCATACCAATTTATCAACTTGATTATCGTGATGTACGACTGGTTGTAGCAAAGAAAGTCTGACTTACCTATTGGGATCAGGATACTCACATATAAAAGTAGTACTTGCTTGGAGGAACAAAGCCGTCCGGAAGGTATTGAATAATCTCGCCAACTTTTTGTGCAAATCTTAAGGTAATGGGCAGTCCATCATAATAATTACAATTGTTGAAATTTACCTTTGTCAATGCCATGATCTCAGTACATACATTTCGCAAAGTGGATTCACCTTCAAAAATCTCTACCGACTTGCCTAATGGCATATGCATACCTGGAAATGTTTCGTAATACGGTATATATCCAGTTGTATAAAGAACGCCCTGAGTTTTGTCAATCTCAAAAAGTGTCCCTCGAATTACAGGATATATACCGGTGGTTCGAAAGATCTTGATCTCCGAGTTTTTGATGGTAACTAAATCGATCTCAACAGAATCACCTAGCACATCTCGGATGCCAGCTTTTAGGCCCTCTACTTCGGCATAGTCTTTATTAATAGAGGAATTCCAAAAATCAGTCGTCTTGTGAATAACCACTCTTTTCGGTTTCAGTTTTCGATTTTGAGTGACGTAGGTTTCGATTACACTTTTGATTAAATCTTTTGCATAGTCATGAGTGAGATGGGGTGCTCTAACCTTCATCTTAGCTGCGTCCCATTCAAATTGCTTACCAACATAAACGAGTCCTTTTCCTTCTCTGTTAAATGCCTGCGCAATACTGGAACGCTTAAGGTTCTCTTCATTACCTAATACGGTATGAAAGCTTATTCCAACAAAACAAGAATTCTTATCGATGTCTGTTAATGCCCAAGGAATTGAATCGGACTTATAATATTGTGCCACGACGAAATTCCAAGCAATCATCGAATCATCCTGGGTCTTCTTCTTGCCGAGTATTGTGTCCTCTAGAACTAACTGAACTGGTATTTCGCTTTGGCATAACAAAATTTCAGCCTTCAATTTCCTTCTAAAATTTATGTTCCCCTTTCCGACCGAAATGGAAGATAATTTTTTAAACACTGCTGATGGGATAATGATGATACAGACGTCAGGTTTCGTATTGAGATTATCAATATGACTCTGAAACGCCGCTTTGTAAATCGCTATAATTTCATTGCTTTTTTCGAGGAGGGTTTTGTCAGAAGCTACGATGGCATCCACCTGTACGCTTTTGATTTCAACGTTGTTAAGTTCGTCATTCAAGAATTCGCATTTGAAACTTGAATCCTTATTGAAGCCAATAAAATCCGGATTTAGTTTTTTATTTATAGCAAACTCTACATTAACTTCAGTCGCAGATTCCAGTTCTGGGAAGAGATCTTGCATGGTTTCGATCTCATCGGAATCTTCTCCGAGGTTGACCACCTCACCGTCCTCAATCGAAGCCTCATTGTCATGTTTAAAGGTCTTAGCAGTAGCCTCTGTGTAGTTGGAAAGTTTCCCCAGCCAGTCCTTGAAATCCTGGATATTATTCCTAGTCCCTATAACCGACACCCGAATTTCCGATCTATGGTTCTGATTGGTGGATGAAAAGAATCCTCCAATAGAAATTCCCTTCTTTGGATCATCGCAAATAAAATTATCGCCAAACTCTAGTTTTGGCTCGGGTAGCAATTCAAATTTCATTGTTAGAACATTTCTTGTTGGCTTGACTTATCGTAGTGAGTTTCGGTTTTCCCAAAATGTCTGTTATCAAGCGGTATTCCAAAGCCGACACTAAAGGTCTCATATGACGCTAATTCGATTTCCGATCCTTCTAAAACACTAAGGGTCATCTTCGGACGTCCTTTCGCCAGGAATGAAAAAACAAAATGGACATGGTTCAATACGTGCTGATTTCTCTCTTTTGATGTAAGGTAATTTGTCAGCTTAGTAATTTGCGCTTTGTCCTCCAATGGCATCATTCCATCGCTTGTAAAAAAATACTGAGGGTTAATTACAAGAAAAAGACCGGTTTCGTCATACAGGAATTTCGTTTCGAATGCAAAATGCCGGAAAAAGTTTGTGGGTTTGTACTCGTGAAACGATACAACAGTTCTGTGGGTGTCCTTCTTCTTCGCCTTAGAGTCGTAGTATTCAATTCTACTTGTAAATGTTTTGCTTTTCAGTACAAAAAAATACCTTCCATACTGCTTATTAAAAGCTATATACTCCGAGTAGCAAAATTCCTTGAATTCTAGATTCATCAATTCGGCAACCAAACGACTATTTTCAGGCTGCTTCAAAAGATTCTTAACTAGCAATTCTTTCCTAGAAGAATAGTCGATAGCTATGTCCTTGAACTTGGGAAATATGCTTGGATTTGAGAATGAATAAATTTTCTTTGTGCGGATTAGAAAAATAGGTCTTTCATTTCTCGGCAACTGTTCGAAGATTTCTTTCGCTGTCAGAATCTTGGCATCAAATTCAAGTATATTTTTTGGCAACTTCGAGAACCTAAAAATGTTTGTACTTAGGGTTTCTTTGAAGTTGTAATTGATTCGTTGTTTGAAGTTTTGAGAGTATTTCTCCAAAAATCTGTTGTCACCTATTGATAGGATATTGTCGGTTTTACTGATAGTAATTGGGATGTTCTTTTTAAAATAACCCTCATCCAGCTTGGTGATCTTTTTGGCGAATAATTCGTCAGTGGCATCATTGAAAATAACGAGTACGACATCAAGCTTGTGTTTCGTCCAATATTCTATGTCATCTTCGCGTGGTGTGAACTCAAAAGCCTCCGCGGTTTCCTTATGAATGTAACTGCCCTTTAGTGTGGACTTAATTTGGATTTTTAGTATCTCACCAGTTGCTTCTAATTTTCCTTGAGTATTCTTTGATGTTAGTTCAACCTCTCCATCAATACCAAAATCATTCACAGTTTCTGGTCGCCAAATAATGTATGGCGTATGCTTAACGCAATAAGTATGAAATGCTGCTACCCCTTTGTCGCCAGTAATATGTGATTCTGAAACAGTTTTTGCCATGTTGAGGTCTATACTCTGTTCAAGTGTTCGTTTTTAACTATAGTTTCATATTTCTAGTGCATCATTTGGTGCGCCGAAATGTTGCCTAAAAGCAGAAAACTGTCTTAAAATGCTTGGCTTATTCTACCGACCCTTATGATTTGAATCCGACTCATGCCGCACAGTGGTTTCAACACCACAGAAGTATTCGACTACAATTAACGGCTAGATTGAGAGCAATTTACATAATGTGGCTTGATTTTGAATGCGTCCCAAATGGGCCATATCTAGAAATTAGGCCCCGTTGGCAGTTTTTGTCAAATTTCTCTTCTTTTAGAAGAGTGTTGAAGAATCGTAGAACTTAAGATCCGTAGATCTATTCCGATACAGTCGTTCCTCAACACCCTTAACATATTTCTGAATTTGACTTTCATTAAGGCCTTTGGTGTAGATACTAATCGCGAGTCGTCTCCTACAATTATTGAATTGCTCACTGATATGGTCATCGCATTTTGAAAATGAAAAACCGTAAATAACGAAGTCTTTGAAAGATGCCTTTAGCGCCTCAAAGCAATAAGACAAATATCTATTCTTAGATATTGTCTCAGTCTTTCGTTCGGTTGTCCCCTCTGAAACAAAAACAGGAAGATAACCAAGGTGCACCTGGAGCTTTATCAGTTCAAGCAGCTCCTGTGTTCTTGAGCCTCGACTAATTTTAATTATTTCGTTGGCTTCCGTCCGAATGAAAAGCGCACCGTGTAAGTAGTAAATACATCTAAGCCCGGACAACACGCCTTCTTTGAAAGTCAGTCGTCCGCATTCATTTCTAAAAAAGTCCTGGTTCTTTTTGACTGAGTTGTTACGCTTCGCTCGATCGAGAGTCGCGAGGGTAATGTGATACAGGAAAGTATCATAATTTGTAGTGTAAATATTTCCAAACCAATCAAGCTTCTGTGAAATCTGGAAGATGGTATTTGGATCAATTTGAGAATACGAAGGATGCAAGTCTCGTACAGCGCCAATCAACCCATGCTTCAGGTTTTTGATTGCTGCTTCCTGCTTGTTTACGTCTTGACCGAAAATCCTGTTGACTTCGATTGCATTTGAAAGCTCGGTTTGAATGCCTTCAAAGTTGGTCGTATTGAACCTTTTGAACATGAGCTGATCCGCCGAGTCCAGGTAAGTCAGAAACCTGTCAAAAAGCGACCGGTAGTTCAACGCATTGTTAATGTTGATTGAGAACCCATTGCCTAAAAATATGTCCGCTTCACGAAAAGAGTCCTGAATCTCGCTCCAGTGGTAAATCTTGATGTCTCCAACAGTTCTCATGCTCTTTATAAGTTTTCATCCAACCGTTGCTCCAATTTATTCTTCAAGTGATCTATGAAATTAGTCCGGCCACCTTTTCGAAGACCAATCTCCTGAAAGTGCCTGTAGAAATTGCCGAGACTCACGTTGAAGAGATTTTCAAAGAGATTGGCGATTTGCTTAATATCCACCTTCCCATCATTGAAGACCTTCACTTCGTGAAGCGCGTAGATCAGCTCTACTAGGTCGGCTTTCTTTGCCGTCCATTTCAGCGACGATATTCCAGGATCTGTTGTTGACTGTTTTATGTATTTATCCACGTAAGCCCTGATCATGTGATTCGCCAGTATCCGGGCCAAGATGTTGTCGTGGCCTGTCGAAAATCTGGTATCCAGGTCTGGGGCTTTAAACAATGATTTACCTCGCGTGAAGTACTGTTCATCAAAATGCGTCGCCCCGGAGACACAATAGATATAGAAATCTTGATTAGCCCTGACAAATTCTTGTTGCTTGCCAAGTTCGTCGATGTAATGAAATCTGATTCGGTCCTGGTCAACAGGCTCGCTAATCTTCATTGTAACAAGGCTGTCATAGTAGTAATACTGGCTCAGAAATGTTGGCTTTGTGTCCTTGAAGAATTCGACCTCTTCCATTCGGCTTTGAAATTCGTATTTGTAAACAAATTGCTTCAGGTCAGTAAGCACCTCCTGAATAGCGACAAGGCACTTGCTTGATCGCGGCACAAACTCCGTGGTTTCTCCGGCGATTGCCTCAATTCTTGAACGTAGCTTGTCTTGAAGCTGCGTTGAATATGTGTTTATGTCTATAGTCTTCATAGCCTTGTTATTTCAGTTTTGCACTTAGGATTTCCTGGATGTCATTTTTTATCTTGAAGTAATTCTGTTGGATTTCATATTCCTTGATCTTGCGAATTACTGGGATAGGTTTATAGCTACTCTCCTCCGCCCGGATAGCTTCGTGATCATTAATTATCTCTGCATGAAAAACTTTCAGATCGATTTTTTGGTCAGGGTCGTCGGAAACTGTTCCCACAAATTCCCCTGACGAGAGAGAGGCGATCTTTGAAGGCGGGATGGCTGAATCGAGTTGTGTGGACCGGCTAACGGAAGTATCCGAAGCATTTACAGACACACTTTCGCGCTCCTGCACGATCTTTCCAAAGCGTTCCGAAAGGAGTTTGGAGGTCTCGCCAACGACCTGTCCACTGATCACGTTACCTACAATATTCATAATGACCTCAGCCTGATCACGTCCATAATCCTTTTTCAACTGACTGTAATCCTGTACCGCCAGAGTGGTCGCCACTTTGTTTGCCCTCGCTGTCGCCATCAGAGTATCAATGCCATTGAAATAGATTGTGGGAAACTCATCGAAAACGAGGCTGCTCTTCTGTTGATGTTTTTTGTTGACCAGTTTGATGACCCTGGATATATACAGAGAGAGAACAGCACCGTATATCTGCTGCTTCTGAGGATTGTTCCCCATGCAAATGATCTTAGGCTCCTCGGGATTGTTAATGTCTAGCGTAAAGTCATTGCCGGAGAGTACATAGTATAATTGAGGTGAAGACAAACGTGCCATACCTATCTTGGCACTGGCTACCTGGCCTTCGAGCTGTTCCATTGCGGAATTCTTGAAGGCTGACTCAAACGGATTGATCAGGACTTCTATTTCAGGTTCCGTTCTGAGCAATTTGAAAAGATGCGGATAATCCAGTTGCATCAGTTCAATGACGTGGGGAAGGGTGCAATACCTACCATCCTCATACTTCCTAAGAAACCAGATCATCGCGGTAAGGAAATTGATCGGCGATTCCACGAAAAAATCACCCTGCTTCTTTATCCAATCCCTGTTCAATCCCAGTAGAATTGTTCTCGAAGATTCCGTTGCGTCGGTAATATCCGTCATCGTTGCCGGGTCGAGTGGATTGCAGCGATGATATATCACGTCGAAGTTGATCACGTAGAACGCAGGCTTGACTTTGTACCTACTCTGATATTTTAAGAGAGCATTGTATGCGATCCGTGTGAGGTCGTCGTACTTGAAATCATAAAGAAACATGGTAAAGCTCTTTCGGATGTGCTGGGTAATGATGTGCCTGATTACGAAATAAGACTTACCTGCTCCTGGCGTTCCAATCACAAGCAGTGATCTGAATGGGTTAATAACATTGATCCAGCTCTTCCGCTTTTGGCCTTTGAGTGTGTAGACTGCTGGCAGGTTTATAGAATACTCATTTTCGAGAAGTCGCTCTTCTTGTGGAAACGACTCATTGGCTTTGTTGAAAATGTCTTTGCCAAGATTCAGCTTGATCAAGCGTGAAAGGAGCGTGCCGCCGGACAACATAAGGCCGTATCCGATTGCTGTAATGGCTATGTAAATACAACAAGCCAGGACAACTCCAATATGAATGAAGAGAATGAAATGCGCGAAAAGAAATGTGACGAGTCCGGCGATGCCTAGGTAAGCTGCGAGACGCAGACTGATGGTATCATCCTTTCTGCCCTTGGCACCCACTAGGGAAATGACTAGGAAGCAAAGAGCCAAAAGCTTTGAATTATAGAAGTTGTTGAAAAGCCCCGTCCGTGAAATATTCCCAAGAAGATCGTTCGCGATAGAATGTGTCAGACCCCAAACTTCAAAGGCGCGGTGGCAGTAGAAATAGAAATGAATCATCATAACGACTAAACTGAGTAATCGTATAAAGTCGATTATCTTCTGAAGGGCTTGCTCGTTCTCTCCCGTGTGTGCCATAATTGTTTTGTTAAAGTGGTCTCCTTCTTTTCCTTCTCATCGCAGCGTCAGGCGACTGAACGTCAAATGCCTTGGCTTCCATTAAGTCTTCAACCAGATGTCTTGCATCTATACTCGCACCCTGATTGTCATTTGAATTTGTAACTACGGTGTTGACAACGTCGATTTGACGAGTGATCCCTGTGTTAAGACCCGTCAGTCTTTCCGTGAGAGCTTTGGCCGCATAGGGCTTTCCAAGATCGCTTCCGTTAAACACTGCCTTTGTTTGATTGTCGACGAATGTGATCCCATAGATCCTACCTGTTTCATTTTCCCTGAAGAGCACATATATGTCTTGCTTTTTCAAAATGTCGATGAACGCTGCTTTCGTTAGTGTCCTGCTTCTTCCAAAAGCAGACTCGACGCATTCGGTAATTCTTGCTTTATGTGGAAGTCGCAATCTCTCATTACCGGCATAGAGTTTTTCTAGCCGCGCAATTGTTGGCTTGTTGGGTATGTGTGAGGCCTTGATCGGTACGCCTATCTTATCTCCGTCCTTGTCAAGAATCCGGTACTGTAAACCACGGTGCTTGAATACCCTGGACTCTTCTGTTCCCCTGTCTGCAACTATATTGAATTGCCTGAGAACTGCGTTGAACTCAGGAAGGGATGTGAAGTAGTAAGACTGCACAACTTTACCCACAACATTTGAAATACTTCTTCTCGTTTCGGTCTTCCCGTAAGTTGTCTTTCGAATCTCTTCGGGATTTACCTCAAGCCGTCTACCCTCTGCCTTCACCAGGTTGTATTTCTTTTCCAGTTCAAGTCTCGCTTTGGAGGATTGATTTCGTCCGATATTGTAAAGGAGTATCCTACTGCCATCGAGTTGAATATTCGTAGTGACGACGTGAATGTGTGGATGTCCGGCATCGTAATGTTGATAGACCAGATAGGGTTGATTTTCAAAACCGATCTTGTCCATGTAATCAGTGGCAATATCTCTTAGTTTCTGTTCGTGCAATTTTTCATCGGGATGGAAGTTGATGGAGATATGAACCGCCTTGACCTTAGCACGTTTATTCATTCTCATGAATGCCTCAAAACCATTTAACTTTTGATTGAACGTCATCTTCTCAACCGGTCGGCCAAAGGAATTTTCCAGGATACATTTTGCCGTACCTTCTTTAACCTTGTTCTCATTGTAGTTGAGAATTGTAAGCATACGCTTCGCGCTGTTTATCCTTGCAACCATTTTTTTGAAAGCTCTGCGGTGATGGTTAGAAGCCGGTCAACCTTGTCACCGACCTTCTTATACTCTTTGTCAATCCGTTGGGCGTCGTAGAACTTGTCTCGTGGGCTGTCAGAGATATGGAAGTGGTGCGTAATCTGATTGATGTTCTTCCCGATGGCGTTAAGTTCTCTCTTGATCCCAGCCAATTCTATCACCGTGGATTCAAGGGAGGCATCCGTATGTTTCCAGACAATTTCCTCCCGGTACAAAATGCTTCTGGCGAGTTCCGCCAGTGATCTGCAATTGCTATTGGTTAGCCATTCCTCCATCCGCTTGTAGAATGATTCCGACACGCCTACTGTTACCTTCTTTGCCAACCTGGCCGACTTGTCTACCTTCCTCCGTGTCATGATTTGTGAGTTTTGATGTCCTGGGAAGAGCCGAGTTCCGAGGCTTTCCGTTGCGAGCTTTGAGAAAGCTTCAGTACGAATGCGCCAGCATTCGTACATCTTGCCGAAACCAGAAAGAGGGTTTCTGACCTTGGCAGATTCCTGAACTCAGACCTTGTGAAATTGATTCTGGCCATTGTTCAAGGGTTAGGCTTCCGACTGACAAAATGTGGATTCTGCTTGCGCTCCTCAATCATCCTTTGGATGTCATCATAATCGTAGAAAATGACACCACCGATTTTGGTGAAAGGGAGGGTTCCGTTGACACGGAGGTTTTGGAGAGTCCCGGGGGATAGCGTTAATAGCCTCCGCACCTCGTGAGACTTAAGCCACTTGTGTGTTGGTGGACCTTGCTTTTGCGAAATGATCTTTTGGATCTCTTCAAGCAGAGAACGCTTGAAATTTTCCAGGTCTTCGAGTGTTACAATGTTTGCTGCCATAACCGTTTTGATTATGGCTCAAAGGAATTACGGGATGGGTTTTTAAAACAGTAACAGGGGTACTAGTACCCCCGCTAATCGCTTGATAGTCATGGAGAAACTTTTCCGCTAATTCGGATACAAGTTGACTTTCGTAATCGCAGATTTTTGAAGAGGTAATCCAAATTCTGTTCGCAACACCTCGGTAACAATGTGAATTCGCGTCGCGACAATTGCGGCTAAGGAGCTCCTCCATTCTGTCATGATCCCTACTAATATTGGGGTCACGCCCATTTTCAACTCAGGCAAATACCACAATCCGCAACCGCTAATTCCATATGGATCGGGACCCTGAATGACATTTCCATTGGAATCTTTGATCTTTCTTTTTCGATAGTTTAGAATAAGGTTAGAATGACTCTCAAATTCAAGTTTATCGTAGATGCTCTGCTTAGACTTCTTCGTTAAAAAAATGAATGGATTGGCAATAATCTTCGATGTCTGCGTCTTTAATTTTGTTCTGGTAATTGGAAATCCGACGACGAGATACTTAGAAAATTCGACTGGGCTGTGGTCGATTCCAAGTTGATTTGTTGATAAGAAATCATACTTTGTTTTCAATTCGTCGATCACCCGGCCGTCTTCAATTCTCCAAATCGCCAAATCAACCTTGTCATTGTTCACATGCAGAGAAGGATGTGCAATTTTGATACTCCCGTTAAGGATGTTGAATTGATTCCCGGTCATTATTCCGATGTCCTCTGGGTTGATGTCTCCGTTGCCTTCTCTGAGCACATGGGCTGCGGTGACCAAAAAGAAAATTTTATCTACTTCTATTAAGACACCCGAGGCCCAAGGCTCTATTCTTACTGGCGGCGTCGATCCGTACTTCCTATACAGTTGAGGCGTGTGTCGCATTAGCCGTCCGCCAGCCTCAATTGAAATTTCGCTAATGATACGGGCTATGTTCTCACTCATTTGTGTTATCAAACGTTTTTTGTATTTCCACAATCCGATCAATCTCATCCTTTAACAGCTTTGTGCCGTATGTCTTAGCATAGGCAAGTGCTTTCAGAAAGATTTCAAGCCCGAAGGCTCCAGGATAATTTTTATAGAAGTGCAATCTGTTTCGTTCTTTGTTCATGTTTCTTAAATAATCGAGAAACTGTTCATTAAGGCCAATAACCTTCTGATATTCGGGCGAAAGGGTTTTGGCAAATGAGATCGTCATAAAATCTCTAAATCCTTCGAGATAGAATTCACCCGATTGTTCGTCTCTCACGAAATCATTTGATTTTCTGAAATCGGAAATTAACACTGGTTCCCTCTCTTGCTGCTTCGCGAGCGCTGGGTTCTTCTTTTGGTTTATTAAGTGTACGACATATCCCCGCGCGAGTAATACCGCCTTGTTGTAGTTTTCAAACGCAGCACAAATCTTTATGTGATCTATCAGACTTTCGTAGGATAGTCCTTCCCAATATTCTGAAGGAGGATTGCCGTTCTCATCCCGCACATGAAAACTCTTCGAGAAAGCTTCAAGGTTTTTGAAAACATACACACGATGATAAAGCATGTTGGCGTAGACGAGCATTTCCCATGCGTCTGAAAGCCGTTCTTCTTCGTTCAAATATCCTTTCGTGTCATCGAGGTATTCATTATCCATGTACGAAGTTATGGTTTTACCAATTGGTAATCCATGCCTTCAGACCAATGCACTGCCCTTTTCTCTTTATCCAAGAACAACGCTGTTCCATCTGTAGACCTAAGTGATCCACTCTCGTTATCAAATACCGCTCGGTATGTTGGTTTGGGTCGATCATCAGAATGCACCATGCTTCTCCAACCTTCATTGTCATAGTCATTCATCATCCACTTGTGATTCGATACTTCAATCTCATCGTTCAAAGATCGAACAAAGATCGTATCGCGAATCGTTCTCATACCAATTTCCTGATTTGTTTCGGGGTTTGTCACTTTATTGGAGTATTCCCGAACATATGCGCCAGAAATGCCCTCCTGACTATTTTTATTCCCCGACGTACATCCGACTAACAGTAAGCCAACTAATGCCGATTTGAAATTATTGTTCATATCTCAATTGTTGTTTATGTATCCAATTGCCGTATGTAGCATATTTCGTATACTATCTTTTGTGCCAGTCTCGACGTTATAGTATTTAATGCGAAGGCTTTCCTGCGAAACGCTACCGGATTTCTTCGTTACCGCAAACCTCGATAGAAAGCGGATTAATTCAGAAATGTTTTTATTCTGGATGACACCGGTTTCGACAAAGGACTTTATGAGAAGGGCAAGTTGAGCAACGGAGAGGTCCAGGGTCAACTTAAAATCCCCCAAGGCAGGCTCGGAGCTCCTGGCGTTAGCTATCGGATTCAGGCGAAACTTCGCCTCAATAAAATTCATTTCTTCAATGATCCATTCAGACACTGATTGCTTAATTGGTCGCCGTTGCTTGTCAAAAGGAGCTGAACCATTATTTTGAATTTGGCTAATATTCTTAAAATGCCAGGCAAGTGATTCAAATCGTTCACGATCTGAATCCAGCTTTGTTAAATCATTGCTAATGTTTCGCGTGTAATAGCCAAGGAATTCATCACTGTTGAAATTCAATCTTAACAATTCATTCCTGATCTCATTAATTAGGTCTGTGCCGAATGAATGTTGCCGGCTGAATAACTTCGCAAGTCGTCGCCGAGCTTCGATAATAAAGAAAGCCTTACCCAAAGTCGTTTGCGACACTTCCAGATGTATGTTTATTAGATTTTTGCATACCTCTCGGAGTTCGTCATCATTAACGAGTTCGTCTAATAACCTTTCAAGTTCTCCTTTCTTATCCGACTGTTGCGCCAACATACTTTCAACGAATCTAACCGGAGGGCTATATGATAAATCGAGATACCTAAAATAGCGCCTCGTAAGAAACTGAAACAATGACGTGATGCTCTCGACTACGCCTTCCCAAGGTGATGTTTTAATATTGACGCGCTTGAATAGGTCGGAACAGCTGTTGATCAGTCTAGTCAATGAAAACTGATGAAATTGAATAAAACGGGTGCGTTCCTTTTCAGTGACCTGGACCAGAAATTTCAAGTCAAAACGTTCCTCTAACTGATCCCTTTCTTTTGAGATAGCTAAAGTGAGATTTCTGGGCGATGTGCTCTTGCCTCTATTGCCCCGAGCGGATCCAGTCGCCTTTTGAATCAGATCTTCAAGGTTCTTAAACTCATAGTCCAACTTGCCCCCCTTTCCAATTTCGCCCGCCACAGACAATGAGACTGCAAATATTGTCGGGCCGTTGGCTGGTTTCAATACTGAGAATTGAGTAAGTGCAATGGGGTTTTATGCTTAGTACATAATATTATGTACGTGAAAATTGACCGGATTTTGAGGTTTAAGCTAGTGACGGGACTCAAGCTTATTGATTAATTCGACCTTGTTAGTCACTTCTACTTTGGCAAAAATGTTCGAAATATGTTTCGCCACTGTCTTTTCGGAGATATTAAGTTCCGCCCCAATTATCTTGTAGGGCTGTCCTTTTCTTAGCAGGTTGACAATCTCAATTTCCCTCATCGTCAATCCATATGTCTTGAAATTTTCCGTCATGAGATCATCACGGGATTGAGACGACGTTTTGAGGATCTCATACTCTCTCCGCGACTGGTGTATCATTGTTCGAACATAAACTACAGTCATCACTAAGAAGCCTGCATTCGTAACAGAATGCTCGAGGACCTGAAAATCTCCGAAGAAAACAATCACCGGTAATGTTACCCAGCAGAGCAAGGCAAGGTAAGCCGCGATAACAAGCTGACGCTTGATTGAATCAGAATACTCACGTTGCTTGAACTTAAAAATGAAAGCGCGAGTCGTTGCGACAATAAATGCTACTCCGTAAAGAAAAGGTATCACAACCGTCAATTGACGACTGAGCTTCAGATTGCCCGTCAGGTAATAAGGCAAAACAAAAAACAGGACGAATGGCAGAAGTAAGAAAAACACTGAACCATACGTCGCGAAGAATCGCAACCTCTTAAGGTCGAAAGCCTTGTAGAAATACCATACAAAGTACATCGAAGTGCCAAAGGCCACGAGATAGGCGACATCATTTTGAATTGGTATGGGAATTGGAAGATTCTTGTCGGGAAGAAAACCACTGCAGACGTTATAAAGAATAACTGCTATCAGTAGGATTAAATATAGTAATCGCTTCCTGTCACTTTTTCTTTCCAGAAAATAGATGATTTGGAACAAAAGCATGATTACCTCGAATGAGGTTATCACAAATGTTACCATATGCATCTCTGTATTCAGGAAATACATAAATCCTGGATCTACTATTTTGAATGATGGGCAGCAATTTCTCTCGTGTTCTAGCGGTCACTCACTAACAACGCCTTCTCAATAAATAAAGAGTATAAGTCAGTTGAAGTGTTTTAAAAATCTCAAACCCATGCTTTTTATACCAAGGGGTATTTCGATCCACAGATGTCTCCAGATATATTGGCCGTCCTTGAGATGAGTATCTATCAATGAGTTCTTTTAAAAGACTGCTCCCTATTTGCCTATTTTGAGATGAGGGCTTAACACCAATGAACCATAGATAAGCAAAAGGTTCTTTTGGATGATGAGATTTGATTTGTGCTTCCCGCTTGAGCACCGGTCCAACTCTTCCGACTCCGATCACTGAAAAGGCCAGGTTAATGTCCCAGAGAATTGCAGAAAGAGTTGTTTTCTTTTTGTCCGGGAAGAGAATCAAAGCACACGCTTGATTATCGTTCGACATCCAAACTTCTCCAAAAGCATTGCATACGTTATAAGAATACCGCATAAGGTCTCTAATGCGGCTCGTTCTTTTCGAATCTTGCTTTACAACGTAATTGACACTTTTGTTTGAATCAAATGACTCTGCGAGAATGTCGACTATCAATTCTTCCTGATTGCTTTCTGCCCTTTTCATACCCTGCCGAAAAAAGCTTTACCCAGACAAAGATATTTAACGCAATTAAGGTGCCTTTGTTATCGGACTGCTACCCCTGAAATTTTAGCGTAATGAATCGAAAGCATAATGTTCCTGTCCAAAATATTCCACAAGTAACATCACTAAAATTGGGGGAGGTGATGTAAAAAACGTAAGGAAAACACGAGTGAAAAAAATGATTAGTTAGCTCTCACCCTCCATAGGTTTCTATCCTTACTGCTCAACGTTTCTAACACTGCATTGGGATTTTATTCTCACTGGTTATTTAGTATTTTAGCATATACTTAAATACGAAATATGCCTGAAAGCTGCATCCGAGTCCTGGCGGATCCAAACCAGATCAAGCAATGCCGCGAAAAAATAAAATCCGTCAATGGATCGGTAGAATTACTGGCTAATGCCTTAAGCCTTGCCGGCAGTGATGTGCGGCTTAAAATCTTATTCCTTCTCCAGGAAGAGGGGCAATTGTGTCCCTGCGATCTGAGCGATATCCTCGGAATGAATATTTCAGCTGTCTCCCAACACCTGCGCAAACTTAAGGACGGCCGAATTATCGATTCTAAAAAAACTGGACAGACTATTTTCTATTCCGTGACATCGGAATATGTCGAAGTTCTTCGACCAATATTCAAACTTATTACAAACAATAAAGTGTTGGAACTTGTATGAAAACGCAATCATTTCTCAGTGTACTCACCGCATTGAGCGCATCAATGTGTTGTATTACGCCGGTGTTAGCAATGACAACTGGCACTACGAGCCTGGTCACCTCTTTACATTGGACCGAACCCTTGCGTCCTTATTTTATTGGGATCTCCGTTTTCGTCCTGGGATTTGCATGGATAAGAGCTTTTAAGTCAAGTGCGAATGACGAATGCGGTTGTGAACAGAAGCCAAAATTCATTCAATCAAAGACATTCCTAACGATCGTGACTTTGGTATCGGGACTGCTGATAACGTTCCCATCGTATTCAGCTTACTTCTTGAAAGATGATTCAGCAGCGGTTGCCTTGGATCAACAGGAATATTCGAAAATAGAATTGCCTGTCAAGGGCATGACTTGTACAAGTTGTGAAGTTCATATTGAATCGAGTCTCAAGAAAATTAACGGCGTTCGTGCCGTGCAAGCTTCTTACTCACAAGGCACCACGAAAATAGAATATGATCCAGCAAAGGTCAATCGCGATCAGCTTGTAGCTGCCATCAACGAAACAGGATACAGCGTGGGTGCCAGTTCAACATTACTTGACCATAAGGAGTCCTGCACGAAGGAGACGTGCGAAGTTCCGCTCGCCGATCTGCCAAAGCACAAAAGCGCGAACCTCGCGACTCTCAATGACTTAGACCAGCTTCGCAAAGCCTTTAACGATCAAAGCAAGTCAGTAAAATTTGTGGCAATTCTCTCTTCAACATGCAAATGGTGTATCCAAGGGGCCCAATCCATTCAAAAATCTATTATCGAAAAGATGAACGATAAGAATATTGGAGTGATCGTCGTTTGGACCAATATGTTAAAGTCTGACGACGCGACAACTGCGCAATATTCAGCATCAATGTTTGACGATAAGAAAAACGTGGTTCAGTTCTTCGACGTGAAGAATCTCTTCGGGGATGTCGTGGCTCGAACAATCAACTCAAAGGGCGAAAAAGCGTGGGATATTTATTTATTCTTCGACGGCACGGCACAATGGAACGAAAAGTTGCCAAGACCTTTCGAATACGTGCACCAGCTCGGTCCTGACTACACTTGGGTTGATCGGACCAAGTACTTTTGTGGCGAAAAACTGACTCAGCGTTTAGATGAGATTACTAAATCCTTATAGCTGAATCATGTCAACTGACACTCGCGTTATTCCCATATTCAGAATATTCGACTATAAAAAAGCGATTGAATTTTATATCGATTGGCTCGGATTCAAAATGGACTGGGAACATAAGTTTGATGAAACCTCTCCGATCTACATGCAAGTGTCGAAAGGTGAAATCGTGCTACATCTTTCTGAGCATCACGGCGACGCATCGCCTGGATCAAAGGCATACATCGAAACAGTAGAGGTTAAAAGTTATCACAAAGAATTAACGGCAAAAAACTATCGATTCAACCACCCTGGTCTGGAAATCGCACCTTGGAATGCTCCGTGTATGGAGGTGATAGACCCATTCAGCAATAAATTGTTATTCACAGAAAAAGGAAAATGACGACCACTACACAGATCTTAATTTCGACAATCACTTGTCCAAGCTGCGGACACAGCAAAGAGGAAATCATGCCAACCAACGCATGCACATATTTCTACGAATGCGAAAATTGTAAAGAACTGTTGAAACCAAAGAGCGGTGACTGCTGCGTTTTCTGTTCCTATGGCACAGTGAAGTGTCCTCCGATCCAAGCCGGCCAGTCCTGCTGCCAATAATCAGGGCTTCCGATGTTTCGATCCTTCGTCCAACTAAGCATTCGCAACCTGTTCCGGAAGAACAGACTTTTTACGTTCATCAACATCTGTGGACTTTCAATAGGATTAGCGTGTGTTATCCTCATTGCGCTATTCATATATGATGAATACAGTTTTGATGCGTATCATACAAAAGCTGATCGGATTCATCGTATTGTCCTGGATTTTTCAGAAGAAGGCAACACAGTAAATTGGGCACGCACGAGCGCCCCAATCGGCCAATACCTGAGAGGAGCATATCCAGAAGTTGAGCAAGTGGTTCGCTTGCGGAAGAATCCTGGAACTGACCTGTTGAGCCACGAAGAGGTCAGGTTCTATGAAGAACGGATATTCTTTGCGGACAGCACACTATTTGATGTTTTTGACATCAGTCTTTTGCGGGGTAGTGCCACGACTGCACTCATGGACAAGAATTCGGTCGTTATCACCCAGGCGCTTGCTGATAAGTATTTCAACGGCTCCGATCCAATCGGGAACTCCCTTCGCCTGAACAACACAACAGATCTAAAGGTCACCGGCATTATGAAGGAAATGCCGACTAATTCACACTTTGTCGCCGATGCGTTTGTCACTTTTTCTTCGCTCGATCAGTCTCTTGGTGAGCGTAGACTTAACCATTGGGGTTGGATGGACCACTACACTTACGTTTTGTTGTCTCCGGAATCAACAACTGATCAACTGCAGGCAAGATTTCCTGATTTTCTCAAGACTTATGCCCCGGAGTGGGTCCCGGAGAGGGAAACTCTGTTCATGCAACCTCTGAAATCGATTCATCTGCATTCAGACCGCAAAGACGAGATCTTGCCAAACAGTAGAGAGAGTTACTCATATGTTCTTGGGACCATCGCTCTGTTCATTTTACTGATGGCCTGCGCAAACTTCATCAACCTTTCTACGGCAACGTTAACCACCCGCTTCAAAGAAATCTCAATACAGAAAATGCTTGGAGCAGGTAGGTTTCATCTATCAGTCTATTTTTGGATCGAGTCAATTTTGACCTGCACAGTTGGCTTGATAGGCGCTTTTGTCCTTGCATTTCTTGTCGAGCCATATTTTAATTCCTCTACGGGAAAGCAGATCGCAGTTTTTGGAAGCCCATGGGTGGTTGCCCCTGCAGTTATCCTTATAATTATTATCGGATTTCTGTCGGGAATCATCCCTACGATTCAGACCATTAAGTTAAAAGGCGCAAGTACATTCAGGTCGCAACAGACAATCACGAGCAAGTCAGGCATCAGGAGAGCACTTATTACCTTCCAGTTTTGCGTTTCCATTCTCCTGATAGCGGCAACCTGGGTAGTCTCGAATCAATTTTCTTTTCTGAAGTCCTCGAGGCTTGGGTTTGTCAGTGAAAATGTAGTTGTCATCCCGGTAAAGGACAGATCGCAAAATGACAAGCATTCGGTGTTTATAAATGAGATCAAGCAATTACCAGGTATTTTAGATGCAAGCTATTCATCCAGTATACCCGCGATCAACAATGCATACACATACACGTATTCCATCACAGGATCAGACGCAGGGGAACAGACAATGGCTGTTTTTCTCATTGATGAAAACTTTTTCAACCTCTACCAGGTCAAGTTGAAAGACGGCCGATTACCAAACTTACAGAGTAAGGACACTCTTGCTGACGTGATCCTGAATGCAGCTGCTGTGAAACAACTTCGATTATCAGAACCTATTGGTCAAATGGTAACGGGCCAAGTCAAAGGGCGGATAGTTGGCGTGGTTGAGGATTTTAATTTTTCAACACTCCATGCTGCCATCGAGCCTGTTATAATGTACGCCTATCATCAGAATTTTCGTTTTGTTTCAGTAAATCTTGGCGTTGGCGATCGGCAATCACAACTGACTGCGCTGGACAAAAAATGGCAAGAATTGTATCCGGGTTATCCATTGGAATACTATTTCCTCGACAACAAAATTCAGCAATTGTACGCAACTGAGTCCCGCCTGACGAATGCATACACCTCTTTTTCCATTATTGCGATTGTTATAGCGGGAATTGGGTTGATCGGCCTTACCACCTACTTGCTAAATCGAAGGTTAAAAGAAATAAGCGTTCGAAAGGTCTTCGGAAGCTCGACTATTCAATTGGTGAGGTTGATCTACTCGGATTATATCAAGGTCATTATTGCGGCCACCCTGATCTCGTGGGTGCTGGGCTACTATTGGATGAATCAATGGCTAAGTGGCTTCGCATATAAGACCGAGCTCAAGAGTCTATATTTCGTAGCGCCCGCTTTGATAATGATCTTGATATTGTTGTTGGCGACGGGTATTCAAACGCTTAAGGCTTCGAGAACAAATCCAGTTGAAAATTTAAGGGATGAATGACGAGGTTGATATTATTTCAGGAAGCTTTTGGTCCACTTTGTCGATACAATAGCCAGATTCCAGGTCAATGCCCGAAGAACAAACTATAATATTTGGTATTCCGGTTCCGTCAAGTGATCCGCTGTTTATCACGATTGTGGTAATTCACATATTACTTGGAATCATTTGTGTTATCAGCGGTTTTATCGCAATGATGAGCAGGAAAGGAAGGGGTAATCATTCGCGCTGGGGCAAGTTGTATTACGCTACTCTGTTACTGATTTTTGTTACGATAATTCCCTTATCCGTCATGCGTTGGCCGGCCAATAATCATCTCCTGGCTCTGGGCATTCTTTCTTTTGGAGCAGCATCTTACGGTCGTTGGATTGTTCGTCATCACAAACACGCTTGGCCACGCCTACACACAATTTGTATGGGGTGTTCATATATTTTTCTTCTAACGGCTTTCTATGTTGACAATGGAAAGCATTTGCCATTTTGGCGCCAATTCCCGCAATTATTCTTTTGGATCTTCCCGGCGGCCATAGGGGTTCCGATCATTCTTTACTCGTTGCTTCGCCATCCGTTAAACAGGATTATTCGGAACAAAGAAGTTTAATAATTATCGGGACCTGTTGAATGATGCTGTTGTATATGGCTCAAAATCTTTGTTCGGCTCGGCCAAATCGAACTTCTCGCTTAAGGACTTTCCGTTGAACGTGTAAGTTTCCCTCCCTCTCCAACCACTAGGAATGTTTTCGATTGATTCCGTTACGAATACAATTGTCTTCCCATCCGCTGAAATACTCTCCAGGACGTATTGATTCACAAAACCTTCTGCATGAAACTGTCGAAAAACAAATTTCTTCCTCGATTTGTCGTAACTGATGTAACCGTAGTCCTCATGAACATAGCCCTTTGGCTTTTCCTTTGTTGCCGGATAGATTGTCCTGTTTCTCAATTCGATGAACTTATTGTTGAGAACAAACTGATATGACCGTTCATAGGTGCCCTTCCCCTCGGGACCTTCACCTGTCCCAGTCCATTTTCCGATCAGGGGTTTAAGCGGCAACCACAGACTATCGGACTTTGTCATCTGACCATGAGCCAGAAACGGTATTAATAACAGAATCGGCGCGATGCATTTCATGAAGGTGATAAAATAATGTGGGCAGTGTTTTTTCATATGACCAATTAACAAGATTGAGATCTCAGGTTTGTGTAAAAATCGGACATCAGACAAATACGTCGGTCCTGTCTTGAAATTGGCCAGGAGTTAGGCCCGAGAATTTTTTAAAATCATGAAAGAAATGAGCATGGTCATAGTAACCACATAAATAAGAAATATCGTAAATGGAATTCTTCCCGTCTCTTAACAAATGAGCCGCATTCATGAATCTAACAATTCTCGAAAATTCTTTCGGCGACATGCCTACTTTCTGGTCAAACTTTCTAATAAGTTGACGATTGCTCAAGCCAGTCCTAAATGCAAGTTCTTCAATTGATATTTGACCTTTTGACAAGTATAATTCAGTTAAAGAAAAATCTACTGCTTGGTCATACTCACCATTTCTTCGCAACTGCAGGGCAAGGTAGTTCTGCACAAAGCTCGATCTTTCTGCTCCAGATCGGGCTTCGGCAATATTGTTTTCTATTTCCTTCGCGACATCTTTCCAGACATGCTCTAAACTGACAACACCATTGACGATTTCCTTTAGGGGGATTCCAAAAAAATGATAGGCACCCTGGGCAGAAAAGCGAATGGAAATAAAGCCATAGGGACCATGCGGCATTAATTCGATGAAACTCTTCATCTGCGCAACAACAAAACTCTTTGGCTGATCATTGTGCAGACCGTTTGAAAATGTCGTGATGAGAGGAGTCTTATAATGAATAACCATTTCGACACAGGAATCGGGAAGGATTCGCATCGAGAAGGTTGGCACCTCGCCCGGTTCATTTTCCATCGACCAAATCGACTTCACAAAAGGCTTTAATTCAGCAGTGATAGCGTACTCGGTGTAGGCCATAGTGGAATTGTCTGATCTTCAATTTAACCATAAATTCCGCTATATTTTGTCCGTCATGAACAACCGATTCGCCCATTGGCAAAAGGTTTACGAAAAAACCGAACAGGAATTCAGCTGGTATCAATCTTACCCGGAAACATCGGTCAAGCTAATTCAAGAATCCCGTGTTTGCCTGAGTGATCCCATCATCGATATTGGTGGTGGGGATAGTCATTTGGTAGATGCTTTGCTGGCGCTTGGTTACTCCAATCTTTCAGTGTTAGACATCTCGGCACGGGCTATTGAAAGAGCCAAGGAAAGACTTGGGGAATTGTCCCAAAAGATAAAATGGATTGTCAGCGACGTTCTCGCCTTCAAGCCAGCAGAAAAATTTGCTGTATGGCATGACCGGGCTACCTTTCATTTCTTGGTGGAAGAGGCAAACGTTGTTGAATACAGGGAGAATGTTGCCACGGCTATACGACACGAAGGGAAATTTATACTTGGCGCATTTTCAATAAATGGTCCTTCAAAATGTAGCGGCCTTCCGGTCCTGCAGTATTCTGAATCCAAAATGATAGAAACTTTTGGACACGATTTTCAGAAAGAGAAATGTTTTGAAGAGGAACACCAAACTCCATTTAATACTCAGCAGCTGTTCCAGTTTTGCCTGTTCTCAAAAACTTAACTTCATTAAAAAAGGACATGTCAAGGGCTATGCACCCTTGACAATCTTCATCTTCTTAGAGCTCCGGTCTTGAAGGACTTTTCTTAACGAGTTCATATCATCGCTCACCTTCTGTTCGACAACTTTAGCGTAAATCTGAGTTGTCCTGATACTTGTGTGTCCAAGCATCTTAGAAACTGTTTCAATAGGCACTCCATTAGTAAGTGTGACTGTCGTAGCAAATGTGTGCCTCGCTAAGTGGAAGGTCAAGTTCTTATCGATGGCGCAGAAGTCGGCAATCTCTTTTAGATACGCGTTAACCTTTTGGTTTGACAGGCTGGGAAACATTGTCCCGGTTGCTAAAGCTCTCGGATGGTTCTTATATTTCTCCACGAGTTCATGAGCCTTGGGAAGTAATGGAACGCGAACGGGTTGATTTGTTTTCTTTCGTGAGGTCATTATCCAGTAATCGCCATCAATACCTAACGAGAGATTTTGTGGTGTTAATCTCATCAAATCGCAATAGGCAAGCCCCGTATAGCAACTGAAGACGAATAAGTCCTTCGCCCATTGTAATCGCAACACTTTAAATTCTCTTTGTTCGATCTTCTCCAGGTCTTCCTGGCTCAGAAATTCGCGATCATTTCTTATAAACTTGGCTTGAAACTTTGCAAAGGGATCACGTTCTAACCATTCATTCTTAATGGCGACATTGATCATTTTCCGAAGCCGCTCAATGTGCTTCATCACCGTATTGTTTCCCATCGGACTATGATGATCTACCGGTTTGTATGATCTGAGGAAAAATTCAAAGTCAGCGAGGAATTTGTAGGAAAGGTGATTCAATAGAATATCCGAAGTCCTTACATGACCCTTCAAAAACTCCTTGACATACTTTTGAGTTGTCATATAGTTCTTGAGAGTGCCCCATTCAAGAGTGTCCTTAAGATGTGTATTGTGGTACTCTATGAGATGAATCAGAGAATACTGATCTGCCTTGATTCCCAGGTAGGCATTTTTCAATCCGTCCGCGGTTATTAATTTGTCATCGGCAAGTTGATCGCGGTAATGTTCGAAAACCTTGGCCTCCACTTGCTTCAGGTAGCTATTAAGAGAACGTGCGTCTTCGCTGTTTCCCTTAACCTTACCAGCATCCCAATTCTTCTCGGCGACGCTTCTCTTAATTGAAAACTCTGAACGATTGCCATCTACCGTTATACGGCAGTAGATTGGCGTTACTCCATCCCGTGTCTTCGCTGTACGCAGGATGAATGTTGTGCTGAATGTTGTTTGCATGGCTTCAATAGTTTTTGGTTCACTTTGTTTTTTTAAGAACTGTGAATCCGTCACATGAAAACCACCAAAACAGGTCAATACAAATTACTGGTACCCACTCACTTGCATGCCCCTCGGTGACCTCGAAGCAATTATAAAACAGGTCACCTAATGGTTCACCGTAGGTATGGGTGTATGTGCATTTTTTGGAGATTTTGAAAAATGAAAAACCCTCCACACATAAAGTATAGAGGGTTTTGACTTAGGTTGATTACCTATATGTCGGGGTGAGTAGATTCGAACTACCGACCTCCACGTCCCTAACGTGATGCGCTAACCGGGCTGCGCTACACCCCGAAACACTGCATTTGCGTCATTCCGCAAAAACAGGCTGCAATATTAGCAAAAAATCAATTCCCAATTAGCCTTCTCAAAATTCTGCTTTCCGTCCGCTCCTATCGCCGTCTTCCACCCCCACCACCGCCAAACCGCCCTCCATGCATTTGACTCCCCCTGTTCCAGCTGCCACCTCTGTTCCAGGTATTCTGATGAAACTGTTGGGCATGGAATCCATTGTAGTGGGCTCCATTGAAACGATTGGGTGCTGCTATATCTTGGCGACGGTTGCTCCCGGTGATCACATTAGAGCGACTGTTTGGAACGCTGTTGGTGCGAGGAATCGATTCCCGATCATGACGGAAATGGTTGTAAACATTGGTATTGAATCCCTTGTACACATTCATGTTTACACTACGGGTGACATACGTATTGTGTGACCTGTAATAATCCCTGCAAAAGCCGTAATACCGTGGATACGCAGTCCTATACCAACCATATCCATAACCCCATCCATAGTTGAAAAGCCAGCCGGAATAATACCACGAGGGCATGCCGATGATAACGGGATTTCCCCCGGACCCCAGGTAGAAACCAGTATGATAATACCAGGGTCTTGGAATCCAGACCGGATTTGAATACCAGTAAGGATATCCAAGCCAATATGGATACGGATTGAGGTTGTTGTAGTTCGGCGTCACATAGTTGCTCACCGGGTTTTGGGAAAGGTTGTTGGATGCCAGTGAGTCACGCGGATCCATCGTGCCTTCCGCATTTGCAGAATAGCTGTCGGTAAAATTCTGCGCCATCTTCTTCATTTCCTCCTGCATCTCCGGATCCTTCTGAATTTTTTCCTTGTATTCAGCGAGATCCTTCTCACTCTGTTGCTTGATGCCGGCATTCAGATCTGCGAGATTCTTCCTCACCTTCTCAGGGTTTTCCTTGTAAGCGGCACCAAGGCTTACCACATCGTCGATCCGATCAGTCAATAGACTCATTATCTCAGGCATGGATACCATTCTTCTGAAATCCGATTGAACATCTGACGGAAGATCTTTAATAAGCCGGTTCATGGTCTCATCGGCCTTTTCAAGGGTATTGGCCATAATCCGGAACGTCTCCGCCTGCGAAGGGTAGAGGTCACTGATCATCTGTTGCACCGCAGGCGGATAGCTGCTCAACAAAGAACTCAATTCAGCTCCTGATTTAAGTGGCTGTGTACCCAAAGCCTTAATCAAATCAGGGTAGCGGCTTGCCTCATAGAATTTTTCCTGAGCCTCCTTTGCCTGACCAGAAATTAAGTCTTGAAACGACTGGCTCGTGCGGGCCTGAACCCGCTGCAGCTTGATCAGTATCGGTGTATATTGCGAAACAGTCAGTATCGACTGTCGGATATCAGAAGGGTAGGCAGCAATTGCAGTGATGATTTCCTTTTCATCTTGCCTGACACTGTCCTGAAAATCCTGACCAAAAGAAGTACTCAACCAACCTGAAGCCAAAACCACAAGGATGTACTTTTTCATATCCTTTGCATTATTCATTCTTTAGACAATGCGCGATGCGAAAAGTTACTTCAGTCCGCCAGGATTTATCCCTTGCCGCCTGAAACCTTATGCCTTGAACATGTACTGCCCGAAATTGAAATCTTGTGAATTCAGGGAGGAAACTGTATAACGCGAAGAGGGGGTTCTAATTTGCGAAGCTCGTGCTTTTATTGCGTTTTCGCCAAACCCTCAATCCACTTCCTTACCAATATTACGCCTTCTTTATGCACAATACTTCTGCCGACTTCGGGCATCATGACGCCAGGATCAACCGATTCGATGCGGTACAACAGAATTGACTCATCCGGTTTACCTGGAACGATATCAAAATTTCTGTCACCTGATCCTTTGCCTGCAGCCACCGGCGCCTTGCCAATCCCAAGGGGCAGCATAGATTTCTCTTCGGCGGTAAGAATTAACCCGCTGTTTTTGGCAGGGCCATCTTCACGATGACAATGTGCGCAATTGATCTCCAGCCAGGCTCTTGCACGGCTGGCCACATCCCGGGTTTCATCATCATATGCGGCCAGTTGAGGCACTGAATTAATGTCAGGCAGATCGGCAAGAATTCCATCCTCTTTCCAATGCACGAGCTGGTTCTTCCCAATAACCGCAGCGATTCTGTTGAGTTGACGGGCTGAAGGACCGATGGGCGCAACTTTATCTCCCTTCAGGTGGCACCCCTTGCATTGGTTAAGCGTGGGTACGGCGTACTGAATACTTCGCTCACCACCATCATAATGTATCCATTTCACCGGAAGATTGCGTCCGGCTATTTCCAAATGCGCTTCTGTTTGCTCCACATTCCAGACATAGACCAATGGCTTCCATGAATCCTTCTCCAGTATAAGCAGCCTGGTTTCAAGAATACGACGGGCCTGCTCAGGCTTCCGAAAATCGGCAGGATAATAGAAATTCTTAATGAGAATCGTTCCATCAGGAAAATCAAGGGTTTCGGCTTTGTGATACTTCATTTGCATGCCCGAAGGCATAAAAATGAATCTCTTCTTGAAAGCATAATCGCTGAAGAGGGCAGAATTAATTTCGTAAGGATAGACTCCGTTGGATGGTTCAAGGTTTTTCAGTTCGCCCTTAAATAATCCGTAAGATGACAAAGTTGGCGGCCCAAATGCGCTGATGTCTGCCCCGGGAAGTGACTCTTCGGCCAGTACGGTATCAGCCGTCTGGCTACGCTGGCAGGCGGCTAACACGCAAAGGATCCACAGCAAATATCCTCTCATTTTCTGCAACTGAAAGAGGCAACATCTTTTGAAAAACCCTTGAAATCATTTCCTGCATCAAGGTTAATAAAAGTCAGTTCATCTGATTCCTGAATGCATATCCGTCGGTCGGGACGACTTGCATCCGACACGCCGTCATACAGAACATCCGGTGGGTTCAGGAAAGACTTTGTCAATAGTAATTTTCCGATGTCAGAATCCAGGGAGGGAAACCAATGACTGTTGCTGAACCGGTTGTCATGCACATGAATATCATAAGGGAATGCATTGTACAGGCTGTCAGATTTGTAATTGTTATTCACTGTCTGTGCACCACCAAGAGCCCCATCTGAAGTCTCCTCTCCTTCATTTATTGCCGCGACAAGTTCGTAGCTGATAATGGCTGCTCCCACTGACCGATTGTTGATAATATCATTATCATAAATGTCTGTAGTGTGCGTTGCCAGAATCATCATGCCCGACCCCGGAGGTATGCTTGCTACTATGTTTCCTTTGTGCGCAAAGTTCTCGTGGTTATTATCATGCACGTTATTCTTGTACACTTTTGTGGTATGTCCATATCGTGTGAGGCCCGGTAGATCAAAGACCAGAATACCACCGGTATTGTCGTAAGCTTCATTTCCATAGATTTCAACCCATTTGGAGTTTTCTGATTCTATGCCTGCAACATTCCAATATGCTTTGTTATTGCGAATGATGACGGAGTCTGATTGACCTACGTAAATACCCGCATCAGACGATCCTATGGCAAGACATTCTTCCATCAATACTCGGGTGGAGAGCACAGGGTACAATGCATATGCACCGTTTTCAGGTCTGGGGCCATCCGTCCACTCCGACCGGATGCGTCGAAGGGTGATCCCCTGGGTATCACTCACCTTGAGGTTATCCCCCTTGGCATCCTCAACAGCAAAATCTTCCAGCACAATATTCCTGCCGTTGGTTACGAGAATGCCCTGTGCACCTTCAACCTGGTTTTTCCAGGAAAGCACCGTCCTGTCCATGCCCATGCCACGGATTACAATATTGGATTTCCCATCCATGATCAGGCTCTTCGTGAACATGAAATTGCCCTCCGGCAAATTGATGGTATCACCATTGTGAGCGGCAATCAGCTGTGTCTGCAGTGAATGTTCAATGTTACGGAAGACGCGTGCCGGCTTATTCGGTGAGGTGCAAGATCCAATCAGGATGATGGATGCAACAAGAAAGAAATTTGACTTCATCCACCCAACCTATACGAAAAAGTTCAATTTTCAAATTGAGGCCGCACCACTGATTTCAGGTACACACAGTGACCCCTACTTCTTCTGCTTCAAATCCCTGAAAAATCTCGCCCAGTTGAACGGGTTGAGGAAAGGATTAGTGCGCACAATAGACTTGTCGCTGATGGACTGGTTGTACTGATCCATATAGTAACGATAGTTCAGATTCCCGTCCATGGGCGTGGTGCGCATCATGAGCGCCATGAGTTCAGCATTGAGATTCCGCTTGTCGATACCATTATCATCCATAGGAACATTCAGTGCGAGGACCGCCTGTTTGAATACTTCTTCGGTCGGGAACGGAAGAATAGTAACTTCTTTCAGGAGGGTATTGTCCGTTACCATCTCAACAATGATAGTCAGGAAATCATCCTGCGAATTTGGCACGATATAATGTTGCCGCACGTAGCCCACTGAACTGATCACCACACTGTCGCCGACAAGGACAGGCATGGAGAAGAATCCGGTATTATTTGAAGTGGTTCCCCTGCCCGCCTTGGGGACATAAACATGCACCCCGGGGAGCCCGCTGACACTGTCTTCACCCAAAATCACACCCGATAACTGAATAACCCTGCGCTTGTAATTCTGCGCCATGCCGTCCGAAACCGCCAGCACACCAAAAAGGGCGACCAACCACACAACCAGATAGACGGACCTGAATTTCATTTTCCGGAACGGGGCCAAAGATAAGTCAAATGACATGATATGCCTAAATAAAAGATACCGGGAGGTTTTTTGGTAATTTCGCGCCCGTGAGACTAAAACATTTTAATCTTGATCCCGGTTCGCAGATCTTCATGGCGTGTTCAGATACGGCAAGGCTGCGAATCCTGAACCTGATCATGAACAATGGTGAGATGTGCATCAGCGATCTGGAGCGCATTTTAGACTTCACCCAGGCTAAGACGTCACGACACCTCATTTACCTCAAAAATTCCGGAATCTTATCTTCCAGAAAACATAACCAGTGGGCCTTCTATCAGATCAAGGACGAAGTTGCCGATATACTCAAGCAAATGCTGGAGTTTTTGCGCCGCGATCCCGTGCTGCAGCATGACCAGCAAATTTTTCAGACTTTGTACACCAACCGGGAACTTGCCATCAACAAACTGCGTATCTCACCCTTACGTACACCGCTGGCCAAATGAAGTCCTACAAGTGCATCCTCTTCGACCTTGATCATACCCTTTGGGATTATGAGTCCAATTCAGAGGAAGCATTGCGCGAACTTTTTGACCGATACCAGCTGCAACAGGCAGGTATCACAAGTTTCAATTATTTCTTCGAGGTGTTCGGAAGGATCAACACCGGACTTTGGGATTTGTATGACCGCGGGCTCATCGATCAAAGTGTAATACGGACAGAACGATTCCACAAAGTGTTCAGTGCTGCCGGACTGGATGAATACAAATTGTCACTCCAGTTTTCCGGCGATTATCTCTCCTTGTTGCCAAGAAAGAAAAACCTGCTGCCTGGCGCACAAGACCTTCTCCAATATCTACGTCCCAGGTACCCAATGGGAGTCGTGACCAATGGTTTTGATGAAATCCAGGGCACCAAGCTTTCGTCCGGTGGAATCAGTCACTTCTTTTCCACGATCGTTACTTCACAAAGGGCGGGCAGCAAGAAGCCGTCAGTGGGCATCTTCATGTTTGCCCTGGGGGAATTGGGTTTTGATCCCGCTGAGGCGATCATGATCGGTGATAATTTACAGACTGACATCGCCGGTGCCAGAGCAGCCGGAATTGATCAGGTATACTTCAACCCCAGGCAAGCAGCACATGATGAGAAGATTACCCTTGAGATCCGCACACTGAACGAACTTCGCGCAGTTCTGTGATGTTATCCTGTTGCCGTTACTAAAGAGTTGTCCCTTTCTTGTAAGGGCAGGAAAACTTGGCGATTTTTGCAGCCTCCAAACGAGCATTTATATAAATCAAATTAATACAATACCATGTCAAAAGGCTTTTATAAGGTACCGCATCCGAAAAATGAAACGGTACTTACCTACGGACCAGGAACAAAGGAAAGGGCGGCGCTAAAGCAGGCGATAGAGGAAGCACGAAGCAAAGTCATAGACATCCCCATGCACATCGGGGCTGAGGAAGTAAGATCCGGCAACAAGAAGCCGATCAGTCCTCCCCACGATCACAAGCACATACTTGGCTACTATCACCAGGGTGATAAGGGGCATGTTGAACAGGCCATCAATGCAGCATTGGGCGCAAAGGAAATGTGGTCCGGCCTGTCGTGGGAGCAACGGGCAAGTATCTTTCTAAAAGCAGCAGAGCTTCTCGCCGGGCCATGGCGCTTCCGGATGAATGTTGCCACCATGCTGGGTCAATCGAAGAATGCATTTCAGGCCGAGATAGATTCCGCATGCGAACTCATCGACTTCCTCCGTTTCAATGTGCACTTCATGAGCGAAATCTATCACGAACAGCCGGAGTCCAGCCCAGGCGTTTGGAATCGCATGGAATACAGGCCTCTTGAGGGATTCACTTTTGCGCTCACGCCATTCAATTTCACTGCCATCGGAGGCAACCTGCCCACCAGCATGGCCATGATGGGCAATACGGTCGTCTGGAAGCCATCGAATACGCAAATCTACTCTGCACATGTCTTCATGCAGATACTGAAGGAAGCAGGTCTCCCCGACGGTGTCATCAATCTTGTATATGTAAGCGGACCCGATGCAGGCGAAGTGATCTTCAAACATCCGGATTTCGCCGGCATTCAATTCACCGGCAGCACAGGCGTTTTCCAGGGGATGTGGAAAACCATCGGAGCGAACATCGCAACCTACCGCTCATATCCCAGGATCGTTGGTGAGACCGGTGGCAAAGACTATGTGATCGCACACAAGAGTGCGCATCCCAAAGAAGTGTCCACTGCACTCTCAAGAGGAGCATTTGAATACCAGGGGCAAAAATGTTCGGCAGCAAGCCGCGCCTATATTCCCTCGAATTTGTGGGATGAGGTAAAGAAGAATCTTGTCGAGGACCTGAATAGTTTTAAGATGGGTGGGCCTGAAGAATTCTCAAACTTCATTAATGCCGTCATTGACGAGAAGGCTTTCAATTCCATAACAGGATACATCGAAACGGCGCGAAAGAATCCTATGAATGAGATCGTAGCCGGTGGCAAGTATGACAAAACAAAAGGATATTTCATTGAGCCGACGATCATTTTGACCAAAGACCCTTCTTCTGTAACCATGTGCGAAGAAATCTTTGGACCGGTACTCACGATCTACGTTTACAATGCAGAACACTTTGAGGAGACGCTTGAACTTGTTGACAAGACATCGCCCTACGCACTGACCGGGTCCATCCTTGCACAAGACCGTTATGCCATCGAACTGGCAGCGCGCAAGCTGGTCAACACGGCCGGCAACTTTTATATTAATGATAAGCCCACCGGCGCTGTGGTGGGACAACAACCCTTCGGAGGTGCCAGGGGTTCGGGCACCAACGACAAGGCTGGAGCAAAAGCCAACCTGATGCGATGGGTAAGCATGCGAACCATCAAAGAAACATTCGTCACACCACGGGATTACAGGTATCCATTCCTGGATTGATTTGACCCCGCCGCGGCGGAACATAACATAGGAACTGCGAACCTGACTCGGCCTTGAATAAGGTTCGCAGTTCATTTTAATCAGTTGCCGATCTTGACATGTGGTTCCCTGCCTTCATCATACCATTTAATAGTGCGCGAGAAGTACATCATGGCTCCGATAATGATGAACAAACCGATACTTCCGAGGAGCAGTGAGAAATCCTGCTGGAGGATTATCACAAAGATGAAGGCATAGAAGACCAGCATGAGAGAGATCAGGAGCGCCGTCAGCCTTCTTTCCTCCATAAAGGAAAGCGAGTAGGCCCCCACCAAACCCACAGTTGCCAATGTTGAAACCCAGTAGGCTGCATTGTATCCCACCTGTTCGGATAAACTGATCAGCAGTGTATAATAGATTATGAGGGCCGCACCTATCAGGATATACTGGAAGGGATGAATGCGGATCTTCCTTGAAATTTCAACCAGGAACAATGCCGCAAAGGTCAAAATGATAATCAGTTCACTATACTTGGAAGTGCGGATGCTTTTTTGGTATTGGTCCACTGGAATCAGTAGTTTGACTCCAAAGTCCGCACCTGCAAGTTTCAGATGGTCCGTGTTCCATGACTGCGCAAAAGGGCGATTGTAATGCAGCACCTTCCATCGGGCAGAGAAACCCTCGTCTGAAATCTCCCGTTCTGCCGGCAGAAATTCACCGTTAAAACTGGGACTGGACCAAGGGCCGGAGAGCTTTACTTCAGTGGTCTTTCCGGAGGGGATAAAAGCCAATTGCTGGCTTCCCTTCAGGGGCAAAGTAATTTCAGTATGTCCGTTGAAGTCCTTTTCTGAAGTCCAACCCAGCCGCGCTACAATTCCATTGGAAAGATAAACCGAACCTGCTCCATTGCCTGAAACCCTCTCTGATTCACTATCCTCCCATTTGTTCACGGGGATATCCAGACCGATATCACCTGTAGGTTCAGTAGCCAAATTCGTATTCCCCACAAGAAATACGGGATTATCACTGATGCCGCGGAGGTCCGAGACTGAAAAAACCATGCGTGCTTCATTCCATAGCACATCCTTTTCGCTAATCCCTTCCGCATCAATTACCGGCCTGGCAAATTCCGCCCACATTTCAATTTGGGATTCATACACCGCCGCATCAAATATTCCGCGATGCAGTACCTGTGGCTTCACTGTACCTTTAACGTCCAGCTTCTCAGGAAGCAAATAATAATTTGCTTTTCTCTTGACATATTCAACCCCCTTTTTGTCTCTGTCAATCACCGTCTCGCGGTAATGATATGGAATTACCAGCACGGGACCACTGAGCGACTGTTGTCCTGACCATTTTGAGGAAATCTCATCAACGACATCTTCTGCCCTGGACTGGCGCTCATGCATGAGATGCTGTATCCACGTGGAGGGAATGAGAAGGAGCAGGACAAGAAATCCGATTGACATGAGCTTCACGGTGACGGACTCCTGTAACCACTTGTTGAAACGGTCAATGATTGAAGTTTCCATAGGAAGAGTTTTATTGTTAGTTGCTGTCAAAAAATTAAGCTAGATTCTATTTCTTCTGTTGGCGCACCAGCGCTTCCAATGCATCCAGGTGCTTACGAAAGGCATTCCTGCCTCTATCTGTGATTTTGTAACGGGTATTGGGTTTACGATCAACAAACGACTTGGTGATCGAAACATATTTTTCCTTCTCCAGCGCCTTCATATGGGTAGCGAGACTACCATCTGTTGCGCCGGAAAGCTCTTTCAGGGAATTGAAGTCACAGGACTCACTGGCGATCAGCACGGACATGATCTGCAGCCGAACCCGGTGTTCCAGGATTTTATCCAGATGTTCAAAAGGGTTCTTCACCGATCGTAGCTAAAATGCATGATGGCACCATAGATTATATGCAGCACGCCGAATCCAGCTGCCCAGGCAAGTAATCCGTACTCAGGATATAAAGCGCAGATCAGTCCCAGTACAATTTCGCTCACGCCCAAATACCGGATTACCTCAAATGTGTGCCTTCCACCCGCAATCAACGCCAGCCCGTAAAAGATCAAGCTTGATGGAGCTATAAGGCCATAATAGCCTTCAAATACCATAACGAGGATTAAAGCACCACCGCTGATCAGCGGAAAACTGATATCATAAAGCATCATCCAGCTGGCAGGGCCCCAGACCGGTACCCCTGCCCTCTTCGCCTTACGCATGCTGAAAAGGTATCCTGTAGACAACGACAGTACCAATACAATCAAAGCATCAATCAATAGGGGATACTTGGCTTCCATCAGATCTAAACAGATCACCTTGTAGGCATATGCCGCGCCTGCCAGCGCGTAGATGCCGGCCATCACACCTGCCAGGCCACTGAGGGAGATGAATTTGACAGACCGCTCCATCATGGACCGGATGGAGGCCAGGTCCTTCTCATATTCAGGAATTTCCTTCATTTTGAAAGTACTTTGTATTTCAAAGTAAAGATACGGTATAGGAGGTATATGTGTTGCCGTTAATTGGAAAATATTTAAGGTGTAATAAAAAAACGCCTAGTGGCCCCGGTGAGCGTTTTGTTCAGAAAGGTTCTTATCTATTTCATTTTGACCTTGCTGCCATCCAGCGCCTCGAAATAGAATACACCGTTCTTGTTTCCGATTACGATGTCCTTCAAACCATCCTTATTCATGTCGCGAACCTCAAATTGTATCCCCACGCCGGAGGTATTATCAATCAGGTGCTTAACCCATACCGGGCGGTTCTTGCCATCCTTGAGCAGTTCGAACCAATAGATAACTGCCGGCTCCAGACCTCCAGGTCCTCTGCCCTGATGTGAAAAGAATCGCTTACCTGTCACAAGGTCAGGCAATCCATCGTTATTCATATCCTCGAGCACCAGGCTGTGGCTTTCAGAAAAAGTGCTGTCAATGGTATGGGTTATGAATGAAATGCTTCCGGAGGAATTTTTTTGCTGCTCGTACCACCACACGCCATATTCGTGTGCTGAAGAAGAGATCACGTCATTGTCCCCGTCACCATCAAGGTCATAGGTGACCATCTGGGCGCAAGATTCTCCCAGGTCTGCCTCGTGAAACGGCCAGGGAGTTGAGGCCTTCATGTCTTTGGGGGCCTCCCACCAGCCGCCCCGGATCATAACATCTTTTACCCCGTCGCCGTTAATGTCTCCCCAACCCAGGCCGTGTGAAAAGAGTCCCACGCCTTTGGCACCCTTCTCGCTGATCGGGTGGCGGGTCCATGTTACCTTTTTGTTCTTTACCGAATAATTCCACCATGCCATCTGCCCTATTTTCTCATTACCAAACACCAGATCTTGTTTGCCATCGTTGTCGATGTCTCCCATAAAAGGAGATTCATTTGATGCTACAGAGTCAATCAAATATCTCTTCCAGAGCACATCTGCGCCTTGCGGGTTCTCAAGCCAGTACACTTCCTTACCCGGAAAGTCGAAGCAAATAAGGTCCGGCCAGCTGTCTTCATTTACGTCCGTGGAAAAATTCAGGAAAGAGTCTGCATATCCCTTGGTGTAGTCAAACTTCTTATGCTTCCATATATCGTGTGCCTTCCACTCCGGCGCTTCAAACCACCTGGCACCTGCGATAATATCCAGCTTTCCATCCTTATTTACGTCTGCCACAGTTGCGGCCTCTGTATAAAACTCATCCCATAAATGATATCGCTTGAATCGAAGGTCCTTCCCCGCCACTTGTGCAATGGACGGCAGAGAAGAAAGCAATAGTAGGATGATTATTGCGCCTGATGGTCTGATCGATTTCATAAAATGGTCATTAAAGTTTCTTTTGTCCGGTGAGGTGGTTTTCGAAAAGAAAAACTCCCTTGAAGTTAGCAATAACAATGTCTGGTTTACCATCCCCGTTCATGTCGTCAATGGTAATATTGAGCCCTGCGCCAGATGCGTCATCAATCTGATGTGGTGTCCAGTAAGGCTCTGAAGTGGTGTATTCAAACCAGAAAAGCAGAGGCGCGCCATGCGTACCTGGGTTCTTCCTCCACGTATTCCTTTTCAAAGAGCGCTTGCCGGTGATCATATCTGCAAAGCCGTCTCCATTCAGGTCTGCCATTGCCAGAGCGTGCGACTCTGAAAAAGCATAGCTGAGGACATGGTTTTCCCAACCGGGTTCTCCACCCTGAATTTGTTCATGCCACCATATCCCCGAAAGGTGTGCCGAAGAACTGATGACATCCTGTAAACCATCGCCATTCACATCCATGGTGTACATCTGCGCGCAAGGATCTCCCAAATCTGCGGCGTGAAATTTCCAGCTGACGTCAGTGTATGAAAGGGGTCCTTCCCACCAGCCTCTCGTAACCAGAATGTCTTTCCTGCCATCCTGATTGACGTCTCCCACGCCCAGACCATGGGAAAAAACTTCCGTACCAGGAGCATTCGTGTCACTAACTGCAAACTTCTTCCATTCCATCTCGTTACCCGAAGGACCTTTCATCCATATGATCTGACGAGCCACAGAATCTGCGCCCACAAGGTCCAGGTTGCCGTCACCATCCAAATCAACAAAGGCAGGTGATTCATTGCTCAAAGTTGGGAAAATGACATGCTGCTTCCATGGCTCTGTTCTCTGACCCGGGTTTTCAAACCACGATGCCGTTGTGCCCGGAAAATCAACATTCAGCCAGTCGATCCAGCCGTCATGGTTAACGTCGGCCGCTGCAGAAGCAAAGGAATGGCTGTAATCCTTATCAGGGTTGAATGCATATGGCCCTGACATTATCTCATGTCTTTTCCAGTCAGGTGCTTCATACCAGGAAGTACCGGCCAGAATATCTTTCTTACCGTCATGATTTACATCTCCTGTAGCAACTGCTTCCGAAACAAAATCGGTAGTGATTATCGTTTTCCTGAACGGTGATTCCTTCCTGCAACTGCAGAATGCAATCAACAGCAAAAGCATAGTCCCAACAGTGATGATTCTGCTCACTTCAATATTCCAGCAAATGGGCCAATAGATAGTTGAACTCTTTCTGGGTCAGTGTGCTGCCGAATGTATCAGGCATGACAGTAAATGGAGAGGCTTTGCGCTCTGCAATGTTCCTGGTTGGAATCTGGAATTCCTGGCCAGTTAGGTCAGCATAGACCTGAATTTCACCCACCTCGCGGCGGAATACCCCGCTGTATACTTTCCCATCTTTCGTCCTGATGGTATAATTCCGAAATGCCTCGGTAATGTTGCGATTCGGATCAAGAACTTTCTCAGCAATCGCCTGGTCCCCTCGTTTGCCTATTCCGGCTAATGGAGGTCCAATGGTCTCCTTGCTCACCTTGGTATGACACACCCTGCAGTTCTGGACAAAGATGACGGCACCGGAATCGATCTGTACTGCCGTCAATTTTGTGGACCGAAATGCTTTCAGGCGTTCATCGATCAGTTGATCCCTTTCTGCGCTCACGGTATTAAGCCTGGAAGTAAGATCATCGAATTCTTTCTTCTCGGCAGCTGTCATGTTGAGCATCAGACGGTCCTGCACCTGGGGATTACGCAAAGTCCTGTTGGCAATATCACCATCCCGCACCTTCTTATAAAGAATGGCCTTACCCTCTTTCGTAGAAGCCAATGTGGACGCCACAGCTACCGCAAGATCAGGCGGAACATTACGAATCTGTGCAAGGACGGCATTGACAGATTTACCCGGATTGGTGCTCAGGGTTGACGCCACCTTTTTCCGGAAGTCAATAGCCGCCGAATCATCCATGATAATTTTCCCTCCAAGGGTAATTGAAGGCTCGGGCTGGATTTTCAAAAGCGCATTGAAAGCAGAGACCCTTACGTCCGTCCTCAGTGCTGAACGATCCCGCACAAATCCGGTGATGACCGGGACGAGCGATTCAACTTTGTAGTCGCCAGCCAGATCGAAGGCCTGCTTCTGCAGGTTGGGGACAATGTCCGCCAGGTCTTCATTGGGATTGGGCGGGGTAGTGACAGGATACTTCTTTAACAAATCCGTGGCAATGCCTGAAGCCCAGTCTTTAAAGCCTGGTAAATCCTTCCCGCCCTGCTGTGCAAGACCTTGACGGATTCCTTTGAAGATCGCAGCCCTTTCATCCACATCTTTGTTCTTGTCATCAAGCACAGCGGTTACCAGTTTGGATAGCTGTGATGCAGGTGCGAAGCGCGCGATCTGCTGATAGGCAAGGCCCATCTTGGCCGCTGGCAAGGGGTGATCTGTTATATTATTGGCCAGAAAGGTGCCCGCAGTTGGAGAATATACATCTACTAATGTTCCCTCAATCCATTTGATCTCCTCATCACTCCACTTTGCCGCCAGTGCCTGCTTAAGAATATCTTCATGCCGGAGAATATTCCTGATCTCCATCCGGCATGTGTAAACCAGGTGAGTATCCGCGGCGGGGGTGTCATGCAAGATCTTCAACATGGTGACGACCGTTTCAAGCTCAGGATATTGTCCAAGGGCTTCTGCCGCTGCACGTTGAACATGTGGGCTTGAGTCTTTCATTCCCTGGAGTGCCAGGGCCTTTGCTGCAGGAGATGTCGGTTCTTCTTTAAGGATGCGCATCACATGAACGCGCACCATCTCTTCTTTGCTTGCCGATGCTTTGCTGAGCTGATCAGGGTTCAGCGCATGCAACCGCTGAAGGATCCACAGACCCTGGACCACCTGACGTGCTGTGGATCCAGGATTATCAAGCATTGCAGTGATGAGCGGCACTGCATCATTCCCAATCCGTTCCACCAGTTGGTCCGCTGCATGCTGACGAACGGGAAGGTTGTCATGATTCAACATGGCAACCAACTCCTCCGGCTTTGCAGCTGAAATGTCTGCGACCGGGTGGGCATTCCCTTTATAACTGATTCTCCAGATTCTTCCTCGCGATTTGTCTCGAAGCGGATGTGCAAGCGGAACCTCATAATGGCCAATGATGGCATTGTAGAAATCAGCTACATACAAGGCACCGTCTGGTCCGAGCTTGATATTAACGGGTCTGAACCAGGGATCTTTGCTCTTTATGAAATCATCCTCGGATTTACCCACTGGTGAGGAACCCCTATTTTCATAGGAATAACGATGAACCCTGGAGTTGACCACATCCCCGATGAAAAGATTGTTCTGAAACTCAGATGGGAATTGAGTGTCTGCATAGTAACTGATTCCGGCAAGTGCGGTGGCCTCGTTCACCAGCGGTTTCATGTCCGGCACGAAGGCCATGATTTCCAACTTTCCAAAATGTGGATAGTCTCCTCCTGTAATGAGCTGATACAATGGTGAGCTATGGCTGTCGGTGGAATAGATGTAGCCATAGTCGTCATACGTTAACCCAAAAGGATTGACCTGACCAAAGGTGGTTTGCTCTACCCTGCTTCCGTCCAGCCTGAAACGGAATGTGTTTCCGGACACCATGTGAATGGAATCTCCGTCCGAGCCTGCAATCCTTGAGTCATTGGTGAATCCATGACAGGCGTGAATCCATCCATCATAACCACGGATAAAATTGCTGACCATCCCGTGCGTGTCGGTATAACCGAAGGGGCCGAACATCTTCTTCACCTCATCTGCCTTCCCATCGAGATTCTGATCTGTATAGCGGTAAACATTGGGGATACTGTACGCAATGGCTCCATCCGCCATGGGATACAAGCCAATCGGAATGTTGAGCGTATCAATGAAGTTTGTGAACTTGTCTGCTTTGCCATCATGATCGGTATCTTCCAGGATGGTGATATGATCAGTACCCTTGTGTGGATCAGCTGGAAAAGGATAGTCAAAGGATTGTGTTACCCACATCCGACCCTTCGCATCGAACTGCAGGTTCATCGGTTTCTGAATATCGGGTTCGCTGGCGAACAGCGTCACTTCGAATCCGGGCGGAACCTTAAAACCCAATCTTTCTTCCTCCGCTGATCGAGCAGGAGTGGTACGAATATTCTCACTGAAGTTTACACCACTATAGGCGCTATCGTCTTCGGCAGGTTTAGTGCAGGAGGCAGCGATCCACAAAGTGATCACATAAAAACAAAGACGGAAGCGATACACTGCCGCGCGAACAACGATAAGGTTAGGTGGTAAGGACATGGGTTTGGGCAAAATTTATGAGTGGTGATGAAATATAGATAAATTCGACTACTTTGATGAACTCATTTCTGACGAACCGACCAAACCTGTTCTCTCCAGACCTATGACGAATGAAGCTTCCGCCAGTGACAAGGCACCGGACATGAAACTGTTCATTGCCTGTGTTGTGGCTCTCACCTCCACCTCATTTGGCTTTATCCTAAGGGCACTGACCCTGCCCCAGTGGGGCGGAGAATTCAACCTTTCCAATACACAGATCGGTGAGATCGCAGGTGTGGGATTGTGGCCTTTTGCCATCAGCATCGTGCTATTCAGTCTCATTATTGATCGCGTTGGCTATAAGAATGCGATGATGTTTGCCTTCTTCTGCCATGCCACTTCCGCCGTTCTTACCCTGTTTGCCACCGGCTACTACTCCTTATATATAGCAACATTTATTGTGGCCCTGGGCAATGGAACAGTCGAGGCAGTCATCAACCCGGTGGTGGCAACCGCCTTTGCCAGGGACAAGACCAAATGGCTGAACATCCTGCACTCAGGCTGGCCCGTTGGACTTGTACTGGGAGGGATCCTTGCCCTTGTTCTTGGTCCCGAGACTTCCTGGAAACTGAAGATGGTTCTCATCCTGCTTCCCACTGTGACGTATGGCATCCTGATGTTTCCGAGAAAATTCCCTGTCAATGAACGCGTCCAGGCCGGTGTATCCTACCTCGATATGCTTAAAGAAGCTGGCATCGGCGGTATGGCCGTGGTGGCCACGCTGGTGATTTTTCAGATCGGCTCCATCTTCGCCTGGTCGAACACAATCAATCTTGTGATTACCGGCGTCGTGCTTGGCATCTTTGGATTTTATGTGAGAAGTTTTGGCCAACCGATTTTTGTTCTTCTCCTGCTATTGATGATCCCATTGGCAACAACAGAATTGGGCACCGACAGCTGGATCTCCGATCTCATGGCGCCTGAAATGAAAGTCATCGGACTCCAGGCAGGCTGGATTCTCGTGTACACTTCTGCCATCATGGCCGTACTCAGATTATTTGCCGGTGAGATCACCCACAGGATTTCCCCACTGGGATTACTGGCCGTATCATCAACCATCGCATGTGCAGGATTGCTGATGTTGTCGGCGTCTGCGGGCATGATGGTCCTCGTAGCTGCAACCCTCTTTGCGCTTGGCAAGACTTTCTTCTGGCCAACCATGCTTGGAGTAGTTTCTGAACAGTTTCCAAAAGGCGGTGCATTGACCATCAATATCACAGGCGGGGTGGGCATGATCGCAGCCGGAGTAATAGGTGCCGTCATCCTCGGCTTCGTGCAGGATAAGGAAATTGATGCAAAGCTTGATCAATATGATCGTGAGCATTCCACTTCACTACATGCCTCCTATGCCACCATTTCACACCATAGTATTTTTGGAGAATACCAGGGGCTTGACTACACCAAACTCTCCGCTGCTCCGGAAGAAGAACGCAGCACAGTTCAGGGCATACAGGAGTCGGCAAAGAAGAGCGCTTTGAAAACAGTAGCCATCTTCCCGGTCATCATGTTGGTGACATATGTCATTCTAATTCTGTACTTCCGCTCGAAAGGCGGGTACAAGGCAGTTGACATCCTCCATCAAACCTGAATTTGCGCGTTGAGCATAACATATCATGAGCAAGAAAATAAACATCGCCATTATCGGTCTTGGCTTTGGAGCCGAATTCATTCCAATATATAAGCGCCATCCCGGTGCAAACATGAATGCCATCTGCCAGCGCACAGAGAGCAAGCTGCGCCAGGTAGGAGATGCTTTTGGCATAGAGAAACGATACACGAGCTATGAGGAGTTGCTGAAAGATCCCAATGTGGATGCCGTTCACATCAACACACCAATTCAAAGTCATGCTTCACAGTCGATTGCCGCATTGAAAGCCGGCAAGCATGTAGCCTGCACTGTACCGATGGCCACCACAGTGGAAGAATGCCGTCAGATTGTAGAACTGGTCAAACAAACCGGCCTGACCTACATGATGATGGAAACCGTCGTGTACAGCCGGGAGTTTCTCTTTGTAAAAGAGCTCTATGAAAAAGGTGAGTTGGGCAAGATCCAGTTCCTCCGCGCATCCCATCAGCAAGAGATGGCGGGATGGCCTGGCTACTGGGAAGGCTTGCCTCCTATGCATTATGCAACCCATTGTGTGGGACCGGTCCTTGCCTTAACTCATGCTGAAGCGGAATATGTCTCCTGCTTTGGGTCCGGCACCATAGACAAGAATCTCATCACCAAATACAACTCACCGTTTGCTATCGAAACCTGCCACATCAAATTCAGGAACTCAGATCTTTCGGCGGAGATTACGCGCTCACTCTTCAACACCGCACGTCAATACCGCGAGAGTTTTGATGTTTATGGTTCCAAAAAGACCTTCGAATGGCCACAGGTAGAACACGAGGATGCTGTTATTCACACCGGTGAAGTCCCATCCCGCGTAAAGGTTCCGGACTATGCCCATCTGCTTCCCAAGGAAATTCAGGCATTCACACAAGCAGGGGTGTACGATGCAGATGAGAAACAACATCTCTCCTTTATCCAGGGTAGCGGCCACGGCGGATCCCACCCTCACCTGGCGCACGCTTTCATCACCGCGCTGCAAGAGAAAAGGGAGCCATATCCCAACGCCCGTCAGTCTGCCAACATCACCTGCGTCGGAATCCTTGCACACGAGTCAGCCATGAAAGGCGGCGAGATTATCAGGCTACCCGATTTTACCCAGAGCCGCTAACTCTGAAAGACCGTGCATTAGAGGACTCAGATCCTGAACTGATCTGATTATAATTGAATTGGTCGCAGCTCTAGCCAATGGCCAGGAGCCAGAAGCCAATAGCTAATAGCCAACTGCCACTTCATTCTCGCCCGATTTTAGCTCCACCACACTATTCCCCCACTCGAACCTGCCAGTTATCTCCGGCGGCAGGACGATTTTTCCCTTCACCCCTTTTCCTTTCTTCTCCAGCTGCACGGTGATCTTGCCAGCCCAGTGAGCCATGGAAGCATCAACACTTTCCAGGACATCCATCTCTGGCCGGATGAGTACTTTCCTGAATCCAAATACCTGCGGGCGTATGCCGGCAAACGTGGATAACATTTCAAAATCCGGGCTCGCACTCCATGCGTGACAGTCGCTGCGCGTCACACCTTCCGGGAAAGTGGTGAGCCCGAGTGAAAGAAGATCCTTCCATTTTGACAGAAGGGACGCATAGAGTGAACCCGTTCCCGCCTGATTCATCGCGCGACCGAGGTAGAAGTCGAAATAGAGTGTGGTGGGCGTGATGTTCTTTGCAGAGGTTATCTTCTTAAGCAGAACCTCCTGCTCGTCTTTGGTCATCATCCCGCAGAGAATGGCAAGAATATTGATATGCATGCTGAATGTATTCTTATCTGGCGTATCTGCATACAGGCCGCTTGCGCCATCCCAGCACTGCCGCTGTACACTTTCCTTTAGTTGCTGACTCAGTTGAATACAGGTTCTGGCGGTGGCATCGTCCTTGAATTCAAGAAACAAGTCTGCCGCCTTTCCGAGGGCGTAGGCGTAAAAGAGTGAATTGGTCGCCAGTCTTTTGTACAAACTCTTGTCATATACTTCCCTGGTACGATAGGTATGATCCAGGAAATCCCAGTACGGCTGAAGTCCCATCATCCCGTCAGGAGTCATGTAGGATTTGAAATGATCCATCACCAGGCGCACACCCGGGAGAAATTGCTTTACGAAAGCAGGATCGTTCCTGTACATCATGAAGTCATGGATCATCAGCACCCACACCAGTGAATAGTTCGGTATATACTGCGGCAACTCGGAAGGGTAGCGGCTGTATGTGAGGCCATCGTGCTGAAGTGACCAGTAAAACTGTTCGATGGCATTCCGGGCAAGCCTGTCATCTCCTGAAACTGCGTAGGAAACAAGCGCCTGGATCCGGGTGTCGCCGATGTACTGCAATCGCTCCCAATAGGGACAATCCATGTAGGTGTCATAAGCACATAGTCGGGCAGTATGCCATCCGATATCAAATACTTTGCTGAGCGCAGGATCGGAAGACTTGAAGTCCGCCAACTTTTGAAATGGATAACCCGTAAACCAGCTTCCCATTTTCTCGATAGTCAACGGCTCTTCTCCGCTCGAGAGTTCCAACTCGACGTATCGAAAAGCACGATAACTGAGTGTTGTGTACATCCTGCTTTTGCCACCATCCATAACAAGAAGGTCACTCACTCCCTTGATAACCTTCCCGTCAACTGAGTCCCGGTTGCCCGTGCCCAGCTTCTTGAACAGACCTTCAGCGTAGGTGATCTTGATTTCACGCCCCTTGCCGCCGGAGAATACCCATTCAGGAAAGGCGGTAGTAAGGCTGCCCTGGTCAAGGAGTATCTTCACTTTCTGCTTTGCCGGTACGGCAATAGGAAACTTCAATCCTGGATTATTCATCCCCTCGGTTCTGCGAATGCTGTGAAAGTTCTGCCATGTCCTTTCCATCAATGGAAGGCTTCTGGGAAGTAGCTCCCATTGAGGGTCGCCATAAGGTGCAGTCTGAAATGGAATTCCTTTTTCAAGCTCCTGCGGATTTGTCCATGATGTATCATCAAACCCAGGCTGCTCCCAGCCCCATGGACACATAGATCCGTCAATCCTATCCATCGGACCAGCGGCATAGTACTGATTAAAGAGTTCCGGGTTACCCGGCCCGAACGGAATCGGGGTGACGGCGGGGTTGCGGGCAATCTTCCACGACTTATCGGTATTGACAGCTTTTGCTGTTACATCCTCACCCTGCACGATGAGGGCAAGCCGTTTGCCCATTTCATAAACAGGAGCTGCATCACCCAGATTCCACACCTGTATAGCAATCGTGTTATGTCCCTGGTGAAGCAGGTCGGCGATATCCAGCGACTCAAATCTCCAATGGCGGAGATCACTCATTTGCGGACCATCGTTGATGTACTTTCCGTTGACCATAAGCCGGTAGCGGTTATCAGCAGAGACATGAATAATAAAGCCAGCCGGTTTTCTCGGCAGATCAAAAGTCTTCCTGAACAGGTAAACTCCAGTACGGGCATCGCCGGTGATCCATCGCGCATCCCAGAGCTGGGAAGTCCAGCGCGCAGACGGTGTGACGAGGTGCTGGGAAAAGCTTAGCAAAGGGGCAAACACTAAGATCAGAAGGATGCGCATGGTCGGGGCCGGTTATATCGCCTGCTGATACAAGTTAATTAAAGTGTTGATTGGGATAAATGTTGATTATCGGACTGCCTCGAACACCGATAATGACAACATGGAAACAGACGGCCACGTGCAATTTGCCGGTCTTTATGCCGTTCGGGGCCAAATAAAGCCGCATGAATTGAGGAACCAGGAATTGCTAAGGTTAAACGGTGCAAATTCCGGATCATAAAGTATCTTGTCCAATATCCAGTACGAAGACAAACCTAACCTCATATGATTTTACGTACCTCAATACTCCTGCTTTTGGTGTCGACGCTCACGTGGGCGCAGAAGAACACAACAAAACAGGCCGCACCCGGCACGACCACCCCGCAAATGTCGGATACCACCTTCTCCGGACTTAAACTTCGTAATATCGGACCTGCCCTCACCTCCGGTCGTATCGCCGATATCGCCATCCATCCAAGTGACGAAAACACCTGGTATGTCGCCACAGCATCCGGTGGTGTGTGGAAAACAACAAACGCAGGCGTTACCCTCGTGCCCATCTTTGACCAGCAGGGCTCCTACTCCATCGGATGTGTGACTATAGATCCCTCCAATCCCAATACAGTATGGGTGGGAACAGGCGAAAATGTTGGCGGACGTCATGTGGGCTATGGTGATGGCGTTTACCGCAGCGACGACGGTGGCCGCACATGGAAGAACGCGGGACTGAAAAACAGCGAACACATTTCCAAAATCGTTGTCCATCCTTCCAACTCGAATATTGTATGGGTAGCGGCTCAAGGGCCGTTGTGGGCCAAAGGTGGAGAACGCGGAATATTCAAGACAACTGACGGCGGCAAAACCTGGAAGCGCACACTTGGAGACACTGAATGGGTAGGCGCTACCGATGTGGTGATTGATTCAAGAAATCCGGATTGGCTGTATGCCGCAACCTGGCAACGCCACCGGACCATTGCTAACTATATTGGCGGTGGTCCTGGAAGCGGAGTGCATCGCAGCACTGACGGCGGTGAAACATGGACCAAACTTTCCAACGGTCTCCCCGGTGGTGACATGGGCAAGATAGGCCTGGCCATTTCACTTCAACAACCGGATGTAGTTTATGCGGCCATCGAGCTGGACAGAAAGTCGGGAGGCGTGTTCAAGTCAACCAACCGTGGCATGTCATGGGAGAAACAGTCCAATACAGTCTCCATTGCAACCGGTCCTCATTACTACCAGGAATTATACGCTTCGCCCCATCATTTTGACAGAATTTACCTGATGAGCTTCAACATCCTCGTCTCCGATGATGGAGGAAAAACTTTCAGGGATATGGAAACAGAGCACCGGCATGTGGACAATCACACCATTGCCTTCAAAAAAAGTGATCCTAATTATCTCATTGTGGGAAATGACGGTGGCGTGTACGAAAGCTTTGACAACGCCAAATCCTGGCGGTTCATGGAACACCTGCCCGTCACACAGTTTTACAAAGTGGCGGTGGATGATGCCACACCATTTTATAATATCTATGGTGGCACACAGGACAACGGGACACAGGGCGGACCGTCGCGCACCGATAATGTACACGGCATTCAGAATTCAGACTGGAGACTCGTGCTGGATTGGGATGGTTACCAGCCTGCTACAGAGCCAGGGAATCCCAATATTGTTTATGCACACCGCCAGGAAGGAACCATGTCACGGATTGACATGACCACAGGTGAGGTCGTTGATATCCAGCCGCAGTCCGAACCCAACGAACCTTATGAACGCTTCAACTGGGATGCCCCCATTCTGGTAAGTCCTCACAATCCGGCTCGTATCTATCATGCATCACAACGCGTGTGGAGGTCCGACAACCGTGGCGACAAGTGGACTGCCATCTCTCCTGATCTCACACGCAACCAGGACCGCATGACAATGCCTATTATGGGTAAGAACCAAAGTTGGGATGAGGCATGGGATGTAGGGGCCATGTCCAATTTCAACACCATCACCTCGCTCTCAGAATCACCAAAACAGGAAGGGCTTATTTATGCCGGCACCGACGATGGAATCATTCAGGTAACTGAAAATGGCGGGGCCAATTGGAAAAAGACTGAGTTGGGTTCAATACCCGGGATACCGGCCGCATCGTTTGTCAATGATGTAAGGGCAGATCTCTTCGACGCCAATATTGTATATGCCGCACTTGATAACCACAAGGCCGGCGACTTCTCACCCTACCTGATCAAGAGTACAGATCGCGGCAAGACGTGGCAGTCCATCCGGGGAAACCTCCCAGACCGGACACTGGTCTGGCGCGTAGTTCAGGATCACGTGAAAAAGGATTTGATCTTTGCTGCCACTGAGTTTGGAATCTACTTCACCCTCAACGGTGGTGCCCGCTGGATGAAACTTACAGGTGACATGCCCACGATCTCTTTCAGGGATGTGACCATCCAGCGCCGGGAAAACGATCTTGTAGGCGCCTCCTTCGGAAGGGGATTCTTTGTATTTGATGATTACAGTGTGCTGCGTGAAGTGAGCGATCAGCAATTGCAGCAGGAAGCGACCCTGTTCCCTGCCCGTAAAGCATGGTGGTACATCCAGCGTTCACATCTAAGCTTCGATGAAGAGAAAGGCGGACTGGGAGCCGATCATTATGTGGCCCCTAATCCGAAATTTGGAGCCACTTTCACGTATTACCTGAAAACTTCATTGAAAACCAAAGAAGCTGCGCGTAAAGATGCCGAGCAACCTTTGCGTACCAAGAACCAAAACATTCCCTGGCCAGGATGGGATGCGCTGAAAGCTGAAGCACAGCAGGATGCACCAAGGATATGGCTGACAGTAAAAGATGCCAGCGGCGCAGTAGTCAGGCGGATCGAAGGACCGATGGACAAAGGCTTTCACCGGGTAACCTGGGATTTGCGTTACCCGGCACCCGAAAGTATAGGATTGTCAAATTCAGGCTATGGTTTCGGTCAATTGCGAGGGGGCATGCTGGCCGCACCCGGAACTTATACCGTCACCTTGTCGAAGCAGGTTGACGGCGTGATCACGGAATTGTCGAAGCCGGTCAGTTTTGTAGTGGAACCCTTGCGTAAAGGTTCACTCCCAGGTTCAACACCTCAAGAGGCAGCTGCATTCTGGCGCATGTACGAACATTCGGTGCGGAATGCTTCTGCGCTCCAGATGGAAATGGACAACACCGTCAAACGCATCGCAGCCATGCAGAAGGCAGCTGCGCAGGCTAAAGTCAATCCCGGAGATCTGGATGCGCAGATCTATAAAGTGCGAATGGAACTGATGGAGTTGAATGCCAGACTCAACGGTGATCCAGCCAAAAGTCAGATCGGAGAAAGATCGCGGACAGTTATGGGAACAAGGCTATTCGGCGTAAGCCGCGGAATCTATCACTCAACCTATGGCCCTACGGAGACCAATAAGCGGGCGCTTGCCATTGTTGATGGTGAGGTTAAAGATATACAGACCCAACTCAATGCCATCAAGGATAAGATGACCGGCTTGTCGAAAGCACTCATCGATGCCGGGGCCCCCTGGGTGGAAGGAGACCCGTTACCGGATAAGTAGCATCGTCATGAGAATGGTTGCCGCAAGAATCATTGGCATCTTCATTCTGTATGCAGCACCTCTTGCCGCACAGGATGCATATCAGGTCAGGCTGATGCCTGCGTCTGCAACTTTCTATTGCGGCATCGTAAATGCGGCCGTCGTTCAAATCCAGGATCTTTCCATGCAGGGGCGGAAGTTTCTCCCGCAAGCCAAAGCTTCGGGGGCCCAGATTGACTACGACAGGTCGGGCAAATTCTTTATCCTGCCTAAAGAGAATTCATTTACGATTGACGTCTATGCTGAAATAGCGTCCGTATTTCATTACGTGGGCAAACTCCGCGGCACTTGTGTTCAGCCTCCTTCAAACGACGCTGCGTTCAAGGCCGCATTTCCCAACCCGCGGGGAAGACTTGCGCAGGTAAGAAACTTTCAACCGAACGGAAAAACAACGCTGGAAGACTCTTTACTGGTTGTAGAATATGGAGGTGGCATGGCCGAGCTAACGGCAGGCAAAGACAATTTCATTTCCATGAAGTTGTTGTCACATTCGGAACCCGTTCCCTGGTGGCAATGCGATATTCGCTCCAATGAAGCCGACGTTGTAAGGGATCATAAACAAATCTATAACATCCGCCCTGCCCAGGGACGGCACCGATGCACACTGTTCATCTACTACAAGGGAAAGAAAGTGGCTGAGGAGATCGTTGGTGTGAGATGATTTGGTGGATTGTTGATTATTGATTGTGGCTAGTCAAATCCTGCTCACCCCAATCAACAATTCACCTAATCAACAAATCATTGAATCGTCACTTGGCGATCAGCCCACGCAATGAGGCGGTATCCATATTCTTGACAAACTCCGCGACCAGCTCTTTTGAGCCCTGGATGTAGAGCACCACATTTTTTACTTTAAACTGGTTGATGTCGGATGGATTGATGGGAAAAGTGGGTACTCCTTTAGTCGTCTCCGGCCGGGCTGTTTCTTTGACCTCAGGGGCTGAGCCCATAAAGACAAAACTTGCATCAGCGGACTGGACTCCGCTGAAGTCGGGGCAGTTCGCCATTGAACCCATGTACCAGCCATCCCAGCCTGCCGGGGGTGTCAGTTTCTGATAGTTTGATCCTTTGCAGTACAGGAAGTATTCTCCGGAGACAAAATTCGCCATCAGTTTTATGCTCAGTCCATATTCATTGGTCAATTTATATTCAAGCTGGTCTTTCTTTTTCAGGCTTGCAGCGTCAGTGCCCTTGATGGCGTTTATCTGACTCTTTAAAGCAACTGCATCAGCATTTTTGTAAGCAAATCCATAATTGGCCGTGGCCAGCAGCATATAACAATCAAGGGATTTGCAATCCTGCATTTGATCGCCTTCACTGATCTCCGAAGGCCGCGCACCAAAATCATCCATACTTCCGCCCCTGAACTTCTCAGGCATCGAAGAATACAAGACCTGAAATTGGTTGTAGTAATCGGCCTCAGCCTTTGTAGCCTTGTGCTTTTGGGCGTGGGAGGCAAACGAAATCAAAATAAGAAGGGTGAGGAGTTTCCCGGTTTTCATAGAAGGTAAGGTTAGTTGGTCGAGAATAATTCTTTTGGTCGAAGGCTCGGAATAAGGTATGAAAAACGGTGGTCAATTACTAATTACTGATTGTTGATTGTCCATTGTGTGATAATCAACATTGGATATTCTACTTTGATTTTAACTTTCAATATTCTTCCCGTTCTTATATTCGTTACAGCGATGCCCTCCTCCACAATCCCATCCCAGCGACTCTATTCCCTGGATGCCCTGCGCGGCTTTGACATGTTCTGGATCATGGGCGCCGAAAATATCGTGCACAACCTCGCGAAGGCAACCGGCAACGGATTCTGGGAAGGCTTCTCCGTCCAGCTGGACCATCCCGAATGGAATGGATTTCATTTCTATGACCTGATCTTCCCGTTGTTTCTCTTCATTGCAGGAGTGGCTACCCCCTACTCCATTGGCCGGGAACTGGAGAAAGGAAAGGACCACACCGCACTGCTGTTGCGCGTGATCAAGCGGGGATTGATACTGGTTCTTCTGGGTTTGATCTACAATAATGGATTGAAGTTTCAACCCATTGCAGACATTCGCTTCCCAAGCGTACTGGGAAGGATCGGCCTTGCCTACATGTTTGCGAACATCATTTTCCTGTACTCCAGGCAACGGGCACAGATTGTCTGGTTCTGGGCGCTTATCATTGGCTACTGGCTGCTGTTGAAGTTTGAATCGGCGCCAGGCTTTGCCCCCGGTGATCTGACCATGGAAGGAAATTTTGCCTCCTATATTGACCGGATAGTGATCCCTGGCCGTCTTTACCGGGGGATTCACGACCCGGAAGGCCTGATGTCAACCATTCCCGCCATCAGTACCGGGTTGCTTGGCATACTTACCGGAACCTTCATCAAAAACAATCCGGGTCTGACATCCACACGCAAGGCCGCGTACATGTTCCTGTCAGGCATTATACTGCTCGGTCTCTCCCAATTGTGGAACATGGACTTCCCTATCAACAAGAATCTGTGGACGAGCTCTTTTGTATTGCTGGCTGGCGGCTGCAGTCTTATTCTCCTCTCCATCTTCTATTATATCATCGATGTGAAGGGATTCAGAAGGTGGGCTTTCTTCTTCACGATCATCGGCATGAACTCGATCCTGATTTACCTCTCGGGCGGGTTCATCAACTGGGACTACGCTTCACAAGCGCTGCTTGGGTGGATCGGCCAGTTATTCACTTCACCCTGGAAGGAAGTTGCCATGGCCTGCTGCTATGTTCTCGTGCAATGGTGGTTTCTTTACTTCATGTATAAAAAGGGTGTGTTCTTGAGGGTATGATTGATGATTACTAATCTCAGATCTCAGGTTTCAGATCTCAGGTTTCAGATTTCAATTTGCAACCCGAAAAGTCAGGGTTACCCCCAAATCAACAAATCACCAAATCACCAAATCACGAAATGTCTAGTTCCATCCTCCTCCCAGCGCCTGGTAGATGTTGACCATGGCGTTCATCTGCTGCTTCTTGGTCTCGATCAGCTCGAACTTTGACTCCAGTGCATCGCGCTGTGTAAGCAACACTTCCATGTAGTCGGCGCGGGCCGACTTGAACAAACGGGTGGAGATGTCGATCGACTGCGTGAGTGCCTGCACCTGCATCGACCTCAGATAATAGCTCTGCTCAAGGTTGCTGATGTTCGACAGTTGGTTGGATACTTCAATATAGGCGTTCAGTATTGTCCGCTCATAATTGTATACTGCCTGGATCTGCCTGGCATTAGCGCTGTAGTACATCGCCTTGATGGCATTCCGGTTTATCAGCGGCGCAGCGAGCCCCGCTCCCACCGAATACAACATGGACTCTGGTCTTGTAACCAGGTATGACGCGTTGAACGCCTGCAGACCGATGGCCGCCGAAATATTAAGTGAAGGGTAGAAGTTCGCCTTCGCAATGCTGACATCAAGCTTGGATGACATCAACTCAAGCTCTGCCTGTCTGATATCCGGTCTGTTTTGCAGCAAGTTCGGCGGAATCCCCGCGAATACCGTAGCCGGCAGCAACTCGGTGAACATGCTTGAGCTTCTTGGCACGGACTGCGGAAACCTCCCCACGAGGAAATTGATCCGGTTCTCCGTTACGGTAATCATCTGGCTGATGTAGTACAACCTGCTCTGGTTCTTCAGCACTTCGGCCTCGAACCTGCGCACCGCCAGTTCCGTTACCTTGGCAGCCTGCTTCTCCTGCTTCACGATCTCCAGCGCGTTCTGCTGGATTTCGATGTTCTTCTTCAGGATCTCCAGCTGGTTATCGAGGGCCATCAACTCATAGTAGGATGTTGCAATTTCAGCGATCAACTGTGTAACCATGAAATTCTTTCCCTCCGTAGAACCGAGGTAGCGGTACATCGCCGACTTTCTGGCGTTTCTCAGTTTCTTCCAGATGTCCACCTGCCATGACATGTTAGCCGCAACCAGGATATCCGGCAAAGGATCTGGAATCTCCTTTCCGGGTTCAATCTCGGTGGTAGCATCCACAGCGCCATTGCGTGTGTAGCGCGCCGCCTTCTCCACGGCCACGCCTCCCTGAAGGTCGATGAAGGGCAGGTATTCCCCCTTTCTGGCTCGCACTTCATTCCGCGCCACATTGATCTCCTGCATGATAATGTTCAGTTCCTGATTATGGTGGAGCGCCGTATCAATCAGCTGAACCAGATTGGGATCCGTAAAGAATTCCCTCCACTTCATGGTGCCTGAATTGGTGGTGTCACGGGTGTCCTTGAATCCAGTAGGTACCGACTTGTTTTCGTCCCGGGGAACCATAGAGGAAGGAACCTTACAGGCGTCAAACAAAAGGGAAAGACCTGCAATCCCCGACAATATGATTAATCTGTTAATGCGCATTTTCTTCGCTGCCTTCAATTTGAGGAAAAGTGTCCACCCGGTGAACAATATCTTCAGTCAGAGAGTCTTCCTCTTCGTCCCTGATCAGGTGTCTGCCTTCCGCGAGGCTGCCAAAGATGTAATACAACCCGGGCACGATGATAACTCCAAACACGGTTCCAAATATCATACCTCCGAGTGCCGAAGAACCGATGGTTTTGTTGCCGATGGCACCAGCTCCGTGCGATATAACGAGCGGGATCAATCCGGCCACGAATGCAAAAGAGGTCATGAGGATGGGGCGGAATCGGACCTTCGCACCTTCAATGGCCGCCTCCAGGATCGTCGCACCCTGCCGGTGCTTTTGCACGGCAAATTCAACAATCAAGACTGCGTTCTTACCAAGCAGACCGACGAGCATGATCAATCCCACCTGGGCATAGATGTCATTGGCCAGTCCCATGTATCTGATCATGGCAAAAGAGCCGAATACCCCTGCTGGTAAAGAGAGCACCACTGCCAATGGAATGATGAAGCTTTCGTACTGGGCCGACAGCACCAGGTAAACGAATGTCAATACGATGAGGAAGATATAGATGGCTTCATTCCCGCGACGCACTTCGTCGTAGGACAAGGCTGCCCAGTCAATATCATATCCGTGAGGAAGGGTTTTTGCCGCCACTTCCTTCACCGCCTGAATCGCCTCACCGGAGCTATAACCCTTGGCGGGCGCACCCCTGATGGCGGCTGTATTGTACATGTTGTACCGGTTGATTTCGTTGGCCCCCTGCTTTTTGGTGATCTTCATAAATGAAGAGAAGGGAACCATCTCCCCTTTGTCGCTCTTCACATAGAGGTTCATCAAGTCAGAAGGAAGTCTCCTGAATTCAGGTGATGCCTGAACGAATACTTTAAAGAAGCGTTGGAACTTGATGAAGCCAAGTTCATACGTACTTCCCACGAAGATGGACAAGGTGTTCATGGCATTACCTATGGATACACCCTTCTGCATCGCCATCTGGTTGTCAAACTCGATTTCATACTGAGGGTAGTTTGCGCTGAAGAAGGTGAACAATCCAATGATCTCCTTCCGTTTTCCCAAAGCAGCCATGAATTCATTCTTCACCCGCTCGAGGTCGTCATAGTTTCCTGTATTGGTCTTGTCCAGCAACTGCAATGCAAAACCTCCTGCCGCACCATACCCGGGTACAGCCGGGGGATCAAAGAATTCTATCGTAGCTCCCGGAATTTCCTTGGATATTGCCTCCAGCTCATAAATGATTTCCTGAACCGTATGATCGCGTTCATTCCAGGGCTTCAGGTTGATCAAACAGGTACCGGCATTGGAACCCCGGCCTTCAGTTAACACCTCATAGCCTGCGATGGAAGAGACGGACTGAATGCCCTCCACTTTCATGATCAAGTCTTGCAGTTCGCGGGAAAGATCATTGGTGCGTTCCAGGGTTGAACCGGGCGGAGTCTGGATAATCGCGTAGATCATTCCCTGGTCCTCACTGGGTATGAAGCCGGAAGGAAGACTTTCGGCGATTGCATAGATTCCCAGAACGAAGACGATCCACAATCCTGCTGTAACAAGCCTCCGGTGCGCGATGAGTCTGAGCAGGCCCACATATTTTCCGGTCACCTTCTCGAAAATCACGTTGAATCCATCGATGAACCTGGTCAGCAGATTTCGCTTCTTGGGTTTTCCATGCGTGTTTTTCAAGATCATGGCACAGAGCACCGGCGTAAGTGTCAAGGCAACCAGACCCGACAATACAATGGAACTGGCCATGGTGATGGAGAACTGCCTGTAGAATACGCCCACGGGACCCGTCATGAATGCCACCGGCACGAATACCGCCGTCATCAGCAAGGTGATGGCAATCACCGCTCCGCTGATTTCGCCCAGCACTTTCTGTACCGCCTTGTACGGCGACAAGTGCTCCTCTTCCATCTTGGCATGGACTGCCTCCACCACCACAATTGCGTCGTCGACCACAATACCGATGGCCAGCACAAGTGCGAATAGTGTGATCATGTTGATGGTAAGCCCGAAGATCTGCATGAAGATGAAGGCACCGATAAGCGAGATCGGAACCGCAAGCGTGGGGATCAGCGTGGAGCGCCAGTCACCGAGGAAGATGAACACGACCAACGCCACGAGGATGAATGCATCCCTCAGGGTGTGGATCACGTTCTCCGTTGAAGCATCAAGAAACTTGGATACGTCATAGCTGATCTCATAGTCCATTCCCGGCGGGAAGGATTTCTTCAGCTCGTCCAGTTTAGCCTTCACATTCTTGATTACCTCACTGGCATTGCTGCCATAAGTTTGCTTCAATACGATGGCGGCAGAAGGGTGTCCGTTGATATTGGAATAGATGTCATAGTATTCACTCCCCAACACCACCTTGGCGACATCTTTTAGACGCAGCAATTCGCCGTTGGGATTGGCGCGGATGATCACATTTTCATATTGTTTGGGATCGCTGAAACGGTCTGAATACGCAAGCACGTATTCGAGTGCTTCTGCGCGGTTGGCATCGCCCCGTCCTATACGTCCGGCTTTACCAATGATACTCTGATCGCTGAGCGCCTCCATTACTTCATCCGGAGAAACGCTGTATGCGCGCATGCGGTCCGGATTCAGCCATACCCTCATGGCATATTGCCGGCTTCCGAGGATACGCGCCTGTCCGATACCGTTGATACGCTGAAGTTCAGGGATCATGTTCACCCCCGCATAGTTGAAAAGGAACTTCATGTTCGCGTTCTCATCCTTACTGTAGAGGTTTACATACATGAGCATGCTGGGCATGATGGGCGTAATGATTACCCCCTCCCGTTGCACGAGCGGTGGAAGTCGGTTCCTCACCTGCTCCACACGGTTGGAAACCTGAACGAGGGCCTGATCGGGATTGGTACCCAGGTTAAAGATGATCTGGATGTTGGCCTCACCGGCGCTGGTGGCATCGGAGGTCATATAACGCATACCCCACGCACCGTTGATGGATTGCTCCAGAGGGATGATCACGGATTCCGTAAGAGTCTTGGCGCTGGCTCCGGGATAGGAAGCAGAAACCATGACCATCGGGGGCGCGATATTGGGAAATTGGGATGTCGGAAGGGTTTCGATTGCGAGCATCCCCATGAACACCGTAACAAGTGCCAATACAATCGCAAGTACAGGCCGCTTTAAAAACTTATTAAACATTGCTTTTCTGTTTGCGGAACGGCTACTTACTCAACATAAACTTTAAGACGGGGGAGCACGGTTTTGGGATCTTCATAAGTGTACTCGATCTTGAGTCCGTCACTTATTTTCCTGATTCCTTCCAGTACGATCTTATCATCGCTGGTCAATCCTGAAGTGATGATGTACAGGTCAGGTATTTCGGCTCCGATCGCAACTTCTCTCTGTCTTGCAATGCCGTCCTTGTCCACGACAAATACATACTTCTTCTCCAGCACCTCGAACGTGGACTTTTGAGGAATGATCAGCGCTTTCTTCAGCACATCCGTGATCAGGATATTTCCTGTCTCTCCGTGACGCAGCAGTCCTTTCGGATTGGGGAAGGTGGCACGGAAGGCAATATTGCCTGTCTCATTATTGAAATCCGCCTCTATCGTCTTTACCACACCGCGATATTCAAATATCTGCTGGTTGGCCATCTGCAGCCGCACCTTCAGCAGGCTGTCTTGTCGCTGATGCTGCTTGTAGTTCAGGTATTCCGCTTCCGGGACGTTGAAGTAGACCCACATCTGGCTGTTGTCGGAAAGGGTGGTGAGCAGGTCTCCTTCGTTTACAAGACTGCCCAGCCGTACATAGAACCGGTCCATGATGCCGTCAAATGGCGCGCGGATTTCCGTAAATCCAAGATGAACCTGCGCCAGTGCCTGTTCCGCTTTTGCCTTGTCGAACTTGGCCTTGGCCAGCGCCAGCTCATTCTTGGAGACCACATTGCTGTCAGCAAGCTGCTTCGTATTGAGGTACTCGATCTCTGCGAATTTGGCTTCAGCCTCCGCTTTCTGCAGCTCCGCACGGTAAAGCAACGGCATGATCTGAAACATCATTTGCCCTTTCCGGACAAACTTTCCTTCATCCACAAAAATATTCTGCAGATAGCCTTTCTCCAGCGCGCGCAGTTCGATGTGCTGTATGGAACGGATCTGGCACACATAGGTCCTCGTAATGGTGGTGTCCTTCGTGAGGGGACTGGTCACCAAAAACTTTATTTCTTCGTCCCCCTCACCTTCCTTCGAGTGGCAGCTTTGTAAGAATATGAGCGCTCCCAGGCTCAGCAGCATGAGGATTCGGCTCGTCAGGTTCAATTGCATAAGAGAAATACCGGTTAACTTTCTATGGTTTCAATAAAGCGTTCTTAATGGTGAAATGACCACCCGCAATTTAATTTTAATGACATGCAGGACAGCCGGATTTGAAATGACCCATTCAGGCCATAACCATTGATTTCCATCATGACCTGATCACACTCAGCATGATATGCAGCGGGATTCCGCAGGAAATTCCAGACAAGTATTCCAGGTATGAGAGCCGGCTCATGAAGTCCATCATGCCCAGCGGTTTATGGTTGTATGTACATAGCAGGGGCAACCTGGAATCACCCAGATACTTCCTCGAGGATGTGCGTTCCAGCTCGTTTTCTTCAATCTCTATCACTTCGTGCCTTGGCGCGCCCTCCCTGTAAAGGGTGACGGGATGAGCCACGGACAGCTTCATATCGCCCAATGCCACAACACATTGAGGCTCTGCCTTGCTCAGATTTTCTTTAGACGAGGAGCATTGCTCCATACAGGAATGCCCAAACAGCAGTATGTGCCCGCTCAACAGCACAAGAATGCTTAGAAAGTATTTCGAAATCGGTTGCAAGGTTAGGACCTTTTTAGTTCGGCATTTAGAGGCGCAATGATGGGATTTGGCGTTCATTTTTAATTATTTATGTTTATTATCACATTCATAAATAGTATTTATGAACTATACGCTGAACCAACTGCAAATCTTCCTGAAAATCACACAAACGCTTAGTGTTACGAGAGCTGCCGAGGAGCTTCACCTTACACAGCCCGCCGTATCCATCCAGCTGAAGAATTTTCAGGATCAATTCGACATCCCCCTGACCGAGGTGGTCGGACGCCGGATTTATATCACGGATTTTGGGAAGGAGGTGGCCAAGTCGGCCGAAAGCATTCTGCAGCAGGTAGCCAACATCGACAACAAGACTCACTCCTTTAAAGGAATGCTCACCGGGAGGCTAAAGCTTTCGGTGGTATCAACGGGAAAATACCTGATGCCTTTCTTCCTCGCGCCATTCATGAAGCAGCACAAGTCCGTTGAACTGAATATGGATGTGACCAACCGGAGCGGGGTGATTGAAGGGATGGAAACCAACGCGGTCGACTTTGCCTTTGTCTCCATCCTGCCTGTGAATCCGATGGTTGAACATGTCGACTTGCTGGAGAACCGACTTTACCTAGTGGGGAATACAGATGAAAAATTCAGAAAGTCGCCCTATCCGAAAAACATCCTGAAAGAGCTGCCGCTGATGTTCCGGGAAGAGGGCTCCGGCACCCGGCTGGCCATGGACCACTTCATCCGCCGCAATCATCTGGTGATCAACCGGAAGATGCAGCTCACATCCAATGAAGCGGTAAAGCAGGCCGTACTGGCAGGACTGGGCTATTCCATTATGCCGCACATCGCCATCAAGAATGAACTCGAAAGCCGACAGTTGCAGGTTATCCCCGTTACCGGGCTGCCGATCCGTAACACCTGGCGGTTGATCTGGCCGAAAGGAAAGCAACATTCACCGGTGGCGGCCGCCTTCCTCGAGTTTGTACGAAAAGAAAAGGAGGCCATCATTGAAAAGCACTTTACGTTTGAGATCTGATGCTGAAACGTACAAATCATTGAGAGACCTGGATGTTGTTTAGCTCCCCGACATTTATCGTCTGGGGCCAGCCCAACATTCATCGTCAGGGCTTGCCCCGACATTTATCGTCGGGGCCTGCCCCGACATTCATCGTCGGGGAAACTAAAGAAAAGGAACTTTCAATAGTCAGCTGAACCACCTAAATTCAATGTCATGAGAAAAATAACCATCCTCTCCATGATCACCCTTGACGGAGTGTTGCAGTCGCCGGGTGCACCGAAGGAAGATACATCCGGCGCTTTCAAGTTGGGTGGCTGGGTGGAACCATTTGGTGACGAAGTCTATGACAAGGTGGTACAGGAAGAGCTGAGGCCAGCCGAATATCTGCTGGGCAGAAAGACATTTGAGATCTGGGAAAGGTATTGGCCCGCGCATGCAGAATTCTGGCCTGGCATCAACGAAGGCATGAAATACGTGGTGTCCAAAACCCGTAAGAAGTCGGAATGGAAAAATTCCGTCTTCCTGAAAGGTGTGGCCGATATCAAAAAACTCAAGCAATCAAAAGGTCCCGATCTTCAGGTTTGGGGAAGCAGTGAAGTGGCTCATCTGCTGTTCAAGCATGATCTCGCAGACGAACTGAGGCTGAAGATCCATCCTGTGATTTTAGGCAAGGGCAAGAAGCTCTTTGATAATACTGCGATTCCGGCAGCCTTCACATTGACAGATTCTGTCGTAACACCCAGCGGCGTCATCATCGCCAATTACAAGCGAGCCGGGAAAGTGAAGACCGGGACCATTGGATCGTAAGATGGCAGTCGCTGCGGAAATGATGCACTTCTTAAGAGGCTGATCTGGCGCGGCGGCTGCGACGCGTGCCTTAGCCACGATCATAGAAGACGTTCATCACGAATGCATGATCAGGGGGAATTGCAATTTCCGCATCAAGATTCGAAATCTACAGACAGCGGCTCAAGAAAGGCTGGTGGATAATTGCGATTTGGCTATTCACATTCCTGCTGCAGTTTATATTGTTTTATTTCTTTATCGTTAATGAAATACCAAACTGAAACCCATATGCAGAATAAAGGTTTTGACACCGAATTAACCTGTTTATCATGACAAAGCTCCATTTACTTACAACTGCTTTCATTTTGATCGTCTTACTTTTCTCTTGCAAGGGCAAGCATTCAAAAGATGAGATTGTACAAGCCATGAGAAGATACGATCGGTTCATTTTGGAAATGCAAGTTGACTCCATTGCCAATCTCTACACCCCTGACGGAAATCTCGGCGGAGTCGCCATTGGAAGAGATTCAATAAGAGCCCTGTTGCATAAGTTCGAAAATATCAAGGTGATTTTTCAGGAATCCACTACCGACTCAATCAACATCTCTGCCGATAGTGCCACTCATACAGGTTCATACCGGCAAACCGATATTCTTCCCCAAAGGGACACCGTCACGGTGTCAGGAAGATTCGTGGTGAATTGGAAATGGCTTGAAAAAGGTGGATGGCACATTCAAAAAATGACGACCATTCCTGATAAATAGATGGCGCCTTTGCCACAAAGCAACCTAGACTTGTCATTGCTAAGAGCAAAAAATGTTTCACGCAGAGCCGCAAAATCGCAAAGCATTAATAACAAAAAGTTACCCTCGCGTAGCTCGGAAGTCAGCAAAGATTCTCTGAAAGCGCTGTCTTCATCCCTTGGCGATCTCCCGAGCCTGCGAGGCCTTCTTATCTAAGCATCAATTTTTTGCGTCTTGGCGCCTCCCTGCCTGCCGGCAGGCAGGTGCGTGAAACAAAAGTGAGGTGGCTTGCTTCACACCGAAGTACTTATCTTGCAAGGTCTGCCTGGCCATGAAATTTCTCCGGACCATTCGCTTTTCGCTCCTGCTCTCCGCTGCCCTCACCCCTTTCTTCTGCGCCCTCATCAGCGGCAGCAAGTATTTCGAGCTTGCCACCATCCCGTCTGTATGGATCGTTTTGTCGGTGCCTGTGCTTGCTCTCAAACTTGTCACCGATGCCCTCGCAGCCGCCAGGCGAAAGATCACACCTGCTTCCGCTGAAAGTACACCACCCCCGTCACCTCCGACTTTCGTGGAAGAAGTTACCGGGCTAGTCTGGGTGGGTGATTACTTCACCCTCGCCATCGGGCTGCTTCCGGCCGTGTTGATCTATTTCATCCTGATGCTGGAGGAATACAGAGGCGCCGCTTACGGCTACATTCTCGTCCCATCGCTCGTCGTCACAGCTTTTTGGCTTCGTTGGCTGGAAAAGCGCGGTCATGCTACCGTTATCCTGCCGCTCGTGCCTATAAAACTCTACCATGTGGTACTTGTTGGTATCGTACTGGCGCTGCTCGGCACCCTGCGCGAACTGTTTTTCGCTTAAGCTTTGTTTTTATTCAAGACCACTTTGCGAAGAGGTACATCCCATGTGCTGACGAAGCAAAACCCATTGCGCAGTGCAAAAAGTTTCACGCAAAGCCGCAAAATCGCTAAGCCTTAATGATAATAAGTTACCCTCGCGTAGCTCGGAAGTCCGCGAAGATTCTCAGAAAACGCCGTTTCATCTCTTGGCGATCTCCCGAGCCTGCGAGGCCTTATTACTAACCAATATTTTTTGCGCCTTGGCGAGCTTTGCGCGAAACAATAATCAGACTTGCTTCGTCGCCCCTGGTCGAGCTCCTTACAATGACGACGATTAATAGAAAGAAACTTGCGGAGATTGCTTCTCAAGACTAACGCCTGGGGTCTGAGCATCCGGACCTAACAATCGTTAAGTGACAGCCTTGAGCCGACCCTTGTCAGGTTTATGGCCGGGTCGTCCTTCAGACGCGACCACCCCGGCGCTTGCGACCCGCTATAGACCTGCCATAGACCCGCTATACACTTTTTATAGACGTTTTATAGACGTTCTATAGGACGTCTTTTGAATGTGTTTTGAATGTGTTTTGAACGTGTTCGAGAATTCTATAGACCACATGGCCACGATCTATAGACCGCTATAGACTCTCCTCCCAGGTTCTGCCAAAAGTTCCGAAAGGTCATCCTAGATTCTGCCAAGTTCTGCCAAATCCGGCCAATTCCGGCCAATTCCGGCCAGATCCGGCCAACGCGTCAACCGGGTGTTTCACATTTGCATCAAGCATCGCGGACAGGTGGACGCCGGCTTTCCAGGGCGCCCGGAAAATCAGGCATCACCGCAGACGATGTGAAATTTTAATTCAAATGGAAATGAGCTTAATCAAAAACAATATCCTCCTCCGCGGTGTGCGCGGATTGCTGGGAGACACGGATGTTATCAGGAAGACAGGCAACCAGTTGCAGATGGCAAACAAACCGGACCGTCGTGCAAAAGCCACTCCTGCGCAGCTCGCTGTCCAGGAAAAGTTTCTGTTGGCGGCGCAGTAGGCCAAGCAGCAGATGTCGGATAAAGCTGCCAAAGCACTTTACACAACGGGGTATCACGCTTCATCGTTGAAGCCTGATTCCACAGGGAGTCCTGAAACCCCGACGATGAATGTCGGGGCTAATCTGAAATCTGAAACTTGAAACAAAGAGCAGTTTCAAAGTTCAAGGTTCAAAGTTCCAGGCTTGCCCCGACATTCATCGAGTTCCGGAACCCGGAACCAGGAACCCGGAACTACCCAGAACCCAGAACGCACAATCCCGACGATGAGCTCGAGCTGGGCCAGCGCCTCGGATATTTGTTTACACCCAAGCAGGTGGGAATTATTGTGGAGAAGTTGAATAAGGTATATACGCCGGATGCGGAAGTGGCGAAAAGGATTAGGGAAGAGAGGCGCGAGAAAAGAAAGGTGTAGAAGTGAACGGCGTGCGATAAGGAAGTCTTGAGATAACTCAGGAATTGTGATGCTCTTGATCTTTCAAATGTTGAAAATGAAGATTTACGAGTCGAGCAGTTTGATCTCTATGGACGTTATCCCAAGCTTCTTTATCAAGGATCCAAATTTTGACTGAATTCATCTCTTGCGTTCGGTTGCTGATCTCGTTCAAGTTATTGATGAATTCATCTGCGGGGTCGTTGGACATTGCAAGCCAGTACTCATTTAACGCCAGCACGTGTAGCGGAGCTTTAGACTTGATTATTGCAACAATTCCATTAGATCTTTTGCCAAGCGTTTTTGGTGTTAATAATACATAGCGAACGAAGGGCAGAGTCGACTCATGTGCCTGGATTAGCTTGGAAAATTCTGCTTCCCTGGTCGACTTGTAATTCAACAAAGCTATTCTCAAAGATTCCTCGAAGCCGGGCTCAAGTTTAACGCCTTTGAATAGTTCCTCAGTAGAGATAGAACATCTCCAAAGAATGGACAGCCAAAACAAATGGAAACTGAGTATGTCAGAATGGTGCAATCGTACATGGGTTAGCCCACCGGCATTGGTAACGAACTCTACATCTTTGGGAGGAATCTGATTTCTAATCTTTTGGAGCGGGCTTTTTGTGATGCGTTTCTCAAGAATACCAAAATAGCTCTCACAATGAGGGCAAAGTATGTAATCAAGTTTTGCTGAGTCCTGGACAATTTTAGATTTGTTTGGCTGCTTCCTTACGTCTATCAGGTAGCTCTGCTTTTTCGCGTCGTTTATGATCATTGACTTGGTCAGGAACCTCGGAATAATGTGCGAATTCCTCTTTACTGCTTTGGAATTCTGGCACAATAAACATAGGTCATGAGGTGATCTCATATCGTAGGAAGGCTACTGAACTATTGCTTCAAAATATTCAGAAAAGAGATATTCAAATACAACCTCTCCCTCCCCAATTCCACACTCTTCAAATACCCCTTCTCTTCCAGTTGACTTAGGTAGACACCGGCGGTCTTTGCTTTTGCTATTCCGGCATCCTCCAGAAACTGACGCTTGGAGTAAGGATGGTGGAACAGGACCTCTATCAAATCCTTGGAGTAGATTTTTGGAATCTCTTTCTTGATTGACTCTCCCATGGTGGACATGGTCTCCCGAATTGCTTCAATCTTGTGCAGCGTGAGCCTGCTGGTTTCTTCAACAGCACGGATGAGGTAGTTAATCCATGACTGCCAGTTGCCATTCTCTGTTACTTCGCGCAACAACCTGTAGTAATCCTGGCGGTTGTCCAGGATGTAGCGGCTCATATACAGGATGGGTAATGAGATCAACTCCTGCTGCACGAGGTACAGAATGTTAATAATGCGCCCGGTTCTGCCATTTCCATCGCTGAAGGGATGAATGGCCTCAAACTGGTAATGAGCCACGGCCATTTTTACAAGAGGATCAAGACCATCATCATTCAGGTTCAGGAACTGCTCAAGATTCTTGAGTTTATCGCGGATAAGGTCGCCAGCCATAGGCGGCGTGTAAATCACTTCGCGGGTCCGGTCGTTGATGATCTGTGTACCCGGCGTGGTGCGAATGCCTGCCTGGTTCTCTTTGATGGTTTGAACGATCCTGATGAACAAGTTCGTGGTTAACGCGCCTTTCTCTTTTACTTCATTGAATCCGTTCCACAGTGCTTGCTTGTAGTGGAGTACTTCTTTGGTTGCTGCATTTTCTACTGCCCGGTCTGCGATGGCGTATTGGTACAGCTCATCATGGGTGGTGACGATATTCTCAATCTCGGAACTGACTTTGGCTTCCTGTAAACCGATAGAGTCGATCAGGATGGAAGGATTGGGAAGGGTATGAATCGAGCCTTCCAGTTTGGCCAATGCCCGGTGAGCCCGAATCGAAAGCTTCAGGATACCGGCTGTTTCCAGCTCTTCTACCGGCGGAAGGCCGGGCAGTTCATTATATGGTACGAGAGGATCAAATGCCATTTCAGCCTGGTTGAATAAGGGCATGCCGTGCCCTCATCGATACAATAAGGGCAAAACTAGTTACTTTTTGCCCTTATTACCATGTTATGGTCATATTATTGAAACACTATTCTATTAGTATATGATATACTGCATAATTAATTGAACTATTCTACCTTTGCAGTCGTTCGAAGGAATAATGCCAATTACGCTGGAAAATATCGCTGTGCTCACCACTGGTCTCTATTTAAAGACAGATGCCGTGGCGGATACCTATTACCTCCAGGGAATCCACTTCAATGAATTTGGCATGTTTGACCAGACAGTCAGGCCCCAGGTGAAATCCAGCCCGAAGACTGAAAAGCACCTGCTCCACCATGGTGATGTGTTATTTGCAGCCAAGGGACTCTATAACTATGCTGTGGTATTTGATGAGGATGAAATAGCGGTGCCTGCAGTAGCTTCTTCTACTTTTATTGTGATCAGGCTTAAGCGGGAGAACATGGAAGGCATTGATCCTCATTACCTCGCCTGGTACCTGGGCCACACGCCCGATGTTCTGATGCTCCACAAGCAGTTGGGCACAACCGTACCGTCCATTTCTATCAGCAATCTCAGCAAGCTGCCCGTAGCCATCCCTCCAATGGAGCGACAGCAACAAATTGTTTCTGTCCAGGAATTGCGGAACAAGGAAAAATCCTTGAGCAGAACCCTGGAGGAGAAAAAGGATCAGTATCTTAAATATCAATTGCTGCGAGCAGCAACCCGTTAACCATTATGGCAGACAAAATCTCACAGAAGGAAATCAACAACATTGTATGGAAGGCCTGCGATACGTTTCGCGGAGTCATCGATCCCAGCCAGTACAAGGACTACATTCTCACCATGCTGTTTTTGAAGTATGTGAGTGATGTGCATAAGGACAAGTACAATGAATATCTGACCAGGTATAAAGGCGACAAAGAACGCGCAGCCAGAGCCATGAAGCACGAGCGGTTCGTCGTGCCGGAGCATTGCTCCTTCGACTACCTGTTCGAGCATCGCAACGAGGCCAACATCGGTGAGCTGATCAACGTGGCCCTGAACGATCTGGAGGAATCGAACCGGGAGAAACTGAGCAGCGAAGACGGCAGTGGTATCTTCCGCAACATTGACTTCAACAGTTCCAACCTTGGAGATGCCAAGGACAAGAATACCCGGCTGAAAAACCTGCTCCTTGACTTCAGCGACGCCAAGCTCGACCTGCGTCCTTCACACTTACAAGGACACGATGTCATCGGCAGTGTGTACGAATACCTGATTGCCAATTTTGCCAGCGATGCAGGGAAGAAGGCCGGAGAATTTTACACACCCGCTGAAGTTTCCACCCTCATCGCCAGGCTCACCAAGTCGAAACCCGGTGCACGAATCTGCGATCCCACCTGCGGTTCCGGATCATTGCTCATCAAGGCCGGGCAGGAAGTGGGTTCTGATAACTTCTCCCTGTATGGTCAGGAAGCCAACGGCAGCACGTGGGCCTTGGCGGTGATGAACATGTTCCTGCACGGCTTTGACAACGCCACCATCCGTTGGGGTGACACTATCCGGAACCCCAAGTTGAAAGAAGGCGACAACCTGATGAAGTTTGACACAGTCGTAGCCAATCCGCCTTTCTCCCTGGATAAATGGGGCGCAGACGAAGCCGTGTCCGACAAGTACAATCGTTTCTGGCGTGGCACACCGCCCAAGAGCAAGGGAGACTGGGCCTTCATCAGCCACATGATTGAGACTTTGAATGAACATGGCAAAGCCGGAGTAGTGGTGCCACATGGTGTTCTATTCCGCGGCGGCAGTGAGGGTAAGATCCGGCAGAAAACCATTGAAGAGAACCTGCTTGAGGCAGTAATCGGTCTCCCGTCCAATCTCTTCTTTGGCACAGGCATCCCTGCCGCCATCCTGGTATTCAATAAGGACAAGAAGACCAACAACAATCTCTTCATTGATGCCAGTCAGCACTTTGAGGCCGGCAAAAACCAGAACAAGCTACGCATGGAGGATATAGACAATATTGTGGAGACTTATCTGGATTTCAATGCTGGCAAACTCAAGGAAGGTGTTGCTGAAGAGAAGTACAGCTATGTGGCTACACCGGAGGAGATTGCAGGGAATGAGTTCAATCTGAACATTGCGAGGTATGTGGATACGTTTGAGGAGGAGGCAGAGGTTGATATTTTCAAAGTGCAAAATGAAATAGACGGATTGCAGGAAGAGTTGAAACTTGTCCAGAGTCAGATGGAGAAATATTTGAAAGAACTTCAAAAATAATCAAATGGAGATTGCAGAAAAGCTTAAGGTGATTGGTCAACTAAAAGCCAGTATCGATGGTCACGGAAAACTATCATCTGAGTTGCTGAAAAAAATCAATTATAAGTTCCGGCTTGACTGGAATTACTACTCCAATACAATGGAGGGTAACACGTTGACAAAAGATGAAACCCGCAGTATCATGATTGGTAATATCACTATTCATGGCAAGCCAATCCGAGATGTGCTTGAAATGCGCGGTCACGATGACGCCATAACTGAGATACTAAAGATCGGTAAGGGTGAATTGAACATTTCGGAAAAACGCATCAAGGATATCCACAAGGCCATAATGCACGAGGAAACAGACGAGAACAAAGCTAAGATTGGTGCATGGAAAACAGTCGATAATTATATTCTTAACTATAAGGGCGAGCGATTTGATTTCGTTAAACCTGAGGATGTTGCCGAGGAATTGCATAAACTCATTAACTGGCTTTCATCAGAAAATGAAAAGCAGGATAACAGCATTATCCACCCTGCGATACTGGCGATAGAATTTCATCTGAAATACTTGACCATACATCCTTTCTATGATGGGAACGGCCGTACGGCAAGAATATTGATGAATCTTATTCTGATTTCAAGGGGTTACCCTCCAATTATTATCAAAACGGGAGATAAAGCAAAATACTACCAATACTTGGCCGATGTGCAAGGCTATGGGGGGAGCAAAGACTTTTACTATGGACTCATGCTCGATCTGCTCATCCGTTCTATGGAAATGGTTGACACAGCAATCAAGGGTGGGGACATTGAAGAACCCGATGACCTGGAAAAGGAACTCAAACAAATAGACATTAAACTCAAGAATGAGGAGGCAAAGGTTGTTAGACGAACTCCGGACCTTGTAATAGACGTTTTTGAGCAATCAATTAAACCCCTTTTTGACGCCTTATATATCAGGCTGTCCAAATTCAATTCCTTCTTTGCTGATTTTGAAATAAGCACCTTTATGGATGGCACTGGCAACTCTGGCAGTAAATCAGCGGTTGATTTATTCCTTCCAGAGTATTTTAAGCGCAACCGAGTAAGAGAGATAACAATCAACTTTCAGTGGGGCGGGTTTAATCGTGCGGGTGCCAATACGTTTTGGCTTAATGCCCAACTCAAAATACAACTTGAGGAATTTGATTACAGAATTAATGAGATGCAGGTTCCTGAGCGACGACCAGGACTAAAGAAATTGTATTCGCAACAGCTCACTGAGACCGAAATTGCCAGAATCGTTGATGAAACTACTTCTGATACGTTATTAAGATTCAAGGAGAATTATAAACAGGCAACTGGGAAGGATTTATAGATACAAATCAGGATAGCTAGATGTGGAAAGTCTTAGCCTTGAAAGAAATTACTGATAAACCGATTGTTTATGGTATAGTGCAAGCTGGCCCTGAGGTGCCTGGTGGCATTCCTTATATTAAGAGCACCGATGTTGGCGGCGAAATTGATTTGTCCAAGCTCAGCAATACGTCATATGAGATTGCTAATAAATATAAGCGTTCTGAAGTGAACCCTGGCCAAATAGTATTCTCCCTGCGTGGCAACATTGGGCAGGTTAGTATAGTGCCAGCAATGTTAAAAGTTGCAAATCTTACACAAGGCACAGCTCGTATTTCAGTCAACAATAGCCAATTCTCTACAGCGTATATCGCTTATGCTCTTAGAAGCCGTCCAGTGATTCGAGAAATCAATAAGGTCGCAAAAGGCAGCACTTTCAGAGAAATTTCGTTAGCACAACTTAGAAACATTCAACTACCAATTCCCGGATTACCCGAACAGATCGCAATTGCCAACCTCCTTGCGACCTGGGACCGAGCCATTGCAGTCAGTACCCAACTCATCGCTCAGAAGGAGCTTAGGAAAAAGTGGCTGATGCGTGAGTTGTTGACCGGGAAAAGAAGACTTGGATACAATGAAAATTGGGAACGAAAAGCTGCTTGCGAATTCTTAGAGGTTAGAAGGGAATTTGCTGTCAACGATGGAAGGATTCCCTTGTTTTCTTTAACTATAGAAGAAGGGATAACACCTAAAACAGAAAGGTACGAGAGAGAGTTCCTAGTTAAGAATATAGCGGAGAAGAAGTATAAGGTTGTCTATCCAAATGATATAGTATTTAATCCAGCTAACCTGCGGTGGGGGGCAATAGCCAAGAACAATTTTGGATACAAAGTGCTCGTGTCACCCATCTATGAAGTAATGCATCTAAAGCGCCCATTTGACGTGGACTTTGTTTCAAGTCTAGTTACCTCGCCAAACCAAATCAAATTTTATGCTTCAATTGTGGAAGGTACGCTAGTAGAAAGAATGGCCGTCAAGGTTGAGGCTTTCCTTGCGATCCACTACGATATACCACAATTAGCTGAGCAAAAAGTAATTGCTAACGTCATCAAAGAGAGTGAAAAAGAACTATTTCTTTTGAAGCGCTTGGTTGAAAGTCTGGACCAACAGAAGCAAGGATTGATCCAGGCATTGTTGACAGGAAGAACGCGTTTGAATTTATGAATATTAATGAAGGCGGTTTATGAAAGAGGTCACATTGGTTGATGCATTAACAGTAACAAGAGAAATTTGGACATCAACAGTCCAATACGCAATGGAAACTGACGAGCGCGATGGTCTTGGAAGACCAGAGGCCCCTGTAACTTACATTGCTCCTCGGCTTAGAGTTATCAAGCACGAGAACAATTGTTCCATTATAATTGTCTCTGCTCCCGGTGCAGTTGGTAAAACTACCTTTGCTAAAAGGTTGGCATTTGATAAAAAAGGCCTCTATTGGGATTTGTCTTTGCTGAAGCTTGGCGATAATTCTTTTATTGGAACTGTGGCCAAAGTATTTGGATCAAGGAAATTAAGCGATGTTGTGTCAAGCATTTCTAAAGGTGAGCTTTCAATCTGTTTCGATGCTTTCGACGAAGCTGAAATAATTAGTGGATGGGAAGGAGTTGAGACTTTTGTTAAGGACATTTTTAGGAGCTGTACCGGTTCAAGTCATCCCAATTTAATCTTCTTTTCGCGTTCAGAAACCGCTGAGTTCTTGCAAATGAAGCTCGAAGAATTGGGCGGGGCTAATAGTTATTCAATGTATGAAATTGACTACTTCGACCACGATGGTTCTGTACAATTTGTGAAAGAATACCTAAGGAGTAAAGGAGACACGGAATACGATAACCATAGAGTACCCTTTGAGAAGGCCATTGAAGCAATATTCACGGCAATTGGTTCTGGGATTGACAGCAAAGCCAATAACATTTGGACGAATTCTGAAACAAGATCCTTTGTTGGTTACTCCCCTGTGCTTCAGACTATAGGAAGTTTCTTGTTTGATTCAAACTATGAAGAAGTATTTAGGTTTTTTGAAGAAAAACGAAACTCTTTGGAGGGGATGGAAGTAATCGCTGAATTTATTGAAAGGCTATTGTTGCGAGAGCAGGAAAAAATAGTAGTCCCATTAAAAGGAAATATTAGAAATGTGCCAAAAGAATGGGATGGATGGACTGAGCTCTATAGCCCTGGCGAGCAAGTGAAAGCTCTTATAACCTATTTGGCTAATGGTAGACGGATTAATCCTAAAGTGCACGCCGATCATGTGCCTGATTGGATGCTTTCAGAATACGTTAGTTCAGTTTCTCAGTTTTTGCCTAACCATCCATTCTTAAGGGCAGGTGAGTTTAATAGCCCAGCTTTCAGGGATTACTGCATTGGAAAAATGCTCATGTTCCCATATTACGAGGACTCTTGTAAAAAATACCTTGACAATGGTCGTTTCGTTTTAACTCCATTGTTCGCTTTCTTCTATAATAGGTTTCACAATGGTCAATGTAGAGGACCGCATGTAGGACATCTTTATGAGTCAGTAGCTGCTAGGCTAGGACTTGAAGATAGTAGGCTTTTCACCTTTATTAAGGAGACGTCTTCAAAAAAGTATGCAGTTGATATTGTCAATTCAGATGGTGCGAAGGCTTCCAATTTGCATTTAGACTGTCATATTGACGAGCTCGATCCCCTTGTTTTTGAGAGAAGGTTGCATCATGCAACAATAGATATTGATCAAGAATTGGTTCTTGGAAGAGAGGGTGGTGCATTTGAATTATTTGATGTAGACATCTCAGCAAAGAAAATACGTCTTAGAGGAAAGGAATTTCACCTGAACTGTAGCTATGACTCCGATATTAGCATGATGGCAAAGGATTGTCTTCAAGAAGATCATTCCTTGATTCTTCATAAGACAGGTAATGGAAATGTCAGGATCAACTGGCCTAATGGTGAGGTGTTCCCATGGTCTGATTATTATCAGAAATTTGTGCCATCCAATGCTGAAGGTTATGATGATGAATTATATGCACTGAAGATGATACTTTCTCCATTCAGAAAGCACGGTAGAGGTGATTTTGCCAAGCATTACGAATTCATTGAAAAAGCAATCGTAAAGGATCATCCAATTAGGACCAAAATGCTTGCATACTTGGTCAATCTAAAGGTGCTTGCAAAGAATCCTTCTGATCATCAGTATCATTTTGATGAAGAGAAACTAAATCAGTACGGGATCAATTGGTCAGACCTGAAGGCACTGGCGTTAAATCCGAAATTGATTTCCTTCCTTAACAAGTACAGATTATCAATCAAATAACCAGCGTATGCAGTTTACACCTTTTGATAGACTATCTCCCCAAACCTTATCCCGGTTTTATCTGAAATCTTTTATGAGTCAATTGTGGGGAATCGCGAACTGTTAGTTGTTACCTCAGCAAATCATAGCTGTTAATATTGTCCCAATCATAATCCGGACCATGTCTTTACCTAGCTTCCGCGAAGACCACATCAGCCAAATTCCGGCCTTGCAACTTCTTCAGAAGATGGGATACATCTATTTGACCCAGGAAGAGGCCCTGAAGTTACGCGGTGAGAAGACAGTGAACGTGCTATTGGAAGACGTGCTGCGAAGACAGCTCAAAGTCATCAACTCACCACGTATCAGTTCCACACGAACTACCATTTTTAGTGATTCCAATATTGAGCATGGGATTCTGGCATTGAGAGATCTCCCCATGAATGAGGGTTACATCAATGCATGCGAAGCCGCCTATAACCTTCTCACCTTGGGCAAGGCCCTGGAACAAAGCATAGACGGTGACAAGAAGAGCTTTACCTTACAATACATAGACTGGGAGAACCCCACAAACAATGTCTTTCATGTAACGGAAGAGTACAGCGTGATGCGCAGTACAAGCAAGGAACACTATCGCCCTGACATTGTGTTGTTTGTAAACGGCATTCCACTCTGCATCATCGAATGCAAGCGCCCTGATATGAAGGAGCCACTGGAGCAGGCTATCTCACAACACCTGCGCAACCAGCAGGAAGATGGAATCCGGTCACTGTATGTCTATGCACAATTGATCATAAGCATGGCCACCGACCAGGCAGCCTTTGCCACCAACGGTACGAAGCCTGAGTTTTGGGCTAAATGGGAAGAGAGATTGGGTAGTGCGGAGAGGAAGGAGTATGAGGACCGGCTAAGGGTCCTTAAGAATCAGCCTTTACCAACCGATCAAAAAGACAAGTTGTTCAGCGACAGGTTTCGCTATGTACGCCGGCATTTTGATGCATTGGAAACTGAAAACATTCTGCCCACCGTTCAGGATAATTACCTTTTTAACCTTTGCCGTCCTGAGCGATTGCTGGACCTGGCCTTCAATTTTATCACCTTCGACAACGGCGAAAAGAAAATTACGCGCTACCAGCAGTTTTTCGCTATCAAGAAGACGCTGGCTCGTATTCGAAATGTCGACCATGGTCGTCGGCAAGGAGGTGTGATATGGCACACGCAGGGAAGCGGTAAGTCACTCACCATGGTGATGTTGGCCCAGGCTATTGCCCTGGAAAAAAGCATCCGCAATCCAAAAATTATTCTCGTCACCGATCGCATTGACCTGGATGACCAGATCACCAAGACCTTTCGGAAGTGCGGTAAGCCGGTGGAGAATGCCACCACTGGTCAGCGTCTTATTGAGTTACTGGAAAGCAAGAGCGATGCAGTGGTTACCACGGTGATCAATAAGTTTGATGCGGCGGTACGCAGAATTCCCAATCCGCTCACCTCTCCGGACATATTCGTTTTAGTCGATGAAGGGCACCGCAGTCAGCACGGCATGTTCAACATAGACATGCAGAAGACGCTACCCAATGCATGCTACCTGGCACTTACTGGTACACCATTATTCAAGAAGGAGAAAAACACGGCATTGAAGTTTGGTGGCATCATCGACAGCTACACCGTTGATCAGGCTGTCAAGGATAAAGCCGTAGTGCCTCTGTTATATGAAGGGCGCTTTGCCGTGCAGAAAGTCAATGAGGCGCCCATTGACAACTATTTCGCATTGATATCGGAACCCCTGAATGACTACCAGAAGGCAGACCTAAAGCGTAAGTTCTCCAGGGCGGACCAACTGAATGTCGCTGATCAGAAGATCTATGCCATTGCCTGGGACATCAGTCAGCATTACCGTGACAACTGGAAGAGAACTCCTTTCAAGGCCCAGCTCGTATGTCAAAGCAAAGACGCGGCAGTAAAGTACAAGGACTTTCTTGATGAGATTGGTATAGTGTCAACGGAATTGCTGATTTCTCCACCGGATGACCGTGAAGGCGAAGACAGCGCCTTTGCGAAGTCAAGCGACAGGGTGAAGAAATTCTGGGAGCGGATGATGAATGAACATGGCACGCCCAAGAAATACCAGGATAACCTGATCAACCGCTTCAAAAATACGCCGGAACCTGAGATCATTATCGTAGTGGACAAACTGCTCACTGGCTTTGACGAACCGAAGAACGCCGTGTTGTACCTGACCCGCAGTTTGAAAGGTCATACCCTGCTTCAGGCCATTGCCCGCGTAAACAGGGTTTATCCCGATAAGGATTTCGGCTACATCATAGATTATTATGGAGTATTGGGTGACCTAGACAATGCTCTTGAGCTGTATTCCACGCTCGATGAATTTGACGAGGCCGATCTCCAGGGCACACTCACCAATATCATCGAAGAGATCAGGAAACTGCCGCAAAAGCACGCAGAGGTCTGGGATATTTTCAAGACCATCGCCAACCGCCGGGATGCAGAAGCCTATGCGCAGCTACTTCGTGATATAGCGGTAAGAACTGTATTCTATGACAAGCTGTCGATGTTTGCGAAGGCCTTGAAGGTGGCGATGTCCTCCATCGACTTTCACAAGCAGGTTGACGCCAGGACTATTGACAAATACAAAGATGATCTTGCCTTTTTCTTGAAACTGCGTGCCAACGTTATCCAGCGATACTCTGATGCTGTGGATTATAGTCAGTATGAGGGGCAAATCCAGAAGCTCATTGATACACACATTGAGACCGACGAAGTCAAGGTCATTACGGACCTAGTCAACATCTTCGACAAGGAGAAGTTTCAGGCTGAGGTAGAGAAGACAGAAGGTGTGGCAGCCAAGGCTGACAAGATTGCTTCACGAACGGCCAAGCACATCTCTGAGAAGATGGAGGAAGACCCCGCGTTTTTCAGGAAGTTCTCTGAGATGCTCAGAGACACCATCCGCGAATATGAGGAACATCGTATCAGTGAGGCTCAGTACCTGACAAGAGTGAATGAAATCATGGAATCGGTGCTTTCGCATACAGATGCGGACATTCCAAAAGAACTAGAAGGTAAAGAGACAGCCAAGGCTTTCTTCGGGCTGTCCACCGAGTCCCTGAACGAAAAGATTCCAGATGCAAATCTTCGCAAGGAAATATCCATTGATGCGGCACTTCATATTGATGAACTCATCCGCAAAGCAGTTCTGGATAACGGTAAGCCCGTGGTCGACTGGCAGTACAAATCCAACATAACCGGCAAACTCCAGATCGACATTGGCGACTACCTTATTGACGAGGTGCGTGACAAACACGCCCTGGACTTATCCTTTGGCGAGATGGATGCCATGGCAGAACGATACATAGAAGTGGCTAAAGTCCGTTACAAGTGACCGACCACATTGTTCATTTTGGATCGAAGGAAATTCGCTTCCGCCTGGAATACAATGGGAGGAAAACACTCGGTATTTCAGTTACCCCGGATTTACAAATTATTGTCAAGGCTCCGGTAGGTGCATCCATTGAAAAGATCAATCAACGTGTCATCAAGCGTGCTCCATGGATTTTAAGGCAGGAAGACTTCTTTCTCAGTTTTCATCCCCGCACTCCAGCCAGGAGGTATGTCAGCGGCGAAAGCCACCTGTTCCTGGGCCGGCAATACGTTTTGAAAGTAACTCATGGCAAAAAGAATGGTGTGCATCGCAAGCGCACCACCATTGAAGTTTCGATCAGGAAGAAATCAACTGTTAAGGCAGTGTTGGGCGCCTGGTACCGCAGGCAGGCCATTGAGAAATTTTCAGAGATCGCTGAACCCCTCGTTGCCAGGTTCGCACGCTACAAGGTGAGACCAACGGGATTGTACTTACAGTCCATGAGGTCCCGCTGGGGCAGTTGTACCCCAAAGGGCAAAATCATACTCAATCCTGAGTTGATCAAAGCGCCCAGGGCGTGCATTGAGTACGTGATTACACACGAATTGTGCCACCTCATTCATCCACACCATAGTGCTAAATTCTTTGACCTTCAAAGAAAAATGATGCCGGATTGGGAGAAGTGGAAGGAGAAGTTGGAGAGGGTGATGGCTTGAATTACACTTTCACCTCAGGTAATCCATGACTACCATGGTGGAATTCCTTGTGACTGGTCCTGTGCCATCAAAATAAACTTTTGTGATTTGTACATTCAGAAGTTTCTTAATGATGTCAGCACAAGATACTGTTGTCCCTTCACTTTTTCCTGCTAGTCTGCGCGCATAGTTAACAACTGCACGCAAGGGATAGTATCTGTGCCCAATTGCAAAAGCGTACAAGTGTTGACGTGTGGTCTTGAAATCCCCTTGATCATAGCGCTCAAGAGCGATTGATAAGTGTTGCATTTTCATAGTGATTAATTATTTAGTTATTAATTATTTTATCTTTTGTGACCGTGTTCCTTGAATTCGACGGCGAATGTGGGTGGATGTATCCATACTACCTAATTGATTAATTTATTTCTTTTTGGAACGGTTCTGATGAACCTTTGTAAGGTCAATTGTCTTGTGGGCTGATGAAAAGAATTCATTATAGTAGTTGTGAATATTTGAGCAAGGATGTTACCTACTTGTCGGGCAGACAGGCTGATTCCCTTTTTAAACCCAATGGGCTGTGGTACACGATGGATGATACATGGTGGGCCTGGGTCAAAGAGCATAATGCCGAGAATATTGCTGGATATCGACACAGACATCTGCTGGATGTGGATATGAGCAATGTGTGCGTACTGGACGATGTTAAACCTGTGATGGAATTTCATTGGAAGTACAGCTACAAACACCGCGATGCTATTAGTGCGATTGACTGGCAAAAAGTTAAGACTGACTACTCCGGGATTGAGGTCCGGGATTATGAGAATCTATACTCAGCCTGCGCTTGGCGGTCTATTATCTGGTTACAGAACTGGGCCGTGAGCAGTGGTTGTGTTTGGGATATGAATGCTGTAACATGGAATACTCATCAATAAGGAGTAAGCCATGGGCCGGTTTATGATCGCGAGCCGACCCAGTCGGCGAAGCGATCTCCGCTCCTTCTTTAAATACTCAAAGCACGTCATTGCGAGGCGCCCATCTTATGGGCGACGAAGCAACGTCATTGCGAGGCGGTTCATCTTATGAACCAACGAAGCAAAACCTCATTGAGAAGCCCCCAGGGCCGACGAAGCAACTTCATTGTGACGACCAAGGGTTCACGCAATGTCGCAAAATCGCAAAGCATTAATTGTAAGAAGTTAACCTCGCGTAGCTCGGAAGTCCGCAAAGATTCTCCGAAAGCGTTGTTTTCATCTCTTGGCGATCTCCCGAGCCTGCGAGGTATTCTTATTTAATCATCAATTTTATTGCGTCTTGGCGCCTCTGCGTGAAAAAATAAGTCAAGTGGCTTACTCCGTCGCTCCTGACGCAACGACGTATATTAATCATAAATACTGGCGGAGATTTGGCTCACCCCGGCCCCGGTCTCAAAGCTTATCCCTTTTAAAATAAAGGCATGTTTTGCCATTTTCCCCCAATGCACTAATATTGCACTCCCTTTGAGGGACATATTCCTCCTTAGCTCAGCTGGTTAGAGCATCTGACTGTTAATCAGAGGGTCCTTGGTTCAAGTCCAAGAGGAGGAGCGCTGAGAGTCAAATAGTTAAAGGTTGCCAATTCGGTAACCTTTAATTTTTTGATCAAAGTGGTAACAAAACTAGTAACAGAACCCAAGGTATTTCCCAAGGATTGGCTTACAAATCCAAATTCACACACAGAAGGCTATGACTGAACGCGCTTCTTTAGGAGAACCTTTTATTTGCTCTTGATCTCTCTATCAATACATTCGATTATCTTACAAGAGGTGGAGCACTGTAAAATGAGGCAGTTACATTGAATTGTGACTGCCTTTGTTTTTTGTTACGCAATCCACATGAATCATTCAATCTTCAAGGACTTGGCCGGATTGGCCACTGCAGCTTTCATGGATTGATAGCTCACCGTTGCAAGTGCAATGATCAGGGCTCCCAGCAATGTCATGATGAAAATTCCAATGTTCAATCCCGTGTGATAAGGAAATGACGAAAGCCACTCTGTACTCACATACCAGCCAAGCGGCCAGGCAATCACGTTGGCTACGATGATTAAGGTGATGTATTCCCGGAAAAGCAGAATGAGTATGCCCCCTATGTTGGCTCCCATCACCTTGCGTATGCCTATCTCCTTGACGCGCAGCTGAGCAGAAAAAGCAGAAAGACCAAATAGACCCAGGCAGGATATGATAATCGACAAACCTGCAAAGGCAGAAAATATCCGGCCAATCCTGACTTCGGAATCATAGACTTTCTTTAACTCCTCGTCCAGAAAATAAAACTCAAATGGCTTGTTGGGACTGAATTCCTTCCATTTGCTCTTCAGCAAGGCAATTGCATCTTCCCAGTTTCCGGGAGCGAGCTTTACATTCAGGAAATTGCTGTAAAACGGGCTCGCATTCAGATAGATCACCAGCGGATCAATCGCATTGTACAACGACTGAAAGTGAAAATCCCTGACCACGCCAATGACCTTGCCTTTCCGTATCTCCTGGGTTTCAGCATGAATGGTAATGGTGAAGTCCTTTCCTAAAGGTTCATCCCAACCCAATTTTCGTGCAGCTGCCTCGTTTAAAATAAAAGCCCCTCGCACATCGGATGAAATGTCCTTCGAGAACTTTCTGCCGGCTATCACCTCCAATTTATACGTATCGATGTAGTCTTCATCCACAGCCAGTGATTTCATCGTCATTTCCTCGTCCAAGACACCCTCGGCCGCGATCGGGAACGCATAGAACTCCTCGCGTCCTGGCAAGGTGGAAGATAAAGCCACATCCACTATCGACGACTCGCTCAGCAAGGCATCTTTCAATACCCGGTAATTGATCTGATCCTTTCGATCGATCAGGCTAACCGCTACCATCTGCTCTTTATCAAATCCGAGAGATTTATTTCTCAACAGATTGATCTGACTCAACACGATGGCAGTTCCGATGATCAATAAACAGGAGATAAAGAATTGAAAGGTGACCATGAATTTTCTTACGCTTCCAAGTCCGGCTATCTTAATTACTTTCCCTTTAAGGGACAAAATGGGATTGAAGCCCGACAAGTAGAACGCGGGATAACTTCCTGCCAGTAAGCTCACCAAAACAACAGACAGCAGGGTCCAGAAAAGGTTATAACCCGATAGAAGGTAACCGACCGATAGTTCCTTGCCGATAAGCTGATTAAAAGAAATACGCAGTACCAGTTGAGCTATCCCAAAGGCAATCACAAATGAAAGCAGGGTCATGATGAACGACTCGCCCAGGAATTGACCTGCGAGGTGACGCCTTTCAGCGCCCATGACTTTTCGCATGCCCACTTCTTTCGCTCTTTGGGTCGCCTGAGCCGTGGCAAGGTTCATGAAGTTAATGCAGGCAATCAGCAAAATAAATACTGCGATGAGGGCAAACAGGTTCACATAGGTTTTGCTCGAGTTGGGCCCCCATTCATCCGTCAAATTTGAATATAGATGAATCTCTGCCAAGTTCTGACTCTCGTAGGTTCTGCTTTCTTTTACATGATCAGGAAAGTGTTGCTTGCCCATGGTAGCAATTTGCGTATCGAGATCGTGCGCGTTGAAACCGGGTTTCAAAAGCGCGTAGATATAGATGGCAGGGTGGAACCAATTGTTATACCAGGGCTGCATGGTTCTGATGCTGCTGAAAGATGCAAGGAAGTTTGCCGTGAAGTGAGCGTTCTGAGGAAAGTCCTTTATCACTGCCTTGACATTGAACATAAAGGTCTGTGTCGCATTCTCAAAGTATAGCGCTTTTCCCACGACGTCGGTCTTACCAAAATATTGGATGGCTTTATTCTCTGTGATCACAACAGCGAATGGATCGTCAAGTGCACGGCTAAGACTTCCCTGAATGGGCTCAAAGGTGAAGGTTTTAAAGAACAGAGAATCGACCAGGGCAAAATCTGTCTCTTTAAACTTATTAATCTTGTCGGCACTCAGAAACCCGGCCACGGGATACATCCTTACTACATTTTCAACCGCAGGAACATGTGCTTCAATCAATTCGGCCATCGGACTGAAGGAGGTGGCTGAGTGTGTTGTCTTACCATCGCGGGTGCGATATTCGGTTACACGGTATATTTCCTTGTAGTGATGATGAAACTTGTCATAGCTTAACTCCAAGTTGACATACGAAACAATGACCAGTACGCAGGCCAGTCCAATGCTCAGGCCAAGCAGGTTGATGAACGCGTAGACCTTGTTTTTGGTCAAATTGCGAACGGCAATCTTTATGTAATTTCTAAGCATATGATTGATGACCAGCGGTCGGTTGAAGGCATTGTAATTTACATTATTTGGTAACGATTTCTGCAGTGTAACGCCATGCCCGTGAAAAGGTATGGAGCGATACTTTTACTGGTCATAATGTTGTATCCCGGCTCAGACCTGCGCCAGAAGTAATTGACGGCCTCGCGGATAGTCGGTCAGCATTCGCCTCGACGGTCAAAACTGTCATTAACTTCTTGTAAGAATCGGGCAGTTAACTTTTGACAAAAAGATCCCTCAGGCTGCCCATACAAACCGCAAGGCATGATTTGTCTGAATCATCAGGGGTGGAGACCTTTTTTTGATTTCAGGGACGGCCTGGAGGAATGACTTCATACTTCAAATTTTTTTGCTATATTCATTACGCCTACCGAATAAACCTGCCGTGTATGCAAAAGACCCGCGTAGTCCTCATCTGGATTGTTGGTATTTCTTTTATCGCTGTAGGTTTGCTCAAGTACTTGTCCCTTGAGCCGGAGCTGAAAGCGGTCTTTGTACGCGCCAACTACCCGACCTGGTTTTACTATGTCATCGGTGGAGTCGAAATGCTTGGTGGGATTCTTGTTTTAATGACAGCCTCGGCTACCAAACGGCTTGGAAGTGCCCTGATTGGCGTAGTCATGCTGGGTGCCCTGGTCACCCGCTACCTTCTCCACGAGCCGCCGATTCGGTTCATCATGCCAGGAATCATTTTAGTGATTGCGATACTGATTTCCTTTGATTTCGGGAAGAAGAAGGAGGTCGTTGGAGAAACGTTTCGGAATTGAAGGGTGTAGGTTAAGCCGTTTGAAGGAGAATCAACGCCCGGATGGGTTCACCGATGAAGCACTGAGCAGCTTCTTGATCATAAGAGGGGAGAAATCACCTAACAAACTTACACCGGCAGACAGCCTCATCCGCCACTACTCCCACGACGGCTGCCTGTCAATCTAAAACATTAAAAAAAAACGTTGCCGGACTCATGATACCATCGTGGCCATATGGAACGAGATTGATATATTGAATATCCAACCCATCTCCATGAATAAACTGACCCTCCTGTTGCTCTTTGTTGCTGCTGCATGCGTGCAGCAAAAATCTACCGTAAGCGACTACCAGCCTTCTGCTCAGACCTACACGCCGGCCATCACCGGTGATTCGGTGTCCAGGGAGCAAGTAGCACCCTACTTTCCTATGGTCGATCAACTCTTCAAATCCTACGCCGAGAAAAATCACTTCCCCTCCGTGGCTTACGCCATTGTAAGAGGTAACACCGTGCTGTATTCCGGCAGCACCGGAGTGTCGCAGGTAGAAGGTCAGACCGCGTCGTCCACCAAGACCCTTTACCGCATTGCGTCGATGAGCAAGAGCTTTACAGCCATGAGCATACTCAAGCTGCGCGATGAAGGGCGCTTGCAGCTCGGTGACCCCGTATCGCGCTACATTCCGGAGATGACGGCGGCAGGGCTGCCCACCAAAGATTCGGCACCCATCACCATCCAGAACCTGCTCACCATGTCGGCAGGCTTCCCCGAGGACAACCCCTGGGGTGACCGCCAACTGGCGGACACCGACGAAGAACTGCTGCAGTTGTTGAAAGAAAAGATCTCCTTTTCGAATGTTCCCGGCGTGGAATTTGAATACAGCAACCTGGGCTTTGCGCTGCTGGGCAAGATCATCACCAACGTGTCGGGCAAACCCTACCAGACCTACATCACCGAAAACATTCTTAAGCCCCTGGGCATGAACAGTTCCTTGTGGGAATACGCGCAGGCGGACCCCGCGCTGCTGGCGAAGGGTTATCGCTGGGAAGATGACCAATGGAAGGAGGAGCCCATGCTGCACGATGGCAGCTACGGCGCCATGGGTGGACTGATCTGCTCGATTGAAGATTTCAGCAAATATGTTTCCCTGCACCTGAGTGCCTGGCCTCCGCGCGATGAGGCCGAGGCCGGTCCGGTGCGGCGCAGCTCCCTGAGAGAGATGCAACAGCCATGGCGGTTCAGCGGGTTCAATACCAAATCTTACCTGCGAACCGGCCAACCCTGCGCGGTGGCCGGCGGTTATGGCTTCGGGCTGGGTTGGCGCAAGGACTGCAATGGCGTGGTACGGGTCTCTCATGGCGGCGGCCTGCCCGGCTTCGGCAGCGACTGGCGCATCTACCCAGACTATGACCTCGGTATCGTGTCATTTAGCAACCGTACTTATGGCGGCACAAGCTATATCAACAACAAGGTACTGGACACCCTCATTCAGTTGGCGGGCTTCAAACCGCGGGCCTTGGCGGTGTCGGCAGTGCTGCAGACGCGCAAGGACCAACTGGTGAAAATCCTGCCCGATTGGTCCGATGACAAGTCGTTCGACATTTTCGCCGAAAACTTTTTCCCTGACTTCCCGGTAGAGATCCGGCGGGCGGAAGCGAAACGGACATTTGAACAGGCGGGCAAGGTTGTTTCCGTCGGACCCCTGGTGCCGGAGAATCAGCTGCGCGGCAGCTTCGTCATCCATGGCGAAAAGAAAGACATCGAAGTGTTCTTCACCCTCACCCCCGAGGCGAAAGCACTGGTGCAGGAGTTGGATTTAAGAATCGTGGAGTAGTATGAACGCAAGACGCGTAGGTTCTCCTACCCTGTAAGCCTACACAAGCACGCATGAGGCTTCATTGACTGACTATAAATTATCATTCTATTTCTGCATCAATGCGCGAAGCGATTGTGCATCGACGTGGGTCATGAAATCCTGTACCAGTTCCTTCGAACCCTGGATGTACATAACAATATTCTGGACCTTGTGCTGGCCACCGAGAGCCGGGTTAAGCGGAAATTGCGGGTCGCCAAGGTAGTTGGTCTCATAACGGGTCTCCCTCACACTGCTCGCAGGTGCTCCCATGACGATGAAACTTGCATCCTGCTGTACTGCGTCGGTGACAGGCTGCGGGCAGGGCCCCATCTCACCAAAATAGTGGACATCCCAACCAGCCGGCGGAGGAAGCTTCTGGTATCCACCGGCCTTGCAGTAAGTCATGGATTCATTGTTTCTGAAATTGGCGAAAAGCTTGATCGTCAGGCGGAAGTTGTTTATCTGTTTGAACTCGAGCACACGCCTTTTCGCTTTGCTTGCCGTGCCGGTGATGGCGTCAATTTCTTTGCTCAGTCTCATATACTCTTCGCTGTTGTAGGGCGCTTCATAAACGGCCGTTGCGTTCAACGTCTCCCAACAGTCGTTGGGCTTGCAATCCTGGATCTGGGTACCTTCCTCCATCTGATCATCCATCTCGCTTAGGAGGTTAAGGTCCCAATTCTTGTAATCCTTTGGGAGCGCGCCGTTGAGCGCGTGCATGACACGGTTATTGAATTCTACTTCTGCTTTGCTCGCTTTGTGCTGGGACCATGCGCAGAAGGTCACAGCCATCATGAGGAGGATGAGGATGGGTTTCATGTTTAGGATTAGGTCATCGATGAAATATCGTCAATCCGGTAACCCAATACAACCCCGAACTGTCGGGCCGATATACTTATCTCCAGGTATGCTTTCCAGTCAATTCACAACTTAGTCCATTTAGTTGACCAGACTCAATTGCCATTCTTTTTCGTCAATATTCTTTCATCAAACCCCGGGATGTATTTCGAGATTCTGTCCCTTGGCACCCACGACATATTAAAAAAGAACCACTTCTTGCCATCATTTTCTGAGATCGCAAACAGATCACCATCCACTGTTTCTTTGCCACTTTCATCTTTGGTTACCTGACGCTGAGGAAGGAGGCATTGAAGAACTTTGGATCTGTCATGTGTAACGCTCCGTTTCTCAAATATGGTACCGGGTTCCTTGCAACTTAATTCTTCGAATGCAATTCCCATTTCAAGTGCCTTAGCCCTGTTCTTCCTAAGACTTTCAAGCAGGAGTTGCCTTCCGCCAAATGCTTCTACCGCTGGCGGATACATGAAATCCAAATAAGTCTCGAGATCATCTCGAAGATATGCCTTGTTCATCTCATTCGCCTGCTCCAGGCACATCAAAGTGATTCTCTTGTCTTGCGAATTTGACTGGAAGCAAGGAAACAAGAGCGTCAATATGAATAATCTGGCTTTCATGGGACATCATTTGTAGTGAATCTGCACATTTTGTGCCAACCTGCCATTCAAGCATCAACTGACTTCAGATTTTCCTCCATATGGATCTCTCTTGGAACGACCTGCAATAAGTCTGTTGAAGGGCTGTGCCGAGGAAAGCAAGAAAGATAATTGACACTACAACGAGACTTGAATCAATCCTGGTCGTGATGTAGTACCCATAAACGGATCCAAAGACTCCTGCAAGCAAAAGATTGACAAGAATTATATAGACTTTGTACTTCCTTTTCATGCCTTCTGTAAACCAAGTTAACTTTTGCTGCGGAGATCTGGAAGCTGAAGAAACTCGTTCATGGCTTCAAGCCCTCGGGAAACGCTGAATCAATCAATAGATAGTCATGAATTAAAGAAGCAAAGAATGTCTTTTCTGACTAATGCAGGATCCCTGTCACGCCGTAAAAATGAAGTACAAGTTCCCCACCACATAGATCACCACCAGGATCCTGAAACCCCACTTGTCCACCTGCAGGCATTTCTCCTCGTTGTCGTGGTCGTAGAATTTCATGGCTATGGCCGATACGATCAGCACGGCCAGGATGCCGAAGAAGGTGAGGCTGTGCAGGGCGTCTACCAGGGTGAATTCCGATGACTCCGGCAGAAGGGAGTCAATAATATACTTGTTACCGACAGCGGCAAACAAACCGCCCACCGGCAGGCCGAACCGCGGATCGGTCTCCCATGGCGAGGACATGAAACTGATCAGTGAAATCATGAAGGCGATGTACATGCCGATGAAGATCTTCATGAACAGGCCGACTGAACTGCGATCAAGTCCCATCTTCACACTGAAGTTGGCGAAGGTCTGATGCATGTGCCCCTCCGGATCGCCAAAACCCGTGTCATAACGGCTCGTGTCCGAGGACACGGTGAACTCCTTGATCCGCCAACCGTCGGATGCCTCCGCCCGATTGAACGTCGAGGTGGGGTCCGGAATAAAGACCAACCTGCTCCGGTCATTCACCATGTTCTCCACATGGATGTGCAACCATTGCTTGTCGAAAGGAAAATTATGCACCGCCCAGTTTTCTTTCATCACACATTTCATTTTGATCTGCACCCATGCCTTGCCGTTGAGGGTGTCGGTGATGATCTCATGTGGCTCGATGGGATCAATCTCCTTCGCATTGGGAATATCGAGCTGCTTGGTAAAATCAAAAGCTGCATTGGGCTTGTACACAAACCACAACCAGAACCGCACGGTGTATTCCTTGTCGCGGAAACTGATGTTGTGAACGCTGATGATATAGACTCCGACCTTTACGGTGTCCGGAGCAGTGGCGCCGGCGGGCCGGTACGAAACCAGTGCGAACGCCAGCAGTATAATGAACGGGATTGCCCTACGCATATACAGGCAACTTTTAACATTACAAGAATACCGGAGAATGAGGGTAAGCCAAATGATATTGGTTGTGATGATGGATGATTTAAATAAGCAGGTTCTGGCTGCTGGCCGCTGGCTTCTGGCTGGTGGTACTCGAAACTTTGAATCCCGACGATGAATGTCGGGACTAACCCCGACGATAAATGTCGGGGTGAACCCGGAACTTTGAACTTCGGAACATTGAACCTTGAACTTTGCATTAAAGCAATACCCACAACCTTTTTGTTACCTTCATATAATTGCCATTACCTCCACCCATGAGACTCATTCTTTCCTTTTGCATCTACCTCCTAACATTTGTCCAAACCCTCGCCCAGGAAAAATCAGAAAAACCATTTGACCTCCTAATCAAAAATGGCCGTATCGTGGATGGCACGGGCGCACCGTGGTATACCGGCGATGTGGCTGTGCGCGATGGCAGGATCGCCGCGATGGGCAAGCTCACAAATGTGAAGGCCGTGCGCACCATTGACGCAACGGGCCTGGTCATTTCACCTGGGTTCATCGACATGATGGGGCAGACTGCTGCACCCTTTATCAAGGACCCCAATGCTGCCTTCAATCTTCTTACGCAGGGAATCACCACCATCAATGCCGGCGAAGGTGAGTCGGATGCTCCGGTCCGGGATGCCGATGTTGCAAAAACGGGTTATCAGACCATGCGGCAGTTCATGACCAAGCTCGAAGCGAGCGGCATGCCGATGAATATGGTGCAGACAGTTGGACACACCCAGATCCGGTCTATCGTCATAGGCGACAAGGATCGCCAGGCCACCCCGGCGGAGATGGAGAAAATGCGAAGCATGGTGAAGGAGGCCATGGAAGCCGGCGCTATCGGCGTGTCCACCTCGCTGATCTACCCTCCTGCCATCTATGGCTCGGAAGAAGAAATTACAGAACTCACCAAAGTGGCTGGCCAATACGGTGGCCGCTATTTCTCTCACATGCGCAACGAAGGCGACCGCCTCATTGAAGCCATCGACGAAGCGCTGCGCATCGGCAAGAATGCCGGAACACCCGTGCACATCTTCCATCTCAAAACAGCTGGTCAGCGGAACTGGTACAAGATGGACCAGGCCATTGCCAAAATAAAAGCTGCCCGTGCCAATGGTCAGGAGGTGGGCGTGGATGTGTACCCCTATATCAACAATGGTCTCGGCATCCGCGCACTGCTGCATCCCAGGCATGCTGCTGAAGGTCAGGCGGCACTGATGAACAAGTTGAAAGACCCGGCTGTGAGAACGGAGATGCGCAGGGACATGGAGACATTGGATGGCTGGGAGAACTGGTATGCACACACGGGCAAGGATTGGGAACGCGTAGTGGTGGCAGGACTTACCTCCACACCTTATGCCTCCTACAATGGACAGAGCATAGGCGCCATCGCCACGGCCACCGGCAAATCACCATGGGATGTGTTCTTCGAACTTTGCCAGTACGAAGTGTTTGCCATGCCGCAAAGCATGTCGGAGGCCAACAAGATCAAAGCTATCAGTCAGGAGTTCACCTCATTTGATACCGATGCCGGTCCTGCTGCTACAGGATTCGCCGTACACCCCCGCGGCTACGGCGCGTTCCCGAGGGTGATCGCACGCTACGTGCGTGACCTGGGGGTGTTGTCATTGGAAGGAGCCATACATCGCATGAGTGCAGTCGCAGCCAATGAAATCATGGCCTATGATCGTGGACGCCTCGCTCCCGGACTCGCGGCGGATATTGTGTTGTTTGATTACAACAAGATTCGCGACCGCGCCACTTTTGAATCGCCCGCACTGGTCTCTGAAGGTATGGAATTTGTGATGGTCAATGGGGTGATTGTCATTGAAGGAGGAAAATATACAGGTGCCAAACCAGGGAAGGTAATCAGGGGACCGGGGTGGCGTTAGCGGCGACTGGCTTCTAGGCACTGGCTGCTGGCAGGTAATCATATTGACGAACACTCCTCGACTGTTTACAGGTAGGATTATGCCTGAAGCGTTGGAATCATCGCCAGTCGCCAGAAGCCAGTCGCTAGCCGCTGCTCCCTGACAAACATCATCTCTCCATACTACCCAAATCACAGGGTACAGCACTGTCGAACTCTATCTTTAATTACGGGACATTGCCTCCCGGAGTATGAAGAATCCCCTCAGTTTTGAAGCGGTAAGAAAGGTTTGCGATCCGGAGTTGGTGAAGCGTCTCGCGCCGCTGAATGGAGCCAATGAGATTATCATCGGGCAGGACCGCGCGGTGAAAGCCATCCAGTTCGGCCTCGGCATCAGGGCCGACGGCTACAACATATTTGTATCGGGAGCACCGGGTACGGGAAAACTGACGGCTATCAAGAGGTTTATTCAGGAGCCTGCCAGCAAAGAGCCGGTCCCAAGCGATTGGTGCTATGTCAACAACTTCAAGGATCCGTACAAGCCCACGCGCCTCAGCTTGGCTGCAGGAATGGCCGTGGAATTCAAACAGGACATGAAGACCCTCATCAGCGATGCACACCAGACGCTGATGAAGGCATTCGAAAATGAAGACTACCTGCGTCGCAAGCGCGACATCGCAGAGCACTTCAGTGCCCAACAGGCCGGGTTGTTCAATGAGCTGAACGAACGGGCAAGGAAGGAATCCATTATGGTGGAAGAAACACCGATGGACATCTACACCGTCCCGCTGAAGAACGGCAAGCCCATGACGGAAAAACAATTCAACGATCTCGGCGAGGACGAGCAGAAAGAGATCCGCGCCAAGCAGGAAAAGTTCATGGAAGAAATCAAGGTGGTGGTGCGGGAAGCGAGGAAACTGAAGAAGTCCGCCAACGAAGAAGTGATCAAGCTGGAGAAAGAGGTGGCCACCTATGCCATCAGCGCGCTCATGGAGGAGATGGAAGAAAAGTACACCACCATTCCCGATGTCCTGCAGCATTTGAGGGAAGTGAGGAAGGACATCCTCATCAATTTCTCCCTGTTGCTGATGCCGGAGAAACCTGGTGATGGCATCCCCGGCGATGGCACAGAGAGCAACTTCCGCAGGCGGTATGATGTGAATACACTGGTTGAAAACACAGGAGTGCAGGGTGCGCCCGTCATCCTTGAACTGAATCCCACCTACAACAACCTGTTCGGACGCGTCGAGAAAGAATCGTCCATGGGAACCTGGGTGACAGATCTGTCGCTGATCCGCCAGGGATCGTTGCATGCTGCCAACGGCGGCTATCTTATCCTCCGGGTGGAAGACCTGTTCAAGAACTATTTCTCCTGGGAGAGTCTGAAGCGCGCAATCAAGAACAAGGAGATTGTGATAGAGGAGGCAGGTGACCAGTGGGGCTTTATCACCACCAAGACATTGCGGCCAGAGCCCATACCCTTGAAATTGAAAGTCATCCTCATCGGCAGTCCGCTGTTCTACTCGCTGCTGTACGAATACGACACCGACTTCAAGGAACTCTTCAAGGTCAAGGCCGACTTTGACGTTTCGATGGAACGAAACGACAAGGCCATCGGCGAATACATGCACTTTTGCTCTTTCCTGAGGAACAAGGAAGGATTGCTGCAGTTGAACGATGAGGCTGTCGCGAAAATCATCGAACATGGTTCCAGGCTGGCCGACGATCAGGGCAAACTCACAACCTACTTCAGTGAAATCGCAAACGTGATGAGAGAAGCCAATTTCTTTGCATCGTCTGATCACGCCAGGGAAATCACCGTTGCGCATGTGCAGAAGGCCATTGAAGAGAAGGTCTACCGTTCAAGCCTGATCCGGGATAAACTCAATGAGATGATCGGCAACGGCCAGATCATGATTGATGTGAAGGGCACGCGGGTAGGCCAGGTAAATGCTTTGTCGGTTATCCGTCTTGGAGACATTGACTTCGGCATTCCCAGCAGAATTACCTGTACAACGGGTCTTGGCAAAGACGGTATCATAGCCATTGAAAGAGAGGCCGAACTCAGCGGCCCCATTCACACCAAGGGCGTCATGATACTATCCGGATATCTCTCCGAAAAATTCATTCAGGACCGCCCCATCAGTCTCAATGCCCGTCTGGCCTTTGAACAAAGTTATTCTGAAGTGGAGGGCGACAGCGCATCGAGCACAGAGTTATACGCCCTCCTTTCCAGTCTCTCCGGTGTACCCATCAAACAGAATATCGCGGTGACAGGCTCCATCAATCAGAAAGGCGAGATACAGGCTATTGGCGGTGTGAACGAAAAGATTGAAGGATTCTTCGAAGTGTGCAAGCGACTGGGTGCGCAGCGCGACCAGGGTGTTATCATTCCTTCTGCAAACATGAGAAATCTCATGCTGAAGGAAGAGATCCAGGAGGCCGTCCGCGACGGACGCTTCAACATCTGGGCCATCGACACCGTTGACGAAGGAATCGAGATTCTCACCGGGTGTCCAGCAGGCAACGTTGATGAAGAAGGAACCATCGACTTCCTGGTCAATCACCGGCTGGGCGAGTACGCACAAAAGCTGAAGACCTTCGCTGAAAGCAGCGCACAGGGGGCACCTCATTGAGAACCTGCCATGAAATTTGGTCATCGCTTGCATTATCAATCATAACACCTGCGTGACTACCGTCATGTCAATTGGCCGTCTATTCAGGTAGCTTGGTATTAACATTCATCTCCCCTAAAAAGCTGCACAGGATATGACAACCACTGAATTGTTTGACCAACATGTTGCCGAATACGAGGAATGGTTCAGGCAATATCCATTTGTGTTTCGTTCTGAAATTGAGGCCGTGCGCGAAATGCTGCCGGAAGGAGAACACTTGTCGGGCATCGAAATCGGACTGGGAACAGGACAATATGCAAAGGCTCTCGGGATCAAGGAAGGAATAGAACCCTCCACTCCCATGCGGGTGGTGGCCAACAAAAGAGGAATCGAGACCATGAATGCAAAGGCAGAGGAATTGCCGTACGGCGACATGCGTTTCGATTTTGTGCTGATGGTCTTTTGCGTTTCCTACCTCAAGGACCTTGGCGCCGCATTCGAGGAGGCCTTCAGGGTACTTAAAAGAAATGGCACGCTGGTTGTAGGTTTTGTTGACCGCGACAGTGTCATCGGTCAGGAGTATGAAGCAAGAAAGCACGAGAGCACTTTCTACAAACACGCCAACTTCTTTCCTGTCACGAGGATCAGTGATGAACTCACACTGGCCGGCTTCAGGGGGCTTGAATTCTGTCAGACCCTGTTCGGTCCGCTGGATTCCATCAAAGAACAGCAACCCGTGAAGCCTGGTTTTGGCGAAGGGTCGTTTGTGGTGGTGAAGGCGGTGAAGAAGGCCTAGTGATAGAACAAATTTTGTATGTTGAATCTCGCACGTGGTCATTTCTGCGAAGACGTAGTGCTATCAGATTCAAATTCCTAAGTGACGAAATCAATATAGTAGCGCTCGAAGAATTTCAACCCTTCAGGCTTTGCGTTAGCTATTTCTGAGAATAAATAGGCTCCAGATTCAAATCCCAGAAGGGGTGGCATGATATCCAAAACCTCACTCAGCTCATTATGTCACTACCTTCTCCATTTGTCCCCACCAATAATAGTATCAATCATTCAGGTTTTTCGTACGGAAGTCGATCATAGATCAATCCAATCAAACACATAATTACTCTGATATGTAATATCAAATTTCTCTAAAATTTCGAGGTACTCTTCTCGAAAGGTTCTAGTCCTATGATGCCTCTCCTGATTTAGAATGTATTGGTAAACATTATTAAGCTGTGAATGAGAGTAAGAAAATGCACCATAACCTTCCTGCCAGGAAAAGTGCCACCTCAAAAACTTTCGGTCGTTGATGAAGTTCGATGAATTGTTCTTGATATCGCGAACCAAATCAGAAATGTTCGTGGAAGGTCGTAAGCCTATCAAAACATGAATATGGTCTGCCATACCATTTACTATAATCGACTTTTGTTTCTTGCCCTCTATTATGCCGGCAATATATTTGTGCAGTTCATCCTTCCACGACTCGCCGATTAGATTTTCCCGTCTCCTTACTGCAAAAATCACATGGATATAGATTTGAGAGAATGTACCAGCCATACTTTGATCATCGACAAAGATTCTATTTCATCGATAGTGAAGCAAAATACTAATTGCCCGATTCAGGTCTTCCGGGAATACCTGATCAAAATGTGTAACTAAAACCCATGGTTAACAAAAACAATTTCAACATTCGATCTTTTTGTAAAGAACGGATAGTTAGCTTGAATTCTGCCGAAGATTTTGAATTAACTAATCCCGGAGGGATGGTAGGATTGTAGAAAATTCAGCTAGCCTAAGACAACGGGTATTGTCTCTAAATCCTGTGCTCGTCCTTATCTTCATTATGTCACCGCT